>CAYHAA010000051.1:0-2234 GCA_964354495.1 uncultured archaeon | reverse complement strand
CTTTGTCGGTGTCAATGGTACAGGAAAGACTACGACACTCGCAAAGGTTGGCCATATGCTCAAGAAGAGTGGCTTTTCTGTTGTGATTGCAGCGGCAGATACTTATCGAGCTGGCAGTATTGAACAGCTGGACAAGCATGCAGAACGCCTTGGGATTCGAATCATCAAACAGGACTACGGAGCTGATGCTGCTGCGATAGCATTTGATGCAATCGCTCATGCGAAGGCCAAGCATATGGATGTGGTCTTGGTAGATACTGCAGGCAGAATGCAGAGTAACAAGAACCTCCTAGAAGAGATGAAAAAGATAGTACGCGTGGCGAATCCAGATCTCAAACTCTTTGTAGGTGATGCTCTAGCTGGGAATGATGCTCTCTCGCAGGCAAGAGAGTTCAATGCTGCCATTGGCATCGATGGAGCCATCCTGACGAAGGTCGATGCAGATCCTTCTGGTGGCGCAGCATTGTCCATTGCATTTGTCACAGGACGACCAGTGGTCCTTGTCGGCACCGGGCAGGGTTACGATGATATCGAACGATTCGACCCCAAGCGGTTTGCCCAGAGACTTATCGGTAGTAGTTGAGCGAGAGGAGAACTTTTTATAGAAGGCTCATAAGAAGAGCAGCATACAAGCCTAGAGGTGTAGGTATGAATTTCAAAGGTAGAAGTTTCATTGATTTGTCGGACTTTGAAAGGTATGAGTTAAGGCAGTTCTTGGATGCTGGCCATGAACTAAAGCGAAAACAGAAACGAGGAGAGCCACACGAACTGCTGAAGGGCAAGTCCTTGGCAATGATCTTCATGAAGTCCTCCACCAGAACGCGCGTGTCATTTGAGGTGGGGATGACCCAGCTTGGTGGACATGCACTCTATCTTGAGTCTAGTGGAACACAGCTGGGGCGCGGCGAAACAATTGGGGATACTGCGCAAGTACTCAGTAGATATTGTGATGCAATCATGGCACGCGTCTTTGCACACAGTGACATTGTAGACTTGGCGAAGTATGCAACTGTACCGGTCATCAATGGACTCTCAGACCTCCTTCATCCCTGTCAGATCATGGCGGACATGATGACTATTGAGGAGCACAGAGGGCGCTTGGAAGGACAGAAGATAGTCTATGTCGGAGACGCAAACAACGTAAGCAATTCCATAATGCAGGGTTGTACGATCATGGGGATGAATGTCACTATTGGCTCACCCAAGGGATATACACCGACAGAGACGATTATGAAGAAGGCATCAATGCTGAGCAAGAAATACGGAACAATGCTTGAGGTCGTAAGCAGTGCCGAAGAGGCAGTGAAAGGAGCAGATGTGATCTATACGGACACCTTCTTCAGCATGGGGCAAGAGAGATCGAAAGAGAAGGAAGCAGCCCTGATGCCATTCCAAGTGAACAAGGCGCTAGTAGCGAAGGCGAAGAAGGATGTCATTGTCATGCACTGTCTTCCAGCACACAGAGACGAAGAACTGTCATCAGAGGTCATGGATGGACCGCACGCGGTCGTCTTCGATCAGGCAGAGAATCGCCTTCATGCTCAGAAAGGAATCCTCGCGCTCATTATCTAAGAGGTTGGTTGATTGGTAGGCGAGTTCGTCGTATTTGGCAGGATTAACATCGACATCGTCATGCGTGTCGATACAATCCCTAAGAAGAACGAGCATGTGATCTGCGAAGAGGGTCACATATCGTTTGGAGGGTCTGCAGCGAACTTCGCCGCTCAGGCATCACGTCTTGGTGTGAAGACGACTCTTGTCAGCTGCGTCGGCGATGACCCCTATGGTCATCTTGCAGTGAAGGAGATGTCAAGTCTTGGAGTAGATACCAGTTGCATCCTTGTTCTTGAGAATCAGTCAACAGGGCTCTTCATCTACACTCATGACGCAGCAGAAAACTGGTTTGTTGTTGCCAAGCCTGGAGCGAACAAATTCCTGGAGAAACGGCTCTTTGAGGAGGAGGACCTGGTTGATGCACAAGTCATGCATCTGGCTGGCTCGTTCCCAATGATGATTGACAGGGCCATGGAATTGGCAACCACACATGGTATGATACTATCTCTAGACCCGGGCAGAGCTGCGGGCAAGCTCGAATTCAGTAGGATACTGCGACTCACAGATCTTCTATTCGTTAACCAAGACGAACTCAAAGAGTACTTCAAAGTTCAACCGGTAGAGTCTGAGCTCAGAGCGTTTGCCAAGACATTTCCCGGAATTGTAATTCTCAAGATGGG
>CAYHAA010000050.1:0-2845 GCA_964354495.1 uncultured archaeon | reverse complement strand
ATACGACGCATCTGATCGTGGTTGGAGAAGACCCAGGTCGGAGAATAAGGCTCCGTGAAATACTGCTCGTATCTACTGATTAGGTTACGAAATGTGTGTGCATCAAGGCTTGCGCCAAGTGACTGAAACAGAAATGTAAGATGGAGTCCATTTGTCCGATCTCTGTCTATTGCTTCGCCACAGTACCTCTTGAGCGTTTCAAGCGATGCTGATATTTCGCCGACCGAGAATCGCTCAGGATCTGAATACTGATCCATGACACGTCGAAGTTCCTTCATGAAGACAAAATTGTCAGGATGGTTAAGAGTGTGAATCTTGTTCTGGAAGAAGCTCTTGTCGTAGTCTTCCGAGGGAAAGAACCTCAGAGTAAATGGATTATCTCGAAGATTCTCATCTTCATATATCGTATTGATGATGTCTAAACGGAACCCATCAACACCCTTGTCCAACCAAAAACGAACGACATCAAACATCTCTTGTTTCACTGCAGGATTACGGTAATTGAGATCTGGTTGAAAGGGTAGAAACTGAGCCCAATACCATTGGTCAGTCTGTTCATCGTAATGCCATCCCAAACCCCCTACAATAGCCTTCCAGTTGTTTGGCGGCTTTTTCCCTCCTGACCTTTGGCCGTCACGCCATATGTACCAGTCGCGTTTTGGATTGTTTCTACTTGATCTTGATTCCAGGAACCATGGATGCTGATCGCTCGTATGGTTGAGAACCAGATCAAAGACGACATACATGCCTCGACTGTGAATCTGGTGTATGAGTTTCTCACAGTCCCCCATAGTGCCATATTCGGGAGCAATACTTCTGTAGTCACTGACGTCGTACCCATGGTCTGCTTGGGGGCTCGAAAAGAAAGGAGAAAACCAGATTGTTCCAACGCCCAAGTCCTGCAGATAGTCGAGTTTCGAGATGATTCCCGGGATGTCTCCGACTCCATCGTCTGTACTATCCTTGAAGCTTCGTGGATAGACCTGGTAGACAGTGGTCGTCTTCCACCATGGTAAAATTTCAAGAGAGGGATTCGACAATGAAGATTCCTCACACGGTTCAGCCACCAACCGTTACATTCCATTTCTTATTTCTTTGACTGAACGATAAACATTATCAGGTATGAATAGGGTCATAACAGTCAATCAGTAGTTGATTGTGAGTAATATGAGCCTACTAGGACCTGATGATTTCAATCTTAACGCGAAGGAGAGGAAGAAGAGACTAGCAAAGGACCTCCCTCCCTCTGTGGAAAAGGAGATTGCAAAGTGGTTGGACAAGCTGGATTCTCCGCTAGCATTCAAGAAGATAGCGGAACTTGTAGGTCCGGAGGAGGCCACACGACTGATTGGGGACCGCAGAGTGCATGGAAGACAACTGAAGCCAGGCGACCCTTGGCTCAGAGATGAATGAGATCGTCGATGATTTCTGAGCCTCCTTACTCGCAAGTTCCTCCACAACTTTGAATAGACGAGAGCGGCAGTCATTACGTGAGGGCGACACAATGGTGATACTGCTAGCACTCATGTACATAGCGGGGATTGTGTTCTTCGCCACGTTCCTAGTGACAAGGAGGTCTCTGAGAAGACGACGAAGCACTGCAGTCACACCGACTGAGAGATACCTGCATAGTCTGAACGTCATGTCTTTCGGTTGGGTATTCACCATTACTCTCATGCTTTCTTTCATGGAGCTCCTAGTCGTCACAGTACCAATACATGCTTGGTCCTTTTCTATCGAGTTCCTAAATGAAGCACTTTCGTTCTTTCCGATATTCTCTGTATTCTGGTTCTCACTTCTCACAATAGGTTTCCTTTTAGATGGGTATCGTCTGGACCCGAGAGGAAGTCATGCTCCCGTAAACATGCTAGATAAGCGATGGCTGTGGACGCTCACGGTATTGTTTGCTATGGCGGAAACAGTTGGAATCTTGACTGGAGTCTTGATTTGACCTACTATTGACAAGATTGGATTCGAGAACTAGAGAAAGTGGAGCCCCAGGCGAGATTTGAATACGCGCTTCGAGTCACCAAAGGACTCGAGGTCTCGCGGCTTCCTCCTTACCAAGGAGGCGATCTTTCCGGGCATTATTGGAGTAATCCACTAACCGAACCGGTCTAAGCTACTGGGGCACCTGTGTGACAGGTGAACGACTGTGATTCTGAGATAAAGATTTCGTCTATGTCAACCTAGGAGGGTTTTGTTGGGGGGACTTCAGTATCAGGAACATCCGCGGACTCTCCGGGCCTTGATGATTGGCCACTCGTTGGGAGTAAGGACTTCCCAAGGGAGAAGTTATAGGCAAGAATCATAGAGACATACAGGGGCGTGAATCCTTGGAGAAGAGCAATATCTGTTCATTCCTGAAAGCCATGTTGATTATTGAGGGGATAGGATTCCTAATTGGAGGAACGTTTGTAACAAACATGCATCCATACTGGATGCAGCAGGCAGTAGTTCTAAATCTGTGGTTGTTTGTTTTCACCGCGATTGTGTGGTGGGCTGTCTGTCGAAGAGGCAAGAAGCTGCAACCAAAAGAAGCACTTCAGGATACTCAGGAACCGAGCAGTACTTGGCTTGAGGAGCAGAGATAAGAACTTAGTCTATGTCAAATTGGGAGAATACTATCGCCATTGAATCTTGCCTAAGAGTGGTGCTAGAGCACGAGTTGTCTTGGCTCCTTTGAATTTGGCAGCTGCAGTCAGAGTCACCTCTGAGTCCAGGCCTAACTGCATGAGACTTGGACAGTCGAACAGACCCGATATATCTAAAGAGGTGAAGTCGTTCTTCGTAAGAGTCAGGTTCCGCAGTTTCCTGCACTTCTTGAGGGGTGAGAGGTCTATGC
>CAYHAA010000049.1:0-3146 GCA_964354495.1 uncultured archaeon | reverse complement strand
TCAGCCAGAGGACGGACCACATCACTCGTGGTGCAATGCTTGGGTAGAAGGTGGTATAGATACAGACCTCGATGTAGCTCAGTGGCGTTATCGCAGGCGCGACCCCAGACCCCAGCCATTTGAAATCAAACGGAAAGGGAAAGAGCGAGTAGCCCATAGTCGCCCAACTATAGTGACCTGCCCAAAAACCAACCCGTGCTGCTACCAGATTCAGGTGAATTTGATACACAATTGGGAGGTAAATCATGAACAGACCAATTACGAGCCCGCTCCTCAATGGATGAGCCCGTAGGTGTGCCAGTACCCGAGTCCTCCTGTTAGCTGGTAATTGCGCTCGTCTAATTGACATAGCCCTACTCGTTATATCAATAGAAGATTAGAGTTATAAATAGCTTTGACTCCCCTTAGCACATCACTCCGATACTCCATTAGAAAAGCTAAGAACTAAATCATCATCGCATTGCAACGTGTGTATGAACACACGCCTTCTCTCGACTGCCTTTCGTGTCTGGCTCATTGAAACCCTCGTGTCGGGGTTCAACTTTTTCATTCTCATGAACCGCATCTATGAACCAGTGTGGGGGTCCTTGGTCGCACATCAGGTGGGAATGACAACCAGGATCGTCTACATCCTTGTCTTTGCATACCTTCTACTTCGCTATGTCAAGGAGTACGGAACTCGGGACCTTGTCCATGTTGGACTACTCTGGTTGGGATTGGAGCTGCTGTTCGAGTGGGGAGGCAGCCTGCTGATTGGGCGTCCTGTTGAGGAGATCCTCATCGGATGGAACATCTTCGCGGGCTACATGTGGCCCTACGTACTACTCACGTACTTTCTGTCCAACCTTGTAGTGGGATTGGCCCTCCGTCTAGGAAAGAAATGTGTGGACTAGGGCTGAACCGCTGTGCAAGCAATGAGACTTCATTCTGGAGTGCCATAGATCTTGATAGCATTCTGCCAGTAGAGCTTGCGAAGAACAGATAGAGGGAGATTTAGACCGTTGATGAAAGTCCCGCCAGTGTCCTTTGTATCAGCATCTTCGAATGGTAGTGGTGTATTCCTCTCCTTGGTTTCCCACAGAATTCTCTGAGCCGAGTAGCGACCGCGATAGTACTCAGCATTGCCCTTATTCGAGGACACATCTGTCCCAAAGAGAATCCGATCTGCGTATTTCTTCAAGAATTCACGAGCCTTTGTCACATCTTTGCTGAGCTCTCTAGCCATCCATCGTGAGGATGCTGTATCCAGAATGATGTTCGGAAATCGATCGAGCCATCTCCCGAGATTAGGAAGCCGGTGTATCTCCGGCTGAGCACCAAAGTGGGGAATCTGAAAGATAGCCCGAGGATGGCGTTCAATCACATTTTCAAGTTGGATCAGGTTGTCATCCTTTGTACCATACTTGGGGTCCTGATAGTGGAGAGTGAAGTAAGTATCAGGATCTGCAATGTGGATTATCAGAGGCAGGGAAGCATCTTCTATTGCTTCGAAAATGGGGTCAAGTCGCATGTCATCGATTCTAAAACCCGCAGGTATCCCCTCGATATAGTCCCTCCAGCGAGGGCCAAACCAGGTCTTGGCAAGTGAGTGTCCTTCATCCCTTGTCCTATGGATGTCTTCAATTATTGGATTGATATTGAAATGAGCAATATCGTTGAGGAAGAGGTACTTCGCGAAGACGAATCTGCCTGGGTATAGGTCCTTCGTAGCTTTGAGTCCTTCTCTTGAATGAACAATTCCCACCTGCGCAGTTATTCCGAACTCACGCCCGATTTGCACCATCTCATCGAGAGTGTTGGGCTCTCCAATGTGAGTGTGAGCATCAAAGATGGGCCCCTGATACTTCCAAGTTTCTGTCAAATCGAATCACTTACGCGAACCATGCACCTATTGAAAAGGAGTTCCTTGCAGACAAACGCTTTGGAAGACTGCGCTGACAGATTCTTTATTCTTCTAGAAAGAGATGAGCGTATCACGTATCATAGAGGTCTATCATCATGAGAGCCATTGTACTTCATGGAAGTCCTAGAAGAGGAGGCAACTCTGACACCCTGGCGGATCACTTCATTCAAGGTCTCAGATCGACTGGTGACATTGACGTCTTTGACTTCGTCTTGAACGATATGAAGATCAAGCCGTGCCAGGGATGCCAATATTGTATGACCTCTGAGAATAACAAGTGCATCACCGATGATGGCATGCGTGAAATCTACTCTGTGTTTGCGGATGCCGATTTTGTTGTGTGGGCAACCCCGATGTACTGGGGATACATGACGGCCCAGATGAAGACTGCGCTAGATAGAATGGAAGCACTAGCAATGGACCCGGAGAAGTATTGGGTCGACAAGGAGTTCGTGGCAATCCTCACCTACCGGCATCACTACCAGTCGACAGTGGGCTTCTTTGAGCGAGTGCAGGGATATTTCAGGTTCAGGCTCAATGTAATTACATTCTGTTCATTGAACAAGGAGAGCCAAGAGGACACCCATGTTTCATCGTGCAAGGAGAAACTTGAGGAGGCATATCAACTCGGAAAGAGGCTCGGAGTACAACGTAGAGTAGAGCAAAAATCCTATATCGAGGAGTAAGAGTCTAAGCATAGGATGTCAGACATGGATTCAGTTGCTGTGGTGAAGTATAGACACGATATCAAGAGCAGTCTTCAGAATGGGCTTGAACTCATTGGTGGATTCGGTGAATTACGTGCGCCAGTACTGATTAAACCAAACATCTGTGCAGAGAAGGATGGTACCGGGCATTCTCTGACAGATATCAACGTCGTGAAGGCGCTTGTTAGTCTGATTCTTGAGGTTGATGAAAGACTACCCATCAGGATCATCGAAACAGATAGCAAGGACAAGTATGCAGATGATGCGTTCGCGAAGTTCGGCTACCACCAGTATTGTGACGAGATGAAGCGATTTGGATTCGATGTATCAACATTGAATCTGAGCCATACTCCCTTGGTAATAGCTCCTTTTGAGGGACGGTACTTCAAGAACCCAGAGATCCCAGAGGCCATCGTTAGACCACATTACTTCATCTCCGTGGCAATATCGAAGACCCACTATTCAGCATATATCACTGGAGCCCTGAAGAATCTGTTTGGGATTCTCCCTAAGAAGGAAAAAGAGATCTATCACCC
>CAYHAA010000048.1:0-3231 GCA_964354495.1 uncultured archaeon | reverse complement strand
TCCTCGTAGTTCGGATTGCGAGCAGTCACACCTGTGGCGATAAACATAGCTCCCAGTACTGCCATGCACCCAAACCCCAGAACCATCAGCAGCTCCCACAGCGTCATCCGAATGAAGAAGGACATCACTATTGGTGGGATTAACGCAAGTGGAATGCATATGAGGATCTGGGCTGCAATCCTGCTTCTGACAAACCTAGGCCCTCCAGATGGTGCACCTTGGATAATCCAGAGCTGATTCTTGCTCTCAAGGAATCCAACGCCTGCAAATGGAAAGGAACCGACCAGTGACAGCATCATGATGATCATGATGAATATCTCACTGAGTTGCATATACTCGATGTCGATGGACGTCATGATGACAGGTAATATTGTGGCCAAGACAATCCCGTAGAAGACCTTCGATAGGTTCTGTGCCTTGCGGAAGAAGTCCTTGAAGTTCGTGACCATCAGTAAACCGAAGGAGCCAGGACTGATTCTTCTCAATCCACGGAAGAATACGTTCTCCTTTCCTATTGTGGTGATGACCTCAGTCCGTGCTCCTGCATCAATTGTGAATATCCTATCAGCCGCGACTAGTGCTGCACCAACGGTCGCTAGAACAAAACCACCCATTAGGAGTGATGATGTCAGCAGGTCTAACTGGAGCATGGCATCATAGACAACTAGATCGCCGATTCCGACACCATTGAATGTGACAGCAAGCCAGCTCATGGTGTCTGCAAACCACGTTGAGGGCAACACAAGAAATGCGTTCATACCCATTATCTCAGACATTGCAGGGAGGAAGAACATCAGGCCATACATTGGGATGATGACGATTATGCCTATGACCATTGCTAAGGCCTTGGCCATATCATTCCCTCTCGATGAGTCTCCTAGTCTTGCCTGTACAGCACTTGCGATGAAGTTCGAGAGCCATATCGTCCCGAGAGCCATCACTATGATTACGCCGTAGATGAGAGTCTGTCCAAGGATATTCACCTCGAAGGCCAGTGCAAGTGGCGCGACTAGGAGAGGCGCTAGGAAAACCACAATCAGTCCAAAGAGCGGAATCTTTCCCAAGAATGTCCCAGCCATGATCTCTCTGGTGCGGACATTGTTTGAAAGGAAGATTTCCCACTGACCAATCTTGATCTCCTGAAGGGCGAGCGACAGAGGGAACAATAGCAGCAGCATCCAAATGAATAGTACCACTGTTCGCACAAGTCCGGGAAAGATCAGTTGTAGGAGTGGTTTCAGAGAGTCAAGTGGAAGAATCATTTCGATAATGCCCCCTATCAGTATAGGGGCACCAATCAAAGCCCAGATGAATGCCAAGGCTGTGATGAATCCCACGTACGCCTTCCTATGCGACCTAATGCCTGATGACAACACCAAGAACTCAGCCTTTGCAATAGCAAACCAGCGCCGCGTCACTGACCTTACCTCCAGGCAAGTAGGGCTGCTCTGTCGACGTGACCGCCAACAATCTTCAGATAAGCTTCTTCCAAGTCACTAACGTTCAGATTCTCGATAATCCCAGCAGGTGAATCATGAGCCACAAGCTGACCCGCGTTGAGAATTCCGATCACATCACACACATCCTCTGCAAATGGGGTCTGATGCGTGCAGATGAAGAAGCTAGTTTCTGTTTCCTCTGCAAGAACCAGAATCAGGTCTTTGACAAGCGCGCTTGCAGCAGGGTCCAATCGAGAAGTGGGTTCGTCAAGAAAGACCAACTTTGGCTCGTGGAGAAGTGTTGATGCAACGAGCACCTTCTGCTTCATACCTGAGGAGTAGGACTCTAGTAGATCGTTCTGTCGACCCTCTAGTCCAAGAATGGCAAGCAGACCGTCAATGCGTCTATTCAGAGCCTCCCCATTCCGACCGTGAAGTGCTCCTATGAACTCGAGGAATTCCACAGCAGACAACTTTGAGTAGAGCCCAGGTGACTCTGGAAGTAGACCCGTCGTAGCCTTGATGGCATCTCGTTGAGTGCTCACATCAAAACCACAGACTGTAGCACTGCCGCTAGTCTGCTTCAAGAGGCCTGACAACACTCTTACCGTGGTCGTCTTTCCGGCTCCGTTGGGGCCGAGGAAACCGAATCTGCTGCCCGAGGAAACCTCTAGGTTCAGATCTCTAACAGCCTGAACAGAGCCAAAGCTCTTGCTCAGACCTTCAGTTCGAATTACCGTTCCGTTTCGTGCCATTGTTATCATCTCGTGAGCTGTAAATGTTTACAGCTTGATGGTAAAGATTTATATTCGTTCGCATATAAATGTTTACCACAGCGCAGTAAAGTTTGACCAGAAAGGGTTAAATTGCGCGTGATGCGAGGAAGAATACTATGGGACTACTCTCAACTCATGAAGCAGTGGTCTGGTGGGAATACCATCACGGAAAGCCCACATCAGATATCTTCAGTCAGTATGAGAAGCCCAAGGACATTCCTGACTATATCTTTAGTATCCTTGCCAAGGAGATTGATAGCAGAATCAGTGATCCACGAAAGGCAGAGAAGGAGAAAGAGAATATGCGCAGGATGCAGTTCACCAGCTCAGCCTATGTTTCAAGGGTTCTTAGTAGAGCCAAGACAAAGATAGAGGATAGCCTGAAGCAGCATGCAAACAGTCATCGACTAGACATCGAGAATGTCAATGGAGAAAAGGGCATCCTCACAGGCTTTGACTACCAGGCGAACACGAATGTGTACATTGTCTTCACTCTTGGACTAGGTGTGATTATTTGGTATGAGCATACCAGCTATGGTGGAAAGCTCTGTGATGGTACACCATTTGACCCCCTAGTTCAGACGGATGGAAAGCAGTGCCCGAAAGGCGAGGAGTGTAAAGAGACTCTCGATACAATTCTCAAGGAATACAACCTCACTCTGAACCCAAAGGAAGAGGAGATGTATATGACTCAGCAGTCCATCAGAGTCTTCGGCAAGCTTGGTGCAAAACAACTTCCTCGCTATCAGAGAGAAACACAAGAGAGTGAATGAAATTGAACGAGGAAGTAGCAGCTGGATATTTTCCAGCAATTGAAGGAATAACCAGTGGAAAGACGTTTAGACCAAAGGCCTTGCGGAACAAATACTGGTTCAGTGCAGTGTTGGTAGCCATCATGACCGGGTTCATGACCATTGGATCTGTCTATGGGATATCGTTTTTGGTATCACTGGATGAGGGTTGGAGTCATACACTCTTCATCAATCAATGGTTGGGTGTTGTGAACTATTGGACCA
>CAYHAA010000047.1:0-3429 GCA_964354495.1 uncultured archaeon | reverse complement strand
GATATTGGGCAGTCTGACCTGCAAGTCATAAGAGATGTGAGCGGTAATGCAAATAGATGAGCTGAGAAGGGTCTACCTTGAGTTCTTTAAGCAAAAAGGCCACACAATCATAGGTTCTGCTTCGCTAATACCTGAGAACGATCCGACTGTACTCTTTACAACTGCAGGTATGCATCCACTTGTTCCATATCTTCTTGGTCAGCCTCATCCTGCGGGAAAGAGACTCGCGAACTGCCAAAAATGTGTGCGTACTACAGACATAGATGACGTAGGTGATACAACACATCTCACTTTCTTCGAGATGCTCGGCAACTGGAGTCTAGGGGATTACTGGAAAAAGGAGGCGATCACTTGGAGCTATGAGTTCCTAACATCAAAGAAATGGTTGGGAATCGACCCGAGGAAATTGTCCGTGACCGTCTTCGCTGGCGATGATGATGCAGAACGAGATGACGAGTCAGCGGTAGCATGGAAGAGCATGGGCATACCCAGAGAGCGCATCTACTACCTACCAAAGACAGATAATTGGTGGGGACCAGCAGGTATGACTGGTCCGTGTGGACCCTGTACCGAGATGTTCATCGAAGTAGATGAGATTCCCAGATGCAGTCCGGAATGTAAACCAGGCTGTAATTGCGGACATTATGTCGAGGTATGGAATGATGTCTTCATGCAGTACAACAAAGTCGAGGATGAGACATACAGACTTCTTGACAGGCGAAATGTGGACACGGGTATGGGTATCGAGCGTACTGTGGCAATGCTTCAGGGAGTGCCAACGGTCTATGATACCGAGGCGTTTCTACCCCTCATTGAAAGAGTCAAAGAACTATCAAAGAAAGAGGACTTCTCCGATACCGACAATGTCTTGATACGGGTGGTTGTCGACCATGTGAAATCTGCAGTCATGATCATGGCAGATGATAGGCACATTGCACCCTCTAATGTCGAACAGGGATACATTGTCAGACGCCTGCTTAGAAAGGCGATACATCTTGCGGACCGACTCGAGGTCCCCCCCGGATTCATGAATGAGTTGGCAGAGATTGTCATACACATGTTTGAGAAGGTCTATGATGAGGTCGTGAGAAATCGCCAATTCATCATGGAGAATCTGACCGGAGAAGAAGCGAAGTTCAGAAGAACCTTGGGCAAGGCACTTCGTAAGTTCGACAGAATATTCGAAGAGAACGGAAAAGTGACAGGAAGCGACGCATTCCTTCTGTTCACTAGCTTTGGGCTACCCCTTGAGATGACAAAAGAGCTGGCAGAAGAACGCGGAAGCATCATTGACATGAACGAGTTTCGCAGGCAGTTCGAGGAACATCGAGAAACGTCAAGAACAGCGACGGAAGGGAAGTTCAAGGGCGGGCTTGCAGACCATAGTGATGAGATCACCAGACTCCACACAGCCACTCATCTGCTCCAAGCAGCGCTCAGAAGAGTGCTAGGAGAATCCGTTCAGCAGAATGGCAGCAACATCACTCAAGAACGTCTCAGATTCGACTTCACATTTCCAAGAAAGATGACCACTGAGGAGATCGCACAGGTCGAGAACATGGTCAATGATGTGATAGTAAAGGGCGCTGCAGTGGAACATACCTTCATGCCCTATGATGATGCAATTGCACAAGGAGCATTGGCATTCTTCAAGGAGAACTATGGCGAGGTGGTTTCTGTATATACCGTGCCAGGATTCAGTATGGAACTCTGTGGAGGGCCACATGTTGAGAACACTGGAGTGCTTGGGAAGCTCAAAATCACCAAGCAGGAAAGGATTGGCTCAGGTATCTTACGTGTCAAAGCAGTGCTTGAGCCAAGTTCCTAGGTTTGAATTGGGCACAAGGTCTATTTGTCATGTTGACCATCCTAGAGCGTGAATTCCAGCTCATAAGTCGGACTTCCTCAGGAGCATAGGACAATGGGGACATTCTCAAGAATACTCGGATTAGGAGATAAAGAACTCCAAAAACAGGCAGATGAATTACTCCTGAAACTGAGTAAGATATTGCAGTCAGCAAGTGCCAAGCTTCACGTCAGTGCAGATGACTGGTTCAACGGAAGAATGGAGCACCTAGACGAACTCCAATCAGAGATTATTGCTCTTGAGCGGCAGGCAGACAGTATCAAAGACGAACTATTCGAAAAGATATTCTCAAAGAGAGTGTATCTCCCGCAACAGACGCAGGATCGTCATCAACTGGTAGTTCACATGGACAGTGTCATTGATGCCGCGGAGGATGCTGTCAGAATGATGCTCATTGGCCGCAGATATAAGTCGCCGGCGGAGATTCGTGATATTGCAGAAAAGGGATGGGTATGTACCGACTTGCTGCAGGACTCTATCAAGTATCTCTTCACTGATTTTGAGAGGTCTGTTGAATATACCTTGAAAATAGACGAGGTGAGAGAGGAGGCAAGAGATCTCCAATTTCGTCTTCTTGAGCGGCTCTTCAACGAAGAGAAGTACAGTCCATCAGAAGTCACCCTCTTCAGGGCCATTTCAGACAGGATGCTTCAGGTTGCAGTAAGGGCAGAGGAAACTGCTGACTTCATCCGCGCTCTTTCAGTCAAGCATGTGTAGCTGGAGGACTTGCTAGATTGGACCCCCTGATTCTAGGAGCCCTGCTCTTCATCAGCTTTCTCGTAGCATTCTCAATCGGCGGAAACGACGAGGCCATGGCACCTGCTGTCGGAGCGGAGGTGTTCACTGTACGAGCAGCAGTTTCTATCGGGGCGATAATCACAGTTTTCGGTGCAGTGACACTAGGCAGCAATGTTTCAGAGAGAGTAGGCTCAGATATGGTCAGTGGCATGGTAATGAGCGTGGACATGGTCTTTGCTGTCCTTGTTTCCATGGCAATCTGGCTCCTTATCGCCTCCATAGCAAAGGGCGTACCAATCAGTACAACACAGTGTATGGTAGGTTCAGTAATTGGCGTGGTAGTATCTGCACCATTAATGGGATACTCAGAAGGGGGCATTGATGTCATCAACTGGTCTGTCGTGCTGCAGGTGTTTGTGGGGTGGATTCTTTCACCACTCATTGGGTTCTTTTTTGCTGCTGGCGTCTTTGCAGGCGTCAGGCGGATACAGAGAGGCACGAGAGGGTTCACTAATCTTGAGAAACAGGAAAGAATTGCATCCTACCTACTCGCAGGATTTCTAATATTGACATCACTCAGCAGGGGCGGAAATGATGTGGCAAACGCCATTGCACCTCTGGTCGCTCTACCTGACTTCACTGAGGCGTACAGCTTGGGATTTATCGTTATACCGGGATATCTAATCCCTCTGCTTGTAGGAGGTATTGGAATGGCTCTAGGTCTAATCATCGTTGGTCAAAAAGTGATCAAGACCTTGGCTACAGAAGTAGTTACACTCTCGCCCTCTTCTGCACTCTCTGCTAGTATATCTGTTTCAATCATT
>CAYHAA010000046.1:0-3944 GCA_964354495.1 uncultured archaeon | reverse complement strand
TATTTGCATTACCGCTCACATCTCTTATGACTTGCAGGTCAGACTGCCCAATATCCGATTGATTTTAACGCTTTCGAAGAATCCACTTTAATGCGTGCGACTTCTACATCTCACTACAAAATGAGACCCGTCGGAGTCATCCGATATTTCCTGAGTCTATTGGATAGCCATGGATATCTATCAATCCAATCTAGAAATCTGTCATTCGACACGATATCAGCTCTTCTATCCTGTGCCACTTGGATGATTTTCTGATCGTCATCGATGCCCCGTCGTGCCTCAACAACCTCTACTTGACTCATGAACACCTGTAAGGCATCTGGTTTGTCGATTACATGCATCAGCGCCGAAGAAATCACAAAGATAGGCCTAAGTCCTTTTGCTGTTAGACTTCGATGTGCCAACACCAGATTGTTCACAAGGGGCTTTCCCTCCGGTGCAAGATGATATGCTACATTATTCCCATCAACTATCACTGTACGAGTTGGCGGTACAGAATGTACATTCTGAGTTGCCCGGCTCTTCATTTGGCATTTCTGAATATGCCTATCAAGATCATCTCTACTGAACAGCCTATCACAGTGTGGACAGCGAGCTCTCTTTGGCACGTCTTGACCCTCTCATGAATTAGAGAACTCGACAATGTTTTCCCGTATAAAAGTAGGTGCGTCAGAGATGTTTCTATGGGGCTAGAATCATCTTTCCTAAAGCTAATAAACTAAAATATTCATAGATGTTATTGGCGTCCTGTTACCCGCGTGTCGTCCTCCCTGCGGCAATGTCTGGGTTCTGGGAGCCTCTTCTTTCTGTTACGCTCATCATCTGAACTGGAGACAGGAGAGAAGGTTAGTGTGTTGATGACCAAGTAGGCAACTAGCGATGGCTACTGACTGTTTTGTGATAGTCCTTAAGATAAACGATAGCTGAACCGTTTATTGTAAGTTGTACAAACTTGGACATCAAGTTGTACGCCCAGAAACGGCACTGGGCTCAGGTTGTTGGACAAACATGATATTTCGTGCAGCATTGATATCAGCGTGAAAGTGCTCATCGCACTTTGGACAATGGAAGTATTCTCCTCCCTTCGTTTCAATTGTAGAGTTCTCATCTTCTACACGTATCCCTCGCTCTCCACATATATGACAGGTCTGGGAGGTCCAAGCAGGATTCACCAACCAGACTCCTCCATGCTTATGACCTAGCGATTCGCGTCGGAGAGTGGGATTCGTCGGTGGTTGCCTGGAGTCCTTAGACAGTGAATAAGACCCTGAGTGTTCCAGCGTCGAATGGTCTTTGAACATACGCCAAGTCGTCGAGCCGTCTGTGAAACTGAAAACATAGTCTAATGAATTAGACTCCATTCTGATAAATGTCCAACTTTGTCATAGATTTATGTAGCTGTTAACACACCCTCAGTCGGGTTGCTGACCCGAGAAGACATCTTGTGCCATATGCATGATGAGCAAGGTTTCAGTATCTCGAGGACACGTATTCCAATCCTGCACAGATGTCACCGGTAGCGAAACCTGAAAGATCCACATCATTATCATGAATCTCAATGACTGCGACAGCATCTCGCACAAAGTCCTCAATCTTCTCTATATTCGGTCGACCATAACCGAGTGGCACTGTTATCGCAGTGATGTATCCTTTCGATATCTTGTTCCTGACATGACTATGCCCGGAGATTGAGAGAATGACTCTCATGTCCTTCTCCAGGATCAATCCTGTGCTCTTTGCTCCCATGAAAGCACTGTGAAAGTCCCATGGGAATTTGTCCCTATAGACAGTAAGTTCTTGAAATGGCAAGTGATGAGAAACATGTACAACCTGAGTCACATTCTCGGGTAGCGTCTTCAAGTCATACTCCAGTTTTTCGTTGAGGAGAGCTGTTGCTTCTGCATCCGTAAAGGTCCAGTCGATTTTGAAGACATCATACCAGACTGCTCCACGAAACTCTTTCTGTTCGTAGTTCTCTATCGGGATGTTCAGACTCTCTCGCCTGAAAGAGTAATCATACCACCCCATGCTGCCCACAAACGCTGTATTGCCCTGAATATAGGGTGAATCAGGAAGATGAATGAATCCTTTCTCTCTGCAAATTCCTCGAATGCTGTGGGAGTATTTTTCAAGAGAACCCGGCCCTCCCGCATCTTCAAACCAGATGTCGTGATTTCCTGCAACGTAGAGGTTGGTGCAGTCACTTGCATGTAGTGCTTCTAATGAATCACTTAGGACACTCAGATGGTCACTGATATCTCCAGCAATGATAAAGACATCAGGTTGTATTTCTTGTACTCTCTGTTCGATTCTCTCTAGAAGTGCTCCATCACTACCATCTGGAAGGACATGAAGGTCCGAGATAGCTGCTATCCTCACGTTTTTTCCCGCACAATTCGACGCCTATGGAGTGAAGTCATTATCTATTTTAAAGAATTAGCTATGACTGCTGTACCCAATTCATTATATTGAATTATGTTGGGCTGTAGTATCAGATTAACTCAAGATAGGGATAGTAATGACTCACCGAATTGTTGCAATTGCACCTGACGATGCTGACCTCTCACTTGTAAAGACTGTGACAGATCAGGCTCAAATCACAGATACGTACGCACTATATCTAGATGACGAGAGCCACTCTTTTGATGGCACTGCTGATAAGATAGTCTTCCCGGCCAATGAGACAGAGCTCGCACTATTGATGAAGAATGCCTTTGATTCCGGTACACCTGTGACTATTCAAGGAGGAAGAACAGGTCTCACAGGCGCAGCTGTTCCTCTAGGCGGAATTGCTCTCAATCTCGAGAAGATGAACCGACTTCTCCATATGAATTACTCAGAGAGTAGGGATCTATACTCAATCGGGGCTGAAGCCGGTGTGACAATGGAAGACCTTGTTCGAGCGGTATCTTCCAAGAGCCTCAATGCACTGGAGAAAGTCGGCACCCCTGAGCAACAGGCTGCTCTCGCTCGATTCAAGTATGAGTCTGTTGACTTCACTTTTCCTGTAGACCCTACTGAGATGAGCGCCTGGCTTGGCGGTATTGTTGCCTGTAACGCATCTGGTGCCAGAACATACAAGTATGGCGCAGTCAGGAACTGGGTCATGATGATTCGGGTCGTTCTGTCGAATGGTGATATTCTTAACATCCGTCGGGGTGAGGTTCAGGCAAGAAAGGGCAAGTTCGTCATAGTTCATAGTGATGGCAGTGAGGTCAAAGTCATAGTTCCATCCTACAGAATGCCTAACACTAAGAACGCTGCTGGATTATTTGCAGAGCCTGATATGGATCTCATTGATCTCTTTGTAGGATCCGAGGGCATTCTCGGAGTCATAACTGAGGTTGAGCTTGGTCTCACCAAGATGCCGGAGAATATGATGACTGTCATGGCTTTCTTTCCGAGTGAAGACGATGCAGTCGATTTCGTCTATGATGTCCGAGCTCCAGATGCAGCAATAAGAATGAACTTTCTCGAGTATTTTGACCCGAACGCGATCAAGATGATAAAGGAGAAGGCAAGTTCCGCTGGGATCAAGGTCCCAGCCATGAGGGCTGACACACAAGCGATCGTCTTTTTCGAGTTCTCCTACAACGAAGCTGAAATGGAAGAAATGATTATGGCACTTGAGGAGCTGCTCAACAAACACAATTCTTCCTCAGAATCCAGTTGGGCTGGCCTTGATCGGTCGGAACTGGAAAAGATGAAGGCTGTTCGTCACTTTGTTCCAGAAACTATCAACGCACTCATTGCCCAGCGGAAGGCTGAGTACCACGAGGTCCACAAGATTGGTACAGATATGGCAGTACCTGATGAGGCTCTGCGCGACTACCTGAAGTTCTACCGCACGACCTTAGAGAAACAGGGCATGGACTTCGTTGTGTTTGGTCATATCGGGAATAACCATCTACATGTGAATATGATTCCTCGGAACAACGAAGAGG
>CAYHAA010000045.1:0-4975 GCA_964354495.1 uncultured archaeon | reverse complement strand
GAGGATGCGCCTGCGAGAGTTATCAAGAGATCTGAATATTGCGTGGGGATTTCACGCTCCCGGCGATGATGTAGGCCTCATGTCGACATATCCTCCAATCAGAACTGGAGTCATCTCATACTTCAAACAAATAATCAATCTGGCCAGAGAGCTCAGTACGGGCCCTACCAATTTAGTTGTGCATCCTGGAGCACCCCCGAGCTTCGAAAAGGCAGGGAATCAACCATCAGATAGTTTCAGTCAGCAATACCATTCCGTCTATGCTCAAGTCCTGCGCGAGAATCTCTCGGAACTCCTCACGCATGCTCGTCCTCATGTTCGTCTGGTGATTGAGAATAGCGATTGGACACCAATCGTTCGCGAAGTGATTGAACATCTGATACCTCAGGGTCTGAAGCTCTGTCTTGATATCCCAAAGCTCTACGGTATGGATCTGAGAATCAGAGAGGCTGACTGGAGCCTATTCCAGAGATACAAGGGATCTATCGAGGTTGTCCATATACATGACGTCATCCCCCAGATTGGTGGGCATCAAGTGGTCGGGAACGGACTCATTGACTTTCAGGATACCTTGGGTTTTCTCAGTGGTCTACATGCGAAGCCGCAGTATGTATTCGAAGTGAGGCCTCGCGAAGAGGCTCATAGATGTCTAGTTAATATTGGTCAAATCATGAGCACCTTCAATCTTGTCTTGTAGTCCGAGTGTGTATGAATGAAATCATCACAGAAACTGGGCAAGATTCTTAATAGACGATGCACTCCACAAGCCGCGTGAGATGACCGACATTGCCTTCATAGTAGTGCTAGTAGTATTCATAGCCACTTTGACCGTCCTGCTCTTCGAGAAAATCAACGAAACAGCTGTGACCCTCTTTTCCATGTGTCTGTGTGGTGCGGTCCTTGTTCTTACTGGCACGGAGATAGAACCTGGGCGGTCTATCAGTTTTGTTGACCTAGTATTACTCATTGAGTGGGACACTGTGCTATTCATTGCATCCATGATGATTGTTGTTGCGATGGCTGCCTCATCGGGCATGTTTCAGTACATCTCTCTTATACTTGCTCAGAGAACAGGCGGCGACCCAAAGAAGGTCTTCATTGCATTCATGAGTATGGTCTTTGTCATCTCGTTCTTCTTGGATCCTCTACCCACGATGCTTGTCATGGGGCCTTTTACGGTAGAGGTCTGCAAGGCACTACGGCTGGACTTCAGGCCTGTTCTGATAAGTGAGGCTGTCATCAGCTACTTTGCATCATTCCCGTCCGTTGTCGGCTCTGTTCCAAACCTGCTGATTGTGTTCTGGGCGGATATCCCAGCAGGCGACCTCTTCCTTCTATTGTTACCACTGACAGCACTTCTTTTCGTCATCACAGTGCCTCTGTTGATGAGAACAGCTGCGAAGAATCTCTGTGAGGATGAACTGCACGATGATCATATTCTCATGATGATTAGGCCAACATCCATGATTCGCTCAAGGCAGGACTTCTATGTTTCAGCTGTAGGAATGGCAATATTGATTCTCGGTTTTATCGTCGCTCCACATGAGGTCACTTTCATTGCCCTTGCAGTTGCATCAGTGATGCTTGCCTTTGCACACGATAAGGCAAAGGATATGCTGAAGCAACTATCTTGGGAAACAGTTTTCTTCCTAATCGGTCTCTTCGGCATTGTGAACGCATTAGGTGTCGCGGGAGTAATTGCAGCTGTGGGCAGTCTGATCTCGTCGATAATTGGCACTAATGCATTCGTTGGAATTTTCATCATGATTTGGATTCCCGGCTTCGCCTTGTCTGCAATCGACAACATTCCTGTTGCCGCATTCCTTGCACCGATGGCACTTGACCTCGGAACCACAAGCCGGGTTGTACCGGTTTCGCTGATAGTCGGGGCAAATGTTGGGGGATACATGATACCATTTGGTGACGCTCCGAATATGATTGCCATTTCACTCAGCGTTTCAAACGGTAGGCCTCTCAATTTTCGGAACTACACAAAGGTCACAATGCCAATTGCCACAGTTCACCTCATTATTTCGACTGTATATTGCTTCGTTCTGGCACTATTCATATGATGATGAGGAACTATGAACATAGTATCTTCTATCACTGGCTGGACTAGAGCACTTATAGTTCTCCAGAGTGTTTCCTGAGCTTTCTTGTATTTGTCTGCTCTATCAGAGCATCCCTTATCTCTATGAAAGCATTCAATGTTTCTCTGTTCAAGACTCGGTTCCTACGCCGGATTCGCCTTGATGGCATGTGTACCGCAGGCGTTCTTCCAAAGGCTCTCATCTCTCTGAGTATGAAGTCACGTAATTCCTCGTGGAACGTGATACCCTCGATTCTCTCCTCAGCTGCATTTGAGGCCAATCTTTGAACAATGAGTGCAGCAAGTCCGGTTGCTTGGGCACCTGTTGAACCACCCGCGGTTTCTATTAAGACCGTTCCAATTCGGAACAGTCTATCGAACAGCCCCCTGCGTGTCCACACATTAACTACGGTGCGGAATGGCAAATGTCTCTTTGTGATGTTGATGATGCCCTTGCGTGAGTAAATCTCTGGGATTGCATCACCCGACCAACCTATTGCTGAATACTCGATCTTCCTCACATAGATGAATGAGTAGACTGAACCAAGAGCAAAGAAGACTGTTGCAGCTATGATGTAGATCTGGCTTGTTGTCTCCCAGCTGGCAATGACCAGGAGCTCTAATGGTTCTAATGTTGCAAGGGCAATCTCCAAAAACAAGGGGTTGTCAAGTCCAATGAAGAGCACTCGTATTGCGAGCCAGATGAGTACAATAACAGTCCCTACTTTGAGCATCTTTTTGTAGAGGAATGCATTACTTGGTCGGAACACTCTACCGCTAGTTATGGGTTCAATTGGCGGTTTTATCAGTCGTTCCTCTTCCTGAGTCATAGGGAACAAGCCTCACTTTCTCTCTCTTCTCAATAGGTCTCTAATCTCTTGCAAGACCGACAGAATCTCATCCTCAAGGTTGTCTTCTGTTCTTTGAACTGGCTCTTCCTCAGGTAGTACAACTTCAGTTCCTGTCACATAGGGGTCCTTGAACCTCCGCAACTCTCTCAGAATGAAGTCTCGCAGTTCTTCATAGAATGTGATACCCTCAAGTTTCTCCTCTGCGGATTGTGTAGTTCCAGAGAATCCTGCTGTTTCAATCTCCACTGAACCTATACCGAATAGCCTGTCGAAGAGACCGGCTCTGCTTGCAATATTCGTAATCGTTCTAAACGGAACATGTTTCCTTGTTATGTTGATGATTCCTTTCTTTACGAATATCTCTGGCATTGTTTCTCCTGAACGGGCAATCACTGAGTACTCGATGGACCTCAGATAGATGGGGACAATAATGAGTGCGGGAATCAACCAGATTGCTGTAATGACCCAATACCAGATATTCAGAGTCAGCCACCAATACTGGTAGAAGAACTCCGAGGTCGCGTTCGACCCTGTTATCCAATCAGTAAGCCAGAGTGCTACGGAAATAGATCCAACGATAATCACCCAGAGCATCACCGCTGTGAAGACTCCCACGAACCACATCTTATTTCTAAATGCTTTCGAAGGCTTGAACACCTTACCACTTGACACATTCTCCATCGGGGGCCTGATTACCTTTCCTTCGTCTGCCATCTCTATCTCTCCTCTCTACCTGTTTTTCTGTCGATGCGTTCCAACACATCTCTAATCTCATGCAGTGTCATCAGTATCTCATCGTCCAGACTTTCATACAGTCTAGGAACAGGTTCATCTCGAGGTAAGACGACTTCCGTGCCTGTGACATAGGGATCTCTGAATCTTCTTAGCTCCTGCAAGATGAAATCTCTAACCTCCTCGTAGAAGGTTATTCCCTCCAGCTTCTCTTCAGGTCCTGTTTGGCCGCCTGGACCACCTGAGTATCCGGCCGTCTGAATCTCGACAGTGCCAATCCCAAACACTCTGTCCACAGGACCTGCTCGCGAACTGATATTTGTAATTGTCCTGAATGGAACATGCTTTTTGGTGACGTTGATTAGGCCCTTGCGGACATAGATCTCTGGCATTACCATTCCTGACTTCGAGATGACACTATACTCAATACGTCTGATATAGAGTGGAACCCCCACCATGATGGGCAACCACCAGAAGAGAAGCGCGATTGCGTACCAGAAGTTGAGTATGGGGGACACATCATAGAAAACGGCAAAGAAGGTCGCCCAGGTTCCATCATGGTCCATCATGTTGAAAAAAGACCCAAATATGAGTAGTCCATTGGCCACTAGCCAAAAGAACGTTGCAAGAAAGGTGTAACCGAACCATTCCTTGTAGTAGAACCTGATGTCTGGTCGGAACACCCTTCCACTTGTCACATCTTCCATAGGTGGTCTAATGATACGTCCTTCTTCGCTTTCCATTCTCCTAACCTCGCCTTTTCTCCTTACAACTCGGTCCTAAGAATCTCTCGGATATCCCGAATCGCCGTGAGAATCTCGTCATCCAGAGAGCCTTCGATTCTTGGAACTACATCGTCTTGTGAACTGGGGATCTCAGTGCATGTTGCATAGGGTTCTCTGAATCTCCTGAGTTCTGCCAGGACGAATCTTGCAAGTGTTTCGTAGGCCCTTATGCCCTCAAGTTTTTCCTCAGGTCCCGTTTGACCGCCAGGGCCGCCTGAGTAACCCGCGGTCTGAACCTCGACATTGCCAATTCTGAACAGTCTGTCGATTATTCCTGCTCTCGAGGAGATGTTCGTTATGGTTCTGAATGGAACGTGTTTCTTGGTCACATTGATGATTCCTTTGCGACAGTAGATCTCTGGTGACGCTTCTCCAGTTTCGGAGATCACTGAATACTCTATCGAGTTGATGTAGAATGGAATCGCTACCGTGGCTGGAATCAGCCAGACTAGCTCTGCAATAATGGTCCAATAGTTCACAACACCCAACCATTGATTGATGAAGAGTGTATGACTCCA
>CAYHAA010000044.1:0-5442 GCA_964354495.1 uncultured archaeon | reverse complement strand
CCTCACCTCAAGAATCCCTGCATAGACTGCCTCCTCACAGTCTCTGGAGAGCCACAGTTCTAGTCCTTCCTCAGTCTTCCTCCCAATCATTGTGGTCTGAAGGGAACTGAGCATCTCATCCAGACTGGACTGTGTCAGTATCTCGTGCCTATTCTCGGCCCAGAGGAATCCATCCTTGTCCGGTGGCCCATCAGAGAAACAACCAACGAGCATCCTTGCTGGATGGGTGGGGTCTTGAACCACCATCCACCAGGAATGAATATCTTGATTGTCGCTCTCGAACTTGACACCAAACAACCACTCATGTTCTAGTGTATCTTTATCGATGATTGGTGCCTCTTGTGTTGGAGAAGATGGTGGAACTACCTGAACCGGTTGAGTCTGTATCTTCCGTGGAGAACGATAGAGGCGTTGGGAATTTATCTTCCCTGCGGTCATAGCTTGATAGGACAGTGCATCCATGGCAGCTGGGAGTCTGAATCTAACTAAATCAAGCAAACTGGGAGGGGTGCAGGGTGGTTCAGTAAGAACAGTCCTTAGAATATCCAGTGGTTCCGTTCCTCTGCGAAACTCATTCTCTAGATGAGAGAATTGCTCTTGAAGGATCTCTATGGAGTCCTCAACTAGGGTCTTGTTTGACTGGAGTTTCACCAGCCAAGGGAGCATGGTCAGGGAGAGGAGCTTCATTCGATTCCGTACTGTCTTATCAGGAACTATATCATCCAACTCTCGTTCTCGGATGATTCGCCCAGTCCCCTTGTTTCTGAACCTCTTTGACCAGCCTCGCAAGAGAGGAGCATGGATCAGTTCTATCTGAAACTCAGTTGGAGAATGTCTAATGATGACTCTGATATCATCATGCATGGGCGCATCACCGATGATGGGGAGTCCCCACTTCTCGGGTTGCACAGCACCTTTAGGTGCAATTGGGAGATTCCAGACTATCTCCGTCACCACATCTCTCAAGGGGGATATATCATAGTAGGGATTGAGAGCTCTGGTTGAGTAGGGAATAGACTTCTCAACAGAGGGGACTGGAGCGTCGAACCACACGATAGTGGTCTTTTCATCATCAGGAAGACCACTCAGTAGATAGTCTATGAGCTCAGAGAATCGTGTTCTATGAGAGGTTGGAGTGGCATCACGAATTGTGTCTGCCCCAGTGACAACAATCACCTTTCTCTTGTTCTTCTTTAACTTCAGTTCAAAGGATGGTACTTCTCTGCCTCTGTACAGGAATGACAAGACTTCATCCAAGTATCCCTTAACCTTGATACTCTCGAAGAACTCTCGAATGTGGTCAGGTTGGACCTTGGCTAGCTCTTCCTCAGCATACCCCCGTGGTCGCAGACGCAGGCGTGCCTCTGCAAGTCGAGGTTCATTGAACTGACTTGCCAAATCGACCCATACAAACTCAGTATTCTCCTGTGTCTTCTTCATCTCATGCAGGAACTGTAGACCATGGTAATATCGTGCGTTCCAGGCCGCAGACTGTCCCGCAGAGGTTGGAGAATGCCCAGTAACATAGAGCAGAAACTCTCTCTTGGTCTTCTTCTTGGCATTGAATGGAGTGTAGGCTGGACCCCATGGAGCCTGAATCATCTCATCATCCTGTCTATTAGGACCAGGCTGTCCATCCATGACTAATGCGATACGACTACTATCCCTCTCAGGTGGTGTGAAGACCGTACGTTTAATCCTACGGACTCTACTCTTCACAGACTCATATCCATGGACAATGAGCTGTTCCAGCACTCTTCGTATCTCAGTAATGTCAGAGGCGGACTCAATGACCACAACTCCCCTCAATATATGCCCCAATTCCTGTTGTGTTCCATCTCTGTAATTCTCACTGAGCGCTTGACAATAGACATCCAACTGTTTCTGTGCAGTAATGCTTGGTGTTGACTTCACAATGGCATCCCATAGATTGTCACTGAGGGGATAGTCACTGAGTGGAAACTCACAGACAACTCGCTGAAGGGGACTCCCATCAGGACGGACCTCTGACTCCTTGTAGTTTGCATCAACATACCAGCTCTGTCCTAACCGAGTCTTGATCTCAAGGACAAAGACAGGTCTCCAGAAGACTTGCTTTCCATCATTACTGATGGTCCGCTCACAGAGAATGAGGTCCACCTTACCTGCTCCATATGATGTCTGCAAGGGAACCTCCGAGATGATGATATAGTCAGAGGAACGAGCGTACTTGTCCCCTGAGAAAATGACATCGTTCAGATGCCAGGGGCTGGGGAAGAGAGCTGCTATTCTCCGGTGCATAATCGAGCCAGCAACTCGTGCTCTCTTTGCCACCTCATTCCTGATATATCCAACATCCTGTAATGTGAATAATCCATCATCATCTTCCTTCGTGGCTTCTTCACTAGTCTTGTTCTTCTCATCAATGGTGTCTTTATCATCCCCAAGTATCCCCCTCAACCTGCTAAGCTCAGCAACTGCAGGATGATTCCCATAGAACTCTCTTGCCGCTCTCTCATTTCTCTTTAAGAAGGTCTTGTTCTCCTCCTTACTCTTTGACTCTTCGAACTCACGTTCCTTGGTCACCGTCTGCTTACTATACATTGTCGGTTGATATCCCGCCTCAAGAATCAACTCTTTGACCTGGCGGAGTGCCCAGTTCACGCCCTTCTGGAAGTTGGCCTTGCCACACTTGAACTCCGAATAGAGATGCTCCAGATATGGACGAGTCAGCAAGTAGAAGAGGTGACTATAATTGGTAGTTTCTTTCACGGGAACATCATGGATTGCACAGAAGGTCGAAAGATACTCATTATGGCTACGAACAGCATCACCAAAGTCAAGTGAGGGAAGGTCTGGATGAGCAAGAATCACCTGAGGTGCAAAAGATGACCCATCATATCCTGCGCGTCTATACTCCTTTCTGGCTTTACCGTGTCGTCTGGTGTGTGTCCCAAAACTCACTGGTTCCGGGAAAGGGAACATGATCTCGGAGTTCTCTCGGACAACTGCACCACATGCATTGAACCGTTGGTTGAGAGGAGAAACGGTATCGTCTGCATTCTTCTGTCTACTGACTTCAGTAAAACCATACTTGGCTGCGTTCTCAAAGAACATCAGTCGTGTGTTATCTCTGATAGAGGCCTCTGCCTTACTGACGTGAGAGAAATCTGGAGTTCCTCGTTCCTTTGTGATTCGATAGACCTGTTGCCTGATACTCCAGTTATTGAACGAACGTTCGTAGTATTTCTTTGTCCTCTTATTGACAATATTTCGTTGTAGCCTGATGGTGGCTGAGAGTCCCGCCTTCACTGCCCTCGATATCACCCGCTCTGGGTGTACAGGTATTGGTCTTACTGGGCGTCCTCTTGATTGAGCCATCGCACTAGTATATCTCAGCAGTTTCATATTTATCTTTGTATTTTAGGAGTATTATTTCTAGGGTGGTCTTCTTATCTTAGGTTATTTTCTCCATCTAATTCATTTTGGAGTATCAAATAATCATCTAATCATTAACTCTGGTATATTAAGTAGCCCATACGTAGTATGGGCTTATATATCCTGGTCAAGAAAATACTTTGGTGAAGTGTCGATGAAGAAAGATTCGCGGCGTCGTCCCCGCGAGCAGATGGTTCCTACTCATGTAAAACCAGCGCAAAAAACAATGGACGATATTTTAAGTTACCCATCATCGACTCTTCTTGTCCAAAAGTTCGCCTTGAATTCGTACTCTAGAGTTGTAGCTCGTAAGGGACTGGATAGAAGACCTTTAACCACTGTTGTTCCATCTGATATGCTTCGGGAACTCAGTGGTCGTAAATGTAGCAATTTGGATTTTTCAGTTCTCTCTCAGAGTTTCAATAGCTATCGAAAAGTAGTGAATCTAATCTTGGAAAAGGCGTTTGCTGACTCTGTTTATTTGAGTATGCTGGGAGAAGAACTAGATGATTGTAGAGGAATGGTATATCTGGTCCTACGAAAAGAACAACGGCTCAAATGGGAACCTGAGAACGAATTTGGACAACTTGTATATGAAAGACTATATCGTAACGCCCTTGAGACCGCAGCTCGAATCATACTTGCTACCTATACTCGTCGAAGACTCGTGAATTCACTACTAGACATCCTTGCATCTGATGATGAACAACTCATGCGACTGATGAAGAATAGAAGGATTCCATCAGACATCATTCGAAGAGTAAAAGACGCCATTGAGAAGAAGTCTAATGGTTCCTATCACTATGCTCTCTCAGCCTGCCGACAGGTGAAGAGTGCTCTGAGGTCAAAGGTACGTGAAGCTTATCCACCAGAGAAAGATGAGCGGAGAAGTACTCGGGAGCTACTAGATGAAAAATCTCCAGATAGATTGAGAACTCAGACATTGATTATTGAGCAAGTCAAAGCATGGAAAAAGATTGGATTTCCATTCATCAATCCAACCTTCCAGAAACATACAGTGGACTTTGCAGCCTCTACAGAGAACACCACTGGTCAGGGGTACTGGTTCCAGCAAGACCCAGAGAGAGAGGATGAGATCATTCTCTACATCAAGACCCCTCCGGGAATAGTAGGTCATGAACAAGATACTCCTTCACCATACAAGAGTCAGACAGTACGACTGAGATTCTTGAACTGGCTTCCTAGAAAGGCTGCAAGAGCAAGGAGAAAGGCACAGGAAGCAAGAGCACAAGGTCATATCCAACGAGCTATGCAGCTTGACTATCGAGCTGCATGTTTTGAGGACATGAGTAACCAATTAGAGAATACAATAAAGATTCAGCAGTTCACCCGTGAGCTTGCTAGAGAACGAGTTCAACCAGAGAAGAATGAGATTCGAATTCACGATTTGAAGAAAATTGCATTTGAGCTGAAGAAATCGAGAAGGTCAGCACCACCACTGGTCAAGATTGAAGGAAAGAGAGTCACCTTGAACATACCCTTCATGTCCCCTGATGAGGACCTACTGAAGACCACCCTTCCAGTGCTATCTACCCGAAAGAGAAGGGCTGGTGTTGACAGGGGACTCAGGCACTCGATGGTAGTATCCATCAAGAATGGGGATGGTACCTACGAGGAGACCATGATAGGAAGACAGGAGCTATTTGAAAAGCGAGAGAGATTGCGACAAGAAACCAGAGTTCTAATGTCACAGATTGCGAGAAAGCGCAACAACTGGGAGAAGAAACATGCTAGGCAGCAGCCTCCAGCTATCATCCTCAAGAAGGAACAGGAGCTGGAGTCAGTGTGGCAGAAAGTCCGTCGCCTAGACAAGGAGATCTCCCATCAGATCGCCGCTGAGACCGTGTGGTTCTGTGAACAGCATGGTGTGAAGACCATCTACTTTGAAGACCTTCGTTCGTTCCAAGGAAAGGGAGGAATGCAAAGACATAGCTGGAATCTTTCAGCTAACCTGTGGGGGATGATGATCGAGGGCGTGCGTTATAGACGTGAGGCTCTTGGTCA
>CAYHAA010000043.1:0-5902 GCA_964354495.1 uncultured archaeon | reverse complement strand
TCCATCAATATTGGTGCACGCCTTATCACGCTCACAGGATAACTTCATTCTGTGAGAGGACGAGGAAAGTGGGTGGACTCTGTGAACACAGGGAAGAATCCACAACTGATGTCCTTACTCCAAAAGAGGAGTCACGTATCAGACTCCAGGGAGTCCGCGGCTGATCACTTTGTCCAGTCGGACCTTCTCGACTTCGGCGACGAACCCGAGAGGAGTGAGAATGACCCCGCCGTGGAAAGAACTGTGGAAAGACTCTCTGTCTGCGGAAATGATACTCCGCCAGAAATACAGGAGAAAGAAACCAGAGCCCTAGGAGGGACAGTGTCTCGATGACTGGGGATGAAGTCTTGACTGACCTTTGGGTGGTGCCAAAGTGCGATGGCGACATCAGGTCAAGAAATGGTAGAACACAGAGGTTTCTTGCGGTTGATGTTCACTCAACAATAGCAGGAGATAGGTCAAGAGATACGCTCCGAAAAGTCAATCCGTAATCGATTGTTGCAGATGCTCAACTAGACTCGCAAAGAAACCAACTAGTATGACATTCCAGAATCATGGACCTCTATCACGTGTTGGAAACGCAGGCCGAAGGGAGCCCGGCCTAGACAGAATCTTTTCATCTGCCCCTCATGCGCGCGCAAGACGAGTGCAGACTGAAATGAATCCATCAATATCGCTGGAAGACTCATTACGCTCACAGATTCGCTTCACTCTATGAGAGGACAAGGTAAGTGGAATGATGCAGTCCAAAAGGCAAAGAGTCCACGACCGAAAATCCAAGGGAGAAAACCTCGAGGGAAGTCCTTACTCTCTGTTATTGAACAATCATCAGGTTCTAGAGAGTCCGCAGCCTCTCACCACATCCAAACGGATTTTCTTAGATTCAGTGAAGAAATCAGGAAGGGTGAGAATGACCATGCGTGGAAAGACTGTGGAAACCATTTCTGCTGCTGTTAATGATGAATCAGTAGTGAAGCAGGATAAAGACGTCAGGTCTATTGGAGGGATTGCTTTCCAATGAGATTGGACAATGACTCGACTAGTTTCAGGATGACACCTGAGATTGATGGCGACATCAGGTTGAGTAAGGACAGAACACAGAAGTTGCTTACAGTTGATGTTCACTCACATGTAAGAAACAGGTCAGCTACAGTCCATTGCTGTTAAGTCATGACGAAAAAGGAAAAATGGTCGGGATGGCCGGACATTCAGTCATCGCAGGAATTGCGAAAGCCTTTGAACCGGCAACCAATGGATCTCTCCAGGCAACGACCAAAGCCGAGCCTTCTACAGTCCATAGCTCTGCCAGGTTGAGCTACATCCCGATTCCGGCATGGAGTCTTGAATATCTCGTTAAAAGGATTACTGATTGGTAATGCATTATTCTGATGAGCGGGTCATTCACAATGAAGGAGTGTGTCGTAGACAATCAATCACGAACTCTAGGACTGCTGAGAGTCCTGCCACTCCGACCATTATTTCATCAGTTGTTCCTTAGTTCTCCACCCACCAAACATGTTCATCATGACCGGAGCTATGGTGACCAAGACAGAGACAAGGATGAGGCCAAGACCCACCACAGTGGCTACGGTTGCCAGGCTACTGATAGTGACATTGACGGTGACGGTCTCTGAACCAAGGTAGAACAGCCTGACCATGAACCCAGTGACGAAGATAGGAATGAGGCGCACATTCTCCCAGCCGAAGGTGAAGCTCACTTCGCGCTGACCCTCGAGGCGGATTGCAGTCTCGCCAATGTACTTTGTCGGGTATCGGTAGTCTACCTGCGTCCATACCCAACAGTCCTCTGGAACGGCTGAGTCATCGAATATGACATTGATCCAGAGTGACCAACCATGCGGTATGCTCACTGGAATATCGATGTTATCCTGAGGGGCGAGGCCCATCTCAAGAGTGCTCTGACTGCTCCAGATTGGGAAACGAATAGGCAGGAAACTCCCGGCAAGAACTAGGAGCAGGCCCGCAACAAGAAGTCCCTGAAATCGCGACAGGCGCTTCACTATCAACCCCCATCCATACTATGCTCTATTTCCTTATAGTCTTAAGGTCTGTAGATTGCGCGTACTACTAGTATCAGCTGGAACTCTCAAGGGAGTGACGGCCCGACAACTCTCCGCCATCTCTACTTCTAAGAGTGCGAAGGAATGCTTCAGTCTCCCGTTGACCCCGAAGGACAAACACGTTCTTCGTCGCCTTCTGTTTCTCCAGAAACCTCAGAATCGCCGGTCTGCGGGTGCGAGGGTAGTCCCAGATCCATCTGATGAAATCTAAGTCTATCTTCTCTGGGCAGTCTTCAGTAAGGTCCGGTCTTGTGCTGCCTCGAAATCTGAGAAACCTGGTGAATATGCGGAGGTACGACAACCTTCGAGGAACATCAATGAAGATGATGGTGTCTGCAGCGGAGGCACGAAGACTGAGGGTCGATGTATAGTTCCCATCCATGACCCACGCGTCTGAACCGATGAGATCCTTGACCTTGGCCTGCCATTCATCTTCAGGAGTGCATACCCAATTCGGCTTCCAATAACATTGGTCCAAATGAATAATGGGAACACTGAGCATTCGACCAAGTCTTTCGCCCAGGGTGGACTTTCCTGAGCCGCTGGGTCCAAGGATTAGCACTCGTTTCATCATCAAGGCATGATGATAAAGACTGAATTAAGTACTAGGGTGTGCAGAAACCGCAAAGACCTTGGACAAAGTTGGGCAGGTGTCTAAGTAGTGCAGTCTGAAGTAGTCCCGTGAGGATGACCTGACATGAACTCTGTTCTCACTGAGTCAAGTCCGGTGCCGTTTTCTAAGCGGGCAACGCTCTAGTGTCCAAGTTTGTCCGACAAGGTTCGTAATTTTGTCATTGTTGATTATTCACAAGTAGAAAGAGCCCTCGTAAGACATGTTTTCTCAGCCCTGATTCAGTGTGAGTAGAGAGATGATTGTATTTGAAGCAATCAGAACAATGTCCAAAGTGCAACAGTCTGAGTACTCGGGATAATTCTCAGTTCATGAAAATTGTAAGCATCCTACAAGAACGTGGATCATTGTAATCTCAGTTCGTTTTGTTTGGAATCGCAAATACGCGTTCAAAGAGGGGTATGTTTGCATTGATTGTGGACACTCTGAAACGTTCATTGACGATTGATTTTCGATGATTTTATTAGTTTCTGCAAGGGAAGCATACCTGCGCAATCTGAAACGCACGGGGGACTAACGAATATGAGAATACTCAGAAGAGTCTATTTTCTAGTTCTGGTCATATCAATAATGTTCACCACTCCATCACTTACGAGCGCTTTGACTCTTGATTGTTCATTAGTTTGTCCGACGAATTCTCAAGACAAGAATCCGGTCTTTAATGGTTCAAAGGCCAGTTTAAAAGACGCATCGATAAACAACAGTTATCCTGAGGTACCACGAACTCTTTGGGATGTAAATGGAGAACCAGTAACAGTCGCAACGAACGCAGGTGACATATATTGGATTCTCGGAAACTCTGGAAATATCAGTTCAAGTGCTGCCATTGCTGCACCTGAATCCTCCGAAATAGAATCGATATCAATGATGCTGGTTCAACAAGAACTTACGAGTTCTGATGTAATGGTATGGGTCACTGTACCAAAAGTGTGGACACAGGGCAATGCAATCAGTATAAAATATGATATATTCAATGATGGATACACAACAGCATCTCTCTACTTAAACTTCTACACTTATGATCCTGGTACTGAACTGCATCTGAACACATTCGTTAATGTGAGAAAAGCGAGCTTCAAGACAGTCTATCTAACTGGAATAATCCCTACAACAACTGTTGGTCTGAAAGGAGCCGCTTCGACTGTTGCAGGCTCCGTGTCACTACAATGGGACTGGGGCTATCAATATGTCCAGATATTCGGTAGCAGTAATTTTCAGTACACCCCTCCTTCGGACAACATGGCATCTGAGTCTTCGAGCTCGTTGTACTACTTAGAAGGACTTCCAGGTGATGGTTGGAATATCAATGCTATGAATGCACTATGGCACTGTGCAGACTGGAATCTCAGGTTTACAGCAGCTACATGGGCAGATGGATGCACAACACCGTTTTCATGTGGACGTGAGCTAACAGAATGGGTGACAATCGCAATTATCTACACAGATTACGGAGACTATCATAACTATACCCTGCGTGATTTGAGAGTCCTTCAAGACCTAAAAGGCGTGTGTGACGAAAAGGCAGTTCTGACAATCTCTCTAAGCAGGGCAATGGGGATTCCAGCGAGGTTGATTCTGGCTCAATCTAGTAGTATGGTTCATGCTTGGTGTGAGCTATGGGATGGCTACCTCTGGATTCATTCTGATCCAACATGGTTAACGGACTTTGGCATAGCGATTTGGAATAATTCTTACATTTACCAGCAATTGTTTACTTACTGGACTGGAGTACAGATACACGCGCGAGGGGATGATAATGGATATCAGGGTGACGGAAGCAACACTGATGGAAAACTCGCTTGTTATCACGATTTCTATTACATTTGTGGATACGATGGCTTGAATCAGTACTGCACTACGCCCCCACCGTACAATGTATTCTGTGACCCATACGGGTGATGACCAATGAAGTGCTTGATCATACTATTGTTATTACTGATTGCTGCTGTGCCGCAGACCGATGCCCATCCGATGTATTGTCAGTATATGACCAGTAGCGTTTGCTCTAGTGAGAATAACAATGTGACAATTGATGTAGGAGACCGCAATGTGACGATTCTCTCCCAGAACATAACCGAAGTGTATGAGTACAGGCCACAGCTTATGAATGACTCAACCTTCTCGGAGATCCTCTCAAACTACTCCGAATCGTTCCTATACTTCACTGTTTCAGGAGAGATACTGATACTTGCAGGGTTCAATGGATCTGTCTTTCTGGAGATAGTGGTCAGGTTGAGTTCATCCGAAGGTTCAGTCGAAGATTTCGTGATTGTCACTGATGAGTGGTTAGACTATAATGTGACAAGGATAATTGGAAGGACTGTTGAGGAGCTAAGTGCAAGAAATCACATCCTTGTAGATGATGTTGTCATGCCGCTGCTCTGGTCAGGAGAGTACGGGCGTCCCACATATAGTGGTCCGAATAACAAGTATACCAACAATGCATCATTTGACGAGACTCATTGGGAGATTATGTTTAGAACCAACGACACTCAGGGGAATCTGCCATATATGGAACCAGAGGAGACCGAGGTGATCTCAGACGGAATGATGTTCTTCCTGAGTAATGGCACATTGCTGGACTTCTATATCATTCGCGTACCCATAGGACAAGCGACACCTTGGCTTCTCTATGCCACGATAATGGTGTCTGCTATTATCGTGACGATTCTGATCGCAGTACTTGTCAAGAGAAGAAGGTGATACATCATTGTCGAAGGCATCTGTAGCTAGACAGGGTGTCGAATCCTTAATCCTATTAGTTGTTCGATTCCTACTCCTATCTTCGTTCTCTGTCGAGTGAACGGCCTCTATTTCAACCGTAGTTGTAGTCTGATTCTAACCTCAGTTTTTCTTGGGCTCCTTCTGGCGAAATCTAGGTCCAAGGATTAGCACTCGTTTCATCCCCGAAATATGTACCAACGTGTGAATTAAATACTAGGGTCATATGAAATACTGAACTGGCTCATACTCATTACTAAATCAGATTAAGTAAGGAACAGAAGGAAAGATTTCATTTGAGTGACATAGAGATAGAAAAGCGAGGCCATCAGAGGTTGCCCAATGCTCCATGGCCCAAGAGAGTTGGCCATTTTCTTTTCTTTTTTGTAATAGAATCAGCGATATTCGCCATAATCCCACTATCGTCGATTGTTTCAATCACAATACTGCTAATCGTTCATGTCTGCAT
>CAYHAA010000042.1:0-6175 GCA_964354495.1 uncultured archaeon | reverse complement strand
ACCGTCAATCCTGCGAACATGCTCAAAGTGTTGGTCCTTCGTATGCAAGACTAATCCTCGGTTAGTAGCAATGGCAGCCAGCACAATGTCAATGGCAGGGATAGGTGTTCCAGCCTTGAGCAGCAGGATTGACATCTCGAATCCTCTGTCATAATCATCCTTGCCTGGAATGAGAATATCAAGACCTTTGAGTGTGACAGCCTTTGGGAACTCTATCAGGTTGAGAATGGTCGTGAAGCCATCAAGCGATGTCTCCCCATTGCGCATGTGTTCTATGAGGACATTCGTGTCGTAGAGTGGCGTTTCCATTCCAAGTCCCTCATCTTTTTGTAGTGTCGTTCAGCCTCAACCAAGGGTATTTCTTCGAGCCTGATACCTACACGTTCCGCAATCTTGGCATAATAAGTCGAGTCGCGTGTCGCACTACCTGTGAGCTCATCCAAGTATTCGATGATGGCCCGCCGTACGACTTCGCTCCACTTGATCTCTGGATACTTCCTCATCCTTTCTCTTACATCATCAGGAATCGAGAGTGTTATGTTCGCCATACAATAAATACGTGTTCTCACATATTTAAGTGCATTCATAGCAGATGGTCACCCCGAGTACCTCCCGTACCGCCCAGAGAAGCAGACGTGGTCTTGTCACTAAGGTATTTACAGCTACACTACTACGGTGGGATATCGGTCTGCTTGAAATACATGAGATAGTTGGCAGGACCAAGCACTACCACGGTTGGATCTCCGATGAATCCGGTGAATCCTGTGATCAGATCTTCAGCCAGGACTGTTAGGCCACTGCTATTGTATTCCGCCACTGAGATCCCGTTCGAACCGAGATAATAGGTGTGGAATTTGCCATCGATGTAATGTGTCGAACAGAGTATGCCCGTGGAATTAAAGGTGTTATCTCTTACGAGGGGCATTGTTATTGAACTACCATTGGCTTTCAGCAGAGTGCTCCCTTGGTCCACAAACAGAACCCACTCACTTGGGCTGTACTGAAATAGGTCCGGATCTGTGATGTGGCTCTCACTAAGCAGAATCGCATCTTCGACGAAGTTGATCCCATCGGACGAGTGGGCGGTCACAATATTAGCTGGGTCTTCTCCTAAGTTCCCGAGATAGGTGAGCCGTATTAGTGCGCCATCCACTATTGGGTTCGGATCGACAGGACGCGGGCTATGCGACCCTGAGATCACCACATCATACACTTCAAAGCTAGCACCGTAATCATCGCTGATGGCCACACTCAGTTTCTCACCGCATGCTGCATTGACAAAATAGAGATAGATCTTGCCATCAAAATACACGCCTCCAGGAACAGAGGCATGGTCAAAGATCACGGTAGTATTGGCAGTCCAACTCAAGCCATTGACCGATGTGGCAGAGTGGATTCTGTGGTAATACGGACCAACAATATCGCACGTAGGAGAGAGTGCGAGAGGCACGATGACCACAATTAAGACTGCTATCAATCCCACTGCAAGGATGGCGCCCGTAATTCTCCGGTTCTTGGATATCACAATCGTTACCACGCAAGACTACTGAGGATTTCGCAAGCTGATACTTAAGCCTTTAGAGAGATTTCATAATATTCAGCTACGGGGCAGCAACATGGCAGCCATGGTGAAGCTCGACAAGAAGATGATTATCGACAAAGGTAAGATGGTGCTCTAGTTTCACCTTCACATCGCCGTTAATGACTGATCTCTTACACGAGCGCCCTTCTCCAGGAACTTTGAGAGGTCTAGGTATGCTTGTCTCAGGAATCTCGTTTCATTCCTAAAGACCTCAATCTGCTTTATGATGTCCCTGATCTTGGCTATGAGAAAAGCAGCATCTTCTCTATCTCTGCCTGAGTGTCTATCGGATTGAAGTGTGGAAAGGATTTCTTGAAATCTCGGGACACTTGAGTAGATGAAGTCATCAGTCTTCAAGACGACAGAGAGTATGCTCAACGAGATAGACTCCATACAGTAGATTCTTGGTCTTCGATACTCTCTCGGTAAAATACGGATATAGTCCCTCTTGAGTTCCTGATGCAGAAACCGAGAGACCGTGCTGCGTGAGAAACCTGACATATCCATCAAGGTCTGTTGGTCGATACTCCGATGAATATACAAGATACTCAGTAATCGATTCTTTACGGGGTCATTCTTGAAATAGCCCCAGGCATCCATTAGATTCTCTTCCAGTTCTCGCGTGTCAAATGGATAGTCTACCATCTCGTTCGGGGGAAGGAGGTCAGAGACATCTTCCTGAAGGAAGGAGTGTTTCGCCGCTCTGTTGATCTGTCGTCGTTGAGCCTCGACATAGTTGCGGAGGCTGTTGAGTCGCCGGTGTAGGAACTCAGTCTCAATCGGGTGCTCATTCCGTGGCTTCTGAAGCTCTGTCTGCTTCGCGACCATGAATGAATCAAGTTTCTCAAGGTCCTCAAGGATCTGAGTAGATGGAGTATAGACAAAGCGCACTCTATCTGGTCTAATGCTATACAGGTTCTTGTGTGTCTTTGGAATCAGCCTACGACTTAAGATATCTGCCTGAAGAAACGCCTGCAGTATTGCCGAAATAGCACCTAGAGAGGATCCTGTCAGTTGTTGAAGTTGCTCTTGGCTCAGGGCATCATAGATTCTGAGATAGGCGAAGACCTCCGTGGCTCTCGGGTTTAGGTTGACCATTCTACCGACCGTCTTGTAGAACGTGAGTGTCTCTTGCTCGATCTCCTTTGACTTCTCTGACAGTGATTCGGCTTGCTTCATCGGTTCCATCCATCCTTCCGTGGTCATCGCTATATCAATCGAACTCTTGCGTGGATGACAAGGTATATTTTCTAAATTATGAAAATTGAGAAATATAACTCTACCTAAAAAGGATGCTTTTGAAATGATGAATCAAAGAGTGATTAGAGATACAGCACTCATCGTGCTTCTGATGCTTCTCTTTGTGGGAGCATTCTCGCAGGCAAATGCAACCACGGAGAATGATTTGACTGAACGAATCGATTTCTCGACCTTCCTGGGAGGTACCGGTGATGAGCAGATCGAGCAAATATCATATGCTTTTGGAAGCGCCATCGTCGACTCAGAGGGCAATATCATTATGGTCGGTCGGACAACGTCCACGGACTTTCCATTGAGAGATGCCTTTCAAGACCATCTCAATGGCTATAGCGACAGTACCATCTCGAAGTTCCGTCCCAATGGCTCACTGATCTTCTCAACGTACTTCGGTGGGTCTGCTCAAGAATTGATCACGGACGTGGCTGTCGATTCCGAGGATAACATCATAATAGCAGGGGTCACAGGGTCTTCCGACTTACCGCTGATGAATCCGCTTCAATCGAACTTCACTGGTGGCTCAGAAGGGAATGCTGATTGTTTCATCACCAAGTTCTCGGAGAACGGCCAGTCCCTCCTGTTCTCCACGTACTTTGGAGGCACTGGGAGTGATTGGTGCTACACCATGAATGTCGATTCCAATGACCGGATAGCCATCTCGGGGACAACTGAGTCCACGAATCTTCCATTACTGAATGCCCATCAGAGTACGAACTCTGGCACTCTCGACATATTCGTCTCATTACTCGAGGCAGATGGACAGAGTCTGCTCTTTTCCACATATCTGGGCACTTCGGGAATTGACCACGGGCGAAGGGTTGCCTTCGATTCGCAGGGAAACGTCTTGCTCGCAGGAATGGCCGCAAGTGGAGAGCTTGCAACAGAGGGTGCCTATCAAGAGGAACATGCAGGTGGGAGCTCAGATGCATTCCTGGCCAAGTTCAGAACAAATGGGACTCTCGTGTACTTCACTTTCTTGGGAGGGTCGGGTGAAGAATGGGGAAATGACCTTGCAGTGGACAGTCAGGACAATGCTGTGATCACTGGCTTTACAGCGTCAGATGATTTTCCGACATTGAATGCTTACCAAGATGAGCGGGCAGGGTCCTTCGAGATGTTCATCACGAGATTCACTCCGAACGGACAGAGCGTTGTCTTCAGTACATACCTGGGCGGCTCATCATCTGACTATGGTAATGCCATCACGACAGATTCACAGGATCGTATCATAGTCACAGGAGAGACTAGTTCGTTCGATTTTCCGACAACTATCCCCGTCATCACGACAGAGTCGTTGTATAGAAACGTGTCACTAATCGTGCTGAGTCAGGATGGTTCGCTTCTCTTGTCAACGACGTATGGAGGAGGTCATCACGATATTGGCATCGGAGTCGCCTGGCACTCGGATGACAGCTACGTTGTCGTTGGCTACTCTGGGTCTGCTGATTTTCCAATCTGTGAGGCCTATCAGGGGACCTATGCTGGAGACAATGACATGTTCGTCATGAAGATAGACCTGCACGGCCTGATAGACATTCCACCAGCCGGGTATACACCGGGCCTCGTGGAAGTCGGCATAGCAGTCGGAATAATAGCTGTTGTCGTGCTCCTGCTGTTCGTTCGAAAGAGAGCAGGATAGTCAACTCTGGAGAATCGGTGATGGTCATGAGACGAAAGGCAGAGCTGTTCTCAGTTCTTTCGGTATTGGTGGTGTTGACTCCTCTTCTGATTTCGACCGGAGTCGTCGCTACTACTGAGACGGCAAGCAGTAGTCCTCTGAACATTGAATTCTCAACTCTTCTTGGTGGAAACGGTGAAGATGGTACTGGAAGAGTCGCAATCGACTCACAGGGGAATATTGTGCTGGCCTCAAAGAGCCCTTCTTCAGACTTCCCAGTCTTGAACGCCTATCAACCGACAAAGAATGGGTCTGATGACGGAGTGATCATAAAGCTCAGTCCGGATGGCCAAGAACTACTGTTCTCCACCTTCTTTGGTGGAAGTGCCAATGAATACATCTATACTGTCGCAGTCGATAGCAATGATGACATCATTATCGCAGGTACAACTGATAGCTCTGAGCTCCCGCTGAAGAATGCCATCAAGACTGATAGAAGCACAAGTGTAAGAGAAGTCTTTCTTGCCAAGTTCAGCTCTGATGGGCAGGAGCTCCATTTTTCAACTTACATCAGTGGAACAAGTGCTTGGGTTGTCGATCTGGGAATAGATGCATCTGATAACATCATTCTTGCAGGTAGTACAGACATCGAGGAACTGTCAGCTACAGTAAATACCTACCAACCAAATAAAAGTGATCTAGAAGATGCTTTTGTAACGAAGATAAGCCCTGACGGCCAGTCAGTCATCTTCTCTACCTTTCTTGGCGGAAGTGGATTTGAGAACATAAGGAGCATGACTCTTGATTCTGCAGGCAATATCATCGTCTCAGGATATACAGACTCAGATGATTTTCCTCAGGCACACAGTCTATGTAACAGGAGCACTAGCGTCTTTGACAACTACGTAAGCAAATTGAGTGCAGATGGCCAGGAACTGCTCTTCAGCAGCTACTACGGCGGGAATAGACAGTGGGGATTGACTGAGTTGTCTGTAGACAGGAATGACAACATACTCTTCGTTGGTGAGACCAATTCTATCTCTTTTCCTTTGGTGGAAGCGTTTCAGTCAGACTATGCTGGAGGCGAAACGGATGGATTTGCGTCAAGGATAGATGGAGTAGACTATTCAATAGACTTCTCAACTTTTTACGGAGGCAGTAGTTATGATGGCGTTCTTGGAATTGTAGAGGACAATAATGGAGACCTGGTCATCACCGGATGCACATCATCAGGTGACCTTCCCACACTTAGTCCGTATCAGTCATACAACGGACTCCACGAGGCATTCATCTGCAAGATGACGGAGAGCGGTCAATTGACCCAATTCGCTTCCTACTTTGGCGGGTCAGGAGCAGACTATAGTTTTGGCTCAGCTCTAGACGGCAGGACTAACAGCATCATCATCTATGGTCACACAAGCTCCAGTCACAACTTCCCCTTGGTCGACCCGTACCAGGATGAGTACAAGGGTGGTGACTTTGACATGTTCGTCTGCAAATTCACAATCACTGGAGCAGCAGGAGCAGATATCGGTATTCTCGTTGTTGGTACAGTGGTGGCGCTAACTGCGATCACAATCGTGTTTCTCTCAAAGCATAGAAAGAAACCGCTCTCTGTCACTTGACCGTTCATTGTAAGTTGTACAATCTTGGACACCAGAGCGTTGTACCCCCAGGAAACGGCACTGGGTGGACTCTGCGAGGTCAGGTACGTGTCA
>CAYHAA010000041.1:0-6181 GCA_964354495.1 uncultured archaeon | reverse complement strand
AGTTACACTCTCGCCCTCTTCTGCACTCTCTGCTAGTATATCTGTTTCAATCATTATATTCGCAGGAACACTTCTAGGAATACCGCTGAGCGGCACTCATGTCCTAGTTGCAGCTCTCATAGCTGTAGGTTGGATTTCTGAGACCCCAGTCCAAAGGAAGCAGGTGAAGGAGATTGTCGTATCTTGGCTAGTAACAGTGCCAGTTTCAGCATCATTCGGAATGATTGTGCTCTGGGCCATTCAGTTTGTGCTTTGAGAAACCAAGATGGTCCTTCTCATGAATTATCAGTGTCAGGAATCCGATGAATTAGAATGTAAGCCCTTGCCAGCTCACCGAGTTTTGTAGCTTCTTCGACAGACAGATGAACACGCACTCCGGCGTCCGGAGTGACGGGATGCGTAGCCTCCAAAATTGCCAAGTCAGCATTCGTTACAGCCATCTCCACACCACTGCAGACTCTCGTGTCGCCGGAATATGCTACGACAGACTCTCCGACTTGCACTCTAAAACCCAGCGCAGGCATGAGAACCTCGCTTTCGGTGTTGCACTCCGTTCCAAAGTGCTCGACTCCGAAAGACTTGACCTTGAAGAAGTCGGTATCAAACTCAGACCCCTGAGATGTCTCATGATACCAGATTTTGAACGGAAGTGTTTCAGGATAGCAGTCACGAAAACCCTTGATAATCCTAATCGCCTCTACGCAGTGAGTGGGAATGAGAATATTGAGAGGCTCTTTTCGTCCCAGCATTCTCATGAATCCAAGGAGTGTGTGAAGACCCCCAACATGATCAAAATGCCCATGAGTAATAGCGATGAGATCTATGTCGAACACAAAATTGGTGGTTCCAGTTGAGTCAAGAAGATCTCGGACAGCACCATCTCCCACATCCATGAGCATGATTCGTCCGGTGAATTTTGATGTTAAGACGACTGTCGTGCCAACACCTGCAGCACTGAAGGGTACATTCACAAGTACCTCAGAATTCTCCCAATGACTCTGGTACTTCGCTTGTCGATCCATCTATCTTCCATTTCCTATTGCATGTATGGTCCTTGCAGGTAAGATATGATGAGTCATTGGCATATTATATGTATTGAGATGAACGGGCTAATGAGAGAAGCTTTGAACTGGCTCTCGACACCAGTATCAATCATAACCGAGTTTGGGCACACGAGCCAAGAAGTTCATGAAATAGCCTATCAGTACGGACACAACAAGACCAGCAGCAGTGGTCAAGAGAATTGTGGCCCAGTCGGGTGTGGCTCCGCCAATCATCTGCATCCATGACCAATAGATTCCAGCCAAGGTCATGCCCGAGAATGCCACCTTTTTGAGAGGGACCTTGACGGACTTTGTCTGGAGCACACCCATATCTACGAGGGCAGCGGATAGAGCTCCAGCCTTGTCTGGCTTCAAATGCAGCCTCTTTCCAAGCTGACCGACTGTGACCTTTGACTTTGGTTTAATCATACTCAGTGCCTTTGGAGCATGTTCTGCTATATCCTGTGAGAAGAAGGTGATGGCATTTCCTGTGTCAATGCCACATTTGGCGCATGTAGGTGAGTTCTTTGGCCATTTCTTCCCGCACTTCGGGCATTGTTTGTTATCCCAAGAACTTCCGGCAGCATTACTGACTCTTGACTCAAGTTCATTCTTGTCAATCTTCTCACCGCCCTTCTTTGGTTTTCGGCGAAGCACGATTGGCCGTGGGAATATACCAACATCCGAAGCCCGTGTCGCACCACGCATCTTGCGGGCAGCCATGATTCCCTGCTGGAACTCGTCCAAGGACATGATCAGAGTGAACACAGACATCACTGTGAAACCAACCGTAATGAGCCCGCTCACTGATAGAATGGCAGCAATGCCCGTGGGCCCAAGCCGAAGAACGAAGTCCTCGCTGACCGTTCCGTTCACACTGGGCGAGGTTGAGTTTGAGTATACAAAGGAGAAGGCACCCGTGATTGTACCTGAAATCAGACTGAGATTTCCGATGCTCATAAGGCTGGCTAGTGGGATTGATGCATTGAGAATGCTTGCCGTATAGTTCTCGGGAATCTCGCCATACACGCTTAGGTCGAATAGTTGATTGATAATCGGAATCGAAAGGTAGGACATCGTGAACCTACCAGACTGTATCGTTAGGTTCGTGCCAGTATAGATCTGAAGTTCGATTGAAAGGTCAGAGGAAACATCTATTGGAATTGGATTTGCAGCATCAGACTCAGCGGCGTTCACTCCGTTGACCTCAAGTAGGAACGACAGACTTGAATCTCCACTCCATCCAACAGGAGGGGCAGCACTGACAGGCATGAGAACCATAGTCCATAGTAGACAGGTTATGGTGAAGATAACAAGAAAGTGTGGCAGCGTTCTCTGCAATCGTAGACCTCCAAAAACCGCAGACTGAAGAACATTACTAATTACTCCCTTTAACTCTTATTGGGAGAAATAGCCTGCCACTCTCATGCATCTCTTTTCGGTCGCTGCTTTCCACCCAGCGACTCCCTGATTTCTCTATCGAATTCCTCGTCGTCATCCGTTTCATATATGATGTGGCTCTTGCGTACAGGCTCTTCAGGAGGAGTCCAATTATAGAATAATCCGAGAATCGTCCCACCTAGCACTGAAAGAGAAGACAACAAGATTGTGAATGTCGAGATTGGAACGAAGTAGGCAAGCGGAATGGACAGAAGTACACCACTAATGATGCTGACTATGAGAGTGAGTGCAGCTCTTCCAGCAATTCGGTAACTTCTCATCGTACCTATGGAATATCCATACATGACTCCAAGAAGAATGCTGGGAAGAATTACAGTTGAAATCTCCAAAGTGCTGATTGGCTGCATCATGTACTCTCCTCATTTGTATAGTTCATCTTCGGTACATTAACTCTTTCGGACTCGATGAATCGGTTATACACTCAGTCGACTTCCTTCTCTTACCATTTGTTCCAATGCACAATATCAGATAACGGACGCCGCGTACGTGGTCTACTTGCTTTGGCGCGGGCTTCCTGATCCAAGAGCGTGATGTCGCCTTCATACCCAAAGAAGACAACAGTGACAATTCGATACTCTTTGGGTATTCCTGTGATCTCCTTTAGCGTAGCTTCATCCCACCCAGCAGTTGGATGTCCCATCAATCCAAGATGTACTGCCTGAAGGAGCATGTTTTCGACCGCAAGACCGACATCCATCGCGAAGTATGGGAGTTCATGCATGGGGCATCCTCCATCTTCCTTTGCAGCAACAATGATCATCACAGGAGCAGCTTTTGCATATGCGTTGCCCCGGCTCAGTGCTTCATGAGCCTCAGCAAGGGCTTCCTTGTCGCGAATAACTACGAAGTTCCAGGCTTGTGTGTTCGAGCAAGAAGGAGCCCATCGACCCGCTTCCAATATGAAATTGAGCATCTCATCCGATACCGGTTTGTCAGTAAACACTCGGCCACTATGTCTTTTCATAATCTCCTCTAGAATCATGAACGGTCATCTCACATGCTCCTCTCTCTATTACTTCAACTTCATAGATGTTCCGCAATGGGTGGGGATACTTTGATGACCGCAGACAGGGCCCATCCAGCACACAAGCTGATTTCCTTCGATGTGCATCTCTCTCCCACAATGAACTGGCACTGATACTCTCGCGCCACATTTCGGACAAACAAGACTACTCATTCTTCTTCCTCACTTTGCAGTTGTAAGTCGGAGCGGTTCAGCTGATTATAAGATGACTCGCTCCTCCACATTCGTTAACTATAGTTAGTATTTGAATCTATGCTTTGCTGACATATCACGTTACTTTGGATAGTGCTTTCGAGGATCCTCAGTATAGACTTTCTCTATGGTCTTGTGGGCGCCAGGAGTGTCAAGCTCTACATCTCGCTTGTCCGAACGGTCCTCTGAGAGAATCTCCTTGAAGATCTCATTCTGAATGATTAGCCGCTGCACTTCATTACTGCCAGTCCAGATCGTCGCAAGACGTGCGTCTCGATAGAGTCGTTCAATGGGGTAGACATCAGTGTATCCAATTCCGCCTAGCATCTGCATCGCCTCGTGAACAGCATTGAAGCCGGCTTCTGTGGCGAATACTTTCGCCTGTGAGACCTCTTTTCTGCACCACTCTCCCGTGTCAGCCTTCTTTGCTGCCCGATACACCAGACCCCTTGCTGCATCCAGCTGAGTCATGCAGTCAGCAACTTTGAAACTGATAGCCTCATAGCTCTTAATTGGCCGACCGAAAGCCTCTCGTTTGTCTGCATACCTTACAGCAATCTCAAGGCAGGCACGTCCCATGCCGATAGGCCCAGCAGCCGAGGTGAGCCTTTCGGGCACCATCATCGTATTGAAGACTGCATTGGCATCATTCAAGTCACCTACAATGTTGGATTCAGGTACCTCAACATTCTTCATCACAATTCTGGCCGCTCCCATCCCACGGCAACCCAAGAGCTCGTACTCCTCCTCGACCTTCACGCCCATGTCTCTGTCGACTATGAAAGCGCTCAACGACTCATGTGGTTTTGCCGTGAAGTCAGTCTTTGTGTATATCAGAAAGTAGTCAGCACCAACACCACCTGCCACGAATCTCTTCTCACCATTGATTACGAACATATCGCCTTTCTTCACAGCAGTTGTGTTCGTGCCAAAGAAGTCCGATCCGCCCCGAGGCTCAGTGAGTCCTTCTCCGCAGATCTTCTTCCCTTGGAGTGTAGGAAGCAGGTATTCTTGCTTCTGCATTGGGGTACCATGCTTGTTGATAGCTTCTCCAATAATACTGGGAAGAGAGAACGCACAACCAAGTGCAATGCCTAGGACACCAATCTCCTCCAGCGCAACCATCTCTGACACCCAGCCAAGCCCTCTTCCTCCGTATTTCTTGGGGAAGCGTAGGCCGAGAAGATTCTCCTTTGCTGCAACCTTGATGAACTCGTACGGGTATTCCTTCTTCTTGCTGTCCATAGCAATGATTAATTCACGGTCCACTTTGTCACGCACAAAAGCGCGAACCTCATCCCTAATCTTCTTCTCTGCATCACTAAGAAGTTCTTCAAACATCATCCTGACCTCTCATCGTGTTTCTCTGGTACCCTGCAACAGAGACTGTAATGTATCCTCCGAGCCTCCTTGGCGTTCAACGGCGATGGCTTCAACTGGACAGACAATCTCGCAGACAAGGCACAAAATACAATCTGATTCCCGAATCGGATCAACAACGGAATTTCCTGTTGTATCTCTGCTCGTTACGAATACATCCGTTGGACAAGCCAAGATACATTTCTCACAACCATAGCACAGGGACCAATCGACTCTGACAATATGTCCATGTACTCTGCTCACGTTGTCGCACCCACAAGTCAATCAGATTGAATAATGCACGTTGGAATGTGGCTCCTTTTAGAGAATGTGTATTTTCAAATGGTGTGAGATTGCTGCCCGTATGAACACGCATAGAGGCCCCAATCCTATTGCCTATGTTTCAAATTGGGTTGATCGAAGCCAATTAGACTATGTCTTGTGTCTCTCAGCATCTCGAAAGAGATAGTCTATTACACTCTGCCAGATGGTACCATCATTGCGTGCCTTGTTCTCGAAATTGTTAGTGTTGACCCATTCAGCAAGAGCTGTCTTAGCTCTCTCAGGGAACACATCATCACTGAGTGTATCTAAGTATCCTAACGATACGAGAGCCTGTTGAATCTTCAAGGAGAGGTCTCCCTCAATCCTTCGCAGGTTGCTCGGGTCTTCTCTGCTGAGGAGCGTCATGTCGTATATCTTGAAAATGCGCTCAAGCTCTTTGATGGGGCTAGGATGTTCATCGACGCGAACATCGACGTACCGATCATTTCCTCCCTCATAGCCACCCTCTTTTCGTACCACAAGTATTGCCGCAGACTGCATCCCACGACGATCCCCTCCAGCAGACTGTCCTGCGTTGAGTGCAGCAAAGAGCTTGTCGATTATATCGCCCTCAGTCGTTTCATATGCACTGGCCATATTGGCAACTACAGCTTCGCCAGCCAAGATGTTTCCCTGACAGGTGAAGCCTTTTCCGACAATATGGCCTGCCCAATTCATACATTCCTTGCCAGTGTGCGCAACAGCACGACCTTTTCGGTCTACGATACCGACTTGCCCATGCTGTGCACCTGCATCATCCTTTAACATGATTCTCAGA
>CAYHAA010000040.1:0-6596 GCA_964354495.1 uncultured archaeon | reverse complement strand
CATATCGGGAATAACCATCTACATGTGAATATGATTCCTCGGAACAACGAAGAGGTTGAGCAAGGCATGAACAACTATATGCTCTTTGCCAAGAGGGCTGTAGAGCTCGGAGGCACTGTGGCTGCGGAACACGGAATTGGCAAACTCAAACGTGCTTTCCTTGAAATCATGTATGGCAAGCAAGGTATCTCTGAGATACAAGCCGTGAAGAGGGCTCTTGATCCAAAGTGGATTCTCAACAGAGGCAATATGATTCCTATACCAGCAGAGATGGAATGAATCACTCTACGAAGTGGTCATGCACAATGGCTTCTGCTTGCTTCATCTTCTCATACAGATCGGGTTCTTCTTCACGCAATCTCTGTATGTTGCGAACTCCAAGTCGGTCCCAGTACGATCTCGTAGCCTCATCAAATGATAGTGAATTCTCACTATGACATTTGACTATGCTCTCCCGTATCCCTATGACCAGCTCCTCAAGTGTGCTCTTTCTAATCTTGACTCTGGCCCAGAAATCACACATCTTGCCTCTGCAAGGTCCTTTGACCATCACACAGAAGGCCATACAGATTTCACTCTCGCTTTCACTTCATCATAGGTTTCAGTGATTGGGATAGTCGTGACATGAGGTCATGACTACTTGTATTCGACTTCTACAAGATGGGCACTGCAGCTAATGCATGGATCATAGGAACGAGCAATCTTCTCGAACTCCAGTTCGATGTTCTCCTTCTGTTTCCTTGCAAGCATTGTCTGGCCTCCAGCACGTATGAACTCTTCAAGATCATCCAAGAACATGGCTGTGGGTGTTATGAAGTCTGCTGCAGTCGTCTTTCCTTCCTTGATCTTGTAGTGATGGATTAGTGTTCCTCGGGGTGCCTCCACCGCACCTGTGCCTACACCAGTTTCTTGGGTTGGCAACGCAATCTTTGGAGGTTCACTCGCTAGGAGTCTATCGACAACCTCTATGACACCCTCCAGTGAGAAAACCTGCTCGATTGCCTGAGCGAAGTTGTTGTATATAGGATTTCGATGCCAACGTTCGTTGTATAACTTATCGTATGCTTTCTTTGCTTCTCCCTTGAAACGGTCTCCCAAGAGAAGCACTCTAGCGATGGCACCTACTGTGAAAGGTTTGCCATTATAGGTGCTTCGTTTTGCAAAGCTGTGCCCAACGACGTGTTCCTTGATGACACTCTTGTAGTCTTCAGCGGGATGCTCTTTACCATCGGATGTGAGGAATGAATCACCATAGTAGTCATATCCATCGTGCAGTGGTTTGCAGCAGAGGAATTGGGTTTCTCTCTCCATATGGTCCGGGATCTTGAGTGTTGCAAGTAGGTCAATTGTATCAGTGGCGAAGGGCAGTAACTCTAAGGCCTCTTCCTTCAGCTTAATGAGTTCCTCCTTACTGGGCAGCCTACCAAAGCCGCCTAAAATCGGATTCTCGCCATGGATCATTCTGCCTCCCATCAAACGCATGATCTTGTTCCCGAACTTCTTCAGCTTCAGAGCTTTCATAACAGTTTCACCATGCTTGGCTGCCATGGCAACAGCATTGTCGTATCCTAGGTAATCAGGAAGCACGAGAAAGTAAATGTGCAAGCTGTGACTCTCAAGCATTTCTCCATGGTGCATCAGATGTCGATACTCCTGTGTCGTCTGATGTACCTTGACACCCAATGCCTTCTCGAGGCCTCTAAGTGCCGCATACTTGTGTGAGAGGTTGCAGATAGCGCAGATCCTGGGAACGATGCTCAAATCCTCCTCTGGAGTCTTGCCAACAACTAGAGTTTCAAAGAGTCTAGGGCCCTCAAGTATCCGGACCTGAACATTACTGATCTTATTGTCCTGTATCTCTACCTTGATTCCTCCGTGACCCTCAACTCTAGCTAGAGGTTCAATCGAAATATCTTGTTTACCTGGCATCTCTTCTTCCTCCATTATCAGATTTTCTCGATGTATTTGAGAATCTTGTGTCCTCCGTAGTTGCGGATACGTCGAATGATATCTTTCTTTGTCATCCCAAAGCTCTCCAAGAGCTTCACATGTTCGCTGAAGTTAGCATCATCACTTGGACCCCAACAGCCCACACACGGAAGGTTGTGGTTTGGACATGCTGAACCGCATCCGCCCAAAGTCAGGGGGCCTAAGCAGAATCTCTTGTCCAACAGTAGGCATCGATTTTCGTTAAGCTTGCACTCATGGCATACAGGGTGAGGGTATGGCTCAGGGATTGCACCGTGAATCAGTCTTGAAATGAGTGGAAATGCCTGCTTAGCATCTATTGAACAACCGGGCAGGTAGTAATCCACAGTCACATATGCATCAAGAGGCTTTGCTTCGAGTGGCTCAGTGAGAAACTCCACGTTTCCATAGACCTGCTCAAGACGTTTCTCGTACTTAGCATCTCCCGTATACATTGCCTGAGGTCCGCCACTGACAGCGCAGTTGCCTATTGCAACAAGGATCTTTGCCCGCTTTCTGATATCTAGAAGGTGTTTCTTCTCCTCCTCCGTGCTTATACTTCCCTCCACGAAGGCAACATCGAGCGTTTCCTCAATTGGATTACTTGATGCCATCACAAATGACTGCATGTTCACTGCTCCGAAGAGGTTCAGGAGCTCGTCTTCGGTGTGTATGAGCAAGAGCTGGTCTCCTGCACATCCTGTGAATCCGTATACTCCCACTTTTGGCTTCGGGCCAACGAGAGTCTTCTGTTTCCAGCTCATCTTAGATCAACTCCCTGAAGTGCAATGTGTCCCAGTACGTGAACACAGGTCCATCGACGCAAGTGTACAGGTTTTCAAGTACGCAGTGCCCACATTTTCCAATCCCACACTTCATGCGCCGTTCTAGAGTCATCTGGATCTGGTTCTTTGGTATCTTGAGCTTCAGCAGTTCTTGAATCACGAACTTGTACATCACTGGTGGTCCACAGATGACAGCATTCGTGTTGAGTGGCTCAAGTTCTGGCAGGTTCTTGAATAGTGAGGTGACCATTCCGGTGTGATGGATCCAGTCCTTTGCATCACCGACCTTCTCAACTGCATATAAGCACTCGATGTCATGCCTCTTTGCCAGCTGCAGGAACTCCTCTTTGAACAGCATCATGTCAGGTGACCTTGTGCCATACAAGAAGAAGAAGCGGTTGAAGTCATCCCGATTGTCCAGCACGTAGTATAGGATTGAGCGGAGTGGCATTACACCTAGTCCGCCTGCCACCATGACTATATCCTTATGTCTCATCTGATCTATCTTGAAGCAATTCCCATAAGGTCCTCTCATGAAGATTACGTCGTTGTCTACCTTCTGATACAGTGCTTCAGTGACTTTGCCCACTCTGCGTATGCCTAGTTCAAGAATGCCTGGACGGCTTGGTGTTGATGAGATACAGAATGGTGCTTCGCCAACACCCGGCACTGATAGCATGACGAACTGTCCTGGCATGTACTGAAAAGACATGGCTCTCTGCATGTCTATGTGCCTAATCTGGAAGAACCTATGGTCCTTAATCAGGTCATGCTGATGCACGATTCTTACTGGTTCAGGTAAGAATGGATTTTGATGCGGTTCAGAAACGATCATTGCTTCGGCACCTCCCCTGTCGTCAGAGCGTTCGCTATAGTAAGGACATTTATATCAACTGGGCACGTTTCTATGCACCGCCCACAGCCAACACAGCCTGGACGGCCGTACTCATTTCCAAACGATTTGAGCTTGTGAGTATACCATAGTTTCAATCGGTCCAGTCGAGCTCCACGGAAGTTATGCCCCCCAGCGACCAGACTGTAGTCCACAAACATGCAGCTGTCCCACATTCTATTTCGTTTACCTTTTACTTCGTTGGTGACATCAAACACATCGGTGACAGTATAACAATTGCATGTTGGGCATACCATCGTGCATTGCCCGCACGATAGGCATTTGTCCGCAAAGTATTTCCAAATATCGCTGTTGTAGTTCAATTCCATGAGATCTGGCATGTTGTTAAAATCGAGTTTCAGTTCGAATATACTATTACGCTTCTCACGCCACTTGACATACTTGTCAATATCCTCATGGCTTACATTCTCTTCAAAAAACTCCTCCCGCTCATGTATCATGTCATAGCCTCGGCTTGAGCCCACCCAGACGAGGTAGAACTCTCTCAAGTTGACAAAGAATAGGTCAAAGCCCTCCTCAACCATATCCGTGTCGGCAGCCCTACACAGAGAGGTCTTAATTGGCATGCATGAGAAGCCGATGATAGAAGAGTTCTTCCTGAGCTCGGTGTAATAAGGATCTGCTGGATTCTTCATGAATATCTCATCGAGCCTGAGCAACCCGTGAATCTCGCATGGATGGACTCCGATGACGACTCTTCTCTCGATGGCTGAGTAGTCGGGAGTAAAGCCGCTCTGATCAAATTGAAGCATTGTGAACTTCATGGGATGGAACAGTTTCTTTATCGGAATAATAGGGAGGTAATCGGAGAGTTCCATGTCTGAAACCCTCTCTACTCTCTCATACCTGAGTACTCCGTCTCTTCTTACCGGCCCATAGAGAGAACCGAACTTTCCAAGGCTCTCGAGGAACACCTCAAGGAATTTTGACTGCATCTTCATTATGCGCATATGTTGCACCTTGCCCAGTGTAGACCTGTGTAATGGTCCGTTGCCCGTGTCACTGTGTTAAGACTCTTTCCCTTAGCGCCCATATTTATCTGATGCGATTGTGATGTGGCGAACAGAATGCGAAGTCAGTTTCTGCTATCCTCTTGAGAATCCTGTCATGCTACGGATCAGAGCTGAGTTCACAACGAGCTTCTTCATCATCTCCTCACGACTCTCGTTCGAACAGTTCCCTCGAAATAGCAGACCACTAGCAATCTAGTTGCTATGCTCACTGCAACACTGAAGGGGACATCCACGAAACTTGATGGCAGGCGACAAACCACTGTGCCATTATTCCCACAATGATGAAAACAACTCCCAGATGGCATATTACTGGTGCAATCCTTATTGAATCAACCAGCTTATTACAATCTCCTACTTTGCCACACCTTGACTAGACAATGCCGTTCACTCCATATCATTTTGGATTTGGGTTCTTTCTAGGCATTGTCTTCTTTCCCCTCATTGACTTTACAGTGGTCATGATTGCTAGCGTTATTCTGGATTTTGAACCATTGACCATAATCATTCTGGGCTTGCCACTTCCCCTTCACGGGTTCTTTCATACATACCTTGGTGCGACTATTGCCGGTCTACTATTGACAATCTGCATTTGGCCACTGCGAGGATATTTGAGCAAGATGGCATCTCTTCTTCGTCTGCATCAACAATCATCGTTTCGTCATATTCTGTCGGCCAGCCTGATAGGCACCTATTCTCATGTGTTTCTTGACTCCTTCCTCTATGCTGAAATGAATCCGTTCTATCCACTACTGGGAAGTCCTTTCCTGAATCTAGTCTCGAGTAACTCGATCTACGATTTCTGCGTTGTATCTGGACTTCTAGGATTTGTGTTGTATGTAATCCGTTTCTATCGCTCTCTCTCCTCTCCTACAAAAACAGAAACTCAAACCAATCCATTCGAATAATGCAGCCTGGTAGAGGGGTTATGTATCTGCTTGCGGACATACTGCTTTCGAGCTGCTGTTTCTTATGCAGATCTCCTAATGACTCAAGAAACGATCAGGGCCAAGATGGTCCGTGCCTCCTCATTTCCTCTTTCCACTAATTGATTAGTGTTTTCGGAACAGAAATTGCATGGCATTTACTACATTTGGAACCGGCTGCTTCTGGTGTACTGAGGCTGTATTCCAACAGCTGAAAGGCGTGACCAATGTCGTGTCAGGTTATTCAGGTGGTCACATGGAGAATCCGTCCTACGAACAGGTTTCAACAGGAAGAACTGGTCATGCAGAGGTCTGTCAGATTGAGTTCGATCCTGACAAGATATCCTTTGAGGAACTCCTAGAGGTGTTTTTCAAGACCCACGACCCCACAACACTAAACCGCCAGGGCAATGATGTTGGTACTCAATATCGATCAGTCATCTTCTATCACAGTGAAGAGCAGAGGGAAATTGCTGAGCGAGCAAAGCGTAATCTTGAGACTAGCAAGACATTCAAGGCCCCCATTGTGACAGAAATCACTGCCTTCAGCAGATTCTACCCTGCTGAGAGCTATCACTGGAATTACTTCAGAAACAATCCCAATCAGGGATACTGCAGGTCCGTCATTGCACCAAAAGTGCAGAAGTTCGACAAAATCTTCAAGTTGAAGATTGAGAGGTAGTGCCCACAACGAGTTTCAAGAGTCTGCTTTCTAGGATTACTGCTTCTGCTTGAAACAACACAGCTACCGCACCAGAATGAATGAATAGAGAGCTCTCTCAAAGAGGCTCATCTGCATCTCGACAGGATACGTGTAGACTATACGGACGACAAACGGACCTTCTGCATTAATCTCTATCACAGTCGTTGCGTGTTCTGCGTTGTAGTTGAATCCTGCATGCATTGCCTGAATTGATGCAACCAGAACACTCTGGGTAGATATCCAGGTGCCATTCTGATACAGGAATCGAATCTCTGCAGTCCTATTGCAGAA
>CAYHAA010000039.1:0-8182 GCA_964354495.1 uncultured archaeon | reverse complement strand
AACGGCTTATTATCTCTTCGGAGAGTAGTATGCTGCTGCTACTTGCGTGGTACTTGGGAAAATGCAGTGTTTCTCACAGTTTTTATAGCTGTACTTTGTGGTCCGACTCATCTTTGCAGAGGTGGAATCATCACTTGCCCCTAAAAAACACGAATATTGTTAGTGCTGCTCATACGAAGTTTGGAGCACTTGAAGGCGTGACACTCAGAGAGATGTTCTCTGAGGCGGTGGACAAAGTAACGGTGAATGCTGGTATTCCCAAGAAGGATATTCAAGCAGCATTTATCGGGACCTTCATCCCAGAGATGCTTATTCATCAGGGGCATACAGCACCACTTCTTGTCGACTATGCTGGTCTCAGAGGACTGCCTGCAACGCGTCATGAGGCTGCCTGTGCATCAGGTGCAACAGCACTTCGGGCTGGGATCATGGCAATCGAGTCGAAACTCTATGACACGGTTCTTGTCGTTGGCGCCGAGAAGATGACCTCAGTATCAACCAACAAGGCCACGGAGGCGCTTGCTGCAGCGGCTGATGATCAATTTGAATCAAGTATTGGGCTGACCTTCCCCGGTATCTTTGCCATTGCTGCAGTTGCACACATGCACAAGTATGGGACAACCGAAGAAGACATGGCGCGCGTAGCTGTAAAAGCCCACAAGAACGCCTCAACCAATCCCCTAGCGCAGTTCCAGAAGGAGATCACTCTTGAGAAGGCAATGACACCAAGATACATAGCTTGGCCTCTCAAGCTCTATGACTGCTCGCCAATATCTGATGGCGCTGCGGCACTTGTACTCACATCTAATGAGAAAGCAAAGAAGTACACAGACCTGCCTGTCAAGATCATTGGTACAGGACAAGCCTCTGCATCTATGAACCTGTGCGCCCGCTCAGACCTTACAACCTTCAGCGCATCTGTAGAAGCCAGCAGACAAGCATACAAGATGGCCGGGCTCAAGCCAAAGGATATGGACTTTGCAGTGGTCCATGACTGTTTCACAATCGCTGAGATCATAGCAAGCGAGGATATTGGATTCTTCAAACCTGGTGAAGGCGCGAGAGCTGTTCGCGATGGAGTGACTGCTCTCGATGGCGACAAGCCCATCAATCCCATGGGCGGTCTGAAGGGTGTTGGTCACCCGGTTGGAGCGACTGGAGTCAAACAGGCTGTTGTCATCTACCGCGAACTCATTGGTGATGCTGGACCCAACCAACTCACCAATCATGAAACTGCCCTACAGCATAACTTCGGAGGTACGGGGGCAACGTGTGTTGTGAATATTATGAGGAGGGCTGACGTATGAGTGAGAAACCATCCATAGACGCATATCTCAAGAATATCCAAGCGGGTCATTTCAAAGCCTACAAATGCACTGAGTGCGGGGCAGTCATTGCTCCCCCATCAGGCTCATGCTATATCTGTGGCAGTAGCAAGATGACTTGGGCTGATGTGAGCGGAAAGGGAAAGATAGTGTCTTTCACTGTAATTCATATCGCTCCAGATCAGTTCCGTGACGAAGTTCCATTTTATGTGGCCATAGTAGAGCTCGCAGAAGGTACTCGCGTGAGCGCACGTCTTCTGGGATATGATCCACTCAAGCCCGGAGAGGTAAAGATTGGCACGAATGTGAAGCTGGGCTACGAGAAAGGAAAGTCTGGAACAACATACTTGGCCTTCACACCCGTGTAGGCTCGGTGTGGCATATGCCTCAGGTATTGCAGTAGCCCGATTGTGGACTGATCTTTGAAAAACAGAGAGGATCCTCGAAGAGTCCACATGAAACAGTATTTCCTTGTGCAATCTAGATTATGATATGATTGTTTCATCTGTGAACGAGTTGATTGGAACCAACCAAGTATCTATGACGAACTAACTGCAGCTTTCACTAGTCCTGTTGCATGAATTCCAACATGATTTGTGATAATTCCTCACCCTTATCTTCTTGGAGAAAATGACCTGCCCCTTTTATTATGATGTGCTCTCGGTCCTTTGCTCCAGGAATCATCTTCTGAAAGTATTTCTCACCCCCTTTGGTAATTGGATCGTGGTCACTGAAAGCTGTAAGGAATGGTTTCTTCCACTTTGACAGGACATTATCCCAGACCTTTCGGTTCTTCGACAACTCAGATGGGACTAGGTATGGAAATATTCGTGCACCAGCTTTGTACGACTCATCGGGAAAAGGAGCTTCATATGCTCTGATGACTTCAGACGACAGCTTTGACACCGTTGCCATCTGCATGATATCACCGATTGGCAATCTTGGAACTGTTTTTGAAAATGCTACCCAGCTCATGAGATTCACATTTTCTTTGAACTGCTCTTGCGTCACTTTTCCTATTCGTCTTATTTGTAGCTTGAAGAGTGGATACCCAATTATGGATTTGATTCCTTTTGCACTCGGAAGACCGGTATTGGCTGCTATAATCCTAGAGAATCTATTCGGGTCTTCTCCAACTACTCGTAGACCGATAAGGCCGCCCCAATTTTGGCAGAAAAGGGTGATACCGCTAAGGTTGAGTTTTCTTACAAACTCGAGAATCACATCTACATGACGTGTGTGAGAATAGTCCTTGATGCGCAGAGGTTTGTCAGACTTTCCAAAGCCCATCAAATCAGGGGCAATAACGCGGAATCCCTCCTTCACTAAGGGAGGAATCATCTTTCGGTAAAGATAGCTCCATGACGGTTCTCCATGCATCAAGAGAATGGGAGGTGCCACTTTCGAGCCCTCATCTACATAGTGGATACGAAGCCCGTTGATAGTCATGTAATTCTCCTGAAAATCATAATCGGGAAGATTCTCAAATCGAGAATCAGGCGTTCGAAGAATACCCTCTCTTGGCATACTTCCTCCTAGTCGGTTTCTTTAGATGAATCTTCCGCAACTCGAAAGGTCCAATAGACGAGAATCGACTCCTCAAGTGGAAGTGTGACTTATGAGACTGCTCCAATTCCTGTTTCATTCACTGTCACAATCTCTATAATCTGTCCAGTATGTTCCAAGGAAAGAGGATCTGATGTATGGTGGAGAAAAAGTACTCCGAGCTGCTTCGTATTAGTCCGAAACCAGATAAGATGACTTTCAAAGAACACAGCCGCGGACTGATGGCTTCATTTGATAGAGATCTCTTGGAGAAGAACCTTCCGCTGACATCTGGCGTGTTGAATGGCGACAGCGCACTTGCTCAGAGTCTTGGCGCAGTCATCCCAGAAGGTACTCGTGCAGCTCTGAAGGAGACGCAGTTCATCGGGGCCTTTGGTCGTGTCCTGAAAACACCAGACATTCCCGACCTTGTCTGTCTTGAGTACCTCTACGTATGGGACTATCAGGCTGTTCCGGCCCATGAGGGCGATTATGAACCCGTTTTTGTCTTCATAGATAGACGGCGGAAATACACAATCTATGATCTTGTTCACTACTGCTCAAGGAGACTCGACTTTGAGCTCCCCCAAGGCGGCAAAATGGGCCTCCGTATGATTCCAGGATGGCATTCATTCCTGCCGGCAATAGTTTCTGAGTCATCTCGTGACAAAGGTCTTGAGGTGAGACCCCTTTCTGACCAGCACCTGCAGTCTTGGTGGTCCATTCCAGACGAGTCTGTGCGACTGAAGATTGTCAACCGTTTCAAGGATCCCTTCCTCCTCGAGGCCCCGGGTCACTTCCTTGATAATCCTGATGAGAACGCAATCACTATGTGCTGCACCTTTCTGGAGATTGAAAAGGCACTAGCTGAGTTTGAGGACCCCAAAGATGCAATCCTTGAAGGCATCAAGCGCGCATTCACAAAATGTGTTGGCATTCTTGCGCTCCATAGACTGGGTGCGTTCATCCAGCTTCTCGGGGAGATGAATGATATTGGCATGCTCAAGGCACCGATTGGTTCCACTGGAGTGAACCTTACTTCAATTGGCAACCTGTTGAGGGACGGAATCGTTTCTGTCACAAAAGCAGGACGTGAGTTCTTCGCTGGACTTCAACCAAAAGAGTCAACTGATGACTAGTTCAGTCGCTGTTGGAGGTTTCTTTCTCTTTCCGGTTCCCCATGATTGCAGTCCAGTCAAGGCGTACAACCAAGAACACAGTCACAATCAACAGTAGGATTCCGAGCACATCCACTGTCGCGGAGATTAGTGTGACTGGACCTCCAACTCCCAGCAGTCCCAGAATCCAGTCCAAGCTGAATCTCCCGCTCCAAGAGACCACCGTAAAGAATACTATCTGTCCAATCACGCAGGGTATGAAGAGTTTCCACCAAGCGTATCTTGCCACTCCTAGAGCCACCACTGCAGGGTCAAGAGGAACAGGTGTGGCTGCCAGAACAAACACCGCGACTGGTGTTGCTCTCGGGTGCTCTTGGATGAACTTGCTGAAGCCACTCGTACTTTCTTCATCGACGAGTCTTCTCCCCGCATATCCCAATGCGTAACTTACCATATCTCCGATTGTGGCTCCAATCCCACAGAGGAGACCCACAATCCACGGATCAAAAACAAACGGCCCCGACACTCCGTTTCTTAAGCCTCCGAGTACGAATGGTACTCCCGCAAAGGGAACTTCAACAATCACACTGGCACTTCCTAGTAGGCACGCAATGAATGCACCCGGATATCCAAGGACAATAGCGGCATCAGCAATCCAATCAAACAGACTTGCTAGCAGGCTTGCGGAGACAGGATTTGTGATGAGGAGGATCCAATAGATCAAGACCAATACGAGCAGTGCTATGAACACCTTATCAGCTCGTTTCACTTGGTTGGAGCCTCCCCAATGTTTTCTCTGCTGGAAATCAGGGTGCTCCAGTCAATTCGAACCAGCGCGTATATTCCGATTACAATCAGAAGCACACTTGCGACCTCAATGACTCTGGATAGAATGTTCGTGGGATCTGTACTCCCAATAAGCATGCCCACGAGGCCAAGACCGAATCTTCCAGACCATGCAATAACCGTCATGAACATAGTCTTTCCAATGAACTGGGGAATCATCACCTTCCACCAGGGATATCTCGCTGCTCCGAGTGGTACGATGAGCACATCGTCTGGGATTGGAGTGGCGGCAAGAAACCACAGGACAAACGGTGTTGCTCTTGGATGCCTCTTCACATATTCGCCAAAGGCGGTTCTCTGTTTCGCGTCTATGAGATGGCCTCCGCCGTATCCGATGAGATACCCTGTCATCTCGCCGAGCACAGCACCAAGTCCTGCTAGGAGCCCTATGAGATAGGGGTCGAAGAGAAACTGATCTGTGACTTCATCGGCGAGCCCTCCGAGAATGAAGGTGATGCCCATGTACGGAAATGGAAAGAGCACTGTGGCGTTACCGAGAAACGAGACGAGAAAGTCGCCCAGATAGCCGAGCATCAATGAGACATCAAGGAGCCAGTCATAGATGATGACAATTGGACTCGTTAGGTCGGGGACAAGAATGGAGAGCAGCAAATAGACCAAGAGTGCAGCCACTGATGCTAGAAGCAGTATGTCTGACTTTCTCATTGGTTTTCTGTCCCCCTCACTGTCTTCATTCGTGCGATAAGAAGATTATCTCCCTTTTTTCCTGTTAACTTTAAGTGGTCGACCGGCAACATGATTCTGGGTCACGGTCAGTGAGAATAGACTTACGCTATGGCGCAGGGTCGCTGCCACTTGAGATACCTCAGAGACTAGCAGCTGAATTAGTGACCCCCAGAACCATCATAGAGCAGCATGGCTTGATGCATGAGGTCAATAGGGCTGTTGAGGACCCCCCTGAGTCTGAGTCACTCTCGCAAATGATGAAGAACGCGAAGACTGTTGCTGTAGTCGTGAACAGTGAACAGGACATTGAGTTGAATCGAAGACTGCTCGACACTCTTCTAGGTATTCTTGGAACATCAATGACCGATCCTGGCAATGTAGCCATCATCTTCTCCTCTGATGCAGGCACCAACGCTAAGCTTCGTGATATTGATCTGATGTTGGGGGAACCGACAGCCCGAGGCCATCATCTGCTTCTTCATGATGCAAAGGAGGCTGAAGCACTCTGTTACTTGGGTGATACAGCAACATACTCTACACCTGTTACAGTAAACAGAGCATTTGTTGAGGCTGATTTCAGAATTGGCCTTGGTACCATACGATGTAATGTCTTCATAGGTTCAACAGGGGGGCGAATGTCTGTAATGCCCCATGCATGCGGTCTCAAGACCATTGCTCGTAGCACGAAACTGCAGGCTACACACCCAGTAGGTCCCTTCATGATAGACAGTGCAACGTGTGTGGATATGGAGGAGATATCACGAATTGCGAATCTGGATTTCATTCTGAATGCAGTACCTGATCGGCAGAACAACATCGCAGCCATCACTGCTGGCGAGCCCTATAAGTCATGGAATCGAGGTGTCAATGTTGCAAGGGCTCTGACGGAAACTCCCATGCAGCACAGAGCAGACATCGCGATTGTCAGCCCTGGCGGAGGTCCCTTTGATAGCACCCTCTATGCTGCAGTTGACAGTCTGTGCGCTGCCCATGAGGCGACTGAGTATGGAGGTGCCATCTTGCTCATTGCAGAGTGTGCCGATGGACTTGGACCCATTGGTTTCCTGAAGGGAGTCTCAGAGTGCAAGTCTGCATCAGAGGTTGAAATCACAGCTGAAACTGGCTATGAATCGGGCATGGAGAAGGCTCGCTTCTTCTGGAATATCTTGGCCTCGAGAAGACTCATCATCTGCAGCAGGCTAAGAGAATCAATAGTCACAGAACGTTTTCACGGTATGGCCGTGAGAGATCCTCAGGAAGGGCTAGAGCTTGCAAGGAGTCAAATCGTATCTACGCCAAGAGTTGCAGTGATTCCTCAAGGGAACAGGACCTTGCCTGTACCTAGAACGAGGTAGTGCTCTTCTTATCATCAAAGAGGGCATCCACAGCTTTCAGAGCTCCCTTTCTCTCTGCCTTTGTGAACGCACGCAGTTTTCCAGATTTGGCGATTTGAATTGTAACAACTGCCTGATTCCGCTTTGGCTGCATCTCCCAAGACATGTCAAAACCTGGCTGTTCCGCAACAAACTGCTTCAACATATCAAGCCATGCTTCCTTCACGTCATTGATGCTTATGTAGAGAAACTCTAGGAGTGGAACTGAGATCTCAACCCTGAGTATGCGACCATCAATGATGTAGTAGTTGTCAATGTTCCAAGGCATGGCATCGCACCGACCTTCACTCGTTTTTTGGGGGTACATAAGTGTTCTTGGGTTGTTTGAAGATTATTCTTCCTTATCCTTCTTGTCGCCTTCGCCCTTCTTCTTCTCTTTTCTCATGAGTGACTCCACATCCCTAACGAAAGCCTCCATGGAATCAGTTTCCTCTTTGGGCTCCGGTTCGGGCGCTTCCACTGTTTCTGCCGCAGCAGGTGCCAATTCCTCCTTCTGCTCTTTCACAGTGGCCGGTTCAGCCTCTTCCTCAATCTCCCAGGCTATCTCTTTTTCTGGAGGCGGCTTCAGTGATGTCGCCTCTTCTCCTTCATGCCCGTCCGATAGGCCCATCCCTTGGCGCTGAAGGACCGTCTGCACGCCAACTGGTACAATCGCACCCTTGTCCTGAAGGGTGAGAAGCCGGTCGAGAACCTGTGCCTCCGACAACTTTAGCATTTCTGAGAGCGGAGAAAGGAGCTTCCTGAGGTAGAACTCCGATCTGTTATCTCGTACTGCTGCGACGTAGTCCAGGATTCTGGCATTTGTCTTTGATACCTTCTGAGTTGGTCCGAATCTGTGCGGGAGCAACCAAGAGTAGTTGAAGGCTGCATTCAACGTCGATACGATCCACTCAGGGTCAAAACAATCAATCAGTCCTGACCAGCCTTCAAGGTCTCTCTCATACTGATTCTCAAACAGCTCGACAAAGAACTGGAGTCTGTCCTTCAAGAGAGGAGTCATCTCTCCCTCAAGAATGAGGATGCCAATGATCTTGTCCCCGCTGTAGCTATTCAGTCTGAGTCCGTGGTACTGAATCTCTTCAAGCGTGCCTCGGACACCATCCCCCTTGATCTCGCCATATACACTCGTAATTGCTGCAATGAATCCACTGATGAGGTCCGGCTGAATCCTCTCCTCTGTGAAGGGATGATAGAAGACGCATGTGCCTCTATCGAGATAGACTGCCATGAAGTGTCGAAGAGACTCTAGGTCGACAAACATCTGCAG
>CAYHAA010000038.1:0-9420 GCA_964354495.1 uncultured archaeon | reverse complement strand
AGTTACACTCTCGCCCTCTTCTGCACTCTCTGCTAGTATATCTGTTTCAATCATTGTATTCGCAGGAACACTTCTAGGATTACCGCTGAGCGGCTCTCATGTCCTAGTTGCAGCTCTCATAGCTGTAGGCTGGATTTCTGAGACCCCAGTCCAAAAGAAGCAGGTGAAGGAGATTGTCATATCTTGGTTAGTAACAGTGTCAGTTTCAGCATCATTCGGAATGATGGTGCTCTGGGTCATTCAGTTTGTCCTCTAAGAAACCAAGATAGCCCTTTTTACGAATTATCAGTTTCAGGAATCCGATGAATTAGAATGTAAGCCCTTGCCAGCTCACCGAGTTTTGTAGCTTCTTCGACAGACAGATGAACACGCACTCCGGCGTCCGGAGTGACGGGATGCGTAGCCTCCAAAATTGCCAAGTCAGCATTCGTTACAGCCATCTCCACACCACTGCAGACTCTCGTGTCGCCGGAATATGCTACGACAGACTCTCCGACTTGCACTCTAAAACCCAGCGCAGGCATGAGAACCTCGCTTTCGGTGTTGCACTCCGTTCCAAAGTGCTCGACTCCGAAAGACTTGACCTTGAAGAAGTCGGTATCAAACTCAGACCCCTGAGATGTCTCATGATACCAGATTTTGAACGGAAGTGTTTCAGGATAGCAGTCACGAAAACCCTTGATAATCCTAATCGCCTCTACGCAGTGAGTGGGAATGAGAATATTGAGAGGCTCTTTTCGTCCCAGCATTCTCATGAATCCAAGGAGTGTGTGAAGACCCCCAACATGATCAAAATGCCCATGAGTAATAGCGATGAGATCTATGTCGAACACAAAATTGGTGGTTCCAGTTGAGTCAAGAAGATCTCGGACAGCACCATCTCCCACATCCATGAGCATGATTCGTCCGGTGAATTTTGATGTTAAGACGACTGTCGTGCCAACACCTGCAGCACTGAAGGGTACATTCACAAGTACCTCAGAATTCTCCCAATGACTCTGGTACTTCGCTTGTCGATCCATCTATCTTCCATTTCCTATTGCATGTATGGTCCTTGCAGGTAAGATATGATGAGTCATTGGCATATTATATGTATTGAGATGAACGGGCTAATGAGAGAAGCTTTGAACTGGCTCTCGACACCAGTATCAATCATAACCGAGTTTGGGCACACGAGCCAAGAAGTTCATGAAATAGCCTATCAGTACGGACACAACAAGACCAGCAGCAGTGGTCAAGAGAATTGTGGCCCAGTCGGGTGTGGCTCCGCCAATCATCTGCATCCATGACCAATACAGCCCAGCCAAGGTCATACCCGAGAATGCAACCTTTTTGAGAGGGACCTTGACAGACTTTGTCTGGAGCACACCCATATCCACAAGGGCTGCGGACAGGGCTCCAGCCTTGTCCGGCTTCAAGTGAATCTTCTTTCCAAGCTGGCCGACTGTAGCCTTTGACTTTTGTTTAATCGCGTTCAGTGCCTTTGGTGCATACTCTGCAATATCCTGTGAGAAGAAGGTGATTGCACTTCCTGTATCAATGCCACATTTGGAGCATGCAGGTGAGTTCTTTGGCCAATTCTTCCCGCACTTCGGGCACCGCTTGTTATCCCAAGAACTTCCGGCAGCCTTACTGACTCGTGACACGAGTTCATTCTTGTCAATCTTCTCACCGCCTTTCTTCGGTCTTCTGCGGAGCACGACCGGCCTTGGGAATATGCCGACATCTGAACCCCGTGTTGCGCCGCGCATCTTGCGGGCAGCCATGATTCCCTGCTGGAACTCATCTAGGGACATGATGAGAGTGAACACAGACATCACTGTGAAACCAGCTGTAATGAGCCCGCTCACTGATAGGATGGCAGCCGCGCCCGCAGGTCCCAGCCGAAGAACAAAGTCCTCGCTGACCGTTCCGTTCACACTAGGCGAGGTTGAGTTTGAATATACAAAGGAGAAGGCACCTGTGATTGTCCCTGATATTAGACTGAGATTTCCGAAGCTCATCATACCAGCCAATGGGATTGATGCATTGAGAATGCTTGCTGTAGAGTTCTCAGGGATCTCGCCATACACGCTTAGGTCGAATAGTTGATTGATAATCGGAACCGAAAGGTAGGACATCGTGAACCTGCCAGACTGTATCGTCAAGTTTGTGCCAGTATAGATTTGAAGTTCGATTGAAAGGTCAGCGGAGATATCTATTGGAATTGGATTTGCAGCATCAGATTCTGCTGCATTCACCCCGTTGACCTCAAGTAGAAATGATAGACTTGAGTCCCCGCTCCACCCAACGGGAGCAGCAGCATTGACAGGCATGAGAACCATAGTCCATAGAAGACAGGTTATCGTGAAGATGACAAGAAAGTGTGGTAGCGTTCTCTGCAATCCTAGACCTCCAAAAACGCAGACTGGAAAATATCACTAGCTTTTCCCTTTAACTCTTATTGGGAGAGATGGTCTGCCACTCATATGCAGCTCTTCTCAGTCACTGCTTTCCACCCAGCGACTCCTTGATTTCTCTATCGAATTCCTCGTCGTCATCCGTTTCATATACGATGTGGCTCTTGCGTGCTGGCTCTTCAGGAGGAGTCCAATTATAGAACAATCCGAGAATCGCTCCACCTAGGACTGAGAGAGAAGACAACAAGACTGTGAATGTCGAGATTGGGACAAAGTAGGCAAGCGGAATGGATAGAATCAAGCCACTAGTGATGCTGAGTATGAGAGTGAGCGCAGCTCTTCCAGCAATTCGGTGACTTCTCATCGTACCTATGAAATACCCAAGCATGACTCCAAGAAGAATGCTGGGTAGAATCACAGTTGAAATTTCCAGAGTGTTGATTGGCTGCATCAGGTATTCTCCTCACTAATATTGTTCAGTTCGGAACATTAACTCTTTGGAACCCGATGAATCGGATATACACTCAGTCGACTTCCTTCTCTCACCATTTATTCCAATGCACAATTTCAGATAGCGGACGCCGCGTGCGCGGTCTACTTGCTTTTGCGCGGGCTTCCTCATCCAAGAGCGTGATGTCTCCTTCATACCCAAAGAAGACAACAGTGACAATTCGATAGTCTTTGGGTATTCCTGTGATCTCCTTTAGCTTAGCTTCATCCCACCCAGCAGTTGGATGTCCCATCAATCCAAGATGTACTGCCTGAAGAAGCATGTTTTCGACCGCAAGACCGACATCCATCGCAAAGTATGGGAGTTCATGCATGGGGCAACCTCCATCTTCCTTTGCAGCAACGATGATCATCACAGGAGCAGCCTTTGCATACGCGTTGCCCCGGCTCAGTGCTTCGTGAGCCTCAGCAAGGGCTTCCTTGTCACGTATAACTACGAAGTTCCAAGCTTGTGTATTCGAGCAAGAAGGTGCCCATCGACCCGCCTCCAATATGGAGTTGAGCATCTCGTTCGATACCGGTTTGTCAGTAAACACTCGGCCACTATGTCTTTTCATAATCTCCTCTAGAATCATGAAAGGTCATCCCACATGCTCCTCTCTCTATTACTTCAGCTTCATAGATGTTCCGCAATGGGTAGGGATACTCTGATGACCGCAGACAGGGCCCATCCAGCACACAAGCTGATCTCCTTCGATGTGCATCTCTCTCCCACAATGAACGGGCACTGATACTCTCGCGCCACATTTCGGACAAACAAAATTGCTCATTCTTCTTCCTCGCTTTGCTGTTGTAAGTCGGAGCGGCATAGCTGATTGAAAGATGACTCGCTCCTCAGTGTCTATTAACTATAGTTAGTATTTTAATCTATGCTTTGCTGACATATCAAACTACTTTGGATAGTGCCTTCTGGGGTCCTCTGTATACACTTTTTCCGCGGTCTTGTGGGCACCTGGAGTGTCAAGCTCTACATCTCGCTTGGCGGAGCGGTCCTCTGAGAGAATCTCCTTGAAGATCTCATTCTGAATTATCAGCCGCTGCACTTCATTGCTGCCTGTCCAGATTGTCGCAAGACGCGCGTCTCGATAGAGTCGTTCAATGGGGTAGACATCAGTATAACCAATTCCGCCTAGCATCTGCATCGCCTCGTGAACAGCATTGAAGCCGGCCTCTGTGGCGAATACTTTCGCCTGTGAAACCTCCTTTCTGCACCACTCGCCGGTGTCGGCCTTTTTTGCGGCCCGATACACTAGACCCCTTGCTGCATCCAGCTGAGTCATGCAGTCAGCAACTTTGAAACTAATAGCTTCGTAGCTCCTAATTGGCCGACCGAAAGCCTCCCGTTTGTCTGCATACCTTACAGCAATCTCAAGGCATGCACGTCCCATGCCGATAGGCCCAGCAGCCGAGGTGAGCCTTTCGGGCACCATCATCGTATTGAAGACTGCATTGGCATCATTCAAGTCACCGACAATGTTGGATTCAGGTACCTCAACATTCTTCATCACAATTCTGGCCGCCCCCATCCCACGGCAACCCAAGAGCTCGTACTCCTCCTCAACCTTCACGCCCATGTCTCTGTCCACTAGGAAGGCACTCAACGACTCATGTGGTTTTGCTGTGAAGTCAGTCTTTGCGTATATCAGAAAGTAGTCAGCACCGACGCCACCCGCTACGAATCTCTTCTCACCATTGAGTACGAACATATCGCCTTTCTTTACAGCGGTTGTGTTCGTGCCAAAGAAGTCCGATCCTCCCCGAGGCTCGGTGAGTCCTTCTCCGCAGATTTTCTTCCCTTGGAGTGTAGGAAGCAGGTATTCTTGCTTCTGAGTTGGAGTACCATGCTTGTTGATAGCTTCTCCAATAATACTGGGAAGAGAGAATGCACAACCAAGTGCAATGCCTAGGACACCAATCTCCTCCAGTGCAACCACCTCGGACACCCAGCCAAGTCCTCTTCCTCCGTATTTCTTGGGGAAACGTAGGCCGAGAAGGTTCTCCTTTGCTGCAACCTTGATGAAATCGTATGGGTATTCCTTCTTCTTGCTGTCCATAGCAATGATTAATTCACGGTCTACCTTGTCACGCACAAAAGCACGAACCTCATCCCTGATTTTTTCCTCTGCATCACTAAGAAGTTCTTCGAACATCATCATGACCTCTCATCGTGTTTTTCTGGTACCTTGCAGCAAAGACTGTAATGTATCCTCTGAGCCACCTTCGCGTTCAACGGCGATGGCCTGAACTGGACAGACAATCTCGCAGACAAGGCACAAAATACAATCTGATTCCCGAATCGGATCAACAACGGACTTTCCTGTTGTATCTCTGCTCGTTGCGAATACATCCGTTGGACAAGCCAAGATACACTTCTCGCAGCCATAGCACAGGGACCAGTCGACTCTGACAATGTGTCCATGTACTCTGCTCACGTCGTCGCACCCGCAAGTCAATCAAATTGAACATCGCTTCGTTAGAATGTTGCTCCTTTTAGAGAGTGTGTATTTTCAAATAGTGTGATACTGCCGCCCGTACGGACATGCATAGAGGCTTCAGTCTTCTAGTCTGTATCTCAAATTAGATTCATTGGAGCCAACCAGACTAAGTCTTGTTTTTCTCAGCATCTCGAAAAAGATAGTCTATCACGCTCTGCCAGATGGTACCATCAGTGCGTGCTTTGTTCTCGAAGTTGTTGGTGTTAATCCATTCAGTAAGAGCTGCCTTGGCCCTTTCAGGGAACACTTCGTTGCTGAGTGTATCTAAGTATCCTAACGATACGAGAGCATGCTGAATCTTGATGGAGAGATCTCCTTCAATCGTTCGCAGCTTGCTCGGGTCTTCCCTGCTGAGGAGCGTCATGTCGTATATCTTGAAGATGCGCTCAAGCTCGTTGATGGGGCTCGGATGTTCATCGACGCGAACATCGACGTATCGATCATTTCCACCTTCATAGCCACCACCTTTTCGTACGACAACTATTGCAGCAGACTGCATCCCACGACGATCCCCTCCAGCAGACTGTCCTGCGTTGAGCGCGGCAAACAGCTTGTCGATTATGTCACCGTCAGTCGTCTCATACGCACTGGCCATATTGGTCACTACAGCATCGCCAGCCAAGATGTTTCCCTGACAGGTGAAGCCTTTCCCGATAAGATGACCTGCCCAACTCATGCACTCCTTGCCAGTGTGTGCGACAGCCCGGCCCTTTCGGTCTACGATACCGACTTGTCGATGGTGTGCACCTGCATCATCCCTTAACATGGTTCTCAGAGTCTGAGAAGCGCTCTTACCTGCCATGAGAAGGTCCAATCCTCTTGGACCATAGGACACGTTAGCCCAAGCCTGTGTTGCAACAGCTCCAGCCTCTGCCCTAGCCCATGGAACAACAGAACCCACGGCTGGGAACTTGGACTGGACTATGACTCCGAAATCTCCATTGGAGGGGTCCCGAGCTACGACCGAGAAAGTCGATGGATGACCAGAACCAACCATATCATCGTGTTCCTCCTTGTAGTGCAAGTCAGTTAGACCAAAGGCTCCTATTTAGAGAGTCCGATTCTCAAGCGATACTGAGAGTTCATCAGCTTGGAGTATCCATACAAGTATTTGCTAAAGTATGATTGAGATGGAGGCCATTTCTTTTTATGGATGCATTCCATGGGCAAGTGCAACCCGAGTAGCATGGGAGGAACGTGATAGTGGTATCCGAGATATTCATCAGGTATGAAACTGCGACTGGCCTCGAAAAGACAGCAAGGTTCAGATCAGATGAGACAACTATCAATCTGGACTTGAGGAACATAGCCTCAGTCGACCTACTTCCGATCATCTGGTGTGAGAACCTCGAGTCCCTCTGTCTACGGAATAACGCCCTTGCTGAAATCGATCTCTCAGCCCTTGAGAAAGGTGGCAAGAGACTGAAATCGCTCAGACTGAATCACAATCGTCTTCAAGAGATGGATTTGAATCCTCTAGGCTCATGTCCAAATCTTGAAGAGGTGAATCTTGAGAATAACAGATTGAAACGGATTGATCTATCGCCACTCTTTCAGTGCGCGAATCTCAAGGAGCTTGCCATTGACAAGGACGTTGGGTTGACTGCTGACCTCCTGCTCAGGTCTGTCGGCAGCTGGCCAGAGGTGCTTGTGGAACGATACCATAAGATCCTTTGGAAAGCTAGCTCGACCGCTTGAACGTCCTCAACATCTAATTGAAATGGAACTAATAGTGTGATGCATAGTCAATATCAAGAGGGAATATCATGGACACAGGACTCTCGAAAAAGCATGTAGTAATCACGGGAGCTTCCGGCGGAATTGGAATGGAAACTACCAAGCAATTTCTGGCGGAGGGTGCAAGGGTCACTGGCACATACAATTATTCGAAACGGAATCTTCAATCTTTGAAGGACTCATGGCCAGACCAGTTCCAGATGGCAAGGACAGACCAGACAAAAGAAACCGATGTAAAGGATTTGTTTGACGCAGCCAATCAGACATTCGGACGAGTCGATGTGCTTGTGGCTAATGCAGGCATATCGATTCCAGAGGAAAAGGCGGTTCAAGATATGACTCTGAAACAGTGGGAGAAGACACTCTCAGTGAACCTCACTGGAACATTCCTGTGTGCAAAATACTTCTTTGCAAACCTCAAGAAGTTCAGGGGCGAGCATGCATCATTGATTATGATTGGATCCACTGCAGGATATTTCGGAGAAGCATGGTTCTCAGACTACTCCACCACAAAGGCAGGCATGCATGGTCTGCTCATGAGTCTGAAGAATGAGATAGTTCATCTTGCTCGCAATGGACGGGTGAACCTAGTCAACCCAGGATGGACTCTTACAGCAATGGCTGAGAAAGAGCTCGCTGACAAGGACAAGGTGACGAGAATACTGCAGACAATTCCTATGCGGAAGACTGCTGTTCCGCAGGATATCGCTGGCGTAATCCTCTTTCTAGCATCGGACAGACTTGCGGGCCATGTCAGTGGTCAGACAATCAATGTAGCAGGAGGTATGGAGGGTCGTGTACTCTTCACACCTGATGAAATAGATTCCTCGAGTGAATAGATCTATTTCTTGCCACTGTAGGTCTCTGTCTTCTCACGCTCTTCTTTCTTGGACAACGGAAACGCCGTCGTGGATCCTCCTCTCATTGCAGGCCAATAGACCTCACTTGCAACATCGCGCGAGCCGGGTGCGTAGACCATTGAAGGGCCTTCAGGTGTTCTTGGTCCTCTGGTATCACGCCTACGTGTTCTGCTCATTAGGATTATTGCAGCCGCAAGAACAAGCACTGCCAGTACCGCAAGCCCTAGCATTTTAGAAAATCCTCTGCATGAAGTATGCACGCGTATGCTTTTAGGGATATGTAATCATCAGGACAACATTATGGGCGCTTTTGATGACATCACGTTGGCCTATGACAATACAATAGATTGGAAGGCTCGACTCAGCCAAGAAATGCCGTTCCTTCTATCAGTACTGAACGATCCGATGGAGAAACGGGTTTTAGATATGGCATGCGGAAGTGGGCGGCATTCTGTTTCGCTGGCAAAACATGGGGCGCAGGTCATTGGTCTCGATATGAGTAGAACCATGATACAGGCTGCCCAAAAGCATGCGAAAACAAGTGGCGTCGAACCGATATTCATCATCGCAGATATGGTCGACGTTGACCACGTTGTCGAGGGTTCATTTGATCTGGTCATCTGTCTTGGCAACTCGCTCGCCCTGTTGAATAGTTTTGAATCGGTAAGAGATGTTGTGAAGACACTCTATGAACTGCTAAATGATGGCGGCTCCTTTGTTGCGCAAGTGTTGAACTTTGAGGAAATCCATTGGACTGGTTTTCGTACTTTCCCGACGAAGACAGGCAAATTGAGTGATGGGACAGAGGTGACCTTTTCAAGATTATTCGAGCACACAGACTATCCGGATTCGTCAACACTGATTATGTCCGTTTCTGGGAGTAATGGTGGAGAGCGGACATCAGAGGTGTCTACGCAGAAGGTATTGAATCTGAAGTATGACCTGTTGAACGATATCCTGGTTGGGGCAGGTTTTGAACATATAGAGTTCTTCTCGGACTATGTGAGAAGTCCATTTGAGAAAAAAGAGAGCAGAAACATGGTCATACATTCCGTTAAATGAAAAGAGGCCTGATGGATTTCATCAGGTCTTCGATTGCTGTGCTATTTCATGTGTCGGGCCTGGAGAGGCTTCGCATCCCTGACCAGACAAGAAGTCCTCCTATCATCCACTCAAATACCAATCCCATGAAAGTCATGCCATACATGAAGTTGCCGGGACCAAAGAGGTCCGCCATGACTCCCATTAGGTCGATATTGAGCGCCAATGTAAAGATGAGATCGACCAGCAGAACACCCATGATAGAGAACTCTGAGAGGAGTACTGATGCCATCAGATTCGCCTGATGAGCTGGTGACTTGGTATCCTCGTAGTTCGGATTGCGAGCAGTCACACCTGTGGCGATAAACATAGCTCCCA
>CAYHAA010000037.1:0-9652 GCA_964354495.1 uncultured archaeon | reverse complement strand
GATACGATGCTGAACGCGTAGGTGTGCAAGAGATTGAGATAGTCGAAGAGGGCGAGGAACCACAGGAGTTCTACAAGGCATTTCCATAGGATTACACAAGTCTGTAGTGACCTGGTCGCGGTTCATAGAGCACCCCGCTATCCTTCATCCGCACCAGGTTCTCTGCAGCAACATAGCGTTCAACACCTGCTTCTTGAGCGATCTCATTTAGGGTCGGGCCAAGATCGCCCCGTTTCCCAGTATCCAGCTGCCGAATAGCTTTCAGGACCTTTGTATTGAATTTGTCAATGCGACTCCTTTTTCCCCAGTCCTCTTCTGATTTCCTCTTGACCTCAGCTATTTCTATGAACTCCTTCAGTGCGGGTTCAACGACCCTGTCCCAAGACTGCTTGATTTCACTTGCAGTGACTTTGTCATTCCAAGATGCTCGTGCTGTTGAACGCGCAATTTTCAGCGCTGTCATCGGTCTACCTAGCGAATCGGCATCTAGCACCTTTCCTCGAGTGAGCGCACTCTCTCCTAGCTCGAAGCTCTCCTGTAGTGCTTCTAGTCTTGACAGTACATGCTTTGTGCCGGTGTCAATACTACGCTGTGATACCACTGGAGTCAACAGCTGATAGGTAATTGCTGACTTCAAGATTGGCAGTTGAAGTTCTGCGGGGTTTCCCGTCTCAATCCAAAAGTCCTCGGACGCAAGCGCGAGCGGGATATCTGGTAATGCAGCGGTCTCTGGTTCCGTCATCGTGCCCACTGAGACCTCTCTGAAGCCAGACGGGTCTCTACGCTCAATGCAGATTCGTTCCAGTCTTGACCTTGGTAGTGAGCCGATATCGATCCTGAACATTCGTGGTGTAGGAACCCTGATTCCACGTACATCCTGTACGGAGGTCTTCCTGTTCCTCATGGTTGGCGGGAGAACTCCTCTTATGAATGACAGGAATCTATGCACTTCAGCCATAGAGGCAATGGCCTGAATACCTGTAGTCAGGCCTCCAACAGCTGTCTGATAGGGGGGGCTGGAAACAAAGAGCCTGGCAAAGACTCGTTTGCTTGCCTCGGCCATCCCCACTCGCTCGAACAGCATCCTTGAGAGCTCAGCGAGACTCAATGGGGGCGCAATCTGGGAGGAAAAGTCTATCGGGAGTTCTTGACACGATTCTGCGGTTATGGCGCGAAGCACAGTCTGTGAGTGCTGGAGAACAGTCGGAGCGGCCACTCTTCTGCCCGTCACTTCGACATAGGCACCATCATCAGGCAAATTCTGGTCTCGCTCAAAGAACACAAACTCACCCTCAAGCAACCAAGGACTGGGGGTCAAGAGAATCAATGATGTGTCACGGGTGTGCCGTACAAATCCACGATACAGGAGCCTTTGCCCCTTGAGGCGTTCACAGAATCTCTGGAAGAATGCGAACTCCCACTTGGCTAACTCTGTCCCGAATTGTCTGCTGAAGATGTCGCTTGAACTGGAGGCATCTGCAAGCCTATCAAAGGCGGAACCATGTTCAGCAAGCAAATCTTCAGGGTCCATTCTTCAGTCACATCTTCTAGTTGCATGAGTCAGTATTTCTTTCCTGCTCTCTGTTGATATTCTTGATAGGCACGCGGATGGAGCTCTGCCAATTCATCAAGTGTTGGAAGACGTTCTCTATAGGGCTTGTATGATTGGCCAGGTTTCACTGAACTTATCTCACGCCTAAGAAGCGGCTTCAGCCTCTTATTGACTTCGAATCCCAAAAAGTGCCGAAATGCGGACTTTGCTGCGACGGCAGTTGTACCATTTCCCATGAAGGGATCCAACACGAGGTCACCAGGCCTTGAGGAGAAGTCGATACAGCGAGCAACAACATCGAGTGGAAGCTTGGTGCCATTCTTTGCAAGTCCAGCTCTGTACTTGCGGTTCACAATCCACACATCCTCGGGATAGTTCTCTATCTTGTTGAAGAAGTGGCTACTAGTGTCTTTGACGAGCAGCACAATATGATAGTGACTTGTCACGAACCTTCGTTTTGTATAGACCCCAAAGGAATAGTGCCAGATTAGATGGTTCAATGTTACGAGGCCAGCCTCTTCTGCACCAGCCAGAATAGCTCCAAGATTAGTCCACCCACTGAATACGTAGGCGGAGGCATCATTTTTCATTATTCGAGGTAGTTGGCCCATCCATTGCCTAGTGAACTCGTCGTAAGACCCCTGAGCCTCTGTGTAGCCACCAACCACGAGGGACTCATCACGATTGTAGACACTGCTCTTCCCATCGAAAGCGATTCCAAAAGGAGGGTCAGCAATGACCAGATCAACTGATGACTCCGGTAGTTGCTTCATGCCCTCTATGCATTCCATGAACAACACAGTGTCCTGTTCAAACTCCTTAAGCGCGTGAGTCTTGCTGGCAAAGAGCAGCTTTGCCTCCTCATAGGTCCAATCAAAGGTCGGTTCAAAATAGAACTCGGCAAGATGTGGAATATAAGGAGTTGATCGCACCTTCTCTGACTTACTCTTCTTTTTGCCAGAGTTCGTGTTGATTGTCATGAGCAACTCCAGGGATTCTTTCCTCTCGGTTCTTCTTAAGAGTAGTCATACCTTTTTGGCCTAGAGCACATCTGAGGGATCTACCTTGCGAAAGACTGCACGCTGAGTCATCCAATCCATTAGATTCTCGGGCGAGGGTGGCTTATCTGCAGGTTCCTTTCTAATGAGCTCTAGTGCAGATTCGGGGCACACCATGGCACAGACCCCACATCCAATGCATCTTGTTGTATTGGGAACACATACATCTTCAGGGACGCTGAGAGCATGGAACTGACATCTATCTATGCATGTTCCGCATCCAGTGCATAGGTCTGCATTCACTGAAATTACGAAATCGGTCTTTATGTACTCACGAGGATTGCTGAGCGCACTGAACCCCCTGAGAACAGCACAACAGCATGTACAGCAGTTACAGATGTAGTAATGACCTGCCTGTGTGTTGTATGAGCAGTGGACAAGACCTGCTTCCTCTGCCTGCCTCAGAAGTCTCAGTGACTCCTCTTTCGTAATCGGCTTTGTAAGCTCATCATTATCAAATGCGTGTTCTCTGTTCGGGACGAAAGCCATGCAGACGGTTGTAGGATAGGAACATGGCTGTCCAAGAAGTGCTTTCTGCTTCTTGCAGATGCATTCTCGAATCCCCCACGATGCTGCATTCTCAAGAAGCTGCTCTGCCTGCTCGTAGGGATGAATCTCGAGCTCGCCTCTGATGCTCTGGTTGACAGGAATGACCTTGAAGATGACCGGCTCTATTGTAGCGATTTTTTTGAAACCCTGTTTAAAGTACTGCTCCAGCAGTCGTGCAAACTCCTCGTCCATGCGATTCAGTTGTTCTTCATAGATTCCAACTGCAAAGGGGAGCAGTCCGTACTTCTTGCCACCTGCGCTCTTGGATGTCCATGAACTGATCTGCCCCTTAGACACCATAGTGGTAAGAAGCAAATTGAGTTTCTTCTTTGGAATCCTCAGACGACCCGCCATCTCGTCTAGAGTCTCGCCTCGAAGTTTCATCTTGCTAGCGAGCTCTGCCTCCTCAGGAGTAAAAATCCATTCAAGTATTCTCAGATGGGTTCCGTCTTCAACAGCCGGAAATCCATTAGGAATTTTGTCTAGCGTGGCTGCTAGTTTCTCGTAGGAATTCATCTTTGGTACAGCTCAGTGACAGTGTACAAAGTTGCTGATTAGTCTTCTGTCAAGCATAATAATCCAGTTTGATACCGGGTGAGATCGGTCAGCTGACCACTTCGTGCCTTTCTCCTCGCTGCCAGCTTGTTCTCCCATGATAAACACTCATTAAGCATCGACAGAATTGCGCCGCCACTCACATTTATGTGAAGATCTATACTCTGCTCAGTGTGTATTCTTAGACTCGCAAATGGTCGGACTGAGGCAAAGAAGAATGAAAGAAGATGCTTGGAAGTGGATTACCGGTAACAAGTCCATATTGATTGAAACAAGTGACAAGATATGGAACTTTGCTGAACTTGGACTTGTGGAATACAAATCCTCAGCATTGCTGGCAAAGACCCTTGAGGAGAATGGATTCAGTGTGCGACGGGGAGTTGCGGATATGCCCACAGCCTTTGTCGCATCCTGGGGCAGCGGAAGCCCGATTGTTGGAGTTCAGGGGGAATTTGACGCACTCCCAGGAATATCCCAAAGGGCTACTACACGGAGAGAGCCACTCATTGAGGGTGCTCCGGGACATGGATGTGGACATAATATTCATGGAGTCTCTGCACTAGCTGCGGCAATAGCGACCAAGACTGCCATGGAGAGTAACGGAATAGCAGGAACGATTAGATTCTATGGCACTCCTGCTGAGGAGACATACAGCGGCAAGGTATTCATGGTGCGGGCGGGTCTATATGATGATGTTGATGCTGTGCTGAGTCATCATCCGGGAAGTTCGAACGTCGCCGGCATTGGCAGCTGTCTGGCTATGAATTCAGTCAAATTCCACTTCGATGGCGTAGCATCTCACGCAGCATATACGCCTTTTCTGGGAAGAAGCGCCCTCGATGCTGTGGAGCTGATGAATACGGGAGTCAACTACATGCGGGAACACATTATCCAAGAGGCACGTATTCACTATGTCATTGAAGATGGAGGCATGCAGCCAAATGTTGTTCCTCCATATGCGCGAAGCTGGTACTATGTCAGAGCGCCCGAACGGGAACAGGTAGAACAGGTCTACGAGTGGGTCTTGAGGATGGCCGATGGCGCAGATCTCATGGCGCGAACAACCCATAGAGCAGAATTCATTGAGGGAGCCTATAATGTACTTCCAAGCAAGGGGCTCAGTGAAATTGTTACGGCTAACATGAGAGAAATAGGTGCACCCACTTATTCCAAACAGGAGTTGAAGTTTGCTGAGGAAATCTCAGAAACTGTGTCAAGGGAAGATAAAATTGAGGAACTGCGTCTATCAAGACGTCCGGGCTGGCAGGACTTACTTGAGACTGATATTGACACCGAGATCATGGACCCATGGGATGAAGGAATCGTGTGGCCTGGATCGACAGATGTTGGCGATGTGAGTTGGATTGCACCCACAATGGAGTTCACGACTTCCACCTTTGTCTTGGGAGTTGGCAGCCATTCTTGGCAGACAGTTGCATGCAGCGGCGCAGGAATTGGGCACAAGTCGCTCTTGTTTGCTGCGAAGACTCTAGCAGGCACAACTATCGATCTTCTGACAAAACCGGATGTGCTGAAGAACGTACGAGATGAGTTTGAGAAAAGAAAGATGGGGAGGGCCTACAAATCCCCGGTTCCTATTGCCATAAAGCCACCAGTCAAGATGGCACAAGAAAAGGCAGGTCTGAAGGGCTCAGATTAGAGTCAACCACCTCGACTTGAACCATATGGAACTGCCAGAACCGACCCCTTGATGTGTGAGTGGAACATCGAATGATAGAGCAAATTGAACCCCTTTTCTGAGAACAAGCCATTGGAAAACCTTTACTGCATTTGTTACGGATAGTAGCACTTGTGCTGAAAAGGGACTGAAGTGCTATGAGAACGTGTGCAAGTTGCGGTAGGGCAAACCTCCCTACTAGGAAGTACTGTGTGCGCTGCGGTAAGCCGCTCCTCTCCTCAAAAATGGATGAATCAACGAAAACTCCCACACGGCTCACCGATAGGTCGGAGAGTGTTGAAGTAGTAAAGCCGCGAGCGGAACCAGTGAAGCCCGTCAGGCAATCCCCTGAAACTCTGAAGGTCACGACTGACGACGAATGGGTGAGGCCCAGCGAAGTATCTAAGGATAGACTGAGAACGACATCGTCCAGCAAAGGCAAATCCGAGATGGAGAAAGCAAGAGAGGCGTTTGCGAGAGCAGAGGAAATCGGCATCAGAGAGGAAGGAGGGGATATTGTCGAAACCAGAATGCTCAGGGCAAGCGATGTTCGAGAACTCATGCATGAAGTTGCCACTCAGCCTCAAACACCCCAGCGACCAGCCGAAACAACACCAAGTCAGCCTATGCAAAGACCACTGCAAACACCGAGAGAGCCAACTCGACCAATGCCAAGCAAAGCAACTCCTGTTGGGACACCCATAGAGCAGGCAAGAGTCCAACCTGCAACTACACCAGTGAGCCCCTCATTTGCCAAGTCAGAACCACCGAGAATGACAAGCGCACCCAGCGATACTGCTTTTTCCCCAGATAGACAGTCCACCCTGATGCAGCAACATCCACAAGGAAGACCACCCCTCCAAGCGGCGTCCAATGCTCTGAGTGCTGAACCAGCTACAATATCCTCCCTCAGCAAGGCTCGCGATGCGCCAATTCCTGAGATGGATACGATAAGAGCATGCATTACGCAACCTGAGGACCTTCTGGACAGCAAGATTAAGGATGGCATAACTGAGCTAACAAGCCTCCATAGGGAGAAGCAGCAGGTCTTGGCAGACCAGACTGCAATCGGTTCACAGCTCGATGCAAGAGTACGTGAGAGCCAGAACAAGGCAGAGCTCAAGAGGCTACACTATGAGAGTATCAATGACCAGATGCGACTTGCTAAGCAAGAGTGGGATGATGCAAAAGAGGAGCTTGACAAGGCAGACAATCGGGAGAAGCGAGAGCTTTCTGCACTAGATGACCGAGTCAAGAATATCCAGAAGCGAATCGAAAAGGCAGAGGGAGCAGTCAACAAGCGAGTTGGGGATCTCAATAAGGTTCGAGAAAAGATTGCGCAGCTCCAGAAACAGGACTCACCATAGGCTTCCTCTAGCTCGGAGTATTTGAGCAGAGATAATATCAGGAGGAGCTTTGGGAAACGTCATCAAGCGGAGGCGAGCTGTTTGAATGCCATAGTCGCAGCAGTTAATCTCAGAGAGAATAAGTATGATGCTGTCAAGAAAGCCTGTGATCTAATTGGTGGAATTGAGGATATTGATGTTTCAGATCGCGAGGTTGTTATCAAAGGCGGGGTATTCTCCCCTGTAATCGGATCGTATTCGACAGTGGAAACAGTTGAAGGAATCATCAGAGCGTTCCCACGTTCACCAAAGAAGTATCTTGTCGAGACTGACAACTATCAGGGAACAGCTACTGATAGACTGAAGGTGTGGGAGTCACTATTCTCAGACACGGTTATTTCTGTGAACCTCTCAGAGGAGACCGAAACGATTCCAGTCAGGATTCCAAATCCAATTAGAGATGTCACCATTGACCTGGCCAAGCTGGTCTTCAAGCCCCGTGTCTTTGTAGATACACATGTCATGAGAGCTTATGATAGAGGAAGCATTCTGAAGAACCTCTTTGGTCTTCCACCCACCAGCAAGAAGGTACAGTACCACAAGAGCGAGATCTTCTTCAGTGTCCTGACATCTCTCTATGAGGCCATTGGAGGGATTGACCTAGCAGTCTTGGACGCCACGTATTACTCGTATTTCTTCAAAGGCAAGGACGCGAGAACAAGGACCGACATTCTCTTCGTTGGACGTGACGCTGTAGCAGTAGAGGCCATCGGGCTTCATCTGGCAGGCATCAATCCCCATAAGGCACAGGTGATTCAGTCATTCGTAGAGCGAGGACTCGGTATTGGTGATCTTGACAAGATAGAAGTCGTCGGTGTCCCAATGGACAGACTTGAAGCCAGGTTCAAAGAGGCAAGAACGAAACTCGAAGCAGAGATGGCTCAGAAGCCTGAGCCGTGGTCAGCTTCAAGGGCTGTCGATTCACTCATGAAGAATGGTTATTTCAGATTGCCTAACAAGCGAACAATCCGGGATATCATGACAGCTCTCATAGAAACCGATGCGAGGGCAAAGAAGAGGGACAAGATGATATACACAACCATCAGAAGACGGTTTGAGAAGGGCAAGCTGCAAGGCGAGAAGACAGATGGTGAGTGGCTCTATTGGACAGCCTAGTCAGCAGACTTCTCATACACATCTTTACTAGTACAGCGTGTAGTTCAAAGTACTAGTCCAAAGAAAGTCAACTCGAGCCACAGTATGATTGAGGCGACCGTGACCTCCAGTATCGATAGCACGGATCCGACTTTCAGGTAATCTCTCAGCGTGATTGTCAGTCCCTTTCTCTTCAAGATGGCAAGCCACATCAGGATAGCGAGCGAGCCAATGGGGAAGAAGTGTGGGCCTAGGTTGTTACCGATAATGTTGGAGAAGATTAGGGAAGTGACGGCCTGAGCACCTAGACCTGCAGAGTCTACTGCCATTTCTATTGACAATAACCCGACCATAGTCATCGGCCAGTTGTTCATGATGCTCGCTCCGATTGTGACTATGAAGCTTGGAACGAGAACAGACAGAGCAAACGGCAGTTGAAGCGACATGACAAACAGGTTGGCAAAGAAGTCAACTGTGCCCGCCACTCTAAGGCCTTGCACAACAAGGAAAATCGAAACCATGAAGAACAGGATATCCCAGTTGACTCTCTTGAGTACCAAGAGAGGCCTATCATAGGTCTTGATTGATTGACTGATTCGTTGAGTCTTAACTGAGTAGACTAATAGAAGGAATATCGCACCAGAGAATATGACAAACGACACAGGGATTCTCAGCAACGATGTGAGGACGTAACCTATGTCTATGGCTACGAGAGTCATAATGCACGTCTTCAACAGAAGCGGCTTGGAGCTTGCCTGAATCAGCTTCTCAACTTCCTCTGTCGAGTATGCCAGCGGGACATCCTTCCTGAAGTAGGCGTAGAGAATCATAATGCTCATGAAAAGGGTAACAATAGCAACTGGAGCCATGAATAGCATGTGCTGAATGAATGTATAGCTGAAGAAGTCTGCGCTCAGAATATTCACAGGATTGCTTGTTATGAGAGGCATTGCAGCTGTGTCTGCTATCAGTCCTGCACCGAAGAGATACGCCAAGCTGTTCTTCTGACTCATCTTCAGATCACGAACAATCTCAATGACAATTGGTGTGAGTATCAGAATCGCACTGTCATTCGCAAACAGAATACTAACCGAAGCAGTTAGCAATGATATCAGAAAGAACAGCTTCACTCCATTGCCATCTGCAAGTCTGGCGACTCGGAGGGCAGCCCATCTGAAGAATCCCATGGCATCTAGAGTGACAGATAACATGACGATGCCGAGAAAAGCAAGTGCTGCATCCCATATGTCCGCAAGAGCCTCGTAGACAAGTGCAGGCGAAACCGTTCCTACCAGAAGCGACGCCAGAGCGCCGATACCTGCGGCTACGCCCAAGTTCATGCCCCTAGGACGGCGGATCATCAGAATAAGCGTGACCACGAAGATAGCAATTGCAGCAATTGACAGGGGGTTCACGATACTTGTCCGGTTCTATTCATATTATAACCCTATTGTCAGCAACTCCTTCTCTCGATGAGTCTGGCTGTGTTCTACGATGCCGTTTCTTCTGTTGCTAGTCAAGTGAGGTGACATGTCAGGATAGTAGCCACTCGGGATAGCCGCCATAGATGCATCATCACTTAAAAGAAGGCAATATTGAAAAACAGGAGAGCGAAGAGGGAAAAGCATCCCTCTTCGGAAACTGAGAATAGACTAGATACAGCGGTGTATGACTTCTGGTCCGACTTCCTCGAACTCTTTCTTAGACACCCACATCTTCTGGAATGTCTTCAGTGAGCCGAGAATACTACCACCAATCC
>CAYHAA010000036.1:0-9790 GCA_964354495.1 uncultured archaeon | reverse complement strand
AAGATTTGTACTGCCTTGACCTCACCCCTTTTGATTTGGTTCAGATGGAAGGGAGGTTCATATCTTCAGTCCATCGAGTATGATGATGTTCGGAGTCCTATTCATAAGATAGAAGACATGGTCGCTAGAGCGACACTTATTCTACACAAGGGACTAGAGGGAAACATATCTGCTACCTGTAGGGTAACGCTTGATACCAAAGATGAGATGTACAGAGTTATCTTTAAAGACAAGAAATCTGAGGAGATGATTGGGGAGATTCTGATTAACAGAACAGCTGACCTGTTGGAAGTTCTCAGACGCCCTGATAATGAGTGCGAACCGGTTATGGTCAATGGACACCAATTGATCTGGAACAGGTTCAGAAACATCTCATACGATGATGATGTTGCATTGCTTAGACCTTGGATCAATAGACACAATCCTTTTCCAAAGATGAGCCTGAAGATACCGCCCACAGCAAAGGACTTGTTACATGCTACCAAGGAGTTTGATATTACTATAGAGATGTATCATGATCCATGGACCTGCCCCTTGAAACACATCTCACTAGAGGATATACAAAAGGCTCATCGCTTAGCTCGGACCATTAAACATCACTTCCTCTTTGGATATAGGAGTTCACTGGGAGAACCTATACATGTCAGTAATGAGCCGGGATTGCACCATGGATCATGTTGGAGGATTCATGTTGATACTCCACACACCCTCACACCTGAACTGAGGGAACTCATGGAAGTCCGACTCACTGATGCTCAGGCACGGTTTCTCTTAGGTCATCAGGAATTGGCATATTGGTCAAAGGAGGGGCAAAAATGGGTGACCCACACTTTCAATCTAGAGGTCAGGAAGGACTGTATTGAGGAAGTGAAGGAATCCTGGCATCTACGTATGATGCTGACAGAGTTGACAGGTCTTAAGTATGACCCAAGTCTTCCTGGAGTGCATCTGCAAAGCCCTGATAGATGGAGCCCCTACATCGCAATCAGACCAGAATGTGTGATGATAGGTCTGAGAGAGAAGGGCACTGGACAGACACAAGAGAGAAGAGTTCCTGAACGGGATGTTGCCTTACGGGATGAGTCTGAAGTAAAGAATCTTCTCGAACGTGAGATGAGAGATTTCTTGAAGATTACTGGTATTACTGCGGACAGACGATTGATGTCAGAGATTCAGGGCGAGATAGCGGCTTCGATTGAGGTCTACGGAGTGAGCGAAGGCAAGACGAAGGTCGAGTTGGATGGAGTTACTATTGAGCCGGACTCAACAGGTGGACGGATCGTCTATGTGGTCTTGACCTCAGAGATTGAAATTCATAAGATTCCTGTTACCGGTCACCTGCATGATATTAAGCAATTTGGACGTGTTAACAGGGCGGACTTTGTGAGTAATGTCAGGTCACTCCTTGATGAGTTCAATCTCAGTGATGAGGACAAGGTACGGGCTGTGAAGGAGTGCGTCAGAGTGATGAGAGAGGAGAAACTAATCTAGAACTTTGGATTACTAACCTAGCTATGGTTTGTGGGCAATTAATGAGAAGCTAGTGAAATATATTTCGACACCATATTGTTTCGATAGAGCCCCAAGATCACTTTCATCATAGTTGAGTTTTTGTTTCTTCCATGTGTCTTTGCTCTCAATTATGAATCCTGCTTCTTTCACCATTTGCTCCCAACCTACTGTATATTGCGGCTTATTACTGACAAGCTCTGAATATACTTCTGCAGGTAGTTTCTCTACTTCCTCTGTAATAGCATCATTCAGATACAACTTACCCCCAGATTTTAAGACTCTAAATGACTCTACAATAGCTTTGTCAGCATATTCTACATTTCCATATCCTCCTGAATCTACAACATAATCAAGGCAATTGGATCTGAGTGGGATGCTGGTAACATCCATTCCTGTAAATGCAACATCATGACCTTTTCTCTGATTGTGGAGAGACTCTTGCCACAAGTATAATACACTCACTCCAAGGTCAGTCATCATTACCTTTGCTTCAGGATTAAAGAACAATATGGAAGGGACAGATCCGCCTCCTGGACCACTCGCAATGTCGATACCAAGTCCTCCAGTTTTGGCAATTATTCTAGCAAATTCATAATAGTCATGATTATTGTGTTTCTTCAGAGTTTCTAAATGATTGTTCCAGCTTCGTTCTATCCACTCTAACTCTGGACGTAATGATTCTCTTCCACCGGTCCAAGCTTCTTTCTTTTGATTCACGAAATTTGGAATGCCGTTTTTTACATGAAACTTTGCTTTATTTTGACTGTTTTCAAGGACTCCTTCTCGCCATCGTTTATCTGGAGTAAGTGTTCCTTTGAATGAGAGAGGATTCTTGGTTGTTGGATTAATAAATAAATCTTGAAATTCTAGAAGCATATTCATTCCTGTCAATCTTCAAAGAAATCACATATGAATTAATCGAGAAAAATGCAACTGACCCAAGTCTTCCCGGAGTGTATGTACAAAGTCTTGATAGGTGAAACCCCTACATCGCCATAAAGCTGGAATACGTGATAATATGTTTAAGAGAGAAAAGCACTTCACTGTGAGAAGCGACTCATCACAAGATGAACAACATTTTCTCTACTCTATAGGAACAAGAGCAGTTTCATCCCCCTAAAAACATAGTTCTTTCCCTGTAGATGATAAGGAATCATTATAGGCTACAACGCTTCATGTTCCAGCCAGAGATAGTATCCATAAAAATCCGCCGTCAAGTCTTGAAATGGTGTTTGCAGTGAGCGATGAAGGTCTTGAGATATCTAAAAAATCTCCAATCAAAGTGTATATGTGAGAAGTAAAAATCTGCTGGAATTGGTCACATGTCAGAACCTTCTTATGTGCAACAGGAAAGGTGTGACCACGACCGAATAAGTCACAGCTGGAAGTGAAGACTAGGTGACTAGAAGATACGCAGGACAATCCGAAGTAAGTATTGGTACGTTGGGTCACGTGGACCATGGAAAGACCACATTAGTTTCATATCTCACAGGTGAGTGGACTGATAGACACTCTGATGAGATCAAGCGGGGTATTTCTATTCGGCTCGGCTACGCAGCGACCACGATAATGAAATGCAAGAACTGCCCTGAGCCTGATATGTACACAACCTCACATCTAGCAAAGGATGGCAAGTGTAGCAAATGTGGGGGGTCTCTTGAGGTCCTGCGGGAGATATCCTTTGTCGACAGTCCCGGTCACGAGTCACTGATGGCGACCTGTCTGAGCGGCGCCAGCCTCTTGGATGGTGCAATCTTGGTGATTGCAGCGAATGAACCCTGTCCCATGCCTCAGACTGCAGAGCATCTCCGAGCTCTGGAGATTATAGGTGTGAAGAATATCATCATAGTTCAGAACAAGATTGAGCTCGTCACAAAAGAACAGGCGAAGAAACACTACCAGCAGATCAAAGACTTCGTGAAAGGGACTATCGCCGAAGGCACAGCAATCATCCCAATATCTGCAGTCTTTGGAGCGAATATCGATCTTCTGGTCAAGACCATTGAGGAGGTCATTCCAACACCCAAACGTCATGAAGATGCCCTAGCAAAGATGTTCGTGGCTCGTTCCTTCGATATCAATCGTCCGGGTACTACTCCGGAAAAGCTGCGTGGCGGAGTCGTGGGCGGATCGGTGATTGAGGGAAAACTGAAGGTTGGTGACGAGATAGAGATCGCGCCCGGTGCGAAGACTGAGAAGGGATTCAAACCCATCAAGACCAAGATAATCAGTCTCATATCAGGAAGCGGCAACTTTCTCCAAGAGGCCTTTCCCGGGGGTCTAATAGGTGTGGGTACTTCCTTGGATCCGGCGTCAACGCGTGCCGATCGCCTTGTAGGTAATGTTGTCGGCAGAGTTGGCAAGTTGCCCAAGGCTATTGAGAAAATGATGGTAAAACCAATTCTCATGCAGAGGGTCGTGGGGATGGAGAGTAAGCAACAGGTGGAGAACCTGAAGCTCAATGAATCAATGATGATTGTTATCGGTACTGCATCCACTGTTGGAGTCATCACTAGACTGCATGGTGATGAGATAGAGTTGACACTCAAACGTCCGGTCATTGCAGAAAAGGGGCAGCGCATTGCGATTGGTCGCCGTGTTGAGAACAAGTGGCGGCTAATCGGGCATGCGGAAGTGTAAGTAGTGCCTCTCATCGTTGTTCTTGATACCAATATGCTGACTGTGCCTGGCCAGTTTGGTGTGGATATTTTTGCCGAAACAGAGAGGATTCTTGAGAGAAACATTGAGTTCGTGGTGCTTCAGTCTGTTGTGAGCGAACTCAAGAGAAATCTTGTACATGAAACCAGAGCAGGAAGTCACAGGTTCAAGATAGCCTTGGATCTTGTGCAGAGATGCCGAGTTGTTGAGCCAGGAGAACCAGGAAAAGGCATACCTGTGGACGATGAGATCTTGAGATATGCGATCACCTCAGGCGGCGTCATTGCAACAAATGATAGGAAACTCAAGGAGCGTGCGCTCTCCCAAAGAACTCCTGTGCTCTACCTCAGAGGCAGGAAGCAGCTTCAACTGATTGGATTCATTCCGTGAGCCGTGTCACAACGTTTTTATGGTTTACAAAGCGATGAGCCGCTGAGCCGTCTGGTTCAGACCCTTGGGCACATCCCTGAGTCTGAAGTGTTCTGAGAAGAATTATTCTGTCAGGCGAGGAGCGTCTTAAGTTGTACAGTATAGTGACAGTGAAAGATGTCGTACGTATTCCACCAGCACAATTCGGGTCACCCATAGAGGATGCAGCGATGATTCACTTGCGGAAACAGCATGAGAATGTCCTGGATCGAGATGTTGGCCTGATGATTGCCGTAATAGGGATAGATGAGATTGGGCAGGGTCGCCTGATTCCCGGTGATGGGGCAACGTACCATGCGGTGACCTATCGCGTGCTTACGTTCAAGCCTCTCCGAGGAGAGCTTGTAGAGGGTAACGTCGTCGAGCTCATGGACTTTGGGGCATTCATTCGAATGGGCCCACTGGACGGTCTATGTCATGTGAGTCAGATATGTGATGACTTCATCACTCAGGACACAAAGGGGAGTGCACTTCTTGGAAAGGAAACAGGACGCATGCTCGCAGAGGGCGACATGGTTCGTGCCAGAGTCACATCAATCAGCTTCGAGTCTGGCAATAAATCAGGAAAACTGGGACTCACTATGAGACAACCGTTCCTTGGGAAGATTGGACCAGACCAGTCATGGGTAGAGGATGATGTGAAGGCTGCCCGCGGTGAACCCAAGAAGGAGAAAGAGAAGAAGAAGAAGTAGCTGGGAGGGAAATGAAATAGCAAAGATGAAAGCGTGTCGAGCCTGTCACTACCTCACAAGTGAGAGTATGTGCCCCAACTGCAAGAGTACTAGTCTGTCTACTTCATATACGGGGATTGTAGTCATTCTTCCAGGAAAGAGCCTACATGACGACCCCAGAAAAGACTCCTATGTGGCCTCGCGACTCAATATTGACAAGCCAGGCAAGTACGCATTGAAAGTTCGCTAGTGTCACTGGTGAAAGATTTATTAGACAACTCCAAGTCGGCTGGCTGACCCCACAGCTGATGTGGTCTGATTCTCAGTAAGTGATGCCAATGAAAGTAGAGATTCTAAAGGAGAAGGAAAACAAGCTCCTCGCACGAAAGGAGATAGAGTTCAGCATAGAACACGTAGGTGCAACTACCCCGAGTAGGGCTGACATCCGTGCGAAAATCTCAGCACAATATAATGCGGACGCCGCAGCTGTTGTGATCAAGAAGCTCAAAACAAAGTATGGAATTGGAATAACTAGCGGCTCTGCAAGGGTATATGCCACTCCCGAGCAGATGAACCGGATTGAACTCAACTATATCATTAAGCGTCATGAACCAAGGCAGAAGAACAAGGAGAGCGAAGAGTAATGCCACAGGCACACACCATGTATAAGGTCGACAAGGCTGGAAAGGTGACAACCAACAAGAGGTCATGCCCCCGTTGCGAGAAGGGCACCTTCATGGCAGAGCACTTCAATCGATATGCTTGCGGTCGCTGTGGATATTCCGAGTTCAAGCGTAAGGACTAATAACGTATTCCTTCTATATCTCGTCACATGTCATTCTTTTTTTCCTACAGCGGTCAGCCTATTCGCCTACAATGGCCATCACCCATCTGATGAAGAGAAGTACGCCAACGACCATCGTCAGGAGAATGTCAGCCAAGAACGCGCCGGGCCTAGTGATCTCCAAGATTGATGAGAGAATGAGCGTGATTGGAAAGGTCACGATGAAGGGTAGCGTCGCAATCGTGAGAGAAACCTCCTCGCTTGATACCATCACGTTCACGAGCAGGACTATCCAGATGGCGTAGATAGCAATCAGGAGCGAAACCTCGATAATCATTGTGCACGTTCTCCGTTGGTAGAGTTCTATTCGCATGATAGAACAATGTGTGTATCACTCGATGAACAACCACTAAGAACTGCTCCGTTCCTTTTCAGCCCATATGAACACGAATAGACAGGATGCGAGTCGTGCAGCTAGCCTAGATGCTCGCACCGCAGTTCTCGCATTTTCGGACATCTTCTTCATTCCTGTGGCCACAGTAGGGACAGGAGAGAAGCACGGTCCTTTTCTCCTCATCAGTGAGCGATATGCTCTTGATTCCGAGCCGCTGCATGGTTGCAACAAGCTCGGTTTCATCCATCTCTGTAATCGGCTTTCCAGTCTCGTCCTCTATGCTCAGTGCATCATCAGGCTTGAGCTTCACTGCCTTGTCTGTGCCTGCAATCATGTATAGGAGCGAGGAACCTACGCTGAGGCGCACCAGTTGTCGAGCAATACGTCTTCTAAGGGGACGTGGAGCATGAAGAAACGGCCTCCTGACTCCCCCGGATCTTCGACCCGGGTCTCTTCTTCTACCTCTCATGATTCTCTCACTTCTGAAGTTTCGTTCCGGAAGTGTGGCTATAATGCTTCATGAATGATTCGTAAATGTTGCATTTAATCTATCTCTCTAGATGGAAGCGGCTATTGATTATATTGACTACATGCTCCCAGCCCTGCAAGTCGAAACATACTGCTCGTGCTCGCTGTGTATGATGGCGGTATTGTTCAATTCCAAAGATAAGGAACAACATTGCAACCGCTGCTATGCATAGCGTGAATAGGAGCACCCAATAATTCCAGAATGTTGGCAAAAGGGAAATCAGGACGATAGAGGCAGATATGAATCCAAGAATCACCCATAATGCAGCCTGTACAGTGTCGCCTACTCCGCCCCATTGATGACTCTCAGGCTCTCGGGCAAACAGCAGTGTCTGTTCCCTGGGGTGCACAATGAGCAGGGGAAGTGTGGCAGTCACTCTCTGTGGATGCTGTGCTCCCAAGATGACAACGGGATCTCCAACATTCAGAGAAGAAGCATTCACGATTGATTGCCCTCCTAGAGAGTCAGAGTAATCGACTCGGCGCATCCCCTCTTTTCCGTCAACAAGAATGCCCTTAATGAGCCGCTCCTTTGGGACCGAACCTACAGTGTCAAACTCAAAGATGGTCCCCCTGAAGATGTGCTCTGTTTCGCACTTGTCAAGCGTCCGCTCAATCTTCTTCAGCATCTTCTCGATTTGACTTGATTCTCCCAATTCCTATCATGTGGTGTTATCTCGTTTCCCTGAATAAGACTTGCCGGTTTAGATCCCCTACACCTCCAATACTGTCGGTCTCATACTGAAGCCTTGATGCCGAATCTCTCTGCTACCTCAGCTGTGAGGACATGCCATGTCTTCTCATCACAGTGATACAACCTAGGTCGTTCATTGTACCGCAGAACAGAGGGCTCGGCGAAGAAGGCTACTATAAGGAACAGCAAGGAGAGAATATAGCTCCAAATCTCTCGTAGCGGCTGAATCTGTTTAGCTATTAGGAATATACCAAAAGCAATAGCAAAGATCACAGATGTGTTCCAGAGTGCCATGTTACAGGTCGTTCTATGCCGAAGATCTCTGAGGAACCATGCATATCTCTCAGCTGGATTGAGGAGCACTGCAGGAAGAACACTGTTCTCGCCTCGCCATCCATCGAGTCCTACCACTATGACCGTATCTCCGATGGCCACAGGAGGCACTCGCTCAGACTCGAATTGAACGAATCTTGAACCCGCTGCACTCTGAACAAGCATACCCCGGGGGAGGCGCTCCGGCTCAACAGGCTTCAATGACTGTAGGCACTCGACAACGCCTTCGAAAGCATACTTGGCCCCATAGGCCATACAGAACTCGCGGAACCGTGTGAGTAACCTCGAATCTCCCATCTCCACTCACCATGTCTATATCCCGCAGCCAGATAAGAGTGTCTACAGACCTGCCCTACGAATAACTTTAATACCCGCCACAGCCGTTCCCCGTCTAAGCAACGCTGGCAGAGGCCCTTCTGGACCACACGCCTATGTTTGCTAAAACAATCGCTTAAGTAAAGCGGGTTGGGGAAGCCAGTCTAGAGCGGATTCTCCGCCCATGGGCGAAGCCTATCCCGCAGGGCTCATAACCCTGAGACCGGTGGTTCGCGAATCATGACTTCCATAATTCGGCCAAAAAATCCACTACCCGCTACCACTTAATCATAGTTAATATTCCTTGGCTCATTCTGGTTCGTCAAAGCAGACAGAGTGATACCAGCGAACACCGCTCTCTCGGGTTTCAACCTCAATGTATTCGTCCTCTATGGCACTCTCCAGAGCGTCTTCTATTTGCTCGGTCGAATAGTCTGCAAATCGTTTGATGATATCAGTTTTGAGCATGCCACCAGAAGTCATTCTCAGCTCTTTCACAATGAGAGCACTAAGATCGGCAATCAGAATGACATGTTGACGAACTCGCCCCTTCCTCCGGTCCATTTGATGAATCTCTTCCTCGGCACTGTCTGATTCATTGTTTCTTCTCATTGAATGTCTTCCCTCCAGTTGTTGGATACATTGACCCCTTCATTCTGCAAGTCGCTAATGACTTGTTGAACTTCTTCATCATCACGTTTCGCTAGCCACTTATTAAGAGCCACTTCTTTTTCCGGATGATTTGGAGAACATACTAATGCCCACCGAATCATCGATTTTGTATCATTTGTCCTAGCTTCCCATTTCACGGATATGCGGCCACTTCTATAGATTGCCATTTCTTCGGGATTAACTTCAAGATGAATACCTAGTCTATTCGCAATCTTTTTTTCATCATCCATCAGACGGTTTCTATTCTCATTGATTACGTTGCAGAATTCTTTTGCAGTTTCCGCGATTTTGGGGTTTTCATGATGAGTTAACTCCTTGATTCTGTTCCAACGCAGCGTCTTTTCTCCGTCATAATCACCAGGATAATGATGACCTTTGTTTACGAGTAATTCAATCTCTGGTTGAGTAAGCTGTGGTTGCAAATCATAACCATCAGATTTCTGACCGGGGTTCAGTGCATTCGATCGCTCCCACCTGATTTTTCCCTCTGCAATATGGCCTTCTTGAGAGATCATATCCTGTAAGTAAGCAATAATTGATTCCTTTGACCAATTCTCAGTTTCCTTTGGTAAACCATAGTTCAATAATGTACGATCTCCCGAGGGTGTATTGATACTCATGCCCTTTTTGACTGTCTACGTTGGTCTAGATTCCTTGGAGTTGTTGATGGTCACGATATTCTTTGGCATGCTTCCTGTTCTGGGAGGAATCTATGTCACGTGGAGATGGTGGCAGAGCGGAAGCTAGGGTATGCAACAGCTGCTGAAAACTTGGACAGAGTTGGACATCCCTTAGATGAT
>CAYHAA010000035.1:0-10606 GCA_964354495.1 uncultured archaeon | reverse complement strand
TTCCTGGGGGTACAACGCTCTGGTGTCCAAGATTGTACAACTTACAATGAACGGTAGGAGGGGGAGAAAGAGGGCAAGAGCGCAATGACTATGCTATTGGGAATGCTAGCATCAAAGAAGGAATTGGCCACTCTCCCTATCGTTGAACGGACATCCGAGTTGGAACGCACAAGAACTATGGTTTCTGTTTAGCAAAATTGAAGTCTTTGTATTCACTTACTTCTTCGGGTGGCCAGCCTTTCAATGTTGGATAACTACGATAAAAACGAAAGGCACACCTCGCCCCACCAATCGCCAAATTCTCAGCACGATTAAAACCAACTTTGATTGCCCTGTACATTGGGTAGTCGCACAGACAGAGGTAAGGTGCTAGCTCTAGAGCATTTTGATGCTTTAGGAAATTCAGACCTCCACAATTGGTGTAATCTACGCCAAAGAGGAGATTTTCTTTATCACCTTCAACGAAAACGCAATGATAGTCCTCGGGATCAACCGATGCTTTTCGTCTTTCTAACGCGTTCTTTGCCTTCTTTTGAAAATACGAAGAGAAGTAAGGCCGACGCATGAGGTATTTGATGAACGGGTTTAGACTTCCATAATAGACATCAGCGAATTCATACAGCATCTGTCCGATCGTCTGTAATTGAAATCCCTCTGCTTTGAGGACCCGATAGAACACTAGAGATAGAGCGGTCCTAATCATTTCCCTGGAAAAGGGGTTAATTCGCTTGTTTCCAAAATCCGGAATCTGTGGTAGTAATTCTTCAAATTGCTGTTGTATTCTTGACTTCATTTCAGGGATCTTTTCAGGACTAAGGTATTTTTCCAGCACGAGTTGTTGAACCTTCTTATTATCGACCATGCTATGGTAGAATTTTAGCCAATAGTCCTTCCTCTGAACGTAGTAATTCTGAGTAGTCACGCCCATAGAGATGGATTTCGATGAATGTTGCTTATGGGACTTGCTTTCGAAGCAATGATCTATCATCCTTATTCCTGAGATAGTTCATTGACAAGCGAATAGCAGAATGAGGGACTATGACCATTAGCGGTTGTTCTTGAGTGGATCTTAGCAGCAATAGTCCTTGGGGCACGGTCGAAGAGAACAGTTCATGGGTTTGCAATGTACGTGCAGACTACTCAGACTATGGTTCCAACGACACCTCGGTCCCAGCAGTATAGGCTCTGCTTCCTGCATCCATCTCATATATCGCGAATTGCATTGCACTAAGGACCACGCCATTTGCGTCGATAGTTGCATTCCTGAAGTGGTCAAGTCCAGCTCCACCTAGTCCACCAGACGTAAGGATCAACACGACAGGCCTTCCTCCAAAATCAACACGTGTGAGATAGTCAAGCATCGATGCGTGTGGTTTTGCCCCGTTCGTTGGGCTCCCTAGAACAATCAGGTCATATCCAGTCATATTTGTGGGGGTCACCGATGAACTCGTGGTCACTTCCACTCGCCAGTCCGAGTCTACTAGTCCGCGAACGAATTCATTCACCACAGCCTCGTTGAAACCTGTCACTCCGGGTCGGAACACCACGAATGCCGTGCCGGTTGACCCATCTGGATTGTTGATTGCCACATCCCGAACTATCTCAACACTATTGAGGTTGACAATAATCACTCCGCTGATTATCAGTCCTGCAATGACGATGATACACGTCAGACCGCAGACTCGTTTCTTGTTCATAGCGTCTCACTCACACTGTTGCCTATCTTGTCTTCACTTCCTCAGAGAACCTCAGACCCTCATTTTCTTTTCGATTATTCCAGAGATAGACTGCTCGATAGATGACCAAGCCAGCTGTATATCCAATGATGAGAAGTAGAACGCCATTGAAGACAGGCTCTGTTGGAAAGAAGAGAGTGATTCCAATTGTGGTCATGAGAAATGTTCCATAGTATTTTCCCACAGGATCGTAAAGGGGCTCTTTCTTGCTCGACGAGATGATGAAGAATAGGAACATGAGGACAAATACAAACAAGATCCAAGAGGGGTAGAACTGTTTGAGAGAGAATACATAGAAAGATGCGAAGATTAACACAAAATCAGCTACAGGATCAAGATAGGCCTCGACGGGCGATGACGGGATTATTCCTTGCCTCCTTGCCAAGATGCCGTCTACAATATCAGAGGCAAATGCTGCAAGATAGAGAATGACTGCAATCTCAGTGAAGTCCCACATGAATGCATAGAAGAATGCAGGTGTCAAGAGAATCCTGAGAATGACAATAGCAAATGCAGATTTCTTCGCACTTTTGTCAATATCAGCCAATACACCATCTCTCGCAGAATGAGTGTTTCATTCTTAGCCATATAGAGGATTCGCATGGGCCGTTGTCTTACAGATCTTCTCACGGTACGTGGATATCGTCTCGATAACTCCGGCATCACCGTCCCGCTTCTATTGCCCCTCTGATCTCCTCAGCATCCGAGTAGATACGCCATTCAGCGATAAGATTCTGTCTGACCTCTGCAGTCCAGAGCACTGTCCATCTTGCTTCGACCTCCGGACCAACATGACAGCCGGTCGTCCGCCCGATGATTGCAACGCCAGTCCCGCTGGTGATGAGCCTATCCACGTGTATCTTGTACTCCGGGTATGCGGTGAAGTAGTCACGCCATCCAGCTCGACCAACGTAGGCATCTCCCTCATAGTTGATGAAGGTGAAGTCCTCGGTTTGCAACGCCACGAGCGCTTCAGAGTTTCGCGAATTGATTGCCTTGATATACTTGAGGACGACCTTTCGGGGGTCTGGTCCGCTCACTCCAAGAATCACCTCGTACCGTATCGATGAGCACTCAGATAATTCTTCTCAATACCGGATACTCAAATAGTGAAACAACGCGGGGCACATTTGCTTCTGTCTGAATCCATCCTTTGTGTAGAAGAGCGATAGCGCCTCATGCGAAGGAACTATACGCAGGACACTCTCCATACTCGGTCTTTCTCTTTGGCAATGTAGAGAAGAGGTCCCCTATTACTACGGTTGTCTGGCCATGATGTATTGTTGGATGTTGACCACAGGTAACATGAATGAGTCAACAGTATCGAAACCATAATGTTTGTACATTTGTACAAGACGTTCATTCTGAGTATCCAGAACGCAGAGTCTGTTTTGTGATGTGCACATTTCGAGTACAGGTCGAATGAGTCTACTGGCCAGACCTTTCCCTTGATAATCTGGATGAACTGCCAATGATCCTAGATACCAATAGGGCTCAGAAACACACTCAGCTCTCTTGCTGGCCACAAAACTCTCCAATTCTAGCATTTCTCTAACAACGTCAGGCCCAGCTACTCGATACAGGCCGATCCCTCCAGTTCTAATTGCCCTTAACCAACTAAACTTCTTGCGTTCCGATTGTGTAAGGATAACAACGCCCTCAATGTTTTCAGAGGTGGCAAAGATTTTCCCATCGATGAAACCATTCCTAACACGGTAGTTGAAGAATCTCGGAAGGACTCTTGACCTGCTGTTGTGTTCTGGAAAGAAATGACACCATAGAGGGTCATCAAAGAATGCCTGGACCATGGTTTCAATGACCTTCTTTGCATCCCTTTTTGTCACATTATAGGGGCTATGACCTGTGTTTTGCATGAGCAGTCATTTTATGCTGACAGACCTTTCTGATATGCCTTACGACGGGTTGAGAATTAAGATTCATTACTACTTCTCTTGTTCATCGCAGGACAGGGCCTCATACGAGGTAAGTATCACCTCTGCTCTTGTCTCTTATGATCCGGACGGGCCTGGGACCGTACCTTCACGTAGATAGTCGATTGTAGCCTTGAGACCCTCTCGATAAGAGGGGTACTGCAGCTCCCAGCCCAGCTCTCTCTTGGCCTTCTCATTAGTCACCACGCAGTCCATCTGTATAACGCTCAGAAGAAGACCACCAAGAACGATTCGAGCGATGAATATTGGAACAGTCCGTGGCTTTGGCAGTCCCATGCACTCCGCCATGCGCTCTGTGAATTCTCGCGTGGTACACGGAGTGTCGTCAGCTATGATGAATGACTCACCCACAGGCTGTTTCTCTATGGCAAGAACAAAGGCCTGAGCACAGTCATCGACATGTACCCTCGGGATGTGGTTGTCACCTCTCCCGAAGACGCCCGAGCGCCCATTCTTCATCATCTCATACATCTTGAGGAACTGGCCACCCGGTCCATAGATCTGACCCGGGAGCATTATGATGAGTGGTTGTCCCTCCTTCTTTGCCTTAGCAATAAGCACGTCCGCCTCTTCGCCAGCCTTCGTGAGACCCGTCCGGACAAGTGGCCAAGACTCGTCAGCTACTTGCCCTGGCTTAGTGCTGTAGGCAGTGCCAAGAGTCAGTATGGTAGGGCAGTCGAGTCTCTTCCCGATGGTAAGAGCCGTCGACACGAACTTGGTCGTCCTCTCCTTGATCTGAGCGAACTTGCTCTTCGATATTCTTCCGAACTCAAAAGGCATTGCAACAGAGACTACGCAGTCCTGCGGACCTATGCTGTCTATGAACGCCTCGGGCTCCATGAGGTCCCCTACAATCGTTTCAATGCCCTTACTACCGAAGTATTTTGCTGCCTCAGTCCGACGGGTGAGTATTGTGACCTCATGACCACGCGAGCTCAGTCTGGTGACAATCCTTGAACCCAGAAAGCCAGTACCACCAAGCACGAGCACTCTCAACATGACTCACCGATTGGCAGTCATATATGAGAGCTATTTAACTTGTTCAGTGCACTAAAGCCATTGCTAGAACGGGGCTTTCTCCTATTACTTAGCCTGTTTTGTGCGTGGGTCCTGGGCATCCGTAGTGATTCTTTCGGCGAATTCTCTGACTCTTTCTTCATACAGGTTAGCTTCGACTTGTGACTTTCTACGGAGTTTCAGGGTGGCAACTGGCTTTTTTCTGCAGAGGGACTCCATTTCATCAAATGGGTCGTCGTCAGTGCTGGCTCCTGTCCGGAAGAAGGCAACTCTCTTGAAGCGATCCTTGTACTGTGTGATGTAGGCTCTGACCGGTGTAGCAAGTGTGTGGTTCCACATTGGGGTTCCAATGACCACGATGTCATAGGAGGCCGGATCTCTCTTCAGCGGTTCAATCTCTGCTGATGCCTTTCGACCTGCGTCTCTGCCTGATTTCAGCCAACCTATGACGCCTGACCTGTTTTCCGTATCAATGATTTCTTCAACATCACATTTGAGGGCTGTTGAGATTCCTTCCGCTACTTTCCTAGTAGTCCCGGTTCTAGAATAGTATACCACAATAGCGTTCATGCTGTCCGATTCTCGGCCTCTGTTCCTATTGAAATGCTACTCTTAAACATAATTGACCCGCTAAGCGCGGTCTTAGAATGCCTGAGAACCGGATGGTTGTTCAGTCGATATTTCACCACCCAGCAATGCTGAGCGCACATGATCTATTCCGGCATCCTTGATGATAGCTCTGACAACACCAATCGAGCAGAAACTACTGAGATGATTCATGAAGTCAAAAAAGGAACTGAGCAAGTTGATCATGAAACGTAGAGTTAGGACCCTACTGCATATCTCATGAGACACGGAAACAGAGCTTCATACGAAGGAGCTATGAGCAGGGCACTCTCCTCCCTCCGCAGTTAGTCCAGAGTCCGCATTGTTCATAGAGAGAAGCTTCTGTTACCTTCCCTTGAGTGCCAAATCTCAGGAGTCTCCTGACCATCAAACGTTGACTTGGACTACTCCGGCTGCGAAGACTACTCCTGTGATTTCGCACACATGTACGACAATGCGAGAATGAACAGGAATATGGCCTCGACTTGAGCCTTCATCGATGCTAGGGAGCGCATAACCATGGCATCAGAATACCAATTCTCAGGGGTCGCTGGAGGTGGTGGCAGTGGCGGTATCATACTGTAGTTCAACACCTCAAGGATTGTGACAGAGGCGAAGAACGAGAGGATTATAGAGATAATGAACAAGGATTTTCTGTCCTTCTGCGTGCCTCGAGTCCTTAGTATGTAGAGAAAGTACAGCAGCAGGCCAAATTCCAGTGCCAAAGGCAAAAGATACGCGGGGGCCATTACAGACAAACCGGATTCCCATTCGTGAATCGCAGGGGTCGCATATTAAACCAATGATTCCCGCCAAGTATGACTGCTCTGTACAACCTGTACGGTCTGTTAAAGGCGCAATTGACAGGCGCATTAAGATATGGGCGAAGTTGAATAGAGACCGAATTTGGCGATAGTCAAATATAGCCGGAATCATATGGATATGCCAATTCTTAACAGCCATGAGGAGTGATGCGCTACCAAGACACAATCTTTAGCTACTCGTCAATTGCTTTTTCTCTTACCTACGCTTCAATACACATCATCGTCATGGTATGTTTCGAAGACAGTTCCACAAATATCAGGAGTACTAAAAATGGCGGACCTTAAGAAAATAGGAGATATCCTAATACTGATTGGTGGCATCATTGGACTCATTGAGGGTATTCTTCAGATTATGGGATGGGACCCTATCCTGCCCACCTGGCTCACGATCTTCATTACTGATGGCATGATAATGGGCATCCTCGGAATCATATTCTCACTGATTGCTCTAGTGAACAGTGGCACAATCAAGATCAAGGCGCTTGAATTCAGGAACAAGTGGATAGTCGTAATCATCATGGGTATTCTCATGTACCACTTTGCCAGCACAGTGGGTGGAGTTCTAGTCATTATTGGATCTCTTCTGCTTCTAGCAAAGAGAGTATGATTGCTCAGCACGATCAACATTCAATCAGTGTTGAGCAATTACTTCTTTTTTCAGCTGCTCGCCGTGATTGCCATTAGGATTGCAGATGAACACCGCAAATACCTTTGATTAAGTATCTCACTGCAGGCTTTATGAACGAAAGGGCTCGCCTCCAATGATTGGTTAGCTATTACATCCATTGCTGATGGCATTAGGAGCCTCTTACGAAGGAAATATATGATGTCTACAGCTATGATTGTTTCGCTTCATGGAAGGAGATACGTAGAGATAGTCATCATAGACAGTGAAGGTACGGATTGGCGATGACAACGGGTAACGATGGCAGTACGGAACCCTCGGCAAAGGCAGGGAGCGTAGAACGAATCAGAAGGGTGATAGTGAATGCAGTGTCGTACATACTTCCCCTTCTCATCTCCGCCCCCAACTTCTATGTGGGGCTCATGACCATGCCTTTATTCATCTACCTTGTCGTGATGGTGACTGATTTTGTCTATTTCCCAGCTCTGTTACTGACTCTATTCCTCGGTGGAGGACTCGTTGAGATAGCACTGACACTTCTCGGGCTCGGCCTCTTGTTTTACTCAGTATTGTTCCTACATCGCAGTGAGCGAGAAAGACTCGTCACTACCGGGCCGTATGGAATAGTCAGGCATCCTCAGTACCTTGGCCTGCTCATGTTCACGGCCTCATTGACAAACAGGAGTGTCTGGATTCTTCAGCATACGTTCGGCTTCGGATACCTCACACCAGAGATGACACTTGCAATCTGGTTCCCGATGATGTTAGCATACATAGGACTCGCATTGTTCGAGGAACATCATCTAAGAGGATTGTTTCCAGAGGCGTGGTTGGACTATCGGAGGAATATTGGATTCCTTATACCCCGCATCACATTCGCGCAGAGATGGGTCGAGGTAGTTGTCACATTCGCTCTTCTCTCGGGACTCATGCTGAGCCTGTTCTTATTGAGCGGGAGACTGTATCCGTTCATATAGAGCAAGAGGAGTCTATATTGATGAACAGTATGCTACTGCACAATTGAAGACCTACAATGAAATGACCTCTGCTGGAACAGATACCCATAGAATCACTGGAATCAACCAAAATAGAAAGAGTGAGGATGTAATCTGGGATGATATTATGTTCACAAGTGCTCCATCATATTACTGGATGCAGTATAGTGAAACTGAAGTCTGGCTGATATGGGGTGTAGCAAGTTCCCATGGGTGGGACTATAACAACACTGCACTTCAAAATGGAGTCCCTATCAGAGCAGTCGTAAATGGAACTGACAATGTTTATGCTACTGCATATGGAGGCTCAATTGGAGGACTCTGTATTGGACAGTTTGATCCATCATGGTATGCAGCACACATAGAGATTGTTGCAATATCTGGTTCGATCACTAGGGCACCTAAGGACTCACAATGTTTAATTTCGCCTTTTTTGTGACGTTTAATTTATAGTAAAAATGGAATTCTAGGAAGTAGAAGAAGTGGACAAGCACACTAGAGAAATACTAACGGTGGCTCTTGCACTTACACTCTTTCTTTCCATGAGTCTATTTTTTATATCGTCCTCAATGTTTGGGACGTCTACTGATGTGATGAACAATAGAAGAGTAGATGCAATGGAAAAAAGCAGAGGTCTCTCACCCGCTGCACAAGAATTGACGACTTGGTATCATGATGGATCAAATACTACTGGATGGACTACATCATATGGTGAATGGACTTTGAATTCATCAGGGATAGCATTATTCTCAAATGTAGTTTCCTCTGGTGGAATTGAGCATGCTAGCTTCAATTTTCCTCTCAGTACTACCTTCGTAGTGGATTATAACTTCAAGCTAGAAGCGCAGGTTCAATATACTCCTACAGGGTCCGAGGAGGGTGGCCTTGATATTCTGACATGTCAGGATATGGGTGTTGCCTATCGTCTTGCCTATGGAGCTTCTGGTTCCAGTAAGGTGAGTTGGGCAATAAATCACTATACCGGTGATTTGTATACCTATGACTATGAGTACACATCAAATTACATGAACTACTCATCAATATGGTACAACCCAGCAGATAGTACAACTCGAACAAATCTTGGCGATGGAGTTGTTTCAACTAGCGAACATGCTGCTGAAACAAGGACAATTAGCGTTATTTCCTTGCACTTTTATGTGAATGAGTATCATACCTATCCTGATATACGAATAGATTGGATAAAAATCACTGGTGGTGTTGCTCCTGAGGTCGATTCAATAGATGACATCGAAATGGAATATTCGGACTCAGTGAGCCTGATATGGACACCTGAAGCATATGCTCCTGAGAACTTTGAATTGTATATCGATGATGTGCTCGATGACTATGGATCATGGAATGGTTCTCAGATCTCTTTCCCTCTAACCAATCTAGACCCGGGCTATTATAAATACGATTTAATTGTCTATGATGACCTGGATAATTTCGCATCGGATACTGTTTATGTCAATGTAACTGATACTACTGTGCCAACAATCTCCGATATTGCTGATTTTTCCATTCCATATGGCATATCCGGTGAGTACCTCACTTGGCTATGTGACGAACCGTATCCTGAGTATTTCGTTATCACAAAAGACAGTGTTGTGATAGATCAAGGACCATGGAATGGCACAGATTTGAGAGTGAACCTGAATGGACTCTCCGTGGCATCCTATATCTTTATACTAAGTGCTAATGATACCTATGGTAATTACGCAACTGATGAAGTCATTATAACAGTAATGCTTGATGATAATTCGCCCTCAGTAACGCCTCTAGAAGACATCACCTATGAACTTGGTCTCACAGGTAATCATCTTGTTTGGATTTGTTCTGACCTCTTTCCCGATTCGTACATCATATCAAAGAATGGGACTGCGATTGATTCAGGTCTATGGAATGGTTCCAGCTTTGATGTTATCATTGATGGACTAGAAGTGGGTGTTCATCTGTATACATTATTCGTAAACGATACGATTGGGAATTCTGCATCCGACACAGTTCTTGTTACTGTGACACAGCCTGCAACAACACCAACATCAACAAGTACAGGAACTACAAGTATCACGATCACAACAACTAGTTCAACTACTGGTGGTCAGCTAATAGATTCAATGACTTTAGTCATCGCTGGAGCTGCTGGAATACTGGTCCTTCTCATTGTGGTAATAGTTCTCATGAAGAAGAAATAAAGTGATAATCCTCATAGGAGGAGCATCACTCTTTCTTTTTCTCTTCACTCTAAAATGTGAAGAAAATCGCTCCTGATGAGAGAAGGAAGATTGCTGGACAGTATGTTGAGAGTATCATTATCTCTGCATTCCTAATGTCATGATGAAACTCTCTGATACCAATAACTGAATCTGAAAGGATGAAGAAGACTGCTCCAACAAGAGGTATGAATCCTAGTGTTGCTCCAGAAGTCAACCAAAGAAGCAATGATGTACTTAGTGTGAGAGATATCATCAGGGCATAGACATTCACTGCCCAGTTCCTGACAAATGACTTTGAAGTAGTAGTAGTAGGCAGACCTAGTCCACAGGTTGTCATATTGCATGAGGAAATTCATGAACCACTCAGAGGAGAGTTTTGATGGTGAAGGCATTCTCTTTGCCACTGACAGTGCTTGCCAGAGAGTCTGAGGTGAACAGTTCATGTACCTCCGAGTGAATATCTCCTTATACTTCCAATGAACCATAGTATATACCTCCAATAATCGATTTGCCAATAGGTCCATGGATATAGGCAGACAGAGCCTCATACGAAGGAACTATAAGGCAGACACCTCCCTCCCGCCCGCAGGCAAGACTCACGCAAGAGGTTGTCAACTATGCATTTTGAAGAGTCA
>CAYHAA010000034.1:0-10947 GCA_964354495.1 uncultured archaeon | reverse complement strand
CGCCCGCAGGCAAGACTCACGCAAGAGGTTGTCAACTATGCATTTTGAAGAGTCAGATGAAGAAAAAATGTTCCGCGAAGCTGTGCACGACTTCGCCCAGAAGTACGTCGCTCCAGTCTGGAAAGAATACGATGAGAAGACCCACGAGATCCCTCGTAGCCTCATCAAGAAGATGGCCGAGCAGATGCTCTGGGCTCCCACAGTCTCTGAGGAGTACGGTGGCGCGAACCTCTCCTGGACCATGGCTTGTATAGCCGCAGAGGAACTTGCCAAGGCAGACCTCTCCATTGCACTCCCAGTCATGTACCTGGTCGAGGCATCATGGGCGTTCATCTTCGACAAGTACGGTACTCCTGAGGCAAAGGCAGAGTTCCTCCCGAAGGTCACCAAGGGAGACCTGTTCTTCGGTATCGCAACAACTGAGCCGACCGGCGGCTCAGACCTCGTCAACACGACCAAGACGACCATCAAGCCCAAGGGCAAGGGGTACGTCATCAACGGCGAGAAGGTGTACATCTCCGGTGTCGCAGAGTCCCAGAAGTACGGTGGTATCTACTGGACACTGGGCAAGTCGGACCCCAAGGGCGACCACAAGGCGATGGATGCCTTCATTCTGCCACTCAACACCGGCAAGGGACTGCACCCAGGCATCACGACCACGCTGTTCGAGGACATGGGTCGGATGGGTGTGTCCTGTGGTGGCTTCAACATTGAGAGTGTGGAGATTCCGAAGCACTACTTGATCGGTCAACCCGGCAGGGGCTTTTACCACGCGATGGAAGGTTTCAGTGCCGCGAGAGTTTTGATTGCAGCGACCTGTCTTGGAGCTGCTCAAGGTTGCTTTGATATCGGTGTTGATTATGTCAAGCAGCGCAAGGCGTTCGGTCGACCGCTCGCAGCCTTCGAGGGCATCATGTTCGAGGCAGTTGACTCATGGATGGCACTTCAGGCAGACAGGCATCTAACCTATCACGCAGCATGGATGATGGACGAAGTCTATGGCAAGGGCAACAAGAACTATACCAATCTCGACATTGCCAAGTACACTGCTGCTGCCAAGTACAAGGCTCCGCACGATGCTCTGGATATCATTACTCGCGCCATGACCTGGCACGGAGCCTTTGGGTACTCCAAGGAGTGTCCACTTGAGGCATCCTACAGGGGCGTGCGCTCATACACAGTTGGCGCCGAGGGTGGAAGTCACATACAACGCATCGTCATGGGCAGGGAAATTTTCGGACCTGAATACCTACCTTATCGCCAAGAGAAGCAAATGTAGTCTTAATATCAAAAAAGGGGGTCTATGTCCCCTTTTATCTCCTTTTTCTATTCTTCATACTCATATAGATTCTTTCCGCACTCTGGACATTATTGTCTTATCGAAAAGAGATGTGGATATAATTCTCGCATCCAATTCGAAACAAGGTGTTCCTCTTCAATTCAGCCACCAACATCGAGCCCTTAGGATAACAATGGGAAAGCAGATTAGCTGATGAGAGCAAATCTGATAATGGTCAATCGACAACAGTCAGTGATATTGCGGATAATGATTGGTGAATAGGAATGCAGGTAGAATATGATAAGGTTGCAGATTCTATATATTTCCGATTTAGAGGAGCAGAGGTAGTGGAGAGTGTTGAGAAGGGAGAGGGAGTCATTGTCGATTATGGTACTAGTGGTGATATCTGCGGCATTGAGGTTCTCGCTTTTTCGAAGAAGAATCGTGACCCTGTATCTGTGAATAATATCCGTAACTTGCTCAAGGACTGATGGATATCATGAAGGTAAGAAAAGACAAGAGAATAATACCAAAAGGAGGGGTCATTCTTACATGTGCATCAGTCTTTGGAACCACAGTGATACTACATTCGAGAACTGTCAAACATATCAAGGAACGGCATCCTGAGGTCTTGCAGCTTCCAGACCTTTATGCTAATATCAAAGCAACGATTGAAAGTCCAGATTTTTTAGCAGAGGGACATACTAATGAAATAGTGGCTATGAAGAAAATCGCAGGGACACACAAGTTTTTAGCAGTTTTCTACGTAGAAGGGAATAGCATAAAGACACTTTTCATCACATCAAAACCGGATTCCTTCAAGAGGAGAGGCGTGATATGGCCCAAATAGTAGTCGATCTGGAGAGCATGAACATTAAATACGATTCAGAGAATGATGTGGTGTACGTGAGTTTTGGACCAATACAAGAAGCCGATGATTCCGAAATGCTACCGAATGGCATTGTTGTCAGGTACAAGGATGGCAAGCCGATTGGGCTCACAGTGGTTGGAGCTAGGGATGTCAATGGATAATTCAGAATTCTAAATACGATTTTTCCTTCCACTAGATTATCATGGCACAAGAATTGTTCCGACCTGACTATCTGCTTGTATTTGCAATGTCGCTGAATAGAACGATTCGTTAGCGCGCCTTGTTCTCTTTCACCTTCCGAATCGCTTTGTTTACCTCCGTCATTGGCATCAACTCCATCTTGGGCATGATGCCGAGTTCCTGTGCGAACGAGAGCATCTCCCGCATAGTGGCCCGATTGCCGACGAAAGAACCAGTGATCGATAGTTGATGTGCCACGAGGTCAGTCGAATTGAACGACACGTCCGGGGAGCCAACAACGACCAGCCTCCCATTTTTCTTCAAGGTGTTCAACAACGGCTCCCAGTTAATCTTGCCGCTGGCGGTACATAGCAGCAGGTCGAAGCCAAACTCAGCTTGCCGCAAGCTGGTCTCGTCGTCTGAAGAGAGGAAGTGGTCTGCGCCGAAGGCAAGCGTCTGCGTTTCTTCTCTGGAGAAGAGGAAATTGCAGTGACTTCGTAGTCGAGGGCATGGGCGAACTGTAGTGCGAGGTGGCCCAGGCCTCCCACGCCGATGATACCAATCTTCTGCGCGGATCGCTTAGCGTACGATCGGAGCGGGGAGTAGACGGCGATTCCAGCGCACATGAGCACCGCGGCCACCTCGGAGAGCATGGTATCAGGAAGCGGATAGGCAAAGCGGCTATCCACAAGGACAGAGGATGAGAAGCCACCAAAGGGAACCCACGTTCCTGAAGAGACAATGTCTAGGCACAGCTGCTCTTCGCCCTGCAAGCACCACTCACACTTCATGCAAGAACGGCCTTGCCAGCCGATGCCGACCCGGTCCCCTTCCTTTATGCCGGATACTGCGCCGCCTACATCTGACACGTATCCAACTATCTCGTGACCGGGGACAAAAGGATAGGTGGTTATACCGTAGTAGTTATCGATGGCGTGGATATCAGTATGGCACAGACCGCAGTGCGTAACTGAGACCCGGACATCATGCTTCCCCAGTCTGGGCGGCGCAAAGGTGAATGGCTCGAGCGGCTGTCCCACTGCTCTTGCTGCGTATCCCAAAACCTTCGAAGAAGACATTCGTATGACCGCCCCAGTTCAATAGCACGCATCCACTGGACACGTCAAGGATGCTGCCCAACGGTGATTAAGCCTAGAATATTAGCATTCCGTTCAGTAGAGAGAATAGTCCAAGCGAGAGAGATCTTTGGACCTGAATGTCTCCCATATCGCTATGAGAAGCACACGTAGTTCCAAAAGGATGAGAGACCTTCTTAGCTCTCTCCTTCGGCATATTGAAAAGACACCACATTCTGATGCAAGATGGATTCGTGGGAGGCTACACACATGTTGAGTGATGTCGAGCTGTTTGTGGTGACATGGTTCCTTGCTGGTGTAGGGTTCTTATCATTGTTCGGTTTCGCGTATTCGTCAATGCAGCTCTGGCTGTTGAAGACGAATCAACAAATAACTGGCCAGGGATTTCCGAAAGACTCAAGACTCACTGAAAAAGGAGCAATAAGACTAAGGTATCTTTCGATATTGATACTCATTCTGAGTTCTCTTGCGGGGGGAATCATCAGTTTCGTCAACATAATACCTCCTACCGAGTATGACCTCGACACAGTTCTCTTTAGAGCGTCAAGCCCGGATTTAGCTATTTTTCTTTTGCTACTCGCTTTTGGAGGTCTGATCAACTATGTCCTTCACGGAGCGGTGCGTGGAAACCAGGTGTTTGCAGCCAACAGGTGAAGCAATCCTCATGGCTCGTATGATCTTTGGAATAGATCATTCGCCGCATCGCCAAGAGAAGCAGATGCAGGTTCTGAGAGCCTAATCGAGAGAGGTTCATATCCTCTCCCTAGCCTTTCTCTAAAACAGACAGACTGATTAGTGTGAGGTGGTACGTGATTTCTCGATAACTGGAGGGTTCATGGAGTCTGGCTGGTTCAATTACGGATATGGAGGGACTCTAGGTTTGAATACGAAAGAAGATGAATCACATCTCTTTCATGATTCACTCTTCATATTCAAAGGTATTCTTTGCACATGCAGGATACTACTGTCTCATCTACAAGAGATGGAGATATAATTCTCACGATCAATTCGAGACAAGGTGTTCCTATTCTTCCAATTGGATTTAGCCACCAATATCAATTTCCTAGTATGACAATAGGAGAGCAGATTGGCGAATGAGCGCAAATCTGATAATGGTCAATCAAGGGCAGTTGGTGATGTTGGGGATAATGATTGGTGAATAAGAATGCAAGTAGAATACAATAAGGTTACAGATTCTATTTATTTCAGATTCAGAGGAGCAGAGGTAGTAGAGAGTATCGAGATAGGAGCAGGGGTTATTGTTGATTATAGTTCCAGTGGACACATCTGCGGCATTGAGGTTATCGCTTTTTCAAAGAGGGATCTTGAGCTCAACCATTTGGTCAAGCTTCGTGATGAAGAACTAGTCGCAGAGGTCGTTACAGCGTGATTGTCTTTACCAAACATGCATTAGAGAGAATGAGGCAATGTGCTATTACAAAAGAAGAGTGTTGATAGCATCTCAAAGGTAATAGGGAGCTTCTACCAATTGATAAGGAATCTTCAGTGCTGATATACTGATGTAATGAAAGCAATGAATCCCCTTAGAAGAGATAATCAGATGAAACAATATGCCACATTATCATTTATTTTTCTTATGTTGATAGGGACTCCTTTGTGCATAGTCTCTTCGAACATAACTGAAAACGTTACTCTGGTTAAAGAATTGCAGGCAAGTCCCGAAAGCAGTCTTGAACCAGAAACTCTTGACTTACCAAGCAAACTTGAGTATAATGGTGATGAAAATCTCAATGTGATGACTTTCACACCCACAGCATCTCAAGAAGAGGGCCTATACTTCGTTTGTAGACGTGGTTTGAGTGTTGTAGCTTATTTCGGAGCCTCTGTGGTATACTATCTAGTCAATAATGAGCTGTTCACTCTTGAGTTTCTTGGTAGTAACCATGTTATACCAGAAGGCGAACAACCGACTGGTTCTGTGACAAACTACTTCTATGGCTCAGATAGTAGTCAATGGAAAACTGGTCTGAATGACTGTGCAGTGCTTAGGTACAGTGAGATCTACCTAGGCATTGACCTAGTCTACAAAATACAGGAGTCCAATCTCAAGTATGAATTCATCGTATCGCCTGATACAGATTCCAATTGTATCAAAATGAGATACGTTGGTATAGATCGTATCAACTTCGCTGTTGATCAAATAACGATTGAACAAGGGGACCAGCGATTAGTTGATTCAGAATTGAAAGCATTTCAAGAAAGAAATCCAGAGATAGATTGCACCTTCTCTTGTGAGTCTTTCGATACTGTTGGATTCAATATAGGCGAATATGACCATTCAAGAGAATTAGTGATTGATCCTGTCGTTCTCGCGTACTCAACATTACTTGGAGGTTCTGGCAATGATTTTGGTTATGATATCAAGGTCGAGAATGGATTTATCTATGTGACTGGAAAAACGTCTTCATTCGATTTCCCAGTTGTAAATGCTTACAACTCGACATATGGTACAAACGATGACTGCTTCATTATGAAACTAGCAGCTAATGGACAGTCAATTATCTACAGTACGTTCATTGGTGGTGATGGTGCTGACAGTGGGACTGGATTGTCAGTGGTCAATGGAGAGGTCTATTTCACAGGATGGACTGAATCGTCTAACTTCCCCAATGTGAGCGCTTATGACCCGACATACAATGGAAATCGGGATTGTTTTGTGGGATACCTGGCTTGGAATGGACAATCGCTTCATTATTCCACATATATAGGCGGTTCTGGGTTTGATATGAGTGAAGCAATTGCAGTAGGGTCCGGACTAGTGTACATAACTGGCTTTACCTATTCTACAGACTATCCTACCTCCATTACGGCTATGAATACTACAATAAATGGGGGAGCAGATGCATTTGTGTCGTGTGTCCATAGTTCAGGTATTTCATATAGCACATATCTTGGAGGAAGCTTATTCGACAGAGGACACGCAATCACTGTAAATAATCACCATGCAATTGTAGCTGGCTATACAGAATCCTCGAACTTCCCTGTTGTGAATGCTTACGATTCGACCTACAACGGGGGGTCAGATTGCTTCATTGCTAATGTGTCAATAGCTGGTGAGCAGCTAATCTATAGTTCTTTCCTTGGTGGTGCAGGAAATGACTATGTAACTGGACTTGCACTTTCAAACGGGCATATCTACCTAGTAGGATGCACCCAGTCATCCAATTTTCCAACTGCTAATGCGTACGACGGAGTGTACAACGGAGGTTGGGATGTCTTTGTTGCAAAGCTCTCCGAAGATGAGAAATCCCTTATTTACAGCACCTTCATTGGAGGAAGTGGACATGACCAGGCATTCGATATCGCAATATACAACACATACGCACATGTTCTCTCCTATACAGAATCTAACGATTTTCCTTTGATGTATGCATATGATTCAACGTTTGCCAACCCTGATTGTGCGTTGACCATTCTGTCAGGTGATGGAGCATTCCTCATCTCCAGTTCATACTTTGGTGGGAATGATCTAGACTATGGATTTGGTATTGAAGTCAAGAATGGCTATATCTATATCACAGGTGCAACAGCATCCACTGACTTCCCAACACAATTCGCATTGGATTCACAGATTGATGGCGACTATGACCTCTATGTGGCAGTGTTCTCTTTTGATACTGACATGGATTCTATTCCAGACTGGACTGAAAGTATGATATATGGGACCAATCCATTTAGAATTGACTCTGATAACGACAATTTCCTAGATGCATATGAGATCCTCTATGGATCAAATCCCTTGGACCCAATGTCATATCCAGCAATACCACAAGCGTGGTACGACACTATCTATGAGAATCTTGACTACAATAGCACCCTAATACAGAATCTGCTGGCTTGGTCTGCAGGCAATGCTTCACTTCTACAAATAGTCATGCAACAACTGGACAATAATGCAACACTGCTTCAGCAGGTAATCGTATGGCTTGATGGAAACCATACTGCCATTGGTACTCTCTTTACACAACTTGATGGAAATGCTACACTTCTCTTCCAGACTGTCAGTGCATTGAATGGCAATAGCACCCTAATACAGAATCTGCTGACTTGGTCTGCAGGGAATGAAACCCTCTTATTGAATGTCATCGACCAAGTGAATTCCATGGAGCCTGTTGATCTCAGCCAGGTTATTGAATGGCTCGATGGTAATCACACAGCTATCCAGACTCTGTTCACCTACATGGCAGGAAATGCAAGTCTTTTGCTAAGTGTTATAGACCAGATGAATGGAAATGCAACCAAGTTAGATCTTGTTGCCGCACTGGTAACTCAGAACACAGCGTGGTTACAGACACTGAACGCATCAGTAATAGGTGACATCAATGAGATTCGAGCTGTTCTCAATCAGTTGGGAGTGACGATAGGAGACACAGACTATGATGGGTTGGATGACCTCGATGAGATTTTCTATGGAACCGATATTCTCTGTATTGACACTGACTGCGATAATTTGAACGATGCCTACGAGGTCAAGATAGGCACAGATCCGACAGACGACGATAGCGATAATGACACATATCTGGATGGCGCTGAGACAATAGCTGGAACCAATCCACTAGACGCACAGGACTATCCAGGAAGTGGAAACACATCCACTACGTCAACAACTACTTCACCATCAACCACAGACCAATCAGTGAGTATCATGGTTATGATCCTCGTGAGTTCCGGAGGGCTCATTGGATTACTCGTTGTGATGCTTGTCCTAAGAAAGAGAATGACCTACAGCACCACCTCATAGAAAACGAGAGAAAAACATAGTCGTAATCACAGCCTATAAGACAAGTGAAGAGAAGTATCGAACAATACAGCATTGAGTAGATTTATCGCAATTGGATGAGATGCCATTGAGTATGCATGAGAAAAAACTGCCTTACATAGTTCGTGCAGAATTAATCCATCCGGATGAAGCGAAACAGGCTAGACACGAGGCGTTCAACGGGCTAGGAAAGCTGTTGAAAAAGATAATTGCCGACTTAACTAAACTACCTGTTGCTGATAGAAAAAGCAGTCAAGTGAATCTTAACGCATTAAAATCGATACAGAGTAAATTGGAGGTTCTTGGTGAATATATAGAAAAAGCTGAAGAGGATAATTTCAACACAAAGAAATGGACGCAACTAATCAAATCAATAATCAATCTTTTCGAGCAAATTGATGATTACGAACTTAAAGCCCTTCTAATTGGACCAGAAACTGACGCGTTATTGGCCCAATTCAAGATTGCCTTAATTGCGGACGCAAATAGTATTATTGACAATCCCAATGCGGCCCTGATTGATTACGAAGATTTCACCTTTTCAGGTGAATACGAACGTCTGGGAAGAGAGTTCCAAGCGCTATTCCCTAGATTTCTCGGTTATCGTGTGGAAATGGGTTCTAGACACAATGGTTTTTCTATTGATTTGAAGGAGGGCTCTCCAACAATCAGTTCTAAAACGGAATCACCAGCAGAGGCAATCGAACCACTAATAGTAGAGTTTCTTAGTTGGCAACTCCGCAAGATAGGATTTACATTGATGTTTGAGTTTGTTGCAATAGACCAAAATGGAATGATTTGCGAGATTGCAATTGTCGATTCCGAGGATCCCCTTCGAACAATCATAGACTACCAGCAGGCGCAAGTCGAGACTTCGGAGATCGATGTAAAGAATATGAGTGACTTCTTAATAGATCAATTGAAGACGGAAGTAGACAGTGATTGGGAAAAAAGACCTTATGAAAGAGCGGAGTTTTATCCTCCTGTTGGCAAGATAACAATAAAGTCTGCTGGTAAATGGTTGTGGATCAAAGCTCAGGTCATATATGGTGGGGTGAGGTGGGACCCTTCAACGGATCGCCATGGTGGGGATTTTGAAGCGACAGAAAGGTGGTATGATTGGGTCGGCCTCGCAAGAACCGCACCCAAGAGAGTTACCCACCCTGAAGAACTGAGAAAATGGGCAGAAATCACGACTAGTTATTTTATTCACAACCTTCTCCATGAGGGATCCGAGATTCTTGAGATTACAGAAGAGGGAGAAGTTAAAATTCGGGCCGACACATTCCGATATCCAAACATCGAATCCAAATATGAGCAGATAGCGCTGGAATAGTCCGAATGTTGTTGGAGTGACAGTCGTTTTGCGCTTTGGTCATCAGGCTCTGAAGATTGATGCAGTCGAAATCGAAATAGAGAGAGAACGTTGGAAAAGTCAGAGTGTTAATAGAGCCGTCAGCTCACACATTCTGCTACGCATTTGCATGCCCCTATGAAAGACAATACCTTAGAAGCACATATCCTGTTGGGCAAGAGACAGTCATAGCACGGGAGATATTCAGACCTGAATGTCTTCCCTTCTTGAGCATCACAATAAGCATTAATATTGAGGGACCCTACACCGCGAGCACGACTGATAGGAGATAGATATGAAACCCTGGCGGATACTTCGATATATCATACTTCTTCTATGCTATGTCTGTATTGGGCTGTTCGGACTTGTCACCATCCTCTACCTCTTCTTTGACTCCTCAACACTAGGCTGGATCGTTACCTTCGTCTATCCCAGCGTTGCACCGCTCCTCTTCCTCCTCGTCCTGACAAGCGGAGTGAGCATCATCCGTTTCTCATTCATGGGGAAGCGGAGAGGGATGTTGATAGTGACTGGGATCTGTACATTCATCTTCATCGGTGCAATCATTCCCTATCCATCGATACCATTTGCTATTGCCGAGGCGGAGAGCCAGATGCTGTCGGTCTATGGAACACAATACACCGACCTCGATACCTCAGGGATGAGACCTGCAGCCTACTCGGTCTTTGACAGTCTGTTCGGGATGCCCATTGATGAGACAATGTTCAGCGTGGAGTACAACATCCCCTATCTCAATAATGGGCAGGACACGTTCTTCTTTGACTGGTATTGTCCGGCGGGTGATGGACCATTCCCGGTCATCATAGTGATCCATGGCGGCGCATGGGTTCTTGGCAACAAGGGGAGCATGAACATCCCGCTCTTCAATCAGTACTTCGCATCGAGGGGCTACGCAGTGTTCGATATTCAGTATGGTCTCCTCGATGTCTCGACTCTACCTGGCGGTTCATTCGGCGTCTTCTCCACGTTTACATCACTCGTCTCGTTCCCATACAATGGCAGTTACAACATTGAAGACCAGATTGAGAACGTGGGTCATTTCACGAAGGCGCTTGAACTCAACAGCTCGCGATACAGAGCAGACATGGACAATGTCTTCGTTGTAGGGAGGTCAGCAGGAGGGAATCTCGCCTCACTCGTGACGCTTGGCTACAGGAACCCGCTATTTGCAGGGAACTTCTCCACCAATATGACCATCAGAGGCGGCATCTGGATCTATCCGGTGACAAACATCACAAGAGATGGGACTGGGTTCTTTGACACCTTCGTTGAGGGAGGCCTGCCAATTGAGGAGCAGTACAAGAAGCTCTCTGCAGCCTCGCTCATCTCGAACAGCACGGTCGTTCCTCCGATCATGCTTGTCCA
>CAYHAA010000033.1:0-12167 GCA_964354495.1 uncultured archaeon | reverse complement strand
TAGGTGTTGCTGCCTCCACAATGATCAGAGTAGTCAACTCTGGAGCTGATGCGGTCGTCACGAAATCCATCGGTTTCAGACCACGAAAAGGCAATTCCGGTCCAGTATTGACAGAGAGTCATGGCGGCCTACTGAATGCGGTTGGCCTGACGAACCCTGGCATAGACGCCTTTGAGAACGAAATGAAGTTGCTACGAAAGGCCAACATTCCGGTTGTCATGAGCATCTTTGGTGATACTCCACAGGAGATTGCAGACATTGCTGAGAAGGCTGCACGGATGAAGCCATCAGCAATCGAGCTGAATCTCTCGTGCCCTCATGCAGAGATCAGCCAGATATCCCACAGTCCTAAACTGACATTTGACTTTGTGAGTGCTGCAAAGCAGGTCGTCGACATACCAGTCTTTGCAAAGCTGACCCCTAATGCTTCTGATTATGTTTCCGTGGGAAAGGCTGCACAGGATGCAGGCGCAGATGCCATTGTGGCCATAAACACAGTTCGAGCTATGAGGATAGATATTCATCAGCAGCGACCGATTCTGGGAAATATGATTGGTGGGCTCTCAGGACCATCGATATTTCCAATCGCTGTCAGGTGTGTCTATGACCTCTTTGGTGCACTCTCAGTCCCCATCATCGGAGTGGGTGGCATATCAACTTGGGAGGATGCTGTGGAGATGCATCTCGCTGGCGCGAGTGCTATACAGATTGGAACTGCTGTGATGAATGACATTGAGGTCTTTTCAAAGGTCAAGACTGGTGTGAGCAGATACATTGAGCAACTGGGTCTGAAGAGTGCAGATGACATAATTGGAGCCGCACGGAGGCCTGAAACATGAGAATAGGGGATCTTCTGGGGAATTTTGTTTCAGTCAAGATCTCAGGGATCATCCCGGAGACCTCAAGATGCCGGACGCTGCGGTTCAGTATGAACGAGTCTACGAAGTTCCGCCCTGGTCAGTTTCTGATGGTATGGGCCCCCGGAGTCGACGAAGTCCCCATGAGCATATCAAAATGGACCCCTCCGGCGGCAGAAATAACTGTCTTGAACATAGGTGATGCCACAAGGGCATTGATTTCTATGACCGCTGGCGACTGGATTGGAATACGGGGCCCTTTTGGGAAACCGTTCGATACCCACAGCAAGAGAGCGCTTGTTGTTGGTGGGGGTGCTGGAATGGCGCCATTGCGACCACTTGTCTACAGTCTTCTTGAAGAAGGTGCAGAAGTCACCCTGCTTATCGCGGCCAAGACGAAGAATGACCTTGTGTTTCACAAGGAGTTCTCTGAGCAGACTAGCAGTGCGTTCAGACTGGTAACTACGACTGATGATGGAAGTTCCGGGTTCAAAGGGATGGCTGCTGAAGGCGTGATAGAACTTCTGAATATTAGGGAGTTCGATACACTCTATACATGTGGCCCAGAACTGATGATGGCTGAGTTGTTTAAACTGGCTACCAAGGCAGGTATTGGATTTCAGGCATCCCTGGAGCGGTTCATGAAATGTGGCTGCGGCATCTGTGGTACCTGTGCAATGGATCCCACAGGTGATCTGGTCTGTCTGGACGGACCTGTGTTCACAGGAGTGCAGCTAAAGAAACTCTCTGATTTTGGGCGGCACTATCGAGACCAAATGGGCTCGAAGAAAGAATATTGAACCTGTGCCTAGCTCATCAAAAACCTATACTCAGATACAGCATTCAATTACGGACGCCAATCGTCTGACTCATCCTTTTTACATCCATTACGTCTGGCAAAACCATGAAGTGTTCTAGGATTTCTTGAAACCCCATAATTCCTCCATAGTACCTCTGAAATCTCGCCATCTGATAGACCCTTTTCATACAAATCCACTACTATTTCTTTTTCTTTTCCAGAAATCCATTTGCCTGTCATCGAGTCAAACATAGTAACCAGAGTTTCCAATCTTTCTTGTCGTTCGGTCGCATGCCGGAAGAGAGGTAGTTGCTTTGCTTGTCTGATATCTTCCTTATTTGCAATCAAAACAGCACTGGGTGTTTTTGAAGCTGTGATACCCAGAGAATGAAAAATGCGTTCTACAAATTCCTGATTTCTTGCAGTTGATATTCCTGTGTTAAAACCGCGTGTACTTGCCCACCCATCTCCATCAGCTAATCCTTGTATGAATAGAGTCTTCCACTCAGGCGGCATTTTCAATATCCAATCTGCTTGAATAGAGGAATTGCTCTTAGGTGTCATATTCTTGAGTCCGAGCAACTCCTGTTTCATCCAAAGCAAAAATGGAGTACTACTAGCTCTCCAGTAACTATTAACGAATGTTTTTCCATCTTTTTCTATTATCATATCGGACTTTCTTGTTGCAGATACTCCTAACTTGCCTAAACAATAACAGAATCCTGCCCCAAGGACGTTATGCCATGAATACTTCTTGCTTGCTGTAAGAGATACCCATGATGAATTACCACCCGCAGAGGGACCAAAAGTGCCATCTGATACTATCACTCCTAGAGAATACATCAAAGCAAGAGGTTTAGGCAGTTCTCCAAACTCACGCTCATACCTTTCCATCAATCTAGTTCTCAGCACCGGAAGATTATCCAATAACTCTAGAATTGTAGATGGCGAGAAGATTTCTGTCGGAACTTCTATGAACCGCTCAAGAACATGGTCATTTTGTATCTTGAGGGGCAACCATTTGTGACCAGTTCTTGGAGGTTTGCTTGGAATTTGACGTGCAATCTCGATATGCCTTGGTTTTTTCTCCTCTAAAGCCCAACGCTGAACATCCCATGTTCCAATATCTGCCAGTTTAGCAGTATCAGTACAGAATCCACCTTGAGGTAAGTAATCAAGGAAACGAAAGAACTTCACTGCAGACTCTCTGTGCTTAGTATATTGCTTGTGCTTCAGCAAGCTGTGCTCAAGATAATAACTATCCAACCGACTATCCAATGCTTGCAGATTTATAACACCATTCAAACTCGCTTCGATTCTAGAGAGCAATTCATTGGCTTGTTTAACACTAAACGCCTTGTCTAAATGCGAAAAGAGGTAAGGAGTTTCTCCTTCGCATAGTATTCTCTTCACTTCCTTGTGAGGAATGTTGTATTCTCTTTCGAGCTTGGAGCATAATCCTCGTGGAAGTGGGTCGCCTGTAGTATACTGTTTTGAGATGTTGATATGAAATTCAACTACTCTTAGCAGCTTCGCGATATCTTCTCGATCTTTTAAGCCGGGATATTCACGGGATAGAACGCTCTTAATCTCTTCAACCGACATGATTTCTATACCTCTGAAAATAGGAGGGGATATTTTTGCACGAAGCTCTGACTTTGCCTTCCTTTCTGAAATAGAGTCTTCTGGGTCGGCACATGTCGCAGAAAACCTGATTGCTAACTCTTTGACTAAAATGTTTCGTTCCTTAGAGGACAAAAACTCAGAGTTGACTGCTGTAAGAATAGTAGAACGGCCTTTTGGGGTTAGCCTCTTCATATAATCGAGATTCTCCCCATCCCTAGGGAATTCATCAAGTTCTTTCACTAAATGAACCCTCCCTTAGGAAATAGCTCTCAATATATTCTAGAAGTATGGATACATATCGGTCAATGTCTAATGGGTCAATCCCATCAGCAGCTCTTTCAAGTGAGAACGCAACAAAAATAGTTGTGTCGATGTCAACTTCTACAAGTCGGGCATAATCAGAATCAACATCAATCAGATTCACAAAATCATGAATATCTCCATGGCCGCTGAAACTTTCCCAGCTGTAAACGTATTGATTGACGTTAGACACTATTGCTTGATCAAAAGGCGTGATAGTTTGAAGTGGCTCGATACAATCAGTCCGACGCGTTTCTATCTGTGTGCTGTAGAGTGGCATCGTATCAGCAGTTGAAAATGCTAGGGGCAATGCTAGTGCAATAAGGAGCATTGATAGTAGCGCGACCCGTTTCCATTGCAGTGATTTTCACCTGAAATGTAATCCTTTGCTTACCTTTTCTACTCCCACCAAGCTTATGATAGGATGTGTCGATGAGATATCAGGTGCAAGATATAGTATTGATACTTTGTTTCTTGATAGAAGTCTAACATGAGCGCTTTATGGTGCGAATTCAACAAGAATTGAGATTCTGGACTGTTAATCTCGAATAATAGTGCTCATTTTTGTAAAAGCATTGTTCATAGTGGAGTTCTATGGTTACAAAGTGCCTAAAATGCAACAATTACCTAGAAACGTGTACTCTTTAGCAGGAGTTCGCCACTCGTGACTACTGAGAATGATGGTAATTAATCGAAAATGGTTTCCCTGAGAAACATGATTAGTTGGGTGGGCATGTAAAATGGAGGAAGAATTCGAAAAACAAGTTCGATATTCCTTTGAAAAGGGACTATCTTTGTTCCAGCTTCGACGCGCACTATTTTCTCATCTCTATGAAGGAACTCACGAAGTTGACAGGAAGAAACGGAATCGCCAACGTTCAAAATCAACAAAAGTAATCCTCGCTGTTCTTGGCTTTAACAATCAAACTCAATATGAAATGGAATTATACAAGAACCGAAGGCGGACTTCGGATGAGAGTTTGTTTGGTATGCAGCCCAAGAGGACCAAAGGCATCAAGTTCAGGGCATAATTTGGCATCACTGGTTATGAGTGGACTAGAACTCGTGAGTTCATTGACGCTGGAGTAGGGATTAATAAGCGAAGAGATGAAATCAGTAGACAACTACAAGTCTAGTGGGAGTTCACGATTTGAGAGTCAGCTTGCCGGAAATAAGCGTGGTTGCATTTGCCGTTTCGATTCTTAGTGTCATCCTTGTTCTGATTACCGTGAGGTTGCAGGCACTTTTAGAGCCAGCACTTGCCAATGCATTACAGATTATTGAAGCTCTGTCAGGAATGCTTGGAGCACTAATAGGCCTTGCAACATTCATACATGGCTATTTTGAGGAGCTGCCAGCACCACCGTCGATAAGAGATTTCAACCGTATGTTTCCAAAGCTAGAGAATGACAGCCCTGAGATACTTAGGGAAAAGCCTCACCGAGTGGACTTCGAAAAAGACTACATCGTAATGCCAGACAATATTGGCGGCCTTATCCTGAAGAAAATCGGAGTAGAAGCAGGAAGTCTTTTTGGTATAGAGATAAACAAGGAGGATGCGAACAAGAACGTAAGAATGGCGCTGGTCGCTGGTCCATCAGGTGTCGGCAAGACAATTACTGCACTTCGTTTTTGCTTTGAGCTTATTAAATTCGGATGGAGAACATTCTACTCAGATACTTCAGAGCTATTCACTGTAAGCACTATCTCGGAAGTCCGAGATTGGCTCTGCTCACTGAGGAAGAGAAATCTGATTGTTCTTGATAATGTCCACACAAATAGGAATCAGCTGAATAGTCTGCTTGACGCCATAGAGAATCTTCGCGAAGATGACCTTCTAAGGCTGGGAACTAAGATTCGTGTTCTCTGTATTGAAACCCGAGCACATGCAATTGAATCACCTAAACAAGATTCGAATGTGACACATATTGGTGGAGTGCGAATTGCTACAGTCCCTACAATCCCAAATGAACCAATTGGACTTGGAGTAACGAAGACAATTAGCCCCAGACCCCCTGGGGATTTCATCAGAAGAATTCCTACCCTTGTAATCGAGCGGGGTGAGGGGGTCGCCAAATTGCTGCTCAATCGTTTCTCGGAAATTGTAGGAATGAAACCTACATTGGATTTCAGCAAGATATTTTCCGAAACTGGAAGTTTGATTGAATTCTGCGAGGTCCTAAAATGGATCAGAGGGAATTTGGATTCCGACATTCAGAAGCTAATACCAGATTCCTATCCAAGAGTGGCAGATGTCGCTCTGGAACGGAGATTGAAAGTTCTAGATGATAGAGAGCTGGGGATATTGACCCTTGGAATAATCGCACCGTTTTCGCAAGTAGGGTCAGTTGTTTCAAGTGCATTTCTGGAGTCGATTATTCACAAACCCCTATCGGCCACAATTGGACAACTATTGAATGCACAGCACCTTCTCGAGATATTGGTTGGGCCAGCGCAAAAGCAGTTCCTGATATGTACACATGTTGAACTTGCTCGATTGCTTCGATATGCGTGTGCCATAGTACTTCAGGATTTTCTTTCTATGGATAATGATTCAAGGGTAGATATTAAGTTGTACGAAATGTATCTAGACTATATCAAATCTCTACCATCAAGATCATCTATGGGAATTGGGTCGGCTTTTCTATTGGTCTTATCTTCTCATGCAGCAATATACCAATTGGATTACATATTTGATTTTGTGATTGAAAAGATCGCAACCTGGGAGAATCCGGATGCTAATATAAAGTATAGTCTGTACAATGTAGGGCAGTTCCATTTTAAAAAGGGTGCTTTTGAAAAGGCCGAACAGATCTATGGAACTATCCTATCAATCGACGACCAATTTGTTGAAGCGCGCGGAAACTATGGTGCACTCCTATTCTTTCAGGGCAAATTCAAGCAAGCAACAGAGCAGTATGAAGCTGCTATTAAGCAAAAACCTAATGATCCCACGCTTCACGCGAATCTTTCTCAATCGCTCTGGAAGCAAGGAGATACATCCCGTGCACTTGAAGAAATGAAGTATGCTATGGATTTGGCCAGTAATGTAGGGCGGTACAAGTATAATTTGGGAAAGATGCTATTTGCACTAGGAAGAGATTGTGAGGGGTTACCTTACCTAAGAGAATCCATCAGATTAGAACCAGACGATGCAGAGTTTTATGTTGAACTAAGCCATGTTCTGATTGGTCTGGATGATATTGGCGAAGCAGAAAAAGTAGTGCTGGAAGGAATATCTAGAAACACCAAATCTCCATTGTTATTGAATAATCATGGAGTGATTCTAAAGAAGAAAGGCAGAATCGAGGATGCTAGAATAGAATTCGAGAGAGCGTTGAATCTTGATCCGACTTTTAGTTTGTCGCTAGCGAATCTTGCTGAGTATTATTTTCTAAAGAACGATTTAGAAAGCGCTGAGGAAAAAACGAACAGCGCTTTGAAATATGATGAGAATCGAGCAGAATTACATGCTTTGCATGGTCAAATCCTACTTAGACAACGAAAGTACAGGGAGTCTGCAGAAGCGTTTGAAAGAGCCATTGAGCTGAATCTCGAAACTTCAGAGATTTACGTAAATCTTACCATCGCATACTATGAACTAGGCGAGGTCAGCAAATCGGATGATTCAATGGCAAAAGCTCGGCAGCTTTCGAGAACTCCTAATCAATTGTGCGTTTATCTTTCTCGCTTCTATATATTCAAATTTGATTTCTTCAGAGCAAAAAAGAGTCTGATGCTAGAAACAGACTTATCAAAAATCAAAGACATTGACCCTGATTATTATGATGTACTGATGAAACTAGCTGAAGGGGCCATGTTGAAAAGGGATTTTACGAACGCAGAATGGGCTCTTGAGATTCTTTTGGTTGTGAAGTCAGATTCGTTCATGATCTGGAACAATCTTGGAATTGTTCGCTCAGAACTGGGAAGACTCACTGAGGCAAAGTTTGCCTTTTCAAAGGCAATAGAAATCAGTCCGGACAATCCGGGTCTTTGGCATAACATGGCAAACGTGTTGAAAAAGCTTGGAGAGATGGAAGAGAGCACCAAGGCCTACGACAGAGCTAAAGCACTTGGTTATCAATAAGCCAAATATCGGACTTGAACTATGGTTTGGGCGGAGGGGACATTGGTTCTTCTTGGAGCTTCTTCTAGCTTGGTAACTCTAGGCCTAGGTGATACCGTACATCTTTCATCTCTTCTTCCACTGTTTTCGAGTGTCAGGAAGGTGAGATATCTCTCATTGGGGCTTTGTGAACCAGTTTCCTCTTCTGTTATCAGAGTAATGCCATCCATCGGGAGCCTCATTCGGCTTACATTCTTGGCAAATGAACAGATAATTGGAGCGAATCTCAACCTCTGGGGGAGAGCAGGTTACTCTAGAATATTACTCGGGCCCTTAGCAGACTTTCGAACACGGATTTCAGTTTTGCCAAGATATTGTTAGATTTGCCGGGTTTCAATCATTCTCAGTTCTCCGTAAGCTTGCATGAAACTTAGAGAGCTCAGGCTGTATGAGACAAGGTGTGGACGTTCTTATCTAGGCTGACGAATAAGGCAAATTGACTGTGATAGGCAGTGAAGTACATTGAGAGAAAATAGTTCTTAAGTGAATTGATCAGTACAGATAGATTGGACCACAATGAGCCACGATTTTCCCAGAACGACTAGAGAAGATGTCGAACTGCTAAATAACAGAGTCATTGAGAGGGTGTCAGAGAATCCATCCCTAGAAGAGCTCTTCTTTAGAAGGTGCTCATTGGAGGGTATTGACTTCTCACCTTTGAGGCAACTGAAGAACCTGAAGTTCATCCAGCTTACAGATTTCACACCAATAACTGCGCTCCCTAACCTACTGTCTAATACGCCACAGTTGGAGACTCTGAATATCGGTGACGCTGGTCCGTTCTCTACCGGCCTATTGAGAGAGATAGCATCCCTTGAGTCTCTCACAGACCTCTTCATTGAGTATTGTAGCGGATTTGCGGAGACGAGTCTGATGCCTCTGGGCAGTTGTGTCACCCTCAAGAAGCTCAGTCTGATAGGTCTTGAAATGACCAGCATTGACTTCGAGTCTACAGCGAGGTTAGCCAATCTTGAGAAGATCTCTCTCAAGAATAATCGAATAACAAGCTGTGATTTGGCGCCCCTGGCACAGAATAGGAGTATGCGCAAACTCACACTCAATCAGAACAAGATCGAGGCTTTGGATCTTACCCCGCTCTCATCTTGCAGGATGCTAAGTGATCTAAGTCTGATGTCGAACAGACTGACAGAGATTGACCTAACGCCGCTTGCACAGTGTGATATGACCGAGTTTGTTGCAGCAAGAAATCAGTTGCAGCGAGTGGACCTCACACCCCTGGGAGAGTGTGCCAATCTCGAGATAGTTCTGTTGTTCGATAATAGACTGGACAACATCGACCTCTCGTCATTGTCCACATGCAAGAATCTTAAACATATTGACATCTCCGACAATAGATTGAAGTCGATCGACCTGACCCCGCTCGCGGGATGTCACGGGCTCAAGGTCTTGAGACTGGAAGACAATCCCATCAGAGAACTGGACACGAGCCCCGTCGACTCCCTGGAGTCGCTGACTGACTTTCAACATCCCTGAAAGCCTCATGGTGAGACTCGTACATTCAGGAGTGAAAAGAGGAGAGGTAGATTCGAGCGGTGAGATGATGCCAAGATTTCCGATGCAGTGTCCCATTCCAGTGGCGAGTGCCCCTTCAGTCTGAGGGTCATTCAATGAAGAGGCCTTCGACCTGCACTCACAAACAGCATCATACTTCCCTATATGTCCAGCTTCTTCAGACTAGGACGGGAGGCAAGAGGTCCCAGCGGACCACTCTAGAGAGGATTGTCATCAAGGTCGAGAGAATGGAGTTCCTTGCAGGAGCTGAGTGGTCTTATGTCGACCCTCTCAAGACGATTGGATTCCAGTCCCAGAGAGTATAGCCTCTTGCAGCCGCTCAATGGCTCCAGATCGATGTTCCGTAATCGATTATGCCCAAGACTGAGCTGCCACAATCCGGCATGGCCACTAAGAGGGCTCAGGTCAATGGTTTCGAGCTGATTATTACGAAGATGCAAAGACGAGAGTTCCTTGCACGAGCTGAGAGGAGAGAGATCTATGTGTTGAAGCTGATTCATTCTGAGCGAGAGTGATTCCAGGCTGCGGCAGGAGCTGAGCGGTCCAAGGTCGATGTTCTGAAGATGATTGGACTCCAGGTCCACCGAGAAGAGGTCTGTGCAGTTGCTCAGCGGTTCCACGTCGATGCCTCGTAGTTTATTGCCGCCAAGATTGAGCGACCGCAGACCGACCCTGCCGCGAAGAGGGCTCAGGTCAATGCCCTCGAGCTGATTTGAGTGAAGTCGGAGTTCCTTCAGGTCATGACATGGGGTGAGGGGCGTGAGGTCGACACTCCGGAGGCAATTATGCCCCAGAGTGAGGTCCCTCAGACGGGTACACGAACTGATGGGAGCTAGGTCAATGCTCGTCAGGAGGTTGCCGTCGAGCCTTATGGACTGCAGGAGAGTGCAGGAGCTGAGCGGGGTCAGATCAACTCTCTGAAGGCTGTTACTCGATAGGCTGATCCTCTGAAGAACGGGACACGAGGCGAGAGAACCCAGGTCAATGTGTTCAATCTTATTGATACCAAGATCAATCTCCTCCATCTCGGAGCACATGCTCAGTTCAGATATATCGATGGTCACAATCTCTTGGTCAATTAGCCGAACATCTGTCCTTGTGAACGCCTTATGAGTACCGATAGTTATGATCTCATCTCTCTGCCTGATTATCCTGGGCCTGTCATCCCTCACCGTATACTCCAGCACTGGTTCCATGTTCCATACCACTCCATCGAGTATGCGTACTAGCGTAATCCACCATATATGATATTTATCTCTGGTGACCGCACGAAAAGTCAGAACGCCTTATTATCGAACCACGGAGGTAGAGGACGACAGCAGATTCAGAGTAGTTATCGACTATCAATTGAACAGCTTAAGCTTGCAGAATTCCTCCACAGGTCACGCCTTGATGGCAATCAGTCCAACGACATAGAGTGATAGAAACAGGGTTCAATTCCCGACGAAGGACCATTCCTCTATCGCAAATCGTCGCAGTTCGCTTTGGTAGTCAGTCGGATGTCTGATGTATTTTAGCGGGGGTCGGGGGCAACTCGCATGGAAGCTTGAGTCTCATTGCATTGGAGACATCGTGCATTGGTTTCACCATCTTGATATCTAAATCTAGGGAGGAGTACCTATAAAGAATTTATCAATCTTGTAAAGCAAAATGCGACGGGTGAGAATTACTCTTGCGTGGCTTCTATCTTCTTGGATATCCTACTAACAGTGCCCGGTGTTCTAGAACGAGATGGAAACAAGTGTGTTATATCCGGAATTAGAGCTAGTATTGCCGTCCATCATATTGGCGGTGACCGCTCAAACAATGACCTTAGTAACTTAGTCACACTCTCAAAAGAAGTTCATGAAGCGATTCATAATGGGGCAAGATCTTATGTCGGAAAGGATTTGGAATACTGGAAGCAAAGAGAACCTGATTATGTGTCTGATTTGAACCATAGATTGGAATACATGGAGAAGTATGTATCTTACCTTCGAGAAGTAGGGCATTCGGAAGCAACTATTGAATGTACTCACGGCCACATCTTATTTGGACCAGATCATATTTGTAGGAAATTGAATATTGGTCCAGCAAAAAAACGAGGCTCTGGATGGTATAGAGTTGCTGTTCTGCAACCAACGAGCCTGCATGAAGAGCCAGATGAATACGAATTACATTCATCCATTTCATACGATTTTGTAGAACAGAAATGTGAGGATTGCCCCTATGAAGGCGAACCCCCTTGTGGTGGTGATTTTCATCCTGGACCATACTGTTTTTCAGCACCGCTAGAAGATGAAGGGAACGAGCATAGATTCTATCGACTGTAATCTAAATGACACAAATGAGTGTCCCTTTTCAGATGAAGAATATAGCGAACACAATAGCTGTCAGATTTGTTCAGAACGGCAAGAGAGTCAAGATGAATAATTACAGCTACAACTACAATGAGCGAATTAAAGGAGATTGTTGATAAAGAATAAGTGGAAACAAAGTGTTACTTTCTAATCCCAATCGTCATTCCTTGCACGAATCTTTTGTGATAGTTCCTCTTGTTTCGCAGTCTGGGAATCGGTGTATGCCTCTCACGACCCTTGACCTTTGGTGTGGACTCTCGTACTTTTCCCGCCTTTGTTAATGAACCATGTGAACCGGGCATCGATACTTCACCTTGTCAGTACTGTGTTTCTGAATTGATATCATAAAAAGCTATCCAATTGACGCTAGCAGGACTGACAGCATTTCTTCTCATGTCTAATTCTATGACGACCTTAATAGTCCTGGCCGATACCGCAATTCATGACCTGCCCACAGTTGCGACTTCTATCGAAACCCTATCAGGTCGAAGACCATACCCCTCTACACGTGGATATCGACAGTGCTCGACTGTGGGACTTGGTCAATGATGGTTCTGTTCATCTTCTTCTTCGCAGACCGGCTC
>CAYHAA010000032.1:0-13290 GCA_964354495.1 uncultured archaeon | reverse complement strand
GCGTGCAGACTGAAAGTGTGTTCATACAGTACCTAGAGTTGTCTAGGGGTTTTGTGAAGTACTTCCATCCTCTGATGTCGTTTTCTGCTTTGTTTTCCACCATGCTTTTTGTTCTTCTTTATCAATCCACATTGGTTCAGACTCCGGACGTGGTACAAATATCAATAAGATGATAGAAACAATCAGAACAGTAGGAATAGGGATATACCAAACGAAAGCAGTCCAAGCATGTAATCCCTGAATCCCTTCAATAATCTGAGGCATATCAATCAGCAGAAACATCTGGAGTTCGCTGAGTATCGCGACTAATAGAACTCGTATCTTGGTTGTTGCATGCCGGTTATACCTGTTGAATTGAATGACTAGCAGATACTTCAGTAGATGGTCCTGAAGCATAAAAAAATAGGGAACAATTCTAAAATCCACAGAACCGTCACGGTAGAAAAGCAGTCGCCACATCAAAGACTCGATGGAATAGGCAAGTGAACTCGATATGTTACGAAGAGTGATAAATGTAGGAAGGAAGAGAACCACAAACAGCAGTAGCAGCATCACCTCAGTCGGACTTAGTTGAAATTTCCAATTAACGCGTTTAGAGGCACTCAATTCTAAGTCACCGTAGTTTTCCGCATCATAATGCTACCTATAACAAATGATTGGAATTGACAATAATCATATTCAATAGGCTTGCTTGTGCAAATTCTTAATACCAATACATCCAGAGCTCGGGTTCTCCTCCGAAGTCCCATTGGTCTCGATTAAAATCAAAAATACGAGTATTATCCATGATTTTGATCTGTAATAGGGTACTCGATGCATCAGTAATTGTATAATAGAGATCCTGTATAGAAGATAACGTAGTACAATATATCCAAGAACCAGACGAACCCCATCTATACCAGAGCTGAATAGCTTCATCGCCATCCGATCCGCCATAATCTACTCGAATTTTGTAGACGTCTGCATTCTGATCTACATTAGTAATATTGAATTCAATGTCTAAATAGTACGCCCATAGCCCGACATATTCTTCAAGAGCTGTATTATCGTTTTCAGACCATTCGCCGTATATTTCTTTGACACCATCATAATATTCAACGCCAATATCACTCCACGCAAGAACTGGCAGACCTAAAATCATTATCATGCTAATCAAAAATAGGGATAAAATAGCCGCTCTTTGTTTCCGCACTCCTCTTCTTCACCACCTAGATATTACAGGAGAACATCCAGCTTTAATAACACTCCTTTTGCATATATGTTTTTCTAAACAATCCTCCCTCATCGCGTGACTACTTCAGTCTGTCCGAGGCATGACGACTAAAAGTGTGTTCATACAGTACCTAGAGTTGTCTCAGGAGTTCGTAATGTGCTTCCATCCTCTGATGTCTATTCTCCATTATCACTTTTGTAATCTATTGAGTATAGCAGCAATATCTGGATTCTAAGAGAAATTACAATCACTTCGAATTCTCTTTGAAATCTCAGTCCCATAACCAACATTGAGTATTGATAATGTTGCGGACTGTATTTGCTCATCAGATGTAAAAGCAATCGCACCTGAAATCGCATTCACAATCCATTCAACTCTTTCAAACCTGCCTTTCGATTCCTGCAGCAATACGAACAGTCGTTCTCGAATTCTGGGCGTTAATGAAATAGTGTCAGGATTTGTCATTATTTCCTTAAAGGATTTCATTACAATTATCGACTGAAGGGGTTCATCTGCTTGATTAGGCGCTGACACAATCTTGTCTACATCCCACAAACACTCAGATTGCACCATATAATGAGCCAGATCCAATGCAGCAATCTTATGCCGAAAGAGAGAATAGGCATCCGAAATCTCCTGTGCCAAAACACTCATATTCTTCTTATGCATTAAATCATAATGGGCCTTGAAAACAAATGTCAAATGTGGGAAGAGGGGCGGCGTCGGTTCATTTCTTTGCAAGGAGGAAGAATTATGAAGAAGATTATTGATAGACTTCTGTTTCCATCATTCTTTGCACTCTTGATTGTTGCATTCGTGGTTCAACCTGTTGCTGCGTGGACTGATGTTGGAGTAGAATATTATGATGATTATGAGAATACTATTGGATATTGGGACGAAGATGATAATGAGGCTCTGGAAGGAAATCCCGTGTGGTCCTACGGACTTGACATTTGGTTTCAAATAAATGGCATTGATCAGAGTGCGGACGTCTATAAGATACGAATCGATTACGATGGCGGAGATGCGCAGAACCCAGAACTGATGCGGCTATGGTACAGATGGGGTTCATCTGCTAGTTACACTTATGCAGACGATATTGGTCCCTCTTCCGAGGATTTTCAAGTAACCATTACTGATGCATCCTCCACCACACTTGAAATCAGAATCACAGACAGTAGCCGCTTCTTTGATGCGCAAAGAGACTTATGGTTCTTCGGAGGAGAGCCGGAGTTGTGGATGTACTGGTATTAACTCCTTAGGGAGTACATTGATAGGCAAATGACTTTCAGGAACAGAAACTTTTCGATGAGTTCGAAAAGAACGCAAATTGCCATTGTTACTTTAGTTTTGATTACCTTACCGGCAGGATTCTGTGTAGCTCAAACTACGGACAATCCCATTCTGCAAAGAACTAACCTTGAGCTTACAGCTAATCAATCATTTATAACAAGAATCACACTACAGCCATACTCGATATACTCTATTGTGTCTGATATAGACCCAATCAATACATCTATTGTTGATGCTATAGTGCGAATCAGGATTAGCTCTGATACGAACTCGAAGACTATGTTACATCGCGGTGACACTCGGCATCGAAATTCAACCTTCATCCCATTTAGTGCATATTATACCGTGAATGCTACGAATACGGGCTACATCGCAATCATTAACATCAATCTAACAATCACTCGAATTGGAGGTTCAACTATCAATCCAATCTCACCGGATATTGCTCTATTGAAGATTGTTCTCCCTCTTTCGCTCATAGCCGGAATACCGCTTTTGATTCTATACCTAAGCCTTGTCCTATATCGGAGAAGAATGAAACGAAAACCATGACTTCGTTGGATCAGGCGCTTCCACAAAAATCCCTTGATTCTCTAGTAGAATCTAATCATTCCACTCCTTTCCTTGCGTTCGTGGTGGCACTGTAATAAGAAACAAAACTCCCATAAGATACAACAATGGAACTGGACCAGTCAGTTGAGGGTATGGAGAGAGGGGGTCGTATGACATCATAAAGAGAGTGATTAGAGTCTGGAGTTCAGCAATCAATCCAACAACCAATGTCAATCGCCTTGATGTACGACTATCATAGCATCTGTGAAGTTGCCAAACATATAAAATTCGCAGTGGCATGAAGAATGAATAAGTACTGGAAAATCCTGCAATGAATACTAATGGTCCTCCCTGAGAGGATAACTGCCAGAAGAGAGAATACACCTCAAATACAAGGTCAACATGTGGATTTGCACCAACAAAGAAGAATATGGGCCCGAAAAGGGCAGTGGAACCAACTACTAGTGAAACAATAGTTGAAGACGGAATCCAGTCACTATCCAGCACCTCTTTTGTTCGTGAGTTCAAAAAAAACCTCTCTTTTTTCTGGCCAATAAAGGAAGATGTAATCTGGTGATTTCTAATTTCAGTCTAATTCCACTCTATTACAAACAATGTTCTCTTATATATTCTGCGACAAAACTTGTAACTATTTCACTTGCACAGATGGTTGTAGTGGCAATACTCGAATAGTCTAGCAAGAACTCCACATCCACTTGCCGAGCGTTTTCATCCGAATGAGGGCTCTGTGTGACTGCCATCGAGAATGAAGTGCGGGGCTGGTGACAGTAACATCGAGTCTAGGAACGAGGACTCTCGTAGAAGACGAGGTAAATAGGCAGGGGGTGTAAGCACCAAGCTCCGGCGAGGTGTTCAGCTCACCTGTACTAATGTCCGAGGCGTGCAGACTGAAAGTGTGTTCATACAGTACCTAGAGTTGTCCAAGGGTTTTGTAGTGGTACTTCCATCCTCTGTTGTCTGTTTTTGGTTGCTTGATGCAGTTTGAGAAGTCAGTTACTTGACTCATTCTGCGGAAATGCGAAGTTTGAAAAAAGAGAAGATAATATGTACTACGTGCCCTGGGGCAGGCTATGTGAGGAATGTCAAAGGTAAACCTGTTTCCGCTTGCAGTACTGGTCATAACGTTCTTCAGTCCTATAGCCATTGTTATGCCTGCTCTAGTTGTGGCCGAAGCGGTAGGTTTGCCGGCTCCTTCATGGTGGGCCTATGCACTGTTGTGCTTCCTTCCGGGATTCATTAGTGTTGCTCGAGCACATTTTGTTCCATGTTGGGACCTGCTTCGATGGTGGGATGATTCCCTCTTCGGTTCATACGCCATAAGCGACACACTGCTGTATCTGACGATGTCATCGAGTTGGGTGGTCGTGGGATTGATGCTTTATGCCAACACACTCATGTACTCCCGAGGGAAGTTGAACATTCGCTTAGCATCCGTGGCTACCGTGGTCTTGCTTCTGGCCGAGATCATTCTTCCCTATCTCATCCTCTTCAATCTCGAAATATGGCGGATAACGGGGCTTATTCCTCTACCATTTCCTGATATCATCGCAAGTCTAGGTATTGCTCATTACCACTTTCACAAGAGTTCAGGGTCACTGTCAACACACAACCACCCAGTCAGTATCGGACTCTCGACGAGAAGGTGGCCAATGCATCTTCTATACGGAAAGGATTAGAAGGACGAAACCAAGAAGAGTCTGTGTTAGCCTTCATGGTCGACATTATCAACAGGCACTATCTTGCTCACCCATTTGTCCCTTAGAACGTGGTTTCTTTACGAATAGGTGTATATCCAATGAGCAAAGGGCTTCTCACAATCTTCTCAGAGATTGCGAATCGGTACGAGCTAGTGAATCATGTTCTTACCCTTGGCTTGGATATTCCTTGGCGGAAGAAAGCCTCGCAGATTGCTGCGGCTGACGGTGGCGCATTATGGTTGGAGGTCTGTGGCGGGACTGGAGAAATGGCAGTCAATCTCCAAAGGCTCGCTAGTCCCGGGACAAGAATAGTTCTTACTGATTTTTCTTTTCCCATGATTTCAAGGGCCAGAAGCAAGCCAGAACTTCGGAAAGCATCTGTTTCTCTTGCTGACTCCCGCCGACTTCCTTTTCTCGAAAACACTTTTGATTTTGTAGTAATCTCATTTGCCACGAGGAACATCACTGGAAACCGTGGGCGATTGATGGAGTTCCTCAGAGAGTTTAATCGTATTCTGAAGCCAGGAGGACGATTCATCAATCTTGAAACCAGTCAGCCGAGATCAACACCAATCCGAGCCGCATACCATCTGTATACAAGGAAAGTTGTCGAAACGCTCGGGCGACTTATCTCGGGATCGAGGACTGGCTATGCCTATCTCTCATATTCAGTCACCAGATTCTTTGATGCCGAGGAGTTGTCTAAGATTCTTCATGAGGTTGGATTCTCAAAAGTCGACTACAGAATGATGAGCTTCGGTGTTGTAGCCATTCACAAAGCAGTGAAGTAGTTCCACATGTTCTCCTGAGCGGATGTGCGATTGATTTTACTAGATTATCCGGAAGACGTGGGCATGACTCAGACCACAGTCACATTCCATACCAACGAGGTTGAGTATTCCAAGTCTCTCACAGTAACATTAAGCTCGTTGGGTCCCATCATTTGCTGGGTGGCTATGAGAAGAAAACTAGTCATGTTTGTTTCGACTACTGCGTGGTTTAGATACCATAAAATCACCAATGAGTCATTGTCTTGGTCACGTACTGAGACATTGAATTCTTGGCTTTCCCCAATAGATATATCGACATGCTCTGTTGGGTAAAAACCTGTAATCTCTGGGCGATGATTCTGATCTCCTGCTCTGTCAAAGAATGGCGGCAGAACCAAGAAACCTATGATGACAAATGAGATTGCGATGACGCCAGCGACACCAAGAAATGCGCTCTTGAATCCCGTGAGCATGCTCCCTCCCCTTTGCTTCTCAATGCCCTCTTTCTCCTTCACTGGACCCGCGAGACTTTCTGCTTTGCCTTTCATTTTCTCAATTAGCTTCTTAATGTTCTCCTTCACCTTATCAACAAAAGCCTGAAACCAGCCTGTCATGTCCAATCACGTCCCGGAACATCAATCTATGATGGCCGGAACGTGATAAGAAATTCGGTCACAGGGAACCAAGTGGATGACTACACAAAGTGGCCGCTTTCGGAGCCTCAAGCAAAAGCAAATCAATAAGAATGATGCAGTGCGCTGTCAGGTTCCGCAGATTCTCAGGTGAAATGCGCATGGATGAGGGGCTACTATTTCGAATCCTGTTTGTTTCAATGTATGCTGCTTTTGCTGTGATTCGCCTAGCGTATCGAATACCAGCTGCAAAGAGAGAGGCTGGAGAAAAGCATGAACTCCCACGAGCTGCGGCTCTGACGCTGACAGTTGGCATCCTCGCATACTTTGCGTGCATCATCCTCTATCTACTCTACCTGCCATGGATTCTCTGGTTCCAGCTTTCGTACCTTATATGGATACGATGGCTTGCGCTGCCTATCGCAATCTTATGTGTTCCAGCACTGTACTGGTCTCATTGCACTCTCGGCAAACAGTATTCCGCTAGTCTAGAGATACAGTCGAATCACAAGGTCATCACCGACGGACCATATAGCAGGGTTCGCCATCCGATGTACACAATCTTCATCGTATTCTCTATAGCAATGGCACTACTGACATTGAATCTTCTCATCATATTCTTCTCAATTCTCATCTCTATCTCGTTTCCCTCTGTTGCAAAACAAGAAGAGCTGATGTTGATTGATACATTTGGTGACGAATATCGTACATATATGAAGAGAAGTGGTAGATTCCTGCGAAAACTCAGGCATAGCTTGGATGAATCTGTGACTGAATGACTTTGGTTCGGTACTGGAAAATGGACCAGATTGGCTATGGTCTAGAAGCGGCATCGAACATAATCGTGTAGCAGGACTTTCTCTCTAGGAGGGCGACTATTTCGCCAAATCTGATTGAACTTGCGCTGAGAGTGCTCCTTTTAGCATAATAATATGCGTTCTGACTCAGAGCTCTGTGGATAGTGCAATCATGAAGATCTACAAACCAAGTCTGCGAGTACTTCTTGTCACTGTACTGATTATGATTATCCTTGGATCTTCCGTACTGTTCGTGACGTTTCTCTCCCCACGTCCTCTAGCAGGAGTGAAGGTCGCAGTATACGACGATAATGGAACGGCTCCTGCAAGCCAGATAGCTCTTGAGAGTATGTTCAGATGGATGGGCGCTGATGTTACGGTAATCGGTGATGAAGATGTAGAGACCGGAGCCCTGAGCTCGTATGATAGTTTCGTCGCGCCTGGAGGGTGCTGGTGCGACGAACGTTGTGATATACTAGATGATTATGAGATTGTTCGACGATTCGTTCTTGATGGGGGATTTTATTTTGGAATTGATGGCGGTGCTTCATACGCCACTGGCTATCGACTTGGTCTTTTCCAAGGTATGCTCTGGCCCGATACAAATGGGACTGGAGACTGGCTTCTTGAAATGAATGTCAATCGGGAGTCAACGGGTCCCGATCTGAGCGACGAACCAGAGTCATACACTATCTTCTATGAATCATCTGGTCATTTTGATGCTGATAACATGACAGGAATCATCCCAATCTGCACCTATACTGATACAGGATTGCCCTCGATGATTGCCTTTAAGTATGGAAATGGAACAGTGTTTCTCTCTAGTCCACATCCTGAATATGAAGAAGGGAACATGAACGACGGAACCGACCTGTGGGATACGTACTCTGATCCAGACTCGGAATGGGGGCTCATGTTGAAGGTCTGTGAATGGCTTCTTGAAGAGTCGCATCCATGAGCGTGATTTCTGTACGTTTGATTGATCTTCATCGAGTGCTGTGGTTCTAGACATCGCGGTCACAGGCATCCGGATAGGCTGTTTGCAGCACGACATGTTCGAGCTGACATAACGATATGAATCGGGTGACCATATCGCATATTAGCCACTTTGCATATCAGTTCCTTGATGAGAAGGTTCACGATGTGAGCAAGATACTCCGAATAAACATGAGCGATTTGAGCCACAAATGGGAATCGGTTCCTAAGGAATACGAGACCCTAGCTGGCAGAGCTTTTACCTCCGCTGTGGTTAACAAAGAGGTCGATCCGACATGTCATCCACTGCGTGAGTACAACAAGATTGCTATTTCGCCGGGTCTTCTGGCAGGGACACGAGCTCCTTCTTCTGGCCGTATGAGTGTGGGCGGGAAGTCGCCCCTGACTGGAGGCATCAAGGAGGCGAATGCCGGCGGCCTCACTGGCGAACGACTGGCACGAATCGGGGTCCGCGGTATGATCATCGAGGGAGCGCCTCCGAAGAACTCCAAGGACTGGTACAGCATTGTAGTTCGGAAAGATGCATGTGAGATTGTCAAGACAAATGACTATGCAGGCAAGGGTCTCTATGAACTCATAGGAAAGATCTGGAAGGACTATCCAGTCAAGCCTGGTATCATTGGATGTGGCATGGCTGGTCAACGTCTGCAGAAATGTGCGGGTATCTTTGGGAATAACCCCGAGAACACAGACCCTGGTCGTTACGCGGGCAGAGGCGGTCTTGGGGCTGTACTAGGCTCCAAGCGAGTCGTTACCATCATAAGCGATGCTACAGGCGGTAAGGCCCCAGAGCCGAAGGAAAAGGAACGGTTTGACAGCGGACAAAAGGCACTCCGCGAGGCTCTTGACAAGCATCCAGTGACTGGAAAACTGACCACTGACGATGGCAAGCCCTTTGGCGGACTGAAGAACTACGGGACCAACATTCTTCAGAACATTATGAACGAGGCAGGAGGACTGCCAACAAGAGGTTTCAGTTCAGGTCGTTTTGAGAGTGCAGCAAAGATCTCAGGCGAAGCAGTGCACGAGCTTGTTGACAAGACAAAGACAAAGTTTGGTGATGCTGCAGAAGGCAAGTATGGTCATGTATGTCATCCTGGGTGTGTAATGAGCTGCTCGAATGCGGTCCCGTACGAGAAGACTGGCAAGGCCCATGTTTCACCGCTCGAATATGAGTCCGTATGGGCACTTGGCTCGAATCTTGGAATCGGAGTCCTTCATGATGTTGCGGAACTGAACAGGCTCTGCAATGACATTGGGCTCGACACAATAGAAGCTGGTAACACCTTAGCGATGCTGATGGAAGGAGGTCTTCTCAAGTATGGAGATGGCCCCGGTGCCATCAAGGCACTGAAGGAGGCCTATAATCCGGACTCGGCTCTTGGCAGACTTGTTTCATCGGGCACAAAGACTGCTGGTGAAGCCCTTGGTGTGACAAGGATACCTGTTGTGAAGGGACAAGCGCTTCCTGCCTACGACCCACGCCCGGTTCGTGGAATCGGTGTCACGTATGCCACTACTCCCATGGGCGCTGACCATACCGCAGGGTACACCATCGCGGCTGAGATACTCGGAATCAAGGGAACTGTTACAGATCCGAGAGCTCTGAATAAGGCAGAGTTGTCAAAGGCCTTCCAGGCTACGACAGCATACATTGACTCAACGGGTTACTGCTTGTTCATAGCTTTCTGCATTCTCGACAACGATGCCGGTTTCAAAGGTATGACTGACTCTGTAAGTGCATTCCTTGGCAAGGAAATCGACGTCACGCAGTATGGCTTGGCAATTCTGAAGAACGAACGTGCCTTCAACAAGAAGGCTGGCTTCACTGAGAACGACGACAGACTTCCAGAGTTCTTCACCACAGAACAACTTCCACCTCACAACGTGACTTTCGATGTCACAGATGCAGAGCTTGATGCTGTTTTCAAGGGAGTCTAAAGAATATGACATGAGGAGAAGACAGGTTCTTCTCCTCTCGCCGTTCATTGTTAATTGGACAATCTTGAACACCGGAGTGTTGTCCGCCCAGAAAACGGCACTGGGCACAACTTCGTGAGGCCAGCGTTCGTGTCGGTCGACCTCAGAGTTGTGTTCCTCGGCACAGTATATAAACACCTGTCCAACTTTGTCCAAGATTGAAGCGACTGCTGCATACCCTTATTTTGACCAGAGAGAAACACCTTTCACGGCAGGAATGCAGAGAAGTATCAATGATTGAGATTCATCTCTATGGCAATCTTCGCGCCCTTGTGTCAGACAGTCATGCTAGCGAAGATACTGTGCTGACGATTGAGTACGTCAAGAATGAAACCTTCACTCAGTTGGCAGCCCGTTTCCACCTAAAGCCCGACGACCTCGGGGACTGCTTCATAAATGGCAATCTCGCGAAGACTGACCATGTCATGGATGATGGAGACCGTGTTGGCCTCTTCCCGTTCAACATGGTGCTTCTTTGTGGTGGCCAACATCTCAAAGGCCATGGCTATACGAGAGAAGATGTCGATGTGGATTACTACTGAGTGATGAGTCCATGAGAGTCACTGTCAAGCTCTACGCAACCCTCCGAGAATACGCTCCTGCTGGTTCTGAGATTGGTGCATCATTTGAGGTACGTTTTGATGGAAGGACTCTCAGTGAGCTCACTCAGCATCTCGGTTTTGAGCTGGGCAGGGCGAAAATAGTGATGATCAATGGGATTCGAGTGCTCGACATGGACGCAGTGTTGAATGATGATGACCTGATTGTGATTTTTCCCCCTGTAGGGGGAGGATGACTCTACGATGGCTGTACATCTCTTGCTATGAACATCATTCCTTTATGGCATATAATAGCCAGTGAGAACACTCCCGGACAAGATTCCTGTACATCGGAGTATGGCTGTTGCAGCCATTTGAAATGGAGTTGTTCAACATGACGATAGCAGTTTCAAAGAAACAAGGAGCAGTAGTGCTTGTTGTGCTTCTTCTTGTCGTAGGATCTCTGACGCTTGCCCTCAGGAATCCGACGGGTATGGAAGGAATCCGTGTGGCTGTCTATAATGATACAGGAGTTCTTCTGCACAGTGCTACAGCATTACTAAACATGTTTCTCTGGATTAATGCGGACGCAGACTACGTGAACTCCACTGAGATTCAACAGGGTGTACTTGATGGCTACGACATTATTGTTTTTCCTGGAGGACCTGCTTCTGACTACTTCTACTCTCTTGGAGTCACAGGTGGGATTGCAGTCTGTGACTTTATTGAAGGAGGTGGATCATACTTCGGCATATGCGGAGGTTCTGTATTGGGTACCGACTATTACCTCAGGCTTTTCCACGGCTATACGATTGGTGCTGTAAATGGCTCCGGGATTAAGATAATCCAGTTGGTTGTGAATGAGAACTCGACAGGTCCAGATCTATCCAGCGAGCCCTCAACATATGGTGTCCTTTACTGGAGCTCAGGTTACTTCTATTCGACTAATGCAACTTACATGTCGACAGTGATTCCTATCACTCTCTATCCGCAGAACAACGAGCCGAGCATGATAGTCTGTAGGTATGGGGCCGGTACAGTCTTTCTCTCATATCCGCACCCAGAATATGAGGAAGACAGTGAGCGTGATGGAACTGATCAGTTTGATTACTACGACGACCCTGACTCCGAATGGAGTCTTCTCATGAAAGTGTCACAGTGGCTCGTGGATGCCTCAAAATAGATATCCGTCTACTATGGTGATGCGGTTTCTGGGATTTTGGTTTAGCTCTTAAGGTCTACGACTCTACGCTCCTTTCTGCTTCTCTCTGCAGCAAAGGCCATCAAGTGTGTTTCAAGCGTTTCTTCCGGCCCCGAGAGAATCTTGCTTGGATTATTCTCGGCTACTGCTGAAACAAATGTGTGAATCAACGCATAGTCGCCTCCGCCATGGTCCGCAAGCGACGAAGGCGTTTCAGTAGAAATATCCACGACCTCGGACCTGCCCGTCAAGAACTCGTAGACTTGGATTTTGGTACCGTTGCCGTAGATCTCCCCTCTGGTGCCAAAGATGCGGGTCTCTCTCTGCCTTGCTTTGGCAAAGGCTGTCATGGTGAATGATGCAGTTTCACCGCCTTCGAACTCCATATTCACAACTTGATGGTCCACAACATCGTTGTCGCATTCATAGACGCATCTACCATATGGCCCCTCTCGGAGTGCTTTGATGACACCTGCTGATGTTACATCTGAGCTGATGACACTCACAGGCCATCCTGTGACACCTCGTTTGATGAAACCAAGATAGATTCTCTTCGCTGAATAGGGGCAATCGGGTTCATAGTCACACTCTAGGCAGTTACTACCTGCAATGGCAGGCTTATTCTCCTTCTTGAAATGTGTAAGGGATCCGAACGAGGAAACTGTAACACATCTCTTGCCAATGACGTACCTAATCCAATCCAAGTCGTGGCAGGATTTTGTGAGCAGCATGAAGGAGGATTCTCTCTCATTTCTCCAGTTGCCTCTGACAAACGAGTGTGCCTGGTGCCAGAATCCGACTGGCTCAAGGTGCTGAATGCTGACTATGTCTCCGATAAGTCCAGAATCGACGATTGACTTGAGCTCCTGTGTGTATCTTGTATATCGAAGAACATGTGCTACTGCGAACATGATATTCTTTCCCGTGACTGCCTTGACAATGTCTCGGCAGCTCTTCTCATCCGGAGCCATTGGTTTTTCAAGGAGAATATGATACCCCCTCTTCGCGAAGGCAATGGCAGGGTATCGATGCATCTGGTCTTGCATTGTGATGAGTACGGCATCTGCGAATTTGTCCCTCTTCGCCATGTCTTTCCAGTCTTTGAAGACATTCTCCTCGGGAATATTGTATTCCTGCGTCATCTTCTCTCGGTAGAGCTCGCGTGGCTCAGCGACGCCAACGATTCGAGCTCTGTCAGGATGTTCTCTGGCGTATGATGCATAGACGAAGCCTCGGTCTCCAGCGCCGGCAACTATCAACTCGACTGGTCTCATCAACACACCCGCTCTCATTGTGATGGTACTTTCTGTCCAAGTTCTGCATTTCAATGTATAGCTAGGCAACAAAAGAAACCGCTTAGTCAAACTCATAAGAGCACACGAAGCTTCTACGTCTATGCAGCTTCCCGCACGACGAGCCTATCATGTGATATATGATACTTCTCTATATGAGTCGATTAGGTATGCCGCAGAGAATGACTGGAATGGTATTGTTCCAGACATTGGCGTCCCAGCATTCTCACCCGAAAGAATTCAATCTGAAGAGAGGATGCGCCTGCGAGAGTTATCAAGAGATCTGAATATTGCGTGGGGATTTCAC
>CAYHAA010000031.1:0-13317 GCA_964354495.1 uncultured archaeon | reverse complement strand
CGAAACCCAGTCGTAGTCGGGATCGCGGGTTGGAACTCACCCGCGTGAACCTGGATTTGCGCACCACTTCGATGCGCATCAGGATATCCCTAGTATCCGCGTGTCACTATCGCGCGGAGAATACGTCCCTGCTGGGGGTGCGATTTTCGCGCCTCCGGGGAATTCTTGCACACACCGCCCGTCGCTCCACGCGAGCTGTTCTTGGGTGAGGTGTCGTCCACTGGGCGACCACGAATCTTGGGACGGCAAGTGGGGAGAAGTCGTAACTGCGTTACACTTCGTGGCGCGGCGAAATACAAGGTATCCGTAGCGGAAGCTGCGGATGGAAGAAGTCGAGAGTCATCTCGTCTTCCATCATTCACCTCCTATGTTTTCTATCTCATAGAGGTAGAAGCAGCTTGGTCTTGCAGTCCTTCGGGAATGCAAGAGAGGTACGGGCCTTCGACGGGGAACGCGGTGCAATCGTCAGGTTGCCCGATGCCAAAGTGGAGAACTTGCTCTTGCTGTTCGCTGTTGAGCCACCCTTTTCATTTTTCATTCATTGTCTAATCAATAGAAATGCTGTCTGCTATCTAAGTGGAGGTAGTCCTTTCTTTATTCTCTTCAATAGGTCTTGTGTTTCTTCAAGTATCTCATCGTAGTCGATAATGCGTTTCTCAGGTCTCTCTCCCTTACCGAAATACGACTCGATGAACTCCTCCGTTTCATCGATGAATCCCTCCATGACCTCATCAATTTGCCATCTTCCCTGGGGGATGAGATTGAACGAGCTGATCCTCTCTTCAGTGAGAGATGAGTAGATGCCCATTGCAATACCATCGCCATAGTTGGTGAGTACATACTTCAGCTGCTCCGTGTCAAGCTCAAGAAAGACACCCGGTGTGACTGACTTCAAGCCAAGCGCTCGTGCAATCAATCTACTCTCTCTGAAGACAATGCCCTCTCTTGCACTTGGACTGCTGTCAAAGGTGATGTTGAGCTTGTATCTGCCCTCCTCAAGAAAGACCTCCCCTGAAACAATCAGACTGGAGATATCATGGTCTGAGAGGGCATGGTCGGTCAACGCATCAAAGCGGGGACTCTCCTGCTCGCCCTCAGCCTTCACTCTCCAACAGGACCCATGAGCAGAAGCGTTACCATCAACGATGGGGCACTCGCTCTCATCATGAAAGATGATAATCTCCACTTCTGCAGGAGGTCGTTCAAGAAGTTCTCTACTTGTCATTGGAAGTGGCACCCGAACATGCACATATGGGGTCTTCCTCTCCACATACGGTCGAAAGAGCTGGAGTTCGCCATAGTCGATGTCCTCGTACGGATTCCATGTCAGATACACATCTGAATCTTGTGAACTCTGTAACGGAATGCCCTCCACAAGAGGCATGCGGAGGATGTGTAAGAGATCCGAAGTCCTATACACAACTCTCATGTCAATCTGTTCTCGCCCCTCCTCAAAGCGGACTGCGTACATACCGGAGTCGATCCCAAGAGCACACTGAACACTCAGGATGCTCTGACGCAGACGAGCAATCTGAGAGAGATCCTCTCTGACTCGTTGTTTGATTCTAGGAGGCATTCTCACACCAAACGGCACTTCAGGAATTCGGTCAGCTACCAGCGGCTTGATTTGCATGCCTCTGATACTGGTTATTGCTGACCTCTTGCGAGGAATTATGACCAGCTCGCCCTGAAGATTCCATTCTCCCTCAGCTAAGAGCCAGACACACTCGATTCCACTGACGTTGCTCACAAGTAGGTCGTAGACTTCTTCAGCTACAACAGACTTCGCATGGAGTGCAATCTCATGATTGTCCATCTCTGTCCATCTCATGAATGTCGATGATGCAAAGGGATTCTGACCGATGATAAGTCCCGATTGAAACCGGCTCTTGTCGAACCTGTCCTCTATGAATACCCAGTAGTCATAATCATCGCCATATGGGGCAATCAGCAGTTGTCCATATCGAACAGCTGACTGGACCGGCAATGACATCTTGATCAATGTTGTGGCTCTCTTGCATAGATTTGACCAGACAGCTCTGACATCGAACTTCGGTTCAATGCGCTCCCCCTGCGTCTTTCTCAGGTAGAATCCGACCTGACGAAGATGCCATGCCTTCACGGGCTCCCAGAGATGTTGCATCTGTTCAATAGTCAGTTCGGGGTATTTTCTGGAGACTGCAAGCAGGAGGAGGAAAAGATAGTTGCCAAAGGAGGTGGTCACGTGGGGATTAGTCTCAAGAAGATCCCTCAGATGGTCTTGCTCGCACAACCGTAGATGACTTCCAAGTCTTCCCTCTCGAGTCCATAGCAGAGAGCTCCAGAAACTGGATGAGATGTCATCGTTCCTCAGCAATTCTGAGATCTCGTTGATGTCACCAATCTGAACAAGAACCCCTTCTTTTGGAACCACCTGCTTCAGCTGTTTGAGAAACTCTTGCCACGCTGATTCTGATGTCCATGGTTCCTTCCATTTCGATAGAAGAGTCAGGGTCTGCCTCAGACGCCTGACCTCCACATTTTGAGCAGTCTGCTCCCTGAATTGTCTGAACTCGAGAAGTCTCTCATCTGGTGCGCTGTAGCTCTGTGTATTCAGAGTATTTCTCTGGATGCGGCGATATCTTCTGTAGTGTCTTGGATGAGTGATTGATTCCTTAGGAATCAGTTGCTGAGAGGTCATATAGCCCCTTTTTCCTCGTGTACCTTTGATCTTGGCACGATACATCATTCGCGACATGACACCTGACCGTGGTGATGGATTACCATACAGGGTTGTAGTATCGAATCGGACATCCTGACGGATGTCATTTGGTGTCCTCGCAAAGTCTTGATGCCAGAGGTCTCGAAGCCAGGGAATGAGGTCTATGGAATCAAAGATAAGGTCTTTCGAGAGCTGAGCACTGCCTAGCACGTCTTGCGGAGTGAGCGCAACTCTCCCCTTGCTCTCTTTGCTGCGCACCTTCGAAGTCTTTCTCTTGCTACGCTTGCTCCAGAACCTTGAAGACCAGTCCCTCAGGAGTGGAAACTCAATCGCCTCAGTCTTGATAGTATCTTTTGTCTGGTAGACAATAACTCGAAGGTCATCAAGCATTGGAGTGGTCTGAACTGATGTGTACGGACGAATCGGAAGATTCCAGACAACATCTGTGACATATTGTTGATGAGGAGAAGAAGACCAAAAGGGAATCAAGCACCTTGTGTGATATATCTCCGAGGTCCTCTCGTCGGGTCTTGGCTCGAGAAACCAGACAGATGGGCATCCGGTACGATGCATCTCCTGGACTAGGTATCTCTCAAGTTCAGCTAGTGCGCTTTTCAATCGAGGCGGCGTCGACTTCTCGATCCGTTCCCACCCACTCACGACCACAATCTTGTCCTGCCACTTGCCAAGCGCTGGTATATTTGGCGGATTTGTTCCCCTGAATAAGAATCCCTCAACATTGGCTGAGAGGTCGATAAACCTGATGTTATCGAAGAAGGTTTCTGTCGCAGCGTCTTGGTGCTGCATTCTGAGTCGAACTTTCGCGAGGTTGCTATCACTAAAATCACCAGTAAGGTCTAGCCATACGACTGGTCTGTTCCCATGGTCCTCACTCAGTTGTTGAAGATACTGCATTCCGTGCCAGTATCGCGCAATCCATGCAGAAGTGAAACCGGAGTTAGATGCAGACCTTGCACTCAGGTAGATAATATGTCGTGAAGAACCACCTTCAACATTGGATAAGGGATTGTACAGGACCTTAGAGTCCAGTGCTTTTCTCTCTGACTTCAACCCTTCAGCCTGTCCTTTGTCTGATGACAGAAGCACAAGTGCCGCTCTCTTTGCCATTGAACTCTTCGACCGAATCAGCAATCGGTTGCCTTTCCCAACCTTGCCATTCAGAATCTGACTACTCGCGACGTCTTTCAGGAGAGACATCACTAGTTCTCTGTTGAGAGTTACATCGAACTGTGTGTCAACAAGAATGACGCCTTTGAGAATATCCGTGACAGTCTCATCTCCAGTCAGTCTTCTATATTCTCTGACAAGTCCAGAGGCGTAGAGGTTCAACTGCCTAATTGCACCTCTTGATGGTACCTCTGCAAGGGCATTAGTCCATTCGTCATCGGTGAGCCCTCTCTTTCTCACGATGAACCTTACAACAGTCTTCTTCTTTTTTCCTCTTGTCTTCTTGGTCCTAATCTCCCAGTCGAAACCGGTCTGTGATTTTATCTCAAAGACTCCGATTGGTCTCATGACGGCTATTTTTCCAGGTCGGTTTGGGTTAGGTATCTCGGTCCTTATGTATACTGCAAGGTCTATTCGACCAGATCCTTCATCGGTCCGAATCTTGGATTCTCCGACAATAAGGATGTCTTCTCCCCGTTGAAGGAATTGGTCTCCCTGTAAAATCACTGATTCGGCTTTGTAGACCTGCGGCAATCCATCAGTCAGAAATCTGTGATATTTGTCGCCTTCATATCTGGAAATATTCCGGACAATCTCGTAGAGGTGTTGAGCATCGCTATCTCGTAGTTTTGGCTTCTTACTGGCTGTGAGTGTCTCGAGAAACTTGGCCCATGTCAGCAGTTCCTTCTTCTCTTGCGGTCTCTTTTTACTTAGTCTATGAAGCTTCTCAATCTGATCTTTGAAGAACTTCTTTGTTGTACGCTTCCCTCTCTTCTCTTGGATTCTTGATGGTGATGAAAGAGGAGTAGGCCCTCTACCATACAGACTTCCTAGTTCATCGACAATCTCTCGTAGGACCTCAGCAGCACAGGGGTCCTCCTTTACTTTCTTGTCTGCCTTTGTTTTCGAACGCAGGAACTGAGCACTGCCGCACCGGCCATTGGTATAGACATAGTCTACATATGACGAAAGATGGCGAATGAGAAGAAAGCAGTATGCATCAAAGGCATTTGTAGGAGCCCCGAAGATAAACGACTTCCGGCACAGTTCCCGACCGAAAGATCGGACCATATCCGCCAGATCAAGCTCAGGCAGGTCTACTCCATGAGCGACAGGGACATCACCCAGTTCTTCACTTTGATATCCCCAGACTGTCTTGCTCCTTTGTCTGCCAATCCTAGCAGGTGCTTCAAGTGGATACAGGAGAAGAAAGTGATTTTTCAACTCGCCTCCGAAGATGTTGATGAGTCTATTGAGAGGCCCTACTACTCCATCTCTCTCGCTTCTGACACGTTTTGTTTCAGTGTTACCATAGCTACTTGTTGTTTCCCAGATGTTCTCAAGCTCGAAATCTCGAAGATGTTTTTCTTCTTCTGCAACCGCATTGAACCTGGGGCTTCCGTGCTCGATGCTCTGTTGCCACTCTTCTAGCGCTGATAGCAGACGCTGCTGTCCTAGTGTATGTAAGTATCGGGTGTCCTTGGTTGTTCGTTCTCTCAGCAAATCAACTAAAGCTCTAAGACCAAGAATCTGTGCATTTACTATGATCTCCGCTGGCTCCGTGGATGACACTTAATCGTCTCCAGACGCAATGTGCTAGTGTAGCGGGATATTCCCTTTTCTATTTTGCCCAATATCCTACTATTGGACAATATATCTCAATAATATGAAATACGTTTAATGAATTTATATACTTCCCTGCATCAGATAAAGTGTGGAGGTTATCAGTCAATCTCCGGAGAAAGAGGTTGAGTGAAACTCCCTCGACCGGAAACAGGTCGGGAATTTATATACGCGAGGCGGAATCTCATGGGTCGCTCCAGTGGCGTGATGACGACGGTCAAAGTCCCTGTCCGATGGGATGTGATGACGGAGAGACAGAAGACACGCCTGTCCAGAATCACAGGAAGGGACACCAGAGTCATCAAGGCCTATCTGGGAGTAATTGAGAAACATGAGAGAAACCTCCTTGCTGGAACGAACAAGAAACAACTCGATGCTGGAAAGTTAGACGAACTGACACTGCGGACTGATACGAAGAACGTTCCTCACGACTTCAAACAACGATTCCCAAACATCTCAACAAATGAACTCCAGGAGTGCCGAGAGACAGCCATTGCAATGTGGAAGGTGTATCTCGCTCTAGGTAGGAACAAGCCCCTACAGGCAAAGGGGTACAGTTCGAGGAAGCTGCCTCGTCACATGTTCACGAGGATGTTCGAGTTTGTGTATACTCCTGACAAGGAGATCAAGCACTGGCTCATCCTTCGTGATGCTCTCGACTCAGTGAGAGAAGGAAGAGTACGTCACGATAGACTGGCAATTCCTCTGAGTCCTTCCTCTTATCATCTCAACCAATTGAGTCTGGGAGAGAGGAAGTCCATTCAGATTGTGAAGGACAGGAAGCGAAAGTGGTGGGTGGTCTTCAAGGTCAAGGTCGATGTCACTTCGATCAAGCCTGAACAAAGACCCCCTGCAGTGATAGGGATAGACCTCGGGATAAAGAAGGCAGTCTGTTCTGTTGTACTGACTCAGAGCGGCTTTCGACAGGTCAGGTTCTGGACCGACTGCGAAAAAGCGAAACAGATTGAGCGTTATGATGGGATGGTGGCAAGCCTCCAGGTGGAGCGCGACACCCGTCTGAGGAATGTTCAATCAACAGATGAGGTCACGAAACGCCTTCGTGCAATGAGCTCTAAGCGTGAGAATGTCAGTTTCGACTATGACGGGAAGCTCGTGAAACAGCTCTCCGAGCACGTTCTTGAACTGGCGCAACGCTATGATCTCTTTGTCGCAATAGGGCAACTAAAAGGAATCCGTAATCGCGCACGAAAGGGTGATGGAAAGGGGAGCCGGTTTCGTGGGCTGATAAACCGATGGTCCTTTGCTCGCATCACCAACGCGCTCCAACACAAGCTCAGTCTGAATGGATTCAATCCCAAGAGGGTGTTTTCAGTTCCGGAGGCTTGGACCAGCATCAAGTGTCACAAGTGTGGGTCTACAGGATATCGACCAAAGCAGAGCTATTTCCTCTGTCACACATGTGGGTACCGCGATAACGCGGACAAGAACGCAGCGATCAACATCGGTCTGCGTTTGATTAGGCTCATTCCCTCCTTGAGGGGTGAGGAAGGACTAGGGACTTGGCTTCCGCCAATACGGAAGGCCTCCCCGAAGACCCGGAGGGCTCGTTCTAAAGGGATGTCCTCAGTTCCCAAGAAGTTGCCAGCTTCGCTTGTAGGGAGCACCGTGGCTGACTGCTATGACCAGACCTCTCTTGAGGAGTCTGCGAGTAGTACCGACCAAGCCATGGAAAAGACCATGGAAACGCCGTCTGCCATCGTGGGTTCTGGTGACCATGATAATACAGCGCAGCGGACAGATGCTCAGTCTGTGAAGAGGAGTCATGCTCCAATGAGGCACAGCGAAACTCATGCACGCCCAGCTGGAGAGGTCCTGCTGGTTGCTGGTGACAGGAGTCATGAGGAGTGCTGAACATGGAAGTTGAAGGTGGAGAAGTTTCACTCACCAACTGCGGTCGGACTAGGGGTTCCAGGTTTCGACTGTTACTTAGCAGGTCGGACGTCCCTGCACGGGCACAAGCAGGGCATCTTCTCTTCCTACCAACAGATCGGGGATCACCTCCTACGTTTCTGAAGGAATCAATGAGCAGGATACACTCAGAGATACTGAGGACTGGATATATAACAGCTAACAACAGGAGATAGAATGGTAATGATGGAACAGAGTAGATTGCCTGACTTCGACCCTGACAATAGGGAAGAACCAGTAGAGGACTGGACGTTTGCAGGGGCAGACACGAAGTACATGACTCACGGTCTCCATCCATACCCAGCCAGAATGATTCCTCAGGTTGCGAGGAAGCTCATTGAGCGCTATTCAGAAAAGGATGACTTGGTTTGGGACCCATTCTGTGGTTCTGGTTCAATACTCGTTGAGTCAATGCTCACGGGTAGAACATCAGTCGGTACTGATCTCAATCCTTTCGCAGTATTCCTTTCAAAGGTCAAGACGACCCCAATTGATAACGATGTTCTTCGTCGAGCAAGCGAGAGGCTTAGTAACAAGATAGCATCAGTCAGAAAGCAGTTACATGGTACCCTCGAAATTCCAGCGATGCATAACGCAAATCTCTGGTTCAAGGAATATGTTCAGGCTGACCTAGCAGTCATCAAGAAAGCAATCGAGTCAGTTGAGGATGAACCTGTCAGGGACTTCTTTAGACTCTGCCTAGCGCACACAGCACGAGAGACATCCAACTTGAAGAAGGCAGAGTTCAAGATTGTTCGAATGAAGGAGGATGAGCAGAAGTCGTTCACTCCTGATGTCTATGAAGTCTTCCGAGCCAATGTCAGAAGATGCATCCCTCTGATGGCACCCTTTGTGAAGGCGCTGCCGGAAGACTATAGTATGTCGAGAGTGATATATGCTGACAACAGAGAAGCCCCAATAGATGACAGTTCTATTGACCTTATTGTCACATCTCCCCCATACGGTGATCACAGTACTACTGTTGCATATGGGCAATTCTCACGATATCCTGCGCATTGGATTGGACTTGACTATGAACAGGTGCAATCGGTAGACAGGCGAGGGCTTGGTGGCAGTAATTCTAAGAAATTTGATGAGACTCTTCTTGAAAGCAAGACTCTGAATGAGACCTATGAGAGAGTACGCAAGAACAGCCCAAAACGGGCGAAGGCGTTTTTCAATTTCTTCTTTGACTACAATCAATCTATTGAAACAATGTATCAGAAGTTGAAGAGAAACGGACATGCGTGCATTGTGATTGGCAACCGTCTGATGGCTCGGGTGCGAATTCCAACGGACAAGATTACAGCAGAGCTAGGCACAGTTCTAGGTTTCGACCATGAGTGCACAATCCCTCGGAATATCCCAACCAAGAGGATGCCTTGGCAGAATGCGCCAGAGAATGTCGAAGGGTTCAAGGCTGATACAATGCACAATGAGCACATAGTTATTCTGCGAAAGGTCTAATTGACAGATTAGGGCGAATATTCGATTCAGTTTCTTCCATCCAGTTCCGGAATGATTGCCTTTTGGTATACTTCTTCAAGTGGCAGGATGCATTCAATCACTTCGAAGCATTTTGGAAAATGAACAGGTAAGATTCTGAAACCAGTCCCATGGTCGTGCACTCTTCCATCTGGATAATGTCCCACACGTAAATCGACCTTTAGAAGACCATCTTTGATTAATTTGGAGAATGTTGAGAAACCGAATCTATCAAGTCTATATGCCTCGTTAAACCAAAAGGACTCTCTCTTCCCGTCGCTTTTGCAGTCTGCTATGACATAGACCATGCTCTTGTACTTCTTCTCAAATGTCTTCTCCAACTCATCCCTGTCATAGTAAGCGATGACACCTTTGTCATTCTTGAAGTACAATCTATCTCCAACGAACTTAAGCTGCAATCCGACGCTGTTTGGTCTGAGTGCATCCACAGTGACATGAAGCTCCTTGTCTTCAAGTGGAATGAATTCGCTTTCTTCAGCTACATGAACAAGAGTCACCTGTCTTGTTTTGGAAGACCCCTTTCGATGTTTGTAACCGAAATGGTCTACTAGTTCCTTTGTTGCTCCCTTAGGATCGGGCGTTTTCGTAAAAAGCGTAATCATTGAACTGGATTGCCTTCTGCCAGATTTTAACTCGTAAACACTAAAATCAGGACCAGCTATATTGTTCTCATTGATTTCTAACTTATCTTCGAGAGTTTTGCCAATTCCTGTATCTCCCGCTCTGTGGGACTCGACAAATCCAGAATCCCGGATCTCTTTTAGTTTCTCTATGAACTCATCAATGTTCATTAGTCCTTCACCACGATATGATCACAATGAGGCTTTCCTTTCAATAAGAAAGTTGTTCGTTTGAGTTATCAATGCAATTCCAGCTGCAAAGTGAGTTTTCGACCCAAGAAACGCAGAGTTTATCCTCTCTGAAACCAGTCTATTGCTGCTCGCTGTTGAGCCACTCTTTTCTTTTTCAACAGTTTTTAGTCAGATAGTATATTCGCCAAACGAGTTTTATGTCAAGGGTATTACTAAACTGGTCTGCTTATGTCATGGAGGGAATGATAAGAGTTGAAAATGCTCGGTGCAGAGGAATTGAAGGAAAAAATCGAAATTACCGACACAAAAGTTGAATGTCCAGTTAAAGGTTGCAGTGAAATTGTTGAAAAAATGACAAATGAAACAAAGGGCCAAGAATTTAGAGAGAATTTCAGGTGTCCCCGAGACAGAATTGTCATCTCCCCTTCAACCTTTCAATACCCGAACGTATCAGATAATCTGCTCTGGAAAGAACAGCTAGACTTAGAGTTATTAGAGAGAATTAAGGTTTTTAAAAGAAGGTGTCGAATGGAACACGACAATTGCGAAGATGCCGTTTGTTGGAATGTTTTTAGATTCTTGGAGAAGAATAATCTTGTCGAAAGAATGTTGAGCTCTATAACCAACACATCACCTAAATCCTCTGAAGTAATCTATTGGTCATATAGTCAGAAAGAAGATGCTGGTTGGTCGCCACTGAATACAGCAAGAGACAAGTTTGGTGAAACTAGATCTCAGGGTTCAGAACCGGATATTATAATCCATACTGACCGTGCACTGTTCTTCATTGAGGCAAAGTTAGATGCTCCAAACAAAAAGAACCCCCCAAAGAAAGACCCATCCTACATTTCAAGAAGAAAAAAGAAATACTTGACTGGTGGAGAGAATTGGTTCTTCAAAGTCTTTCACTCCGAATTTGAAAAGGTTGTGAATGAGGGGCTGTATGAATTATTACGATTCTGGATTCTTGGAACTTGGATGGCAGATCAGCAGAAAGTAGATTTCTATCTCATTAATCTGGTGCGGTCTAAACGAGAGGCGGATATCGAGGCCATCTTTGGGAAGCACATCAAGGAGAATCAGCGAAGGAAGTTTCTAAGGGTTACATGGGAAAGCATATTCCAATATATCTCTGAGAGCGAGGTTTCTAGTGATAAGGAAATAATGATGAGATACTTTCGGAATAAAACCATTGGCTATAAAAGTAAGAAAGCAAAAGGCATCGAAAAAGGAATATTGCAGAAAGCATTTTCAATACCATGACAGGAACAAGTGTGAGTTATTAGAGAATAAAGAACCCACCACCAGAAGGTGGTCCCCAAAAGCCACTGCGCCACTCCCATGAACAATTCTTCAATGTTCATCCATCTCAGATGGATACGGAGTACAGACTGACGGGGTCAGGTAATCAGGGGACTTGCCCTTGCTGTTCGCTGTTGAGCCGCCCTCTCATTTTCACTAAGACTTCTTGTCAGATGGTATGTTCATCGAACAAGTTTTATGTCAGGAGCACTACTAAATTAGTCTACTCATGTTAGGAGGGAATCATTTGATATCCATCTATGAACGTCTAAAGATTGCACTTGAAGCGACATATTTTACAACTCCAACAGACTTCTCGAAAAGCGGGGACCTCTTCTTATACCAGAGGCTAGCTGAGTCTGGAGGCTACTCTCTCATAAGAAGTTCTTTGAGAAGACCTACGAAGAAAGAGACTCTACTGCCTAGTACTGTCAAGTTCGTTCCGTTGCCTGCTCTTCTTTCACCTGATGATAAGTACACTCTGGCCGCAGCAGACCCCGACGGTTCGGAGAAATCATACCTATGTCGATTTGACACTCTTCGTGGCTTTAGGCAATCAGATGATATACAAGAACTGGTGTTTTCAGAAATCGAGCCTCATCGCCTTCTCTGGTTTGATTGGTCGCCTGATGGAGCTAATGTAATCTATTGCGGATCGTACGAGGATGGTCATCATGTATCGAAGATCTCCAATGACCTAAAGGCAACTCCAGAACCGGCTCTTGATGATGAATGCGTTGCGAGGTTGGTTCCGGTCCTTGTTGAATGGGGTCATCCCAGTCTTGCTTTTGCTCAAGGTGCTCGCCCAGGAGGATGGCAAGAGGGTGCTCTTGTTATATTCAATCCCGGAACTGCAGAAGTAATCTCTGAGATACCTACTCTGCCCCCTTACTGGTTTCTGCAGCAATGGAATCCAAAACGGCCTCTTGTTCCGTTGCTTCAGCCCAAGGGTGACTTTGGAAGGTTATCAATCTACAACGCTGAAACTGGAGAGTTGAGAGAGCTTCCGCAACCTGAAGGAGAACTTGCACAATGCATTTGGAGTCCTGATGGAAACAAGCTCTACCAACAAGCAATGAGAGATGGACGCTCAACAGTTCATGAGATAGATATAGATGAAAACACAATGAAATTGCTGAATTTGCCTATAGGTACAAACACACCATACTATGTAAGAGATAACAAGGGTAAACAGCTATTGTTCTACAATCATTCTGATGCTGCAATGCCTGAAGAGCTTTGGTCTCATAATCTCATGAGTGGTCAAAACAAGAAAGTGACCCGTTGGCAGTCCGAACTAATAGACACGGAAGAATTCCCTGTTGTTGAGTCTAAATCAATCTCATACAATTCTTCATTTGATGGGACCACCATCCATGGATTTCTACTACTCCCCTCTAGACCAAGACCTATTGGAGGCTATCCTTGTTTGGCATGGATCCATGGGGGGCCGTCTTCACATTTCTCGGACTTTTTCTTGGGTACTCTACAGGTCTTCACACAGGAAGGTTTTGCAGTCTTCGCACCGAACTTTAGAGGATCGACGGGCTATGGATTGGCATTCAACAAGTCCCTATTTCAAGAGGCTGGGCGAGCAGATCTGCAGGATGTCAGCTCTGGAGTGGATTATATTGTCAAGAATTTTGGCATCGATCCAAAGAGAGTAGGCATTACTGGTGCATCATATGGTGGTTTCATGACCCTAGCAGGACTAGCATTCCAACCTGAGAGATGGGCTGCCGGGTATGCTGTTGTTCCTGTAGCGGATTGGACGTACATGGCTGACCATGGTGATGCCATATTCAAGGAGTTCATCAAGGAAATGTGGGGCAATCCTGATGAGAATCGAGCTCTGATGCTCGAACGGTCACCGATAAGCAGAGTCGATGATATCAAGGCTCCACTGGCGATAAGCGTTGCCTCAAATGATAGTCGTACACCCTTTCCTCCGGTTCTCGAGTTTGCAAACCGGCTGTATTCTCGTAATCATCCTCTTGAACTTCATGTAAAGCCTGAATCCGGTCATGTCACTATCCGAAAAGATGAAGCAGTAAGGGAACTTGCAGGTCGCATTGATTTCTTCAAGACTCATCTCTTATCCAAAGAATAGCACGATTACACAAGACTCGTCCTCATTATATCGGGTTTCTTGACCAGCGGCAGTACGGGCCTTCGACGGCGGGGAATGCGGTGCAATCGTACAGGTTGCCCGAAGCATAGAGAATTTGCTCTTTACCTCTCCTGTTGAGCCACCCT
>CAYHAA010000030.1:0-13323 GCA_964354495.1 uncultured archaeon | reverse complement strand
TTTTTCAATCATCCATTCTTGTTAGAGGACTCTCTATTTGTCATCTGAGAGGGAGTCTTTTCTTGATTCTCTCCAAAAGATCTCGTACCTCGCCAAACATCGCGTCATAATCGATGAAAATGCTAGAGTATCTCCGGAGTCGATTTTAAATCAATACCTGTGTGAGTCGCGCGAATCCTTCGTCTTCTCCAACGAAGACCAAGGATACCAATAGTGAGTGCGATTGCTATTCCAGCGGTTCCAAGAGCGATCAGTAGAAGGTCCTCTTGACCGGAGAGGAGAAGTGCATCAAGATTGCCTCCTGTAGAGGTTCTGAGAATACAGCCATCGTATCCCACTACCCACCCATGTACCTCATCAACGAAACAGACAGCCATCATACGTTCCCCTATGTCAGCAGGAACTGATTGTTGATACCAGTTGCTTCCGCCATTTGGCGTGTGCATTACAGGGATCTCACCGCCTACTATCCATCCGTGCTGGTCGTCAATGAACTGTATATCTGAAGAATATGGAGGGGTGAGCCGAAATGAAGGAAGTCTTCCGGGAACAGCCAGCTCCTCCCACGTATGGTCTTGCTCCATGTGGAAGAGGTAGCCATCACTGATGGCCCACCCTTCGTCTTGGTTCGGAAAGGATAGGCTCCAGCCTCCCTTATCAAAGACCTTCTCCCAGGTCTCCGCGCCATCATCGCTATGGTAGACACCGTCATAGCCAATCGCCCATACTTCATACTCATTCAAGAACTGCATGTCCTTAGGATGATCGTCGAACGTCCAACCAGTCACATTCTGCCAGGTTTGCCCACCGTCAGTCGTTTTGAACAGCATCTGCATTGTAGCAGTCCATCCATGGGTTTCATTGAAGAACTCCACCATACTCATAGTGGACAGACTACTGTAAGCAACTGAGGTATGCCATGACTCTCCACTATCGTTCGTGAAGTAGAGACAACCGAGCCCAGTCACCCATACTGTTCGTTCATTCACTACTTCTAGCTGTCGGAATGCCTGTGAATCATCAGCGAGCTGGGTTTCCCAGGAGTCTCCACCGTCTTCTGTGTGAAGGATAATACCACCTGCCACTACCCATCCGTGAGAGGAATTGATGAACTCGACATCACGAAATATAGCCTCTGGGTAATCGTTCTCAAGGGATATCCATGTTGTTGTCTGAGTCTGTGCAGGCTCTATGTTTGCTGCATAGGTAGAAGCCATAGGCAGACCTGCGTATGCAAATCCAAGTAGGGTCAGCAGGAGCACAACACTTAGGCTGTAGCCGGGTCTGAATGTTCGGAGGGGAATCATGTTCATCATGTGCGATGTTTTCCTCATAGGATTGGTTTTGAATACGCCATCAATAAGGTACAGGCTCGCCGCCGCCACCACCGCCGCCACCCAGGGTCATGTACGCAGTATCACAACCTAAATAGACATTACCTGAGTTATATGCTTCTACCTTGACCCTAATCGCAACATAGCCTGCAGGAATAACCCATGATTTGACGAATGGCGATGAGGAGTCCGTGCCTATGAGTTGATAGGATGTCCATGTGCCATAATAGTCCTTGTATTGTGCATAGAACAGTACCTTGGTGACCCCTGTCAAGCTACTTGCCGTCACTGACATTATCGAACCACTGTATATTTGCATACTCTGGATCAGTGAAGATGCCTGAATTGGACTTGAACTGTCCAGAGGGTCATAGTTCCAAGCGATCTCAGTGCCATCATTAATTGCATCACCATCCGTGTTTGGGTTGTTTGGATTGGTCTTATAATCAACGACCTCCTCGTAATCCGAGAGACCATCATTGTCGCTATCAGTGTCATAAGGATTGGTTCCCCAGGTATAGAGTTCAGCATCATCAGTCAGTCCGTCTCCATCGTAATCGTCGCCTGAACATAACCAGCTGCAGACATCAGAGAATGTTCCAGCTGGATCGGAGTTCTGAATGAGTCCTATATGATCAATTCCGTCATACGTCACTGACTCTTCCACGCCAAGGAACGAGAGGTGTGCTTTCCCGACCGCAACCAATGGATCGCTTAGATCGAAGTGTATTGGATAGGTAAGGATGCTCATTACGGGGTCATATCCCGCGGCTGTATACCACTCTATACCATAGGAGTAACTTATGGGGTCTGCATTTAGATTGTACATTAGGAGAGACAGTGGATTCAACGAGTAAAAGACTAGGCTGGGCCAAAATTGACCGAAATTAAGGATTCCACCAATCAGTGTCAGGATTACCGCTCATGGCTGTATCGGATTGGCAAGCCATGTTCCTAGATTTGGTGTACCAAGTGTGATGACCTTGTCAATCCAGATTCCTGCAGCGTCAAGATCAGCTCTGTGAAGCCCAAGCATTTCCCTCGTGATTATCCCACCCATACTGTGAGCTACTATAGATACATGTGAACCAGATGGCAGATCGTATAATTCGTCGGCAAAATCATTGGCATAAGCAGAAATCGTTGTGATTTGGTGCATTGCATCAATTAGCAAGACATCCTGTGGCAATTCCAAACCATAGTGCTCACAGTAGCCGAAATATTTTATTTCAGAATAGCTTGTTAAAATATTCTCGTCTCCGAATCTATCAACCATTGTGTCAAAGTCTGCATTAGACCCAAAGTATCCATGTACAAAGTACACGTATCGATTCAAAGGATTTCTCATGTCCCTTTGAGCTGTTATTGCATCTTCGATAGGAAAACTGGATTGCTTTTCTGGTCTCAAAGAGCTACATATCAGCCAAGATATTAGAATCGCCCCAGCTTTTGCATCAATTGGAGCATTGAACCCAATGATCTCCTCATCAACCGGTGAGTAACATGCTAGAACAAAAGCCCTTTCCGGACCAGCTCTTCTTATGGCTGCATAGAGTTCCTCCCAAGGTATTGTCCTTCCATTGATTTCAAGCCCCTCTGGAAATCCATGACCTATAATAATGAGGTACTCCCCATTTGCGTCAAGTGTGTCCAGCCTTTCTAGATATCTTACTCTCACATCAGATACTGTGTCACGCAGACCAAGTCTTAGATTTTTGACTCCGACATCGATACTGGCATCCCCAGACTCTGCTTTCAAAATCAAAAGTGCTGGTTCATGCGAAGGATTGAGATTGCCGACACCAACAACTGGTGTTATCATTATCAGAATTAATAATATGCTTAATATTGCTCTCTTTGAATTCACCATTTTCGACTCCTAACCACGAATATCTGACTACGTGAACAGGCATGCGCAGCGTTTCCTTTTGGTGATACAATTCAAGACAGTCGATACCTAATCACGAAGTCAGTGTGTTTTGTGATAGACTCTCCTTGTTTTAAGCCAATTGGTTCCCGAACAAGCTAGGGTTCGTGTTGGCATGTTGAGCTGAAGCAATGCTCATTCTCCTCATTCTTGGTACGTTCAATTTAAGCACCCACTGAATAGTGTCTTCTATCTCATAGATGTAGAAGCAGCTTGGCTCACGGTCTTCGGACAGTGAGAGAGGTACGGGCCTTCGACGGGGAACGCGGTGCAATCGTCAGGTTGCCCGATGCCAAAGTGGGGAACTTGCTCTTGCTGTTCACTGTTGAGCCACCCTTTTTCATTTTTCAATCATCAATCAGACTCAGTGGACTCTTTCCCTTTCACCACTGGAAGTGGAGAACTCTACAAGTTTATATGGTGTCCTGGTGACTCAGTTACTGGGTGTTATCAGTGTCCACGGTGAAATTCGATCTTAAAGATGACCTAGAAGAGTTGCAGGCACGTCTATATCTGGAGACACGAAAGCGTCTGACAAAGAAGGAGATACTAGAGATCGTGTTCAGAATCGGTCTTGAGAACTATGATCTCATAGTTAATGAGGTGCGATTGATGGACTATCCTCTGGGTGATGATATCATTCAGAAAGTCCTTTCCTTGGCAGAGGACTTGGGACCTGGGAGTGAAGAACTCTCATCGAGAGTGGATGATGTGGTATACGGCGGTGACTCTACATGACTGTCCTCATAGATAGTAATGTCGTCATTGCATTGCTGAACACGCGAGACCGAAATCATCCAAAAGCGAGAGAGCTTCTTACCAAGCTTAAGGACCAAGAGTATGGAATGAGGCTCACGATTGACTATGTCCTAGACGAAGTGCTCACGACCCTCTGGATACATACCCGCCAAAAGAGTGCGGTGACAAAGGCTTACGAGCTTGTTCGTGGTACTCCCGAGTTCATCAAGTTTGAATACATAACACCCAGAGTCCTAGACCTCGCGTGGGAGAAATGGGAACGCTTTGCCAGGTGGCCTGAGAGACCCCTGAGCTTCACCGATTGTTGCATTCTATCATTCATTGATGCTAATGATGTTGGATATCTGGCCACATTTGATTCTGACTTTGCAGGTCTTTGTCAACTTGTGTACTAATAATAAAGTGAAGATGCTGTTTTGGAACGAGAACTTTGTGAACTCTGGAGCGATCAAGTCAAGCCCATCAGCATTTGTAATTGAAGAGCTCATTCCGTAGCAGAAGCTGCGGATGGAAGAAGACGAGAGTCATCTCGTCTTCCATCACTCACCTCCTCTGTTTTCTATCTCATAGAGGTAGAAGCAGCTTGGTCTTGCAGTCCTTCGGGAATGCAAGAGAGGTACGGGCCTTCGACGGGGAACGCGGTGCAATCGTCAGGTTGCCCGATGCCAAAGTGGAGAACTTGCTCTTGCTGTTCGCTGTTGAGCCACCCTTTTCATTTTTCATTCATCTATTATTATGAGTGGACTTTCTAATTATCTTCTGAGTGGTAGCTTCTTGTCTGTTCTCCCTAACAAGTTTGCTACTATGTCAAGTATCACACCAAGACAGACAATCATGTCATGGTAGCTCAGGAACCAATTTCAAATCTCCAACTGTTTGAGTGGCGTGAATTCTCCGCTTTCTCCAACGAAGAATAATCAGACCGACGGGCAGCACGATTGCGACTCCAGTGGCTCCAAAAACGATCAATAGAAGATCCTCTTGACCGGAGAGGAGAAGTGCGTCAAGATTGTTTCCTGTAGAGGTTCTAAGAATACAGCCATCGCTTCCCACTACCCACCCGTGCAACTCATCAATGAAACAGACAGCCATCATGAGACCGCCTCTATCCGCGGGAACTGATTGTTCATACCAGTTGCTTCCACCGTTCGGCGTGTGCATTATAGGAATCTCACTGCTTACAATCCATCCGTGTTCGTCATCAATGAACTGTATATCTGAACAATATGGAGATAAGAGTCGAAATGAAGGAAGTCTTCCGGGGATGACAATCTCTTCCCACGTATGGTCTTGCTTCATATGGAAGAAGTATTTATGACTCGCAGCCCACCCTTCGTCTTCGTTTGGAAACGATAGGCTCCAGCCCCCCTTATCAAAGACCATCTCCCAAGTTTCCGCGCCATCGTCACTATGGTAGATACCGTCAGAACCAATCGCCCATACTTCATAGTCGGTCAAGAACTGCATGTCCGAAGGATGGTCATCGAACGTCCAACCAGTTACATTCTGCCATGTCTGCCCACCATCCGTCGTTCTGAATAGTATCTGCATCGTGGCAGTCCATCCATGGGTTTCATTGAGGAACTCAACCATGCTCATTCCAGACAGGCGATTATTCCCCACAAGAGAGGTGTACCATGACTCTCCACTATCATTCGTGAAGTAGAGACGACCGAGTCCGGTCACCCATGCTGTTTGTTCATTCACCACTTCTAATTGATAGAATATTTGCGCATCATCAGTAAGTTGGGTGTCCCATGTATCTCCACTGGTTTCTGTGTGAAGGATGATTCCGCCCGAAGATGTGTTGGAGTACAATAATCCAACGACCCATCCGTGAGAGGAATTGATGAACTCAACATCATAGAATTTTGCCTCTGGGTAGTCGGTTTCAAGGGATATCCATGTTGTTGTCTGAGTCTGTGCAGGCTCTATCTTTGCTACATAGGTAGAGGCCATAGGCAGACCTGAGTATGCAAATCCAAGTAGGATCAGTATCAGCGAAACGCTGAGCCTGCAACTGACTCTGGATACTCTGAAGGTAATCAAGTTCATCATGCGAGATTTATTCCTCATTGCAGTTCACTAAATACTGGTGGGATCGAGCCTTGTCAAGCCCTCAATTCTATCATAGATATGATCTGTAGAGATGATCGTGTGGTCTGGGTTGTCATCACTGAGTGATACTGCGGCATAGACTGCATCAAAGATAGATTCTAGTTGGTAATTCTCTAGGAGGAACAAGGCTGCCAATTGATGATCAATAGTGGAAGGAATTATTGATAAATTGGGAAATGTAATGAGGTGGCTTATAACATCTCGAACTGGAGTCACACCAGTGAGGCATCTTAAGATATAGTAGAGCTCAATCGAAAAGACACTAGGTATAACGACTGTACCGAAATCACCCTGTTCAATTCTTGAGAATAGACGAGTGGCAAGTGGTTTTAGGTGGTCGTTTCTCTTATAGAATGCCAAGATCATGTCATTCTCAATCAGCATCTTGGTCTTTCCTCCTCCATCTCTCGGTCACATCTCTAATAATCTCCACTTCTGCCTGTGAAAGAAGCTCTGTTATTGGTCCCTCGATATCCAGTTCTGGTTTCTCAGAGGGAACAGGAAAGAGAATGTGATATGATCCAAGAGCGAGGAGGAGGAATGTATCTCCTTCCACTCCGGCCTTCCTTGGGATTCTGATGCGTCGTTGGCCATCCATTCGAACTCGAACCATCAAGATGAACACCCTACATGAATATCCATTCAACACGATATAAAGACATGGATAAAACATGTTATTTGTGGATGAAGTAATCATATTTTGTCCAATCGACCATAGATACTACAATCTTCAATCAGAATACAACCACTTTTTCCGCACCTGAAGTCAAGCTCTATCTAGCCCATAACGCAAAGGTCTGAATCACTTCGGAATTTGATAGAAACCTAACAATAATACCAAAGATCCTTTCCTTCACTCTAAGAATGGTAACGCCTTTGGGAGTGTGGATGTGTTCCAACAAAAAGGACTGCATTTTCAGCAACCGTCTTCGGAATGTAAGCGAAGCACTGACCTTGGACGACGTTGAACGCGGTGCAATCGTCAGGTTGCCCGATGCCAAAGTGGGGAACTTGCTCGTGCTCTTCGCTGTTGAGCCACCCTCTCATTTTTCACTTGCTTTTCTAATTCAGTGGACTCTCTATTAACTATCTTAATGGAAGACCTCTCCTGCTTCGTTTTAACATGAATCATACATTGGTTGGTAGTAGTTAATATTGACCGTTTCTAACTACAACGTAGAGAGTTAATCCGAATTCTCATTGATGAAAGAGTTTAATTCATAACCTTCGGATGGTAGTATACGATGATGAAAGTAAAATTCACTGCTGTTGTATGGGAAGAAGATGGGACCTATGTATCCAAATGTCCCGAGATTGATGTATCATCAGCAGGTGATACCGCAGATGAGGCTCTGGCCAATCTCAAAGAGGCAATAGAGCTCTGGCTTGTCAATGCTCGTGAGCTTGGGGTCATAGATGAGTATCTCCCGATGATGACTGCCTCTGAGAAGTCCACACGTACGATTGAGATCAATGTCTAAGTCCTAGATTTGCATGGTCGTTATAGCTGGCACACAGTGATGTCAATGAGTAAACTGCCTCAGATTAGCAGTACGAAGCTAATCCGGAGGTTACTCAAGGCTGGTTTTCAATATGCTCCTGTGAGAGGAAAAGGTAGCCACATCGCCCTTGTCAGATATGATACCGATAATCGACCATATCTTATTATTATCCCTCATAGGAACCCGATTCCAAAGGGGACACTTCTCTCAATCATCAAACAGAGTGGACTATCGAAAGAGGAATTCTTACGCTTATTGTGAAGCTTAGAAAAAACCTTCGGGATAGTGAGTGAAGTACGGGCCTTCGACGGGGAACGCGGTCCAATCGTTCAGGTTGCCCGAAGCACGGCAGATACTTGCTCTTGCTGCGGCTGTTGAGCCGCCTTCTCATTTTTACCCGTTTTCACAAATGAGTGGATTTTCCATTGGTGCTCGATTTTTCACTATCAAATCTATGAAGTCATAAGTAACTATCAACACTATAAGTCGTGATAGATGTGCGCGAAACGACTACAATTCCCTTATCAAAGGAAACCCGGGACCTATTGAAGAGATACGGTCAGAAGGGAGAGACCTATGATGAGCTAATCCGCCGCCTTCTTGAGATGGCAGAGCAGATTGAATTTGCCAGAAGACAGAGACGAATTCTCGAAGAAGAGGAGTTCGTTCCCCTTGACCAAGTATAGGGTCTTCTTGTCCAAGACTGCAGTGGCTCAATTGGGCCTGTTGGACTTCAAGCAGAAGAGTCGAATCAAATCTAGTCTACAAGAATTGGAAGAAAATCCTTTTCGAAGACGTTCTGGGGCCGACATCAAGAAACTCATCACTCATGATGAACCGCCTCTCTTCCGATTGCGTATTGGTGATTACAGAGCAATCTGCTTCGTAATAGGTCATGATGTCCAAGTCACTGAAATAATCCATAGAAGCAAAGGTTACAAGTGGCTGGAATAGACTCCCTTGGATGGACAGGGATATAGGCTGACGGGGTCGGGTCATCAGTGACCTTTCCCTAGCCTCACATTGTCGAGCCACGATCTCATTTCTCATAAATCATACTACAAATGATTCCACAATTCGATTCTCCAATCTTTGCAAGTCAGATAACAATCTTCGATCCATTCTTATTATAGTAACAATACCGTGGTGAGATAATTACCAAGAGAACATTAGTAGTAGCCAGAAATGGCTTCAAACTCCTGATCTTTCCGAAATAGCAATTACTTATGTAACAGATAAAAGCAATTTAAGAGATCTCGAGGTCCTCAACAGTAATCGACCTGTGTCCACTAGAAGGTAGGAGTTTCTCATGAAAAACGGCCTTGATTAGAACTATATTCAAGAATAGTGTCAACAGTTCTAATAGTCCGACAGCTAGAAATGCAATTATGAAATCTGTTGTGAAAATCAGATATCCGAATAGTAACGGGCCAATTGCGATACCTATGTTTCCCATAAAACTAAAGAAACCTGTAGCCATTGCTGTATCTTCTGTCTTTGCGACATCACCGACCAATGCTAGTGAAGGAGGCGAAGTCACGCCATTGAGTAATCCCATCACTGCAAGCATGATGAGGACAGCTGAAAATCCATAACCGCCAAAATAACCAAAGAATGATAACACAACTCCAAACCCGACACTGCCTGATATCAGCTGAGGATACCTCCCATACCTATCCGACATCTTTCCCATAGGATATTGCAGCAAGATAAAAGGCAGTGCAAAGATACCTAATGCTACTCCTCTTAACGCCTGTGATAAGCCTAGAACCAAAGAGAGAAACAATGGTAAAGCAGTCAATATAAAGCCAATATGGAGTCTGTCGATGAGATTGAAAACTCCGGGTATTATTAGCTTTGGCAACCGTGTCACAATTGTTAGACTATGTACAAAGTCTGGACGTTTTTTGGTCACTAATGGTTCTCTGAGAGCAAGAACTGCTATTCCCAGTACGATGAGGTTCAACACGGTCGCAGTGTAGTAGGGCATAAACACACCAGCAGCCGCGATTATTCCTCCTAGTACTGGTCCTGCTCCCATTGCCAAGGCAAGAAATGTCGAGAAGATGCCTATGTTCTTTCCACGATTATGTGGCCAAGAAATATCAAGTACGATGGTCATAAACACCTGCCACACCATGACCGTGAAGGAACCCTGTATGAACCTGTACATGAGAAGTAATGGATAATCCAAGGTGATTGTCATCAGCCAATAGAAAAGCGCGGATCCGAATGTTCCTACAATCACGAATGGCTTACGTATTCCCAGTCGATCAGATAATGCTCCTGTCAACAATCCACCGACAATGTACGAAATGTACAAAGTGCTGTCAAAAAATGTGTACTCAAGTTCTGTGATGCCAATAAAGCGGTCTAAGATGAACTCTGGCTGATTCACATGAAGCATCGCGGCTGCCGATATAGTTAGGAAAGTTAACGCACCTAACAACACAACATGTCTTGATTGCTCTGCAATTCCTGATTCATTACCAAAGATATCTACTCCTTGGCTATGCATGATGCTAATTCAGTCCTTCTGTTTTCATTACCAACATTTGAACATGGCATAAAAAAGTGCCTATGTGTTTTATTCATATGGAACAGAATCAGTGGAGGACGCGGTACAAAACACGGGTTGCCCCGACGCCAAGTCAGGGAACTTGCTCTTGCTGCTCGTTGTTGAGCCACCCTCTCATTCTCTTATCAAGAGTGGCCTAGCTGAATCTGCTCAGATGTTCTTCGGAGTTAGTATAACATTCTCGATGTCATTTTTCGAGATGAAGCGTGAGAGTTCCCCATCAAATGTGAGAAAATGACACCCCTCTCTAAGAGCAGCAGCATACAACAGATTGTCAATCATGTCTGGATGCCCCTTCTGAAAGAATCTAATGGCGGTCAGGTAATCGTCCGGGCTCATCGCAACGGCATCATAGACATGGGTCTTGGTTATGCTCAGAAGGCCTCTTCGATAGACTGGTTCTTCATACCTCTTCTGTCTGATCAGTCGTAGTACTACCCAGCTACTCTCAAGTAGACTCCAGTCCGAGTAGAACAGTTGAGTCTGTTCGTGGTTAATCTTTGAAAGAGTCTGCACCACTTCTCTCTCTACTTCAATCCCAAGAGTTGGTAGAAGGAAAGAAGTATCAAGAAGAATTTTCCGTGTGCTTTGACTGTTCTTCAAGGCTGATGACCTCTATTTCCTCTAGCGTCATTGATGCAAACTTTTCCCCATGGATTGCGAGAGCAACAGGATCTGGAACTGGCTCAATGATAATCCTATTTCCCTCTACAGTTATCAAGACCTTCATTCCCACTTCGAGACTTGCTTCTTCAACAACTGCTTTCGGAAGATAGATTGTATGTTTCTTTCCGATTTGACCCTCAGTAGTCAGACTCATTGTGAATCACCTGATTTCAGGCATATTACCTGATATATCATTATATATCAGGTATACATATAAAGTCGCTGAATTTACCTTCTATCGAACTGAAAGGTATCCGTAGTGGTGGCTGCAGATGGAAGAGGATGAGATTACCTCGTCTTCCATCAGTCACCTCCTATGTTTTCTATCTCATAGAGGTAGAAGCAGCTTGGCTCACAGCTCTCGGGTTGTGAGAGAGGTACGGGCCTTCGACGGGGTCGGGCAAACAGGGAACTTGCCCTAACTGTGGCTATTGGGCCACTCTCTCCGATTTTCAACTACTCGCTAGCAATCTATGCAGGGATTTATATATCTACATCTACATATGTAGACTGTGATATGTTGTGACATCGAAGACAATTTCTGTGACAGTGGACGTCTACAACCTCCTCAGGAAGATGCAACTGCCTGGTGAGAGCTTTGGTGAAACCATCACCCGGCTTTGCAAGTCCAAGACATCACTCTCCCTCCGTCTCTGGGCTGAATCCTCAGATGGCTGGAGTGATCTGACCTCCGACGAAGAGGCAAGACTGGAGGACACACTTGAAACAATAAGCACCACAATGCATTCCGAGGAGGTTGATCTTGAGTGATATTTCTAGACACCACACTCCTTGTAGATCTCCTGAGAAAGGATAGCGCGGCAATTTCATGGCTGAATGACCTGGAAGAACACGCTCTGTATACTTCAGAGATTAATGCCTTTGAACTATACACGGGTCTCTTCCGAATCTCGGAAGGTTCTAAGGCAAAACGGAAGAAGAGGACCTCTGAGCTTGAACAACTTCTCTCCCGGATGGAAGTGCTCTCCTTTGACAGAAACGCGGCCATTGAATCCGCAAATGTTATCTCTCTTTTGATGAATAGCGGTGACCCTATTGGTGCACGTGATGTCATGATCGCTGGTACGGCCCTTTCCAAGGGGATAACGCGGCTAGTGACTCATAACATCCGAGAGTTCCAACGGGTTCCAGGTTTGAGTGCTGAGTCCTACTAGAATGATGCTGTGCATGGTCCATCAGCCTTGGAGCAGAGAACGATTCTATCACCTATCATCTGAAAGGAAGAGGTGCGTGCTACTGATAGCGAGCGCGGCGCAATCGTCAGGTTGCCCGATGCAAAAGTGGAGAACTTGCTCGTGCTGTTCGCTGTTGAGCCACCCTTTTCATTTTTCACCCATCTACTCATCCTAGTGGATTCTGAATTTACTATCTGTCTGCACTTTGGGGACTGCATTTCAGAATGAGGCGACCACCAACATCTCGAAGTCCTCGGTTGTCAGTTCATGCTCTCTGGAGAAGTCGCCGAGCCTGGCACCGAAAGTGCCTATGTCCTTGAAACCGAGACTCTTTAGCAGCCATGTTATCTCGCTGGGCACATAGTACCTCTCGTTGCTCCTAAGTTCCACCTCTTCACCGTCGTCATCAATGATGGTGGTGATGTTGTGGTCCCTGAAGGTCATAAGGTCGAATGTATTGGACCTGTACGTGGCCTTCCCATCCTCAGTGGCCTCTGCCATGAACTCCTCAACCGAGTGATAAAGTGGAAACAGCCCGTTCAGGGTGGTGAAGATGAACCTGCCAGGATTGCGAAGAGCCCTGGCCACACCCTCCAGTATCTGATAGTTCATCTCATCGGTCTCCATCAGTGGAAAGCCGCCCTCGCAGAGCATGATGGCGGCGTCGAACTCATTTTGGAATGGCAGCTCTCTAGCATCAAGACGCAGAAAATCCACATCCACACCAGCCATCTCCGCTTTCTGCATGGCCCTAGCAAGCTGGGCCGCTGACAGATCGATGCCAGTTACATCGTATCCTCTCCTGGCCAGTTCTATTGCATGCCTTCCAGTACCGCAGCCCACGTCAAGAATGCGGAGTGACTTGTCATGGGATAGCTCCTTCTCGATGAAGTCGCATTCCCCCAGCGTGCCTTTGACGAACACCTCCTCGTCGTACTTCCTAGCGTAGTTCTCGAACAGGGCCTCGTACCATTTCTTCATCTTACTTCCTCCAAGCTGTCTGCAAGATAGGGTTATGACTGGACATTATCTAAAAGTTTCTCCTCTTGCTGGAAAAATAGACCGTATCCGTAGCGGAAGCTGCGGATGGAAGAGGATGAGAGTTCCTCACCTTCCATCACTCACCTCCTCTGTTTTCTACTTCATAGAGGTAGAAGCAGCTTGGTCTTGCAGTCCTTCGGGAATGCAAGAGAGGTAAGGGCCTTCGACGGGGAACGCGGTGCAATCATCAGGTTGCCTCGAC
>CAYHAA010000029.1:0-14960 GCA_964354495.1 uncultured archaeon | reverse complement strand
TAGTAGTGATGCAAAAGGAGCTCGTAGAATCGCCAATGGAAGATGAAGACTAGGGATTAATCAATTTTAAGAGATTATACCTCTCTTTGTTCATATTAGCCACTCTTTATTTCAGAACGGTAAATGTATTCATATGACGTGAATTAGTTACGAAAATGTATTTTTCGCAGACTGTGATTCATTCTTCGTTTTTATCAATCATAGATTTTCAGGTAGTTCTGAGAATTCTTTTATTACCTCTCTATATTCTTCTATCTCCTTCTGAAAATCACTAGCGAGATCATGTCTATTTTCCACGAGCGCCAAACGATAATCAATTCTTACAGCATTCACATAATTGTTGACCGCAATTATCGTATCACGAACTAATGTGCTATCCTCTTTTTTCATTGGGATGTTTTTGAAACTATGCCGAAATCCGAAAATCAGAGAATCCACATCGCATTTCATTTTGAATGCCTGTATAAGTGACTTGGACCAGTTAATCGTTCCTTTTTTTAGACCAAGAAGAACGACAGTAATTAGCAATCCAACATCCATAGAAATCAGTATTACTTGAAGATACTCAAAACGAAGAGCATCAATGAATGATAACAATAAACTGAGGGCTGTGATCATGCCCGCCAAAGATGCAATTATCCAATATACTCTCTGAAGCGCTGGCGGTTCAACTTTATTCATCTCCTTCAGTTTTTGCTCTATAGTGGTTTCTATTTCACGTTTGCTCATTACAATTGCTCCTACGTACTTGCAGTCTAGACACATTGCCCACTTCATAAAAGGATACTACCTTGGTAATATGAACCACTCCCCTGTTGGAAATTCGCCTTCGGAAACTAACCTCGATTCGAATTTCTTACAGGTCTTTTTTTTGCCAGTCCGATAAATGCATGCTTTCAGTTTGACAAGAGTTGTTTCTCCAGTCTGTTTTTGACGACAGAAGATGAACCATTTCTGATGGTCATTTCCCTGAATGTTAAATGAGGTTACTGGTCCAGTATGCCCTCTTGTGACGAATTCCAATTCACGCTTTCGTTTATCGAATATCTTTATGTCTTCTATTCTTGTTTCTGTTTCTGTGGTATTGGAAAACACCAAGTCTGTACTATACAGAAACACTCCTGCATCGAATTTGTGAACAGCCCGTTCAACTTTGATTTGGATTTCGGGATTTCGCCACTCCTTGATTCTTCTCAGAAGATTATCCCAAAAGTCTGTGAAGATTCTTGAAAGCCCTATTGTTACGAACATGATTACTAAAATTCCTAAAGCTATGATCAGAGTATTGGTATCGGCCTGCACATGAATGCGCCTCAATTACTGATTTGAGTGAGATATCCTTTCTTAAATAGGAATGCCTGATGTGCAAACCTTGAGCGCGAGGGTGCGACAAAGCTTTTTCCAACCGGCATTATGCTTGTTTCTCTTCTTTTTCTAACTCGTGCACTTTCAGGTAACTCTCGATCCAGCCTCTCGTCAGAGCAATGAGTGTCGTGATGAACTTGGGATAGTTGATCAGCATTGTGTCTATGGTCTTTCCTGCGTACGCAGATATCTCAATCTCACCAATGTTCAGTGTCTCGTCTTTTTCGAACATACCATTGTTATGGATGATGACATTTCGTAGCTGAATCATACCTCTCCAACTTCTCAGTTCTGGCTTCTTTATCAATTTCCTTTTCCTTGACTCTTCCATGATATTTGTAAGATACATCCAAAATGACTTCTCTTCTTTCTCAACGGCCTCTCTCTTTTCCTGTAACCACTCCACTAATGGACCATTTAATGATGCCTTTATGATGTTCTTCAGGAAGAACTCTACAGATGAGAGACTGAACACGAAGTCAGACCATACGAGTATCGTGACCCGCTGTATGTATTCCGGTTTCTTCATGTTGCGGTCAATCGTCGGCCAGAGTGATCCGAATAGTCGAAGATTGTCACGCGTGGATATTGCACGTTTTATGAGGAACCAGAAACAGTTCTGCATTTGAGGACAAGTTTCATCGAACCAGGCGATATCATTGTTAAGGTTGAAACGAATGACATCATAGGCAACAATGAGTCGCTCAACAACCTTTTCTATTCGAGACGCGAATATCATATTGATTCACAATATCATCTGATGTGTTTTAAAACATAGCATTCTTTGACAAAAACCTGTACCTGGAGGGCACGGACATGGCAAGAGATTTTCCGACGGAGCGAGAATAAGGTCGATTCTTACGAGAACAGTTTTTTCAGTGCCTTCTTGAACTCATCCTTTTTGTAGATTAGAGTTCCGTCAGATGCTGGCTTTTCCAGAGTAAGGTCAGCTCTGGAAACTACCTCCATTTTCCTTGGAATCCTTTCCATTGGCAAATCAAAGCTCTCTCTACCTTTATAGCAAGTGGAATATCTGAAGTCCTTAAGTACTTCCACAAACTTAGAGAATTCGTTTGGTATGAACAGGGTTTCTAAATCCCCAAGGATTTCAAACTCGCGTCCAGCATTCTTCTGCATTGCCATCCGTCGGAGTGTTGGAATGACTTTGAATTGCTGGCGCGGATTTGTTTCTTTTAATAGGTCGAAGAAAATCCTCAATCGGCGAACGAACGGGCCGGGTATCAGAGTTTTAAGCTCATTGTATACAGCAACATCAACATTAACTGCAACATCTCTTAGATCAAATCTTCCGAATCTTCCCGATAGAACATTTGGATGTTTTAGCTGGGCATGCATCCAGTATTCGTTTTGATCGGGACCGCCTGCATCATGCGTTTTCGTTATTTGAACTAGATTGTCGACCAAGGAAAAATCATCAATGCTGTAAGTGGCAGATATGGAGATTATTTCAGCGTCAGAGGGCAATAGTTCAGGTAATAATTCAAAGCCATGACCGGATGGAAGTTTCCTTATAGCTCCTCTTATGGAAACAGGCATTGGAGAAAGGGAAGATACGTTTATTCTTGTAATAGAAGGAGCATTAAATTTAATGCTCTTTCTTATGGTTCTTAAATTAGTCGGTATTCTTATGGCTAGACTATAGTCAACAGTTGATTCAGGAACATTTATGCTGGCCTCTCGGTTCAGAATTTCGGTCTTTGGAATCTTAGACAGAATTTCATGTATGTGTTCTCCGACACCAAAGATTTTTTCGGCAAGTTCTAATGGCATCACTATTCCCACCCAAATAGATTGTAAACTGGAACCCTGCCAGCGTTTTCACCGACTAATTCAATTTTGGGCAGTGTGATATCCTCATAGTTATTGAATATTCTGTCGGTTTGGAAAATCCTCAGTAGTATCACTTCAACTGAATCTGTTACAAGTATCTCATCAAGCGGGTTCATTAGAAGAATGTTTTTTGATATTAGCGATTCATATAATTCAACGAATCTTTTCATCAATTCTAGTATTTCTATATTCTTAATAACAACCTTTGCATACGCTCCGAGAAATTCTGAGAGAAACTGCTTGTTGCTCATCATGGCCTTAGATAGTCTGTCCATGTAGTCCACGTACCTTTCTCTTTCTTCTCTAATGACTTGTATGGAATTCCTTTCTTCCCATTCAAACATCTCTTCTAGAATAGGTTGAAACTGTGGAAATTCTTTCTCCAATCTGAGCATTTCATCTCGAAAATCTGACTCAATTCGTTGAAGAAGTTCACTTTGATCGGCAGGAGTCGCTATCGAAAGCGGGCTTTCTTCAATTGTGTCAACATACAGAATCAGGGTTCCCCTTCCAACATTTCTGATTAATAGTTGATTCTCGGCAGACCCAGTGATGGGGTTGACTCTAATTCTTTCAGGCGCGCTTTGAATCACTAGTTCCGGTCTAAAGAGACAAATTTCTCTTGCTTCTTGCATGACCTGACCACTCGACAAGGAAATAGAGTATGTGACTTGAGCATGAAGTTCAATGGCTGGTGTTTTACTTGATTCAAATATAAGACCTAGGTACCCTTCCATTTCGACGTTCTTGACTATAATACAATCATCGTGAATTTCCGGATGTTCAGTGTTATACACCTCTTTGAATTTCAGTGGAGCTTGGAAGGAAATCTTAATCGACTCAAAATCCATGTTTTCCCATGTCACATGAGATGGGATCTCCTCGCCCTGCAATCCTTCAGTAGGCAAATATAATGACGTTAACATGATTCCCTTAATGCTCAATTGCCTAAAAGATTTGCTAAGACTCTTCTTTTCCCAAGATACTAGACGTAGAGGCAAAAGAATTTCCGAATCAGGATTATGGTTGCCCGTTTCGTGCTCAAGTGATCACACGCAAGCCTCATAACAACTCAATAACCAATAGAACAACTGTCGCAGCAAGTAATATGTAAGTTGCCCATTTCAATCTGTCCGTTGACTTCTCCAATGATTCACTACTATCATTCAATTTTTCAAGTAAGTCATATTGTAGCCAACACACAACCAATTCAAAGACTGCTTGTCGGGTTTCTCCACCGGAATCATCTCTATGTAGACTCCAAATCGGTTTTTTATCTCGTTTGGCATAATAGTCCGCAAAGTCATTGTATTTCTTTTCAATAAACTCCGCAAAGTCATTTAGTTCCATAGATGTCGCCTGATTACATTATGAGCACAATAGTTCTTATCACCATTCGAATGAACTTACTTCTTTCGGCTATTCTCCGACTTCATTCTCTCTCTCGGAATTGAGATGCAATTAGTCCGCTGCGAATCTCTTTGATATCAGACCATCCAACGAATCTCCCATGTTCCTCATGTAGTTCGGAAACGATCTGGTCGAACTCCTTGATTGAACAATCTCTCAGGCTCTCGATGGCCCATTGAATGCCAAATATGCCAGTCTCCAAGTAGGCCTCAAGTGCTCTCTTGTGTGCATCTCTGTCTGGCATCTTCACATCAGAATTGAATGACCGGCAGAGTATTTACACTCGCCATGTCCTTCGAGATGATTGGGAACCTAAGTAAAGTAGAACGCGCCCGACACCCAAATCAAGAAGATTACGATGGAAAACATATACAGAGCGACTGAATAATTGAGCCTCTGTTCCTTAAGCGATGCATCGTCAGATATCCTGCCCGAAATGCCAAGATATAGAGCGCCGAGTGATAGAGCAACCTGGAATACAAAGAACAGCATAGCAGTCTGTGTCAGATAGTAGGTCGCAACAATTCCACCTACAGCCACTTCGAATCCTTTAGCCCAGAAGCTCACAGCAACGAGGAATATAGGGATTGAGGCGATTACTACCGAGATGAAAGAATCCAGATTAATCCAGTATGAATCCGCACTTTGAGTGACTCCAGTGAATTCAAACACTAGATCACACCTATAGACAGAGTTATAGCTATATTCGATCGCTCGATTATATGTTGGATTCCAATCACCATATATTTCAGCTGGACTATAGTCATAGTAATTCGTAGTACTATCACCTGAAACTGGATAACAGATAGAAAAAGAAACAAGAATCATCAAAATAGGTATGGAGTACTTTCTTATGATTTTTCATATATATTTCTCCAAAAACCACACGAAAGTCCCAAATACTGTGGTCAATCCTCTTCATTTAACCTTTTCTTTGCCCAATATATCAGTATGAAAGCACAAAACTTATGCATGCTAGCTGCATTGAAGGGGTGGTCAGAAGAAGTGTAAAATCAATCTCAGCGATGGAGACATTCGTGTGGCTCTTTTCCTAAGAGATAGATTTCATCATTTCTTCTTGACCACAAATAAATTTGTTTTGAAGCATAATGGCTGACTACTGTTCATTACAATCATCTTTCCTATATCTCATATACAATTGAACCAGTTTTGGAAAAGGGTAATACCGTATCAAAATACCCAATAAGATGAATACAAGACCAGTACCTAAGACTCTAAATTGTGGAACTCCACGAAGAACAGTGATATAGCTATATACATCCTCAGACTGGTTGCTAGCTGTGATAAAGAATAAATATAATCCGGGCTCTTGAAGATCAATGGACCCAGAATACTCTGTTATATTCTCAAGACTATAAACGATTGTTATGCTATCGATTGGTGTACCATTTATGAGTTTGAAACCTTCTTCAGTGGTCATGATATACAAAGAGAGGGAATTATTGTACCGCTGATCGACAATCAAGTATGGATTTTCAGGGCATTGTATCAGATGTCCAAAAGAGAGTCCTTCAACTAGATCGTCATTTGTTGATAAAATACTGCTTGGACTGAATGATATCAGTGCCAGAACAATCCCAAGTACGATGAAAGATTTCCAGAGATGCCTTAGCTCCACTGTTCAAACCTCCAATCTACGAAACACCATGATACTGAGATACAATAACAATATCCCTAATACAAGAGCAACACCACATCCATAAAGAACATCATTCATTGATGTTGTCCATAGATGAGAAAGCGGACTCGGACTTGGAGTCGGGGAATCTGGAAGGATATAGTTAATTGCTGCTAAGATTGGATATAGCACGTACACTAAGAAAGATGGGATGGACTGTGAAGGAGTCATTACAAACACACCAATCCACACACCAATCCCCCCTACAGCTGTCACTGGAGCACTTCTTGAAAGGACAGCTATGAATGTACAGCTAGATGTAATGAGAAAGACTGTGATCCAGAGAGGGATGAGAAGCTGACCTAACAAGACAACATCTATAGAGAAGGGATAGAAGAAGATCAGCCCGATAATTCCTCCTAAACTCACAGCTGTCGTAATGAGAATGAAGACCAATCCACTCTTCACAAGTAGGAGTTTTCCTCGCCCAATAGGGTAAGATACTAAGGTTCGAATTTGACCATTACCAAAGCTAAGAGCAAAGTTGAATGCAATGAGTAGAGGAATCAGCAGAAGAACAATGTAGAAGGAATTGAGTATTGATAAGACAGATGCACGGGTTGTCATGGTTCGAATGGCAGCAGCAAGTTCCTCAGTCATTGTTATACTATCCCAACCAATTGGTAAGTATAACGTCATTCCATAATCAGGTAAGCCTTGCAGGGAAACTGATGAAATATAAATGAACAGTGAGAGAAATCCTATGATTGCAGGAAAAGAATACGACATACTAATCTCAAGACGATGAGCACTAAACTTTCGAGTTTGATCTTCACTCATGACCAATCAGCCTCCTAAACATATCTTCAAGAGTTCCTGTGTTTTCCACTCCATAGAATTTGATATCTGAGCCATTGGTCAGAGCTTCCAAACGGGATTCCAAATTCTCCTCATAATCTGGGGCAACTTCAATGATAACGGACTTAGCGCCATCCACAAGCACATCAATGATTCCCTTCTCCTTCTTGAGGATTTTTTCCAGTTTGAAGGAGTCTGATGACATCACCCTGAATCTACATTGTGTGTGTTTTTCCACTAGTTCCTCCATACTGCCTTTCTCGATAATCTTGCCTTTCACAACGACTGCTATCTGATGGCAAGTCTTTTCTAGCTCAGATAGAATATGTGATGTTATGAGAAAGGAAACTTTCTTCTCTTGATGTATCTCTGCAATCAATCTCAAGACTTGATCTCGTCCGACTATATCAAGATTAGAGGTTGGTTCATCCAGCAAGACAAGTTCAGGCTTACCTACCAACGCTTGTGCAAGTCCCAGACGCCTTTTCATACCTGCAGATAAATTCCTAATCTTACGATCTGCTGCATCTAATAGACCGACCATCGCCAGTAGTTCATCAGCAGGGATTCTCTGATGATAGAGAAACCCTACATCAGTGAGATATTGTTTGGGTGTCATCAAAGGGGGAAAATATGGATCCTCATGCAATACTCCAATACGTCCAAGGAAGTCCTTCGAATCACTTGAAGTATTGCTGTCAAAGATTTTAGCAGAGCCACTATCAGGTTTGATAAGACCTAATAATACTCTAAGCAGAGTTGTCTTACCAGCTCCATTTGGTCCAATTAACCCGAGGATGCCTGGTTCCATATCAAGTGACAATCCATCCAATGCTTTGACATGTCCAAATGATTTTGTTATATCATTAACTGAGATAATATAACTATTCAATGATATTCCCTCCATCCAACGACACTACGAAATCTTTATAGATTATTGTAAAGTTGTGCATAAGATTCTAATAAGTATATTGGAGAAGAATGTGGATGCGGGATGATATATCTTGTGCTCTCATTCTAGGGTGGAGAATAGTTGTTTTTGTTCACAATAGTCTGAAGATATACCCACCTAATTAATGACAAGGAGCGTTTTTTGTAGATTAACTCTTGAAACTATTATAGTCAGAGCATTAGAGGTACTAAGGGAGGGACTTACCGGAAAGTCTAATACAACCTCCCTCATCCTCAACTTGAATTGTTTCCGCTTACGTAGTATATGTAGTAAGATATGATTCATACTGCAGTAAGATATGGCTCATATCCAAAGTACCATGTATTTGCTGCACCTATATCTTCTGGAATCCATTTGGTTGGGGCGCTACTATTGGAGCATTTCTCGCATCGGGTTACCTGAGAGTTGGAAGTTGGACTGCCTTGGATGCACGCGGGATAGGAAATCCATAGGAACCGATCATACAAAAGGATGTGAAATGAATTCATGGAAATATCCGATAGAATGTACAATATACTTGGACTTCTTCTAGTTATAACTGCACTTATATTTCAGAGTTGGATGAGCATCTTTCAAATTGATCCTGATGCAAGTGCAAACTGGTTTGCTGCTAGCATAATCCTACTCAGCACTGGGAGTGTCCTGCTTGCCTCTGTGAACGTTAATCGGTTGTTTGCTATGTATCACAGAGTGAACTATGCAATCGCATTAATTGGTCTTGTAGGAATGAGTATACTCATCGTTTTCAGGGGGTATCTTGAAACCCTACTGTTAATTCCAAACATAATGATTGTGTATTTCCTGATTATTGATTTGTTTTGGATTTTCATGCTTGGACTACTCTTAAACCGCTTCAAAACAGCAGCAAATACTGCAAGTACTGCTAACTGAGGGTTAATTCCCTCAGTTTCTTTTATTCTACTAGGTAAGAGTAGCTCATTACCTTAAACTATCAGATTCCATTAGCGTTCGCTGACCTTAGCGCTCAATAGGATCTGCAACAGCTTCCGAGAACTTACCCAAAATTGGACACTTCTTAAACAGATATTTGAGAGAAGTCATAGGTCTTTATGTACCCTGATCCACAGACAAGACTATGAGATTGAGCTGACACATCCAGTGACCTCACAGAGTTACTCAGAGAACACGAACATTCGAATACCATATGCACTCTACAAGAGATGGTTGAAGATCAAGAATAGTGGTTCATGGATGAGTTCTTCAGAATTCAGTAGAGATGGGATCAGAAGACTATTAGAAGATATAGAAAAGGAGTTCATCGCCCAGGTATTGAAGATGATCTTTCGTAAATAGACGAAAACCAATACTCATTTCATCAGTATATATGCCCTGAACTAGTGGAGTCTTCGAACTGCTTATTCTGTATGCCTGATGAAGGCCATGCAGTCTACTTTCCCATTTAGTTCGAATGTGCCCTTTCAACTATGTAGGAGTTATTTGTACAAATCCCAAACCTACGAATTCCATCATTAGCTCCATTGCCTTTGCTTCAAGTTGGTCTTTCTCAAAAGGAATATGTCCAAGATCACTAAAATCGCTTCCAAGAGATACGCTCTTTTCTTTCAGGATTACTAGGGGATGATTTCGCAGCCATTGTTGTACCTTGGATAATTGAAGTCCTCGATAGCGATATATCCTTCGTCAATGAGCTTCTTGATTTCAGGAATCCGCACTCTGATTGTTGAGATTAGGTGCTTCACGGTTTCACAGATTTTGTTGAATCCGGCCGCGCCCCAGAGCCTCTCTCTGTTGGCAAAAAGACACCTGCCGCCACAGATGCCATACACTTCACAGGACGGACAGGGTTCGCTGACCCTCATGATGTCATATATGTCACGAGGTTCTGTTTCCCAGATATTGCCCACAATCGTGGATTCCCAGTCCGGAGAGATAGGACAAACACCAATGCTTCCGTTAGCGTGAATTGCGAATGTATCGATTCCTGAGCCACACCTCAGTTGCTCGCTCCTTCCTGTGAGCATTGTATGCACAAGTGGCAAGAATGGGACGATTCCCTCAACTATCCCTTCTTCCATTTTGGCCACCCATTCTTCAACTAGTTTCGTAATTCCCGGATTATAGGAGTTCGCGATCCAGCCATCGAAATCGGTCCAATTATTCTCAGCATCCCATACAACATTGAGTTGCCAGTGCACATGATCAAAGGATGGACTTCTGAGATCAATCAAGTGGCGCACGTTTCTGTGGATGTCTGTCTGTTGAGATACAGTCATTCTGGCGACGACATCCCCCAAATATCCAGTTTCATCGAGCCAGCGCACATTCTTCAATACTCGCTGATATACGCCTTTTGACCTGTATCCATCCGTAATAGCTTCTGTACCGTCAATCGAAACCAGAATCGTCTGAAATCGCCTAACACTATCCGGCGGAATCTGATTGAGACATAAACCATTTGTCTGAAGCGTGTAACGTGCATCTGGAAATCTATACATAAGCTCGCAGATGAGCGGAATTCGAATCGTTGGTTCTCCCCCATACAATAGTATGTCAGTTGATGTTCTCTCTCTCTTGAGAAATCGAGCCAAGTCTTCCAAGGAATACTGGAGCTCTGTGTCCTCTGTCTGTTCACCACCATGACAATATGAGCAGTTGAGATTACATCTGCGGGTGAGAATGATATGATAATTCATGAGCCTGCGCCCTGAACATAGAGGAGTGACCACAGGGGCCAAGAATCAGATTGACACATCATGACGCAAGGGCACCCTGCGGTCACGATGCACATGCCCATCTAGTCCTATGTACCTTTCTGTTCCTGACACGGAAGACGGGCGAACAGTGCCTTGAGTTCGGTGTTCAATGCCGATATATTGCCTGCATCGGGTACCTTGCAGAATGAACGCTCGGACGATTCTGATTGCACATGTGCAACTGATTCCATCTGAGAGTGTGGTATAGGGCCTTCTATACGCTGCGTGATGAGCGATCGGATCATCGATGCATACGACAGCCCGAACTTCTGTCTCTGCTCTTCGAGATAGGCGCGGTGGGTCTCTGAGAGCGTGATACTCAGCCGATATGATGCCGTCTTGACATCAGATCGCTCGTACCGGCCGGCCTTGCTCGCCCGTCTCCACTCCGGAAGGAACGTCAAGACACGACCCGTGAGCTGCCTGTTGCCCTTACTACACCTACACTCAAAACGCAGAACATATCCAGCAAACACTCACACCAAAGAATAGAAGTGCTATTAAAGGCCAAAAGAGGAACAAAAAGACAAGTAGCCCTATGCAAATACAACAGTTACGCCAGAAGTGTGACTGTGATGGTGCCTGTTGAATAACTGTTACTCCCACAGGTGAGGCTCCATAAGCACTAGGTACTCCTGTTTGACTAACAGGGCCTTTTAGATTTTTTCCGCATTTGGGACAAAAGAAGTCATTCGCACTTACAGGTGTCCCACAGTTCGGGCAATACGTAGGATTACTATTACTCATTTTTGTTTTACCTCACGGTACCTACTCATTTTTGTTTTACCTCACGGTACCTAGACTACGCACTTCTCACAGATGCCTAAGTACCTTTTGAAGAGATACTAACCTATGCCTGAGAGAGCCATTACACAACCAACTCAATCCACACATGTGAGGATATTGAAGAGTTCCAATCAGGATCGTTTGGGCCGTCAATATACGGCTTATCGTATTGAAGATCAACAGATTGTTCGTTTATTATCGTCTGATTCTCGAACAGATGAACATATGCACGTAGATATGTTGCCTGAACATACTCACTGGTTGTTGTCCACCAAAATTGACAGTCGTTCAATGTGAAGTTGATCAGCATATTGAGTATATCATATGACTCTCCCTCGTACACAAGCATGACGGCCGAGATAGAGGAGGGTCTTCCATCCCTTTTTTTTTCAACCACGAGAGCGGCGCCCTCCTTCCTCTCCTCCATGGCAGTAGCAGCAGTTCAAATTGCATCTTCTTGTCAAGATGACGTGATAGTTCAAGGATTGCTCACTCCGAAATCGTCAGTGGCACTTCAGGGAATTTCGCTTAAACATTGCCGTCTCTGCCGTGAACATTTCTCTTCAACACGAATAGGACATTCGGTGCGCTATCGACAAGCTTATGATAGTTCCCATTTCAATCCACAGCGAAGGTCCCACCATTGAGGAAACTGCCAGCTCTCATTCTTATTGTGTCTCTGATAGTTCTCTTCCCTGTTTCTGCAGGCACCGGCACAGTGCCGATTTCGACAGTGTCTTTTCATTCCATGTCTGCTGAAACTATACTGCCTGCGGAATCATATGTATGGCAGGAGATAAACGGTCTCTGCGCTTGGGCTGCCGTTGCTATTGCCATGCAATATGCTGGTGTTGACTTGAACCTATATGATGTCCTGGCGGCTACATCAGTAGGATTTTCATTTGCATACTTCCACATCAATGATACACTATTGATGTTCCCTGGTGCCCTGTTTACACAAGCAGAGCCGACGAAGTTCCTAGCTGTTCTATACGGTATCAATTACACTATATACATGGGCAGTGAAGTGCCCTACCTTGAGGAAAACGTTCAGCTCTTAGAGAGTGAAGGTCTAACAGTCGGCGTGGTCAATGGTGAGATAGAAGCCTTTGATTTGATGAGACAGACTCTCGATTCGGGTTTTCCACTGCTCGTGAGTGTTGATCCAACTTGGCTTCCTGCGTCGGACTATGACATCCTGAGAGAGGCAGATTTGACTGGCGGCGGTCACGGAGTTCTCGTTGTGGGGTATAATGATACATCGGGTATTGCCACGATTGTGGATCCTGGAGTCGGCTCGTTCGGTGATGATTTTGGGTATCCAGAGGATGGACGTGGTAACTACAGCGAAATCACATACACCGCACTGAACAATGCATGGTCCAATCGGTACTACATTTCGAACACGTTCTTTCCACTCGGAGTGGGTGCATCGAGCATTGATGATCAGCTTGGCCCGCTCATTCGCGACAAACTGCTTGGTGTTGGAACGATTTATTCCCCCCTCAGTGCTAATGCCTACTATGGGAAGTTCGGGGAAGTTGGATTTCGCACCATGAGTGCTGACATGACAGCAGCGGGGCTCAAATCCTACCTCAGCGTTTTTGACGGTATTGCTAATGAGCGATTCTTTAAAGCGGCAGTCATCCTAATCATTGGGCTAGGTCTTGAGGCTCAGGTCACGCTGCAGTATCTGTCGTATAGGACCGCTCTGGCAAGTCTACCTGCCTTGATGGCGGAAACTAATCTCTCCGATTTCATCGAAGCTGGAACACGTGCTCTTCCCTACTTTGACCAACTTGAAGACAATTCGACTCTTGTGCACCCAATGAACCTGACTAGAGCTACTGGATTTGTCGCAACCACCTTCAAGGCAATAGCCGAGGCGTACAATTCCACGGGGGACATTGATAGCGCATTTTCTCCCTACGAGACCGATCTGAATAGCATTTCAGAGGCTCTCCTCGGAATAGCAGACTCTTGGCGTGATGCTGGCGAGGCGCTTGCAGCAATCTGGCCGAATGATATTATTGCTCAATACGGGTCCATCATAGCATTTGCCGGTGGCGGAGTTGTAGTTGCAGTCATTCTATTATTCTGGTGGATTAAGAAGAAGCCATCTCAGTAGAGTTCGGGTGCGATGCTCATTCTTCGCCTAGAAGCTTGAGCATCTGCTCCACTGTATTAGTTGGTAGCTTGCAACTGAAGTCTACGCATACATGCGCAGTGGCTCTTCCGTACAGGGGCGAATGGAACTCTGTGAAAGGCGCGAGTCTTGTTATTGCCTTTGCCTGCGCCCCTGTTCCCCTGAGGAGAGTTACTTTTCTTGGCAGGAACCTCTTTCTTAGCGCGCGAATCATTGACTGAGTGTCCTCACTCTCAGGATTTCCCGCTATGACTATCTCGAATGACGGTCCCAAGATGAAATCGAGCGCGACCAACATCATTGAATGAGCTGAGTGTACTTGGGTGACCTCGCTTGAGAAGGCTTTGCCAATTGAATCAGCATACCCCTCGAACTCATCATTGCCAAGCAATCTCGCCAGTCTGACCAAGTTCAGCATGGCAATGGAGTTGCCAGAGGGTATCGCTCCATCGTAGGCCTCCTTCCTTCTCACAAGTAACTCCTCTGAGTAGGATCCAGTGAAGAATAGACCGCCATCCTCAATGTCCCAGAAATACTTCAGCATGTCTTTGCTGAGTTCTCTTGCTTGTTCCAAATATGTCGGGTTGAATGTTGCTTCATAGGTATCCAGAAGCCCCATAATCAGGTAGGCATAGTCGTCTAGGAACGCTCTGTAAGCTACTTCGCCGCCAACATATCTGTGATACAGTTCCTTCTCTCTATTGAGAAGGTTTTGCAGCAGAAAGGTCAAAGCATGTTCTGCCGTACTCACTATTTCAGTGTCATTCAGAGCTGCTCCCGCCCTTGAGAGTGCAGAGATCATGAATCCATTCCAATCTGTCAGCACCTTTTCGTCCCTATGTGGCCGAATCCTCTTCTCACGGACATCAAACAGCTTCTGTTTTGCATTCTCAAGAAGTGTCTTGGTTGCCCCAGAATCAAAGCTTGGCAATTCAGCATGCTCATCCAACCTGCTGCTGATGTGGAGGATATTCAGTCCGGTTTCCTCTCTGGTAGCCTCTTCCTTGAAGTTGCCATCTGACGTGATATCGTAATATCTGCAAAAGATGGCGCTCTCTTCCTCAGTCAGGATGCTCTCGATTTCATCGTGTGACCAGATGTAGAACTTGCCCTCAACACCTTCGCTATCGGCATCTTCAGCTGAGTAGAACGCTCCTTCTGGGCTCATCAAATCACGTGTCACGTACTCGTAAATCTCTCTGACTACTTGCGCGAAGA
>CAYHAA010000028.1:0-15799 GCA_964354495.1 uncultured archaeon | reverse complement strand
AATAGTGAAGCTATGTATCCAAATTCCGAGGGAGATAGGGTCATGTCGAATGAGTTGATTATAGCCGCCGAACAACAAATGAAGAGAGGAATGCATGCTGAGGCTCAGGAATCACTCCGTAAAGCAGAGGAATTATTGCGCAAAGCAGTTCTTGAAAGACCATCGGAGCTAGGTGGATGGACAAACCTTGCGCTGGTCTTGGATGCACAAGGGAAAACGAGCGAAGCTGAGACTAATCATAGAAAAGCTGTAGAGATTGCCCCAAAGCAGTGGTTCACATGGTTGAACCTAGCGAACAATTTGCTTCTCCAGAAAAGGTTCAGAGAGGCAGAAGATGCAGTCAGAAAAGCAGCCGAGCTCAATCCTCAAGCATCGGGCGTATGGCAGAAATTCGGAGATATCTATTTCGGCCAGGACAAGTATACTGAAGCAGAGAAGGCATACCGACGAGGAATCGAGCTAGACGAGAAGAATGCCGTAGCGTGGACGAACCTTGGAATGATACTAAGTCACCAAGGCAAACATGATGAGATGGAAGAGGCGTACGAGAGAGCCACGAAGTTGGATTCCACCTATGCAAAGGCATGGTATCTTCTCGGAGGAGCATTGTGGGAGAAAGAAAGACATTCTGATGCAGAAAGAGCATACCGGAAGGCTGTGGACATTGATCCCTCACACGCTGAGCGATGGCGTACCTTAGGACTTGTCCTTGAAAAACTGAACAGAAACGATGAGGCGATACATGCACTAAGAAGAGCAGTCGAGATTGATCCCATGTATACTAGTGCATGGTACAGTTTAGGTGGCGCAATGTACATACACGGAAGATACGAGGAGGCAGAAGGTCCATTTAGAAGAATGACTGAGCTTGACCCAAAACATGCAGAGGCATGGGCCAGTCTGGGGATTGTACAGTATGAACAGGGTAAATATGCTGAGAGTGCGGAGGCGGCGAGGAAGGCCGTCGAAATTGATCCCGCCTTTGTTGATGCATGGTTCAATCTGGGTTCTGCGATGCGCAAGCTGCGAAGATATGAGGAGGCAGAAGGTCCATTTAGGAGAGTGACTGAGCTCAATCCCAGAGATGCGGTGGCTTGGTTCTATCTTGGTGACTCACTGCTTGAGCAAGGCAAATCTGCTGAGAGTGCAGAAGCATCGAAAAGAGCGGCCGAAATCAATCCCGGGGATGTTCGTGCGTGGCGTAATCTTGGCGCAGCAATGGGCAAACTCGGAAGGCCAGAGGATGCAGAAGATCCATTCAGGAGAGCAGCAGAACTCGATCCGAATGATCCATTTAATTGGTTTAATCTTGGTGTAGCCCAGATTCTGCGGAATGAATTTGCAGAGGGAGCGAAGGCATTGTCGAAGGCTGTTGAGATCGATCCCAATCAAGGACTATTTTGGAATAACCTTGCTGTAGCACTTGATGCATTGGGACGAGAGAGTGAAGCAAAAAGAGCTTTCCAGAAAGCCAAAGAGCTTGGATATTAATGCCAAGAGAGAAGAAGAGTTAGAAATAGCAGCCAGAAAAACATCGACAGAGTTGGACATCTCTGGGCTACTCATCTGCAAGAATCTACAAGTGCTAACATACTCTAGATGAACAACTCATGTCTGAGGTTACCGAAACACGATAAACGATTTCATAGAGATTCCCCAATGCTGTTTCCTAGGAGTACATCGCTCTGGTGTCCATGACTGTGCGACGTGCAATGAACGGTAATTGAATTCACACAGACGAATCAATAAATAAGTTCATCAGACTCATTCCGTTTTTACTCATTGAAGTAATTCATGGGGCATAAATCGCGCTACCTGAAGTAAGAAACTCTCAAAACTGAACTTAGAAGGAGTATCCTACTATGCCACAAGGACCCATTGTAGTACATGTAAAACTACTCTCCCCTGATGCCAAGATGCCACAGGCGGCTCGAGAGGGCGATGCAGCCTACGACCTCTATTCAGCAGTCGACTATGAACTCAAGCCCGGAGAACGCTATGCAGTTCCAACTGGAATCGCTATTGAGATACCAGAAGGCTACGAGGGTCAGGTGAGACCTCGAAGTGGGCTCGCAGCAAAGGAGGGAGTGACTGTGCTCAACACGCCGGGGACCATCGACAGCGGGTATCGGGGCGAAGTGAAGACGATTATGATCAATCTCGGAGATAGAGCGTTCAAGATCACGAAAGGGATGAGAATCAGCCAACTTGCGATACGCCCTGCGCCTAAGGTGCAGTTCGTTGAAGCAGATGAGCTGTCAGGCACTGAGCGAGGAGAGGGCGGCTTCGGGAGTACTGGAGCATAGACATCCTGCCATAGGTTTATCTTTCCTCAGAAGAAGAGTTGAGTGAGGTTCAGCCGTTCCAGGTTCCTAGGAGGTTCTAGAGGGAATTGAACTATCCAATATATTCTCGTGAAGAAAGAACCTACGGATGCTCATGGATTGGAGTCGTCATGGCTCTAATAGTAGTCGTCGTGATAATGATTGGAGTTGTGTTCCTCAATGGAAACTCATTCTTTGCCTTCTTTCCATTTGTTAATCCATCCCAGATAGAGTGGGGTCCTGAAGCACCGGCCGCGATTTCAGCATTCACTATCACTGCCATTATCACTGTAGTAGGCACATTCGCTGCGTTAATCGGTAGTTGGCTATACACTCAGTCTAGGCAGGCAGGCTCTGAGGGTCAGTAGACCCCAGAGGAGTGTTTCTGGACGCAGTTTCAGTGGTCTTGTCTCATTTCAAGAGAGAGTCAATTTGGGGGCTGCAATGCCAGAATACGTCAGTCCCGTTATGTCACATCCTGGATAGTTCCGCAGGGATGATGCTGTCAATGACTATGTGAAGGACTATAGGTGTTCATGTATCGAACTTATCATTGACCGGATTGTTTTTTGTCCGACTCGTCACACTGCCAAGAGCTCTGGGGAGTGATGGTCTGTACATCTAGACAATCCCAATAGCATTCATCTTGCTGGTAGCGTTCTAGGTGAACGCTAGACACAAATGTTCACTCTCTGAAAGTGACTAGACTCTGTAGCATTGTCATCAGTCTGATTGTAATTCGTCTTGCAGATTTAGACGCACAAAAAGAGATTGGAATAGTTTAATTGGTCTTAGAACAGAGAATTCGCATGGTAGCGCAGAGGTGGGAAAGATATCCAAGGGAAATTCGGCAAGATTCTGCTTTTACTGACAGAAGTAGAGTAAGGGATTATGGATGTTCATGTGTCGGTGTCATTGTTGCTTTGGTTATTATCGTTCTATTAGCTTCAATTCCAGCAATACTCAGTGGAAGTCTGATTTTCACGGGAGACCCATTAATGTTTGTCCTGTCGTGGGCGAGCCTAATTGCTGAATTAGCGATACTTGGTCTAGCTATCAGATGGATCTTACACCGTCAGAGAGAAACAGATTTCGAAAACATGTGAACCGATTCATTCTCAATATTGATTGCTGACCTTGTCGCAACGTTTTTAATCGGCAGCAGAGGACAGAGACCTCAAAGGGCCGGTGGTCTAGCTCGGCTATGAACAGACTAGAGTCATTCTGGAATGTTAGAAAATACCGCATTGACATAAGTGCTTGACTTCCACGCACGTTCAAACGTGCGGTGGTCACGTGTTCAAATCACGTCCGGCCCACCATTTAGCTCCAAGACCATCTCAATTTGCAGATTTCACACCTGCTAACGAGTCTCCTACATGAGAAGGAGTGAGTCTTTCTCAATCGGAAGAGCTGATGTGCTGCCGCTTCTCGCGATGCCCCAATAGTGCTATTTCAATGCCAGCTAGAGCTTATGCTCATACCCGCTCGTCCCACTAACCAAGATTCCTGACACTCTTCTGATGTCTTGAGTAGATTATGCCGATGACTACAGCAACAAGAGGCAGGATTGCATACCCAAAGATTAGAGCAATGCTTGAAAACGGTATAGGCTCGACTGGTATTCCACTGATGGACACATTCAGCTCCACGGTCCTAGCCTTATCCCAACTGTCACGGGCAGTAATCTGCAATGTATAATTGCCTGAATCGCTCCAGCTTACTTCCCACTCATAGAGTAGCGTGTCTGCATCGTTCACCGATGCGACAGTCTCACCATCGATCTTCAACGCAATCTGCTCAATGCTGGACTCATCGTCGGATGCAGTGATCTGAATAGTGACAGGGCTAGTGTAGTTTTGTCCGTGCGTCAGATTGCAGCTAATACTGGGAGCTGCAGTGTCCTTTGTTATTGTACCAGAAATGGACTTTGAAGAACTGCTGGCTTGATTGTCAAAGAGCAGGTAGTACTCGCCCCCAGAACTGGATCGGTAGGTAAGTCTACCACTAGATGTACTCGAAATAGATCTCAATGTTGGAACAAGGGTGCCCGGAGCAGCACTTACCCATGTGCTATACTGGCCTGATGACAGCAGGTGGAGATTGATGTTTCCCCCCGAGACAGAGTAGTCATAGATCAGTACGTTATCGAATGACAGGTAGACATAGTAGGATTCCCAGTCGTAGGCAGCCACGCTTACAGACATTGAACTCTGAGAAGACTCGATGAATGTCCGCGGAGCATATTCAGTACGTGAGTTATCAATGGCTGTCGACGGCTCAAGAGCAGTGGGCGAGCTTGAAAGAAGGCCTGCTGATGAAAATAGCAGGAAGATAGTGGCTACTCTCAGGGCAGTAATAGACCAGACAGAACGATTGGTCATGCAATTGCACCTCAATACTCAACCTGCTTACTATCCCTTCCCTATCATAAAAGGAATTCGCTCTCCCGGAAACCGCAAAACACACAGCGGGGATGATTGGAGTTTCCGTCTAATGCAGACCCCTGGTTTGAATGCGACCCACAGTTCATCCAGTCCTCTCTCCTTAGTTGAAAGGCATTCTGACAATCACGAAAGTAATCGGACAGGATAGAGATGTCTGGTACTTCCAACACTTCATAAGGAACTGAAGTGGAAGATACAGCGGCAGGATTGCTTTCGAGCGTGGTATGATATGGTGAGAATACAGCTCCACGTGAGGAAACGGTGGCTCGTGGTCATGCTGCTTCTGCCTCTCCTGCTCCCACTTCTAAATGTGGTATATCTCTATATTACGCCGAGCCGTCCCCCCACCGACTATCTCATTTGGGAGACAATGGGCGATCCTGACTCCATGGACCCTGCGGTCGACAACGAGCAGTTCGGACAATGGATTCTATCCAATATCTATGAGACTCTGTACGCATATCCTTTCAATAGCAGCGCTACAGCCCCATTGATACCCCTCCTCGCAGTCGAGCAACCCTCAATCTCCGCTGACGGGAAGAACTACACTATTGAACTGCGGCAGGGCATCACCTTCCATGATGGCACCCCATTCAATGCCAGCTGTGTGAAGTGGAACATCGAGCGAGCCATGAAGATCTTCTCAGAATGGGGCAAGATTTGGACCATCGCCGAAGTGCTGAAGGGAGGCGCTCAGGTCATGGAGGCAGCATTATCGAATGGCACATCATCATCAGTATTCATAGCCGCCTTTGATGACTGGATTGCCAACTCGAGTGCAATCGAAGTACTCGAGGACTATGCTGTCCGTTTCGTTCTTGAGAGACCATTCTCACCCTTTATCGCAATCTTGGCGACAGGTATCGCGTTCATCATGAGTCCTACCTATGCAATCAATCATGGATCAACTGAGGGCCTGGCAACATGGGAAGCATATGGTGTAGACTATGGTGAGTCTGAGAACTACATGCGCACGCACACATGTGGTACCGGTCCATACACACTCACCAATTGGATAGAAAATCAATACATTGAGCTGGACGTCTATGATGACTATTGGAGAGGACCGACCACAACATCAGATGCTTTATCGCCCTCCTATGCAGGCTCAATCAGAAAGGTCTTCATAAGAAATAACTGGGATTCCTATGGGCGATGGCTGAATCTTTGGGCAGGGGTTATTGATGGTGCCAATTGGCCTATCGATGATGCCTCTGAGATTGAGAATGAAAGTATCCACAATGAGGAAATCAACGTATCCACGGGGGGGTACCAATACACGACAGTCTTCTTCGGATTCAATATGGGAAAGTTCACAACTACAATCGACTCCACCAACGTGACCATAGAGAGTCCGTTCAAAAACAAGAACTTCAGGAGGGCTGCTTCGTATGCCTTTGATTACGAAGAGTTCATAGAGGACTCTGCCTACGGCTTCGGGACCAAGGGAAAGGGGCCAATCCCCATTGGAATGACAGGTCACAATGGTTCTAGCTTCGTATTCAACTATAACATCACTGCTGCAGTAGAGGAATGGAACCTAGCAATGCAGGATCCTGCATTCCGGTCCTCATTGAATGCGATAAACAGCACACTGACCTTTCATTATATCGCAGGGAGCACCCCGAGGAATGCGTCAGTAGACCTCTTGAAACAGGGTCTTGAAGACGTCTTCTGGCATCCGGCTGCGAATCATACAGGACTGAATGACAATCTAACAATCAGAATCGAGGACATTTCTTTTTCAGTCTATCTTGAGTACCTTACTGAAGGAAGACTCCTAGCACTGCCATTTGGCTGGACAGCAGACAATGCAGACCCTATCAGCTATCTCTACCCACTCTGCTACTCAAGTGAAAACATGGCCCTGCGGATTGGCTACAACAGTACGGACATCGATCTCTGGTGCGAACTGGCAATCGCTGAGACCAACTCCTCACAGCGCCAAGTGTATCTCAATCACATACAAGATACAATAGCTGATGACGCGCCGTATCTTTGGGCATATCAAGTCTTAGAGTTTCGAACATGGAGAGACTGGATCTCTGGAGATGGCCTGGTCTTCAATCCAATGCGTGATGTCTATTTCTATCACATAATGAAAGCATATCCAACAGGCCCCGCCCAATTCCCACTTCCAGATCCAGATACTCTCCTCTTTTGTGGCACACTTCTAGTCTGCGTACCATACGTAATTGTTAGCAACGCTATGGCGCCCTCATCTATACGTAAGACTGCCAAATCTGGTCTTTTCTTCGTATACACTGGGCTCAGTCTATTCGTCACAGCTCGGGGCATCCTACTCCTCTATTCCGTATGGATGTCCCATATAGGCCTAGGTTTGAACTGGATGGAAATCTTGCTCTTCTCTGGATTGTCTCTGCTTTGGCTACTGTGGTATTTCATGTGGCGGGACTATATGAAAGAGCGTGAAACTGCAAAGCAGACCCTCCCAACCGTTGATCTGCAGTAGGCCTGTCCTCTGGTCTGATTAGCGTGTCTTTCTTCCCAATCATTGTTTACATACTCACCTATGCAGGACAGTACCTCTGGCATTTTCTACTTCTCTCTCGAGTGACGCAACACATGGCCTGCAAGAGTGCCTGTGTGTTCTCCCTTTTCCACGACGATTTCTCCATTCACAAGGACATACTCGATACCCTCCGGGTACCTGTGTGGATAGTTGGACAGAGGGAATGTATAGGGGAATCGACATGTCGCCCGGTCTCTAATTCTCTCGAAATCAAACACTACGATATCTGCCCACATCCCCTCGCGGATCTGTCCTCTGTCCCGCAACCCGAGCTTCTGGGCTGGAAAGGAGGTCATCTTACGAATTGCCTCTTGGAGAGTCAAGACGCCCTCCTCTCGCACATATCTCTCGAGTATGTAGGGGTACTCCCCATAGGAGCAGGGCCAATAGCCCTGAATCTTGCCGAGAGCACCGTAGGGAGCAACTGCGTTGCTATCACTGCATACCATCATCAAGGGATGCCTGAGCAATGCTCTGATGTCTTCTTGCTCCATATAGTCGAAGAGGGCGCTTGCATTGCCATCCTCCTCGACGAGAAGGTCGAGGTAGGCATCCACGGGCTCTTTGCCTCTGAGTGCTGCAATCTCCTCAAAGCTCTTGCCGATGAGGGACTTGTTCTTGGTTGCGTGAAGGAGAAAGATTCTGTCCCATCGACCATGTTTCACGAGCCCAGCATAGCCCGGTCCAGGAAGCCTGTCGTCGAGGGTCTCTTGCCTGATACGTTTTCGCATCTTAGGGTGTCTCAGTCGCTCTGCCGCTGCCTGGTCGCCGCCTGCCTGAGCCCACTGCGGAAGCACTTGGCTCAGCTGGGGATTGAAGTCTGTGTGTGCATCATTATCTATAGTGAGGTCCAAGCCCCTCGCTCTGGCCTCATCATAGAGCCTCGACATCTCGTCGAATTTTCCATGGGCACCGTACTTGGGACAGTTGTGCGAGACCTGTAGGCGAGCCCCCGACCTCTCAGCGATCTCGATTGCCTCTTTGAGTGCATCCACTATGGTTTCACGCTCGCCACGGATATGAGAGGTATAGAGCCCGCCTTGTCCAGCAACAACCTTGCAGAGTTCGACGAGTTCGTGTGTCGTTGCGAACGAGCCAGGCAGATAGACAAGACCGGACGACATGCCAATAGCCCCTTCAGACATCGCACTCTTCACCAGCTCCTTCATCTCTGCCAGCTCTTGCCGCGATGGCGCCCTGTCTTCAACGCCCATCACAGCGATCCGTACGGTCCCATGCCCAACCAGACCGAGGACATTGACTGCGGTGCCCTGATCCTCAATCCTCGCCAAGTAATCACCAAATGTCTTCCATTTCCAGTCCACTTCGTCAGCTTCAGAACCCCAAGTCTTCTTCAGAAGCTCCAGAGCTGAGTCACTAGTTGGCGCAGGGCTAGTCCCGCAGTTTCCTAGGACCTCCGTCGTCACGCCCTGACGTACCTTGCTCTCCGCATTCGGGTTAATGAGGAGTGTGAGGTCAGAATGCGTGTGAACATCGATGAAACCAGGGGTCACTATGAGACCACTTGCATCTGTGATCTTCGTCGCTTGAGAAGCGCTCAGCTCGCCTACTGATGTTATCCTGCCGCGTGAGACTCCGATGTCCGCTTTCATCCAGGGATTCCCTGTGCCATCAATGACACGCCCATTCTTGATGATGATATCATAGTCCATGGTCGTCCGATCCCCAGTCACTAGTGACTCACAGTAATCACTAAGGTGCCTGATAAGCCAAATGGTATTCGGGTCTCTGATTGGACCATAGACGGTCTAGTGCTGACGAAGGGTTTCCGTCATCTCAGGCAGGGGCAGTCGCTTTTGCCTGTTCTCGCACCCGATGCACTCCTCGAACTTTCCGCAGTTCGGCTTTAGAACGCCTTCCTTCACGAGATACTGCGCGAAGGACTTGAACGAGGCCGTATCGAGTTCATCCTCGCCATCAGGCAACACGGAGCCATATCGTGATGTGAACATATCGGCGATTCTCCACAGTGTTGTTCTATTTGCCTCTGTAGAGCTATCGTCTGCGGAGATTGAGAATACCAGATCATCTTGAGAGGTGAGCATGAACGACAGAGTCCCCAACTGAATCTCGTTCACACTGTCAGCAGAGAGCGCCTCCTTGCAGAAGGATAGGATTGCACTGACGAAACTACTGAACACCTCGTCATTGTCCCCAAACGAATGGCACTCTCCGAAGTTGGCGCTGAGGAGAGCGCGACCATTCCTGTCAAGAATGATTAGATTTCGAATCATACAACTCATCAACGGGATTACATGACAACTAAAAAGCGTATGCCGCAGCCGTTTTGGATTTGACAGAGTCGGGCAGGAGTTCACATCTAGACGTACATCCCTGCTCGCATGGGAAATCGGCTGCGAAACGTCTTCTGAGCACTGCGGTCAAGTGTCATCTGCATCTTGAGAAGTTCCGGACTCAATGAACTCAAATCCGGACGAAGCAGAACAGGACCCCGAAGAATATGGTTAGCAGCATGCTCCTTTGCAGAGAGGTCTTCGAGTGATACAGGGGCACGCCTGAGAATCTCCTGAATCTCAGGACTGGTGCCCTGCGGACTTCCTAGAGCAGTCAGTATTCCCTGTAGGTCTTTCTCGTCAATCGGGCGAAGCCCAAATTCAGGAGAGGAACGTATCTCCTCAATCGTCTTACTGGACTTAGGAAGCTCAACCCCTGCACCGGTGAACTCGAACGGATTCAGTGGAATGAGCTTGAGCTGGAATGCGGAGTCTGGACTGAGAACAAGAACCTCTCCAAGAGGGGTGTTCATGATATGCCACCCACGAGGGTTCTCAGTGTACTGTTTCATAATACGCGGAACAATCTTTTCCGCAGGCTCCGGATCAGTCATTGTGTTTCACTCTATAGATAACTCATACACAAAAAGCAGTATCGGTATCACCAACGGTTCATGTCAGAGGCAGCGAGATACCTGTGACACTGCAGCCGTCGTGTGTGTGGTGTTGTGACGAGTGAGGTCTAGGGTCGCGCTGTAAGTAGCTCTCCCATTGGGCGCGCATACTCAATGGTCCCTCGGACCGCGTTCGCACTATGCTCCAAATCCTTGATGATCTCCAATGCCATCCGGTCAAGGTCTCTGACATTCTCGAGAACATATCTGAAGGTTAGAGGAAGCCCATTCCGTACGACTCCCACGGCCGAGAGAATGAGCCTGCGCATCTGCTTGGGTCTATCCATGAACGGTCCCTGAAAGTACTCTGGGCTATAGACAATCAAAGCAGCCTCATTGAGAATGTCCCTGAATTCTGAGTAGCTCTCCAATTGCACGGGGGGAATGAAGACAGTTTGTTCGTTATTCATGATTCGCATCTCGCTTCTTAGAAACCCTGTATATCCCCTCCGTTTCCGATGGAGATTCTCGGGGTTTCCACTGGTCTGCGGCCTCCCGGCCACATTATCATCACCGATATCATATACTCAGACACATATAAACATATCTAATTTATTATTTTAATAGATGAATACTAACCTAAATAATTAGAACACGTGTTCTCAATCATTGGAATACACATGGTAAGACTGAAAGAATCACAGTTCCAGAGGTCCCACAAGTGCATGTCAAGAATGATCTTCATAGATCAGACAGCTCTACTGCTGAACCTCGAATACAATAGTAGTCCCAACGAAGACTCATCGTCTTGGCAATTGCACAGGTCGAACATAAGCAGTTCTTTCGTTCCCGAATGACTTCACTTCTTCCCAAGGAACAAAAGACAAGATTGGTCTCTCCGCTCCCCATGCAGGTCTTACACTTGCTACATTGACAGAGATACAGTACTTGTTCAGCGCTTCTCTTGATTTCTTTTTCCGACATTTTTCCCATAAGAGCATTGTACTTCGCTTCAAACGAGTCGGTCGCCCAAGTCTCAATATCTGCCATTCATCTCACCGTGATTCTGGTAATCGCGAGATGAAGGCGAATTTATGAGTATTATCTCTTTGGTACACGTGCTCTAATCAGGGCAACTCCAAAAAGAGAACAGATCTCGAAGTCTAAAAAGTTTCACAGACCTTCCGTATCTTCAATATCTGCTGCGACTTGATGAAAGCAAGGTACTCATAGAGCCGTTTCATCATTTCAGACTTTGCCCGGGAGGATATAGAACTGAAGAAGGTGAATCCCTTGAACTCCATCTCCAAGGCGCGATTGCACACGAACAGGCGCGGGTCTGTGTCTGGATTGATCTCGGCAAAGGGAGTCCGATCCATGCCAAAGGGCGTGGGATCTGGGTCACCCAAGGAGAACGACTTCTTCCGCACCTCTTCGACAGCATCCAGAATTCCAGTGGTCATCATGAGTCGAATTCTGTCCATGAGGTCCCCCTCCGTATCAGCGAGAACCATCAGCAGCGCCTTCACCTTAGGGGTCTCAACAGCATTGGCTGCCTTGAGATAGAAATCATAGTGATTAGCAGCAGTTGTCAGAGCGACTCGAAGCATATTCTGGACTGCAGTCTTGTCTGTCATTGGAGGAAAATACTGTAGCACACCAAGAAAGCACTTTCTATCATCTAGTGCATGTGCCTAGAATGATTTGCAGACCTTTCGAATCCGCTCTATCTGTTGGGACTTGATGAATGCAAGATACTCAAAGACGCGGCTGACAAGCTCGGACTTTGCTCGTGCTGAAATGGAGAGATAGAATGTATAGCCCTTGACCTCTAGTTCGAGAGCCTTGTTGCAGACAAAGATGCGGGGGTCAGTATCATTTCTCTCAGGTGCAAACGGAGAATCGTCGGGAGGAGTATCAGCGACCTCGAGCTTGCCCATCGCCTCTACCTCATCGAGCACGCCCGTCGCCATCATGTGTCGTATCTGTGCTATCAGGTCACGTTCTGTGTCAGCAAGTACTCTGAGAAGAGCCTTGACCTGCGGGGTCTCAACATTCTTCGCAGTATTGTCATAGTACTCAAAGTGGCGCGTAGACAAAGAGAGGGCAAGATTGAGTAGGTGTTCAAGCGGATTCTCGCGGCTCATAGGGCAAGGAGGAGAGTACAAGGCGAAGAAAACGGTTTCTGTGGTGGATGAGGCAGTCTAGGGTCTCTTAAAGCTCTCGGGATTTGTGAGATAGGCAGATACCAGAGAGTGCTCCTCCTTCGACATGGAGTCCTTGAGAATAGGAAGACCATCGTGGACAATATCGATGAGATAATGCAGACGCAGATTCAGGGTACGAGCTCGTTGTTGTGCACCTTGGTGTCGGTCAATGATGACAGCAATATCATCGCACATCACATCAGAGAGACCGCGTTTCGCAACCTCGGCGAGCACCTGAGCTCGAGCTTCAACCTTACTCTCCATCCCAGTGACAAGATCATCTACCAGACAGATGACATCACCATCCTCGATGATACCTTCCACGAGTGAGTGTTGCCCATAGGTACTGATTGCCTGCTTCATCTCTTCCTCTGTTCTCACACCGAGGATCTTTCGAGTGTGACACGCAGGAATACCAGACGCGAGGGAAACTGAGGTAGCAATTGGCACACCTGCAAATGCAATACCGACAAGCCTGTTGACGTTCGGAGACTTCTCCTTGATCAGAGTCGAGAGAGCCGTCCCGACCTTTGCAAGGGTCTCTGGATATGAGCAGAGCTCCCTGAGCTGGATATAAAACGGACTCCACAATCCCGAGTGCAAAGTCCATCCCTCGGGCTTGTCCCGAATCGAAGTGAGAACCATCCTCTTCTCATAGATGTCTTTCATTATGTCTGTCCTGAGCCTTTCAAGAGAAGTCGTGCCTTTGTGCATATGTCACACTATGCCCTGCATAGTCTATTCGTGCTTAACTCTCTATCGTCTTCTCTGGAGTGCGAGAACAGATATACCGCCTAGTCCTGACAATGGCCCATGGATGTGTACGACACCGCTCAATGGTTGCTGCACAATTCAGGACCTTCCATCAGATATCGTACACTCGTAGATATCCTTCGGGAAGAGGATGTCAAAGTGATCTCACGAGCCCTGGAGGAGATGTTCGGAAGTCCTGAGACTAGAGAATGGATACGACGTCTCGTTCCTCGATTTGATATCAATAGCATCCATTCAGGAAGGTCTGATGCCTTTGAGAATGTTGTCGGAAAGCTCGTGCAAATGGGCGTCAGAGCAGGTCTCCAGCCGTTTGACAACAAGACGCTGCCCTTCCGCGTCTGGCTATCAGAAAATGTAGGCACAGAACCCGTAGCACCTCATGCTATGTTTCTCCGAACAATCATAGCCTCGCTTCTGGCATTTGCGGGCTACGACTCGACAAGTCCTGTCAAGAGCCAGATGACACGGCGCTTGGAGGCACTCTATGAATTTGCAAGACAGCCGGACCTCTCACACGTGTTCGTTGACAAGTCAGGATTCAGAGGCTTTCCAAATGGTAGCGAGAAGTATAGACTTGTGAATCCAGACCTGTATCAGGACCAGCAGTTCATGCTTCCATGGGTCCATGACATCAGAGGACTTGCGAGCTGCAAGGAGCTCATGACGGAGCGGGAGTATCGTGATAAGATCAACAGAGTGATTGAGATGATACTCACTCCAGAGTACCAGAGCCTGCCTTGGAGTTATGGCCTGGCGAAGTATGGTACGAGATACTATGTTCTGGGGTGGGCAGCACATCTTCCTGGCTATACATCAAGACCAGAGGGGAGAAGTTTCGCTGAGCTGCTACTCACTCTGGAGTTCATGGCAGGATTCGCAACAGCTCGCAGAAGCCCATGGTTCGTAGACTCAATGGAGTATCTTGAGAGTTTCAGGACTGAGAATGGCACCTACATCTTCCCACGAACTTGGCTGCCAGAGAAACAAATCGGCTACTGGGTCGGTGGGCTGCGTATGGGTTTCAATAACCGAAAGAGCTATCCAAAGGCCATAGAGTGCGAGTCAACATTCAGAGTTCTGAGATTAAAACAGATTACCAAAGGAGAGTGAATTGCACATGGCGGCAGAGGACATCCGAGTAGTGGCATACTCAAGGGAGCACGCCAAATCGATCTCCGAACACCTCTTTGAGGGAGTGCCAGTTGAAGTAGTATTGAACCAGAGAGAGGAGCTCCTCAGACCAGGGCCCGATGAGGTCTTCAGCGTCTGTGCCCTGCATGATACATAGGTCGTAGGGGTATGCACAGGGGTAAGGATGACGTGGGCTGGGGCCAGACATCGCATTGAGATGGTCCAGGTTGTCGTGAGAGATGAGTTCAGAAGAAGTGTTGCTCGAGAGATGATGCAACTGGTTGCTCAGCATTTCTCAACACGAGGTGTAGAGATTGTACAGATTAGTGTAGAGCATAGAAACAAGGATGCCATTGCTGCCTACCAGAGAGTCGGATTTCATCAATTTGGTCTTCTAAAAGATGGACTCAAGTTTGACGATGATTATTCAGACGAGGTCATGTTGGCGGCGCCCATCCGTATGATACTGGGAAAGTGATGTCAGTCACGTAGTGAACCTGTAGGCATGCTCAACACTCGAGCCTTTGGCAAACTTTTTAACACAGCGTCTTTGGTCAACAAGCCAATGCACTCCCTTTAGGGTAGTCAGAAGAATGCGCCTGTTGTCTATGAGGTCTCAGTTTCTGCGACCTCGGCGACGGGGCTATGATGGATCCCTGCCACGGATCCGGCCCGGGTTCGAGTCCCGGCAGGCGCACCACTCTTTTCTCTTCTCAAGACTATAACTTAGTACATCTTCTTGCCTGTAACAAAGTATATTCTGATTTGGTAACAATAGACGAAGTATGGGAGGTAATGAAAAACTGCATAGAGGAGTAGTTCTAGTTCTATTCCTTATTACCATTCTATCTCCAACTACTCTGGAATCAGAGACCTTCGGTGCAGGAGAACACACGATTCTTGACACAGTGTTCATTCAAACAAGATTCGTAGGCACTTGCTGGGCCATTGAGTGGAACAGGCCGACATATCTGGCTCCACAATGGGATACTTTTGAGTTGTTGTTTCCTTACATTAGTCCAGTCACACTTCTAGTATCGATAATTGGGACCCTGTCACCGATCATATCATGGCTAGTTCTAACCAATAGAATCAGTTTTCGAAAGGGACTTCTGATTATAGTGTTAAGCGCGTTCCTTCTTGTACTGACTCCGGGTATCAACATTCTTAGAGTGGAGGAGTTTTACACGTATCAGATGCGCCCACTTCTTGTGCATCAAATCACTTGCTCCCTTGTGCTCCTTTGGCCCCATAGAAGCAGAATCCATGAGTTGATGGAATGATTCTCCGGGGTTCGAGTCCCGGCAGGCGCACTATCTTCTCCTTCTATTCACTCAAGAAGCAACAACTGTTCCTCTGTGACTAATCGAGTATATTCAATTGGAGTTAGTACTTACTGTAGCGTCCTTGGTCCTAGGACTTGACAGGAGAGGCCAGATGATGTAGGTGAAACCTATGGTCAGCCAGAGGACGGACCACATCACTCGTGGTGCAATGCTTGGGTAGAAGGTGGT
>CAYHAA010000027.1:0-17998 GCA_964354495.1 uncultured archaeon | reverse complement strand
CCCTGAAGAATCTGTTTGGGATTCTCCCTAAGAAGGAAAAAGAGATCTATCACCCAAGAATCCAAGATGTCATCGCAGACCTTGCTATGATAGTCAGACCAGAGTTGAATATCATTGATGCACGGGTCGGAGTTGAGGGCTGGGACGGCCCAACGACACACAGGATAGGAGCATTCATTCTTGGAAGACAACCAGTGTCAGTGGATGCTGTGATGACCTTGATTATGGGACTTGACCCCAATGATATTGGCCATCTTGTATATTCCAAGGAGCACAATCTTGGAAGCTTTGACCCAACAGTGGTTGGTGAGTCCATCGAATCGGTAAAGGTTCAGTTCAATGTGCCTCCAATTACGGTCTACAGCAGCTCATGAATTAAATCGACAGAAGGACAGATTTCATAAGGCGAAACACATGCGTTGACTCATGCAAAGTGTTCTCTTTCTCTGTACAGGTAACTCTGCTCGAAGCCAAATGGCAGAGGCCTTGCTAAGACATTTGGGTGGCACCAAATACAAAGTCTATAGTGCAGGAACAAGACCTAAGTCGGAGGTCAACCCCTTTGCCATTGAAGTATTGAAAGAGAGAGGTGTTTCTATTGACGGACTCTATCCAAAACTGGTGAATGAATTCGTCAAGCGTCGAATAGATCTTGTTGTCACTGTCTGCGATAACGCAAGACAGACCTGCCCGCATTTTCCAGGAGCCAAACACATGGAACACTGGTCGATTGATGACCCTTCAGCGTTCCAAGGGACATATGAGGAGATGCTCTTCAAATTCAGAGAAATCCTCGACGAGATTGAGAGAATGATTCGGGCAAACATATTGAGGTCCTAAGAATAGTCTACTTGTCTATCCAACCTTCGAATTTTCTCTGAAGCGTGGTACTGTAGATTCTCCTCCAATCATAGTCTACGCGTTGGGACCAGTTGTACACAATCTTTGGATGGACGTACGACTTCAATGAGGTCCCGAGGTTCCAAGTCCTGGTGTCCCTTGCAAGCTCATAATCAATCTCAATCTTCCTCTTTGCAAGTTCAGCCTTCGTCACTCTCTCCTTTTCGATTTCGACTCCCTTCTCAGCGGCAGCAATCCGCTTTGCAGAGGACTCCTTCCACTCTGCCAGTGACTGCTGTTGTCCCTCAAGTGATGTCTTGCTCTTCTGGTATCGCACTCTGGCATTTGCTAGACCCGACTCTGCAGCCTCTAGTCGCATCCGGGCACGTTCAATACGTTCCTGTGCATCCTCAAGGCGTTCTTTCTTGGTGCTCTTGCCCTTTCGCCTGCTTGCTCGAGTGCGACTCTTCTGGTCACGGGCACTGTCCCATGTCAGTTTGGCCTTGTCGCGTCTCTCGCGCCAAGCATCCATGGAGGTCTTGTTCTTCTCAACGAATACTTTCTTCTTCGTAATCAGGTCCTGCTTCTTCGCTCGCGCATCAGCCTCATTCTTCTTGATCCTTCTCAGATGGGTCTTCTTCTCAGTTAATCGAGCCATTGCCTTCTGAACTCGCACTTCAGCTTTCTTGATACGATTAAGATACTTGGAAGCACTGTTACTCCATCCCTGCGGAGCCTGTTTGGTATGGTTCATCACACGAGCGACCTCTAGGTTCGCACGTCTGAATGCCTCTCTCTTGATGAACTCAGGGTCTGTGCTTTTTGCCTTGCTCATCTTGAGCTCTTCACGCATAATGGTCGAGGCATGGTATGTCCTGAAGACCTTGGCAGTCAGTTCGGGATACACCTCACCCAAGAATCGATTCACATGCGCGCTGCCAATGGTTGGAAAGATCTTGGCGATCTTCTTAGGGTCTCCATCGGTCTTCTCTCCTTTTCGACCCACAAAGGAAGCGATTCGCTCTAGGGCGCTATCATGTAGTTCCTTCAGAGCAGCGTAGACATCGGGGTCGGGGGTCATCTCCCTGTGCCAAGGAACACTGTCCTTTCCGAGAAAGTCGAAGACGATTGAGTCCTTCTTGAAGGTCAGATGCTCGGCACGGAGCGTGGTGGCACCGACTGTATCTGCCTCGTCCGGGTCCTTCTCATCACCGACCCTCAGGCTAAGGTTGTCAATCAGGTAGCATGCAGCAGCCACCATTCGTCTCTTGGCATTTTCCGAGCGCAATCCCCTCATAATATGGTCGCGAATCTCATCAATCCTTCGCTCTACCTGAAGTGCCTTGTCAAACTTTGCCGATTCTCGTTCCTGTTTGATGGGCGTACTATCGTGTAGCCAGATGTACTTCACCTTGCCTGTGAGCTCATCTGTCCATTTGGCAACCCACATCGTGTCTGGAGCCCATATCAGTTCCTTCCACTCACCCTCCAGTGTCTTCGCCGCCTGCGGGTCGATGTTCAGGGTGATGTCCTTTCGAGAGGTGCCCTGCTTCCATCTTCCTCTCAGGGGATGCTTGCCGCGTCCCATGAATATCCCAGAGGGTTCAGTCTGATAGTTGCCCAGCTCCATTCGCACGCCGTCCACGCTCGCATAGCCATACTTCTCCTTGAGGCTATCTCTGAGTGCCTTCTTCTCCTCTCTTTGGGTCTTCTTCTCCTCAGGGGTCATCCGTTCCTTTCTTGCACGTTCTTCTTCCACGACACGAATGACCTCAGAGAAGTCAATCTCATTGACCTGTAGTGCGGGTTTCACCCCAAGAGCCTTGCTGAAGTCTTTCATGAAGTTCTGAGCAAATGCCGGGTCCTCAACGTAGGGGGTGCCAAGCTTTCTGACCCAGGCAGCAGCCATCTCCTCCTGAAGCTGGGAGAGGACCATCTCGTCGCCTCTCACTCTGATCTTGAGCCCGCGGGCTGCAGGAGGGTCGATGACGAGTATGCCATTGTGTACTAGTGATTCCATGAGGACGTCCCGTAGGTAAGGCGTCTTGTCAGTGCTAACAAAAGGATTGTGCTGTTGAGCTAGCAAATGCGCTAAAGGCGTTCCTTTTTACGCTGCGTTGGACACAATCTTATCGAGAAGAGAATGGATCTTAGAAAGTGGGGATACAAGTTCTTTAGGGAGCCAAAATGGGCAGTATTCTGGTACCTGATGACCGGGACTCTATGTGCTTTCACATGTCTGATTCTATCAAGAACCAGATTCCTGCCTCGGGATGATGGAATGGCTCTCTTACTCGGATTCCTTGTGCCAATCGTGACCATAGCTTCAAAGAACTAATGGGTTGGTACAAGTACCGTTCATTGTAAGTTGTACGATCTTGGACACCAGAGCGTTGTACCTCCAGGAAACGGCACTGGGTGGGCTCTGTGAGGTCAGGTACGTGTCAGGACAACCTCACAGTCCTGTTTCCCAACCGGGATATATAAAGACCTACAAGAATGGTTCAAAGAATCATCTAAGGGATGTCCAACTCTGTCCAAGTTTTCAGCAGCTGTTGCATACCCTCATCGATATGCGCAATACGCAGTGTCTGAGAAGTACCTCGAACTTTCCCTCGAGTATATGGAGCAAGAACGATGGAAAGACGCGCTGCGCTGTCTTGACCTGATTCTGCAGGACATGCCCGATCATCTAAGGGCATTATACAACGCCGCAGTGTGCAGAGAGAAATTGGGTGACTATGAAGGGGCAAATATGTGCATCACAGAGTATCTGAAAGGAAAACCAGAAGACAATGAGGCCCTGAATCTCAAAAGAAGAATTGGTGCGGCCACCGGGACTCGAACCCGGGTCGCGAGCTTGGAAGGCTAATAATAGTCAACCTTCACCCCCTCTCTCTCAAGCGCTTCCTCAATCCCCTTTAGTATCTCATCTCGTGTGTCACCGGATATTCTGCGACCTTTCAGGTTAATCTTGACCTCCTGCTCAATGTAGTCATACGATATTGGTCGAGTTTTCGCAATCTCAGAGGATACTGAAAAGACTGTCAATTCCTCAAAATCATCCTCGTCATCGGCATTGCACAAATGAACGATAACGCTCAACATTCTTTTGCGCACAGACTCTTCAACATCGGCTCTGACGAATCGTAGTTCAGGTCCTTCTTCTAAATCAGCTTCTTCAGCCTCCCGATCCAGTTGTGTTTCATCAGGCTCTGTCGACTCCAACTCATCAATAAGGCCAATAATGGCATTCTCAAGTTTCGAATTGTTTGAGAGAAGATTCACAAGCCCAAGATTCACGAGAGCCTTTGCATCAATCGTAAAGGTGTATCTTGAGTGTGTGTCAACGTCCACAAGCTGACCACATTCTGCTAATAATGCAACATCGAAGAAACCCATCTCCTCACTCTCAAGTCCGGAGATGCGTCCATTCTCTTTCAGTCCATCTAGGTGTACCTTCAGGTATTTCTTGAAACCACGATCCTTCTTCTTCTCGTCCACATCGATTCGTAGGATGATATCACCTCGCTCACTCGTCCCTAAGAGGTCCTCACATGTTGAGGGTAACACAAGACTGTCGGAAAAGAACGTAGAGCGATGAATAAAGGGCTTCAGCATAGAAAGATGATAGTACTCGCGTTTTCCCTCCTTGTTCTTGACCATCACTTCGTCGTACTCGACATCCTTCAGGGAGTTCCACTTGAGATATGTTCCATCCTTAGTTGCGAAATACTCCCCAATTCTCTGGGGATACCTGAGAAAACGGATGACCTCATCAGTGTAGGGAGTTTCCTTTCTAGCAATGGTCTTTGACCCTTCAAGCAGGTTGATTCGGTAAACCTTCTTCTCCAGATTGATGGTAAGAAGACATGAAACCTCTCTGATGACTCCGGACCATGCAACGGCCTTCCTCAGTACTGCGTCACACTGTGCACGGACATGCGAGGGCGGAGATGACGGCATGTACCCGTGAAGTGCAAGAAGAGTTTCAGGCAAGGGCTCTGACAACCGAATCCATCGCACTGGCATGTTCTTCTCCTTTGGAGGGTGTCCGTACTCGAATGCTCCAGCAAACGCCCACTTCTCACCATCTTCTCCATCACTCTTGATGTAGAGCACTTGTTGTCGATTCGCTTCTACTAGAACAATGGGCAGTTCTTCATAACCCGCTCTTGATAGTGCGGCTATTGCCGCAGTCTTGGTTTGTTGCGGGTCAATCACACAACGGTACCACCCAAAGGGAAGATATGCACTCATCTGACCCTCCATCAGTCCTCCGTAGATAGTGCTCTTCAAGGAGGAAAACAACAACCAGATGCTTCCTCCCTCACTTCCCTCTTGCCATAGCAGTTGCCCGAACCGTTCCGGAAATCTCGTCCTGGTTTGTGACGTCTTCTTCATCTGTTTCGCTCTCCACAGGAAATTCGAATGTATAGCTCGAAAGTCGTATCGATACTCAAACTCGCCATCGTCCTCGGGTCGATAGCCCATCTGATAGACTTGCCATCTGGCAACAGCAGACCAGAGATCGATGCAAAATGGCGACTCTACATCCTTGAAGACTCTATCTGCCACTGAGAGCACTGCAAGAAAGAGGTTCATCCCGTAGAGCTCTAGAAGCTCGACATTGTGCCTTTGGGCCAGTCTGAGAGAACTCTGATTGTCTGAGTTCAATAGATTTCCAAGACTCGACCTGGCATGTGATAAGAGCATCCAGAGGAGCCTAGGTTCGGTCCTTCGTAGCAATGCATCTTTCACTTGAGTCAGAATGTAGAGTAGAGTCGCATCATCACTGGATTGGCGACCATCCCATTCGCAGATGCTGATAATCTGTTGATACAATGAGAAGAATGCTCCATGTAATGAAGTCCTGTCCCTCAGAAATGTTGCAGCATATTGGAGCCTTTGAATCTCTCTTCTCCGGATATCAGTCGTATCGAGATGAGATGATTCTGCCAAGTAGTTAAGGGGAGGTCTACGAGTGATGGTGATTGGTTGTTCATCCAGTTCATCATGCTTCTTGTGACTCCATCTCCTCGAAATCCGATTCACTTCAACATGAATCCCTTGATGATGTTTTCCGAATCTATTTGGATGAGGAGGCGGCTGCGTCAGGTCAAGATGCAGCCTACTGGTCAGACCTGGCTGAATTCGACAACCATCTACAGAATGGTAGGCTACCGGTCGTACTTCGAATTCAGGCTTCTCAATCTTATCCATCTGCTCTTGTCTTGGTCTAAGTAGGCCTGGAATCAGACTGAATGCTCTCTCCTTAAGAACGTCCAGAGTTTCTCTGCCTATCATGTCACATCGAACCTGAATTGAGGCGCCGTGAAACGACCTTCCATACATGTCCTGCTGTTGGTTCAGGGCTCCAACGTAATCAGTTGCTTCATCAGAGGGACGCCGTTTTGCCGCAGCACTGAACTTGCGAGTCCAGCCTCTCAAGTGTGGAACCCGAATCACGGTTGTCCAGGGTTGACTATCTATGGGGAGATCCTGAATGATGACTCGATTCTCATCGTACTGGGGAGACAACCATCCCATCTCTCGTGGAGCCGTGGGAAGATTCCAGATTATCTCGTCCACAAGTTGTCTTCGCGGCGAGTCATGGTGCAGGGGACTCACACAAGGTCGACCGTAGGTTTCGTTCATCTCTGGATGATTCACACCACTATCAACCCAAATCACTTCAGAAGCCAGTTCCTTCAAGACCTGCAGCAGCGATAGTTCAATTGCCCGCAGACTGTTTCTACGATGTACTGGCACCATACTCTCAAGGTCAGACCAGCCATCCACAACGATAAGGCGCTCTCCGGATTCTTTGAGGAGTGCAGATCTGATTCTGGCATGGAAGTCTTTCAGTCCTGAAGAGCTACCAGCAAGAATCAGGTCATCTGTTTCTTCTCGAAGATTGACAAGATGCATGCGCTTGAGAAAACCACTCAATCGGGCAAACTCGGACTGATTGACTAGTCCACTCTTCCTGAGAGCATCAAGTCCAAATCTTATGCTGGCCATTTTCTCAGTAGGATAATCACTAAGAAGGTCTATCCAGAAGAGAAACAGACTAGAATCTGCAGTATCTGCCAACTCGGCGAGATGGTTCAATAGATGCCAATTCTTGGCAAGCCATGCAGCACTCTTGCCTGATGATGTAGAAGAGGGGACAGAAATGTACTGAGTGAAGAAGAGGTCATCCTCCACTCGTTCAGTGAAGGGATCTTCATCTTGCACTGCCTTGGCCGGGACTATACTTCTCAGAAGATGCATAGGACCCTGAGCAGGCGTCATTGTGATGGCGATGCGCGGCACAGGTTCAACAGAAGCTGTGCTCTCAAACTTGAGTGTCTTCCATTGGCCCCAGAATTCTCCCTTCAGCAGCTTCGTGGCCAGTTGGTCAATAAGCTGGTCAAAGGCTCTCTTCGTTATCTCATAGTCCTGTGATATGTCAAGAGTTACAATCCCCTTCCAGATGTGCTTTGGTGCGAACGGATCGTTGACAAGGGCATTGAATTCAGTGAGTATCACTCGCTCGTATTCATCTAGCTGATCAAGATGGGACTTTGGAGGCTTGGAGCCTAGATTTGCTTGCCATTCGGGTTCAGTGAGCGGCTCTTTCCAAGGTTGAAGTACTGGGACATAGACATTCCTCTTCCTTGTTCGAGGTCGCATTCCATAGATGTTGAATCTGAATCCTTCTTTGGTCTTTACTTCAAGAATCATAACAGGAGTCCAGATGTATTGCCCTGCGCCTCTCAATATTCGGACAAAGAGTACTAGGTCGATTTTTCCGGCGTCATGATTTCCAACAACAGGAACCTCGGCAAGATATTGCATTCCAGCAGGAGTCTGTAGAAACTGGTCACCTGCAAAGACAGCCTCTCTCAGAGATCGTGGGTGACAGAATCCTGAGAGTAGTACCCTATGCCAGTCATTCCCCTCTCTCTGTGCCATACTTGTGATCTCTCCGAGGAATTTCGAAACCTCTTGATCCGTGATGATTCCCTTTTTGATATAGTCTAGGACGACCTCACCCTTCTCTCTGATAGGTTCCTCCTCTGAGGATTCTGTGATCATTTTGACCCTCTCTTTGAGAGAATCAACATCAAAATCCAAAGGAGCTGATTCTATCTGTCTGCTGATGCCCTTACTTGTCCCACTCCTATTGCTGAAGTGAGTCCGGATCTCAAGCACAATCTTACGAAGCTCTCTGTCTGCGTCGGGATAGAAGTTCTTCCGACCACTTTTTCCTCGGGTGTAGATCCAATCGAGGAACGGGATAAGGCGATGGATTAGTAACCTGATATATCTGTGTGACTCGCGACGAGGAACAGCATGAATAAAGCATTGCCGACAGAGTTCTATGAGGTGAGTACGAATCATGTCAGAAAAGTCAAGGGCGGGAAGAGTTGGATGTGCAAGGAGAACTCGAGGCTTCTTTGAGTTCCCACGGTACCCTGCCTTCTGATGGGTCTTCGCACCTCTCCCTGGTGGTATCGTATCTGCTATGCTCTTGGGTAGGATCTCCACTCGACCATCTTTGTATCTTCTGACTTGGTATACATCTGGGTCTGGAAAATAGTACCGAGGGACCAATACATCTCTTAGCAGAGAGCCCATATAGTTGAGCAGTTCATTGAGTGGCCCAATCGTACCCTCCCTCCAGCTGTATACCCGTTTGAACTCCTTGTTGCCAAATCGTGCTGTGCTGTGCCAGAGCATCTGAAGGTACAGTCTTCTCAGAATGGACTCTCTACTCTGGATGGAAGAGAAGTCATGCGAGCCTTGTTCTCTGGAAGATTTCCATTCGGTACGTGCATGCTCCCAATTGCGCTTTATCTGTTCATAGAAGTCGTGCGTCAAATCATTCTTTCTTTTGTAGGATAGTCTGACCAAGGCAGATAGTCCTGAGTAGATTGCATCTGCTAGAACCTCGTTCGACCGGAATTCCTGGACTATCCGCCCCAAACAAATTCCTCAGATCTAGGTCTGTAATTTTGTTTATAAGGAATTCTGTCCTATTTCGAATGTCCCTTTTATTGATTAAAGCATTCATAAGTCTTATTTTTATAATTAACGCAATAATAGAAATGTTGTTTAATAAGTTTAAATCCACCAACGAAGATAGTAGTACGAGTTCAAAAGACTCCCTCCAGACAAAAAGGGGAGTGAACTCACCTGACCAAGACAGGTCAGAAGTTTAAATGCACCAGGCGAAATCACAATGGCTCGGTCTAAAGATGTCACAGTCTCGGTCAAGGTCCCAATCAACTGGGAGGTCATGACAGAGAGGAAACAACAGAGGCTTCGGCAGACTGTTGGCAGAGACACCCGAGTCATTCGTGCGTTCCTTGGAGTCATTGAGAGACATGAAGATGCGTTGCTCACAGGAAAGAACAGGGACAGAATCAGTGACGGAAAACTCGACCAGCTGACAATGACTGCCCTCAAGGTGAGGGCGGGCTATCAACAGAGACCCAGCGTCCCGCATGACCTCAAAGTGAGGTTCCCTAGAATGTCCCAGAACGAGATGGCTGAGTGTCGAAAGACCGCAGTCTCTCAGTACGAGAGTTATCTCAAGCTGAGGAAGCTCAAGGGAAGAGTGGCCTCACACCCAACGAGAGTTTCATCCTCAAGGCGAATACCGAGATGGGTATTTACCCAGCGTTTCAGTCTGGTTGAAAGACCGACCTCGGTTGCGAGATGGTGGGTCAACATCAGGGATGCGCTGGACTCTGCCACAAAGGGAAATAGGGTCCATGACAGGTTAGTCATCCCTCTGAAGGTCTCCCCCTTTCATCTCAATCAGTTCTCTCGCGGAGAGATCAAGGCCCTCCAGATATTCACTGATGACTCGCGGAAGTGGTGGATCACCTTCGCAGTGAGTGTCGATGTGCCTGAGGTCTCTGAGACCCTCCCTCCCGCAATCATTGGCATTGACCTGGGAATCGAGAAGGCTGCCTGTGTCTCGCTCCTGACTCCTGAACGGGTCCGTGAGACTCGTTTCTTCAGACAGGAAGAAAAGATAGAACGAATCAAGGTTCTCGACAGGAAGGTGGCAAGTCTTCAGAGAGAACTTGATCTCAGAAAGAACAGAGATGCGAGATATGACCAAGTCGTTTCTAAGTTGAAAGGACTCAGGCACAAACGAGAGAATGTAGCCAAGGAGTACGACCGTGTTCTTGTGCATCAGATCCTTGACTACATCACTGAGGTCTCCGAGAGATACACGCTGTTTGCTGCGATTGGGCGGCTCAAGAATATTCGGCAACTGGCACGAAAGGGAAACTATCAGGGCTCTTTCCTTAGAGGGATGATCCATTCTTGGGCATTCTCAAGGATAACAAAGTCCCTCAGCCACAACCTCGCCCAGCTCGGGTGGTCTGTCGAGGGGAGAAATTCCAGATTTCGAGTCGTACCTGAGAACTGGACTTCCATCATGTGCTGGAAATGCGGTCGAAAGGGAGCCAGACCAAGACAGAGCCTCTTTGTCTGTCCCACATGCGGGAACAAGTGCAACGCAGACATGAACGGGGCGATAAACATCGCAGCCCGTCTAGTTACGCTCACAAAGTCACTACACTCTGTGAGAGGACAAGGGAAGTGGGACTCTGCCGTTCAACGGGCACAGAGCCCACAACCTAAGGCCCAAGGGAAGAGACCTTCTCGCGGGAAGTCCTTACTCTCTTCAACGAGCCGTGCATCAGGCTCTGGAGAGTCCGCGGTGATTCACACTGCTCAGATGAGCCTTCTCAGCTTCAGTGATGGAGCCGAGACGAGTGATGATGACCATGCCGTGGAAAGAACTGTGGAGATCCTCTCTGCCGCTGGAGATGATGCGCCAGCATTGCAGCAGGAGAAAGAAGTCAGGTCCATCGGAGGGAGTGCCTCTCAATGATGATGGACTGTGCCCCAGTCAAACTGCAATTTCGCTTGAATTGCCGTGATGGTGACATCGGTCAGGGGAGCGACGGAACACAGAAGTCGAAGGTAGTGGTTCACTCACAATATGGTCTAGGAGATATGGTGCGACCGCCGGGATTCGAACCCGGGTCCCAGGCTTGGAAGGCCTGGATCATAACCCCTAGACAACGGTCGCAGTCACAGAAAAACAAGTTTCTGTGGTTGCGATTTAAGCATATTGCAATACTGAATCCTCATGACAGGTCAGTGGAAGGCTCACATCATGCATGTGGGCCTTGTCACACCGGAATACTTCGGCAGGTTAGTGGAAGGGTTCGATCCTACAGAGGGCCGACCCTTCACCGTGAGCGTCTGTCTGCGCGCCAGAGTTGTCGGTTGCACTTCAAATGCCCTGTTGGACGATGAGCAAACTAGCTTCAATGTAGCTGATCTCCAGAGGGTTCGCATCTGCTATGATGAACAGGACACAGATATACGAGCCGTAGGACTCCTCGAGATTGCGACCAAAGCCAAACCCCCATTCACCCCATTCACCATTCCATGTCACGTTTAACAGATTTGAGTCTAGCAGAGCAAAACGACTCTCTTCATCAAGTGAATTGAACTCGGTAGAGTTCATTGCAAGGATATCAAAATAGAAGCTCAACGAGTCTGAGGCATTCCCCCAGCTTTTGACATCGCAATACATGAAGAGGCTGTTGAAGAGACCGGGGTATGGTGGTTGAACATCGACATCAAAGACGTTCCAAGATTCTACAGGAATCCTCTCTTCATCGCCCGAACTGACATAATGGATGAAAGTCGTACTATTCGATAGAAAAGTGGTATGCATCGACACGCCAGCGCTCATTGAAACGAGAAGGGTACCAATGACCACTATTGTCAGCCCTCTCTGAATCCTTAGGCGACGTCTGACGCGAGCGGTTTCCTGACTTTGTGCAGTAGAGACTGGAGCAGACCATATCTCATGGCTTGGAATCATGCCCTTCAGGACCTTCCAGCGTACGGAATTCCTAGTCAAAGTCATCTGCCCTGCAACGAGCAGCACAAGCGAGATGGAACCAAGTACCAGGAGAGCAAGAGCAAGGCTCATTGCTGAAAATGTAAATCCAACATATTCCACCATTCTGTTGGCGGACTCGAACTGATAACCGCTCAGAAGAATAGCCAACGCCCTGACAATGTTGTGGGGGCTCAGAAATGCTAGGTTCCGAGTGAGTGAATAGTAGGAAGGACTCGGTTCAGCGAACCAACCGGCAAGAAACGCGATCAGAAGGGTCGATGCACAGCCAAGCACTACACATAATCGTGAGTCATCTGTAAAGGTGGCCAGAGATGAGGCTATCAGTGCCAGAAAGACAGACCCGACCAACGAGGCTCCGAGGACGGCTGGGAGAAAGACGAAATGGCTGAAGCTGATTGGGTGATATACGAGAGCCTGAAGGACAACGGGATACACGAACACGGTGATGGCGAAGAGAGACGTGAAGAAGCTGGTGACTACCAAGACATGAAGAACACGAATCAGAAACGCTCTCCTTATTCCAACCTCATCGATTTTGCTCAAGAGGTATAGACGTGATACACGACTGCCGAAGAGAATGCCCGCTGTGAGAAAGGAAAACAGGCCGGTAGCAAAGACCATGGAAACAGCATTCGCAGAGAAGAGGAGAAGAGCGAAGTCAAGACTCAGGCTCACGGGTGCTGCAAGAAGCAGCCCTAGCGATGCAGATACTATACCTCCTACAAAGATCATGTACAGGTCTCGTCGAGAGAAAGTTGGTATTCTTATTTCATCCTTTACGAAACTATGATTCGGTTGCAGAAATTCCCCCATGGCCAGAATTCATGATACATCTTTGATATGAATCTTTTGAGAGTCGGATATTCGTATTGAAATGCTCCCTGTTTCGCAGACAGCTGCAGAAATGCTAGCCAATGTGTCTATGCTGGCGCCGAAAGAAGAGGAAACGCATATTACAGCTGATGTCTCTAGGCATACCTCAAGGAGAGGAGTGGTTTTGCAGGCCAGTGGTTTCGACCCCCTTTTGTTCATTCTGATGTTTCTGGTCTTCTTGACTGTCTTCCTAGCATACGGATACTCCAGAGGTCTGTTATGGTTCCAACAAGATAATCCAAAGAGAGCCGACAGTTGGTTCGCTACATTCGAATCGAGAGATGCGGCGAGCGGAGGGTGGTTCCGTCGATTTGGAAGACCAGTTCTTGTCCTGTTCTTTATACACGCGATATCCTACCCAATTGTGACGAACCTGATTGTGCTTTCGCCGCTCCAGTTCTTTATCTTTGTCTTTGTGTTCCACATTCCTTCTGATGCAATTGTGGTCATCATCTTATCCGCAATATTATGGAGAGTCCATAGACAGCCTGTGCCAAGAGAGGTGAGTCAAGACCAGCAGGACGAGTCTGTCCTTAAGAGCGACTAATGTTCAGACCGAGGAGTATCGTCTGCGGATCACTTCGATTCGCTCAGAGTACACCCACAAGACCTCTGCACACACATGCCAGGCCATCATGACCTCCTTGTCAAGCTCCAGTTGGATGTCGAACAATTGCTTCATCTCGTCAGAGATGTCGCCATGAGGAAATGCACCAATACCCACGATTACCGGGACAGCACTGTCGTCCAGTAAGAGGTCTCTGAGCCCCTGTATTGTAGTCCTCTTGCCACCCTCAGTCGCTAGGATGGTCATGGCATTTGGTTGTCCTTCCTTCAACTTAGAGAGCAGACCAGGGAGGTTCATCTTAGACACTTGCACTAGGGGTTGACCCTCAACAGGCACACGTCCAGTTGTCAGGAGCTGTTCCATGAGACCTACAAACCTGTCATAGTTGCGAGGAAGACGGACCTCGGGACTGACTTCGATAACTCTTCCGTCCTGAAGATGCATATACACCCCGAGAAGGCCTTCTTTGCAGAGAGGGGTTTCGAGCAGTGTCACAAGAGAGTGGAATATTATATCAGGGCGGCCCCTTCTGTCCGCATGGTTCAGCTTTGTCATGGCTCTGCCATGATGCGTCTGGTCGAGGAGTGTTTCGTTTGGTTTCTTCCCCTTGCGCCCTGCCTGCATCTGGACCTCCTTGAACGAGGATATCTCTGAGGGCACAAGTTCCAAGGCGCAGTCCAATAGAATTACATGTAGCATGGCAGACCCACACTGTAGTGGGTTACACGAACAATTTAAGCAGTTTGAACATAGCCTACAACGCAAGAGGTGGGTCCTTGTCAAAGAGAAGGTTCACAAAAGAGAAGACGCATCAGCTTGCACAGGCAAGGATAGAGATACTCTGGAGACATGCCCTACAGGAGGCAAAGACTCGCCCGGAAGTTGCGAAGAGACAGATGTTGAGCGCCAGAAAGATTGCGCAACGTGCACGGACTAAACTTCCACGAGATATCAACAGAAGAGTCTGCAAAGAGTGTGGGACTATCCTGATTCCTGGGGACACATGTAGAGTCAGAATTAGGCATAGCAGGTCAAGACATGTGGTAGTGACATGCACGCGGTGTGGCAATATCAATAGATACTACTCAACCCAAGCGAGGCCACAGGCATAGATTAATCAGACAAAACACGAAGCAAGACACGGTGACCGGTGATGTCCGAGGCGGACCCTACAAAAGTGAAGATAGCATGGCAGGACCCTGCAATGGCGCAGATTGGAAAAGGAGGGGTCTCGGATAGCCTTGTGAAAGAGATTGTACGACTTCTCAAGAAACACCATTACATCAAGGTACGCATGCTCCGAAGTGCGCTGGGGGAGGACGCAAAGAGCGAACTCATTGAAAGCCTTTGCGAGAAGACAGGAGCCAGACTTGCAGGTATTCGCGGAAACACAGCCGTCATCTTCAGGTACCGTGCCTCACAGAGAGCCTAATTCATAAGCCTTCTCTCCAACATAACGACAATCTTAAAAGCGGAGCCTAGACGGTGACTCTAGCCTTTTGAGGTGGGTCACTAGCTGAAAGCGTGTTAGGGGCCTTACTCAATAAGATTGGTGACTGACAATGCCCACAGTCTATGATATCCCAGCCAATATCCTGATTCGGCGACTCGCTCAGGACCTGAAGTCCAGAGATGAGGTCACTCCTCCAGAGTGGGTTCCGTATGTGAAGACTGGAATCCATAAAGAGAGAGCCCCGGACAATGCGGACTTCTGGTACGTCAGATGTGCTAGCATCCTGAGGAAGATCTATCTCAAGGGACCGATAGGAACCGGACAACTACGAATCGCCTATGGAGGGAGAAGCCGGCGTGGCAACAAACCCAACGAGTTCGCAAGGGGTGGTGGTTCAATCATCAGAACTGCACTTCAGCAGCTCGAGCGAGCAGGATTTGTGAAGAAGCGCGGCAGCAAAGGCAGGGAGATAACAGACATCGGTAGGTCTTATATGGACAGACTGTCAGGAGCCTTGAAGTTGGAACTCTCAAAGGCGATTCCAGAGCTTGAAAAGTACTAGGCCAGGTGGCATGGCGCAATGAGTGATGATGAGGAGCTCGCGGCTATACGTCAGAGGAAGTTGGCTTCCCTCAGGCAACAGGCACTCAGAGAACAGGCAGAGGAACAAGCTACTGCTGAGGCACAGGCTCAGAAGGAGGCTGTGCTGAGACAGATTCTGATGCCTGAAGCACGACAGCGATTGACCAACATCAAGATGGTGAAACCGCAGTTCGCGGAACAAATCGAGATGCAGTTGATCCAGCTGGCTAGCACTGGTAGGCTCAAAGGTCAGGTAACTGACGAGCAGTTGAAAGCGCTCTTGCAGCAGTTGCAGGGAAAGGAGCGCGAACGAAAGATAACATTCAGGTAATAGCTGCACAGGTGAACAACATGGCACGATACAAGCCACTGGCAAAGAAACTCAGAATGGCAAAAGCAATGCGGAGTAACTCATCGGTACCCTCATGGGTCGTCATGAAGACCGGTGGTAGAGTCAGAAGGACACCAGGGCAGCGAAACTGGCGTCAGTCAAAGCTGAAGCCGTAGTCAGGTGGGTCTAGATGTCAAAGAAGAAGAGAGTAGCAAAAGCCGAGGTCTCTAAAGAAGAGGAAGTTTCTGAAGAAAAACCAGAATTGGAAGAGGTTGAAGAGACCGAGAAACTAGAGGAAACGCCCACCGGTGAAGAGGCTCCGAAGACCGAAGAGAAAGCTGCCGAAGAGGCTGCGCCTGAAGAAGAAGAGATCATTGATGAGCGTATCTACACAGTTCCTCTGCGCATGGCGTACTGGACCGGCAGTAGGATACATCGTGCCAACAGGACTGTAAGAATTCTCAAAGAATTCATTGAGAGACACATGAAGCCTGAGGGATTGCTCATTCAGCCCGAAGTGAATGACAAAATATGGGCTAGAGGCATTCAGAAACCACCACGCAGGCTCAGAATTCGTGCAACAAAGAATGCGGACAATCTTGTGCGAGTCTATCTTGCGGAGGGATAGTCCAGGATGATCGCCCGAACGAACTTCGAGGGCGATTCTAATGTTGGAGCTTATGGAATCGCCACAGACCGTTTTGTATTTGTTAGTCCGAACATGTCGGAGAAGAGCCTGGGCGATTTGGAGAGAGTGTTCAACCTTCCTCTGATTCAGTCGACAGTCGCAACTCTCGATGCAGTTGGCCTTCTATCAGCAGCCACTTCCAATGGTATTCTGGTCCCCTACACTACGACCGACGAGGAACTGAAGAGGCTGAAGAAGCACTCAGAGGTAAATGTGGACTGGATCGATGACAGGATGACAGCCCTTGGAAATATCATTGCTGTGAACGATCATGGAGCGATTTGCCATCCAGACTTCAGTACAAAATCAATCCAGAAGATCTCTGATGTTCTTGGCGTTGAAGTGGTTCCGGGCACAATAGCAAAGCTACCCATCGTAGGAGCAAACTCGGTCATCACAAATCAGGGTGCGGTGGTTCATCCCTTGGCAACAGATGAGGAGATTGACGAACTATCACAGCTGTTAAAAGTGCACATAGAGGTTGGAACAGTGAACAGAGGCAGCCCCTATACAAGTCTGGGTGTGCTAGCCAATGTCAATGGAATGATTGCAGGATCTGAGACAACGGGTGTGGAACTGGCCCATATCAGTCAGGTCCTGGGATTCGTTTAGATGAGGTGTGACAGAATATGAGTCCGAAAGTCTGGCGAGCATCAGGTGAGTATTTCAAGAATAGACAGAAGTTCAAGTTCACCAGGGAACTACTGGCTGACAAAGAGGCACACGCTCGAGAGAAAGTCTTCTCAGAGCTGGGTAGCCGTCATAGGGTGACTAGGAAGAAGATTGCTATCAGTGAAGTCAAGGAGCTCAAACTGGAAGAAGTGACGAATCTTGACCTTCGGAAGATCCTCGGCCTGGAGGCCGACTTCTCATGAGCGAAGAGCAGCAACAGCTACTCCAGAGAATATACACTGAGCAGCAAATCACAGAGTCCAATATCTCCCTGCTGCAGCAGCGTATTGAGATCATTCAGGCATACCTAGCAAACTACCAATCCGGGCTCATGGTCCTTCAGGAGATTGAAAAGAAGAAGAAGGGAGAGGCGATGTTGATGAATGTTGGCGGCAACATCTATGTAGAGGCGAAACTTGTCAATCCCTCGAAAGTGACCCGTGGTATAGGAAGCGGTATCAGACTTGAACAGAGTCTGGAAGAAGCGAAGAAAGCAGTGCTAATCTCCGTTGAAGGTCTTGAGAAGCAATACCAATCCATGACTGAGGACTATCAGAAGCTCATTTCCCGAGCCTCGGTCTTGAACTCAAAGTTCCAACAGCTTGCTGAAAAGGTCCAAGAGAGCACCTCACGGAAGTAGGAGGAGCACCTGCGTGTTCGATAGACTCAGAGGGTCTCTAGACAAAGCAGTGACAAAGGCTACAACGAAGGAACTGAGCGAGAAGAACCTTAAGGATGCAGTCTGGGAGCTGCAGATGGTACTGATACAGAATGATGTTGCTGTTGAGGCAGCCGAACATATCTGTGACCTCACCAAGGAGAAGCTGCTTGGTTCACGAACTGGAAGGCTTGAGAACCTGAGCAATCTGTTCAGAACCGCGATCTTCGAGTCCGTGTTGGAGGTTCTTACACCAAAATATCCACTGGACATCTTGGAATTTGTGACTGAGAAGAGGGCGAAGGGAGAGATAACTACGATTCTCTTTGTCGGTGTCAATGGTACAGGAAAGACTACGACACTCGCAAAGGTTGGCCAT
>CAYHAA010000026.1:0-23093 GCA_964354495.1 uncultured archaeon | reverse complement strand
GTAAGAGTCAGGTTCCGCAGTTTCCTGCACTTCTTGAGGGGTGAGAGGTCTATGCGCTCAAGCTTGTTTCCGTAGAGATGGAGTGCCTGCAAGCTGCTACACCCCCCTAGAGGTGCAAGATTAAGAGCTCTGAGTTTATTGAAGGAGAGGTCCAGATGCATCAGACCAGTACAGTTCTCCAATGGCGAGAGGTCAATGACTTCGAGTTCATTACTCCCGAGGTTGAGTTCCAGCAGACTGTCATTGCCATGTAGGACTGAGAGGTCAAGGCTCTGAATCTCGTTTCCAGAGAGTGTCAATACTTCAAGATTCAGAAACTGGTCAAGTGGGGCAAGGTCAATTGACCCAATTCGCCTGTCGCCGAGATTGATTGATGTGGTATTGGGGTCGAACCGTTCTACTACTTTCCCACCCTTTTTTGTCTCGCCCCAGAGAGTGATCTCTTGCATTGATGAAGCATCCACGTATCCCGAACACTCTCTACTTAATAATCTGGTATGGTATGGAACATAGCATGTGCACAATAGATTTCTGTGTGACAAACGAAGGAATGTGCATGTGTTCTTCGAAAAACGAAGCATCCACCAAGGTGTTCAGGCATGCATCATAGTGTGAATCAGGGAGCACTCGAGGTCGTCAAGGAGATTCTTGATAGAAAGGAGGAGCTCCTCTGTATCGTGAAGGCAATGAAATCAGGGACTACACTGATTGATGCAGGGATTGATTGCGCGGGAACCCCAGAGCTTGGAAGGCTCATCGGAGAGACCTGTCTTGGGGGACTCGGAGTCGTCAGACTGACCAGAATGTTCGTTGGAAACCTCGATCTGCCTGCAGTCATAGTCAGCGCAGAGCAGCCGAAGATTGCCACACTTGGTTCGCAGTACGCTGGATGGAGTATCAGAGTGGGCAAGTATCATGCAATGGGCTCCGGTCCAGCTAGAGCTCTGGCAAGGGAGGAGAAGGAACTCTATGAGGACATCGACTATCACGATGTTTCAAAGGAGGGCGTGATTGTACTTGAAACTAGAGAGGTGCCCACAGAGGAAGTGATTGAGCACATCGCTGAAAAATGTGGAATTGCACCATCGAGTCTGTACTGTATCATAGTGCCCACAGCGAGTGTTGCGGGTTCAGTTCAGAGCTCTTCAAGAGTCGTCGGAGTCGGACTTCACAAACTTCACCAGATTGGATTCGACCTTAATCGAATCAAGAGAGGTCATGGTGTTGCACCGATCGCGCCAGTGGCAAAGAGTGACAACAGGGCAAAGGGTCTGGGTAATGACTGCATATTGTACGGTGGGAGAACCTTCTACCATGTGAACGCCGATAGTGATGATTTGCGGGGAATTGTAGAGAAACTACCTTCGTCCACATCAAGCCAATACGGTCGACCCTTCTATGATCTGTTCAAGAGCATCGACTCTGATATCAACAGGGTGGACCCGTTGCTCTTCGGTCCTGCGGAGGTAACGTTCAATCACATTGAGAGTGGAACGGTATATCATGCAGGAGGACTGAATCCCGAAGTTCTTCATCTCTCCCTCGGCATGTGAGATAGAGATACTAGGTGACTTCCATCTTTTGAACTTCCTCGCTCTCTTTCTTACCTGCCTCAACAACTGTTTCAGCGACTGGGATTGGGTTCTTGAAGGCCGCTCGTATCATCATCGTTCCTACGAGTGAGATGAACGCACAGAGGACCAGGGTCAGTGTGAACCCACCAGATTGGGGCAAGAGCCATCCGAAGAATGCGATGAGAGGCATTGAGATCACCATGACCAGAGTGGGTTGTAAGGAATACATTGAGTTACGAATTCGGTTTGGTACGACATCCAGCATAACACGTTGAGTAAGAATGTCTGCAATTGCACCAAACATATTCAGGGCCAGAAAGAGAATGAAGATGAGAGCGACAGGGAGTATGGTCTGGACAGGAACCTCAATCAGAGGAAGATTCGTGAAGGGAATCAGGATCCGCACTAGTTCTGCTGTGTCCGGGTCTGCTCCAGGGAAGACGTAGACAATCACCGCCAGAAGCAAATAGAAGATGACACCTGTGAATTGCAGGAACCTGAGACGTGGAATCCATTTCTTTGGTTCGAATCTCTTCGCCAGCACACCACTTCTTTCGCTTTGGATGGCTTCGGGGATGAAGATGAAGGTACGGAATGCAGAAACAGCCACCATTGTGACAAGATAACTGAAGTACAGAGGGAATAGAATCAGGTTCCACCAGACAGGCCCAGTGCTCCATAGCACCACCCCGCCTAGGACAATGTATGTAACGAACCGAGAGGACCACAGAAACTTGAATCCATCCTTTAGTAGGGTACCATACTCACTAATCGTTGGGCGTTTCTCCTGCTCTTTCCTGACCCCAGGCAAGTCTCGGATGAGTCTGAACACAACTACTGCCAGAAATACTGCAAAGATGGCCTGGAGATTGAAGACCCACTGTTCACTATAATACCATGCAAGCCATGAGCCAGGGATCAGGACCAGTGTCGATGAGGTCTGCCAGATCATACCCATGCGGCCCCAAAACACGCCGTACATCTTGCGGTCTTTATCATGGGGCATTGCTACTCGATAGTTGTTATCGAACCAAGCGTTGAAAGCTCCACTCTCCTGCGAGGCACCAAGTCCGAAGAGGAAATAGATTGCCACATAGATGTAGAAGGGAGCGGGAGTGTCTTTGATAATCTGTGCAGAGAGCCAAAATGCTGCGGCATAGCAGAGAAGGGAAGAGGCCAGTATGTATCTCTGGCCAATCCAATCGCCCACCACGCCCGTGGGGTAATCAAGAACAGTCTGAACTGCCATCTGAATGACAACAAGGATTCCGACAAGTGTGAGCCCAGCGATGTAATCGCCGCTTCCCAGTGACTCTGCGATGAAGATCATCCAGAATGTGGTGCTAATTTGAAAGCTTGCTCCAAGGGCGGGGAGTAGAACAGATAGAATCTTCACTAGACGAACAGCATCGGATGTAGCTCCTTCCAGACCAAACATGCGAGCGTATCTGCTCGATGATACCTCTGGCTGGTCGGGCTTGTTCTCTAGAGCCATGGGCGCTGCCTCAGGTCATTCCATGTAGCAAGTGACGCTTGAACATGAAACAAGCCTTTTATCAAGCATTCTCTCAGCAAGAGAGAGCGATGAAACCCGATGGCAATAACCGTTCGTTTCAGAGGACCTATAGCAGGACGTATTCCAGGTGGCGCTGTGGAGATTGATGGTCAGAACAGACTGACTGTTGCCGAACTGTTGAGTTTCTTGATAAAGCAAGATTCATACCTACAGACGGTATGGAGTAGTCCTGCTGAGATTGACCGTGACTCGATGATACTCTGTAATGAGGTGGACATCGGAGTGACTGGAGGGCTCGGTTCGTTGATAGACGATGGAGATGTCATCATGATAGTACCGCTGGTCCATGGCGGTTAGACAAATTTCGAACCAGCACGAACTGCATTGGTGTTGATCTCTAGCGCCTTTGAAGGCACGAACTCAAGCAGTGCCTTTTCCAGAACATCAAGTGGAAAGAGCTCAGCCTTCTTCACGAGAGCTCCGAGCATCACCATATTCGAAACAAGCCTGAGACCGAGCTCATCGGCGGTCTTCATCGCCGGTACCTCTACAATCTCAAAGCCTTTGATTCTCTCAGTCGTTACAAGGTCGGGGTCAGCAATGATGACGCTGTCCTTCTTCGAACCGCCTAGGTACATCTCAAATGCCTTTTGTGACATGACAACGAAATAGTCTGATTGACGGACCTTTGGATATTGAATCGGCTTATCGCTGATTATCACCTCGCTCTTGGCAGCGGTACCGCGCGCCTCAGGGCCGTAGCTCTGACTCTGGACTGCATCAAGTCCGCCATAGACAACTGCTGCGTGTCCGAGAATGACACCCGCAAGAACGACACCCATTCCGCCAGTGCCTGCAATGCGAATCTCCGTTCTCATCAGAGCTTATGCCTCCAAATTCGCGTAGATTGCTCTCATTGAGTCGATGAACTCAATCTCATCGCGGTCTGCGAAGACTCCCAGGTCCAGTCCATCCCTTGTGGGAGTTCTCTGCTCCACTGGGTCGTCCTTCTTGCGCACGGGATACTTCTTGAACCAAGCAATCATCTCTTCAGGGCTACCGGTACCAGTCCGACGGCCATACGCTGTTGGACATTGGGATATCATCTCGACAAAGGAGAACCCTTTCTTCTCAATGGCTGTTCTTATCGCACGTGCTGCCTGAACAGGATGAGCAGTCGTCCATCGAGCAACATAGTTGGCGCCCGCTGCAGCAACCAGACGAGCGAGATCGAAAGGACGTTCTGGATTCCCATAGGGAGATGTGCTAGTCCGGTCTCCAGTGAAGGTCGTCGGGCCGACCTGCCCGCCAGTCATGCCGTAGATATAGTTGTTAACGCAGATGACGGTCATATCGATGTTTCGTCTTGCTGCATGAATAAGGTGATTTCCGCCAATAGCTGCAAGATCACCGTCACCGCTGATCACAATTACCTTCAAGTCCGGGTTAGCAAGCTTCAGCCCTGTGGCGAACGCAATAGCTCTGCCATGAGTGGTATGAAGAGTGTCAGCCTTGAAGTAGGGTGATGTAATCCAAGAACTGCAGCCAATGCCTGAAACAAAGGAGAACTTGCTGAGGTCAGCGTGACCAAGATCCTTCACTGCTCTGATGAGGGCGTTTGTCACTTCCCCTGCGCCACACCCACTGCAAAAGGTGCTCGGAAGGGTTTCTTCGCGTAAGTAGTCGAGTGCAAAGTGCCTAGAGGTCTCGGTCAACGGTTTCACCTATGTCCACGGACTTGGCGTGTGAGAGACTAATAATCCATTCTCTATAGCCTTTCATGCCTCTCCCAACAGGTGTTACGATTCCTCCTCTAATGGACAGGCAGAAGCTACCTTCCATTCAGCTCAATCAGTAGCTCATGGTCATCTGGGGCGATTCTGCCATCTGCGTCTTCGCCTCTCTATGGTACCAGGGATTCGTAAGGGCTAGTGCAGTTCCGACCATTGATACGGTAAGAAGAACATCAGGGATATAGAAGAATGGCGTGGAGATGAAGGGGACTCGCAAGACTTGGCTCATCATGCCGAAGAGGACAGATATGATCATGAGGTCACTTCGTACCTCTTTGAGACGACCTGTCTTCCAAGTTATGGCAAATGTCGCCATCATCATGAGACCGAGGATTAGTATCACAGGAATCGTCATGATCATGACGAACTGTTCTGTTGTCCCGAAAAGCGCAACAGAGACCCAATATAAGAGAAGGAGATAGACAAGTCGATTGTGATATTTTTGAATAGAAGGTGCCCATATTTGGAGAAGAGCACCCAGAATCGGTACAGTTGCACCACTAATCACAACAGAACGAAGCCGAAAGAGTTCCATAGATGGTTCTAGGAGCCCAACGTTTGGAAGAGTCAGTATCATCATGTTGAGAGTCTGACTTACAAAGGAGATTGCAAAGACCAATGGTAGGTCAGTGATGAGTCTGGCCTCCTGACGATACCATTGCCGTCCCAGATATACACTGATCACCGCAGAAATCAGGATTGTTGCTATGCTTGAAATCAGTACCAAATCAGCGCCTGCTTGCATTTTCTATTCCTCGTTCCTCTTGTCATTATTACAGCGACCATCATCGTACCCTGTTGTTACTCTGTCATTCTTACCTATCACTCTCAGCCACGTGGCTGTCACTTGTTCAATCTTGAATTTCCAGAGGAATATGATTAGTGGAATGAATACTACTAGAAACATTAGAAATGTTGATGCCATGAGTCCACTATTCGAGAAGGCCAAATCTGGACCTTGGATTACCGGTTCTGGACCAAGTTTGAAACTCTCACTGAAGAAGTTGGTAAGTGTGTGAACGGTTATTGGGCCAACAAGAGAGCGGGCAGAACTGAACCGTTCATAGTAGACACCAAAGATTATACCGAGTATGGTTGTGAAGAACACTATGGAAGCTACTTGATCAAGAACGTCAGAGCCGCCGTTGATGATGGGCCAGCCTGCATGCCAAATGCCGAACACAATGGCCGATAGCATGATTGACAACTTTGCTGTAAGGCGAGTCTTGAAGGCATTCAGGAGAAGACCTCTGAACAGGGTCTCTTCAAGCAATGCGTTCGTTAGGAAGAAGATGAGAGTATACCCAAGTAGTCCTTGGTTCAGGATACGGAGTTCAAGGGGGTATGTCGAATCGAAGAACAGCGCATAGACAATGGTTCCTCCAAAGTCAATGCCTATTGCGAATATTGCACCAATTAGAAGCCCGAGTGCAAGTTGAGCCCGGATTCTATCCCGTGAGAGACCGAGGACTGATACAAGTTCCCGTGGACGATATTTCCAGAAGAAACCAAGAATGATTAGGAACGGGAACATCTTTGAGGGGAGAATGTTCATCCAAGTGCTGCCAAGATTCAATACAAACTGATCCACTATTCTCCAGATCACTGCAATAGACAGCATGACTCCTCCAAGTCTGATGAGCCCAATTGAAGCCCAAATGGAGGACTTGTGTGTCGCTGATTCTGCCAGTTCTTGGGTCTGTCTTGTCACCATTGGAAGCTCTCTGCTCCTGTATGAACTGACTTGTCATGATGGTTCATGCAATTTAAGCACCGATAAACCCAGTTCACGCAAAGCGGACGCAGTACAATAGACACTGGTCACATTAGCGTGTTCTCTTGGCGCTCGACAAGTTCAGACTCTATCAGCAATTTTAAAACAGGAAACCTGCAGCCCTCACCTCTAAAGCTACTTGCTTTAGTGGTGAAACTTTATGTCAGATGTCGCAGCAATGAGAACCTTCAACCGCGAATTGGCAGCGGTTGTCGGTGCAACAGTCGAAGTCACGACAAAGGAAGGAAAGGTCTACCAAGGCACTCTCAAGGGAATTGATCAGGCAACCCTGAGCATCATCCTATCAGATGTTGTTGTCGCAGGTGGCGGGACTAACATCCCGAAGATCTTCATCTATGGTAGCAGTATCAGTACATTCTCAGTAGCCCAGAAAGAGATTAGTCTTGAGGGCCTTGCTAAGGAACTAGAGAAGACATTCCCACCAGGAGGCGTAAACTTCTATCCTGAAACTGGAGTCATCGTAGTGATGAACAAGATACGAATAACACCTGAGGGAGTAGATGGATCAGGGCCTCTGTACGAACGTGTAGCAGCTATTGCGGATGAATGGCTGAAAGAACATGGTCTTGCATAAGTAGTAATCAGAAACATTGGCAGATACAAAAGACAACTCGAGTCATGACTAGGTCGAACTAGGTCCATTGCTGCATCAATCGGCCAACTCTATCGCTTCACCACGATGGCATCGTCTAGAGAAGCTTGCGGAGTCCGAGCTCCTCGAGCTCCTTCTTTTTGGAATACTCGTTCTGTTTTCGACTAGAGAGTGTCCGTTCTAGAGGTTTCAGGCGATCTTCCCAATTTCCGCGAGGAGATTCGGGGAGCTTGCCAAAGGCGGTTGCTCTTGCTTGAGCTGATCCTAGTGCTTCTGTTTTTGACCCAATGATCCCATACTCAGCCAGACGTTTTGTTGCCACTGAGATTCCAGATTCTTCCTTGGAGCGCGGAAGTAGCTGTGGACTCTTCACACCAGTGAGTATGAGCATGACACGTAGTATACCACCCAGTCTTGGGTCAACACGTGCCCCCCAGATGACATTCGCATTCGGGCTCATCTTTTCGGAAAGTATCTCTCCTACCTTGTTGGCCTCTGCGAGGCTCATATCTGGACCACCGGTGATGTGAATCAATGCTCCAGTTGCGCCGTCCCATTCCACTTCTAGTAATGGGCTGTTAAGTGCGTTCTTGATTGCCTCTTGAACTCGGTCAGGTCCTGTAGCCTCTCCAAGACCTACAAGAGCGACTCCACCATTGCAGATGATTGACCGTACATCAGCATAGTCCAGATTGATTAGACTTGGCATAGTGATGGTCTCAGTAATGCCCTTGACCATGTTTGCAAGGACTTCGTCAGCGACTCCAAATGCTTCCTCCAAGGGGAGATCAGGAACCAGTTCCATGAGCTTCTGATTATCAATTACTACTGCCGTATCGACGTTTTCCTGCAGACGAGCAAGGCCTGCCTTGGCCTTGTCGATTCGGGACCGTTCGAGACTGAAGGGCATTGTCACAACGCCCACAACAATGGCATCGTTCTTCTTCGCAATCTCTGCAACAACGGGAGCACTGCCAGTTCCGGTACCGCCACCCAAGCCTGCCGCAATGAAGACAAGATCGGCGTCACGAAGCAGTTCTGTCAGCTGCCCAGCGGACTCCTCTGCTGCGGCTTTGCCAACATGGGGATAGCCTCCGGCTCCAAGCCCCCGAGTGATTCTCTCACCAATTAGCAGTTTCCTATGCGCTGTTGTAACAGCTAGGTGTTGCCGATCTGTGTTGATTGCTATGCACTCAGCACCCTGGATTCCTATGGTCATGAGTCTCTTCACGGTGTTGTTTCCAGCGCCTCCACAGCCGACTACGACAATACGTGCCTGGCCGACATCACGCGCACTAGAAGAGCCTCGCTCGGTATGGCTGTTCTCGCGAGCAGAATCAATGAACGACTTCATCATCCCACGACCTCACTGATTCGCTCGTTTGGGAGCATGCTTTGATCCCATAACTCCCGTTTCAGAAGGTCACGGATGGCAATTCTGATCGCCTCGGACCGATTAGGGTAGAGACCATTTTTGACCAGTTGTTGGATGTCGTCCAGAATCCTATCGGGCAAGTGCACTGCTATGAGCCGCATGGCGAGTCCTCTGTGCAATTGAGGAACAAGTGGCATATGGCTGTGTGTAATACTCACGTACTGATTGGGTTAAAAAAGGGAAGAAGAGAAGAGTAGCCTCTTCTCTAATGGATTCTTACTTTGACTTGAGACCAGTTCTTCGAGCTGCGATGCTACCCACCTTACGACCGGGAGGATCATTCCTACTACTCGTCTTTGGTTTATGAGAATGACCACCGTGTGGATGTGAGCACGCATTCATCGCAGTACCTCGGACCACAGGCCACTTTTGTGCTGTTCCGCTGACAGAATGCCAGACCGCACCTGCTCTCAAGAATGGCTTTTCTGGCCGACCACCACCAGCGACGATACCTATTGTTGCTCGGCATCGCGGACTGAATGCCTTCTGGGCGCCGCTTGGAAGTCTGATCATTGCCCTTGTCTTGTCGATTGACACAATCGTCGCAGTAAGGCCTGATGCCTTGACATACTTCCCACCGTCACCAGGACTGCCCTCTATGTTATAGACAGGTGTGCCTTCTGGGATGTATTCAAGCATCATGGTGTTGCCGTTCTCTAGATGTGCATTCTCGCCACACTCTAGCATCTGGCCAACCTGCGCTCCTTCGGGTGCCACCATGTAGTGAAGCTTGGTCTCGCCCCCGTATCTCACTACAGCAAGAGGTGCTCCTCTACCTGATTCGTGGTGGAGATTGACAATTGTTCCCACATAGGTCTTGCCGGGTGCCCATTTGGGATGTCGAGCCGGTGCAATCTTCTTGTGGCCCGGAGACCTCCACTGAGTAGTACCTCTCCCTTTTCGTTGTACAAGTATACGTCTGCCCATTCATAAGCCTCCCTAGAATATCCCGAGGTTGGTCGCAACCTCTGCAGCACTATACTCTGGCGCCAATCTCACAAATGCCTTCTTTCTTCCATCAGGCATTATGAGCGTGTTGACTTTAGCCACTACGACTTCGTAGAGGGATTCCACTGCCCACCGAATAGTGTTCTTGTTGGCGTTGAATGCAACATAGAATACAAGCTTGTTCTCTTTATCCACGGCCTTAAGACTGGCCTCTGTCACAACTGGTCGGATAATCACTTCATTTGGATCTCTCATGATAGCTCACCTCAGATGAATAGATTCTCCTTTCCAAGCCTGTCAATGGCCGAAGTTGTCCAGACCACCAGGCGTCCTGCATGTGTTCCAGGAGCCAAGAGCTCCGCATTCAGACCCTGGACCTCAGCAATGTCCACTCCAGGAAGATTCCTTGCGGCTGCGCCAATTCCAGAGTCGGTACCGACGACAATCAGTAGCGATTTCGGGGTCTTCATCTTCCGACCCCGCATCTTTCCTTTGCCAGCTCTGATGACACGGCCGTTGCTAGCTCTCTCAAGGTCATCGCCAAGTCCCAGTGCAGCAAGTGTGTCATATGCCTCCTTCGTGGTGGCAACTGATTCAAGCTTGCTACTCACAACGAGGGGAATGATGGGTACATTGTCTATCTTGTGGCCTCTCTTCTTCACGAACTGCGAGTTTGCAGTAGCTGCAATTGCTGAACGGATAGCCAGTCGATTCTCTTTGACGTTCACGCGCTCAACAATGACTTTTCGTGCCTCCGGAGGATGTGCCCTTCTGCCGCCCACGGTACTAGGAGCAAAACCTGCCTTGTTAGCTGCGCCTGTTCCACTGCCTTTGATTCTTGGTACTCTGGCCTTGGCGTGACCAGTCTGCCAACTCTGAGCAGTGTTGCGCTTGCCTGCCAGTTCATCAACACCATGTGGTTGGAATCTACGTGACTGGACTGCCAACACTGCCCTCCTGATCACATCGGGACGATAGGGAGTATCAAAATGGGGCGGTAGTTCGATTGTTTCCTTACTGGCCTTACCAGTTAATGTGTAAGTCTTTACGGTTGCCATAGATGTCATCCTCCTATTGCTTCGATGATGTGCTGACGTAGCTCACCTGCATCGGGCCCTCTTTCTGACCCATCTTCGGACGTATGGCAAGTCTGAGTCTCACTGGTCGCTTTATTGTACCAGGAATTGACCCATGAAGCATTATGTAGTCGCCGCGAATCACTCCGTAGTTCATAAATCCACCAGATGGTGTGATTTCCTCGCCACGTTCGCCCATCTTCAGCACCATGTTGTTGAAGCTTGTACGCTTGTGGAAACCGGTCTGACCTGACCTAGGCACCGTATACCTAATACTGGATGGGACCCATGGACCGATACAGCCTACTCCACGCTTTGTCTTTCTAGATTTGTGCTGAAGAATTCCAACACCCCAACGGCGGACTACGCCCTGAAAGCCATGACCCTTGGTCACCGCAATCGTATCGATGAGAATTCCCTCGTTAAGGATGTCTGCCACACGGACATCAGTGCCAAGAATGCTCTTGGCATACTCAAAGGCCGCTCTGGCATTACCATCAGTGCCTACCTTGTATTCCGTTACATCAGGCTTCTTCTTCGATAGTCCCGCAAGTCTTGGCTGAGTGTGTACAAGCATCCGGATTTCGGTAAACGAGTCGAGCTTTGACTCGAACTCAGTCATCTTGGTCTCATGACTGTACTCTTTTGGCAGTGGCAATGTCTTTCGAAGGTCTTCCGACAGATTGCTGGCAAGAACTTCTGATACAAGCCTCAAGCCATAGGGAGTCGCTTCATAACCGCGAACTGAGAACGGCCTGATTGGTGGGGCATCAATGACTGTGACTGGGACAACTGTTTCCTGTCCATTGAATGGACTCTCAGGATTGTTTATTGTCACAACAGCATGAGTCATGCCCGCCTTGTAACCGATGAAGCCGAGTAGTTTTGCAGCCGATTCCTTATACTCAGGCCAATTCTTGATACGGGGCACAAATTTAGAGGCCCTACCTCGTGGCAAGTATGCTAGACTGCCACGTCTTGGTGCTTCCTTTTTTCTGTGCGCCAACTCAAACACCACTTTTAGTATCCGTATCGAATGGCCAATCAACTAGGGCTATTCGTACTACAAGTGAAGACCGCGTTTTGATATCCTTTTTAACGTTGTTCTCAAGACCATCTCGGAGTATGTGCCTACCGGGCCTAGGAAGAGGGATGTCTTCAGTGTGTGATGCTCCCACATGGCGCAGGGAGAGTGAGAGCACGAAGAAGCACTAGAAATGGCTCTGTTCGGTTCTAGCCAGAATCTCGTTTTGCAGGTCCTTCCCTATGTTGACGAAGTAGTCCGAATAACCAGCTACTCTGACGATGAGGTTCTGATAGGATTCAGGATGAGCTTGTGCATCCCGCAAGGTCTCAGCCTTGATGACATTGAACTGGATATGATGACCACCTAGTTTGAAGTATGTACGGACAAGATCAGCAAGCTTTCGCCTTCCCTCCTGACCTGCAAGTATGTCAGGCATGAACTTTTGATTGAGAAGTGTCCCTCCTGTCTTGGAATGGTCAATCTTTGCAGCAGACTTGATCACTGCTGTAGAGCCGTTCTTGTCAGCACCATGACTTGGAGAGATTCCATCAGATAATGGGCTGCCAGCCTTCCTGCCATCGGGTGTGGCACCTGTCACCTGCCCAAAGTAGATGTGCACTGTAGTCGGGAGAAGGTTGACGCGATACTCACCACCCTTTGTATTTGGACGACCATCAATCGAATCAAAATACGCCTCGAAGACGGATTGTGCTATCTCATCTGCGAAATCATCATCATTTCCGTACTTTGGTGTCTTATTCAGTAGAGACATTCTCATGACTTCGTCTGTTTTGAAATCAGTACTCATCGCTTCAAGTAGTCCAGCCATGGAATAGCTCTGTTGACCAAAGATGTGGTATTTGATTGCGGACAGCGAGTCAGTGACAGTTCCCATTCCCACGCCTTGTATGTACGTGGAGTTGTAACGTGGGCCACCATCATGATAATCCCTACCCTTTGCAATACAGTCGTTAATCAGTAGAGACATGAAGGGAGCAGGCATATGCTCCGCGTACAGACGTTCAATGATGTTGTTGCCCTTGATCTTGATATCAATGAAGTATCGTAGTTGCTTCTTGTATGCAGAGAACAACTCCTCAAATGATACGAAATCAGTGGCAAGTCCAGTCTGAATCCCTACCTGTTTGCCTGTACGAGGATCTACACCGTTGTGCAGCGTAATTTCAAGTATCTTTGGCCAGTTGCAGTAGCCTGTCAAGATACAGCTCTCTTTCCCAAAGGCACTGATTTCGACACATCCACTCGGGCCTCCAGCCCGAGCATCTTCAATGGACTTCCCTGCGCGCAACAACTCCTTGATGATCATATCAGTATTGAACATAGAGGGCTGACCGAAACCTTCCTTCACAACATCGACAGCAGACATTAGAAAACGTTCAGGATTCTTCGTGCTCATCTGGATGCAGACACTGGGTTGTATGAGTCGCATCTCATTACAGACCTCTAGGATGAGGTAGGAAACCTCGTTGACAGCATCTGTACCGTCCGAATTCAGGCCTCCAGTGTTTATGAGAGCAAAGTCTTGGTATGTGCCGCTCTGCTGTTCAGTGATCTCTACCTTGGGAGGAGCTGGATGGTTGTTGAACTTGACCCAGAAGCACTGCAGAAGTTCTTTTGCAGACCCCCTAGTGAGTGTTCCATCACTAACATCCTTCAGATAGAATGGAATGAGATTCACATCCAGACGTCCAGGATTGAAACTGTCCCAGACATTCAGTTCGATAATTACCCCCAAGTGGACAAACCAGTATGCCTGTAGTGCCTCCCAGAAGGTACGAGGAGCGTTTCCGGGGACGCGGGTACAGATCTCTGCAATCTGTAGCAGTTCGTTTCTGCGGACAGGGTCGGTTTCAGACTCCGCAAGTTCCCTTGCCATTTCTGCGTGTCGCTGTGCGAAGAATACTACTGCCTCTGCAGCAATCTGCATGGCCTTGAGTTCTTGTTCTCTGCCATATGCCTCGGAGTCATTATAGTAATCCAGCTTGGACAGAGCTTGCTTGATGTCATCAATGAACTCTAAGAGCCCGCGCCGATAGATCTTATCGTCAAGAATCGCATGGCCAGGAGCTCGCTGCTCCATGAACTCTGTGAATACTCCTGCCTCAAAAGCGGTCATCCACTCATCAGACATTGCACCAAAGACCCGTTCACGCATTGTTCTCCCAGTCCAGAACGGAATAATCTCATCACGATACGTACTGAGAGCCTCGTCACTGACCAAAAAGGGCGTTCGCTCTCGTGAGCTGGCTATCTCAAGGTCATTGATTGAGTGACAACATAACTCAGGATAAGTGGGAGTTGCTCGTGGAGCTGAACCACGTTCGCCTACTATCAACTCCCCATCATTGATTATGATTGTCTTGTTCTCTAGGATGTACTTGAAGGCCAATGCCCTTGCAACCGGAGTGGACACTGTGTCTGCTCCGCCACTCTGATAGAAGTCGGTCAGGAGCTCAGCACGTTCTGTGCAGATATAGGGCTTTGTGCTCACACTCTGTTCTCGTAGTCGCTGAACACGTTCTGTCTGCATTGTGAGGGCCTCAGATAATCTTGTCCGATGCGCATCGAGTTGATAGATACGTTCCTATTCGTCTAAAAAGGTCGCGTATGAGAACAGGTTACGCATAGAAGCCAGGTCGGGCGATTACCTTTCCTACTGTGCTGTTCAAGAGACCTAAGGTGACCGTAAGTGCCTCTTCCAGACGGACAGTCTCGGACCCTTGGTCATCTATCGTATTTGCCCAGAAATCAATATGATTTTTGACATCATCTCTCTGTGAGTCACAGAGCTCAAGGATACCTCTGTCTGGGCTCCCAAATACAGCAAGGACTGAGCCCGTATTGGATACTGTGGATTTCAGGTCTTTCTCCAGTTTCTGGAAAGGGGGCGCCTTTCTCGAAAAGCCGATTCGCGTCATATCGCTGGAGTCTTTAAGTAAATCAAGCAGGCACCCAGCTCGACTGGCCACATATCCCCAATAGACTGGAACATCAGACCTGCTTATGACGGCCAGAGACATTGTGGGAGTAGTCGCTTCAACCCTGAAGAGGGTCGGATCACGTTCGCTCACCATCATAGGAGAATCAATGAGCTCGTCAAGTCCTAGGTCAATCTTCCCAGAACGGACTTGAATCCCCCATCTCACTATGCCAACCGTCATGTCTGTGACTTTCGACGAGAGAGGATGACTGCGCGTCCTCAGAGGAGGAAGAAGCCCCGCATATTGTAGCGATGGGGACTGGGGAAAGACTCTCCGTCTGAGGTACTGTGGAGTGTCTAAGAATCTCAGTAGTTTCACAAGCAAGTCAACGTCCATCGTCTGTGTAGACGGCAGTTTCCCAGTACTATAGACAATGACCTCCTCTACTCGAAAGATGACTAGTGCACGCGCAATTTGACCGACCTTTACTGTCTTCTGCCTTAGATCTGTGCAGTCAATCAGTGAGGTGTCTGGAATAGCTACTTTGAGTGTCATCATCTGCCCTCCTAAAGGTCCAAAGTGAACCAGAGTGTTGTCTTACCTGTGCGCTCAATTATCTTCATGTCAGCGTAGGTCATAGCCTTGACCTCTGTCCGTGTAACATGTCTATGATGGTCAATCCTTTCGCCGAATGCTCTTCCTTTGAGACTGTAACCGTTTGATTCGTGAGAGATCTCATCAACCTCGAACTTGGAGTAGAATTGGTCATTGATGTCTATCAATGCGATGAGAGTTCCAATCCACTCGACAAGTAGCTCCTCCAGGTCGATTCCTAGAACAGACAATTCAACAGTCTCTGATGTGGCAACTGTCGTTGGATCGAGGATTACTTCAAATGTTGCTCTTGCAGCCTCCTCAAAAGCCTCCACTAAGGATGGAGCCCAGCACTCGATGATGATATCAGCCGTGTGCTCGTGGAATCTGAATCCTCTTTCCAATCTTTAGTCGCCAATGGCACTCAAGACAAGAAGCTTAAAAGGCGTTTCCAACGGAGGCAGGCTGGGCCGAGGTAGCCAAGCTCGGATTACGGCGCCGGTCTTGAAAACCGGTTTCTTCGGAAGCTGGTATCCAAGGCAACCGGTGTGCTTGTCACGCATGAGTTCAAAGAAGTCTACATCTCGTGGAATCGAACAAATCTCATCCTCGGCGCCATTTCTCTCTTAGATTGACAAATAATCGCTGACCTGTCTTAATACCAGTCGATAGCAAACACTACTTTGACTTTGATCGTCTAACAGATAATTTGAGATGGAATCTTAGTGGAGCTCCATTATTGGAAGACAATTAATTCGATGTATCTCTTGCTGGTCGGCTCATTGGGTTTAAAGTTGTCGAGATCGAGCCTCCTGGAGCTACGGTGGTCAATGGAAGACCCTCCGCAGAGCTGGCAAGCAGGACCTAGCTGCTGGTGAGATGGTGGTGGTCTGTCCCCGGTGTCATGTGGCCTTCGTGATGCAGGACAGTGATTGGAAAAGACGCCTCTATGTTTGCTTTAAGGCATGCCATCATCTTTTCCCTTCCTAAACATAATGACAACGATGACCGCAACCACCGCAATGACGCTACCTAGTCCAGCTATCACCAAAATCATTTGCGAATCGACTTCGTCAGGATTGGTTGGTGTTGTTGAGGGTGGGTTTGTCGCTGTTGATGATGTGCAGGTAGAAGTGACAACTGTCACAATAACATAGTCCACTGCGGTATTACCACTACTATCAAACAATACCAGTGTGAAATTGTATGTTCCTGCAGAGAGTCCGTTTAATGAAATGGAGATTTGAGATGTGTTCCAGACTTCATTTACGATAGCTACCGCATTTCTATAGATGATGTAAGTCCCTGGGTCTAGGTCAAATGAAACCCATGTGATATTGTGTCCAGTTTCTCCTTCTTCGAATTCAATGTCAGAAGGGCTTTCGACCAGGGGTGAAATGGTGTCCTGTACAGTAACAAGGACGGTGTCAGACGCAGAATTACCTGAGCCATCTGCTACTACTATTGTGAAATTGTAGACTGAGATCGCAAGATCATCGATATCGATGCTTATGGATGAATTGCTCCATGTGTCTGTGAGTTGTAATTCTCCATTAACATATAGCTCGTAATTAGATGGATCAAGATCATTGGCGATCCATGTTATCGTGTTACCAGTTGATCCATACTCGAGAACGACATTGGAATGATCATCAATCGAGGGGACAATTGTATCAAGTACTGTGACAAAGACTGTATCAGTCGCCGAATTTCCTAGAGAATCCGCGACAACAAGTGTATAGTTATGGTTTGAAATTCCTTGTCCATAAATGTCTATGACAATGGGTGAACCATTCCAAGCGTCTGAGAACTGAAATACCTCATCTATGTAAAGCTGATACGTAGACGGGTCAACATCATATGCATCCCAGAATATGGAATTGCTAGAGGAACCGTACTCAACAACAATGTCCTCTGGGTGCTGTAGGTAAGGGATAACGCCCAAGGAGAAGGGGTAGTTATCATAAGCGCCGCCTGATCCTCCCACAGCATAAGATCCACGCCCATTATAGTCGTCCCAGTAATTTCCAACTGAAACTCCATCGTCCCAATAGTTTGCGCCTGAATAGTCCTGACCATTATTAATGATATTCAGACTGAGCTCATTGAGATACATTCTATTACCGGAGCAGAATATATTCATACCAATTCCTGCGCCTGAGTTCTGGGTTGCAGTATTCTCTATAAAGGTGTTAGAATCAGAATCATACAACCAGAAACCTTCCCATGTATTGTTTGCTGCAAGATTAGACTGGAATTCGCAGTACATCGTATCTTCAATATAGAATCCACGTTCAGTGTTATTTAGGACAGTATTTTCGATGAATGTACAATTTTCTGCATGGTCTAGAAAGATCCCGTCAGTACCACTCTTGAAAACGTAGTTCTGCTCAATTATGCAATACTCAGAGAAACCAACCTGTAGACCGCGCTCGAAATTTCGAACGACCGTGTTGTTGTGGACATAGGTAAATTGACTTGAAGATACTGAAATTCCACCATGATTCAAAGTTGAATTATTTTCATAGACTATGCAGTACTGATTACCACCTGCGATAATCCCAATGAAATTGCCGAAGCAAGTATTGTTACAGACTAAGCAGTGGTCCCCATTGATCTGAATTCCAAGAAACAGATTGTTGTAACAAATCGTGTTGGTCACATTGCAGTAATTTGAATTTTCTCCTAAGAGAATGCCTTCACTATGCGTATCAATGATGCAATTGCTAATGGAACCATATGAGGCATTCTGAGTTCGAATTCCAGCATTGCTACGATCGCCGAATGATGAGAGGCGACAGTTTGTAATTCTATAGTAGACAGTAGTATCGAAAACTGTGATACATCTCCCATCAGATGTAATGTTCAAGCCTTCGATGATGTAGGGGTTATCAGCAGTCCCATTACCAGGCCAACCCTGATCCTCGAAGTCCTGATTGGACCAGATTTCTATTGGACTATGGTTGGTATATTCAGAGAGCACAGGGATGAAATCAGGAGTTTCATATTCAGTAGACAGTGTCTGGTCCGATACTGGGTCCACTTTTTGTATAAAAAGAAGTGAAACAACAAGAATTAACAAAAACAAAAGATAGGCACGCGAACCACGTAGCATTATCATTGCCCCTGTATTTGGAAAGATGGCAATCGAATATATCTATTCTGGGAAATCAAGAGGTAAGAATGAAGAACTCGAAGTTGGTCAACTACCAGCTCTTTCACAGGTGATTATTCATTCTCAAACCAGACTTGACTCTGTTTCTGAAAGCATTCGTCCTAGAATATCTACTAGTTTCTGAGATAAATGTTAGCCAGCTTGAAATCTCGTCCTCGGCGCCATCACTTCTCTGTCCTGATTGAAAATGGACTCTCTTATGCGTTCAAGTTCTCAAGGACCGTGGCAACCCCCTGTCCACCACCAACACAGGCATTGGCGACCCCGTATTTCGCCTTGTTATCCTTGAGGGTTCTTGCCAGTGTCCCGGTCAACCTAATCATGGTTGAACCCAGAGGATGTCCGATGGCGATGGAGCCCCCCATGACATTCACCTTCTCCTCAGGAATATTCAGTTTGTCCATGCAGTTCAGGGCTACAATACTGAAGGCCTCATTTATCTCCCAGTAGTCAATGTCCTCGACGTTTAGTCCTGCATGCTTTAGGGCTTTCTTGGTGGCCGGCACAGGCCCACGACCCATGACTGTGGGGTCGACTCCAGCCCAACCCATGGAAACGATCCGTGCCATAGGCTCTATGCCCCTCTTCTCTGCCTCCTTTGCCTCCATAAGAACTGCGGCAGTGGCGCCCGCATTGAGTGGCGAGGCATTGCCTGCCGTAATGACTCCCTCAGCTGTCCCCTCTCGTTTGATATAGCCCTCTTTCCCACCATTCTTGTCAAGATAGAATGGTGTCGATATTCTTGGCAGGGTCGAGACCTTCTCAAGTGTTGATGCCCTGGCGTTCATATCTCTATCCACTACCATGGGTTCAGCAATATTACCCGAGGTGTGTCCTAGTAGAGGTATAATCTCGCCTTTGAACCATCCAGCTTCTTGATTCTTGATGGTCAAATTATGACTTCTGACACCGAATTTGTCCATGTCCTCCTTGGTGAAAGTAGGAACCTCTTCCTCGTATAGTTTCTGGGCGGTCTGTAGCATGTTGAACATCGTATTGAGATCTATATCCGGCCTGTAGAACTCCGAATTCTCATCACCAATGGAATAGTTGGGCTCGACTCCTCTTCCTCTTACTCGGGTCATATGCTCAAAACCAGTAGACAGCACGATCTTGCTGAATCCTGTCATGATTTCCATGATGCCAATATGCATTCCAGAGCCTGCAGATCCACACTGGCGATCGATGAAGAGAGATGGCACATGATGAGGAAATCCTGACATGATTGCGGGAAGTTTCCCTCCGTAGGTCCAGTTCTCAAGAACTCCGGCAGCCACCCCGACAGTGATCTCTTCTATGTCTTTCTTCTCAATTCCTTTTTTCGCTAATGATCCGTCGAAGAACTTCATGAGCAATCGCGCGAGGAGCTCGTCTCCCCTGATCTCACCAAATACATCAGTTTCTGGCTTTTCAGGACGTGACCGCGAGAATGGGGTACGCGCATAGTCAACCAACCATACATCTTTCAGGCCTTTCATACTCTTTTCTGTAGGACTCCCTATTCTTAACTCTTTATTATAGCGGAGATGATTGAAACAGGACTCATTTTGCCGCAATAGCAGACACTAATCTCTTAGCTTCCATATCTCATCACTTGGTGAATATCAGTGGACATCCCTGTAGATTCTTGGTTCGATGCGATTTACCTAAGGCATTCTCAGAGAAGATACTCTGGAGAGAAACCAGATGAAGAGTTAGTGAATAGACTGGACATGGTGTGTAATGATTTTCAACCATTCTCTGGTGCCAGAGCTGTTCTTGTGAAACAACCAGGAGAGGATGTATTCAGGGGAATCATTGGTTCATATTTCAAAGTCACAGATGCACCGTATTATGTGGCATTCATTGGCGATATGAGAGAGCCTACTGTCCAAGAGGTCACAGGATACCTCGGAGAGGGAATCATCCTTGAGGCAACAGTCCTTGGCCTCAATACATGCTGGGTGGGGGGTTTCTTCCGCCGTGATACTGTCGCAGGGCAGATTGATCTGCAGAACAATGAACAGGTACTAGCTGTCACGCCCATCGGATACTCGAAAGACGAGATTGATAGAGTAGGCGTTTCCACTAAGGTTCACAAGAGGAGGGATCTCAACAGACTCATCGTGAGTGGTGACTTTAAAGGGAACAGCTGGACTAAACCAGCAATTGAGGCGGCTAGGTTAGCACCTTCAGCAGCGAACAGGCAACCATGGAGACTTGAGATTGGAGAGAGCTCAATTATGGTTTCAGCTGACAATAGAAGACTTGATTTCGGCGTTTCAAGAAGACTTGATTGTGGCATTGCAATGCTACACATAGAGCTTGGAGCTCTCTCGGCCGGTGTCCATGGGAAATGGGAGTTTCTGGAGCACCCGAACGTTGCCATCTACAGAATCGATTAGGTTCCATCTCTAACTTTAGCTGCTTTGCTCAATATTCGGAACATGTGTTCTAATCGACGGGCATCCGGAGCTAAGCACTTTTCTTCTGAAGATAAGGACCTCTGTCAACAAAACCCAGTCCACGATAGTATTCTTTGACGCCTATGCCACTGTTGACAAGAATCCGGGAGGCATGGAATTCAGTACGAGCAATCTCTTCAGCAGCAGCAATCATCTTCTCACCCAGTCCGAGGTGCTGCCATGCATCCGCATCTCTATGGCCAATGTCGACGACAGGGCCGTATACTCTCAGTTCACGAATGATGACAGACGGTTTCTCGACAATCTCAGGTCTGTGAGCAGCTTCACTCGGCACACGAAGACGGATGAAACCAAACAACACATCCAGATCCGGGTCTTCAAAGGAAACAAAGATTTCCTTGCCATCAGACGCGTCATAGTCACGACGAACTAGTCGGATATTATCAAGGTCTATCTGCTCGTCGGACCGCATCTGAAAATGGCCAATCTCCCGATGCCGAATCGTTGGATCCCGTAGACCTGCGGCTCTCATCTGCCGATCGACGAGTTCGCGAAGGTTACCTTGATTTAGACCGGCCTCTATCTGATGCAGGGGAATGTCCCTCTGCATCCTCTGAATCCGCACATATTCAGGCATGGAGCTCACAGCAGCAGATATTACTGAAACTACCTGCTCGTTTGTGTAGGGTGTGTACTTCCCGGCCTGCCACCACTCATACAGCTTCGTGTGCTTCACGACAATAGTGGGATAGATTTTGAGCATGTCGGGGCGAAACCGGGGGTCTGAAAAGAGCTGCTTGAAGGTTTCGATGTCGTCTTCAGGAGTGGCTCCCGGGAGGCCCGGCATCATATGATAGCATACTTTGAGGCCGCTATCACGAAGGAGCTTCGTTGCTCTGACCGTGGCATCCACGCCATGACCTCGCTCCACGAGCGTGAGTATCTCATCAGAGAGAGTCTGTACCCCAATTTCAACACGCGTTGCACCTATCTCGAGCATCTCATCGACGCTCGCGCGCGTCACCCAATCTGGACGTGTTTCAAAGGTCAGACCAACATCACGGACCGCAGCAGTCTCATTCATTTTCATCGAGGTTTCTAGGTTGTCACTGACCACCCCATTCATTGCATCAAGGCAGCCCTTTACAAAGAAGTGTTGGTATTCTCTTGGTTTCGAACACCAATCCCCTCCCATAACTATCAGCTCGACCTTGTTTATGCTGTGGCCGATATTCCTGAGCTGGCGCAGTCTACTCTCTACTTGGCGATAGGGGTCGAATTCGTTCTGAATGCCTCTCATCGTGGCAGGCTCATACCCAGTATAGCTCTGAGGGACTCCTTGTTCCGGACCGCCGGGGCAGTATGCACATCTTCCGTGAGGACATCCATAAGGCCGAGTCATGGCCGCAACGACAGCTACTCCTGAAACTGTGCGTACTGGACGTTTCTGAAGAAATGGTCGAAGAAGATCAGCCTCTTCAGAATCGGTGGCCCCGAGAATATCAGCGTTTGAGGGGGTCTTTTCACAGTGATATTTCGCACAGACTTGGTTCTTGATCTTATTGACCGTTCTACGACTTAGAGGTTCAGTGGATTCGAGTAGAGCCCCAACTATCTCTCTATGGACTCTATATTTGTCGTGAGGGTCGGTCATAGCACACATAACTCAACGATTTCGGATTAATAGAATGTGGTCTGGCTACGGTTTCACAGGCTTCGTGTAAGCCTGTTTTTCAGTAGGGGTGGGTGATGTGAAACCATCAATGCTGATGCTTCCAACGCTGTTATCATCATATGAGTGGGTGAGTTCGCCAACTAAAACCGTTTCAACGCCGAACCGTTTGCAGGCATCCTCTAATGTCGATACGGCCACCCTTGTCCAGCCTGTGACATCAATCTCTCCTGGAACTGCTACGTCTCGTACCATTATGCTGAATGGCCTCACATGTTCAGCAGTGAGTATCTTTGCCACAACGGACAGTACCGTCTTTCTATCTTCGTTCAAGGAGTGGGCATAGTCTAGTATCAGTCTGTCAACTGCATCGGGGGTTCCAATGGCAGACAACGTTGTCAGTCCTGTGAGCCACTCATCGTAATCATTAGAGCTCAGTAGCTGTTCGCAGTAGTCCATTAGATCAGGATCGTGTCTACGTGCCAGTTCTAAGAGAGCCGGTCTGCGAAGAAGAAGATGAACAGAACCATCATTGACCAAGTCCCACAG
>CAYHAA010000025.1:0-23732 GCA_964354495.1 uncultured archaeon | reverse complement strand
CCCATTCTCTGATAGATGTTCCCCATATTCGTGAGAATAGATGCATCACCGGGCATCAGCTGGTCCGCCCTCCTGAACGCTCTCAGGGCATCCTCAAGTCGACTGATGTCCAGATAGTGATATCCAAGTTGAAACCAGACCGCGAAACAATCTGGATTCGCATCCACTGCATCTAATAGATGGTTCTCAAGGAGGAGGATGGTCCCTAATGCCCTATGGCATTCCCTCAACCAGATCCACAGGTCCGAGTTCTCAGGAGTCTTCAACCTGAGGGGGTCGAGGACATGCAGTGCCTTCTCATACTGACCACTGTTCCTGTAGACCTCGCCAAGCAGGTGTCGTGACTGAAACTGCTCTGGGTCAAGCTGAATCGAATGTTCGAGTATTGCGATCGCTTCCACAGAGTCACTCTCAAGGAGCCTGACTTCTGAGAGAATGTTGAGGGCTGGCACAAAGTCGGGATTCACGGAGAGCGCCTTGGCCACTAGCTCGTAGCCACTCCCGTACCTGTCCTCAGCAAAATAGACCATGCAGAGAAGGATGCAGTGGAGAGGACTTGGCCTCTTTGGCAGCAGGTCAAGCATCTCGCGTTCTAGACCTCTAGCAGTGCCCTCAATGATGCTGCCCATGATGCTTATCACTAATTCTCGTTCATTAGCATCCTGTGCGTGCCTGAGGAGAATGTCTCTGTAACATCTGAAGTACATTTTCGACCTGTCATCGATTCTGTCTGGGCTCATTGTCCTCTCCTTCCTATCTCGGTGATGCTTGATAATCTCCCCTCAGAGAAGAGCCGCAACCAGACCTTGCTGACCAGAGCCTGACTGTACCTGCATGCCATGGCGATGTCCCTCTGCGCGACATGGACCACTGCCCTTGTCGTCTGTCGCTGTGCTGCTCCAAAGACCGCAGCGGCTGCAAGTACATCTGGTTCACAGGATGCACGCTGTCTTCTCTCTAGGGAGTTGACCATAGATATGGCATCCTCTCGGACGCCTGCAAGCCAATCGACGGCCTCCGGAGTCTGCTCCTCAAGAGCGTTCATGAGACTCGCAACAATCTCCGAGACAAGGTCTGCTGGGTCCTCGCTCAGCATACGGACACGCTCTATTCTGTGACTCAGGACCCTCACTCTCCTGTCAAAGAGATTGCAGTAGGCCTGACTGATTGAGCATAGAGTGAGACCCAGGGTCCCAGAGATGAAGCGTGTCCGAAGGACAAAGCGAGTCCTGTTCTCGAACTCAAGAAAGGCCTGATAGATAGCGGCAGCTACGATGATCTGCGGTCTGCGCTTTGAGGTCTGCAGGCGGGTCAACTCAGCAATGCTCTTGACTGCATGTTCTTTGATCTCAGGAAGCCACTGGCCGAGCTGCTGCTGTGCCTCTTCACTCATGTTTTCGACGAGGAGTGACATTGATTGCGAGACTGCATCCCTCTCGACCGTGATTCTCGCGCTGGATGTCGATGTCATTCGTACCTCTGCTCCACATACGACATGTACACAATGCTAGTTAGTTATTCTGCTCCTTCGGGAACGAATCTCATAATCCATGAAATGTCACCATTGAACCATATTGGCCTTTAAGCTGCTGATTTGGAATTATGACTGTTCTTTATCTAGTTTAAGAAGTCATGAGTGTTCATTTACCACTACTGAAGGTACCAAAATGCAATCTCACCAGTGGATTAACAACGGCTCGTGGGTTTCGACCCAGCTAGACTCCCACCGCCCATATCAACTAGAATCTTTTTATCTGTAGTTGAAAAGGAGGAACAGTATGACGGGCATGGGCAGTGTGTTATTTACTGATGTGAGGGGACGGAAGCGGACTCTAGAATTCCCTCCGGACTCACAACAGATAGTCATTGACTATAAGTCTGTGGGACAGCTGGACATGAAATCACTCAGCCAGTTTCCAGATCTGAAAGTTCTGAGAATCACCAGAAATGACCTCGAGAATAGACAGGACCTTCGTGGAATCGAAAGATGTCAGTCACTGGTCGAACTAGAGTTTTCGAAATGCAGGATAGGCCACATAGAACTGTCACCACTAGCATCGGGCTCGCGACTTGAGAGACTCGTTCTTGGAGAGAATGAACTCACACGACTTGATCTCACTCCATTGCAGGGATGTTCAGAACTGAGAGAACTGAACCTCAACCAGAACAGACTGACAGATATCGATCTCACACCATTGACTGCGTGTCCCAAGCTCAAGCGGCTTTACCTCTCGGCAAACGAGTTCAAGGAGATAGACCTTCGACCTCTCTCTGCTCTGACCGGTCTAGTTGAACTAGCCATCATCAGTTACACAATGAAAACGGTCAACCTAGCCCCTCTGTCAGAACTGCGAGGTCTTCGTACCCTGGCCTTCTCTGTGAGTGACCAAGAACACATCGACCTTGAACCCCTAAGAAAGAGCAATCTGATCAGACTGTGGATGTCAGTGAGTCATCCTGAGAATATCGACCTGTTTTCACTGATGCATCTTCAGCTCCACACTATCGACCTGAGCAGACATCCCCATCATCCTGTAAAGCCCGCTGATATTGATATGACCCCTCTGCTCTTGAACCGAATTGAAAACCTCCGTCTTGGTTCTCTTCTCATCAGTACAGTCGCCTATACCCATAGCACTGCCCTTAGTTTCTTCATCAATTCTGATATCTACAATCTTCAACATATGGACTTCTTCATAGACAAGTGGGGATGGGCACGGATGCGAGACATACTGACAGAGCATGTGTCTATTGTTGGGCACGATGATACCAAAGGTCTACACAGGATAGGTCTTCAGGAGGAAGTCCTCAGGAGTATGAGGCTGGGCTGGCTTGCAGGTCTTGATGCTGATGTCATCGGTGTGATTCTTGACACTCCTGATGATCTGAGCTTCGAGCGATTACAGGAGAGGGTACTTACTTCGGGCAATGAATTCCTCTCCGAACAACTAGAGGGCGATGGCCCAACACACTTCTTCGATGTCGAAGAGATGTCAAAGTATCCAGATACCTCGACAGTTGGGTTAGGATTCTATGGACTTCTTCGAAGAAAGGACAGTGAAAAGTATTCGTGGGTGCTTTTTCTTCTAGGCATGCCCTCTACTATCATGTATTCTCTCTGATTCAAATTCCCTATCACAATCGTCGTGTTCTGTCTTTTGATTGGTTTTGTCTTGGTACATTTTCTGTACCATACGCGAGATGAGGTTTCCAACGAGAGGCTTGCACGCCCTACCATGCTCCTTTTTGACCCTAGACTCTTCCTTAGCGAACTGGTAGCGGACATGAAGGCGCTATTCCTTATAAAGTCGAAGATTCCGGTACCATGAGATTGCCCAGTGCCTTCCCGTCCTCTCTGCCATTTTAATGTCCTTTTTGCATAGATCCCTTTCATCATGCTTTGGTTAGAAATGAATTAGTGTGTGAGAACATCAAATGGCCTTAAAGGCGCTTCTTCAGTTCTCCAAAAAGTGAACGTCATCTGTTTGGACTGGTCCACCATGGTAGATACTTTGCAAAGCTTCTTATGATATTTATGCTAATGCATTAGTGTCTAGGAGGACATAGGAATCAATAGTTGAGAGGCTAATCACAATCCTCAACCATAGGATTTGGTCCTAAGTTCTCCTACACACCTGAAGATGAGCATATTGTGTCTGAAAAATGAATCGGAACGGTAGAACGTAATGAGTGCTGGCATAATCACGACATCTGGCATCACAAAACGCTTCAACAATGTAGAGGCCTTGGTTGATGTGAACCTAGATGTGGAGCCAGGTGTATTTGGGCTCATTGGACCAAACGGAGCAGGAAAGACGACACTTCTTAGGATACTACTTGGACTAATAAGACCTGATAGGGGCAGCGCCTGTATTTTTGGCCTAAATGTGCTCAAGCAATCACTTCAAATACGGAAGAAGATCGGCGTGCTCCACGAGAGGCCCATATATCCGTCGTTCATGAGAGTTGAGCAATATCTGGGACTGGTAACTGAACTGTATCACAGCGAAAAATCACCAAGCGAGCTATTGGATTTGGTTGGTCTTGCAGATGCGGGACAGAGGCAGATCAAGAATCTATCAGCAGGCATGAATCAAAGACTAGGAATCGCTCAGAGTCTTGCAGGTGCGCCAGAACTCGTCTTTCTTGACGAACCAACATCCAACCTCGATGTGGATGGACGGGATGAGATTGTTCGGCTGGTGATTGAGTTGAATAATAGACTCGGTACAAGCTTCTTCATCTCGTCACACATTCTCTCCGAGCTCGAAAGACTCTGTCATTCTATCGCCATAATGAATACAGGTCACATAGTTGAAGCTGGTCCAACAAGAGATGTGGTTGAGAAGCATACTCAGGGGCATTACCGGGTTTCATGTTCAAATCCAGTTGTTCTCGCGTCGGTTGCGCAGGACATCCGGGGAGTGATCGTTCTTGGCCGAACTAGCATAGACGAGATCACACTTAGTATCACGAACGTTAAGCTAGCTGATGTCAAAGACCAGCTCTACCAGAGAGCAGAGCAAAATAGTATCGAGATACGAAGTATTGTGAAGGCCGGTACTCTTGAGGACGCATATCGGGAGGTTGTTCGAAGTGCGTGAGCGGGTCGACGAGGTCTCGAAGGTGTCCAAGATAGAGTTGGCTATCGCCTATCGATTTCCGAATATTGAACTATTGGTAGCAACGCTCATTTTTTCTTCAGGGATTGGCGTCTTGTCCGTTGCGCTATTTCATATCGGACTTAATCTTGGTCCGATAGCCATCTATAATTCAGCACAGACAATCGAATCATACACAGAATATATCAGCAGTATCAAGACATTGGCATACGTGCAGGGTCTAGGGATATCTACAAGTACCCTTGTTCTGTTGATCCCTCTAATTGTTGCTTTCACTTTCGCACGTAGTCTTGAGGATGGAACAATGAGAGCCTTTTTGTCCTACCCAGTGGACCGATCGACTCTAATGTGTATCAAGCTACTACTGCTGCTTATCCTCACTTCCGTTCCTACAATTGTGGCTGTCACCATTTGGGTAGAAATAGTCATTCCGACAGGTCTGGACGTTGGCCCTGTAGTTCTCGCAGTTAGTTCCTGTGTTGTTTCTATTCTCCTAGTGAGTACTATCTCTCTATTTGCCACAGTTGTTTCGAGAAAGTCATCAGTCACGGCAGCTGTGGGAATAGTATATTGGATTGCTCTTACATACTTGACCAATTACTCCCTGACGCCAGCCACTCTTAATGCAATCTTCAGCCCAGTCCAGTTTGTATTCTTTTGCCTAACTACTAGTCAGTTGGACACCCTGATTCTTGACCTCATATCTGGCCTTACGTGTGCACTGGCAATCAGTCTGGCACTGTTTCTTGGAAGCCTGTCACTTTTTTCGCGAATGGAGGTGTAGATCCGTGGAGCTGAAACGACTCAGTGTTCTGCTTCTTTCTATTGGCATATCTATCACGCTGGTCTCTGTTTTCTCAGTAAATATCGGAATGGGAGGGGGCGGACCACTAGACCCCGGTGGAGTTCAGGGCGGCCTGTATGTGTTTACAGGTGCTGTTGTTGTAACTATTGAAGTGAGAGATAACTATCCAATCTCGATGTATATTCTCGACTGGAGCGACACTCTGAACTTCATGCAGTCCCGAGCACTGGATAACTGCAGCCCCATCGTGGAGTATCATAATATCACTTCGTTCAATGGAATGATAGATGTTCCCGCTCCAGGAGTGTATTCACTCATTATTGAATCAACAAGTAATGAAACGATCTACCTCGACATAGACATGTACCGCGTCTTCCCTCAGGGCACCATATTCATCCCCGGACTGTCAATAACAATACTTGGCTCCTTGCTGTTTCTTTTGCATAGGGTGTACTCAGCAAAGAAAAAAAGCTCCGTATCAACTCGCTTGGAATGAGTACGGAGCCAAACAAGAATCAATAGGTGACTGTTATGCTGTCGACGGTAAGCTGCGCCCTTGAATCACTAGTCGAACTGTATTTAATGACAGCACCCAAGTGGCCAATGAAATAGAACTTACAGCAGAAATAGTACGTGCCTGCAGGTGTTGACACTGGAAAATCACTGGTATCAAGTGGCGGGCTGATATGGTTATAGGAATGAGTTTCACCACCACTCCGTACATCACTCCAGACCTGCCGGTACCACTGTAGTGATTCATCCGATGTCTTTCGGCATTCCAAGTAAATCCTAATAATCCCTAGTCCCCAAGGCCAAGCGGTTGACACATATGCTTTGATATCTACATCAGCATCCATAGACACTGATTTTATGCTTGTGAATGTCAAATCAGATCCTATCCAACACCACACTTCAGAATCGGCACCTACCACATTCATATAGATTTCACATCTTCCGTCACCGGGATAGTCATTCGCTCCGCCTCCGTATCCATAATCGAAGTCACCATCGTCGTAAGGTGCCTCGAATCCAACTGTAACGGCATCCACGAATCCTACCAATAGGACGATGGAGAGAATGATTACTAATGGTAACACTAACTTACGATTTCTCATTTCTACCACCTACTCATTTCACTGTGCTTCATTGTATCAATGAAGCATGGCATCTATCACAACCCTCAATCAAGTTAAGATAATATGTTGGTTTGTTTATATTCTTTTTGGTCCATTATCGATATGCCCTCTTCTGCAATCTTGCACAAATCATGTCACAGCGCTTTCGCTCATATTTCATAAAGATGGCTAGTTTCATCTATCAAGTATGCATAGGCTTATCACAACGTTCTAATTCCACAATGGTTCCCGCGTTAAGCATACTCGCCACAATCTGGTTTCTCACACATATCTAGAAAGAATAGCCAGCATCTAATATATCAAATGATGATTAGCCGGAAGTTACAACCTCTTGGAACAGACATAAATGCCACTAGTGGTGAATATAAGTGATAGTGTAGGACGCTCTGTGAAGTAGACAGAGTTCAGAATGGGTGTTTTGTGAGGGAGTACCCACAGGGAGGAGAGGATTTGGCCATAGTAGCATAACGGAGCCGCCTTACCTCTGAATCTCATTTTCTTCTGTCAGTCGCTCATGGGCGAAGGTATGTAGATGAATAGAAGATTTCATGCTGAACGCTTGAATGTAATCTGTGTGTTCTCGTGTCTTGCTGGAGGAGTCTTTCTTCCATTCTCTCTTCCCATGAAGAATCCCTTGGTCAAGATGGAATTCAGCATTTCTTCGCAAACTATCGCCTTTCCTCAAGAGAGGCGCCAATTTGGTGAGGATTAGAGAGTACCCCGCAATTCTCTCTTTGGCGAGAACCACACTCTCAAGTTTCATGACATCACTTAGGAAGTTGAATCTTGTTATGTCATCGGCGGAAGCTTATTTTGAAGCATAGAACGCATCTCCTACATAGGGGTGGGGTGGAGGCTCAGATACCCCTAAGGTCGATCATGTGTTCACAATCTCGCAATTAAGGAGCTCATCACTGCCGCCATCATACTACTGATGACTTTCAGGTATTAGTGTTGCTCTTTAGCCATATGGACACAGGATGTGCTCATATTGAGCATCACTACGTGACTTGGTCAGAGGGCAATCCTCATTTCAATGAGAAACAAGATAATTACTGATGAAACACCTCGAAGTACAACGGTTTAATCTGGTCGACACCATCGAATGCGGACAGACATTTACCTGGGTACGAGAGGGTGGAGGATATGTTAACACTGATCTCGGACAAGCAGTCTACGTAGAGCAGAGAGGTAACTCATTACTCTACGAGACCTCCTCGTCAGATGCAGTTCCGCTGCGACTTGTCTTTCGTCTCGAAGACCCACTTGACGAGATTCAGACGAGTATCAGACGTGACGGCATCATGCAGCAGAGCATCGAGTCTGCACCAGACCTCAGAATCGTCAATGACCCCTTCTTTCCGTGCCTCATCTCGTTCATATGTTCGACTTGTAAGAATATCCCAGCAATCCATAGAATGATGGGCAATATCAGAATGAAATGGGGCCCGGCATACGAGTTCAGGGGAAAGACTGTCTATGGGTTTCCTGAGCCAGAGCAGCTGGCTGAAGCAAGTGTGAAGACTCTGCAAAGTCAGGGTCTTGGCTTTAGAGCCAAGTACGTCAGACAGGCAGCTGAGTCATTAGTAAGGGGCAAAATACTGGAGAGCGAGCTGAGAGAGATGACATATGCGGATGCCCATGTAGCCCTCAAGTCACTCCACGGAGTCGGGGACAAGGTAGCAGACTGTGTTTGTCTGTTCTCGCTTGGTTTTCTGGAGGCATTTCCTATTGACGTCTGGATTGAGCGAGTCATCCAGAATCACTATGATATCTTCGTTGAGACCGGAAAGGCATATACAAAGAAGTCAATGGCGGCCAGGGGATACTTCGGGAAGTACAGCGGTTACGCACAGGAGTACCTCTACTACTTCTCACGCTCACAAGGGCGCTTCTCTGAGTGTTAGAAGGACTGCTTCTTCTCTTTCGATTTCGCATACCACGAGTGATTAGTAATGGGCGGGTTTCGAGAGAGTTCCCATGCGCGAGTAGAATAGAAGGCAAGAGGATTCAGAATATACTCGCAAAGAGGGTCGTATTCAAGTCCGAGATACACCGGGCATAGACTGCTGGTCTGGAGCTTCCTGCATCCCGTTGGAGTGTAACCCTGCGTCTCGGATGTCGTAGAGCGTTTGGATGCAATATGGTCCACCTGGTATGTGATCTGGCGATTGTCACTGTCAGGAGAGTGCCCGAATACCTTGTTTACTTCATCTTCTGCCATGCCAATCTTCAGGAGAAAGGCAGCAAGGGCAAAACGTGCATCGTGAGGAAGATTTACCTGGCCGCTTACAGAATCGTTGTACATCTTCTGTATGCATGGCGGAAATGCAGACACAATCTGACCTGTAATCTTGATCGGCTCAAACTGACGGACCTTCCCCTTCGTTTCAGTTTCCACCCTCTGCACTGCCTCGGCAAGCCTTTCCGGCAGCTTGGGGATTTCAAGATGGCCTAACATGATAATCTGGTGAAACTTGCCTGATACTAGCCTAACAAGTTCGCTTTTTCGTACCAGTACCCATCCTCTATCGACATGTCGGTTTATCAGCATCCATTCGTCAGCATGAAAGTCTGGCGCCACCTCAAGGAAGTTCTCAAATCGGATTCTGAACTCATATGTTCTCAGAGCAAGAGGCAGTCCACCCCGCTCAAGCTTTGGTCCCATAGATTCAACTTTCCATCCGAGTGACTCTGTGCACAGGTCCTCCAAGAGCTGGTTATCCTCGTCCGCAAGTAGTCTGTTCACAGTCTTTGACTCTGCCACTGCCTGAAGGGCTCTCAGACGAGAATTGCCAATCTCTTCAACAATGAGACGCGCAGCGGAATAGACGAGAACCATTTTCTCATCTCTCATGTCAGGATAAGTGATCTCAGACTGCGTGATTGCCGAGTAGACTCGCTTCTCAGCCTCATCAACAATATAGTGGTTCTCAGGTCTATTCAGGAGGTCTACAAGCGCCTTCAGATCTCGTGCCAGCTGCAGCGATGCCTGACGTGCCTCTCGAGAGAACGGATACTTGAGCATCTGAAGACTCCTTGACACATTGGTCACCTCTCAAAGGTGGGTTGATAATCATCTACATCCCTGTCGTAGAACACTCTACCACACGCTGAGCATTTGAACGTCTGGATTCCTCTGGCCAATGCCCATGAGTTGATGACTCGAACCACTCGAGTGCTCTTGCAGTCTGGGCACTGAATGTTACTTTCATCAAACGCCCATGGTGACTTTCGTCGGTCCGGTGACATGTTCACACTGAGTCCTGCAGATTGTAATAGCTCGGGTCACTTCATTAACCCAACAGCCAGACCACGTATATCATTAACGGCTGCACTCTGCACATCCTTTAGCCCGGCGGCCTCGATAAACATTCTGATGTCATCAAGCGAGTGCTTGCACACATGTGGAAAGCGCAGTCTTGCTCGTTCAGGTGCCATTCCCTGCTCAGCCATTTTCCTGACGAAGATCTCTTCGTCTCGGGAGACAAAGTCGTAGACCGCACACACACCTCCAGTCCGCAATGTTCTACTTACTTGGTCCACGAAGCCCTGAGGCGATGCAACCTCGTGGAGCATGAAGCCACAGAAGGCAAGATCAATGGACATGGGGTGCATTGGGATTGCTGCCTCATCAAAGTTGGTGATCGTCAATTCATAGGACTTGGTAGCTGTTCGCGTTTGGATGAATGTCTTTGCCTGCTCAATCATCTCCTTGCTCTCATCAAGCCCAAAGAGCCTTCTGGCGGAGAACCTGTGAGCTGCATCGACAAGAAAGAGGCCAGGTCCGCATCCAAAATCGGCAATATTCTCTCTCGTCTGCTCTCCTATCAGCTCTATCAGAGTCACCCAGAAGGATTCGTCATACCTGAGAGAATAGGAGTCAATTATCCCCTGTATCCTGTCCCTGTCCGTCCAGTCTGCCTTGCCCAGTTTGTGAACCATCTTACTTTCTTCCGAGGATGAAGTCAGCCCGGAGGACGAGCCGCAGGAACTCATTGAGGCTCTGACGCTGTATCTCAGGGTCGCTGTAGAGCTTCTTCAGTGCGGCCCTCCTCTCTTCGACCGCCTCAACAGTCCCCACGTTGATGATCCTGTAGGCAGCATTTGAACGCTCGACCCACCTGCAGAGCTCCTCATAGTCCTTACTGAGAAACAGAACAACAGGCGTCTTCTTCTTGCCATTGACCTTGAACTGCTGATGAAAATCCACGTTCGAGTCGCTATCGAGAATCCGAAGCTGTATCTTCGGTGTGGCGTCTGCCATCTTTGCCAGAACGGGGAGATTTCCAGCTGTGTCATTGCACCGCTCGGTTCCAATAACAAGAATCTTGATATCATTCTGAATGCTTCCAAGCGTTTCCAAGTCGCTCTCGTTGAACTGAAAGTCAGCATAGCGGGCCTTCATCAGCTCAATGTTCTCGCGTGCGTTCTTCACGAAATCCGCGTACTTGACTGCTTTATTCCACTCTTCATTATCTGCCATGTGCATCAACTCATTGGATATCAAAGAATTCTCTGAGCAGACAGAATATCGCTCAGTGTATGGCTTCATACAAATTCCAATAAAAGGATTGTTCGAGGCACAAAAAGAAAGGGAATGAGAGAATTAGTTTCGGATATCTGTTTCGCTTTTATGTACTCAATAAGTCTTCATACCTCATGACTGTCAGCATGCAGGCACATTGGTGATGAAACTTTGAAACGAGCGGGCGTTGCTGACCTCAAACTCCACCCGGGCAGGGCACCACATTGGCTCGTGAAACGGATGATACCCATGGCTAGCGCTCTGTGCCAGTTCATTGTGGATGAGTTTGGAACATCCGAGCTTCTTCTCCGACTCTCAGACCCCGTCTGGTTTCAGGCTCTTTCGAACGTACTTGGATATGACTGGGACAGTTCAGGTTCTACCACTGTCACGTGTGGTGTATTGAAGTGCGCGTTGAGCTTTGAGACCCATGGTATGGTCGGAATCGGCGGCAAGGGTCTTGCATCTAAGAAGGTACCAGAACAGCTTCGCGCCTTGGATGACTATGGGCTTGATGGCGCGGGTCTTGTCGAGATAAGTAAGGCAGTGGCGAAGGTGGACAATGCAGGAGTTCAAGATGGATATCAGCTGTACCAGCACCTGTTCTTTGTTGATGGTGAGGAGAGCTGGACCGTTGTTCAACAGGGTATGGACCCGAAGAACAATGACGCTCGACGTTATCATTGGACTGCTCAAGAGACCAAGAGCTACATCGACGAACCTCATACTGGTCTGATCTCTGGACAGGTCAAGGATTGCGCGCTGGATATGACCTCGAGGGACTCTGAAGAATGTCGCAAGGTCAGCATCGACATCGTCAAGGAGGACCCAGCAAGGGTCAGACGTTACTTTGAGGACATCAAATCATATGGTGAATCAACACTGATTCCCTGGCTTGATGATGGCGGTGAGACCTGTATACTACCCTCCTACAAAGTCGTTCCAAGCAGGATGAATTGGGATGCTGTCAGAGAAGCTTATGAGACCCAGCCAGACAACTATGAGGGAATCCTCCTGAAGGATGGCTTTGGACCCGCAACAATCCGCGGTCTCTCACTAATCGCTGAGATGATCTTTGGTGCACCCCCGTCATGGTCGGACCCGGTCAGAATGTGCTTTGCCTTTGGAGGAAAGGACGGTGTCCCCTTCCCGGTACCACGGAAAGACTACGACAAAGCAATCGAGTTCATGGAACAGACACTCAATGACGCTAAGATGGACAGACGGGACAAGGTTATGGGCCTACAACGCCTACGTGAGTTCGCACCGCCCATTCTTCGGGATGTTCATGCAGTAGCATAGGCAGACCAAAGGACTCAATTCCCTGTATGCAATGAATAGAACGCAATGATTGAGATTGTTCCCTTCAACGATGATGTCACCTGTGTCAAGACCGCTACTGAACAGGATGGTTCAGCCATCATGTTTGTCTATGCGTATCTAGTGAGAGAAGCTCTCTTCGATACGGGATGTCCAAATGCTATCGATGGAATGCGCGAGTTTGCACATGGGAACAAGATCAATCAGGTCTACATCTCTCACTCTCATGAGGACCATGTGGGCTGCTGCAAGGTCTTTGAGGGCAAGGCAGCCATCTACGCCAATGAGCCTGCACAAAAGGCGATGCGAAACCCGCCTCAGCGTACCGAGTTCTTCAAATTCGTGTGGGGACAACCTGAACCCGTATCGGAACTGACCATCATGCCAGACAGATTCTCTGTTGGAGACCTGAACTTTGAGGTAGTGCCTATTCCTGGGCACACCATGGAGATGGTGGGTTTCTATGAACCCGTGAAGAAGTGGTTCTTCTCTGCAGACGCTTTACCTCTACCATCAAAGAAGAGAATAGCAATGCCAGACGAGAATGTTCCTCAGATGGTTGCGACTATGGAGAAGATACTAGCCATGGATATTGAGATTTTCTTTGATTCTCACAAAGGACCGATTGAGTCGCCCCAGGAGCACATACAGACTAGAATTGACTACATCAAGGAGGTTCAGCAAGAGGCTCAGGAATTGCATGAATCAGGGAAGACAATCGAGGAGATACAGGAGATTCTCAAACTGGAGGGCCCTTGGTACCTAGAGATGACAGAAGGCCGGTTCGGAATCGACATCTTCATCAAGTCCATCCTCTTTGACAAAATCGTGGCATGAGAAACCACAACCGATTGTTCAATAGGAAGAGAGTCGAGGTATCTGTATGAGTCTCGTGATTCCACTGGTCATCGCAGGCATTGTTGCAGTGGTCTTCATCGGTGTGATTCCGCGACTTGTCACGCATACGATAGGACAACTCCTCGTGGGTAGACCCGAGGACTTCGAGGGCTGGTGTTACTATGGCAGACTGCTCGAGAGAGGTAGACATTATCTTGAGGCCTATAATGCCTATAGGAGGTCCATTGCTATCAATCCCGAGTATTTTGAGGCTCAGATGAGATTAGATGACCTGATAACAAGAATGGAGACCTCTGGTGCTTCCACCGATTCGGTAAGTCGACTCGATTCCGAGCCCCAGTGAGGTCAACGTGCCTTTCTTCTGAACTCAGGACGACCTGAGAGACGACGAGTCAGCTTCTCATCCTCACGTTGTGCCTTTGCTGCCTTCTTCAACTTGCCACAGTTGATCCGCGCCGCTCTTCCAAGGACTGTGACCCGTTCAGCCTCGCGCTCATCCCCCTTCGCCTTGTAGAGCTTGCGAGCCTTCTCCCATGCCTCCTCTGCACTACAGAAGTCATCAAGTCGTGCAAAAGCAGTAGCTTTGGCATCGAAGAGATCTGGATCATCCTTGACCAGTGTTGTGAGGTCTATGAAGACTCTACTCGCCTCACTCCACTCCTCCTGCTCCATCAGAATGAAGGCGAGGTTGCGCATGGCACTAGGGTAACGCCTCTGGCGGACGATTGCTCTGCGGAAGTGCGTCACTGCCTCATCCAGCTTGCCATCCTTGTAGGCGACCCTTCCCATTGTGTTCTCAACGCTTGCGTTGGTCGGGTCAAGCTCAGAGGCCTTCTTCAGGGACTTGAACGCTGATTTGTGCTTTCCTGCACGCAGGTTGACATCGCCCTCGATGAGCCATGCCTCTGCATTCTCAGGAGCAAGCTTTGTCGCGGTCTCTGCAGACTTCAGCGCATCAGTGTAGTTTTCCATCATTGCCAGCGCAATGGCTCTTCGGATGAAGGCAGGCACAAGGTCCTCCTTGAGCTTCAGCGCGGTCTCGTAACTTAAGTCAGCGGCCTTGAAGTCGCCCAGCTCCAGCTGTAGGTCTCCCATCCGAAGCCAGACTTCCCATTCATTCTTTGAGGCCTCACTTATCTTTCTGTAGCAGTCCAGCTCCTCTTCTGCATGACCGAGGACTCTCAGAGAGATTGCCTTGTCGCGAAGTGTCTCAAGGTCGTCAGGCAGCAGCTGAAGAGCCCTGTTGAAGGACTTCAGAGCCTCGCTAGCCTTGTCTGGCCCGATTGAGAGAAGGACACGTCCCCTGTTAGAATGAGCACGGGCAAGGTTCGGGTCAATGCGAAGTGTCTGATCGAAACTCCGGAGCGCCTCTCCCCACTCATGTCTCTGTGCATGGATGACTCCCTTCGCATTCCATGCTGCAGCATCATTTGGATTCGCCTTCAGATGCAGGTCCACAGCCTTCAGCGCGTCATCCATATTCTCCATGGCAATCAGGTCCTATGCTATCAGCATCACACAAAAGGCTTGAGATGCCGTCTACGAAGGATACAAGTGTCTCAATGTGAGGCCAATACCTACCATGAGAATCGACGGAATCAGAGCCATCATTTTCGATATTGGCGGCACACTCTACCATTCGGAGGCAGACCTCTGCCAACTGACAAGGGAATTCATGAACGACATGCGCATCCTGAATCCCGCAGCACGCTCGGATGCTCACATCAATAGAGCCCTCATAGAGCCGACTGAGTGGCTCTGGAACTACATGCTGGAGAATAATGTTCCTTCAGATTGGGAACCAACGACTGATGTCTGGCTTGAGTATGATAGACGACTGCTGGCTGCTTTGGGAGTCACAGAAGACCTCGGCAATATGGCCATGGCCCTTGGGGCCAGATGCGGCGAGGTCTATGGAAACAGTCACCCAATGCTGCTAGAAGGTGTCAAGCCTATGCTCGAGACCCTACATGAAAGAGGCCTCAGACTGGGAATCGCCTCGAATAGATACTCGAGTCCTGCTAGGAGGCTAGAACTTGACTCGATTATTCGTCTGTTCGATGCCATTGAGTACAGCAATGTACCTGGCTATGCCAAGCCTTCGCCCTACATGCTTCTGCGAATAGCCGACAAGTTCAGCCTCAATCCGGGAAGGTGCGCTTTTGTTGGGGACAGTATCGATACCGATCTGGTTGCGTCACAAAGAGCAGGAATGCTGCCAATCCTTCTGTCATCATGCGATGCTGCTGAGGTCGAGAAAATCTCTATAGATTCCGTCGTCATAGAAAACATAGCGGACCTTCTGGAAATCCTCTGAAATGCATGAAGGAATGGATATCTTCATTATCCCCGACGCAACTCCGAAGACCTACGGTGAATGCTCCTTGAGATTGAGAACCGTCACGATTCTGATGCTACTCATGGTCATTGAATTCGCCATGCCAGCATCGGTCATTGGACAGTCGGGCAATTCTCTTGAGTGGGGGGTGAGCGTCGGCGAGGAGTTTACCTACGTGCTGCAGAAGGCATACTTTGCAGATTCGAGCTATCTGGCTGCCTTTGAGGTGAATTTCCCCCTTGTATCCAGACTAGCAGCCGGTGAAAAGGCTACAATGAGAGTCACTGGGATGGAGAGTATTTCGAGCCTCATCAATGAGTCAACACGGATGCCCTTGGCATACTGCGACCTTGAGAGAGCAAATGACTCGCTCCTTATTGCATCAGGACGGACTGAATTTGTAGTGCCAATTGGAGATTGGGATTTCCTTACTGAGATAGGCAATATCACGGAACTCGTGGGAGTGACCCTCATCGAAACTGATGAAGAGTGGGGCACCGTGGGCACGGGGTCAATTCAGACAGGCGATGGGAGTGTGATCTCTGCCTATGTTGAGATGCGGTATGAGAAGCAAAATGGGACTCTGAACTACCTCAGACAGCGATTTACTACTCTAGGCACTGACCTGATAGACATAGTCCTCGTGAACTGGCACACAGGTATGCCCACAGTCATTGGTGCAGAGATACAGTTAACAACGATTCTCATCATTGCCATAGGGAGCGCAGTCGGACTTGTCATAGCCTTCATAATGGTTCAGGGCTATCGGAACAAGAGACCGATTGTACGCAGGTTAGGAGAGTGACTCTGACGAAACCTGAGAGAGATGATATTCCAAGAATACTGTGCGCAGGAGACGATAGTGTGCTCGAATTCTCTGTGGGGGACAGATTCTACTATCAGTTCCATCGACATGGATCGGTTGGCGAAGAGGCGCAGTTCACGATTGGAGATTCCTCCATCATATCTCATGAGAAGACAGAGACAGAGTACCTGCACCCAGAGAGCATGAAGAAGCCAGGATGGACTGGCGGAGATGCCGAGAAAGGAAAGTGGTTCTTCAAGGCACTGAAACCCGGACAGACAACTCTGGTCATCGAGGAGCTGTTCAGGTCAAAGCTAGAGAGCCGATGCACGATCAATCTCGTTGTCGAGTGACACTCACTTCTTTGCCCAGACAAAAGTGTAGCCTGCAGAATAGATCAGTTTCTCACCAGCGTCATAGGCAGCCCTCAGTCTCTTCAAACCCCACTCAAAGTCATTCTTACTGATTTTGTGAAGCATCGAGTAGCCGCGCCCTGTGACTGTGAGAAGATAATCATTACCAAGCCTCACTGGTTTGAACGATACGGATATCGGTTGCACATCTTGAAAGCCCGATGCTGTTAGGATACCTTCAATGACACTGATGTCAGGATATCTCTCCTTGTCCACCTTTGCGGATGCCGGGAAGAACCTTGAGGTCATTCGTTGCTCAATCTGTTGATGTGACTGCGTGACGATGCAGAGAGAGCCATCTGGTTCGAGTATCCTATGTAGTTCTTGAAATGCGGGCTCAATGTCTCGAATGTGATGCAGGACCTCGGTCATGTACACCAAGCGAAAGGACTGGTCTGCAAAGGGGATTGATTCTGCAGGGGACTGGACAAGCTGAATTCGATCTGTCTTCTGTCGGGTCTTCTGGAGCATGCCGCGTGAGATATCAAGTCCTACCAACTTAGAAGAAGTCGCAGCCTGAAGAAGAAGAGTGTTGTTTCCAGTGCCACAGCCAACGTCAAGTACCTTGGAGTCATGAGTGAGAGTGGTGCCCTCCAAAATATGGTGCACCATCTCCGGGTCGCCTGTACGTACCTCATCATAGACCTTTGAAACGGAGTCGTAGTCGATTGTCTTCATGTGTCCTGTCCCACCGACCCTGTGTGGTACTTGACCATCCTTTCTGCAATCAAGCAGAGCAGATATTTCAACTATATGCATCAATGATGATTCTCAGACAGGGAACACCGCGAGATGCGCTGCAATCACAGTGCAACTCTGTCAAATAGAGTATCATCTAGGCAAGCGGTTTGATGATATCAAAGCTCATGTCAAGAATGACGCGTTTCTGATGCAGACTCTCAAACCAGTAAATGGAACCCTTCTTCCAGAACTTACTTCTTCTTGTGCTTGCGATCGTAAGCTTCCCAATTATCAGCAGCCTTCGCTGCACCTTTCGAACGGAGTTCGGTCAGGATGTATGTTTTGACATCGGTGGCATTCATGACACTCTCGGGTCTTTTTGACAGCGAGGCAGCAATGTCACGTGCAGTCTGATACGGAGCACCGCACTTCACTGCGGCGACTACTACCTTCTCTGGCATGTATGGCTCGAGCGAACCATCTCTTTTCTTAATTTGCATTTGAATCCCTTACTCACACTTGTTCACAGGACGCACCATTGCGTCGTGTACTATATGCATAGTTGTCAAATAAAGAATTGCGTTGGTTTCAGCAATTCCATATTGCTAAGGCTGTGGGAATCTGAAGCAATGGAAAAATGGCTAATAGAAAAAGTAGGGTTTCAGGGCCCATGAGGGACCCTGAATCGGACAGTCTGGAAAGGTTTCTTAGCAGGCCGACACACTGTCAAGGAAGGTCTCGTCATCGTTAGCTCTTTCAGCTACATGACGAATCTGGAGGAGGTGTCTATAGATCTGCTGACCTGCAGAGGTCAGACTGTATTCTGCTACTGAAGCAGAGTGTGCAGGTATTGTCCCCTCAACAAGACCAAGTCCGACGAGACCCGTGAGGCATTTCGAGATGGTCGACTCATTGAGTCTCCTGCCACTTCCCGAGTCAATGCTCTCCTGAAGCTCGCGAACATCGATATTGCACGAACGCTCACCAAGCGCAAGAATGAGAGGTACTGTATAGGCACGCCCAAGATGAGAGAATATCTCAGTCAAGGGTTCGGTTGTTTTATAATGAGTTGTTTCACCCAAAATCATGGTTGTACTTCGCCAACTGATAGATGATTGCGTAACAATGTGTTATATAATTTTACATTATCGATTTAGTGCATTGTGAGTACAGTATACGTCAATCTGGTGATAGCCCTTACAAATCCTGAAGAATGATGCCGGATCCTTTCTGTTGGCAGTTGTCTCATCGTACATAGAACAGAGGCAGGAACGTGAAGGCATACGACAACAGGGTCATCACAGACCAGAAGAGCACAAAAGCCAGCAGATACCGGACAGACCTGCGGTTGAGAACAGCTGGTAGTTTCATTTTGATTGAGCTCGGAACTCGAAGAGGCAGCATAAATGGAGTATTCAGACTGTAGTTCAGGAAATCATCGCCAAACTTCTTGGATAGACCAATCTCTTCGATGTCTGCTACGAGAACCAGAAGAAGGACAAGTGAAGAGAGTGAAACTACGTTACCCAGACGGATGTCGACAGAATCGAAGCCATCGATATGGAATGCAAGAAGGAAGAGCATGAGGATGATGCCAAGATGTTGGGGATGCCGAATCCATCTGTAGGGACCTGAAGTGATAAGTTCGCTCGTAGAAGAACGAGCGCGGACCATCGTTGCCAAGGCGTAGAGAAAGAGTCCAGAGCCGACTATGAATGTTGCTAGTCCAAAGAGCCAGAAAGCGACTACAATCATAACGTTGTCAGAGCCGGAAACAGGGTCCCATGACACAGTGAAGACGCCCGACCATGTGTTCGAGAAAGGAACAATATAGGAGAGGAGGTACCAAGATACATACCATGCCGGCAGAATCCACAGCATGGGCGTGATAATCCCAGCGACGACTGGCAGATAAAGAACAACAGCGGCCGCAGCAGTTGATACCTTAGAGAGGATGTATCCTAGATTCAATCACGACCCGCCTCCTCGAGCAGTGTCGGTATTTGATTTGTCCCATACCACTTAATGATTGTCAACAGAGCAATATGTGAATATCAATAGCCGGTTCTAAAGCAGAATACATAGAAGCCAGCATATGTCACTATGACATAGAGTTGGTACTTCCCCGATTAGGGTGGAATGCTGTGGTCAAGAAAAATCCTAACCATGAGGTCTTGCTTGGAAACTGCCTAGACTTCATCAGAGAGGGACATGTCAGGAATGTGGACCTGACCTTTTTCGACCCACCCTATAATCAGGGAAAGGACTACAGCTATTTCGATGATTCACAGGACCCGGAGAAATACTGGAACTGGATACAGGACGTAGTGAGCGAGATTCATCGTGTGACAACGCAGGGAGGAGCACTCTATCTCATGCATCGAGAGAAGAACACCGAGCGTCTTCTCAAAGTCCTCAGAGAGTCAGGCTGGAACTACCAGAATCTGATCATCTGGCGAAAGATGACCTCCGCTGTTCCCTCGAACATGAGATATGGAAAGCAATACCAGGTCATTGCCTTTGTCACAAAGGGAGAGAGACCACGAGTATTCAACAGACTGAGGATCGATCCGCCGTTGCCGCCGAACTACAAGCGTCAACGAAAGTCTGGAATGTATGTCACAGACATCTGGGAGGACATCAGAGAGTTGACCTCTGGCTATTTCGCAGGGGATGAGGCTGTCCGGGACAAGGAGGGCAGCAGGATTCACAAACAGCAGACACCCATCGCACTGCTCCTCAGAATCATTCTCACATCATCTATGCCCAAGGATGTTGTCTTTGATCCTATGGCCGGGACAGGAACCACAGCAGTTGTGGCAGATCAAGTAAAGAGAAGCTGCGTTGTCGTCGAGATTGACCCGGAATATGTGGAACTCATCAGAGGGAGACTGGAAACGCATAGACCTTCAGACAATATCGCACAGTACCTGATAGACTATCAGCATACACTTGACCTTGCGGCGATTACAGGAGTGAAAGTTGCTGAAATTCAGCAGAAACTTGGATGATGCTATTGGTGCGGCATGCTATAAGGGTTGACAACAGCTGCAAGAGACTTGGACAAAGTTGGACAGGTGCTTATATTGTTCGGTCCGAACTAATTCTGTGAGGATGACCTGACATGAACTCTGTCCTCACGGAGTCGAACCCAGTGTCGTTTCCTGGGCGGACAGCACTCCGATGTCCAAGTTTGTCCAACTAACAATGAACGGTGTTGCAGTTTCCTGAGGTCGGTGGGAGAGAGTGAGTGAGAAGGCAAGAGTGCGACAAACGCACATCCTGCCTTATCGGATTCTTCCACCTGCTCAGCCTAGCGTCCGGGGCGTCTGATGAAGTAGAGGAGAATACCTACTACTGCGACAGCACCGACCCCAGCTGCTATGTAGATACCAAGTGGCCCCAGCTCAGAGAGACCTACGATGTTCACCGACTGCAGTGGGGTCTGAGCCTCGTTGCCAGAATTGTCTGCGGCTTCAACCCTGTAATAGACAGTTGCAGCACTGAAGTCCGTTACTGCAAGACTGACCACGTAGTGAGTTCCATTGCTGGTCATCTGATGTGACACCGCTAGAGCAAGGCTATCGGAGCCATCGATAGTCTTCAGTATGACACTGCTGATATTCAGGTCAAAGTCGCTGACTATCGCACTGAAGACGACTGTTGTGTGATCCGCGCTCTCAATTCCATTCAGATTGCCGATGTACGGAGCTACCGTGTCTTGTAGGACAAACGTGAAGTTCCAGTAGTCGTGGAACATCGCCATTGGTTTGTAGACTGCCGCTACCATGTAGTCGCCGGGGAGCACACCCAGAGTGTCTGTGTCCACTGTCAGAGTGAGTCTTCCGTCAGCCTCAGCCACAATGGGCAGTTCTATCATGGGATAGGGCATGTTGTTGATCGCTGCGCGGGCTCTTGACACATCAGAGAGCAGTGTTCCGTTCTCATCAGTGATTGTGAGAGAGATATTGAACAGATTGCCCAGCTCGACAGTTGTGGATAGACCTGGTGCTGCTGTGATGTGGCATTGACTGATGACAAGGATGTCGTCAGGCGGCAATGCGTATATCCTTCCTCTTGCTGCCTCACCTGGTTCAAGCGAGGACCTAGCCATCGTCGCCTCAAGCGTTCCTAGATCCTCCACGTAGAGATTGCCAGTTAGAGTCCTTGACCCATTGACTGACTGAATCCTTCCTATCACCGGGAAGATATCTCTGGAAGACAGAATCACCTGCGCGCTGTAGGTATCTCCGAAGTAGATACCCTTCGGATGCGAGTAGATGGATGCGTTATTGATATAGTCGTATCCGAGGACAGGCAGGCTCGTGGTCTCGTTCACAAAGGTCAGTCGGACCTTCCAGATCTCCACTGGCGGGTCGATGAACGGGATGCTCTCAACAAAGTCACGCGCTGTGGTGAGCCAGTCGGGAAGCTCCACTCCTAGTTTCTCTAGAATCTTTGAGCCCTTGACTACGATGTCCTTGATGGTCGTGATTGAGAAAATTGCCTTGAGAGCAGTTTTGAGAGCTTTCTTGGTTATCTTCTCAAGCAGTTCTTTTCCGATGCCATCAAGCATCTTACCCTGAATGAAACCAATTATCTTGCTCATGAACTGCGTGGCCATGTCTTTGCCGCCCTGAACAGCATCCAAGACATTCTCCGCAATGTCTAGCACGATGCTGACATCAAGGTCGAACTCCTCCTGAGCTGTCTTTGGTGTGACGGTCTTTGTATCAAGTGTTGTGTACTCTGCATTGATCTGACCTTGGGCAGCGTAGTAGTTGTGAGGATTGAAGGTGCCATCGACAGTGTAGTCTATGACGTGATAGGTCCTGATTCTGTCATCCTGCCCGATGTAGTGTGAAAATGCATTCATGGTCTCAGTGAGTATGGTAGCGTTACCCTCAATGAAGGTCATGTTCACGAGGTCGTAGGAGTTCAGAAACTGGAGGTAGTCGTTGACCCCGCTGAACGGAAGTGTGAGCTCAGCCTGACAGATGACGTAGTAATGGGTCTCGTCGACCTCGGTAGGCTCAATGACTCCGAGCTTGATGAAGGGCAGAAGGAAGTCTAGGTTCGTGCTCCCTTCAGCTGCAACACCCACGAGTCCCATGATGCCATAGGTCTCACCGAACAGGTCGATGTCGATTGAAACATTGAACATCTCAACATCAGGGTACTGCCAGATGTCCGGAAGACCATCATTCTCTTCGTCTGCCATCACATTGGTGAACCCATGGACCTCAATCGCGTCAAGTGATTGGTAATATCCGGGTGCTACAGTAGGATTCCGTCCCACCAGGAGCAAGTACTCGATAGATGTGTTTGCATATTCGAGCACGACATCACCGACTGCTGCAATATTGAATCCAAGAAGGAACCAATCGTCGCTGATACTGACATTTGTCACTCCGTCGAGTTCGGGCTCAGTGTAAGGGTCGACCCAGCTGTACACTTCAAAATTCGTTTCAACACCACCGCCATCAACGAATCCCTTTAGCGTCAGTGAGTCGCTCATGATGGAGCTGTCAATCTTGAAGACAGCAAACTCAAACGACGACATAAGCCACATCTCCATGAGGAGGCCGTCTGGCTCTCCTATGATGTTGCTAGTAAACTCAACACCGCCGCTTGTCTTATTGCCTGACCACGCTTCAACGTATCCGGTCAATGGCTCATCGGTGTAGCGTTCCAGACCAGCTGACAACATACTCTGGTTGTTGCGGACCATGCTCTCAGGCTCAGAAGGAATAGCTCCCTTCGTTGCTGTCGAGCCTCCGTAGCTCATTACGAGCACCAGCACAATCAGTATGCTCAGTGCTTTCCTGCTAGTATCTCTTCCCAGATTCACTCTTAGAGACCTCCTCTGTTGCGCTGGCTGAGACTCCAAAAACATGATTGCTCGCCTTCTCCTCATCTGTTCGAGAGAGATCGGAGACCTATCAGCCACGCATACTACTCTTGTTTCTTTGTCAGGCAAACGGCTAATTAAGCAATGTCGTTCATAGTACCGCTCAGCGCCCGTTGATGCGTCAGTCAGCTTGAACTGTGTGCCCTCGTACACCTGAACTTTAATATCTCAATGGACCCAATCAATATGAGGCTTTGAGGGTATGCAACAGCTGCTGAAGACTTCGACAAAGTTGGACATCCCTTAGATGATTCTGTGAACCATTCGTGTAGGTCTTTAAATATCCCTGGTGGGAAACAGGACTCTGAGGTTGTC
>CAYHAA010000024.1:0-24662 GCA_964354495.1 uncultured archaeon | reverse complement strand
CTCCCTTCCATCTGAACCAAATCAAAAGGGGTGAGGTCAAGGCAGTACAAATCTTCACAGACCGTTTCATGAAATGGTGGGTGACTATTGCTGTTAGAATTCCTATTGATGAATCCTCTAAGGTAATTCTTCCTGTTGCCATTCTTGGTATTGACCTTGGAATTGAGAAGGCAGCTTGTGCAACCCTCCTCACGCCTGAGAAAACAAGGGAAACCCGCTACTTTGTCCACAGGGAGAAGGTCAAGGTCATCATAGAGTACGACAGACTTGTTGCAGATTTACAGAGAGAGATGTACACTCGAAGAAACAATGGTCTATCATATGATAGGGTTGTCGAGAAACTCCGTCAAATGCGTTCCAAGCGGGAGAATCTTGCTCGCGAATATGATCGATTTCTTGTTCGTCAACTGCTGGATTACATCTTCGAATTATCCAATGAATACACACTCTATGTTGCTATTGGTCGCCTGAAAAATATACGAATGCGTGCTAAGCGAGGAAACTACCGAGGGCGAAGGTTTCGAGGAATGATACATTCCTGGGCCTTTGCCCGGATAACCGAAAGTCTGAAACATGGACTTGCACAGCAAGGTTGGAATGTCGATGGAAAAGACGCTCGATTCAGAGCAGTTCCTGAGGCATGGACCTCCATCATGTGTTGGAAGTGTGGTGCAAAGGGAGAGAGACCCAGCCAGAACTATTTTCATTGTCCATCTTGTGGTTATAGTATCAATGCTGACCAAAACGGTAGTACTAACATTGCAGCACGCTTTCTTACGCTCACAAAGTCACTGCACTCTGTGAGAGGACTAGGTCTGTGGACTAGGACTCTGGATAAGGTCCGACGTGCGCGGCCGAAAGCCCAAAAGAAGATATCTTCTTCTCAAGGGAAGTCTTTACTCTCCAAGAAAGAACCAACATCAAGTTCTGGAGAGTCCGCGGCTGTTCATTTTGTCCAATCGGACCTTGTTAGTTTCAGCGATGGGACTAGTAAGAGTGATAATGACCCCGCCGTGGTAAGAACTGTGGAAAAACTCTCTGTTGCTGGTAGTGATGTGTCAGTAGTAAGACAGGAGAAAGAAGCCAGGTCTTCAGGAGGGATCCCATCCCTATGAACGTTGACAAAGCTCTTGCCAATTTTTGTAGTTCCTTGGAATTACGAAGAGGTGGTGACACTGGCAGGAGAAGGGTGGAACATAGAAATTTCTTACAGTTGATGTTCACTCACCAAAATGTAAGATGTAGGTCAGAAGAAGTATATGGTTCACACTAACCCTGTAATCTGATAATATGAGAGACACTATTTATACAGTTTTCATGACGAGCTCTTCAAGGGGCGTTGCACCCTTCTCCTCGACTCGCATATTCACTTGGGAAATAGCAGAACTCAATTCTCTTCCACGTACTGTCTTCCGCTTTCCTGTTCCCTTTCTAGTTGGTCTGAAACCAGGAGCGCTTCGAATCAGAAGCCGCTTCTTTCCACTTCCATGAACATCTGGGCGAATCGGGAATCCTGCAGAATCGCTACCGCCTGTGATCTTCAGCTTGTATCCTGGTAGGCCCAACATATCGCCCTCTACCATATCACCAACATGCTTCCCGACCATAGCATTTGTCTTTGCATCATCTAGTTCGTACTGGATGGCTTTTCCAGTTTCAGGGTCTGAAATCACAAGCTTGAACGGCAACTATTGTATCGCCTACCTAGATCTATAATGTGAGTCCTATTGGACATCAGCGCTAGGCTAAAGAGGTCACTTTATGAGGGTTGCGGTCGGGTCGAGCCCATTTTTGGACTTGGTCGAATGTAGCTATGTCACAACCATTATAACGCCCTCCACTGTTTTCTTCACTAAATTCCAGTTGGACGTGCAGTGACTAATGGATAGTACCTTGCTTGCTTTCGGACTCATAGGGCTCTTCTGGCTCATCATCTATGCAGTTGCACACTACATTGGTGTTGAACGTCTCAAACAGAGGGGCGTTGAGGCAGGGACTCCCTTCTTCTTCATGTGGAGAACTCAGCGTCTCAATGCGTTTCTGACTCGCATGGGCAAGAAATTCCCACTGATCTTCTTCAACATAGGTGTGGTTGTTGGGTTTGGAGGAATGATCTTCTCCTTCTGGATGTTTGGTGAGAACCTCATCAAGTTCTTTGTAGAACCGGAAGCCGCAGGAGGCGTTGTACCAATAATCCCGGGAGTGACGATTACGGGACTGCCCCTTGTATACATGTTGATTGCGCTTGCAGTGGCAATCCTCACGCATGAGTTTGCTCATGGACTTGCATCATCTAAGGACAACATCCCAATCAAGAGCTCCGGTCTACTTGGCTTCCTAGTACTATTTGGGGCGTTTGTTGAGCCAGATGAGGAGGCATTCGAGAAAGAAGCGACTCCAAAAGCTCGAATGCGCCTACTTGCTGCCGGGTCGTACTCCAATATTATCTGGAGTTTCGTCTTTCTCGCGCTCTTGGTCAATTTCAATTCTATTGCCTCAATCGCATACAATCCTCCGAGTGGAGCGTACATCTATCAGCTAAGCGAGGGAAGTCCTGCAGCTGCAGCTCTTGAGGTAGGCGATGTGATAATTGGTCTGAATGATACGGTGATCGCTAACTGGTCCGCCGTCAGTGCCTTCATGACTGGAGCTCCTGCAGGGTCCGAGGTAACTGTTCATACACTGGATGGGAATATGACACTCATACTTGCCGCGAGCGAGTCGAATGCTTCGCGAGGATACCTTGGTATCTATGGGGCTGATTACTGGGAACCTAGACCAGGCTGGAACCTCATACTCTCTCCGATGCTTGTGTTCCATTCTCAACAGATAATCTTCTGGTGTTACCTCATCCTCATCTCGTTAGCAGTCTTCAACCTTCTCCCAATTCCTTTCCTAGATGGCGACAAGTTGCTTTCAAATGGTCTAAGCCTCTTGACCTCTAATGAGAAGAAGGTTCGGTATATAATGTATCCAATACGCTTTGCAGCCCTTGCAATCGTAGTGCTTAGTATCGTTCTGAGCCTATTGATGGGAAAGGGGCTCTTCTGAAATCATTAACAAACAGAATTGTAGGACCTAAGTTGATGCCTCTGGATCAAGGAAACCACAAACGCTATGGCAAAAAGGCAATCCGTTGGGACTCTTGAATACCTTTAATTTGACAGTACAAGATACGGCGGTTCGGAGTCGTCGCTGTCATGCAACCGGGATGTTCAAAGTGTGGAAAACCTGCCATCTACCTGCGTAGGTATACATCAGAACAGCTGTGCGGCTCATGTCTGGTTCAGACGACAGTGGACCGCGTACGAAGAGCCATCAATCGACATAAGATGTTCCTAGAGAGCGACCGAATTCTGGTGGCTGTCTCTGGTGGAAAGGACAGCGCAGCTCTTCTACATATACTTCACAATATAGAGAGTGCTTTTCCTAAGTCCGAGATAGTTCCCGTCACCATTGACGAAGGAGTCAGAGGGTATCGGGACAAGTCGCTTGAGTCAGCTCGAGAGCTCTCTCGTTCATTGGATCTCACTCTAGAAGTGTTCTCCTTTAGGACGCTGTTTGGCTACTCTCTTGATGAGATAGTACAACGTAAGCCGTCTAGTTCGCTGGGTGCATGCTCATATTGTGGTGTTCTTCGAAGACGTGCCCTTAACACTGCTGCACAAGAACTGGGTGCGAACGTAATTGCGACAGGCCATAATCTTGATGATGAAGCACAGACCGTGCTCATGAATCTCATGCGAGGCGATAGCCCAAGGATTGCGAGAACGAATGTATCCCGAGAGCAACCCACGCAGGGTTTTGTTCCGCGTGTCAAGCCTCTGACAGAACTGACAGAACGTGACATTGTCACTTACTCTCACTATCTCAGTCTTCCCTATCACGATATACCATGTCCATATGCCGAGGATGCCTATCGCAATGATGTGAGGGCCTTCCTAAACGACATGGAGTACAGACGTGCTGGCACATTGCTGTCAATCCTGCGGTCATCTGAAGCGATAGTATCTGCCTTCAGGGGCTCCCAACAAGAGTGGCAGCTCTTATCGTGCGAGAAATGTGGCAATCTCTCCTCAACAAGAATATGTAAAGCATGTGAGATGCTGGATACGATTAGGTGAAGAAGCAGAATGGCAAGGCGACCGGAGGTACTGCACGACATCAGGGTTGTCACCTATGATGAGGCCCACTGGGGCCTTCTGAATAGGCTGCGGCAGCGTGCCATCGACATCATGCACAAGATTGAATCATCCATCGCTGTCCAGCCATTGGTGCATGGCTCCCTCGCCCGAGGCGACGTGTCCGAATCATCTGATATCGACATCATTATTCGCCAACCAGTTTCCAGTTATCGCCTAGAGCTGGCCCTTGGTTCCTCTCTTCAGAGAGAGCTGATACAGGCAACACCGTCTATGGTCCTGAAGGGGCATTTTCATCTCGAAGACAACACTGTTGTCAGTTTTCCGATGTTCAAACTCAGACCAAGAGAGGAGGAGTTCTACCACTGGGGCGGAGCAATAGATCTGAAGAGCCTCGAGTCTGAGGAGAGGGTGCCTGGAGTGAATAAGAGACTGGTTCTAATAGAACCGACCTCATATGGGCATACAGAACATGGTGTAATTGGTCATGAACATGAAATTGCCAAGAGGCTTTCAGTCAGTACTGAAATAGCCAAAGAGAGAGTGCGAGTACTGACACGTCGTGATAGTGTAGGTAGAACTGGCGTCTATCTCAAGCGTTCCCTAGAGGAGTCGGAGAGTTTCGAGGAAGTCACGAAACAACTCCAAGACAATGATCCTGCTCTTCGCCGTACAATTGACCGTCGACAAGGAAGGAGGCGATGACACTGACCCGTGAGATCAAACAGCATCAAGGTGGGTCATTCTTTGTAGGAGAACTGCCACGAGGTTGTATGTTCTGTGCCAGAGGGTCAAAGATGGTGCTGTTTGTCACCGGTCTATGTGGTAGTTCCTGTTACTACTGCCCACTCTCTCAGGAGAAAGCAGGTACGGATGTAGTATTTGCAGATGAGCTTCCAGTTTCTACTGAAGACGATATTCTCTTCGAGGTCGATGCAGTGAAGGGTGAAGGTGCAGGAATGACTGGTGGCGACCCGCTCTGTACTCTAGACCGAACAGTGGAATATATCCATCTTCTGAAGTCCAAGTATGGCCCAGATTTTCATATTCATCTCTACACAAGCAGGACCTCAGTGAGCCAAAAAGACCTCAGACGACTGCAAGAAGCCGCACTCGATGAGATTCGATTTCATCCTCAGAGTGATGATTGGAGTGGAATAGAACTCGCAGTAGCCACTGGAATGGATGTTGGGTTGGAGGTTCCAGCAATCCCTGGAAGTACAGAGAGCCTCAAACAGACCGCACGTCGTGCTGAAGAAGTGGGAGCTTCTTTTCTCAACATCAACGAGCTTGAGGCCAGTGAAACTAATTTCGAGAATTTGTTGACTCAGGGCATGCGGTTGACAGACATGGCAAGTGCCAGCATCGAGGGCAGTGCCAACACAGCAAGGGAGGTAGTCGAGTGGGCTGCGAATAGTCTCCACAGGCTCTCAGTTCATTTCTGTTCTGCGCGCTATAAGGATGCCATTCAGCTGCGAAATCGGCTCGAACGGAGACTTGAACAGACCATCCGGGAGTTTGAGGAACGTGACGATACAGACCCCTTGTTGGTATTGGGAATTATTCGAGCTCCTCATTGGTCCAGTCTGAGTGTTCAGCAGTTACAGCACATTCATGGTATTCTCAGGAATCAGCTTGGAGTTCCCAGCAATCTCATCAATACTGATACTGCTCGAATGCGAATCGAGTTGGCTCCAACACTTCTCGAGGAGTTCGCCGAAGAGATCAAGAGTAGTCTTGAAAACATCGGAGAGTTAGAGATAGGCATTTCATATGAGTACCCAACATGGGACCGCCTTCAGATTCTGTTCGAACCTGTCTAGTTACTCCACTATACGAAAACGAAGAATGGCTGCAATTCCGCCCAGTCGATGGAGTTGGTTTCCTGTGGGATGGTCCGTCGATACGATATGGATGACCCCCTTCGTCTTCTCGGTGTTTCGAATGAGATTGTCCATCTGTCGTCTGACCTCATCAGAACCCTCTCTGAGTTTCTTATCTGTGATGAGCAGATCTTGAACTGCTCCATATTGAACTGCCTTGACGACCTGCTCGTCACCATAGCTTCCTAGCCCATTGTCCTTCGATATGTGCTCGACAAGTTTCTCCACTAACTTGGTTTCAGTTTCCACCTTGAGCTCATCTATGACTTTTCCAATCACGCCTCTGAAGAGGACTTCCTTTGCTCCCGGAATGCCAATTGAGTTTGTACCTTCAACAACCATAGGAGGCATGTTCTTGATTCCCACCTTACTGAGATAGTCCCTGAAATGATCTTTCACAAATCCAGGTCCCGCCAAGACCACGAGTCCAATCTGGCTCTGCTCTAACTGCGACCGTACTGCAAGAGTGACATCCACAAAGAAATCATGCATCGTCGAGTCGTATGCCTTTTGATCCCCCCTCTTACGAGAGAGGTTAGCTCGTACCCGTACTACCTCCTTTAATCCGTAGTCTGCAGCAAGGAAAAGCTCTGTATCGCCATCGTCAATGGTAACAATGAGGCAGACAGAGTGCGGCCGAGCTCTTGTGGCATCCTCAAGCCTGTCCAAGATGTATTTTGGCCAGTGGCCCTTCACTATGGTCAGCGTGTCGCCTGTTTCAATGTTTATCGTGTGATACGATCCTATGCTCACAAGGTCACTTGGCCCCTCTAATATCTGGCCCTTGATCCTGACACGGTTGGTAAAGGTATGAAATGCCACATCATCGACCCGAAGTTTCAGTGTCATAGGTTTTCTGACACTATCCTGTTTTCTACTCTCCTCATCTCCAACTCTGACTCGGCGAGCAGTTCTTGATATCACCACATCTCCAGATCCAACTGTGTTGTACAGGTGCCAAAGATCATCCAAGGTTTCAATCTTCAGGACAATTGTTCCTTCCTTGAGGATGCGTTTCAGGATCTTCAATGCTTCACCACAGGACAGCTTTCGCCGTTAGAAGAAATAGTCTCTGCTAGCCATCTCTGGGGCTCCGTAGGGATGAGAAGACATATCACCTAGGTCAATCCCTCGACTCAACTCTCCTGCCTTCTTCACATGTTCTGGCTGAACCAGTATCGCATTGTCCTGCACAGCAAGATCTCCGGCTATTCTGATGAGGCCTCCAAGTTCGCGAAGACGCAATGTGAGCGCATCTCTCTGTCCATCATATTGAAAGGCCGTTTTTTCAGCAGCAACTATCACCTCTTCAGCAGCCTTGACGGCAAGGTGTGGTATCTTGCCATCCTCCTCGACTGTCTGTGAAATGAATCTGATAATATCGTTGACACTCTCAACACTCTTCTTCATCCACGACGATAGCATGATTTCATATCCATAACCCCGGATTCGAGACCTCAGAGCTGGTAGGATAGCGCCTATATTCTCGGGATTACATGATGCAAAGAGAATGAAATCACAGGGCACGCTATCCACTCGTACTGCAGCACCTGAGCTGAGAGGATTATGTCCTGATATTGGATAGACATGGTCCTGCATGGCAGTCAAGAGGTGGCTCTGGTGTGGCCCAAGAGCTGAAACCTCGTCGATGTAGAGAATACCTTCATGTGCCTCATGAATAGCTCCTGGAATCACTCGCAAATGAGCTGCCATACCGAGTGACTCAGCACTACCATATGGGTCATGTTTGACATCGCCAAGGAGTTCAACATGACTTGCACCGCTCACTCTGATGAATCTGGATGTTTCTCTTGCCACCAGGACTCTCTCAGCATCAGTTCTCTGCTCCGGAAGAGTCTGAGTACCATCTTCCAATCTTCGGCGTGTTACAGAGATCTCAGTGTTTCCTACCCTCTCATAGGTCGTATGGTACGAAGAATCTGCTATCTCTTCAATGCTAGTGACAGTCTGAAGGGCAGGTTCTCTCACGACATCTATTATTCTGAAAAGAGCATGATAGGAATCACTTCCCAACCAGTCACATCTTTTCGCGGCTCCACAGTCTTGACATGATGGCTCTGTTGGCACGGATAGACTTCCGCACTTTTGACATCTATACCCCATTTTGATAGAGATATCGACTGGAAGTCTATCAGGTGTCATATATAGTGAGAAACCATGCTCATTATCTGCGCTCTGCGTAGCCCGTTCATACTCTGATTCAGATACTACAACGATGGGTCTGTCCGGCTGAGACGGATTTCTTCGAAGGCGTATCTCCTGCTTGGGTGGACTGAGGAGTGAATAGGCTGCCTTTGCAAGCATCGACTTTCCTATTCCCGGGGCGCCACACAAGAGAACATGTCGCCTCTGTTTCACAGCAGACTGAACTATTGACACAGCGTGCGCTTGACCTATGACCCTCTGAAAAGGGCTCTTTGGTGTTACCACCTGTGCTGTTGTTTCCAGTCCATCCAAAATCGATGTCAACGTTGAGAGCCTCACGTCTGCTCCATAGATGACTCTCTGCTTCAATGAAATAATTGTGAGTATTACTCGAGAAGACTTGAGGTGTGAAGCGGTTTTGCGCGCTTCACGACCTGTTATGAAATGGATCTAGCTTGCGTCGAGTTCACTGACCAAGATCGTCAAAGGTGACAAGTTTGAGGCCATTCGGCTTGTTTTCAATGTCCGCAACGGCTGCCCCAATGATGAGCGTCGTCTGCTTCTTGGCTGCAATATCCACTAGACGTTGGGTTATCACGCCATCGAAAACCACTGCAGAAACAGTCTCTTGTTCTTCAAGCTTCTTGGCAAGCTCTGCGACGCCGCACTCAACCATGACCTCTTTGTCCGCGTTGAATAGGACTGCTTTGAAGGCTTCTTTGATGCTCTGAATCTTAGAAACATATGCCTCATCCACAGATACAGGTGCTCTCCGAGCTGCTGTCGGTCTGCCAATCGGTGTTAAGATTCTCTCTCTTTTTGGAGATGTTTTCTCAACCTCCTTTGGTTCACTATGTGCCTTCTCTTCAGTACTCTTGGGAATGCTCTTCCTTGTAGTGTACTTCCTAGGTGTTGTTGCAGTCTTTTTGCCCTGAACTAGCTGCAAGGCCTGTTCTGCAGGGATTTGAGTCTGAAGTGCCTTCATCACGTCACGCTTTGTGAGTTCCTCAACTTCTTTGCCTTCAGGTGCTCTGGCAATATAGTGAACGGTGGCGACCTGCATAAGTTCTCGTAGAATGAGGTCTCCACCTCTATCACCGTCGAGAAACGCAGTCACTCTCTTACCTTTCTTCTTTGTGAGCTCAACTATCGACTTTGGAACATGAGTTCCCTCGACTGCTACTGTATTCATTATTCCACATTTCATGAGGTTGATGACGTCTGCACGCCCCTCGACGATGATGATTTCAGAGCTGCCATTCAGTTCTGGACCTGCGGGTAATCCATCGGGGCCGTACTTAGACACTGATACCTTGTGCCCCTTTGTGACCGCGGTCGTTATCTCCTCAGTGCCTGGGGAGATGTCCTCTTCCCAGCCCTTCAAGATACTGATTGCTCTGCTTACAACCTTTCGTCTCTTGGCGCCCCGAATGTCCTCAAGCTTTTCAAGAATCACTTTGGCTGTACAGGGACCAACTCGATCAACAGTTTCTAAGGCGGCTGCGAGTATCGCAGTGGCAGTCTTGTTGAGCGATACAGGTATCACAATCTCACCTGTTGTGCTTCCGCCCTGTGATCTAATGGCAATCTGAATTCTCCCTATGCGACCAGTACGTTGAAGCTCTCGTAGGTCTAGGTCTTCTCCAAGCAGTCCCTCAGTCTGCCCGAAGACAGCTCCTACGACATCCGGTTTGTCGACCACGCCATCAATCTCCATTCTTGCTCTGATGACATATTTTGCTGTGCTTTGGTCGAAATCTGTTCCTATTTCTATGCACGTCTCCTATGCTGTACTGCCACGTGCCCTTACCTTTCGACCAAGGTGGTCAATGCCTGCGTTGTCCTATGGCCTAGCTCTATGCTTCGTGTCTATGTCTGGACTCAGTCTACCTCGACTCTCATTCTATTCCATGTCTGGAGTGTGATATGATAACCGTGATGTGATGATCCTGTGAGTGATAAAGGTCTTGGGACCCGCGCGAGCTCTCCCGCCTGCTATCTGTTCGGTTGGCTTCGGGGGATACGTGGCGCTGATGATTATATGATATGATGATTTGCAGAGTACAGCTGAATTTCTGCAGCGGTACTGTACGAGATGAGCTGTCTTCTCAACGTATTTGAAGATGTCGCTACCACCATGGAGCTCGACCGATGTCTATCATTTCTCACCAGAGAGAACGACGAATCCGCGCCATGTGGGAACACTAATAACCCCTCGTTCACAGAAACCATATGTTCAAGAGAATTCGAAGTCTTGAACACTTGCCTGTCAAGGACCGAAAGGATGAGCCACAACGGACTCGCCTGATGTGGATGATTGTCCTTCAGATGAAGTGCGGGTCACCTTGGTCTCGTACATTGACTGGCCGGTCGGTACCACTATTCCCTGTCCGAGACAACTCAGCGGAGCCAGATGCATTTCTGAAGCCATGATGTTGGGAGTTAGTGTAGGGACACAGGTACCGGCCTCTGTTTCTGTGTCGACTTGAAATTGAATTGTGTCTTAACTGCAGATATCCAGTTTCTGACCTATTAACTTCTCTTGATGACACATCTGCCAGTGTCCTCAAGATTCGCTTGCATGATCAGAATCTGAGACTTAAATACACCGTTCATTGTAAGTTGTACAAACTTGGACATCAAGTCGTACGCCCAGAAGCGGCACTGGGCATGGGTTGTTGAACATACATGATGTTCCGTGCAGCATTCACATCGGCATGAAAGTGTTCATCACACCTCGGACAGTGGAAGTACTCTCCTCCCTTCTTCTCTGTGGTGGAGGTCTCATCTTCCACGCGAATTCCCTGCTCTCCGCATACATGACAGGTCTGTGAGGTCCATGCTGGATTTACCAACCAGATGCCTCCCTGCTTGTGACCAAGGGCTTCACGTCTATACCGCACTCCCTCAATCATCATTCCCCAAAGATTAGCAGAGAGATTCCAGCTGTGTTTCTTCATGCCTCCCTTTCCCTGGAAGGAGCGGAGGTCTTCAAAGTAGATGGTCTTCACGCAATGGTACTCACAGAGCCACACGGTCTCGATGGCGACCTGATGGGAGATCTCTCTATCTAGACGACGGACTTTTCTCCATACTGACTCCAGCTCCTGTTCCTTCTTCAGGATGATAGCTGGAGGCTGCTGCCTAGCATGTTTCTTCTCCCAGTTGTTCTTTTTCAATGCCACCTCGGACATCAATATTCTAGTCTGTTGCCTGAGTTTCTCTCTCTTCTCGAATAGCTCCTGTCTTCCAACCATGGTCTCCTCGTAGGTATCATCACCGTTCTTAATCGATACGACCATGGAGTGTCTGAGTCCCCTATCAACTCCAGCTCTTCTCTCTCGTTTAGATTCTGCGGGTAGAGTAGTCTTCAGCAGGTCCTCATCAGGGGACATGAAGGGAATAGATAATGTCACTCTCTTTCCTTCAATCTTGATAAGAGGTGGTGCTGACCTTCTCAACTTCTTCAGGTCATGAACAATTGTCTTCAAGTCGTTGATTCGAGTCTTGTTCTTCTCTGGTTGTGCACGCTCCTTAGCAAGCTCACGGGTGAACCTTTGAAGCTTGATAGTGTTTTCCAGTTGATTACTCATGTCCTCAAAGCAAGTAGCTCGATATTCAAGCTGGATAGCTCGTTGAAAATGACCTTGTACTCTTGCTTCCTGAGCCTTTCTTCTAGCTCGCTCTGCCTTTCTGGGAAACCAGTTCAAGAACCGCAACCGAACTGATTGACTCTTGTACGGTGAAGGAGTGTCCTGATCGTAGCCCACTATTCCGGGCGGAGTCTTGATGTAGAGAATGACCTCATCCTCTCGCTCTGGGTCTTGCTCAAACCAGTATCCCTGTCCAGTGGTATTCTCAGTGGAGGCTGCAAAGTCCACAGTATTCTTCTGAAAGGTTGGAGCGATGAAAGGGAATCCACTCTTCTTCCAATCATTAACTTGCCTGAAAATCAGAGTCTGGGTTCGCAGTCTTTCTGGAGAATTCTCATCTAATAGTTCACGAGCATTTCCTCGTCGTTCACCTTCTTCCAATGGGTAAGCTTCTCGGACCTTTGTCCTCAGAACACTTCTCACCTGTCGGCAGGCTGAGAGTGCATAGTGATAGGATCCGTTAGACTTCTTCTCAATAGTGTCTCTTACTCTTCGAATCAAATTCGATGGAATCCTCCTACATCCTTGACTTTACTCTTCCACCAGTGTCCGAGAAGGATGAGAATATTGTCTTCCACGAGGAGCGATACATCCGCATGCTCCTTCGAAGGTATGGGCTGCACCTGAAACGATTACCTCCAGGGACTTTCTTACGTGTCGCAGATCAGCAGTGGATGGTCTCCATAGCCTGGGATGGGTTGTACTTCAGGTGGCAAGCCCAGTCAACCATCTCAGATCTCCATTTCGGAGGAAACCACCAGACCATTGAACTCGTCTACGGTCATGGCGCACAGGAAGAGTGTGAACGTTTCCTGAACACCATCACCTCTCAGATTTCACCAGTATATATTGTGGAGTACTCCGAGTTGAGGAAACAGGTGCTTGCGGGGCTCAGGGATTGTGGGTACTCGAAGAGTAGTCCTGCCTGTGAGTTCAGAGTCATTGAGCAGTCTGAGAGTGTCTTTCAATATGGCATCTTTCTTCGCGAGGGAAGTCAAAGGAACCCGTTTCTTGCATATACTGTTGAGTCCACAGGAGAAATAGACTCAGATGCTATCATAGATGAGATTACCAAGGATCTGGAAGAAGGAGAGTTAAGTACCTACAATATAAAAAATACTGAAGCCTTCTTGAAGAAGATATCGTCTTGGGCAAATGAGCATATCTCAGTGATAGAAGAAGACTCTGAAGAACCAGTGGAGTATGAGGTGACGCTCTCGATAGGTGACGAGGGAGATGCCATCATCTGGAAGGCAGAGGTATGTGGGACCGAGGCGTGCAAGACTGGAGTCTTGTATGACGACCTCAAGGTACTTCTTCATGCAGGGATACGAGATGTAATTCGCGAAGTGCGAGAGATTTTCGAGCTTGATGTTGTGTCTCAATTAGGCGTGATTACCAATCTTGATGACGTGATGAAGCGGCAGATTCCTGTCATGATCACAAGTATCAGGGAAGGAAAGATATGAGATCATCGAGTTCTAAGAGCAGCTGCACGAAGCCCATAGACGCGGCCAGAGAAGGAAGCGATGAGAGCCATCATATCAGCGACCAGTTCCTCCTGTGGTGTCCGGTCTTCCTCTTCCATGAGTATGATGAGTTGTACCCCATAGTCTTGGAGGATACATTCGAGCAGGTCCACACCAAAGCGAGCCAGTCTGTCCCTGTGGGTGATGAGGAGTGTGTCTATGACCCCCTTCTGTGCTAGGTTGAGGAGTCGTCCGAGGCCTCGACGTTTCATATTCAGACCAAACCCGATGTCAGTGAAGACCAGGGGGCGTGTCTTGAAATGGCGTCTACAATGGATTGTGAGTGTCTTGAGCTGCCGGTCAAGGTCACCATCAGTCTTCTGGCGATGTCCTGAAAACCTGCCATAGACTGCACACCGTTTCTTATCTGGATGTTCCAAGACCTCTCTATGGAAGATGCCCAATAACCTGTTTACCTCAGCGAGTGGGATTCTTCGATGATTGCCTGCAGTCCTTAGACAGTGAATGAAACCCTGTGAGTCCCGGCGCCGGATGGTCTTTGTACAGACGTCAAGCCTTCGAGCTGCCTGTGATACTGAGAACATGAGCTAATTCTTTAGACTCTCGTCTGATAAATGTCCAACTTTGTCAAAGATTTATATAGCTGTATACCACCCTCGCACTTCTGACAAATCTGTTGACAGACTATGACGGCATTACCCCATCCAGACTTCCTGAAGGCCGGCAAAATCGCGGGACGTGTTCTTACCATACTGGAGAATGAGGTCCGTCCTGGTGTCAAAGTTCTGAAGGTATGCAGGCTCGCAGAGGAGAAGATACTGGAGCTTGGGGCGACTGGTGTTGCTTTTCCCTGTAATGTTTCAATCAACAACGAGGCTGCGCATTACACAAGTCCGTATGATGATAAGAGAATCTTTCCTGATAGAGGCCTTGTGAAAGTGGACATCGGAGCCCATGTCAATGGCTACATCTCAGATACCGCAATCACCGTTGATCTGGACGGATCCTATGAGCACTTCATCGCAGCAGCAAGGAATGCCCTTGATGCTGCCCTCGAGATGGTTCGTCCAGGTGTCTGTGTGGGCGAGGTTGGAGAGGTAATAGAGCGCACGATTAAGAAGTACGGTCTCAGACCGGTTCACCAGCTATCAGGACATCAACTCAAACAATGGATGCTTCATGCAGGAAAGAAGGTTCCGAATATCGGGCAGAAGACGTTTCCTTCGATGAATGTGGGCGAAACATACGCCATCGAGCCATTTGCCACGGATGGGAATGGCACAATTAGGAGTGGACAGACTGCATACATCTTTTCAAACGATCTAAAGAACAAGAAGAAACTCGATCCATCTGCACAGCGGGTCCGGAACATATCACGACAGATGTTCAAATCACTTCCATGGGCATCCCGCTGGCTTCATGACAATGTGCATGGAGTCGACGTAGATATAGCCATCAAAGCACTGGTACGCGCAGGCGCCATTCACGGACATCCTGTTCTGTTTGAGGGAAAGGACGGTATGGTTTCTCAGTTCGAACATAGTGTCTTCGTGGGAGAAGAGGGTGCAATAGTTTCAACACGACGAGAGGGCGAGGTCTAGTAGCGGACATGGAACCGCTTAAGAGTAGTTATTGCTTCTGTCTTTCCAAGGCGGTATCATGGTCACCAGTCCAAATCCATCTGCGGTTCGTTCTGGGGAGATTGCAGCACGGGTTCTCAAAGAGATTAGTGAGATGATTGAACCCAAGGTCAAAATAATCAAGATCTGCACGGCTGCAGAGATGAAGATTCGTGACTATGGTGGTATTCCAGCATTTCCATGTAATGTGTCGGTCAATCATATAGCAGCACATAGCACTTCTCCCAGAGGCGACCGTAGTGAAATACCAGAATTTGGGCTTGTCAAGCTAGATGTTGGCGTGCATGTAGATGGCTATATCACAGATACTGCACTCACTGTCGATATTGATAGAACACTCGAAGGGTTCGTCGCAGCCACGGAAGATGCACTTAACGAGTCTATTGTAATGATGCATCCCACGGTTTCATTAGGGGATATTGGAGCCAATATTGAGCGTGTCATCAAGGATTACGGTCTTCGACCAATCTCCAACCTGTCTGGCCACAACATCAAGAGATACCAGCTTCACGCTGGAAAACAGGTTCCCAACACAAAGATTCGCGGACTACCAAGGGTCGAAGTGGGGGAGTACTATGCTATCGAACCATTTGCGACAAGTGGGATTGGGACAGTAGTCGATAGCGACTATGTCTACATCTTTGCCAATACCGGATTGGACATACAGCTCACAGGAACCACCGAAACTCTCAGAACATATCTCCTTGAAAAATACGGTTCTCTACCCTTTGCATCGAGATGGATTGGATCATCCAAGAAGGATGTGGACATCGTTGATGAGATTCGAATGCTCATCCGAGCAAAGGCAATTCGAGGATTCCCACTTCAGATGGAGAAGAAAGGTCGCCCCGTGAGCCAGTCCGAACATACAGTCTTCATATCTGAAGAGGGTCCTGTGATCTTGACGAAGAGGACCTAGACGTTGTACTTGGCCTCAGGTTCCTCTCTCACGATGTAGACCCCTTCGACGGTCATGGCACTGTGGCACTTTGGGCACGCATCTCCAACAGGCATCAGGACATAGTCGCCCTTCTTGAAGTCACGTATCTCTTTGAAATCACAGCTACTGCAGCGTATCTCAGTGACTGTTGGAGGAGGCGGTTTCTTCTCTGCTGTTCTGCCTGCTGTAAGTAGGGCGAATCCAAAGGACATGACAATGAGGCCCACAAATGACCAGATCCATGACAACACATCAGTAGTGCTCATGCCGAAGAAGAGGATGATGAAACCCACTCCTGCCAAGGCGACACCAAGTAATCTTGTTACCTTACTCATTTTTTCACCTCAAAGGCCAATACCCATTGTGTTTCCAATCCCTGCTAGGATAATGCTGTCTCCTGGCTTTGTTCTCTTCAGGATTGACTCCTTTATTCGCTCGAGCACTTCCGGTACGGCGTCAAGAACCTTCTTGTCCATGATACCAACGGCTGCTGCCTCATCTTCTTTGACCACTATGGCCTCTATGCCTATTCCATGCTGAGTTGCAGTCTGTTCAATAGCATATTTTTCTGGTCCTGGATCCCCAATAGCGGCACCAGTCCCTTCAGAGACCCGTCCTAATTTCTCGCCCTCGAACTTCAGTGCTGCATCAACTGTGATGATTCGAGCAATAGTATTCTCGTATTTCTCGACCAGTTTCTCTACACCAAAACCTGGTTTACCAACTGTTCCACCTGGTCCTGTTGCTCTAAGGACATAGACAGTTCGTCCCTCTGATTCGACAACATAGTACCCAACCTCCCGTGAGATTTCGTGGTTGTAGCTCTCAGGTGTTGCACCATGCGCTCTGGCAAACTTGGTAACGACTAGCGGCCCAATACCATCTCCAATAGGCTTGCCCTCGGAGAAGGCTCCAATAGCATCATAATATGCCTTAGCCAGTCTGAGAAGATCCGGCATCTGCATCTGAATCTGCATAATCATGATCTGGCTCCCAGTCTTCTTTCCAAGTATGTAGAAGTGCCTGACAACTCGATATATCAGTCCGAGCACCTGTGTGACTTCAAGTGTGTTTTCTAGATTCTGCTTCATGCTTGCATTTGACTCAGGGGCTAGATCTGCAACGAACTCCTGAAATCGGTCTCTGCGTTCATCAAGCAGGTGGTCGAGTCTCTTCAGTATACCTGCTGGATCTAAGTCGACAGGCATTATTGTGAAGAAATCCATCCACCTATCCAGGTCCTTGGCAATGGCTTCCTCAGATTTGCCATAGTTCTTGAATGTATCAATAGCAGTCTGCCGAGACTCGAGAAACATTCGTTTCATCTCGCCCAGTCCTACCTCAATCTGCTTCAACCACTGCCACATTTGGAACTTTGCTCCGTAGAGGCTGAATAGCATGATGAAGGCAAAGAATGCTATATTGATAATCCAACTGTATTCGCTTGTTCCGCCTAGCTGCATGTGAATCAAATCCGTCTTTCTTTGTTAGTCTTTTAATGGCTTCTATCGCAACAATTTCAGAAGGTACTATAAGAAGGAAGATGTGGCAGCTTCAAGGCCTGTCGCACGCTCGCGCAGTGCACATTTCCTTGAACGAACATCGGGCTTAACTTCTGAGTTCGGCTGAGTTCAGGTGAACCCCGACGTCTATGGCCGCCATCAAGACGTTTGGTTTCTCCGTTTGGTTTTAAGCATTACTCTCTGACAGCTCTCTTCTTCTGGACCTGGCCTGAGAGAGGAACGCGCTCACATCATCATCCCACGTTCCGTCCTCTCTAAGCAGTCTCTGATAGAGATTCGATGTATACCTTCGAAATGTAGTGGGCCGCATACATCGAATATTCAGTCCCTGTTCCATTCCGCGAGATGGCAACTGAGAAGCAATACTGTAGACTGACTCTTCTGGAAGTCTAGAGAGAATAATTGCGTTCTCTCCATATTGATCCAACCTGGCATAGGATGTGTGCGTGCTACGTAGGAATGCTGAAACGAGAGATGCAACAGACGCACGCTCTCCCTGAATGATGGTGGCCAGAGATATCAGCCTAGAATCTGATACTTCGTATGAGAAATGTAAGATTCTACGACTTAGAAGTGCTGAGAGAGTTGCATGCATTTTTTTCTTCGTCAACTTCAGACTACTGAGATACTCTGGTTTCTCAAGATAGACTAGCTCGATTCCCTCTGCCACAAGATCCGCAACTTCTGCATCATCCTTAGACAATGAGTACAAATCAGTGGTGTTAGCCCCTCCGAATTGACTATTGAGACCTCTAAGAGAAGACTCCCTCTCTATTGATTCTATGATTTGCTGACCTGGTACTAACCAGCTGCTTATTTCGTCATCAAAGAGGTTCATGTTTGAAGTCCGAAAAGTCCATGCCACATTCATGATGCTTGGGATTGCCCTTCTGATACGCTCTGCAGCTCTCAGAGGCGCTATCATTACATGCAGATGTGGGGAATTCTCAAGAACACCACCTAATTGGGCTATGAATTCCATATGTCTATGTGCCCATCGATACGCTGCACCGAGATATACCAATTCACACAGACCCAGAGATGCTGGACTAATATGACCTCCGATTCTTATTCCGTAGGACATCTCTGCAAAACGTCTTTTCCAAGCTATTCTGGATCTCTTTGCCTCTCCTTTTGTCGTGGGTAACCCTAGCACTATTCTTCCTGAATCATTCAGAGTCTTCGCTGAATGGACTGCTAACTTCAGCCAATTAGGAAGCAAGTCCGCACACTTTTGGCTGAAGAGGAGCCATGGTACGTTGCTAATCGCGTCGGAAACAGCTCTCTTAGGCGCATCAAGCTGCCCCTTTGCGGCCATTATCATTACTTTTACGTAGGGCGGCCACTCTGTCCCATCAATCAGATTCATCACGTGTCCACGTAGGAGTTGGTCCATAATCGTCATTGTGGAGAACTTGAACGAGTACGTCAAGGGATCGTCATCAGGAATTGTGCTTTTCATGGCATATGCAACGAATGCCATGAGTTCTTCCCTGATAGTAGCTGGGAATGAAGCTGGAACGATCTTCTCGAGCGTATCCCTCATTGTCTTTCTCACGGTCAAATCTGGAATAGTGACATCACCAAGAACTCTCGATAATTCCTGCCACGATGGGGGTGGTCCGTCTAGAACAGATAGAATCTCACATCTCATCTTCTCTCTGTCAATGGAAGAACTCCGAGAGCGGGCGTGGAACACTCTATGGTCTTCAACTAACGAAAGCGCTTCAGCTTCGTACGGCTGAATCAAACAGGTTTCGTAGATTGCGCCTCTCTGTGGATCAGTAATGGTGAGCCAAAATCGTTCACTACCCTCAACCTTGTGAACAAAATAGAGCGCGTCGGTACTGCCTGCTTGTAACCTACCATAAAAACCAGAGGTCGAAGGCGGAAAGACATCCTCCAATATTTGACCCCCTTGATTGGTATACGGGTGGAGTATCATGAGGATCGGTTTCAATACTACTTTTATTTCAAATCCAATTGGCTCAACTACACTTCTACCGTTATTATTCAAGGTGACTTTGTCTTGCAGGCTCACCTCGACCCCCTCTGAACTCCTCCCCGCGATGACTCTTCCGGATGCCAATCTGACAAAGACATCCTGAAGCCCGTACGAAAGAAATCCCATCTCGTACTCCTCAGAAGTCATCCAAACTTTCACTGCTTGTGTTTCAGAAACAGGCATCCAGAGGTTCCCCTGAAGAGTACTCCATAGCTCATTCTATTACAACGTTTTAGAATTTCCTCTAGTTGCATTTGTCATCACTTTTGTGCAAAGCTGTGAATGCACAGAGGATTAGAATCTAAGCTATGATGAAGAATAGAATGCAAGTCCCAATGAAGGGACTTTGCATTAGGTACTTGACAAGGAATGTTGTCTTACCACGGTTCGGGTAAGCTTGGCTCCATTGTTGGTCTCATTGTCTTATCACTGAATATGAATACCGAGAATCAGTGCATAACGATGTACAGCCGCAATTGTCAAATTCCAGTGATACTTCTGAAACAAATCATTCAATCATCACTAGCAGGAACGATATTCTTCGTTTCCTTCATTTGGGCCCGTCAGCAATTCACATGTTTGACATCACAGCATTCTGACCCAGACCTACAACAGAGCACCAATCCGTCGGATTGACGAAAACTTCTTAACGAGTATGGCAGTCCAGCCTCTCGGCGCCGGGGACGTGGCCTAGACCGGTAAGGCGACGGGCTCCAGATCTGGGTGCAATTCGCACCGGAAATGAGCGGGGTCAAGAAACGACCGTCGTCTTGGCGTAACTCGTCGATCGTGGGTTCAAATCCCACCGTCCCCACCACTCTTTCTTCAACTTGCTCAGCCGTGACAGTAATAAGCGGTCAGTTCGTCTGTCGAAGTATGACTGAGAGAGGGGCTGGTCTTCATGGTATTGCCGGGGTAGATGAGGCCGGCCGCGGACCACTGATCGGTCCGATGGTCATCTGTGGGGTCCTAGTACGTCCTGACACACTCCAAGAGCTTGGGCGAATTGGCGTAAGAGACTCGAAGAAACTCACACCGTCTCGTCGTGAGAAGATAGCTGCGAAGATTGAATCTATAGCAGAGCAAATCGCTATTCGGTCCGTTTCGGCCATTGATATTGACAGGCTCAGGAAACAAACAACGCTGAATGAAGTAGAGGTCAGGGAGTTCAGTGAAATCATAAAGGTACTAAGACCCGAGAAAGCCTATTTGGATGCGGCTGATGTGAATGCAGAACGTTTCGGTATCAGGATAGGCGAAATCAGTGGTCTTGCCTCGATAGGTACAGTGTTCGTGTCTGAGCACAAAGCTGATTCAACGTATCCGATTGTGTCTGCCGCTTCAATTCTCGCCAAAGTTCAGCGCGACTTGGTTATTACAGGCTTACATGATAGATATGGCGATTTTGGCTCGGGCTATCCCTCTGATCCCAAGACAGTGGCATTTGTGACCGACTTGGTTCGAAACGGGGAGAGATTGCCATCCATTGTCCGTTACAGCTGGAGCTCTGTGAAGAGGATTCAGGATGAAGCAAAACAAACAAGTATCCTCTGATTTGGGCGCTCTACTCACTGGACCTCTCTGCAATAATCTTCTTGAGTTCTCGAGGTTTATCAATAGCATCAAGTTCAAGCTGGCGTATGACTGGGAGACTCGAGACTGTCTCTTCAGTCTGACCCTCTTCCACGAATATCACTGCATCCGACTCTGATACTCTGGAAACACTCTTGAGGATCTGCATGCGTTTCTTCAGGCTCCAGCTCTTTATCGATCCCACACCCGATATCAGAGGTGGACCTGTTTCTTTTGCTGCCACATGGAATGGAGCACGATCAGTCCAGAGGACTTTCATACCAAGCCTTGCAAAGAACTCGTTCACGCGCTGTTCAAGCATGTCTGTTGGGACGCCTTGCTGGGGCATCATCTTCTCTTCCTGTTCTCGGAGGAGATCAATAGGAATCATCAGGTCTGTTTCTAGTACTTCCTCAAGACGCTCCGCTGTTTCGATGCTGACATCCATCTCATCCTTCTCGTACGCAAGAACAGCTCTCGCAGATACCTGAATGCAATCTGCAAGGTCGCCGGTAGTCATCTTGTGCTCTAGCCGCGCTTTTCTGAGCCTGGCACTATCTATTGCTACCAGTCTACCACCTCTCTGTGCGAACTCGCGGGGCATTCGATCCTCTGCAATCATCCCTTGAAGGCTTGGGGGTGCGAGGGTAGAGAGCCCATGTCTCTTGTATACTACACCCTCGTCAAGTTCTCCCTTCCTTGTCTTGTGACCGACAATCAACGGGGTAGCGCTGAAGAAGTTGGCTACTAGCTGCAGTGCCACTGCATCTTCCTTGGTCAAGGCATCGATATTGGATAGTACCTTTACAAGCAAGAGCTGGTCGCCTTTGCGGGCCACCATATCAAAGCAGCTTGGCCGTACGTCACACTGAGTTGATAGGCTGAATCCAGCCTCGCCCAACTGAGTGATTATCTCCTGTGTTAGTTGAGTTCTGGCCTTAGTCATTCTCATCAACAAGCTTCTGTTCAACAGTAAATCCTTTTCAGATTATCTAATAGTGAAAACATCTTAATCACCAGGTTTCGAGTCTTCCATTGCATCTTCCCTTGTAGCATGCACGATTCCGATACATGAAGTTGAAGGCATCTTCTTTCTGAGAACTTGAACCTGTGGCCTTGCCAAGCGCTCAACAGGTTTCCATGTTGCAAAATTCTCCCACTCTAGGTCAACATATCCTAGGATGCGGTGAATCATGAAGAGTTCTATCTTGTTGCCTGCTACTGTATATACACCTAGACCATAGTCGAGCCGCCTCAGAATCACAATAGGTAGCCGTACGCTCTCATGATATCGCTCAGGAACCTGCTTTCGAAGCCACTCCAACTCTTCAACACGAAAGACCGATCGCTCTCCACACCGTGTGTTGAAACAAGGCTTGTCCATTTCGCAGAGTTCCTGCAGTGTAACTCTAGACTCAGGGAGGTGGTCATTAAGAGTGTCAATCTCATGTTCAATCAGTCTGTCTATCGATGGACTCAAGTCACATCCTCCGTCACTCGGCATACAACGAACCGGTGATCTCTCTCTAATGGCTCGAGATTGATATTCTCCACAACATCCAATCCTCTCCTGTCAAGCTCTGCAATCTCATTGTTGTAGATCTTGTCAAGACTGGTTGTCGAGTCAATGCTTCTAGCTTTGATGGCAAGCATCCCCCAAGCTCCAAATGAGCAGAATGTCTTGAGATTCTCACAGAGAATACTCGCCTGATTTGGCTGTGCTACGTCCTGATAGATGACATCTATTGGGCCAGACACAAGCGGGGCGTAACGTGTAGGATGCCTTGCATCTTCGATAATCGGAATCACATTGGTGCGCGAGGCAGCGAGCTGAACCAGGTCTCTTGCACTTCTATGTGCAAATTCCACTGCGTAGATGACACCGTCCTTCCCAACTATATCTGAACAATGGCTCACTGTTGTACCTGATGCTGCCCCTAGATATAGCACCTTGGAGCCTGGCTGGATGGGCATCTCCACTAAGCCCTTCTTTATGGCTGCTGCAAGTTTGGACCGTCTTGGCGACCAAATACGAAATTCGTCTTGTCCTACTTTGACAAGCTTCTCTCCATAGACACTGGTTCCAGGGACCAGTGACTTTGTGGAGAGAGAAGTGTATTCTCCATCTATTGATGTGTATACTCCAGCGAACTTGTATGGTGTCACTGTCGACATTATCTTCGCCCTCCTTGGGGCCTCTTATCTCTTCGATCCCGTCCCGTGCTTCTATCCCGACCTCTTGGTGGTTGTTTTCGTTTTTCCTCTGGTTTTGGTTTGAGTGGTTTAGCCTCCTTGACCGGAGCCTCTGGATTCTGCTTCCGTATCTCCTCGACTCTGGACAAGAAGGACTCTCTAAGAGAGTTTCCCATGTCTCTCTCTGCATATGCATCAATGCGTGCAGCAATCGATAACTTGCCTGCCAGTGCTCGCGCTATTTTTCCTCTTTGCCAATACGGTGCACTATTGACTTCCGTCACGCGGTATATGATGCCATGTTTTGGCGGATCCGCTCCCGTCTTCAGACTCCTGAAGAGAGCTTTCTCAGCTCCGTATACTTGAACGGTGCTTGAGGGTTTTCGTGCCAACTCCTTGAGCGATCCTGCGAGACTGATTAGGCGTGCGCCAATGAGGGGCCCTACTAGTGTAGTCATGTTTGGCGCTATTTTCTGCATGACGGTAGTCACGTATGACTCAATCTCCCTGCGGGTATTGTGGAGACCATCTATTGTACGTGCAAGGCTTTGAATGATAGCAAGGTCGATTTCTCTCATGTCTGCTCCGATGTCGCCAGCTACTGCTTTCAGCACCTGGCCCCTGATGTCTTCTTGGACCCCCGCTCTCTCTAGACACTCTTTGGTCATACTCGCTTTTCCACAGCAGAACATGAGTATCTGTGCAAACTGATCTTGGTCTTGTACGAGTTCGCTCAGCGTGGGATGATGAATAGAGTACCACTCACGAGCTCGCATCACGAGGACGTTTATTGCCTTATCCACCTCGTCGATAGCATCAATTGCATTCTTCGCAAGCAAGTCTTTCTCTCCACTCGCCGCGCTCAACTTGGCTTTGGATAACCGAATGGCCACGGCATACCTGAACGAAGAGATTTCCTCTTGAGACCTCACAATACTGAGTTGTCTGAGGTACTCTCCAAGATTCTCCCTGAACCACTTTATCACTCCATCATCGGCTACCCTCACCACGATGTTCTCGAATTGTGCTAAGGCGCGTGCTAGCATCTGATCCTCAACGAACACCTCAGTCGTGCCAAGTCTGACAATCTCCGATACCACTGATCTAATCAGATCGGTAGGTTTTCCCTCACTGATTGCGAGAAGGTTAGAGGCCGCTAATGCCTCGTCAGGATATGCAACCTGTCTTGCAATGACTTCATTCTGCTGGTTGAGCACGAAGGCCCCAAAGGCTGAAACTGTAAGATACACTGGCACAGTCAATCCATCCTCAATAGAGTTGGTTGATTGAGTGATTACGTACCGAATAAGTCTTGCCAACTAGCTTATTACTGAGCGCTGACCCCAACATAAATGGTGACAAGTTGAAAATACGTGGCTACTGGCTGGCCTCAGGAATTCTAGGTGTTGCTGCCTCCACAATGATCAGAGTAGTCAACTCTGGAGCTGATGCGGT
>CAYHAA010000023.1:0-27689 GCA_964354495.1 uncultured archaeon | reverse complement strand
GGAACAATATGGGCTTCTGACTCGATATCTAACATCATAAATGGGCACGCAAATAGCTCATCATGGGTATTCGCGGGGACAAACACCTCTGCTGGTGAATGGGCAGTAGAAGCGTTTTGGAACAATGGTACAGAACTCGCATACGGGTATGCGCCTTTTGACCTCTACCATCAAGCTTCAGTAGCGGCTAACTACCCCTTGATAGAGGCAGATTATGGTCAAGTAATATCCAATCTAATCACATTCAGAGATGTAGACACAGGAGACTACTTGTTAGATGACAGCGTCTCGATTGTGGCGAATTGGTCCTCTACCACAGTCATATTCACGCAAAACTATGCCAAGAACTGGTGGGAAGCTGACTTCGATACATCTCTGATAGGCAGTGGACAGTTCATTGTGGTTGTGAATGCATCAATGCCCTATTTCGACACTGTCACAACTCAGTTCACAGTCATATCAGTATTCCAAACGGCATTAGAAATACTGAATGCAGGCTCACTCCCGATTCAGACCGGGCTGAATGAGATATTCAGCGTCCAACTGAGCTACAGACTTCTGAATGGCAGCGGTGTGGCAGGAGCTACACTATCAGTCACATTCTCAGGTCCAGTAGGCGGTCTTTCATGGCAATCATTTGCTGATTATGGCAATGGATCGTATTCACTAGATGTTGCCTGCAATATCTCAGAGATATATGAGGTCACTATCACTCTATCAAAAACATTCCATTACGATGCCACAGACTCCTTCACACTGATTATAGGTGAAACAGGAAGTGAGTTGGAATTACTGAATGGTACTGCAGATGTCCTCATATTTGGAGGCAACTATAGACTTGTGGTGGAGTACCGGAATAGCACAGGTTATGGGCTTTCAGGAGCCAACCTGCAGATTATCGCCGTGACGCCAGCGGCAGGTCTTTCCTATGGCAACTTCACGCTAGTCTCTGAAGGATGCTATGAGATAATCCTGACGCCTGCATCAGCAGGTACATTCTCGATTGTGGTCAGGGCAGACATCCTCAATCATGAAACACAATACGCCACCTTTACGTTGACCGCAAGTGGAATACCCACCATTCTCACGTCACTTCCATCAAGTGCGACAGTCGCAATGAACCAGACTTTCACCCTGCAATTGAGGTTTCAGGATGAGAGCTTCAATACAATCGATATCGCAAGCATCGCGCTGATCAATCCACCCTCGGGTGTAACAGTGTCAGGAGCTGTGTCAGTCGGCGATGGTTTGTACAATATCACAGTTCAATCCGCTGAGATCAGGACCTTTGACTTGCTCTTCAGAGCCACTGCCAGCAATTATCAGAGTTCGAGTGCAGGATTCACTCTTGTTGTGACAGAGATTCAGACATCTCTGCGTTTCGAGGGAGATGTCACCTCAACAATCGCAGCGTTCGGAGAGCCCTATGAACTGGTGGTATACTATGAACGAATGAGTCCTTCTGCAGCGATTCAAGGTGCGAACATCACTGCACTTCCTTCCGATATCATGGACTTGCAGATACAAATAGTGGAATACTCTGGATTCTACATCATTTCGATACGAGGCAACGCAATAGGATCATGGGTACTCTCAGTGGTCGCAAACAAGACAGATTTTCGGATTGCAACCAAGCAGTTCTTCATCGAGGTAGAAAGAATCGATGCAACAGCTCAAGGTGCAAGCCCACTTGAGGCACTCCTGGTAGGCCGGTCATACACATTCACCTTCAACTATATCTTCGAGTCGAATAGCAGCTATATTCGAGGGGCCAGTGTTCTTGCGTCTGGTGAGGGCGCTGACTGGATTAGCGTTCTTGAACTGGGATCTGGGCAGTATTCAGTGAGTCTCACACCCCAAGAACTGGGGGAGCACTTTGTCATTCTGACCTTCGAGAGGACCGGTTTTGAAACGGCGTCGTACAGATTGACATTCACTGTCGAGAGAGTACCGATTACTGTCGAAGTCTTGCAGGGTCTGAGCGCACCTGAGTTGAGTCAGAGCACCATTATTGTGAAACTATCTGAAGCAGGCACAGGCTCACCTGTGAGTGGAGTAAAGGTATTCTGCTACATCATTGATCCAAACGGGGCACTAGGTGATTCAATTCCCATGGACGAGACAAGCATTGCTGGAGAGTACAGCACAGTCATATCCATGCCTGCAGCAGAGGGAGTATACCTACTGCAAATCACCTGTGATGCTCAGAATTATGTCCTAGAGTCCGCATACTCTGTTCCGCTCCAGCCGGGAAGAGATGCATTGACGATGCTCGTGGTCACAACAGTCCGATACTATCCATTCATAATCTTACTTGCAGCAGTTGGTGTTGGATTAGTATACAGAAGAAGAGCTAGGAGAAGACGGATTCGAGAGAATAAAGAGGCTCTTGCAGTGAAGAGGCGTTTTGATGATGTGAAGAGCCTGCTGGGCGTGATTGTCCTCCACAAGGAGAGCGGCCTGCCCGTGTATTCCAAGATACTCAGAGCCGGTCTTGAAGAGACCGTAATCTCAGCATTCATCACTGCAATCACAAGCTTCCGTGGGGAGTTCGATATTGAGTCGACCTCTGAGGAATGGGGGCTCATCCCAATCTCAGATATTGTCAGGGTGATCTCCACAAACAGACTGGTCTGCGCATTCATCACGACAGGGAATCCCTCGCCAGAACAGCGCGAGAGGATGATTCGATTTGCGAAGACGGTTGCATTCATCTTCGATGAAACGCTTCATGATGTGCCCATTATTGTTCTTGACAGGCATACAAAGACACAATTCGACACGTTGTTCGAGGATATCCTCGATGGAGCACTTCTCCGGACCTACAAGCTGGATGAGGCCAAGAAACTGCCCACCAACACATGTGCCCTTGAGAGAATTGCCAGAAAGCAGGGAGTCGAGTTCAAACTCGAAGAACTTGCCTCAGAAATATCAAGATGTGGTCTAGAGGAGGGACGAGTCTACAAGGCAATAATGACTGCACTGGAGAACCATTTTCTTGTGACCACGGATGAGTCTCCGTTTGGCTCCGAATTGATTCGAGCCTCTGAGTCTGTTGAGAATGAAAGTTGAAAAACGTAGATTGGTGAGAGGAAATCCTGCCTCTCACCAAGAACTGTCTACTCGAGTCTTCGAACGAGGTAGTAATCGACCCAGTTCTTCTTCCTGATAATGGGTACTATCAGAATGAGCAGTGCAACAACGACTGCAACGATGATGGCGGTATTGGAGATCAGTGGAATAGATACCCACTTTGATGCAATACCCACAGAGGCCCAGATCACAACAAGGCCATAGGCTATGTCCCTTCTCAACACTATCATCAGGGTGGAGAGCAGAAGTGCAGCAATCAAGACCAAGGCTGTCCAGAGGACTTGAACATCCACAGCTATTATCATATTTTCATTAAGAAGCGCTGCGGTGTTCGCAATAGTTGCCAGTGAGATCCATCCCAAGTATACACTCGTGGGAAGATGGATTGCCAGCTTCTGCATCAGAGGAACCTCTTTGATTCCTATTCCGAGTCTGACATAGGTCAGGAGCAGGACGACTAAGAAACCCGCGATCAGGAACTCACTCGCCAGTAATAGAGGAGTGTTTCCATAGGAATAGTGGAACAGAATCAGCCAGGACACATTCAGGATTGCACCTATCAGATACAGGTAGCCAATCTTGCCAAGATATGCTTCATTCACCTGGCTCCTCTTTGCTTGGTAGAATGCAAAGACGAAAAGAAGGATGTAGATTGCGCCCCAGATGGAGAAGACATAACCCGGTGGAGTGAAATAGTTAGGGAACGAGTCTGCAACCGCTCCTGTATTCACACCATTAAAGGGTAGTATGTTGGCCAGAGCATTCATCACAATAGTGAACACCACGGCGATGATGTTTATGATTTGGAAGTTCTTGAAATTGTCTGTCATGAAAAGTCCCGCCCACGTTAACTATATTTAATATTTAAACCTTGTCACGTGTCCAACTCTCAGCTGCGATATCTTCGAATGATAGCGTAGCCAAGAAGAAGGATGACGCCTCCAACCCCTGCGTAGAGAAGAACATCGCCGGCGAACAGCGACCCAGTATTCGTGATAGTTGATGATGTGCCAGTTGGGGTGGTAGTCGTGGTCGGATCAGGAGCATTCCAGCCTGCGAGCATAGCCATGAGCCACCAGAAGGCTCTACCCTTCTGTTCACAGCTGGTATAGGTAGTGTGAGCAGCCTCGTCACCATTGAAGTCTGGGTGCTCCACGGGAATCTTGAGTGTTTCCTCACCTACAACGAAGTCATAGGTGCTATACACGCCATCACTCCAGCAGTCAAGGTCTGCAAAGTCGAACAGAATCTTATCATTGTCCAGACAGTACTGCCGTATCTGCTCGTTGCGCAACCATCGATTATAGCCACCATCGCTCGTCGACTGGGCGTTCCCAGTCATGTAGATGAAAGTGATATCGGGGTTTGCAGACTCAAGAAGACTCATGGCATCGAGATACTCCTGAACGTCAGTTTCTGAGTACGAATCGACTTGAGTACACCAGGACCAGAGTGAGACGGTCAATGTCGGATTGTTGTTGATTGTGCTTTGAGTGATAGCCCGAGCGCTTGCTTCGTGCCAATACAACTCAGGTGTAATGTATGATTCTGGAGGATTTCCGTCCAGGATACAGAGCGCGCCAGAATCAGTTGGAAGAGCTCCATCTCCAACCGAACAATCGAATGTTGCGTTCTCGGATTCAATCAGATAGAGCCCCTCGGTTATCTGACCTCCATGACTGGTATGGGCATAATGGACACGAATGTCATCCTGAGCAGAGTCTATCCACTCACTCGGAATCATATCGAGGTCAATACAGGTATGATCGATGACCAATCCACCTGGCCAAGATGCCAGACGGATGTTGTGCGGGATGGGAGAGCCCTGGGAGGCAAAAGTGGTGATTGACAGCAAGGCAATTACCAGTATTACTGCAAGTAGTGTTTCGCGGCGTGGCAATGCATCCAACTCCTGGTCTGATTCGCTTGGATGATGACCGTTGAAATGCTTTTCTCATGTAGATGTTCCTTGCCAGATTGTTCGTTCAAGAAGACATAAGACAGGTTCGAAGTGTTTTGACAACCGGAGAAGTCAGTGATGTTCATCTCATGTTCCATCCTGGGAGGAATCAAGTCATCATCCTCGCCGGAGATCCTCTTGGCAAACATGGTCAGAACTCTGGTTCGCGTGAAAGACGCGGGCTATGATACTGTAGAGTTATACTACAGTAATCTGCCCAGTTGGCTGGGGGAAACTGTCCAAGCATCTCTCGACGACCTATCACTCAAGGCCTATTCGATTCACCTGCCGAAATTCCTCGTTTCATTTGACGAGATGGTCTTTCATGAGGCAGTTTCCTCCACTTTCTCCCTCATAGAGGTTCTGGAGCTCAAGGTGGCGGTCCTTCATCTGCCTGACCGGGAGCAACTTGCAGGTGACCTGTGGGAGAAGAGGTTCGAGGTGCTCCTGAACAAGGCAGAGCAGACAGGATGCATGTTAGCCTTGGAGAATGTTCCATACATCAAGAATGTGGATCTCGTAATTCGGGATGAGATAGGAAGACATGACAATAGACACCTTGGAGTCACGCTTGACATGGAGTTCATGCACATCAATGGTTCCGACATCGAGTGGCTCACAACAACCTTTGGAGACCGGATTGTCAATGTCCACTTTCGGGACAGCGATGGCAGTCTGATCGGTGAGGACGGCTATAGACACTATATCGTTCCCGGAGAGGGCAAGATTGACCTACCAAGGGCGGTCAAGACACTTCATCATGCAGGCTATGGGGGCCCTCTCACCGTTGAGCTCTCACATAGACAGAGAAGGAACATCATCGATGCCAAGAGCTATGCAGAGAGGTGTCTTGAGGGGCTATAGAAAAAAGAGAGGGGAGCGGTCTTCCGCTCCCGAGGAGATAGCGATTATTTCCGTTCTGCGTCTATGCGTACGCAGACAACAACAATGGCTGCGACACCAAGGACTCCGATAATAATGGCCGAATTAATCAGACCAGTGATGAATGCACTTGCTGAGTATGGAGACCTCATTGGGAAGACTGAGAAGATGGGATCGTGGGTTATTGAGTGTCCATCCCACTTTGCGTAGCACGAGCTATAGTAGTATGTCTGGCCCCACCAAGAGTCGAGTGAATAAACCAGGCCAGTGGATGTTGCATCAGACTCGCAGGCTAGGCCATAGAAGTACATCGGCATCACTGCTGTGCCAACATCGTAGGTCAGTCCATCACTGCCCAGAACATAGGTGCCGCCAAACTCAACTATTGTCCGGAGATCGTCTGCCTCGCTGAATCGAAGGAATCCATCAGGAGCATTGTCGCTCTCCAGAGCATCTGACGGCGCTTCAACCCATTCGGTCACTGTTCCGGGGTCTGTCCCAGAGGCTGGAGGAACTTCACCGCCAGTCACGGGGAGCGTCTCCACAGGTATCTCACCAGTCATCGTATAGCTTGAGAAGGAACTCCAGTAGTTGAGCGTGAGACCAAGTCCATTCAGCTCAGCTGGTACAAGTCCGGAGATGGGATTCGTGAAGTCGCCAACGTACTGGTCTATCTTTATCACTGCAGCATCATCGGTAGTTTCGAACTTGAATGTGAGCTTTAGACTGTCAATGGTGACAGGCAGTGGGTCGGTCTCTTCGGGCATATTACCAATAATGCCACCAGCGGGTCGTACTCCGCCGAACCAGACATCGTATGGTTGCGATGTCATGAGATTGCCATCAATATCGACAACCTCGGCGCTCCACTCGACTTGACCATCGGAGTTCACAGAGGGAAGACCTATCTCACCGATTTCTGCATTGTCTGCATAGAAGTCGTAGACCAGTTCTGAGGCGGTCCGGTTCAATTCGTAGTTGGTCCAGTCGATGATATCGTCTTCATCGAAATCGTAGGACACCTCGCTGTAGACGAGATCCATTCTGCCATTGCCATTGGTGTCGTTGAAGACACTCAGGCCGGAGAAGTAGTGCTGCATCCACTCCTCTGTAGCTTCTGTTTTGAACATCTCGCTGACATCATATCCAAAACCGCAGTAGTCCCAGTCATAGTCGAACTCGTAGGTACCGTTCATGTACGAGGCCCATGTGTATTCCTCGGCCAGGTAAGGAATCACATCGTTAGGATCTACTGGTACACCATACTCGTTTCGCCAGCTGTATTCAGCATAGTAGTATGAGCTTGAATTGTACTCGGAATAGTAAAACGAGGAGTAGATGAACACCTCATCTCCAGTGAGTGCACCTGCCTCAGGCCACCAGAAGATACTCCAGAGGTCACTAACATTGCCTTGATTGGCTGTCCAAGCCATATAGGATCCATCGGGATCAAGGACTACGACAACAAGAAGATTCGAAAACGACCAATCAGAGGTCCAATTCGATATGCTATTCTCGGTTATGATATAGCCAGTACCGTTAGTGTGTTCCACATAGTACTCTGCCATGTACCGGGATCCGTTGATTTCAATAAAGTAACCAGGCTCGGTATAAGAGGTATCCATGTCCCCTGTCTCGTTCCACCACTGTGATGCAACATAGACACCCGGTAGCATCTCTATGAATGGATTCACAATCTGGGTTCTATCATAAGGCTCAGTAACGGGGGCGGCTGCAGTGCTGATTCCAAGGCTCAGGACGAGCAGGCTTGAAATCAGAAAGAGCGTGCCAAGTCGCGTTCTCGTTCTAGTCATCATATCAATCTTCCAGAATCTTAGCGATTCTATCCCTATCACGTACATCATTCTATAATAGTCGTTTTCAGTGAACGGTTCGTATCACTCGGTAAAAGGAGGTTATGAAAGTCTTAAACTGGATTTTCGGCGCTATCATGGTTCAGAACCGTTCCAAAAGACCAATAATCGAAGTCTAGTAGCTATCTCCCAACGCGCCGTTCGAGCACTACGATCTTGGTTCTTCCGCTCTCCGCCCGGCTTACGAGCGATTTCCGTTCGAGCGCAGTGAGAGAAACGCTGAGTGTGGACTTGCTTAGGGCCGTTGCTCTTCGAAGATCATCCTGTGCCATCCGGCCTCCATTCTCCTCAAGTTGGTTGATGATACGACGCTCTGTGTTATTGAGAGTGACCACGACGACTCGTTCAGGAGACGCATTGTCTGTGCTCGGCCCAATGACCAATGACTCAAGGTGAGAGACTCGTTTCTGTAGCCTGAGAATGACAAGTATTGAAACGTTCACTATCAGAACAAGAGAGATGACAAGTGCGATGGTCGTAGCAAGGAAGACAACATCTTGTGCGACAGGGAGTGCAGTGACCCACGTCCAGAGTGCCATCGACAAAACGGCTATGGAGAGGATGACAAGGATGATGTCAAGCCCCTTTTTCGATCTGAGGACGTCTGCCATAGTGTTACTCTCTATCTGAAGGGCGTACTCCGAACTTAAGAACACTGCCTCGATGAAGCACTGAAAGTGTGTGAACTGGGGGTTTCGTTCAATAATGGATTACATCTCTGATGTATCAGCTGATACTACCATAATAGTCGCAGATATCGCTGAGAAAACAGATTTCACACTGCGGACGTTGTGCCTTGCAGATCTCTCGACCATGGCGCACCAGATTGTTGTTCAGGGAACGGATGCAGTCTCTGGGAACAATCTGTTCTAGCAGTTCATGTGCCCGCTCGCGCGACACATTCTGATCAATTATTCCCAGACGTTTTGTCACACGCCACACATGAGTGTCCACAGGCAGTGTTGGTCTTCCAAAGGAGAACAGCAGGACAATTGCTGCGGTCTTTGGACCTACGCCGTCCAATGATGTGAGCCATTTCTTTGCCTCCTCTAGAGGCATATGCTCCAGATGAGATATGTCCAGTCGTCCGACTCTCTCATTGATCTCTCGAAGTGTGCTCTGTATCCGCTTGGCCTTGAGATTATACATCCCTGAGGAACGGATTGTTTCAGCGAGTTGATCCTGGGGTGCTACAAGGACCTGTTCCCACGAGTCGTATCTCTTCTTCAGACTCTCGAAGGCCTTGGACATATTTGCGTCAGACGTGTGTTGACTCAATATGGTCATCACTAGCTCATCAACGGGCGGTAGACTGCGCTGGCTCACTACTCTGCCATACTTGCGAACAAGGACCGCGCATGCTTTTTCGGCCTTTTGCTTTGATTGGGTCGTCATGCTGGGACCACAGTACGAATTCCTCCTTATCTAGAAAGTGGTAGTGCGACATCAGCACTGCCCATTCGATAGTCTTTTGTTTCGCAATAATGATGCCTCAAGGGAGCCAAAATGAGAGTCTTGATTGTCTATGAGAGCACCAGAGGCCGCACAAAGGCAATGGCTGAGGCAATCCGCGAGGGTGTTATGTCTGCTGGTGCAGAGTGCACAGTCGTTGATGCACAGGACTTCAACAGTGTCGAAGGCGTCTGCGCTCTTGCTGTTGGCAGTTCAACACGAATGAAGAGAGTTCTACCAATGGTCAAGCGCATACTCTCAGAACTACCGCAACTACACGGACTGCCAGCAGCGGCGTTCGGGTCGTATGGATGGAGCGGAGAGGCTCCAGATGAAATCAGTGGAAGGCTGAAAGAACTTGGCGGCACGCTGGTCAGTGAACAACCCATCAAGGCGAAAGACTATCCTGCAGAGAGCATACTGGCTGAGTGTCGTAGCCTTGGAGAAAAGCTTGCAGCTAGTTGTTCGTAGAGTCTTGGAACAGAGCATATACCGTTCATTGTAAGTTGGACAACCTTGGACACCGGAGTGCTGTCCGCCCAGAAAACGGCACTGTGAACGAACTCCGTGAGGGCAGACGTGTGTCTGAACACCCTCATCTGTCTGTAGTGAGTCGTAGCATATGAACTCGTACAGCGAAATGTCCAAGTTCGTCCAAGTTTTCAGCAACTGCTACACACCCTCTGAGATAGTGTCATCTTCGCAACTCTTATCATCAGGGTCCGAAAGTTCAACGACGACGGTGCTGAGCAGATGGGTCATATACACAGACTCACGGGTTACGCCATGAGGAGAAGAGGGCTCTTCCTCGGTTTCCTTGCTGCATCAGCTATCGGCACTGTGTGCAATCTTCTCACTCCACTTGTCACGATTCAGATTGTGGATCAGGTGATCCTTGGGAGCCAGCTCGATCTTCTCATCCCGTACACTCTGCTCTTTATTGGCCTCAACGTCCTCTTCGCAGTCTTCGACATGCTTGGACGTTACGGGTCAGCAGTCTCGTCCCAACATGTAATCTATTCTCTACGTGAGGACCTCTATGAGAGCCTCATGGAGAAAGATCTAGCATTCTACGACCAGAATGAGACAGGGCAGCTGCTGGCGCGCGTGACTACTGATGTCGCCTTCATGAGAGAGTTCCTCTACTGGGGGTATCGCGTTCTATTCGTCGGTGCTGCACAGCTTGTTGGTACCTACATCGTGATGTGGAGCGTGAATGCCACCCTCACATTATACATTCTCCTTTTGGTGCCTGTGATGATTGTCTTCATCTATGTCTTCGCAAAGAAGGTGAGACCAGTGTTTCTCAGTGCGCGCAATCAATATGGCGTGCTTAGCTCGGTCTTGGCTGAGAACATGGTGGGGCACAAGGTCGTGAGGTCATTTGCCGCGGAAGAGAGAGAGGCACAGAGGGTAGAGAAGGAGAATAGAGGGTTTCTCGACCGAAGGGTCCGGGCTGGCAAACTTGAAGCGTTTTTCCAGCCGATGCTCCCATCGCTCTTCGGCATGGCGGTTGGGTTCCTAATCTATGTTGGCGGATATGCAATTCTTGTCACCTCCGATCTGACACTAGGAGAGTTCGTCGGATTTGTTTCGCTCGTGACCATGCTCTTTCTCCCTGCGCGATTCCTAAGCTGGGGAGTGGGCATGTACCAGAGAGCCTCAGCCTCAGGTGATCGTACCTTCTACATTCTTGATGCCGTTGATGAGGTGATGGACCCAGAGTACCCGGTGGATTCCACCGGATTCACTGGAGCGGTTGATTTCGAGAATGTGTCCTTTGGCTATAGGGGGGACAGCTACATCCTTCGTGATGTATCCCTGCATGTGGAGCCGGGTCAAATCGTCGCTCTGCTGGGAGGGACCGGCTCAGGAAAGACAAGCCTAGTGAACCTGATTCCAAGATTCTATGATGTGGATGACAGCAGTACTGTCATCTATCAGGGGAGAAGCTATCGTATAGACGACAAGGGAACAGCAATCATAGGCGGCAAAGAGTACAGAGTCGTCAATGACCAGGTCGAAATAGATGGTGAAACTCTGACGGTTGAGCCGCCAGGAGCAATCAAGATCGATGGGATCGATATCAGGCACTATGCACTAGACGACCTCAGAAAGCGAATTGGCATGGTGCATCAAGATCCGTTCTTGTTTTCGACGACAATCAGAGAGAACATTGCATTTGGTCGGACAGGAGCCTCTCTTGAAGAAGTGATAGAGGCTGCGAAGGCGGCGATGATTCATGACTTCATTATGACCCTTGAGAATGGCTACGAAACTGAGATTGGAGAACGCGGAGTCACTCTCAGCGGAGGTCAGAAGCAGAGAGTTGCAATCGCCCGAGCATTACTGGCTAATCCACGGATTCTGATACTTGATGATTCCACAAGCTCTGTTGACGCAAAGACGGAGTTGCTCATTCAGAGGGCACTTGAGAACTTGATGAGAGGAAGAACTACGTTCATCATCACACATCGATTGAGCACAGTGCGCAACGCAGACCTCATAGTGATGATGGAACGGGGGCAAATTGCTGAGCAAGGCAGTCACGAACAGCTCATCGCTAGCAGAGGCCTGTACTACAACATCCACGAAACCCTCACAGAGATGGAACTGGCTGCAAGTATTTCACTAGATCCGTTCGCAGTCACAGAATCGCCAAGAGGTGAACATGGTGAGTAAGACACTCGACAGCGCAGACGATCCGGATGCAAGAACCTACGAGTACTCGGATTCCGCCCTTCTGATCCGCATGGTAAAGTACCTACTTGCGTACAGGAGACTATTCGCAGCTGTTGCAGTGGTTACTGCTGTCACAATCATTCTCAATGTCTGGTCACCATTCGTACTCAGGCAGGCCATAGATGTAGACTTTGAGAGCGGGAATATGCAGGCTGTCACACTAACCGCATTGCTCTATGTTGCCCTGCAGGTTTCCGCATGGATGGCAATGTATGGAAGCGGATACCTGATGACTCTGATGGGTCAGCGGGCAATCTACGATATACGCCAGGAGCTGTACTGCCACCTGCAGAGTATGTCAGAGGAGTTCCATGACCACTCCTCGAGCGGGAGAATCATCTCTAGGCTCACGAACGATATCGACCGCATGAGCGAGCTTCTTGGTGGAGAGCTCATCAACACATTTGCTCAGGTCTTTGTTGTCTTTGCCATTGGATGGGCTATGTTCGTTGCGGATTTTAGGCTGGCATTGGTGTCTCTTGCTATCGTTCCGATTCTCCTCATCACTACTATCTATTTCCGCAGAGTGATGAGAGAGGCCTATCGACGCACGAGAAAGACCATATCGACCGTCACCTCCAACCTCGCTGAGAGCATATCTGGTGCAAAGGTGACCAAGAGCTTCGCAAGAGAGAGAACAAGTGCTGAGATCTTTGCTGGATACAATGAAGCAGACTATCAATCGAATGTCGATGCTGGAAAGGCTCAGGCCGCGTTCTTTCCAGTAGTCCGGTTTATCAGTGCGTTGGGAGTGGCAATAATCCTCCTCTTCGGAAGCTTGTTCATCCTGGAACCGAGTCTTCTGTACATCAACCCTGTCTTGACGCCTTTGGTGACCATTGGAACGGTTGTGATGTTCGTGCAGTTCAGCGACCGCTTCTTCAGACCTATTCTGACAATTGCACAATTCTACACAGATGTTCAGAGCGCTTTTGCTGGCGGAGAGCGTGTCTTTTCAATATTGGATACAGTGTCTGCAGTTCAGGACTCTCCCGACGCGCTGCCGATGCCAGAGATTAAGGGACATGTTCGTTTTGACAATGTGACATTTGGTTATGTCGAGGGGATGCTAGTACTAGAGAACTTCAACCTTGAGATACAATCTGGAGAGGCAATTGCGATTGTCGGCGACACGGGAGCAGGGAAGACCACCATCGTGAACCTGCTGAACAGGTTCTACGACGTTCAGAGAGGTTCTATTCAGATCGATGAGATCGATGTCAGGTCGGTCACACAGAGGTCGCTTCATTCACGGATTGGCCTTGTCCTTCAAGATGCGTTCCTCTTCATGGGCACAGTCAGGGACAATATACGATATGGTCATCAAGATGCAACTGAGGAGGAGATTGTCGCAGCGCTCGATGCCATCGGGGCAAGGAGGATTGTTGAGAATCTCGACAAGGGACTAGACACCGAGGTGGGTGAACGCGGCGCACGACTCTCTGAGGGCGAGAGGCAGCTTGTGAGCTTTGCAAGGGTGCTTCTTGCAGACCCCAAGATCCTCATCCTCGATGAGGCCACGAGTTCCATTGATATCTATACAGAACATGCAATTCAGAAGGGAATGAGAGTACTTCTGCGGGGACGAACTTCGATCGTCATTGCACATCGTCTATCGACTATAGTGAACGCGGACAGAATCGTCGTGTTAGAGCATGGCAAGGTTGTTGAGTCTGGAAGGCATGCAGACTTGATGCAGCAAAAGGGCAAATACTACTCGTTATATTACCTGCAGATTCGCCCGCGAGCAATGCAGAGACCGCTATAGATGATCACTACGACTTGGTTCGTGCTGTCAACTGTAGCATATAGAGAATAAGAGTGGACAGAGCACACTCGCTCCGTCCACCAGCTATTGCGTATCTGACTCTGAATGAGATCTAGTCATCCCAATCGAAATCATCTACATTGTCGTAGGGAAAGCCCTTCATGCTTTGCTTCATAGACTTCAGAGACTTTAGACCCTTCAGGCTCTTCATTGCATTGGTCACCGATTCTGTAACGATTGGCCCGATGTCCACGAAGTTGTCAATACCATGTATGCCACCCTTCCCCACAACGATGTGCTTCCCATGCTTGTCTGTAATGGCAACACCAGACTTGCTCACCGAAACCATATTGTCATCATCGAGCACGAACACCTGCTTCCCGCGGGTGAAGACTAGACCCTTCTTCTGACTCAGAATCAGGATGAGTTTGACCTTCTCAGAATCACGACCGAAGAGTATCTGGGACTTCTCCTTCTGATCCATCTTCACCTGTTTTTGGTCACCATTCAGCTGGTCCTTGATTGTCGATTCAATTTCTGCCAAGAAATACTTCCTATCATGAAAGCCTCGCTGCTGAAGAGATGAATCATCAGCACTCCTGGAGATGGCCTCTAGGGGCACTGCCCCGACATAGAGCTGAATTCCCTCAAGGGTGCCAGACACCGACTCACCCATGGCGCCGAGCTTGGTCTCAGCGATAGCGTCAACTGCGAATCGGGATGGTCCGACGAACGCAGCACCAACTCGCACTCCGTCCTCGAGAAGATACACCCAGACACAGCCAGCATCCATCTTGACCAATGCCTTATCGTGGGAGATCAGATCATAGTTCTCAGTTGTGACCATTACATTGTCATCAGGTATTAGTCGCTTCATCTTGTTGTTCCTCCTCTAGTCCTTCCAGTCCAAATCATCGATGTCATCTTCATCATCCTCATCATCTTGGTCTTCTGCTTCATCTTGGGCATCCCGTGCCTCATCGATTTTGTCCTGAGCCTCCTCTATCTGGTCTGCAACCCTGTCGAGGTGATCAGCAGCCGCCTCAACGTCGTCCTCATTCTCAAGCACGATAGTATCGGCATCACCTTCAGAAGTTTCGTCGAACTCCACATCGACCCTACTCTCACCACTGTCGCCATTGTTTCCAGTCTGCTCACGCTGTTTCTCAACTCTGTGAGTGAGCCACTGAGCCAGACGGTATGCTAGGCGACCTTCCACTGTGACGTAGTAGGTCCCTCGTACCTCTCCCTTCACAACATAACCTGCTTCCACGAGCGGGTTGAGATGGTGAGTAAGGGAGCTCCCGGTCTTCCCGGTGAAGGTTTCAATGTCATTGAAAGATTTGCCGCCGCCCTTGAGATAGTCCAGAATTCCAAGGCGTTCCTCACTCCCGAGAGGTGCAACTATCTTTGCAATGCGTTCAGGGATTATGGCTTCAATCTCTTTTCTCATATCAGCCTTCCCCCTGTGGCCGTGTGTGCGGATATGGACACCTGGAATCCTGCAACCTTCTGCTAAGCCTTCGAAGTCTTTGATAGACATCTCTATTGAATGACCAAGATCCTCCATCATGTCCTCAAGGCTATCTGTGATGCCAGCGATGTCAATCTTCACGGGTGGCACATGTCTGGGTTCTCGAGGAGGCTTTGGAGACTTCGGAGGCTTTGGAGGTCGAGGCGTTCCCATATCGTAGTGGAATCTTCGGGCTTCCTCTCGACCTTTATCATCGTCATCCCTCTCTCGACGCATCTCTTCTTTCTGCCGTTTAGTATCCTCGACTTCCCGTTGTAGCTCTTCCTTGAGCCTACGAACCTCTTCGAGTTCTCTCTTGATATCATCAATATGTTCGGTCATTGTACCTCAACAACTGTACATTAGTACAGTATGCATATAAATGTATCTAATTACAGTTCACGGACGCAATTCACAATGAAGGAGATTTCATTCTTGCCTAGTGTGAAGAGGGAGTTCAAGAAAAGGTTCGAATACGAAACTCAGACGATGCGGAATGTGAAGAGAGTTCGTGTTTGATCGTGCATGATGAACATGTATTGCGAAGCCCGGGCCTGACCCAATGATTACCTCAGCTTGAATCGTGCGTGCTGTAACAACTCCATTCCGCCTCAATTCATCTTCGATGTTTCTCTCCGGGGTTGGGCAGAAGCCAGGTGCCAAAAATGAATGACAGTCATCCGGAGACCCTCGCAAAACAGTACTTTTGACGCCGTCTGTGGCTCCAAACAGAGCCTCCGTAGAAATCCTTCAGGTCAGCCTGCAAAGGCATTCTATGCCCCATATGCTTATTAACCAGATAACTATGGCTATCTTCGCCTTTGCTTGGAGGTGCGGATGCAACTTGTTGCCCAGCCTTGCCAAGCGGGAAAGCACTATATGGGGTTAAGAAATGTCAAAGAAAGCAAAGCCAGTGGCTAAAGATACAAAGTACACCTTCTATGTCAAGAAGGCAATACAGGATTTTGCTAGAGATAAGGATATGATGGTCGGCAGCGATTCATATGAAGCATTCAACAACGCCATCAACCACCTGCTTCTCGACGCAGCAGCTCGCTGCAAAGACAACAAGCGAAAGACCCTGAAGGCTTACGACTTCTAGGTCATTAGTACAAGAGACGGGATGGGCGGTTTCCAACTGCCCACCTTCGTTCCCACCCTCTTTTTATTTATCTCCAAATGCTTTGAAGACGATTCTTATTACAGAACAAGTGGACTGTGAGCATGGTGGCAATATGGCTCAAGATTGGGAGCATCAGGAGAGGTTGCCAGGATACTATGCATGCCTAGTAGTGATGCTTCTCCCCATCCTGATCATTCTCATGCTCCCTGTCATCACTATGGGACTTGATCAGCTTCCATATGCTCTACTGATGAGTGCATTCGTGATTCTACCACTTCTGAGCTGCGGACTACCGCTGAAAGGAAGACCACTCTTTCAGTTTCACTATCACGGGACTCCCTTTGAGGAGGAGGTCATGGACCTCTCAGAGGATGAGAAACCATTATGACCAACCGCCGAAGGCCAATGGCCCCAATGCAGTCAGAGGACGGATCATGCGGGTACAGCTACTTGTAGCAAAGTGAATTCAATCACAATCGATAAATCAGGAGAGTCATCCAGCAAGGTTCGAGGCGTGAGAATGGAGTTCTCCAATGTCTATGAGGATGCTATTCGGGCTGATGCGTATTCGAAACTCGAATTTCCCGGCACATACTACCTGGCATTCAGAGACTTACCTGCCATCATTGCAAAGCATGTCAGAGGCGGAAGAGCACTAGACTTTGGATGTGGTTCTGGTCGCTCAACCAGATTCTTACAGAGGCTTGGGCTCCAGACGATTGGAATTGATATATCCGAGGAGATGGTGAAGCGAGCCCGAGAGTACGATCCGATGGGAGAGTATCATGTCATCAGAGAGGGAGACTTCAGTATACTCCGGAAAGGCACATTCGACTGTATCTTGTCTGCATTTCCCTTTGACAACATTCCTACGATGGAAAAGAAGGTCATGAACCTCAGAGGACTGAGAGACCTCTTGAGAGATGACGGCGTGCTCATCAATCTGGTATCATCGCCGGAGATATACACACACGAATGGACATCATTCTCCACCAAAGACTTCCCAGAGAATAGAGATGCAAGAAGTGGGGACATCGTACGCATTATCCAGTTAGATATCGATGACAAGAGACCCGTGAGCGACATCCTCTGGACAGCCGAATCCTATAGGGAAACATATCAGCGTGCCAAATTGGAAATTGTGCACATATACAAACCTCTAGCGAAGAAGAAGGAGCCCTACGATTGGGTCAATGAAACCAGAATAGCACCTTGGACAATATACGTGCTGCGTAGAGCCCAGTAGGGAATTGATGAGAACCAACCCTATGCTGTGGCTATTGCTCAGACATCCTCGTTCTGTTATCAGGGGATGTGTTCATTGTGAAACTCTCCTTTCTCGGTCTTCGGAGAGCTAAAAGATAGACTATCACAAGAATCACCATTAGCCCAACAACCATGTACGCACCCAGAAACATGGCCGTGTAGAGATGTGCGAAATGTATGAACTCGCTCTGGTCATCGTTTGCTACTCCCTCGTAGATTGGTATTCCGTCTGGCCAGCCAATGACTATTCGATAATAGAACTGGTCTAGATCATAGTTTCTATACTGTTGCATTGTGAATGGGAATGCAGTGGGGGGCATCACTCTGAGTTCCTGATTCGGTCCTGTAGGTATCTCTACCATTGGAGGACTGGCAGCCGTAATGAATGTCAATCCCGTGACCAGTACAGAAATAGCAACTAGGACATCTATTCTCTTAGCGATATTACCCCTCTGATGCTTCCAAACGAGGAAGCATGTGAGAGCAACAATGATCAACTGTCCGCACCTCACACCAACAATGTTATGATATTGTGACTGATGCTATATGTCTTACGACGTTGCGAGGGACGTACCGGGTTGTTCATGCAGGGAAGAGAGCAGGACAACATATGCGCTCCAAGAATGAAGGAAAGGAACTTGAAGGAACTAATCAGTAGGCACATTTTTCACATCCCTGTGCCCATTTCACGCAAGAGTTCATATGAAGGCTGCAATTATCTCCAATCGTGTCACAGCGAATTTCCAGGCGAATCAATCAAGGATACTTGGACTTGCATCAGCAGCTGTGAGGAAGGGAGCTAAACTTGTTCTTTTTCCAGAAGCTGCTGCCACAGGACTCGCAAATACTGGCTTTCCCAATATCGACCTAGAGATTGCAGAGCCAGTCCCCGGATCCAGAAACGATGAGTGGAGATCATTCGCATCTGATAATGGGGTGTTTTTTGCAGCTGGGCTCTTGGAGAGAGCTGCCGGCAACATTTTTGATTCTGCGCTCCTGTTCGACCCTGACGGAGATCTCGTTCTGCACCACCGTCGAAATGATTCAGACTGGCACATGCCTGATGACGATAATAGTGTCTATCAGGAAGGCACCGAGATACCAGTTGTAGAAACTCCCTTAGGGAGAGTGGCCTTTCTCATCTGTGGGGATCTCTGGAATGATGACGTACTTGGAAGACTCAAGACTGGGGAACCAGACTATCTGTTATACCCCTTTGCTCGGGATTTCGTTGCAGCTGATGATACTGAAGAGAGCTGGAGTGCAGAACTGACACACTATAGAGAACGATGGCGACAGACTGGTGCAGTCGTCCTCGCTGCGAATCTACTCTGTGATTGCCCTGAACATGCTTCAACGGGAGGAGCATGGCACACTGATCGGAGCGGCAAAGTACTCGCTTCATTGCCAATTCATAAGGAAGGTGTCCTTCTCATCGATATGTGATGCTCTTGCTGCAGCACGTCCACTACCCATATCTCACGTACTGAGTTCTCTACCAGCTTCTTGGTATCGTGGACGAAATCAGACGGATTAGAAAGGTCATAGTTTTTCTACCAAGGTCGATTTGTTCATATGTCGGACATGCGATAGACATGATGAGGCGTCCATATTGGTCAGTTCAGGTGAAAAATGGCTATGCGACCTCATCGGAGGCCTTGATGAGAACGTTGATGATGAAACACTGAAGAGAGTCCTTGTGGACTGTGGCAGAGGGTGTCGGTCCCAGAGCACCATCAAGAGCGCCAAGGCTATCTACGAGAGATTAGAAGATGTTGACAAATTTCTTGCTGAGTTTGGAAAGACGTACAAACAACTTCACAGAGAGAAAGAGGGCACGTACCTTGTATACCCGAGATGTTACTGCAAGCGAGTCAACAAGATACCGCAGGGTCAGATGCCAGCCGTCTATTGCAACTGCTCCGTGGGCTGGGCTAAGGCGCTCTTCGAGGGTGCGCTTGGAAGACCAGTGGATGTCATACTAGAGAGATCAATCATAGCGGGAGATAGTGAGTGCAGGCTTAGGATTGGACTGTGAGAGGAATACCCTCGATAAGCACTTCAACAATTCTGAGTCAAGATGCCAACAAGCACTGCTGAGAGCCCGACCGCAGCTAGGAACGGCATGAATCCATAGGAATGGAGATTGTTGGTGATAGCGAAGGTTCCAATTGAGAGCAGTATGGAGAGAAATACAAGCATTCCTGTAAGAATACCAGTCTTCTCTTCTTTCTCCTGCTGTGCCTGTGCAGCTCCTGCAGCTGGTTTTCTAAGGGTTCTGTAGGCCCAAATGAAAAGAGGTGCTACGATGTAAATGATGCCTAGGGCTGTCCAAGCAATCCAAATCCCCTGATAGACAAATGCGACGTAGACGAAGACTTCGATTGGAGGAACCGGAGTTATCACAGGGAGAAGACCACCTGCTGTGTGCGGATAGGGGAACAGTGTATGTCCAATATTATCATACCAGAACCCAGTCCTGAGGTCGCCTAAAATAGCGCTTCCCACATCCACTAGAGCAGCAAGATAGAGAAACAGTAGCAGGACAGTGATACGTCTCGCAATGAGTTTCCTAGACGTGTAGATACGATGCTGAATGCTTCTTATCGCTTTGGTAAATCCATCCAACTGCCCTGACCCGCTCAATTCGCGTTTCCCACTATGTATTGGCCTAATTCGTATTTATGCATATGTAACTGCGTAACCAACTGGTTAGTGCCAATCGAAGAGAGCAGAAATCATACACAAAAAGAAGTGGGGAAGATAGAGGTGTGGCCTCTATCTTGAATCTAATACTCGTTTGACCTCAGCAGTTTTCTCTACCGATGACCATAAATGAAAAAACGTCCTACCTACTAGTGGCATCACATAGTATTCTGCGCTTTCTTATGCGATGTGGAACCATCGGTTTAGCTCAGATATGTGTTCCAAGGGAGTGAATCATCGTGGAGGACAAAAAGGACGCGACCAGAGCTAGTCGATTCTTCATCGCCAAAAAATGGTTGGTGATCTGGAGTGTTGTATCGATTATTGTCATTCTCACCTGCTATTCAATGCGCCCAGATGTCGGTTACCACGATGAATTTGCAGTTCTTGTTAACACGATGAATGTTATTGCATATGTGCTGATCATTGGTCTGCCAGTGTTCATGATTCCTAGCATTGTGTTTGGAACATGGACTGCAAAAGAGCGCATTTTAGCACTGCAGAAATCTGGGAAGAGCGGGAGTAAGGTGTTTCTTCAATGTCTAATCGAAGTCTATGCTCTTACACTAGTATTCAGCGTGATGGTCACAATTGCGTTGTTCTTAGAACCTCTGCTAGTGGGAACTTCATTCTATCAACCAAGAGGCACGGGTTTTTTCATTTATCTTCCTCCGGCGCTGATAGCCACTTCTGTCGTTTCCATGTTACTGGCATCAATTGGTGTGCTCTTTGTTGTAGTCACTGATGACATCATCATATCCACGACTATGGGATGCGCAGTGACAATAGGACTAGCGATCATGGTAGGATCGAATTCTTTGGCCCTTTGGGGATCTGTGACACGTGGTATAGCAACGCTCAGTCCATCGAATCTTGCAAGAATCTTTGCAGGTTCTATTTCTGGCTACGCCCCTGCCCATGATACGACCATCGCATCCTATTTTGGATTCGAGGCATCGCTGTCTTCGATTCTGTTATCCATCGCAATACTTGGATTCGTTTCATTCGCTGGTCTTCTTGCCAGTTTCAGGGTTTTCAAATCTAACATGTCCTACTGGCCGAAGATAACAGAAATACGAAGCAGTACTGCAGTCTGGGAGACCGAGTTAGAGCGTCAGGGAGTTCCTACGAAACTAAGACACAAGTTAAGAATCCGCAGAGCCGCGCTCGCGGGCTTCATCACGGTCTTTCTGATAATAGCTGCATTTGGAACAGCATCATATTCGACCTTTGTTCTTGATCAGACTACTGTCATCTTCTATCGTAGTCCGGTGGGAGGGGAACAAATTACTCTTGGCGACTGGTACATTTTTCCCTGCAATGTCCAGCCTGCACAATATGGACAACGGAATATTCTAAAATCCACCTGCGAGCTTGAAGACTGGGGTACCGCACCCGAAGAACTGAGCTACTACTACTCAATGCTAAGCATGTCCTCATCCGACTTTCAGTCGTTGAATGAAACTGGTCGAAGATCATTATGTAATTACGACAATCGAACGGAAGGTGACTGGGGCGGTATGGGCGGTTACTGGGATCTCGGATTTGATTCTGGCTCGTATACTTTCGTGATGAAGATTGTGGCAGCAGAGAATGAAACACTGCCGGGATTCATGTATTTCTGGATAGAACTACTTCAGGAGCCGTGGTAGGTCAACTCACTTCCAGTGAAAGAGATGAGTTTGCCCGTTCCGAAGAGCCGGGCAATTCAACAGCCTATCTCGAGTCTAGTACTCGTTTTACCTCTGCAATCACTTCGGGTAAGACTGTGAAGATATCCCCGACAATTCCAAAGTCAGCTATGCTGAAAATCGGAGCTTCTGGGTCCTTGTTGATGGCTACTATGATCGAACTGCTGGCCATTCCGATCTGATGTTGAATGGCTCCAGATATTCCCAACGCAAAATAGAGCTTCGGACAGACCGTTCTCCCTGACTGCCCGACCTGCTGCGTTGGAGGAAGCCAGCCCATGTCAACGATGGGACGCGAACCTCCAATAGCAGCATCAAGCAGTTTTGCGAGCTGCCTGGGCAGCTCAAGGTTAGCCGGGTCCTTGATACCTCTCCCACTGCAGACGATGATATCAGCCTCTTCGACAGGCTTCATACCCTCAACGACCTCGCTCACCTTCTCGAGGACTCGCGTTCGAACTTGGACGGGGCTGACCTGCATGTTCACCTTCTCGATCTTTCCCTTGCGTGACGTGTCAGGGTCTTTGGGTTTGAAGACGTTCGGACGGACCGTTGCCATCTGCGGGCGAGTGTAGGGAGTGATGATCTCGGCCATGATGTTTCCACCAAAGGCAGGTCGAGTCTGAATGAGTTGACGCTTTTCATCAATCTCAAGACCAGTACAGTCAGCCGTGAGACCCAACCCGAGCCGAGCCGCAATACGGGGTGCAAGGTCACGACCATTGCTGGTTGCGCCGTAGAGAACGACAGCAGGCTTTCTGGACGCAATGAGTGAGGTCATAGCAATAGCATATGCATCAGTCGTGTAGTCTGCGAATATCTTTGCATCTACTACAAGTACTTCATCCGCACCATGATGAACAAGGTTCTGGGCATGATCTGTGATACCGCTGCCGATGATCACTGCGACAAGTCTCTCACCCAGCTTGTCGGCAAGCTCTCTGCCTTTCGTGACGAGCTCAAGAGCAACACTTCTCAATCGTCCCTCGACGGTCTCACAGAAGACCCAGACATTCTTGTACTCAGCAATCTGGCTAGGGTCGACCTTCTTCCGCTCAATCTTGATGGCGTCCACGGGGCAGACCTCTTCACACGATCCACAGAGGACACACTTATCGAGATCGAACTTGACCTTGTCACCGTCTTTCATGATTGCTCCGAAGTTACAGGCCTTCGGGCAGAGCATACAGCCTGTGCAAGTATCTCTATCATAGATCAGACTCATTCCTAGAACGCCCCCTTCTTGGTGAGGAACTCCACGAGCTGCTTTGCAGCTGCTGCAGGATTCTCTGCATCAATCTTTATACCGCCCTTCTTCTTCTCGGGTGCGAACACCTTGCGAACCTGCGTTGGTGACCCCTTCAGACCCAATCGTTCAGGGTCAGTACCAAGAGCCTGGACGTTCACTTCTTCGTAGGGCTTCTTCTTTGCCTTCATGATCCCCATGATATTCGGGAGCCTGGGCTCATTGAGACCCTTTGTTGCAGTGAGCAATACAGGTAGCTTCGCCTTTACAACCTCATAGCCCTCATCAGTCCCTCTGTGAACAGTCACGTTCTTGCCATCTTCACCCATCTCAATCTTGCGGACATAGCAGATCTGAGGAACGCCCAGAAGCTCTGCAAGCTCTGGACCGACCTGAGCAGTATCGCCGTCAATCGCCTGTTTCCCACATATGACCAGGTCGAACTCGGTCTTACGTATGTACTCCGCCAGGGTGAGCGCTGTTGCCCACGTATCTGCACCAGCAAAGGCCCTGTCAGTCAGGTGGACTGCCTTATCTCCTCCCATTGCCAGAGCCTTGAAGAGAGCGTCCTTTGCCTGTGGTGGGCCCATTGTGACAATGGTCACCTCGCCGCCGTGCTTCTCCTTCAGTTGGATTGCAGCCTCGACCGCGATTTCATCAAAAGGATTCAATATGCTTGGGACACCTTCACGAATCAGTGTCCCGGTCTCTTCATTCATTCGAACCTCTGTGACCTCGGGTACCTGCTTGACAGGAACTACTATCTTGACCAAAGTTACACCCCACATATGGTAGTAGACATGTCAATCGAGAGAATGAACACATTATAAGTAATATGCACGAGGAAAAGCCGAGAAACGACTCACTTTTTCTCTTTCGCTTCATTAGAGTCTGACTGATTTTCCAGAACATGACTCAACTACTCATCCTACGTAATGCTTTTATTAGCACGCAAGCGCTAAGCGAAATAGATTCTTCAACAAAAAGAGGAGAGTAATGACAATCGGAAAAGAAAAGGCAATTGGTGCCCTTATCTTCATCTTCGCACTGCTTGTGCTCCTGTACTACACCTGGGGGCTAGTTATACTCCAGATATTCCCAGACGTGGCCGCTTGGGCTGACACGCTCGGATTTCCCCTCGGAAGTCTCCTGCATCCAAGCCCTGACTTCCTTGTACAACTGCCAATCTATCTTGGTGTTGTTCTCATAATGGTCATTGCGATGTGGATCGGCTGGACCATGCTCACGACTCCAGCACCTGAGCCACTCGAAGACTTCAACTTTGATGAAGAAAAAGTCGCTGAGAAGAAAGAAGAGTAGAGTCACTCAGGCGACAACTGATCGTAGGGCTGAAAAGCCCTCTCATTTCATTTCAATACAAGTCATATAGGAACTGAGACTTGTCCTGTTGCGCTGCGTCGTCATTCAATACTCTCCCTCTCTCACTCAAGAGAGCATTATATTCTATTGAAGAGCCCTCAACAAGATGCCTAATCGGGACTTCAGCTCCAGAAGAGATTTCAACTGGTCCTAGGTGATGACTTAAGAGCTCTTACGAGAAGAGAGTCTTGGTGTTTTCAGTGCCCAGATTCGGACGTTCCAGAGACAAGGAGTATGAACAGGCAGCAACGAAACTCGCTAGCGGACAGACCAGAGAAGCAATCGATCTCCTGAGAAATATCCTGTCAAGAAGACCTGACAATAAGAATGCGAGGATTAGTCTAGCAGTCGCCCTCATGCAGGCTCAGGATACTCCAGACAAGGATAGCCATCTCACTCAAGAGGCACTACAACAGCTGGATACAGCTGCTGCGATGAATCCAGACGACCCAGTGCCCTATTTTAACAAAGGCGTTCTCTTGAGGAACGTAGGGCGCTTCGAGGATGCATTGCGGAGTTTTGAAATTGCAGTTGATATGGAGGACAGGATGGCGCTGGCAATCCTCCACATGGCTGAGATCAACTATGAACTTGAACGATGGGAGAAGGCAATCGAACTCGCGCGGCTCGCCTTGGTGAGAGACCCGGGCCTGGAGGAGTCGTTGGGGTGGGTCCGTGTGGCAATGAGGAAGGCAGGTATGCTGGATGATACGGGCAACGTAATCGTCAAGCCCGATACATGAACGAGGGACAGTGCGCAATCCTTAAATTCGGACTCTCCCGCTTCACCGGTGTTTCGGGTGGTCACTACCATCCCTATCTATCACGCTAGGTGATTGCATGTCACAAAAAGGCGAACCAATGTATCGTGGGTATCCCCTCTCCGAGCTAATCAAGATGAATATGGACTCGCTCATTGAACTGCTCCCTTCACGCAGAAGAAGGACTCTCAAGAGAGGCCTTCCTCAGAGACAGAAGAAACTCCTCATGAATCTCAGGGCAGCCAGGAAGCAGGTCAAGAAGGGAAAGGATGTCGTTGTAAAGACCCACTGCCGTGACATGGTCATTCTCCCTGAAATGGTCGACCTCACCATTGCTGTGCATAATGGCAAAGAGTTCCAGCGCGTCAAGATCATCCCCCAGATGATTGGACATGTCTTAGGAGAGTTTAGCGCTACAATTAGACCCGTAAAACATGGTAATCCGGGGATCGGGGCCACAAAAAGCAGCTCATACGTACCCCTTAAGTAAATACAGGCCTCTTTTCATTTTTTAAGGAAAAGGAGCCTTATGCATCCTTTTTGACTACGCTACCGAGGAATTTCCTCACTTCTTCAAAATGCGGCAATTCCTTCCCCAGAAAGAGCTTCTGAAGGGCGATGAGGTCATCAAAGCTGAGAGAGTACACAGCATCGATGATCTCGTTCCACCTCTTCTCCTCTTCCTCATCACGCGTTTCGATGGCAGTCTTCTTGAGAAGGTAATCCCCTTTTCTCATCTTCCTTCTCTTCATCGACAGTCTCTCCAAGTCCTCCTCCCTCCTCTCAGCCAATTGCTCAAGACGGGCGCAAATAGGGTCCGTTATCTCAAACTCCTCGCTTCTACGATAACGAAACGCCTCCCTCTCTGCAGCCTTCTCCATCATCTCTTCATGCCATTGTATATACTCCTCAGTCTTCTCATACTCCTTGACCAAACCGTAACACCAGACATTTGACTTTCCCCCCCAAATTGTGGCGAAGTCCTCAATCGTGTCCCGTGCAAAAATGAATTCAAGACTATTTTGAAATCCCTGTTCAGTCAACAACTTGATTGCTTCTTCTTTTGGCATCACTCCGAGCCTTTGGGGATCATTCTGCTCTCGCAGCAATCTAATCAACGCTTTTGTTTTTGGCTTAAGAGACTGGTAGAATTCTGTCTTCTCAGGAGCAAGAACCTTAAGATGCCACGTAAATCCGCTTACTTCGGGCAAACCAAGTTCTTTCATTCTACCGACGTCCAATTCATCTATGGTCTTGTCAATTTCCCAGTCATCAAGAAGTCTTCGAATAAGGTTCCGTATTTGATTCAAGCCGCAATCCATGCCAACATCCTTGGATTTCTTTAGTACCCTTTTCTCCGCAACCTCTACTGGCACTCCAGCAATTCCTGTCTCGTCTCTAATGGCTTCAATTATGATCTCTTTCAGTTTTGCCTCATCACAATTCATCATGCACTCATCCTCCTTCCGTTCTCGATGTCCTTTGCTATTCTTTCTCTTGTGACTGGATCACTTTCTACCCACGCTTCAACTTTAGATTTCTTAATGACATCCTCTGGAGCACACAGCAAAGCAACACGCATTGCATCGTCTTTCGTTGCCGTATTGGCATGCCAAAGAGTCGATAACCTCTGAGTGTTCTCATAGTATGTCAACCTAACGAGATATTTGTTTGACTTGATCCCTAGACTCTGTAACAACTCTATCTCATCTTCAAGAAGTCGAGATGGGTTGTCTTGAGCCACCTTTTGAAGTTCTTCTGCTACTTCAGCAATTTGCCTATCACTGTTCGTGTTTAGATTCTCAAGCTGACCTTTTGTAATCTCACAGGTGATGCCGAATTTGTCACAGGTTTTTCTTTCACCATGCTCACGCACAAAACGGGCATGTTCTTTTGTGGCCAAGGATTCAGTTCCGTAGACAGATTCTTTCGACGGATCTATAAGAACGACACCTCTCTCCCACTCGAAGGTTACTCTATGATTGCGGCACATTGGGAAACAGCCGTCCTGCGCCCACATTGGACTAAGATAAAGTGGAGCTAGTTCCGGGTTGGTCTTCAACCAGCTGGGAAGCCCCACATTTTGCAATGCTTTGTCGCCGCTAATCAATCCACGTCGCTCCAATGCTCTGCCGTATACGGAACTGAATCGGACTGCAATGACTCCATTATCACGTATTGTTTCGCTTCTATAAACACCACCAAACTTTGATACTTGTTCATGGAAAATAT
>CAYHAA010000022.1:0-31002 GCA_964354495.1 uncultured archaeon | reverse complement strand
CTACTCTCCGAAGAGATAATAAGCCGTTATTCAAGCGGGGTCTTGTGATTGACTATGGACTTTTCATTCTCTGACAAAGAACAGAAGCTTTGGGAGAAAGCCAAGGCTTTCACTATGGAGCATATTACCCCGCACGCCATTGAATTAGAGAAGCGAAACGAGTTTCCGAAGGAGGTCGTTCAGAAGGCCTTTGAAGCAGGTCTCATGAATTTGCATATCCCCACTGAAGCAGGGGGACCAGGGCACTCACTGGTTTCCGAAACACTCGTGTCGGAAGCGACAGGTTATGGTGATGCTGGAATGGCAACATCAATCATGTGCAACAACCTTGCATTTGCGCCACTCGTGATTGCAGCCACCATGGAACAGCTCAAGACCTATGTGAAACCCTTGGTTACGGGAAAGGAAGCCAAATTCGGAGCATTCTGCCTGACTGAGCGCGTTGCAGGTTCAGATGCAGGAGCTGTAGCAACTCGGGCGGAGAAAGATGGGGACGAATACGTCATAAATGGTGTCAAGTGTTTCATCACCAGTGCCCCACAGGCGTCGCTCTTTACAGTCTTTGCATCGACTCAGCCAGAACTGAAGAACAAGGGGCTATCAGTCTTTATGGTCCCGAAGAGCAAGGCCGTGAAGATTGGACTCATAGAGAACAAGATGGGTCAGAAGAACTCAGTTCAGAGTGAGGTCATCTTTGATCATGCTAGAGTACCCAAGGATTGTCTTGTAGGGAAGGAAGGGGAAGGCTTCAAGATTGCAATGATGACCTTGGACAAGACTAGAGCAGGAATTGCAGCCATTGCGACAGGAGTAGCGCAGCGGGCTGTTGATGAGGCTGCAAAGTTCGCGAATATTCGTCAGCAATTTGGACAATCAATAGGCAACTTCCAGGGTATCGGTTTCATGCTTGCTGATATGGGTGCAAGAGCTGCAGCCTCGAGACAGCTGACTCGATATGCAGCATGGTTGGCGGATAAAGGAATCCGCAACTCAAAGGACTCTGCGTTTGCCAAGTTCTTTGCTGCAGACGCCGCAATGCAAAACGCTGTTGATGCAGTGCAGATCATGGGAGGATATGGATACCTCGACGAGTATCCAGCAGAGAAACTCATGCGAGATGCGAAACTCCTGCAGATCTACGAAGGCACCAATCAGGTACAGCGTGTTGTAGCCAGCGGCAATATCCTGAAGGAGTGCGCGAACCTAGATACAGGATTCCATGTCAAATACGATGGACGCGACGCCCCTCTGATGTAGTACTCAGAGAGGACTGTGTTGTCCTTTATTAGTTACTTACTTAAGTGTGGACAAATCACGCCACCATATCAATGACTGGAGAGTCACACCTTGGGAGACAGTGAAACAATCAAAGTAATCAAGGGCCGTCGGGCTATCCGAGACTATGACACATCAAGAGATGTCCCCGACGAGTTGATCTATAAGATCATAGAGGCGGGAAGTTACGCTCCCAGCGCAGAGAATCAGCAGCCGTGGAGAGTGATTGTTGTCCGTGACAAGAAGATGCGCGAATTCATTGGGCAAATAGCAGTAGACCGAACGATATTGCTCTTTGGTCGCGCCACTCCGCGACAGGAGCTGGAACGCAGACTGAGCTACATCGAGTCAAAGGCAAGCCGTGAGCGAACAATCGATATTCTCATTTCTGGGCAGCGATTTGAATACATCAAAGGAAATCCAGGAACCGATGGAGCTCCTGTTCTACTCGTGCTTGCTATCGACCAGACCCATGTTGGCAACTCCCAAGCAACACTAAGAGGAACTGGAGGCGTGTACGGATGGTCAGGTCCGAGGCATGGAGTCATAGCAGGTGCCATGATGATGCAAAACATGGCACTTGCAGCCGCAGCACTTGGCATCGGAAGCTGCGTCTCATCAGTCCAGCTAGACCATTTTGATGATGTCGGAGCGATATCTAAGAAGCTGGGGATTCCATTCCCACACTGGGTGCCAATTCTGTGTCTGACGCTGGGATATCCGAAATATGCCAGAACACTCGGGCCACCAAGACAGGGACCCGAGGAGATAGCATTTCTGAATAAATGGGGAGAACCTTTTGTGAAGGAGGACGGAAAATGAATGACCTAGAGATTCTCAGGATGGCATTTGTCGCCTTCATTGATGGGTTGTGGTGGGGACTTCGTGACAACACCGGAGCGCTCTCAATGTACGAGGGATACAGTGGCGGCTTTAGGCAGATAGGAAAGGAGATTGCCAAGGCAAGCGGTGGAAGAGGTCCTGAGAAGTCAGCAGAGATAGCTGGGAGTGTCTTCAGAGCCATTGGATTGGATATCGAGGTGAACAAGAGGGACGTCTTTATGAAGACGTGCCCTATCTGGAATCGAATTCTTGAACGAGGACTTGAGTTCTCTTTTCATATCGAAGAGATCTGTTGGATGCCACTCCTTGAAGGCATCTGCGGGGTCACAAAGGCAACGCCGGTCACAGAGTCCTCTCTCAGACTCAACCACATCGAGAACACCAAAATAGAGTACAAGAAGGAGAAGGCAAGGACGGCACTGGAGCGTGGTGATATGACGAAGGCAGAGTATGAGAAGCAAATTGGTATGCTTGACAAGACTTTAGAGAGCGCAGAGAAATATGGTCATTATCGGTTCGAGTGAATTGACAGAGACAGATGCACAAGTAGGTTGAGTCACATGGAGACCCTAGAGAAGGCAGGACTTGCAGTCAACTACAACAAGGTGCCCGGCACGAGATCAGACAGCCTCCCCAAGAAAGTGTTCATATGGGATGAGACCCTAAGGGATGGAGAGCAGACGCCGGGAGTTGCATTGACAATCGATGAGAAGATTGAGATTGCGAAGATGCTCGATGATGTAGGCGCTTCAATCGTTGCAGTCGGATTTCCAGCGGTCAGCGATGCTGAGAAGAGGGCAGTTGCTGCAGTAGCAAAAGAAGGGCTCTCAAGGGCGAGTGTTGCTGCTCCAGCCCGTGCAGTCATTGAGGACATCGATGCATGCATCGAAGCAGGCGTTGACGAAGTTCCAATCTTTATTGCCACGTCAGACTTCCGATTAAAGTACCAGCTCAGAATGTCACGGGAACAGGTCTTGGATCGAATAACACAGTGCGTCGAGTATGGAAAAGAACACGGTCTCATTATCGATTACATCGCAGAGGACTCAACCAGAAGCAATATGGAATTTCTCTGCCAGGCCTATAGGACTGCGATTAATGCAGGAGCAGACAAGATCTGTGTCGCTGACACGGTCGGATTCGTTCGACCTGAGGTCATGAGGCATATTATGAGAGAGGTCAAGTCGCATCTATGGACAGAGAGTAAGTACAAGATCCCTATCGCAGTGCATTGTCATGATGATTTTGGTCTGGCAACTGCAAACACACTCGCTGCTGTAGAAGAAGGCGCCACCTATGCGCAAGTTTGTGTCAATGCCTATGGTGAGAGAGCTGGTAATGCGGCATTTGAGGAAGTTGTGATGGCTCTTGAGGAGCTATACGGCATTGCGACAGGGATTCAGACAGAGAGACTCTACCAGCTGTCCCGACTCGTCGAGAAAGACTTCATTATACCCCTTCCACTACATAAGGCAATCAGTGGTGATAATGCATTCACTCATTCAAGCGGGATACACTCGCACGGACAGTTGACCCACTCAATGACATACGAACCAATCAATCCATCAAAGGTCGGCCGCGAGAGGCAGTTCCATCTTGGCAAGTTCGTGGGCAGGCACTTTGTCGAGTATCTACTGAAGATGGGCGGAGTCCGGGCAACTCCGGATCAAGCGAAGGAAATAGCTGAGCGAGTGAAAAAGACTCATGAAGACCAGAAGAAGCTCCAGTCACATGTAGCATTTGATAAGATCAAAGAAGAACTGAGAGAGCTCAGGACGGGAGTGTCCGAGCGAGAGTTCTGGGAAATCGTCTTTGATGTCGTGTAGTCACTCTTTCTTCTTCTGTAAGAGCTCTCTCCATAGACGATTCCGTAGCAGCACACCGATTTCCATCATGACCACACCGCCAACAAACAGGAAACCAAAGCAGATGAGCACGAGAGTTTCCATTTGTCCTGTCGCTGGGCTCGGGCCAGAGAGCCAGTGGCCTGTAGCGAGGAAGTAGGCTACCTCCAGAATCAAGAACGCTGACGCAACGAGGATTGAGAATTGAATTCCGGTTCGGTACGTGAGCGCGGCATTGGAAATCCTCATGGTATCCTTGCCCATGTTCGAGGCGTCGCGGATTCCCTCCACCTTCACGATGTGACCCTGTGATGCCTGAGCTCGTATGAATTCCTCAAGCTTCGTGGAGTCAATTTCATTCAGCGGCTTTGTAATGTATGTCGCTCGTAGGAACTTGAGAGCCGCACCGCCACTCAATAAGGCGAGGACTGCAACCACAGCGAAGACAATGAGAACCTGCCAAAACGCAAACAATGCAAGAGCCGCAATGAGGACGATAAACATGAGTACAAGTCCTCCAGTCGAACTACCAGTACTCTCAACGCCGCCGTCAAACAGGAATCCAAGGCGTCTCATTAAACCTAGGTTGATCCAGGTTGAATAGTAGTCTTCATCTGAAATATCGAGAGCCTGTTTCGCGGCTTCTCCAACCTCCGTCTTCTTACCGCCGCAGATGGTGATGCTTGTCTTTGGTATGCGGACGGCAGTACTCTTGCTCTCATCTTCTCTGCTCATTGGCACGAAGTTCCTAGGAATTGGTATGAGGAAGCTACGCATATAACAATTGGTGCTCTATTAGAAGAACCGCAAGACAGAATGGTTTTTCTGGTATCCAACTAATGACCAGCCAATATCCGACCCCTGGAGCGAAATAATGAAACTCGCAAAGAGATGATAGCATGACAATTTACGCACTTGGAAACAAGACTCCAACCATTGCAAGAACTGCCTACGTACATCCACAGGCTTCTGTCATTGGCGATGTGAGGATTGGTGAACGTGTCTTTGTAGCCCCGATGGTCTCCATTAGAGGGGATAGAGGACCAATTCTAATCGATGATGAGACCAATATTCAGGACGGTGTAGTGATACACTCGGATCCATCATTCACCGTTCGAATTGGAAAACGAGTGAACATTGGACATAATGCAACTATCCATGCTGAAATAATTGAAGACAACGCGGCAATCGGAATGGGAGCAGTTCTCATGTTGGGCAGCAAGGTGGCAAAAGGCGCTCTGATTGGGAATTCCGCTATGCTTCACGACAAGACCAAGACAGAGCCCAACAAGATCTATGCAGGAGTACCGGCCAAGTACGTGAGAGACCTGGACCCCGATAGTCCAGTAAGAGAGGCGATCGATGTCTATATTGATTCCTACATTAGTAACACAGAATTCTATCCCAAGAATATGAAAAAGCTCAGAGAATAGATAACGAAGAACCAATGACTTATAAGGATAATTAACAATAGTTATTCTATGAGAAATGAAGAGCGTACTATTGAAGGGAAGATAGTTTCGACCCAGCTAGCTGCTTTCGGAGAAACGGACATCATCTACGGATATATCACCGTCGAAGTGACTCGGAATGAACATGTAGATGTGAAGATTGACTCCTACACATATTATGAAACACTTGAAGTTGGGAACCGTGTTGTCGTGGATGCTGCAACACTAGGATCAACAGACGTTCTCGTAGCAAAAAGGGTTCTTCGCGGACCAGTGCTCGAATCGGCCTCAGTAGAAGAGAGAGCAACCGCGACATCATAGAAACGCACTTGGCACATCAATAGTACAATAGTCGGGAGCAATTGACCACTTTCACAGAGGATGCCAGAATAGGATACGTCATATGACTTACTGCATGGCGCACACGACGGTGAAAGACTCTTGCAGAGAATGGTGATAGGCACGATTGTCGCTGCTAACATCAGCGTGATGGGAAAGAAACACTATGGCTACTTAAGTATCGAAACGCAGGATAATGAACACATCAAAGTAAAAGTGACAGCCTTCACAAAGTATGATACACTTGACCCCGGAGCAAGAGTTGCGATTGAATTGGAGTCTGTGGGTGATACAGATATTCTGAATGCAACCACAATTTCGCTTCAAAAGTAATCAATCACACATGCACATCACACTCGATACATTTCAGCTAGGCTTTTAGCAGGATATGACTATTCTTCATAGCAGGTGAGGAATGAATCATTATGCCGAAACTGCCATTGCGCTACTTCTGTTATGTCTGTGGTCACCAAAACGATTTGACCCTAGAAATGCCTATGGCTCCAAAGATGAGCAGGAACGAGACTATTTGCCCGAAATGCGGAGATACTACGAACCTGCTGCTCACTGCATGTCCGCACTGCAATAATGCATTCAAGTATTTCTTATCGGATCTCGACTTCCCTCATGAGCTGACCACATTAGCAGGTGCATATGTGAAGCTTATCAGCGGCATCAAGAACAGCCTCTCCGAAGTAGTAAAGGAATTCAATGTGCCTCTGCCAAAACGTTGGTCAGTCAAACTCGACTGCCAGTGCGGAAAGGTGTACACAGTTGAAATTCCGCTGCCTCAGATGTGATTCTTAGAGTCATCCGACAATGATCTTATAGTCAAGATGGACTGGGCACTTCATTGAATTAGCAACAATGCAATACGAGTGCGCACGCTCAGCAGCTTTTGCCATCTTCTTTCTATCATCGTCGCTAGAAACCGTGATGGTGGCACTAATGGCAATCTGCGTGAACTCCCAACCAGATTCGCTCTTCTGGAGTGTTCCAGTTCCAGTGAGATGGAAGTCTTTGAAACCGGCATGAAACCTCTCAGATATGCCAGATAGCGAGACTCCGTAGCAGGAAACTGCAGAGGCGACAAACAAGTCCTCAGGAGACAGTATGCCCATAGGACCTCCTGGTCCAAAAATCAGGTGGAGTTGCCACCCGAATACCCTCTTCACCGTCAATCTCTATTGTCACAATCGTCTCTTTGACCCATCTACTTCCAATAACATATTTGTGCTCTTCCTCAGACATGGCGACAGGCTCGCAGTGCTTATTCAATAGCTTTCCGATACGATTACTTTCTTACATCAGTGAGAGTGAGATTCTTGCCAACAGCTCGATATGGCCGTAGGGAGCTAGGAGGCAAGCAGGTCACATTCTCTGCAACACTCCCTTGTGACTCACGCCCCTGCTCTTACGCTGTTACTACCGGCCGCTACTGTCTTCATGCCATGCTTTTCCCACAGTTTATAGGTTCGTAAAACAGGACGAATAATCATGCAAGTCCTCAAGGAGAAACTAATCAGGGACTTCCTTGGTACACACCTCATATTCGCCATAATCGCAGCCACGACTCTACTCATTCCTTTTCAGGCGGCCATCAGTGTGAAGCTACTTGTCGTAGTCATAATTTATAGTGGAATGATCGTCATTGTATCCTACCTAGGGGGGTATGACGAGTGGAAGAGAATCTGGGTTTTCACCTTCATCCTAAGCCTTCTAATGATGTTTCCAGACTGGTTTCTGGCAGATACATTGGGAGCTCTGCAGTTTCCAGATGACGGATTTCCGATGATAGGTGGTTCGATTCCCGTCTATATGGCAGGGCTCTGGGTAATTCCCTTCTTCATCATCGTCTTCATTGGAAGAGAGCTTCAAAAGAGGAGGTCAGTGAAAATCGCGTACGGTACTGTGTCGATTCTCTCAGTGCTCATCTTCGCTCTCGCAGAGTTGACATTGGTCAGTCTTCCTTCATGGTCAGCTACAGTGAGCGGCATGATAGGCAACTTGGCCATCTACATCATTCTCCCAGAACTGATCCTAGGACTGTCAGTTTTCATCTGCTATAATATCGTGAGAGAGAGGCCGATATGGATGATGATCATAGGAGCGTTCTCAGTGATGGTCTTCTACATCGGCAATGCTTCTTTCTTCTTCTTCATAGTGGAAACGCTGCTATTGGGCGTATGAGTCAATCACTTCGCAATGCTGTACGACGTGCATTTTGCTGGGAAGAACCGACGAAGGCGGTGCATTTCAACCACACTAGAGATGAGTGCCAGAACCAACACAAAGGACTCTTTCTTAGGGTCTATGGGAATAGGAAATCCAAGCCGAATATGCACATTATGGACTACATCTGATGGCTCAGACGAAACAAACGCGGTTGATTGCATTTTTCCGAACCTGCTGTTTCCGATTTTGGCAAATTGGTCAGTTCATTCTGCACATAGTTACAAGGAGCAGTTGGCGTGACTAGATATCCCTTTGCGGACTCATGGGTATTGGTGAAATCTATTGGCATTGGCGAAAAGAGTCAAGAAAGAAACTGTCATTGACGAGGCAACTATAGGCAGGTTCAGAAACTTCAAGGGTGATGTACGTACCGAGCTCTATAGAGCCTCATTCAGAAGGTAGAAGGCCTGTAGTTTCTAGCTCCAACCAGACAGGCAACTGAGCACACGCTGAGATGCATCTCTTCCTTGAGGGACGTAGACTGGATGGGGCGAAGTCGAGATTGCAGGCTTTATTTTCTCTTTCTCGCTATGGGTTGGAACGTCTTACTATTAACGATGTAGTAATTAAGAAGTATCGATCCGTCGTCTGCCTTCACGCTAGACTCGATGATATCTCCCTCGGAGTAATCCGAAACCTGGACTACCCGCGATAGACACCTTCGACTCAATCCGAATCTCGTACTGACTGCAGTGATTTGAACATTGTATGAATCCTCACCATTCGGAACTGCAATATTCTCCAGCAAAGTTCCACCTTCAATCAATTGACCTCGCTGTTTCAGAACAAACTGAAGGACTTCCCTCTCAAGGGGCATGGGACTGCGGTTGTGATGATCAGCATAGTGGTCCTCGATGAATTTGCCCTGTGGATCAGGTTCTTGTTCTCGCGTTCTCATCCTCTGTTCCACGTGTTCTGGGATTGCACTAGGACCATCCGGTATCGGTTCTACGAATGGCCAGCCTAATTCATCTGCGATGCTCTTCTCGTATTTGAGACCAATGCCATCGATGGGGAATTCGTTGCGACAGAGCACACATTCCAGTTTGGTTATCGTGAATCCTGCAGGACTGCTGTTGTGCTCGTTCCGACCCACATAGAGCTCCTCTTCACTGATGGCATATAACGAGCCACCACACTTGGGACAGAAGAGCTCAAAGAGTATGGGTCGTTTTTCTGGAATTCGATTCCTATCGTTCATCGCCAAGTCCTCTGAAGCATCAATCATGCACGTTTCCAGATGCACTCATATGAGTGTTTTGTCTTCGGACTAAGAGCAGAAACACCATTTCGGGGACAATTCAACGGAGAAGAGAGAAAGAGGGCGGGAGCTGACAGAAACCAGAACCCATCAGCTCTCTACTACACTATCTGCGGCTATGGATCAAAGATGTAGGACGAAAAATGCTCGAGCCAGAGGGGAATACAGTCAGAAACATCGGCAATCTCATCCTCGTATGCATTTACGAACAGCTCAGCATTCAAATCCGACGCATGAATTGGAATGAAGTATCCAGCCTGTAATTTGGCAATGGCATCGACAACTTCCATTCCAGTCATTGACTGACACCCCGGTCCAAGAGGGAGAAGAGCAACATCGATAGTTCCAGCCAGTTGGGTGTATTCGGTTATGTTCTTAGAGTCTCCCGCGTGGAAGATTGTAAACCCATTGATGTCAATGATGTAGCTTGTCCAGTTCGCATCTCTGGGATGACTCGGATCAAATCCCTCAGGAGCAGTGGTGTACATGTAGAATGCAGTGATATTGATAGTACCAACAAGAACGCTTTCTCCAGGAACGACTCCCACAGCGCCGTATGCAGTCACTTCGGCGGACATATTCGATGGCATGATGATCTTAGTGCCTGCCTTCAGAAGCATATCAATGATAGTGCTATTGTAATGATCTCCATGGGGATGCGTAATCAACACCGCATCTGCTGGGAGTTCAGAGTAGTTGGAGGGCAGTTCTATTGGGTCGATATAGATTCGTAGCCCATCGGCCTCTATCATCACACCAGCATTCTCAAGCAGGGTGAGCTTTATGGTGCCGCCTGTAGAATCAGTCGGCAAGAATTGGACCATTAATATGATAGAGCCAAACGCAGCAACGCCAAGAATGGCTATGAGAGCAATGACCTGGGCCTTATTTGCAGAGCTCATAGCTTCATCTCCGGTATGCTGGTCAGTATTTAAGATGAGGTTCAGCGCAGCTTATTGTTCTGATTCTACAAGCGCTTGCTGTCTTCGCGAAAGGGTGCTCATGTCGTCCAATGAAGGCTCTGTCGAAATTCAGTCATCAATGATTGGGGGTCCATCTCTGATTCTGATTCGGAGTTCATCAATCCCTGCACGTAGGCCGTGAATATCCTCAAGCCACCAGTTTGCCCCGAGCTCTAGCCAGGGTCTGACCATCTCAGCGTCTCTGAGAGAGTCTTTTCCAGATGTTTCACCGCAGACAACTACATCATAGTTGTTCAGACTTCCTCTCTCATCTCGGATGATCTCAAGTATATCATGGAGATCTCTTGGAGTGATTTTCTCAGGCCATCGTGAGTGGACTGGCGCCACACCATCGTAGTGAGCGGCTCTTCGGAACGGAGCCTTGAAGGGTACGCTTCCGCCAACCCAAATGGGAATTCGCGGAGTCTGCTTGGGCTTGGGGAGAAATGTCATCCTCTTGAGATGGTAGTGTGTGCCGTCGTACGAGAAGGGTTCTCCAGACCACAATCCAGTGATGATGTCCAAGCTCTCGTCAAGCTTCTGCGCGCGAGTCTTGGCGTTGCTCTCCTCACCAAAATAGCCGAACTCAACATCTGGGGGGGACCCAATTCCAACACCCAAGGTAAGACGTCCTTTTGATAGATGATCAAGCGTCAGAGCCTCTCTTGCTATTTTCCAGGGTCTCCTTCTTGGTAGTGGTGTGACTAGTGGACCGAGGCGTATTCTCTTCGTCCTACATGCTATTGCAGTTAATGCAATCCACGGATCAGCAAAGGGTAGCACCCTATCCTCTTGCTCGAACACAAGTAGATGGTCCCACAGGAAGAGTCCGTCCCACCCACTATCTTCAACCTGAGTGCCAAACTCGACAAGCGTGTCAATATCTCCGAACCAGCCAAAGTTGGGAATATTGATTCCGTACTTCATTTTCACTCCTCAGCCATCGAATCTGCTTTACAGCCAAGATATGATGAATTCCCTCGTGAATTGTGAGTGAAGTCGAGGTATTGAGTCCTAGATTGTCGAAGCCAAGAAACCGCGGAATGCTATCTCATGAGTGAGCCTTAAGCTTATGAGAGAGAAGGCCCAATCATCAGGAGGGTCACAGTATTGGATGCAAAGGAGTGGTTTGAGCGAGGACAGAAGGCCATGATGGCTGGTCGAATAGAAGACGCAATTGAGGCCTTCGACCAATCAACGAGTCTGAATCCCTCCTCCTTTGATGCTTGGTGGGCACTGGCGAATGCCTGCAATCTGCTGGGCTCGCAGATTGAGGGCGAAGGAAACTACTCCAGAGCCAATCTGTACAAGATCAAGGCGGCCTACTCATTCGATAGAGCCACGAGAGCAGACCCAACCGAGGCGAAGGTGAGCAAAGCGAAGGCCTTTGCCGAGACCATTCGCGAGGTACAAAAACGGAAGAAGGAACAGGGACTATTCTAGTCCCTGCCAAAACGCTACTACTTCACCCCTAGCAATTCGACCTCAAAGATCAGTGTTGAATTCGGGGGTATCAACCCATCTCCAACATTTCGAGATCCATAGGCAAGTTGTGGAGGAATCGTCAATCTTCTCTTTCCCCCAATCTTCATTGACATAACGCCTTGATCCCAGCCTTGAATGACCTGACCAACACCGATCCGAAATTCAAAAGGCTTACCTCTATCGACAGAGCTGTCGAATTTCTTCCCATTCAAGAGCCAACCAGTGTAATGAACTATGACCGTCTTGCCTTTTGTTGGAGAGGCTCCAGTTCCAACAACGATTTCATCAATCTTCAAATCTGCCATATTGCTCCCTCGCTTATGCTTTTATTAAAGATTACACGTTTCAATCCTCAATGCAGAAAGGCTCGATATGCGGACCAAACGAGCGAAATGCCAGCCTCATCTGCAGCCTCGATCGATTCATTGTCTCGTATTGACCCGCTAGGTGCAATAATCGCGGTGACACCCTTCTTTACCGCGGCATCAACAGAGTCGCGATATGGGAAGAAACCATCTGATGCCATTACTGCTCCCTCAGCATGCTGACCTGCTCGTTTCAATGCCAGTTCGACTGCGCCAATTCTGGAGGGCTGCCCCATCCCAATGCCAAGGGTTCCTTCACTTTCACTTATCACAGCAGCATTGGACTTTACATACTTGACGACTTTCCAAGCGAAGAGGAGATCTTTTAGTTGTTGAATGGAGGGTGACTTCTTTGAAACAACCTTCAGGTCTTTCTTTGAGATGATGTGGCTGTCCCTTTCTTGAACCAGAACACCATTGGGAACAAGTCTTAGAGATAGCTCGGGAGTCCTAGTGTCATCGAAAGTACAGAGTATGAGCTTGGGCTTCTTGATAAGAGTCTGAAACGAACCTTCCTCATATGCGGGGGCAATTATCGCGTCAACAAACACTGCATGAAGTTTCGAGGCAAGACTCTCCGTTACTGGCTGATTGAAACCCACGACCGAACCAAACGCAGAGAGGGTATCAGTGGCAAGTGCACAGTCGTAGGCAGTTTCAACATCATCAGCGGAGGCAAACCCGCATGGACTAGTGTGTTTGATTATTGCACAAGATGGTCGCTTATGCTCTGACAATGCACCGATTGCCGCATAGAAGTCCACCACATTGTTGAATGAGACACTCCTCCCGTGGACCTGTCTGTAGAATGGCTGTTTGCCACGTGTGAGATAGTACCTAGCCTCCTGATGTGAATTCTCTCCATATCGCAGGACCTGGGGATTCTCGAAGGCTAGCAGAAAATCTGGGGGAAACTGCTCATCAGAGGAGAGATACCGGTTTATTGCCGCGTCGTATCTGGCAGTCTCTGCAAACGCCTTCCGGGCAAGGTTCTTTCGAAGTTCCGGGGTTACATCATCGGCAGTGATTGCTTCTGCAACTGTGGTGTAGTCCTCTGGAGATGAAACGACTATGACCTCTCGGTAGTTCTTTCCAGCAGCTCGAAGAAGCGTCACTCCCCCGATGTCTATGTTCTCGAGTGCATCCATGAAATCATGCGGTTTCGAGATGACCTGCTCAAACGGATACAGGTTGACGACCACAAGTCCAAAGGGCTGTATTCCCAGTTTCTCCAGTTCCTTCTGTTGTTCTTCTGTTCCGAGGATGCCGCCTAGCACCACTGGGTGAAGCGTCTTTACTCGTCCGTCCAGTATTTCGGGATAGCTCGTCAGGCTTGAAACTGTTTTGACAGGGATTTTGGCAGTCTCAAGGAGTGTTGCAGTCTTTCCAGTGCTGATGAACTGATAATGTGAGGATATGCCTCTGCAGAAGTCAACTATTCCTTCTTTCTCAAAGACGCTGATGATTCCTAGACTTCTCTCCAATAGACAACACCATCAAAGTATGTTGAACTGCAATTTTCTGTGTGAGTCCACGCCCAACAGCAGCCGCTCTTCAGTTCGCCTGAAACCGATAAAAAACCATTGATGGAATGAACCTCTGGCTATACACCTCTGTTTCCCAAACGGACTCTCATGGCCCAGCATAAGTCGGATGTGGCAGGTCATTCATCGCTGCTAGCTGACAGCTTTAGCTAGATTGAGCATAGTCTCACGTTCCATATCACCGACCTCCTCGAGAAGACTCTGTACTCGAGGGACGAACTCGAGGAAATGGGGAATCTCAGACGCTGCTGCCTCATCAAGCAAAGAGGGAACCCTCTCTGCTAGTCTGCGCGCCCGATCAAGCGCCTTGACACCCTTTGATTCGAACTCCTCATTGACTGCCCACTGTATCTTTCTGAGTTCAGCTAGTGCCGGCATCTCATCAGGCAAGAGAGCGCAGGCAATATCCTTCCAGAGGCGGACTATCTCTTCAAACTTCTCGCCAGCCTTGAGAATACGATCATTCTTCATGATTAGACCTGCCTCTTCCAAGAAATCTCTGTAGATCTGTCTGAAGATTGCGCCTCCGGACCCTCCAGTTTCGATGTAGACGTAGTGCATTACCAGCGCATGTGCTAGATTCCTGGGTTCAGGGATAATCTTCGGATATTTGCTGAGTTCAACACACCACTTCTTGATTCCCTTGACTCCCACATTCGAGATGGGAGGATTGAGGAGCGCATTCACATTCTCCCGTATAGCCGCGGGGATGACCTCTCTCACTGCAGTAAGTTTTGGGGGAAATGAGAATCGGACCATCTGGTTCATGGCAGGGAACGGCCTGTACTCAGATGCACGAGCCTTCTGCAGTTGAGCAAGGCTCATTGTCACAATACCATCAAAGCGGTCAGAGATATAGGCAAGATCCTTTGGCTCATCAATTCCGTAGACTAAGAAGTTGTGCTCTCCAAAGTGGTCCTCCTCGCCAGTGAGTAGGTGGTCGAGATATGCCATGTCAACACAGACAAGTCCTGGCTGGTCATGCTCAAGTGTGTCCTTGAGGAACAGGTGCGCCTTTGCAACATTCTTTGTCAGGATAGACTCAAAGTCACCGCCAAGCCGTCGTGCAGCCTTTCCAAGAATGCCTGGGAACTGACGACAGTCAGCTCTATTCATACCGCCTACGATGGGATACGGCATGTTCTTCATGAACCAGTAGATGAATCCCAATCCTGCAGAGATTCCGACAAGCATTGGCTCACTGATATCATATCCCATATGGTGCATCAGACGGACCATCGAACTCGTCTGGCAGTTCTTTCCGCCACCGAAGTGCTCAAAGTCCAGGACGATTCTGTCGGCGCCAATTCCAGCCGGCACGAACGCTTTCTTGCCTCTTTTCTGTGACAATATCTCATCTCCTTTCTTTTTCTGAACGTAGTCCGAACCTCTCAGGGGCAGCCTCGATACGTTTTATGAGTTTAAGAAGCCACTCACGGCGACATTGAAGCATAGCCCGGGGGCGATCGAATAGCGCATGGACCAAGTCTAATGGCTCGTCGCTTTGAAAGTCAGTCACTGGTCGACTTCCAATCTTGCGTCCAGGTTCAGTCTTCTGTAATTGACTGATGTCTTCAATCGCTTGGGTATTGGAGAGCAGAAAGCCGATGGATCTATCAATGCCCTCCACCTGCTCATGCAAAGAGTCAAGGACCTCTTGTTGACTGAGGAGGAACATCGCAGACATTCCCAGATCGAAGATTGTTTTAGACCGTGGCGGATTGCTCAGGCATTGCATGATTTGACTCTTCAAGACTTTCCGCCCTTTTGACGTCAGACAGAATGTCTTTTTCGAAGGTCTGAGACCCGCCTCAGATTTCTCTCCTGCAATGAGGCCTTTCGCTTCCAGCTCTCTAAGGGCTTTGTAGACAGAGGGCATTCTGATGTCCACCCACATTCTGTATCCACGGTCCTCTATGAGCCTGTCAATCTCATAGCCATATTTCGCACCATCGCCAATCAGCGTGAGGACTGTAAGGTATGTCGGTGGAAGCAACTCTTCAACCGACTTGTTTTCTCGCAACATTCTCTGCAGCTCGAATGTAGTATTATACTAGTACAATATTGTACTAATATAATAATAAAACTTTTCCCCATACGGAGTTCGGCAGATTCAATCGATACGAAAGTGATTGCATACCTCAATCTCGATACAGACTGCCTTGCAGCAACACGTCAACAGCTTTTTCACTGAGTACACGACGAGATTTTGGGGTTTCTATGAATACTCAGAGACGGCGCATACAACCATATTGGGCAGTTGACGGGGACTATGTCACTCTGGTGGATTTTGCACTTCAGGTAGCACCGGCCCTTGATTCAGAATTCAAGCCACCTGTTATCTGGTCCGAGAGGACAACTGAAACAGTCCCGTGTGAGAGAGATGTCACTTGTTTTGCCTATGGTGACGCTGAAAGAGGCGTGAGGGTTCATCACACAACACATCATGACCCGAAAGCCACTAGTGATGCAAGAGATGAAGTCCTGGTCGCATGCTTCGGACTTCCTAAAGGTATCTCCCTTGAACTTCGGGCCGTTCGATCCGAACATGGTCAGCGATTCATCGAAATTCAGGTTGCTGGATCCGATAACGCTGTCAATGACATCCTAGAGAGGTTTGATTCGCACTTTGAAAGGGAGCGCAGTCCTGATGGCACCGATGTTTCTAGACTCATCGAAACCGCCCGTGCAGCAACCAGACTGCAGGCTTGGAGAGTAGCAGAAACGAGTGCCCTTGAGGTTCTGAAACGTGAAGAACAGAACTCGGAGGCATTGATGTACCTAGGGCTCGTCAAGGCAGCACAGGGTTTTGGACCTGAGGGCGAAAACCTTCTCCTCGCTTCTCTTACCTTCAATCCGAGAGACCATAACGCGTACTATAACCTTGGCGTCCTTGCTCTACAGCAGGAGAGATGCATATTCGCTAGCGATGCCTTCAGACATGGTCTCACTATCGATCCAGTGAACCATTCGCTTCTTTTCCAACTCGGACGAGCACTGGAGAAACTCGGAATGACGAAAGAGGCACTTGAGTCATACGAACAAGCATTGCTTCACAGCCCGAAGGCCAATCAAGAGCGGGAATTCGCTGGGATGAATTTCGCAGAAGACAGCCGCAGAGCGATTGAACGACTCCAAAGCCCCTCCGGCAGCAAGACATCAGATTCTGGAGAACGTAGTTGTGTCGACTGATTTGAAGGAGTTTCGTGAGTTTGGAAGCTAGTTAAAATGCTTGTCAGCCCATTCGACAAGCGGGTCCCAGCAGCCCGGTGGAAACTGAGCGTGTTTGGCACTGGCCGCAATATGGAACTCTTTTTCTTTGGAAGGCACCTCATCATACAACTCTCTGCAGGCTTCGACAGAGAACAGCTCATCACTGTCGCCTACACCAACAAACACGGGAAGACTCATGTTCTCTGGAAATGATATCTGCCTGAGTGCTGTTATTCTCATGAAGCGCAGTGTGTAACGGAAAGTGAACAGTGGGTCATCGCGCCCGACCATCCCTTCCCTCCAGTAGTTGAGGGCTGGCTTGCTCGGTCTTATGAGTGAGCTGAGTACTATCCTCAGCTTCTCAAATACTGATATGCTAGAAAATGAACCAGGCTTCAGAGTTCGGGCGCCACTCAAGAGAGCAGCACCATCGATGTTCTCGAGGCAGTTGTTCAGAGCATTTATGGTGGACAGGACTCCAAGACTATGACCAAGGAGGACTACTTTCTGATGACGACTCTTGACGAACGCAATGGCTTCGCAAAGGTCCTTGACGAACCTCTGTCTACTGGGGCAGTCGCCTCTGTTCCCGTCTGAGAGACCGTGTCCTCTGAGGTCCAAGCCATATACTGGGAATCCGCGCGCTGCAAGAGGCTCGGCGACCATTCTGTAAGGTCCGCTGTAAGCCGTTATCCCATGAAAAATGAGAACAGCCGAGTCCTTGGGTTTCTGAACGATGGGCACCCACGTCCTAAGGAAGAGTGTTCGGTCATCAGAGGCTGTAATCAGGCAGTGAGGACCGTCGTATTCGCGGCGGAGAGCAAGAACGTCCAGTTCCATTAGATCTCACTTCAGTTGACATTGTAGGAGTCTTGAGCTTAAATCATTCACTATCGCTGGGTCGAGCAAGCTCTCCAAGCCTATGGTCCCCTTGCCTGCTCAGTCTCACAAGCTATACAGTCACAGCGCATATCTGATGACTCCCCGAGGACAAGCATCAATGCAGCTGCCACATAAGATGCACTCCTTGTCATAGAGATCCCCTTCTAGGACCTTGTCCATCACATCCAGATTCATTGGACAAACAGTGCTGCAGGTTCCACACTGCTCACACATCTCCACATTTGCCTCCAGACGGAGGGCAGGCCACCCAATTCGATTTCGGATGCTCGTTCCTGCAATCATGATTGGAGCCAGCCAACAAATGTAGTGGCAGTTTGCTCTTGTTCCGACAAGGAACGCCGCTGGGACAATCATAGCTATTACACCGAAGAACATTATGAGTTCCTGAGTGATAGTGGAGCTTCCTGTCCCGTAGAACAAGTCGATTGACTGGAACCCTCCTGCCCTGAGAGCAAGCAAGGCAATTGCAGAGAGCCATACGCCGGAGATCACGTACTTTGCCCTCCTAAAACTCCCACCTGACGCTCTGCGTTTTGTTGCAGCAGCACAGAGTTCGTTCAGCCCTGAACCCGGGCATACCCAGCCACAGAAGCCACGGCCAAGAAACAGGGATGACAGGAACAGGAGAATGAATATCACAAGACTGCCGTTCACTATTCCTTGAGATGCCGCGATGATGACGAGCACTGGCGAGAAGAAGAGGTGAAATATCAAGAGCATCTGAAAAAGCAGGAATGAAACTAACAGGAGTCCCTTGCGGAACATCTGTCTTTTCATTGGGCTTCTCCTCTGGGTTTCCGGAGGTATTCAGTCGACGGACACGAGCAGGCGTACGCAGCCAGCCACGTCATCTCCGTACGCCTGTAGTACTTCTGTGTCCGCTCCCACATAAGGTATCTCACGATGATGACCTTACACCCGTCCTCCTTCTGATGAAGACCAGCAGGACTACAAGCCCGACACAGCCAGCAGCTCCAGCGATGATGATGAGTTCAATGCCCATGGGCGGCTGCGTGGTCGTCGTGGTAGTCGTTGTGACTGTGCCAGTACTGCCGGGGTAGTCGAACGAGTCGAGAGGGTCAGTTCCAGCAAGCACCTCGGCACCGTCGAAGTAGGTGTCATTATCAGTGTCGTCGTCTGTCGGGTCAGTGCCGATCTTGACCTCGTAGGCATCATTGAGATTGTCGCAATCCGTGTCTATGCACTGAATGTTCGTGCCGAGGGCTATCTCTTCAAGGTCGTCCAAGCCGTCATAGTCGGTGTCCCCAACGGTCACTCCGAGCATGTTCAGAACTGCCCGGATGTCATCGATGTCACCGATGTGAGTCGCATTGAGATTGCTCAGTGCCTCGGCGTTGTGAGTGACGAGGGCCGCTAGCAGGTCGAGCTGGGTGCTGTTCGCATTGACCGCGTTCACGGTCTGGATCAGGAGAGTCGCATTGCCATCAACGAAGGTGAACAGCGTTTCGATCGCAGTATGGTTCCCGTCCAGCCACGAGATGACTTGCTCGAGTAGAGTCGCATTGTCATCCAACTGCTGCATCACCGTCTGGAGCAGCGTCGAGTTTCCGTTGGACCATCCGATGAGGTACTGGATCAGAGTCGCGTTGCCATCGAGGTCCTCGTAGATGCCCTCGTACCAGGCCTGCGGCATGGGTGGGTACGACATCGCGTCTAGGGGGTCGGACCCGTAAGCAACTTCATACGAATCCATGAAGTTGTCATAGTCCGAGTCGATACAGAATGGATCCGTCCCAAGAGAGCGCTCCCAGAAGTCGCAGAGGCCATCCATGTCAGAATCCAAGTCGACCACTACAATGAAGATATCCATGGTCCCTCCGTATCCTCCGTATGATTGGTCAAGAGCCAGTTTCGTCGGGAATCTACTGGACCGAGTATAACCAGTCACATAGGCCGTGCCGCCTGTCACGGCAATCCCCATTGCTGCATCGGCACCTTCACCACCAGCGGAAGTGCTGTAGACCATAATGCTCCCATGCTTTGAGAGCTTGGTTACAAAGTACTCGTCGTACAACCCGTGTGTTCCTTCAAGGGTCGTTGGGAAGTCTGTCGAGCTGGTCTGACCAGTGGCATAGGCGTATCCATTCTCAACTGCGATACCGTTCCCTAAGTCGTACTGATCTCCACCTAGGAAAGTGCTGTACACGAGGGACCGTCCATCAGCTGCGAACTTGGTCACGAAGCAGTCAAGACCTCCATCGAGTGTCGAGTCATAGGCGTTGACGGTCGGAAATTTCGAGGAAGTGGTGCCACCTGTGACATAGGCACAACCACTCTCCACAGCAATGCCAATTCCTGCCTCACCCGATGACCCGCCGAGGAACGTGCTGTAGACGAGAGAATGCCCATCAGCCGCGAACTTCGTCACGAAGCAGTCGTCTCCTCCGTTGTAAGTCGAGTCATACGCGTTGATGGTCGGGAAGCTAGAGGAAAACGTGTAGCCGGTGACATAGGCATACCCAGTTTCCACAGTGATGCTATACGCAGTGTCATCTGATGCTCCACCTAGGTAAGTGCTGTAGACGAGGGACTGGCCATCTGCTCCGAATTTTGTCACGAAGCAGTCGTAACCTCCGTTGGCGGTCGAGTCGAAGGCGCTGACGATCGGGAATCCAGATGCCTCTGTGTAGCCGGTGACGTAGGCACACCCGCCCTGCACAGCAATGTCACACCCACGTTCGCCCCAATTTCCACCCAGAAACGTGCTGTACACGAGGGCCCGTCCATCAGCTGCAAATTTGGTCACGAAGCAGTCAACGCCTCCATCGAGTGTCGAGTCATACGCGTTGATGGTCGGGAAGTCGGAGGAGAGCGTGAAGCCCGTGACGTAGACACAGCTAGCCTCCACGGCGATGCCAAACCCATAGTCGTCTGATGCTCCGCCCAAGAACGTGCTGTAGACTATGGTTCTACAATCGAAAGCAAAACAGACTATGAACACATCCCCCGCCCCACCGTGGGTTGCGTTGAACGCGTTCACTGTCGAGAAGTCAGCTGAGCTTGTCATGCCCGTGAGATAGACGTATCCGCCTTCCACTGCAATGTCCTCAGCCGTATCATCAGATGAACCGCCAAGATAGGAGCTGTAAGCGATGTCGTAGGGCATTCCGGGGTAGAAGTCTGGGTCGAGAGGGTCCGAACCATGGGCCACCTCGTACCCATCGAGAAAGTTGTCGTTGTCCGTATCGATGCAGAACGGGTCTGTCCCGTATCTCGCTTCATCCCAGTCCAGTGAGCCATCCATGTCACTATCATGAGAGAGCACAGACACGAAGCAGTCCTCACCCCCGCCATAGGTCGAGTTGTACGCGTTGGCTGTCGGGAAGTCGGAGGACTGTGTCCAGCCTGTGACGTAGGCACATTCACTTTCTGCAGCTATACCATATCCCCAGTCAGGCGCTGCTCCCCCAAGATACGTGCTGTAGATCAATGACTGTCCGTCGGCCGCAAACTCCGTCACGAAGCAGTCTTGGGGTCCGTTGAGGGTCGAGTCGTATGCGTTGATGGCTGGGAAGTCAGAGGAAACTGTGGTACCGGTGACGTAGACGCGGCCGCTCTCGACGGCAATGCCGTTTCCTTTTTCTGCACCAGTGCCACCGAGGAACGTGCTGTAGACGAGAGACTGCCCATCTGCCGCGAACTTGGTCACGAAGCAGTCGTACATTCCATCGAGTGTCGAGTCATAGGCGTTGGCAGTCGGAAAGTCGGAGGAGTATGTGTCGCCCGTGACATAGGCGAGGCCGTTCTCCACTGCTATCGCGTATGCGCTATCGTGGTAGTCGTCCGAGCCTCCGAGGAACGTGCTGTAGACGAGAGACTGCCCATCTGCCGCGAACTTGGTCACGAAGCAGTCACCACTTCCACCGAGCGTGGAGTCATACGCATTGGCTGTCGGGAATCCGGAGGACATTGTGTAGCCGGCGACATAGGCACACGCATCCTCGACAGCAATACCCTGCCCATAGTCATCCAATGCTCCACCCAAGAACGTGCTGTATATCAGGGACTGCCCATCTGCCGCGAACTTGGTCACGAAGCAGTCCCTTCCGTTGCTGGTCGAGTCGTATGCGTTGACGGTTGGGAAGTCCGAGGAACCTGTGTTACCGGTGACGTAGGCACACCGATCCTCCACAGCAATGCCCCACGCGTCCTCATCTGATGCACCACCCAGGAACGTGCTGTATATCAGGGACTGCCCATCTGCTGCGAACTTGGTCACGAAGCAGTCACCACTTCCACCGAGCGTGGAGTCATACGCATTGGCTGTCGGGAATCCGGAGGACATTGTGTAGCCGGCGACATAGGCACATCCACCCTCCACAGCAATAGCCTGCCCATAGTCACCCAATGCTCCACCGAGGAACGTGCTGTAGACGAGGGACTGCCCATCTGCCGCGAACTTGGTCACGAAGCAGTCGTAGTATCCGTTGTAGGTCGAGTCGTACGGATTGGCAGTCGGGAAGCCAGACGACGTTGTTCGGCCGGTGACATAGGTAGACCCATCCTCCACGGCAATATCATACGCAACTTCATTCGATGCTCCACTCAGGAACGTACTGTAAGCTAGAAAGATGACCGGGTCGATGACCAGTTCCTGTGAAGTGTCATAGCCCCCGACCGAGAACCCAACCGTACGCCCATCATGAGCGCGGAAGGCACAAGGGACATCGTCAAGTCCTGTGTTTCTCTGGAATGCCCAGAGTCCTGCGTCTTCCATCTCACGCCCATCCTTCGAAACGGAAACACGATCCTCGCGAACCACCAGAGTGGCTGCGTCCGAGTACCTCATTGCTATGACACTGGTGTCCGCATTTGGTTCCACGACGAACTCGTACTTGATATACCCATCCCGAATTCTGTAGGCCAGATCGACGCCCGGATAGATTTCTCGATATCTCAGTACTGAACAATCAGCCAGTCCAGTCCTCCATTTACTGGGGTCATTCCCAAGGAGGTAGTTCGTGATGGAACCCGTGGGGTCTTCACCTACTGGCATCACCTCGTTCGAACCCGGGAACTCCAAGGTGAACCAAACACTATCGACGCAGTAGTAGGCTCTTGACATCCCGAAGTACGCGATTGCATCCACCCCTCGTCGACAGACGTAATGGATTCCAGCATCATTCGGTGCTGCCTGAGCAAAGAACATCGTATTGAGCTCCACATCAGCATCATCTTGGAGATCTTGACCATCGTCATCTATCAGACTATGTGCCGAAACCCCAATATCGGGACCTGAGGAAATCGAAGTCAAAGGAAAGCAGAATAATGCTGAAGAAGAAGCAATCAGAAGCAAGATAATGAAGAGCCACGAGTGCACTCGCATCATAACCAATCCTCCTTCAGTCAAAGACGATAACGGGCTCTTATTCGTTCTGATGACAGGGAATGCGTCCTGTCGGCAGGCCGTACTCTGAGCCAATCCGCGCGTGTCACCTGAAACCTCGGATCAATGAAGTGATACATTGCTATGAAGAGCAAGACTTAGAAACACATGACACCTAACAGCATGACAGGCTTCGCGTGAGCTGCTGCTCACCAAGATTGCTCGCGCACTCAAACTGTACACTGGCTGAAGGATGTGAGATTATGAAGAATGCGATTATCGTCTATCACTCCGTCTATGGGAATACTGAGAAAGTTGCACGTGCTCTGGCACAGGGACTGGAGAAATCAGGGTCGGTCAAGGTTACACTATCTCGAGCCGACGAAGCTGATGTTGGTAAGCTAATAGGATATGACATGATTCTCATCGGTGCTCCCACGCACGCTTGGAACGCGTCTGAGCCAATCCGGAAGTTCCTTGATAAGATTGGTGAGTCGGCGCTCAAGGGGAAGAAGGCGTTCGCCTTCGATACAAAGATGAAGAGTCGGTTGGCTGGAAGTGGAGCCAAGCATATCGAAGAACGCCTATCAAAACTAGGTGCTGAGATAGTGAAGGAGAGGATGTCTGCGATTGTCAAGGGGAGAGAAGGTCCTCTCGAAGAGGGCTCCGAGAGCAAATTCACGAGCATTGGACTTGAGATAGCCAAGGCGATCCAATAGAAACCTCTGTCATCGGTTCAATTAGTGCAATGAGTGCAAATGAGGGAATTGACCTCCCCCATCCGCTCTCTCAGATTCACTCAAGAGTGTACTCCTGACCCTTCTGAAGAATGACGACTCGGATCTTGGACTTGCTCTCAAGTTTCTCCTTGAATGCCTTGGGGTCTGCGGACCTGCCATGCATTGGGATTACAACCTTCGGATTGAGAGCTATTGCAGCCTCGACTGCTTCCTCGACACTCATGGTGTACGTGCCATCGAAGGGTAGCAGTGCCACATCCACCCCACGGAGCATATCCCCGAGTTCCTCCCAATCCGGGACTAGTTCAGTGTCTCCTGCGTGGAAGATGCTCTTTTTGTTGATGATTAGCAAAAAGCCTGAGCCAAGGCCCTTAGGATGGAATGGTTCGCCTGATGGCCTAGTTCTCTTCAGATTGTATGCTGGCACTGCTCTAACAAAGGTTCCATCGCCCATCTGCATTATTTGACCCGGATTCATAGGCCACACGGGACCAGCCTTGCCAAGGTCCTTTTTGCAGCTATCAGGAGCCAAGATTGGTGTTCCGCCTTTGCGGATCTTCTTGACCAAGTCAGGATCACAGTGGTCAGCGTGACCGTGGGTCACTAAAGTCAGGTCAGATGGCCCAAAATCATCCTTACGCAGACCAGTATCCTTGGTTGACGGATCAATGTAGATATTCTGTGGTCCGTTTTTGATAACAATACTCGCATGTCCTAGGTATCGGATTGAGATGCTCACTCATATCACCTGCAAGTGTGTTGATTGTCGTGGCTTTAATGTCTGCTGGAGACAATCATCGTCACTCAAGACGGAGAACAGCAAATGCATCTCCAGGTTCCTATGGCAATCCATCGGCTCCGGTGATGGCCGTGGACCGAAGGCAATATCAGACGGAAGATCGGATGAAACACAGACCCAAATTCTGGGTACCGGAGTGAAGCTGTAAAATGAGGTGCAGTGTGAGAGACTGTGAGATATATTATGAGAAGATTGGAAAGGGGACACCTCTCATCACCCTCCATGGATCTCCACTCGATTCCCGTTCGATGAAGGGATGCATCGAACCAGTATTCAGAATGATTGAGCCTGCGTTCAGAAGAAGAACAGGTTGGAGTAGATTCTATCTAGATATGCCAGGACATGGTCAGACGCCAGGGAGGGAGTGGATCAAGAACTCCGATGATATACTCCAAGTTGTTCTTGACTTCGTCGACAATGTCATTCCTGACGCTCAGTTCGCTATTGCAGGCATGTCCTATGGAGGATGTATCGCACGGGGGATTGTACAACATCGACCCGAGCAGGCTGCAGGGCTCTTGCTCATAGTTCCCAGTGTCGTTTCACATCTGGACAAGAGAAGTCTGCCGCCGAAGAGGGTTCTAGCAAGGGATGAGGAACTCTTAGCAGAACTCGACGCGCAGTCGCGAGAGGTATTTGAAAACGTAGCTGTGATCCAGAACCGGCATCACTGGGACCGACTCATCAAGGAGATTGTTCCCGGCATTCGTGACGCAGATGGCCCTTTCCTGGAGCGGCTTCATCCTTCCGTGGACTCGCGCTCTATTGAGACCGTTGGGGCGACCTCAAGATTCGAGAAGCCGACGCTTATTCTTGTCGGGCGACAGGACCACTTCGTGGGCTACAGAGATAGTTGGACAATACTTGAGGACTATCCTCGAGCAACTTTCGCAGTACTGGACCGCGCAGGTCATGGTCTACACATAGAGCAAGAAGCGCTTTTCTATGCTCTCGTCGGTGAGTGGCTCGACCGCGTAGAAGAGACTCTTGGCTGATTCTGAGCAGTGCATCTCCTGACGTTTCGATAAACACTCATTTCCTCTCATCATTAGCTCAGAAGAAAGTTGAAGAACATCTTGAGCAGTAGTAAATCTGCTGATGAACCATGCTTGACGACATCGAAAACATGGAACGAGTTGCCCGCATTGTCTATGATGCGATCTTTCAGGGCAGAGCAACAGCGGAGATCGATGGCGAGCTCCACTTGGTCAGGCGAACCTCCAAGAGCAAGGTCCGCTTCATCGAGTACGGTGGTCTCACGTTCATGGAACAGAATCCGCTCAAGTCCTCCACATGGGCAAAGGAGGCTCAGGAGGGGCATCAGATCTTGTGGGTGATGCGTGGAAGACAGTACTTGGCGAGGATACGGGATGGCAAGTTCCTAGATCTGAAGAAGAGATAGGAGCTTTTCAATGCCTGTCCACATAGAATAGCATGTGCCAAAAGATAGTTCTCAAGAATGGGTCTAGCTGGAAGACGCTCTGTGCTGCGGGAACTCACGATGTGAAGAATGGCGAGATGGTGCTCGTGTGTCCCAAATGCCTGAAGGCGTTTGTCGTTGCAGGCTAGTACTTGATATCAAGTGATGAACCTAATGAACATATCAACCAAAACGGGAATCAAGGCGTGTGCAGTTTCTGTCCGAATTGAATCCCGAATTCCAGGGCCTTCTCTTCCTCGTTGTCTGCGAGCGGTCCCTTCCGTCCGGTAACTTTGGAAGAAAGACGTCCTATCAATTGTATGCCAGGGAGCTTTTCATGTACCCTCGCTTCTAGTTTCTTCGCGGCAACATCCTTGTTGCCTCCGGTGTAGGTGTCAAAGACGGCACCAGTCTTCGCATTCAGATGCACAATCGATGCCCTATCAATGAACTTCAAGAGATTAAGTGCTGGTCCTTGGTTATGATTCGGACATCCGAATAGGATTGCATCATAATCACAGAGGTCATCCGTATGAATCTCTCCCGTCTTCTTGACTACTGATTCAAGTTCTGCATGTTCTTTGATGCCCTTACTGATTGCTTCTGCTATCTTCTGTGTATTTCCGTACACGCTCTCGTAGACGATGATTACCTTCTTCACGGACATCACACTACTGGCCTCTGGCTCATCCCCTTATGTGCATTGTTGATTCTCTATCAGCTATGAAGGCAATGCGACAGAGAGTTTTGGAGAAGACTAACATGAGTGAGAAGATGACACATGATTCGAAGAGGGCGCAACACTGAAACACTAGAGAGTCAGCCAATTGTACTGGAAAGACTAGCTGGGGGCCAGCGCCTTTCTCGCTTCCTCTTCGCGCTTCAGACGTTCCTTCTCTAGATCCCGAATGCGTTTCTCTTTTGCTTCCTCAGCCTTCTTCACGCGTTTGTCAACATCGCCCATCCGCTTTTCAGCATCCGAGAGCTCCTTCTTCCTTCGGTTGTCTACGTTCTTGTACTCCTTATTTGCATCATCGTACTCTTGCTTTGCACTACGCAACTCGCGTTCTATTCCTTCAGTACGAATTCGCTTGGTCTCGGCCACGGCACGGTAGCGTTCCACTTCTTCATCAAGGCGACCTCGCAGCTTGTCGTATTCGGACTGGAGCTGCTGACGCTCAATGTTGAATGCCTTGATGTCAGAGTCTAGCATTCGAATCTTGTCATCTCTGACTTGATCTTCAGCCGCTGCAGAAACTATGGGACGTGATGGTTGAGCAAAGCTCTCTGTTGATGTCGCCTTCTGAGCGGAAGAGAACAGAGCGCCTGATGGGCGTTCAGCTGGAGCAACCGGTTCAGTCGTTTCAAAAGAAACTTGCTCCTCTTCAACCTCCAAACGGGTCTCTTGGGGCGGGGCTTCTTCTGCCTTCGCACGAGCCTCTGCGGCTTTGACCCTCTCAAGTATCTGCTTCACTACTTCTTTTCCTTCCTTGTGCTGGATAGGCTCTGGTCCTGCCTCGTACTCGCCCATCGCACTCTCGGGAGGTGCCAGTTCTTCAGTGTCCGTGTCAAGTCCCCGAAGCTCACTTGCTCTGAGGCTGTGTTCGTCCGGACTTGCATTCTCAGAGCTCGCAAATGTCTCCTGAGCTCTCTCGTACTCTGTCTTTTCCATATAACGATCAGCCGTTCTTACTCTGTCTGGTGAAACCTCGCTAGCGTGTACGGTTCGCTCCACATCTGAGCCGCTCGCCACTTCTGAAAGCAATGGTTCTTCAGATTCTTCCGCTTTCTTCAGGCTGGCTGCGGTGGTAACTCTTCCCACTTCGGGAATGCTTGCAGAAGGTTTTGCTGTCTTCTCATCTGCTACCTTTAGGAGAGAGGCACCACAGCGGGTACAGTACTTACGTGTCACATCATTGGCTCTGCCACATTTCGTGCATATTCTCAAGTTGGAAACACTCCTCTGGGCTCAAGTAATGGCTTAACTATAGAGACAAGGGCAGATATAGATATGGCGTATCCTCATAATGTCGGCAAATAATGGTTATTCTTAATAGCCATCATCATACCTACCAAGGAGAATGCGAGATCTATTAGGTGACAAGTGTGGCAAACAAGGGAGTCGAAGAAGTCATCCGTTTTGGTCTTGGTGCACGCAATTGGTTATTTGCACAACTAGATGAAACAGATGAACTGTATGCATGGAAACCTCCTGACGGCGGCCGTTCAGCAGAAGAGATGCTTACTCACGTTGCTTGGGTAGTTTCAGCAGCGTGTTCTCAGATTGCGGCAGAACTTGGTCTGGTTCTCAAAGAGCCAAAAATCGCTGAACAAGAAGGCATTGCGGCTCGATTGAAAGCAGAAATCAGCGCGTCATACGAGCTGTTCACAGAGTTGTGCGGAAAGATAGATGGAAGCACACTCGAAAAGATTATTCACCTTCCACCTCCTGCAAGAGTCAAAGAGGCAACCGTCGACCGTGCCTTACGAATCATGACTGGATATCACGTAGTCCACCACGCAGGACAAGTCGCCATGGTCCTCAGTATGGCCAAGAAAGCACGATGATGCAGAAACGAGCAGTATCAATCTTGCATTCACCGTTGACATAATATCAATAGGAGGAGTCTCTCTTATCTGGGTCATTTGGCATGAATGCTTCGGATGCAAATTCAGTACTAATTCCCAAGACATGGGGGACTTTCTGGGATATCTTTGGGGAAACGCTGGTTGGATTCATGGATATACCAGAAGGAGCCAGGATTCTTGATGTAGGTTCAGGCGGTGGGTCTGTTCTCTATCCACTAGCCAAGAGAGTTGGACCAAATGGCCACGTCATTGGCATCGAGCTCTGCGAACATTGTGCCAAGAAGACAGCATCTGAGATCGAGAGATGCAAGATAAAGAATGCAGAGATAATCCTCTTAGATGCCAGACAGACTGAATTTGCAGATGCATCTTTTGATTGCGTCACTGCCGGGTTCATAGGGTGAGTTAACAGCTACATAAATCTATGACAAAGTTGGACATTTATCAGAATGGAGTCTAATTCATTAGACTATGTTTTCAGTATCACAGACGGCTCGACGACTTGGCGTATGTTCAAAGACCATTCGGCGCTGGGACACTCAGGGTCTTATTCACTGTCTAAGGACTCCAGGCAACCACCGACGGATCCCACTCTCCGAGGTGAATCGACTCCTCGGTGTCTTCCACCGAGAAGCCCTTGAACATCCCGAGAAGAAGAGGTGTGCGGTCTATGCTAGGGTCTCAGGGCATCGCCAGAAGTCTGATGGTGACCTTGACCGCCAGCTCAAGACGCTCACAGTCCATTGTAAACGCCACTTCAAGACTCGCCCCTTCGTCTTTACCGACATTGGTTCTGGTCTGAACATGAAACGCCGCGGTCTCAGACGACTCATTGCTCTTGCACAGAAAGGAGTCATAGATACACTCTTCATCACTCACAGGGACCGACTGACTCGCTTCGGGGTGGACCTTCTAGAACACATCCTCCAAGACTATGGAGTGAGACTTGTCATCCTAATGGAAGAGGAAGACAGGACTCCTCAGGAGGAGCTGGTCACTGATATGATGGCTCTCATCGCTTCCTTCTCTGGAAGAGTCTATGGGCTTCGAGCAGCCGCTCTCAGAGCTCGATGACCTCAGTGCTTCCTGCGTCTGATATGTCTAATCATATCAGGAATCTGCTGTTTCATCACGTCATCCAGATTGGCGACCACTCCTATTTGTGTCACAGCATCAAGCTCAAAGATCTCTCGCACTTCACGAATTACCTCTCGTATCCCTGCATGAAGGAGTACCTTGAGGTCGTCATACAGGACTCCTGTCTTGGACTCCTCAGCTCCATGTACCTCTGCCTTCCAGATGATGGCATCTCCCTTGTCACCTACGGAGAGCGTCACCTCATACTCTTCTGGTTCTTCAGAGTAGTCTTCTACCACTGAAATATGCTCACTCACCCAGGACGACAGCTTCTTCGAAAAGGATTCAGCATTTTTGATATTGTAGACACTTAGTTCTCCTTCTTCCAGACTCCTCGTGATCTCCTCTAAGACAGCATCTGGATCTATTTCTCCTGTCGTCTCAACAGTATATGCAAGAAACGGGTTCCTTTGACTTCCCTCGCGAAGAAAGATGCCATATTGAAAGACACTCTCCGACTGCTCAATGACCCTGAACTCACAAGCGGGACTGCTCTTCGAGTACCCACAATCCTTGAGTCCCGCAAGCATCTGCTCCTTCAGCTCAGTGTACTCCACAATACGTGATGACGAAATCTGAGAGGTGATAATGTTCAGAAGGCGTTCGTACTCCTCCTGTGCACCGTGCCCATGCACAAGTTCAATGGTCTGGTGGTCCCCTCTGAAATAGAGACCTGAGATGGTTGACTGAGCTTGCCACTTGAAATATGACTCATCCCAAGCGATGGAAACCATCCATTGTTGGTTCCTTGCATGTAAGAACGTTCCTGAAGGTAATCGTTTCAAGAGGAGTCCTTGATTTCTCAGGAACATACGTATGTATCGTTCCTCGTGGAAGACGACACTCTCATCCTTCTCAGACACTGGTGGAAGAATAAAGTCGAATGTGTACAGTCGTCCTGCATAGAGTCTTCCCGGTGCAAGCAGGCCATTCACCTCCTCCCCGGTCAGCGCTCTACTCAGTTGTTTCCTAACACAAGCTGGACAATCATGAGGGAGCTCAATCCTCCAACAAGCTTCATGGTCTGCCCCCGCACCTGAAGCAAGAGGACAGACTGAGGTATCATGTGATATACTGACAGAGAGGGACGCTGCCTCATCGAAGAACTGGGACACTCGCTTTGGAACTTCTGCGGGTGTTGTTCGTGTAGCGGTGAATGTGACATAGGGGCTGATGAAGCTCAACTCCCCATAGTCGATGTCATCGAAGATACTCCACATCACATATACTCCTGAATCAGTGAACATGGG
>CAYHAA010000021.1:0-40417 GCA_964354495.1 uncultured archaeon | reverse complement strand
CTGAGCTCAGAGCGTTTGCCAAGACATTTCCCGGAATTGTAATTCTCAAGATGGGAGCAAAAGGAGCCATCGCAACAGACGGATTCGAGTATTGTACATCGAATATCTTCGAGGTCCCGGTTGTGGATACAATGGGAGCAGGTGACTCGTTTGCAGCAGGATTCATCACTGCATGGATCCGGTCGGAGAGGATTGAGCAGGCACTGAACATGGCAAATGCCGTGGCTGCAATGACAATCACAAAACAGGGCGCGCAGAATGGACAGCCCTCCCTAGAGGAGGCTGCAAGGTTCCTACGTCAACACAACATCTCGATAGACTCCGTTCTCAAGACATTCAAAACGGTGAGCAAGCAGAGGAAAAACAGGTAATCGCCTTGTATTATCAGGGTAGTATTCTACTTTTTCTTGAAATAATACGTGGATAATAACACTCGTAGTCAGATGTGAGTGGTCAATATGCATCCATTATTAGAAGAAGCCCTTAGTTCAACAAGCGGAAGACGCGACCCGAAGATGAAACGCGGAAAGAATGTACCCAAATCAGCTACCACCGATGAAGAACTCGAAGAACTGCTCGAGTCTGTCAATGCCAGAATCCTTGTCGTAGGCGTTGGTGGCGCGGGAAACAATGCAATCACCCGCCTCATGGAAGTGGGCGTCGAAGGTGCAGAGACTCTCGCAGTGAATACGGATGCACAGGATCTGTACTTCTGTAACTCTCATCACAAGCTACTCTTGGGTAGGGAGACCTGCGGAGGACTTGGTGCTGGAAATAATCCGGACATTGGAGAGGCCGCAGCCATTGAAACATATGACAGCATTAAAGACACGGTAAGGGGAGACCTCGTCTTCATAACAGCCGGGATGGGTGGTGGAACAGGAACCGGTGCAGCGGCGCATATAGCTAAGGCAGCAAAGGAGAATGGCGCTCTTACAGTGGCCATAGTATGCCTGCCATTTGAGGTCGAGGGCGCAACCAGAAAGAAGAACGCCACTCGAGGACTCAATGCCTTGATGGAGCATGTTGATACTCTTATCGCAATACCAAATGAGAAACTCCTGGAGATAGCTCCTGATCTCTCACTGCCGGAGGCGTTCATGGTTGCTGATGAAGTCCTTGTCAGGGCTGTGAAGGGAATAGCAGAGCTAATCTCAAAGCCAGGCCTTGTGAACTTGGACTTTGCTGACGTGAGAACCACAATGAAGAATGGTGGAGTGTCAATCATTGCACTCGGCGAGGCAGATGGTGAGAATAGAGCAGAAGATGCAGTAGTCAATGCCCTGCGCAATCCACTGATTGATGTGTCGATTGAGAATGCACGCAATCTCCTTGTAAATGTCAGCGGTAACGCGGACCTGCAGCTTCTCGAGGTGAAGCGTGTAATCGAACTAGTGACTGAACAGGTGAATCCAGGGGCGGAGATAATCTACGGAGCGTTGATCATGCCGGAGCTCGAAGGCCGCCTTCGTGTCACAATAATAGCGTCAGGGGTCAATTCACCCTACGTCTTCGACAAGGCTGAACCTTTCGCTCCCCTAGTGGACGATCTCAGGACCGATCTGGGCGTTCCCCGGTTGACATAGTCCATTTGGATGCTCAGCAAATGTTAAAAGAGAACGAGTTCAGAATCTCACGAATCCCATGCTGCGCAAGCAGCATTCCATAGGGACGTGATGACAAGATGGGTATTAGTTCCTTCATTAACGACAGCAGAAGGATTCTGAAATTGGCTACAAAGCCATCTCGGTCAGAACTCTGGACTAGTACAAAGATTAGTCTCCTTGCAATGTTCCTTGTGGGCATTGTGAGTTTCATAATCCAAGTCATCATGACAGTGGTCACAGCCACATGGGGCACAACAGCCACATAACTCAGTTTCAATACCTTGTACTTGCAGCTGAATCTCAGCTCATGCTGCCAAGCCTCATCCCTATTGCGAACTTTAGAGTAGAGTATCAAGATTGATAGGAAGTGTAGAAAAATGGAAAGCTCCACAAGCATCTATGCCGTGAGAACAACGATTGGACAAGAACGAAGTGTGACAGATCTGATCACAACAGCTGTGATTGGAGAAGGAGATGTTTGGAGGTGTCCGTTTTGCTCTGAGGAGTTCTCCTCGGAGAAGGCGACCAAGCAGCATATGAAGGGCTGCAAAAAGAGAGAGAAGAGGGATGGCGAGCCCAAACTCATCTCGAAGAATCAACTACTTGGAAGAATCAAGGCAATACTGGTTCCTGAAACCCTACGTGGTTACGTCTTCATCGAAACTACAGAGTTCAGGGATGTCGAGATTGCTATCTCCGGAGTCCCCCATGTACGTGGCCGGGTCGGAGGAAAGGTCAGCCTGAGCGAGATTGACAGGTTCTTGGCACCGCCACCAGCAGCAGAAGGTATTTCCGAGGGCGACGTTGTCGAGATCATCTCCGGTCCATTCAAGGGAGAACGTGCAAAGGTCCAACGTGTAGATGCGGGGAAGGAAGAGCTCATCCTCGAGCTCCTAGATAGCCCTTACACGATACCTGTAAGGGTTCACGCAGACTTTGCCAAGATTGTTGAGAGAGCAGTGAAGCAGGAAGCACCAAAGGTGACTACTGCAGAGGGTGAGGAAGTCAAAGCATCATCCTTTGATGAGTTCGATGATGAGGACTCTTTCTGGGCACATCCACCTGATGACGAGTAGTCCGAACTCAGTCTCTTGATGCATCCGAATTTCAGATGAGATGGACAAAGGCGTGAACTGAAATCTGACTCAGCCCAGCTCATATGTTGTTATGTCGCAAGCCTTAAAACAGGAACTCACACGAGCGAGCCTATCCTCTTAATCTGACATGGGTATTAAGCCCATTGTCCGGGGTGAAAAAAGTGACAGCGAATGCAGTAGACCTGACTGGATATAGCAAGACTTCTGTCCTGCAGGTCGATACCATCGGAAGCGTTGCGTACGCCCGAGTGCACTGCATCAGGAGTCGTGAATGAATTGAGTGAAAAACCAATTACTGTTGAAGCTATGGTTGAAGGTGGGAAGGCCAGCGGAGGACCACCCATAGGTCCAGCTCTTGGACCTACAGGTGTCAATATCTTCCAAGTCGTGACCAAAATCAATGAGGTCACACAGCCCTTTGCGGGATTGAAGGTTCCTGTGAAAATTACAGTCAACCCGAACGATAAGAGCTTTAAGATTGAAGTGGGCACACCTCCAACCAGTGCATTGATACTGAAAGAGGTAGGAGCACCAAAAGGCTCTGGAGCACCAAAAGCCACAATCATAGGCAATCTCACCGTAGATCAGTTGAAGAATATCGCAAAGGGAAAAGCAAATGATCTCTCAGCACAGACCATGAAGGCTGCAGTCCTGACAATAGCTGGAACGTGCGGTCAGATGGGCGTCACAATCGAGGGAAAGACCGCAAAGGAGTTCCAGAGTGACGTCCGCGGAGGACAATGGGATGCCCAGCTAGAAGGACCATTGAGGAAGTGATAGTGCATGCCAATAAGAATCGAGGATATACAGACAGCAGTTACTGAGGCCAGGACAAAGGGTACTGAGAGGCACATCAAGTTCGAGCAGAGTTTTGACCTTGCTGTCAACTTCAGAAAGAGGGAACTTGACGTATCTAAGCCTGAGAACAGAATCAACCAAGAGCTTGTACTCCCCAACACGCTCTATCCACTGCCAAAGATCTGTGCTATTGGTGGCGGCGAGTTTGCTGAGAAAGCAATTGCCGCTGGGGCCGAGCGCGTCGTATCTAAGGAGGATATCCCAAAGGTTGGAGAAGAGAAAAGGGATAGGAAGACGCTTGCAAAGAGCTACGACTACTTCATCGCAGCGGTAGACGCAATGCCGCTAGTAGGTCGCTATCTAGGACAGGCACTCGGTTCGAGAGGAAAAATGCCACGTCCATTTCCACCACAGGCAGATCTGAACCTGATAGTGAGTCAGTACCATCGGACTGTCCGTATCAGAATGAGAAACACGCCCACATTCCATGTGAAAGTGGGTCATGAGAAGATGAGTGACAGAGAGATTGCAGATAATATCGCTGCTGTCCTGAACTTCGTCGAGAGTAAGGGATTCAAAGCGAGGATCAGCCACATCATGGTCAAGACGACCATGGGACCAGTTATTGAGATATCTGGGTAGGTCGGTGATACCAAGTGTCAGTATACGAGAAGCATATTCCTCAATGGAAGACGGACATGGTTGAAAAACTTGTCACAGCCATCAACGAGAGCAAAATGGTTGGTCTCGTGAACGTTGAGGGCGTAGGCGCAAAGCAGATTGGAGGAATCAGAGACAGTCTGAGAGGGTCAGCGGTCCTCAAAAAGGCCAGAAACACCCTAATGATTCGAGCTCTGGAGATGTCCAAGAAGAAGAACGTCAAGGACTTGACCAAGTATGTCAAGGGACCAGTGGCGTTTATCTTCAGTGATCAGGACCCCTTTGCTCTGAGCAAATTCCTTCGTGAGAACAAGGCAGCAGCACCAGCAAAGGGCGGTCAAGTTGCTCCAGTCGATGTCTTGATTCCAGCGATGAACACTGGAGTTGCACCAGGACCCTTCATCAGTGAACTTGCAGGCCTGAAGATTCCAGCACGCGTCAAGGGTGGTGTAATTCAAATCACTGATGATACTGTTGCTGTCAAGGCCGGAAACATCATTTCGAATGCGATGGCACAGATGCTGAACCGACTTGGGATTCAGCCAATAGAACTGCAGCTCAAGTTGATTGCAGCATACGCTGATGGTGAGGTTCTCACATCAGACAGCATTGAGGTTGACCTTGAGGAACTATTCAGTCAAGTCATCTTGGGTCATCAACTTGCAATCAATCTTTCAGTCAATACCGGATTCCCAACTGCGGAAACAATTCCGTTCATCATTGCTAAGGCAAACATGGAAGCGAAGAGCCTGGCTCTACACATTGGATTCTTCGTACCAGAAATGCTAGACCAGTTCCTCTCCAAGGCGAACTCAGAGGCATTCGCGTTAGCGGCAGCAATATCAGCAAGGGATCCGAGCGCAATACCCTCAGAAATCATGAGTCATGTCAAGGCTGCAGCACCTGTTGCTGAAGCTCCTGCTGAAGCAGCCGCAAAGTCAGCCAAGCCTGAAAAAGACGAGGAAGAGGGAGAATCTGTAGCAGGCATCGGAGGCCTGTTTGGATAAACAATCAAGAGGTAAGAACAATGGAATATGTATACGCAGCACTTCTGCTCCACAAGACTGGCCAAAAACTGTCAGCCAAGGCAATGGAAGATGTTCTGACCGCGGCAGGTGCTACACCTGACAAGGGCAGAGTCAAAGCGTTGCTTGCCGCACTTGAAGGCGTCAATATCGATGAGGCCTTGAAGAGTGCAGCCGCCATGCCAGTAGCAGCAGCTCCAGCCGCAGCCGGCGGAGCAGCAGCACCAGCTGAGGGCAAGAAGGAAGAGAAGAAGAAGGAAGAGAAAGAGGAAGAGTTCACCGCTGGACTTGGAAGTCTATTCGGTTAGATCTATTCTCCTTGCTCACTCCAAATCTCATACACAAACTGGACAGGCAGGCCGCGAGCCTGTACTGCCCACTGAATTCTTTTTATTGTGCTCGCTGAACGACCAGCAACTTGCACCCACAGACACAAATGATAGAACACACAAGGGGGTAGTATGAAGGTTGTCTATCATCCTCTGATGCTGCAGTCATACGATGATACGCCCGCTGGAGAACCAGGAAGACTGGAGTCTGCGGTTGAGATACTCAGCAAGCATCCAGAATACAAGTTCATTCAGCCAGAGCCTGCAAGTAAAGAACAGATACTCAGAGCTCACTCCATGAGTCTAGTTCAAGATATAGAGAGAGATGAGCTGCTTGGGAAGATGGCCTATCTTGCCGCTGGAGGAGCCATTCTGGCTGGAGATATCGCAGTGAGGGGTGAACCATGCTTTGCCCTCATTCGACCACCCGGTCATCATGCGTCTCAGAGCTCACACTGGGGCTACTGCTACTTCAACAATATCGCAGTGTCATTAATTGATCTGAGGCTTCGAGGGCTCATTGATTCCGCATTCATCTTGGATTTCGACTTACATACAGGTGATGGAAACATCAACATCCTTGGTGATGATAAGAAGTTCCATATCTATAATCCAGAGGGGCATGGCGACAGGCAGTATCTGGCGAATGTCAAGAAGCACCTCGACGACTCACCCGATGTTGATATCATCGTGGCATCCGCTGGGTTTGACGAGTATGAGGATGATTGGGGAGAGAACCTTTCAACAGAGGCATTTCATCAGATTGGTGTGCTGATGCATGATTTTGCGATGGAGAGATGTGACGGCCGAAGATATGCTCTGCTTGAGGGAGGATACAATTTCGACGACCTTGGTGAGAACATACTAGCATTCTGTGAGGGGCTTCGGGGCGTGTAGCTGCATCGAGCATCTTTTGAGCAGATTTCGCTTCTACTAGGATGAGAGTTCTGGAATGATGCGTCAATTACTCGAAGACTCCATCAGACGACACCTCGAAGAGACAATGCCTCTGATAGAGCAGCTTAATGGCATCGACATCATGAGCAGACCTGTCGCAGGGGGTAGAGAAGTTGGGGAGTTGGTGCTACACCTGCTGAGGTCGGTAGAGTTCTACATGAAGGGAGTTGTAACTGGTGTCTGGGAACCTCTTCCATACAACCTTAAGACCTATACTACATCTAAGGCGATCATCCAGCTTGCCGGAGATGTCTTTGACAGGGTGAGAGCATACACTAGCAGACTATCAACATTGGACTTGAAAAGGATCATGAAGACTTCCGGCCGTCCTGCAGCAGTGGGGGAGATCATCTTGGAGATGCTAGAACATAGCATTCACCATCGAGGACAGATCACTGTATACTACCGACTCCTAGGTATCGCGCCAGCGGCTATCTCATACATTGTGTAGGAATGTATACAGAGGACCGAGAGGTTTCTCATTGAGTCACATAAGAAAATCATTGCGAGCCCGAGTGTCAAGCACAGGAAACCTCGGTTGGTGAGAGGCGGCTTCTCATCTTCGTCCCTACCGAGGAAGGTCAGCAAAGACCATTCCTATCGCAGCTTGATAGTCATCGAAAGCGGCTCTGCCATTGACTGTCATCCGAAGAATAGTGTGGGGCTTCTTGTCCAGGAACTCCTTCTTTATCTCAATGTATCCTGCTGCTTCAAGTCTGCTCATATGTGATGAGAGATTCCCCCAAGTAAGTCCAGTCTTCCGCATCAAAAAGAGAAAGTCTGCCTCTTCGACGACATAGAGCTGTGCCATGATCTGCAGTCTTGCCGGCTCATGAATGAGCTTGTCAATCTCTATTGGATGATTGCTATCTTCACTGCTCACTTCTGCCATCCTCCGGATTACCAGCCACGGGATACTTCCGGATGAATAGAAGAAAGCGTACAAGGCCCAAGATGGTAAACGCTAGTCCCCAACCGTTCATAAAGATTGAAGTCTCGATTTCAGCTGGCAGGAAGTCTGCGATTGATATCACTACACCTGTTAGCGACATGAGAGCTCCGGGTAGATAGTACTTGTTCTGGCCGGTCTTATCCTTGAGGTAGAGTGAAGGACCCCACATGATGAATCCAAAGACAGCGGGCATCCATTTCATGATGAAGAGTCTATCAATAACGCCCATTGACGCAATGTAGAGAATAGCAATTATCGTAACGAAGATGAGTAACACAGCGACCGGTATTTCGAGTGTGAGTTTCGGAGGCGCACCCTCACGCAGTTTCACATATCCTATTCGAGGGTATGTATACTTCTGCCTGATTGCTTCAACGACCTGAGGCATGAAAATGATATAAAAGATAACGAAGACAAACAGGAACCCTGGTTCGAGGAAAAAGGCAGGAAATACCAGAAAGATCATACCTGCAAGAATTTCCGTGAATCCATCCTGCATCAGTTCAAGAAATGACTCCCTTTCGACCGATTTGAGTTTCAACTCTTCATTCATTCTCTATCACTAACAACTGACTTTGTATTGCAAAGTACTTTGTATGCTAATAAACCTTCACTCCAGCGCAGTCCACATCACAATAGGGGAGAGGTCTATCGGAAAGCTTTATGTCCTATCCAAAAAGAGGGGGACTGCAGGGCCCGTTGCCTAGCCAGGAACATTGCGCAATTTGCGCATTATGTTGGTCAACAGGGCGCCAGCCCTCTAAGTTGGAAACCGTGCGTTCAAATCGCACCGGGCCCGCCATTCTGTTTCATCACTGATCAAAGTTGAGTGTCCGAACAAACCAATCTGGAAGTTCCATCTCAAGTTGCGCTTCGAGGTTTTGTAGGTCCGCCACATGTTCCGCACCTTTGACGCGAACTGCCCGTTTTGCACCAATCCCCGGTATCACCCTCCATTGCAAGAGAGATGCGTGATGTATCTTGAAGGGATATGGGAGTACAGTAAGAGACCTTGGTCCATGGTCAACAACGAAGACAGACCGTCTTCCTGTTTCTTCTCTCCCTTTGGGCATATGACAAAGCAGTGGATATGTTCCTAGTTGTCGTAGCAGGTAATGATTGGCCTCGTCAACCTCAATGAAGGCCGATTCGAGAATCGTGCCCAGAGGAGCGACCCGCTTGATCATCTCAACATCGATGGTATCACGCACCTCTTCTCGATGCCTGTAAAACTCATTTCTTCTAATCCTTCCTGCTCTCTCTTCTACAATCCGGGTCCCGGGAAGTCCAATCACTTGCCGGATGTTTATTCGGCGAACCAGAAGACCTTCCTTGAGAAGCTCTTGCAGGAAGACCAGATTGTACTCCAGCGTCTTCTTGCTCTCCCCTGGGAGCCCATAGAGAAGATTGATACCCGGGAGAAGATGTGGAAGACCCCAGGGCGGCCGCGTCCTTCCCACCTCATTCAGAAGACGGACCGCATCCAGTACTTCATCAGCATCGGCCTTGAGATTGTTCCTGCGGATTACCTCAGGATCCACTGACTCCACGCCAAACGCAGCAACATCGCCCGGGGTGTGGTACTTCATTATGATCTTAGCGACAGCAGTTGACTCCTTGGGGTGACGTGCGATAGTACCAGGATTGACATTGTCAATATGCAGCACTTCAATAGTCGGAGCAGCATGACGAATCGTTGAGAATAAGTGCTCTATTGCATCTGGGTTAGGTCTGGGAAACTCCTCCTCACCCATCTCTGTGGAACCGTAGGTGAACAGGTCTGCCTGGTGACCAATTCTGAAGGCGCGTATGCCCAGACTGCTGAGAGCCGCTATCTCTTGAGCGATTGCTGAATAAGCCCTCTGCTGAGGTTCACCGTATGAAGGTTCAACGCAGAAGGAGCAGCCTCCTGTGAGAAATCGGGGGCAGCCTCGATACGACTCGATCTCGCAGATGATATAGTTCTTGTCAAACCCTGGATGCTGGGTGACTATGCGTGTGCCCCGCTCAATAAAGTGTTCAATCTCCTGAGAGCTTGAACGGACCATGCCCAAGTCGGCGGAATCCAGCGTGTTGCCATCATCGAGAACCTGGCTGACTACAACCTCGGGGTCTCCTGACACGATGAATTCGAATGGGGGTGATAACACATCAGACCCAAGAGCTAGTCTTCCACCCTCTATTCCGCAGCCAAATCGAGCCCAAGGCCCTACTAGCAGCTTTGGTATGTGATCAAGGATAGGTGATGAGAAGAGCTCCTTTGCCTCCCGAATCGATATAGGGGTCCCTCCGACATACTTGCCAGGGACTATCATTCCAGCTATCAGGATGATGAGATTGGTCTTTGCCCAGAGCCGTTGCGCGGCTGTGAAGCTGACCCGAACTTGGTCTATTGTCTGATACAGTATCTCCGTGGATGGGCTCTTCGTCCAGATTGCACCCGCAATGTAGCGAGGGTACGTACTGACATATGGTGGAACACCAAGACATGTGGGCTCATCGACATATCCATCGATTAGAGCGACACGATCCACCTTCATACTCAATCACCAATCTAAGACCTATCGCCATTCCTTGAAGTTATCATAGCCTGATGAAGGAATGGTAACCTGTCCCTCAGAGGATTGGTAGACTACTCCCTTCCCCTTCCGGACACTGCCTATCTTCATCAGTGGGACTTGTTTTGACTGTGCAATGTCATTTGCTTCTTCATACTTTGACGTAGGGATTGTTATGGCAAGTAGGAACTCCTCACCGCCCTGCATGACAAGTTTCATCTCATCAAGCATGTGGGTCTGGGCAAACTCCTCAATACCTCTTGCAGCAGGCAGATGGTCTATGACAAAGCGGACCTTGCTCTGTTCTGCGATGGTGTTCAGCGTAATCCCCAGACCATCACTGCTATCCATGGAGGCAGTCACTGCACCTCTCGCAGCAAGAGCGGCAACAATATCGAGATTGATGGCGGGCTTGTAGGCGGCGAGAAGTGCCTCTTCGCGAAGTTCCGGTTCGGCCACCCCCTCACGAAGCAGTATCTCATATGCGACAGACGTGAGTCCGAAAGGACCAGTGACTGCTACGATATCACCAACCTTTGCACCATTGCGTGCAATGATCCCGTTGGGAGGCGCAGTTCCCATCGCCACTCCAGTGAGAACGATATCAGAGGCCATACCCGTGTCACCACCAATCAGTGGGATGCCAGCCTTGAGCCCATATTCAGAGAAACCGCGGACTAGCTCACTTGCCTCCGCAGCATCATAGTTCTCCGGTACACACAGGGATAGCATGGTAGAAACTGGCTTTGCCCCCTTTGCGGCAAGGTCACTCAGAGTCATGACCGCAGTCTTCCGACCAACCTGTGCCGCTGTCATTCCTGGCAGCCAGTCCGTCTTACGAACAAAGGTGTCAATATTCACAACCAGATTCAGATCATCAGTAATAGGAAAGTCTGACGCATCATCATCAAAAGCAAGTCTTGCACCCTTGACCATATTGACGTAAGTGCGTACACTGGCAATGAAACCACGTTCGCCTAATTCACCTGCCTTCATGATGGGAACCTCAATATGATGAAGTTGGGCTTCATGATAAAGTTTTATTAGAGATTAGAGAGGCTCATCGCTCAGTCGAGCCTCGGTGGCTTAGCGGTTATAGCGTCTGCTTCGTAAGCAGAACGCCGTGGGTTCTTGGTCCATTTCGAATCAAGACACGAATTCGAATCCCACCCGGGGCTCCACCATCATATCTGTTCTCCATTGAGGCCTTCTTCATCATTTGGAGTAATTGAGGGCTCGGAAGATTCGGCTGCAGATGTTTCATCTGGCTTCTCTGCACTCCTCCTCTTCTTGGACCGTCTATTATAGAAAACAACACAAATGATTACGAGGAGCAAAGCTGGCAAACCGAAAGTTGGTGGGCGAGGCCCTGGGGTCCAATATTGAAACACCTCGACTTGAACTGTATAGCTCTGCAAATCATATCCTGACTTGCTGAGAGATACTGTGAGCCATGCGGTACCTTGCGTCTTGCCACATATGGCAACAATGTAGTATCCTGTACGATTCGGATCTGGAAGCGCTGATATGACCTCTACAACGTCCGGGCGAGTGTTGTTGACAGATATTGTAGCGTTTGCTATTGGCAGATTATGCTAAGTGTCATTGTAAAAGACAGTGATAAGCCGTGTGCCACCTTGGGCAATTGAGATACTGGATTCGGTATCCTCTGGTTCGAAAGGTCCCACTGCGTCGTAAAAGTAATGTGGAGTGTAGAACAAGCTGATAACGCCTGCCAACAAGAAGAGAGCAATAACCACATGCTCCGACTTCATTCATTCCACCTCAAGTGCCAGAAGCAGTGGTGAAATCTCAAACGCAATGATACAACCCACCACACGTGAACAACATATCACTTACATATGAGTAAATCGCACGCATAGTCTTTTTGAGTGGTTGGAGCCCATGTTTACTTTCTGAAGCGGTTTTGAAGGGTGAGGAAGGCACAGGACAAGGAAGCCCTTAGAGTTCTCCAAAAGTATGGTTCTGAAGTCTGTGCAGAATCCATCATCCTTATACATATTCTCACGAACCTTTATGGATACAAGGTGAAAAAACAAAATGAACGATAAGAAGAACAAGAGAGAGAGACAGAACAGGACAAAATCAAGCCTGTTTGAGTGGCTTGCCGGTACTACTCGCTAATTAGAGTAGTCGAACACATGAGAACAGATCGAACTGTCGCTTTATCGTGACTCCCTCTGTTCCAGAAACCCTCGTTTTTGCAGAACTGTTGCTGTTTCAACAAGTGCAACGATCTTCAATGATGCATCTTCACCCAGCGAGGACCGTCAACAGAAATGCTTATCACCGATGCAAAAGGGAGAGAGAATTACCCTCATGGGATGAGCTCTTCTACTGCGGAGGTTGCCAAGCCTGGTCAAAGGCGTAGGGTTGAGGTCCCTAATGAAGGCAATTTTGTGTGCCTCAGGGAAATCTCGTAGGGGTCCGCGAGTTCAAATCTCGCCCTCCGCACCACTTTCTTTTCTAACCAATGGTACCATATAGAGGAGAGGGAGAATTTATCAAATCTCAGACATATCATTCAGTGGGAGTCTGATTGCGGAGAGAGAAGCACTACATTGCCGTCGATAAGAAGAGGGTGATGAGATGCAAATGGTGTGGTACTACTGAGAGCGACGACTGGATGGGCAGCTATTGTTCTAAGACATGTTCTGTTGCCGACAGTTTAGGCGATGAACTCTGTGGTGCAGTCTTATTTCCAACACAATGAATTATCGCAGTCATCTCGCTGCCAACCTATGACCCCCAACTCCGATTGTATTCTGATATTGTATACACTGCAGAGGTTGTGGGAGCCCTCTTCGTGATTATTGCGTTATGTCCACTCATCATAAGCGTGTCAAGGGTGTCAGCGGCTAGAAGAGCAAGGAAGAAAGTTCCCAGAGATTCAAGGCGCATTGATAAGGCGTTTGACAAGAGATACCTTCACTGCGAAAACTGCGGTGCACCTCTAGAGATGATGGATGGTAGAACAGCAATGAAGTGTTCCTATTGCGGCACCATCAATAGAACATCCTACACTTGATTAAGATGGCGTATTCTTCTATTCAAACCTCGCCCTCCGCACCATCATTGCTTCTGTCAGAAGACTGTAGAGAGAACACTAGACGACCTACCTGCTGCTGAGCATGTGGTACGAATCTGCGTTGCAGAGGATATTACTGTTTTATATATCGTCATGGCATATATCGTACGAGCGCGGAGTCCATGGAAACTCTATCTAGAGCTCTTGTAGGAACTGCAGTTTGTGCTGTCTTGGCGGTCTCTTTTCTAGTACTGGCAGGACCTAACCTCGGCTTTCTCTCTGGCACTGAGATATCATTCGAGGTGATTGACCCTGGTGGAGGCTACAATTATGAACAGAGAGCCAATTTCACTATTACAAATGCAACAGCTTGGGAGAGCCTCTGGCTAGAACTGTACAGTGGACATGACCCCATACCAGAGGTGCCAATCGTCAACTTCACCTCAACGATGCTTGTTGCTGTATTCCAAGGAGAACGTGAATCATCTGGATATTTGACGAACATCACACACATCATTATGACTGACGAGTATTATGTGGTCTACATTGACGAAACGCATCCCGGTGAAGGATGTATTCTTCTGACAGTCATGACATATCCGTATCAGATCATCAAGATTAGTGATCATCCGCTCAATCTACCAGTGCAGTTCGTCTACAGTATCATAATCCACGAGTGTGGATAGAACAAGGTTCTGGTCTTCGCGAGCTCAAAACTCACCCTCAGCACCATCTGCTCGTTGTCTCCATTCCGTTCTATAGGGATATGAGAGAAAAAGTGCCAAGATTTGTTTCAGATATTCGAACTAAAAAAGAAGGATTTGTGAGTAATCACTATTGATTACCCACAATCGAACAGCTATTGCTGCTGTAAATCGTATCTAAGTTTGGAATCTAGTCTCTGCGACGCCTGTCGCCGCCGCTACCACCGTAGCCGCCACTGCCTCGCCTATCTCCACCGTAGCCACCGCTACTTCGGCCACTGTAACCACCGCCGCCACCGCGACGATCTCCACCGTAGCCACCGCCACCACCGCCACCACCACGTCGGTCTCCGCCATAGCCGCCACCGCCGCCATAGCTCCTACGGGGTCGGTCATCTTCGTGCTCTTCAGCGGACATATCGACGTCCATGTTGACATCTTCGATGGCTTCTGCAGCCTTCTCGAGTTTACCGTACCTACCAACATTTAATCGTAGGTTACCTCGAAAGAGACCAGTGTATCCATTGGTCAGATTGTAGGTAGCACCTTCTTCGATGCTATCGATAACCTCATCCCAGAGAGGGACCTGAACAGTTCCGCTCGTATCACCGACAGTGATATCACAGACACGGTGAGTTGCTCCGTCATTACGGGACTCAATCTCACGCTCTTCGCCCTTACTGATCACCTTGAAATGAGTGGTGACATTCTTCATCTGTGGCTTTAGTTCTGCCACTGTAGCCTCAATAGGCTCTTGTTCGTCATAATTCATTGTTGTTCACTCGCTAAATGCGATTTGCAAGTCTTCAAAACTACTGTGTGCTTCTGTGAAATTTGCGATGCCCTAAAAAAGAGTCTCGACAATTCCGACTATAGAAAACGCTTCTCGCTTCGTGTATACCTGCAGTACGTTTCTGCAGAGTGACTCCTTATGAACTTGTGGACAGCGGCTGTTGTCACGACAACTGATAGTAGGAATTCTCGCCTATTCCCTTCATGATGATGGGTTAGCAGAAGACCAAGTCTTCAGACGAGGCGTGGGCATTTTGGGAGGACCCACCCACAGCACGATAGAGGCAGATCCATGCTGCGTCCACGGGTGGGTCCGAGGGAGGGGTTGTTATTCAAGTGTCAAAGAGTCAGTGACACTCTGAGGATTCCCAAATAGGGTGTGGGTGTAGTACTTTGATACGACAATCAGTGCACTGCATGAGATATAAGGTCATAATACAAACGGGCGACGATTTTCGGGTTCCAAATGCACTCTAATTGATATATCAATGATTCAGGTACAATTAGTGGAACTATGGTAATGTATAAAGCAGGATAAGCACGCAGGCAGTCACAGCCGGACAGGATTGAAAAGATATGAAGTCCTTGAAGATTGGCATCGTGGGCACAGGGAATATGGGCAGCATCCATGCGCGTATTCTCAGTGATATGGGTGTCCTGGTTGGTATTGCTGATACAGACAAGGAAACAGCCAAGAGGGTTGCGACGATGTACAATGTCCCAGCCTTTGACAGCTTTCAGAGCCTCATTGAAAATGCAAATCCGACGGCTCTGGTTATCTCTACACCCACTTCAACACACGCATCGATTACGGAGCAGATAGCTTCGGAGTATAAGGGAATTCGAGGGTTGCTTATTGAGAAGCCCTTCGCAAGCTCCCTCGAGGATGGGAAGAGGGTGGCTGAGATACTCAAGAAGAGGGGAATTGTCACTCTAGTATCACATTCGGAAATATACAACCCCATCGTAAGCAAAGCTTTGTCCCTCATTCAGACAGATGCTATCGGTACTCCGTTAACTGTGATACACGATCGTCGCGGTTTTGTTGAGCCTTCTAGGATATCATCCCTTGGTGATGTATACGAGGATATCGGCGTACATGACTTTGACATCATGGCGCGTATCAGTCAGGGCCACGCGAACCTGTATGCCCAGAGCAAGATAGAGAGGGGAGTCTACAATAGTGGCACAGTTATGGTCGACTTCGAATCTGGCGCCCAACATGTCTTCCTTTTATCACGGCAGTATACAGGTAGAAGAAGGTACATGGATGTCTCAGGGACCAAGGGGTCATTGGTGCTCGATCTGTTCAGTCAAATCATAAAGGTACAGCACCTTGACCAAGAGCCCATGGCTGCAGGCGATACCATCAAGCTTCCTGAGCGAGGCGCAACAATCAAAGTCTATGGGGAGCCCGTAAGAGAGGTGCTCAATGACTTTGCCGTCTGTGTGAAGACAAAGAAAACGCCAAGAGTGAGCATCGATGATGCGCTCACTGCACTCGAGATCGTTGAGGCTGCGCGAGAGAGCACCAAGACGGGCAAGGTCGTCAAGATAGAGGTCAAGCGGAATAGATAGTTTCGCCAATGAGATGAGTCCGTTCAGCTCTCGTCACTCGTACGTCAATGATTGACCCAAGCTGTAAGTCATCATGAATGATAATAGGTCTGTATGAGGGGGTCCGGCAGAGAAGGCCGCCTCGTGATCCCCTCTCACTGACAATGACTGGACCAGACCATCCCACCCAGGACTCATTGTCCTCAAGTTGTATCTTGTTCACAAGCGTCGTGAGCCGACGGCTTCGTTGTTTCTTCACAGATGTCTCTATCTTGTTGCTGGACTTGGATGCTGCTGTGCCAAGGCGGTCACCATACTTGGATATATTGACAATTGGCGGTCGTACTCTTTGAATCGCTTCCATTGTAAGCTCAAAGTCTTCCTTAGACTCACCAGGAAAACCGACGATGATGTCTGCTGCAATCGTGGCATCACTGAAGTGCTCTCGGATTGTCCTAATGATGCATTCCCAATCGTTTAGGGTATATAGCCGACCCATAGCATGGAGAATCGTGTCGCTACCGGACTGCAGAGGAACATGAAAGAACTTGAAGAAGTGGTCGGACCTCATGACGCGAAGAAGATCGCTAATAGAATCAGCAACAAGATTCGGGTTGAACATTCCAAGCCTGAACATATGTTGCCCCGGTATCTCGTCAACTCTTCGCATCAATGTAACAAGGTCACTACCTATGTCAGTGCCGTAAGCTCCAAGATCTTGAGATGTGAGGCGAATTTCGCGGTATCCAGCTCGTGTGCATTTCTGGATGGCAAGGCAGATCTCCATCTCCGAATGACTCTTGACCCGGCCCCTTGCAAACTTGACTGCGCAATAGGAGCAGTTGCCTAGGCAGCCCTCGCAGATGGGGACAGTGCAGATGACACCTTTTCCGGGAGACTCGAGCCATCTCAGCTTAGACACATCTGTGGATTCCAGATGCAGAATGCCTCTCTCTCCGCTCAGTACTCTCAATACTATCTCATTCACGGATTCAGTGGCTTGGGGGCCCAGTATTGCAGCATAGTCAGGAATCGCCTCTCTAATTCGCGCAAGGGAGATCTTAGGCAGACATCCCGTCACAATCACAGGTCTTGTACCTTCACCTAGCTCTTCCAACCTGTGTATAATCCGATCCTCAGTGGGTTCTTTCACACCACACGTGTTTAGAATGACCACATCTGATTGTTCGATGTCCTCCACGCTCTGAGCATCGATCTCTCTCAAGCGCCCAATCATGACATCAGAATCAGCTGAATTCAGAGAGCAACCATAGGTTTCTAGATAGAATGAGATTGCCATCAGGTGTTGCTCAACCCCCTTGAACGTGAGGAAGCAGAGCCACCTCGTCGCCCTCTGTGACAGAAATTGCTGTACCACCCAGAGTAGCTACGTCCCTCTTGTTGAGCATGACGATTAGATTGCCACCAACGTTCCCGTTCTCTAACACCAAGTCCCGAAGACCTTCTCCACCCCGTTCGACCACTTTTTGAATGACCTGAAGGACCGTGGAGCCATCCGGAACATCCACCTCTATCACTTGGTGTCCAAGAAGCCTACGTACCGGTCCAAAGGACTTGAATCTGACGAGCAACTGATTTCACACTGACGCCTTTCAAGGTGTGCTATTCAGCCTTTTGATAGTGCGAAATTAGTTCCTTCGTTAGCCAGTCGACAGCCTTGATGATGGCGTCAATCTCGCCCTTCGTCGCATTATTGTAATGGATCCCAGTCGTTACAACAGTCGATCTCTTGAGAGCCTTGCAGATCTGCTCCGCAGCAGAGTTTGAAACCAGATAGTCCTTGTGGCCTGGAAAGGTCAGGGTGCTCATACTCACTGTTGAGGTGTTTCTATAGTGGCTCTTGGCCTCGTATGCCACAGAAACTCCACCAAGATGGTGCTCATCTCCGCCGTAGATAGTTATCAGGAGGTCGTTACCAACATCCTTTGCCTCAAGGAATATAGAGTGACGACCTGCCTTTCTTTCGAGAATCATCACTCTGTTATGCATGAACTGACCTCTAATTCTTTTGGTCTGAAGAGAAGTTACTCCTCATCTCCGGCTGCGAGTTTCTCCTGATACATCTTGTAGGACAATGTGAGGGTCTTGGGATGGGCAGACCTGTACTCGTCAAGATGGCGAACTGCCGTAGAATGCGGAGCACTGCTGACCTTGTCGGGGGTCTCATGTGCCTCCTTGGATATCTGGCGGAGAGCCTCGATGAAATAGTCCAGCTCCTGCTTCGATTCTGTCTCTGTTGGTTCAATCATGAGTGCCTCAGGCACAATCAGAGGAAAGTACACAGTAGGAGAGTGAACTCCGAAATCTAGAAGTCGTTTTGCAACCATCATCGCAGTCACTCCGGTCTTTTCCTTCAGCTCTTCTGCAGAGATAACGCACTCATGCATCCTTGGAGCGTCCTGAGAGAAGGGCAGTGTGAATCCAGGAATCTTTCTGACATGGTGGGCGATATAATTCGCATTGAGAACCGCCACTTCCGAGGCTCGCTTGAGACCCTCCCTCCCGAGTGAATAAACATAGGCATAGGCTCTGACCAGCACACCGAAGTTGCCATAGAATGACTTTACCTTCCCAATGGATCTCGGCCTATCGTAGTCCAAGTCAAAGGATCCATCTTTGGTCTTGATGATACGGGGTACAGGCAAGAATTCAGCAAGCTTGTTCTTGACACCCACTGGACCTGCTCCGGGGCCACCGCCGCCATGAGGAGTCGAGAACGTCTTATGGAGATTGAGATGAACCACATCAAAGCCCATGTCACCAGGTCGGACCTTGTGCATGATTGCATTGAAGTTAGCTCCATCATAATACACGAGGCCACCAGCATCATGAACGATTCCTGCAATCTCGCCAATGTTCTTCTCGAACACGCCAATTGTGTTGGGATTCGTGAGCATCAGTCCGGCGGTTCTGGGGCCTGCGGCCGCCTTCAGAGCATCGAGATCGACAAGCCCCTCCATGCTGGAAGGAAGCACAACAACATTGTAGCCAGCCATGGCAGCAGATGCTGGATTCGTCCCATGTGCAGCATCTGGGATGAGCATCTCGTTTCTCTGTTCGCATTCGTGTGTGACACAGCGATGATACTCACGCATCATCATCACACCAGTCCACTCGCCTTGAGCGCCTGCTGCAGGCTGCAGTGTGACCGCGTCCATGCCTGTGATCTCGCCCAACCAGTGTTCAAGGTCCCACATCATCTCAAGAGCACCCTGAGCTGTGGAGACATCCTGAAGTGGATGAAGCCAAGAGAACCCGGGTTGCATGGCTGCCCAGTTGTTCAGCTCGGGATTGTACTTCATGGTGCAACTTCCTAGGGGATACGTACCTAGACTGACTGCATAATTCATCTGGGATAGCCTTGTGAAGTGTCGAACAACATCTGGTTCAGACACCTCAGGTATCTTCGGAGGAGTCGTTCTCCGCATTGACTTTGGAAGAATCTTGGTGAGACTTGCTGCTTTTCGTACGCCATCCTCTGCTACAGGGAATTGATGGGCAATGACTCCAGGACTAGAACGCTCAAAGAGAAGCGGTTCAATCCACTTTGCTTGCCGTACACCAGAATCAACTGGACGGTGACTACTCATTACTGTACACCTCCCTCTGCAACAATTCCCTCAACCGCTTTGACCAGAGTGTCTATGTCCTTCTGGCTGTGTATCTCAGTCACACAGAACAACATTGACTCGCCCAGCTCAGGAAATTCGTCAGACAGGATCTTTCCTCCCTGAATTCCCTGTTTTAGCAAGTTTTCATGTACTTGCCTTGCGGTGATACCAGCTTCAAACTGCACGACAAACTCCTTCCAGATGAACTCACCAATAGCAGGAGACTTGACACCCGTGAGAGTGCCCAGTCGTTTGGCAGCATAGTTGGATTTCTGTGCAATGGTCTCTCCAAGGGTCTCTAGTCCAGTGGGACCAAGGACTGACATGTAGATAGCTGCAGTCACTGCGGCAAGAGCCTGATTGGAGCAGATGTTACTTGTCGCTTTCTCTCTGCGAATATGCTGTTCTCGCGGACTGAGTGTCAGAACATAACCATCCTCATAGGGCTCCTCTTGTGTCCGCGTCATACCAACAAGACGACCTGGCATCTGGTAGACTAACTTGCGGTCATTCTTGCATCCGAAGATGCCAAGTAAGGGGCCACCGTAGCTGACAGGTGAGCCAAGATGTTGCCCCTCCGCAACAACGATGTCTGCATCATATTCGCCAGGAGGCCTTAGAATCCCTAAGGAGAGAATATCGACCCCGGCTACAAACAGGGAGTTCTTTTCGTGTACCAGTCGCGCGATATCATCCACTTGAGTCTCGATGAATCCCAAATAACTGGGATTCTCAACGTAGACGCCAGCCACACCATCATCAAGTTTTGATTCTAGGTTCGAGAGCGACATGAGCCCTGTGCCCTTGTCGAAATCCACTTTGATGACATCAATGCCAGCAGGCTCAGTATAGGTATGGATGACCCTGTAGTGCTCCGGATTGATTGTGCCAGGGACAAGGAATTTCGTGCGGTTCTTGTTCACTCGGGCTGTCATCCGCGCTGCCTCTGCTACTGCAGTCGCCATGTCGTACATAGAGGAGTTCACAACATCGATCTGTAGAATCTCGGCCAATAGACTCTGATACTCAAATAGAGTCTGTAGCATGCCCTGACTTATCTCAGGTTGGTAACTTGTATAGGATGTGACGAACTCGGACCGGCCTGACAACGCAGGTACTACTGTCGGAATATAATGCATACTGACTCCAGATCCAAGGAAGACATTGCCATCAGAGGCGGGCATGTTTTTGCCTGCGAGTTCCTGTATTCTTCTTGTGACATCGAACTCAGTATGGGATTCGGGAAGATCTAGATTACGCTTGACCCTGAACTGAGCAGGAATATTGCAGAATAGGTCCTCCAGGCTCTTCTTTCCAATAGAGGTGAGCATTTCTTCCTCTGTTGTCTTGGTAATCGGAATCCAAGGATGTTTGTACTCCATCGCACTCTTCTCCGGGAACACTTGGCCTGCTGGCAAGTCTTCTTGCCCAAATAGCTTTCGGGTGAAACAAGGCCTAAGCGCTCCAGCCAGAACGTTTTTTTGTGATAGCGGACGAATCAGAATCATACCACAGGAGTGACATCATGATGAAACGCTGGCTGATGGACATCCTTGCCTGCCCGGTGAGTGACTGCAGAAGTGATCTCACCTTAGAGGTCTACAAGTCCCATAATCTGGAATCAGACGGAGAGGATGTTGAAGAGATTGACGAAGCATTGATCAGGTGCCCAAAATGTGGTAGATGGTATCCGGTCATCGAGGGGATAGCATGCATGCTTCCTGACAATCTGCGGATGGATGGCAAGCAGCGGATAGAGGAAACGGCCTTTCTTGAGAGATGGAAGAAGAATATACCGACCGACATCTTGAAGAGTGGCATACCCTTTGGCCTTACCTAACAACAGCCCCGTAGTGTTGAGTTCATGCATTTTGGGGCACTAAACCGTTTATGATTAAGTACTCTTTCTAGGTCTTTGGTCATTGCTCGCAATGGTATTTCAGCATGACTGTACATTTCTTCTTTGACGCCAGTCATCTTCTTTTCCCGAACATCTTCTGATTGATGCCTTCAAAGTCTTCATCCCCCATCCATTCTCATTTACAATGATGCCCCACACTTATCACGAATTGTTTCGCTTATCACATTCTTGTGACTACAGTGAGGAAAAATGACGAGATAGACAACCTTAGTTCCTTAATCTTCAACGATTACTTCTGGTTCCCTATCTAGGCTATGATTATCACAGATGAACACCTTATCTTCAGTTACTCTCCCGGGGATTCTCAAAAAGGGGAATATTCACTCGTTTCCAAAGCCGTAATCACTTGAGTACGTGTATTCCGAGATAATAGACATGACTGAAGAGAATCGTAGGCCCGATGCTCTTGCGGTAGTATCAATGGGAATTCTAACACGAGATAGTATTACTGATAGGATCTTCTTGATATGTTTCAGCCTTAGCAATCTTCTTGCTGAAACCAGTAAATCAAAGAATAGTTACTCATCAGCATGCATCTTCCCTTGCAGGACACAATGATGATTCCCAGATTGCTTGCCTATATTTCCGGACAATAGAACCAAGAAACTCATCGTATGAAGATTCAGAACCATACCAGTCACTTTTTGCATTGAGCATGTCCTCTGGAGTGTCGCTTGAAGAAGGTTTCCAAGAGCGACAGAACCCCCCAAGCGATTTAGACATCTGCAAGTCCTGACCATTTGGCCATCTGGAGTAGCTCATTTTGAATGTCGCCTCATCTAATGAATCGATTTGCGTTTTCCAGATCACCATCTAACCACAGCATTTCAGCTTCGAACACATCACTCTCGACAAAGGCCTTTGGCTCGCTATCCAGTCCCCAACTTGATGCAGTGACATCATTGGAGTATTCACCATCGTCGTAGCATGATATCGCATTCACCCATTCTACTCTGTCACCCCTCAAGAGGTGATATTGCCTCGGGCATTCGGGATTTCTTCCAAGAAACATCAATCATTAGATGCGTGGAGAGAGGCATTCTCCATCTCGATTCTACAGATACATCCAAGCTGAGATGGCTCGAGGCTCCCGTGAGAGAGGCGCCATATGCGCCATATCCATATGTGAGGACTGTCTGGGCGTTTCAAGAAGAAGTTGAAATGGCGTTTCACAGCTCTCCGCGCAGCTGTGAGCACAGATACCCTGATAATCCATGCAGTCCGAATGCGATTTCGATCCAGAGGAGATGCACGAGAACTGGTCCCCCTCCTACGACGAGTACCGCATCAAGAGCTTGAAACTGTCTGTGGTGACAAGGCCTACATCTCCTAGAGGAACGTGCAGCTCATCCACGACTTGGGAGCATATCCAGCCATCGAGCCCAAGAGAAATCTGGGAATGAACGCCAGAGATAACTGAGCATACGGACAGTTGATACCGGAGTTTCGAGCTGACCCCGCGGAGTGGAAGAGAGTCAACGAGTTTGGAAGGAGGAGTCTGGTGGAAACCATGTTTGGGATGCTGAAGGTGCGATTCACCAGGAGCCTGAGGTCGAGGAAACCCAAAAAGCAGCGGTGAGAACTACTGATCGAGGGGACTCCTCACAACATCGAGCAACTGAACTTCCTAGAATGCGATGGGAGGTGACTTTTCACAGAGCCGCAGCTATAGAAAGACTTATGTATATAATATTTTATATCAATATAGAATATCATAGCGTGAGGAAATTGAACAGCACTAATTTACTCCCCGTTGATGTTATGCAATTCATAAATGGTGTCAAACCATATTGTTCATCGATATATCTCGGAGGTTCTTGGGCTACACAGAATGCAGATTCAAATAGTGATATTGATTTCTGTTTAATTTCAGCAGGTACAAGTCAAAAAAAGACAATATTGGAAGTGGTAAGAGGTACTCTTCAGATACTAAGAAACAAGCGTCTACTGCTAGATGTGAAAGTATATACCCAAAAGGAATTTGATGCTGCAATCCAAGGAATCCAGAATCCATACTGGTATACATTCTTTCGGGATGGAATTCGTTTATTTGGAGAAGAAGTGGAAGTTCCATTGCTCCACCATACCTTCACAAATTCAGTTTGGCAATCAATAGAACAAGTCCAGGAATCTTTGAGTTATATCGAACAGAGAATCCTCCTTGATATAGTCTGTTATCAGTTATGGACTGCAATGTCTTTAGTATTCACTGTCGATTGTCTAATACATAATGGACTATTCAGAAAGAATTCTAGAGTAGAACTTGCACACAGGTTTTTCGAACATCAACATAATCACATCAGGAAAGAATATGAAAGAGTTGGTGTACTTAGAAGAGCTCAAATTCATTCAGGTTTGAGTTTAATCGATAAGCAATCCATTAAGTACAATAAGGCGATTTCAGCCTATACAGAGATTGATGTTGAAGCCCTTCGAAAAGGCGGTTTGAGGGTTCTCTCCTATTGTGAAAGAGTCTACCGACAAATCATAGAATCAGAGTGAAAGCACTTCTTCGACTTCTTGCACTTTATCAGAATGTAATTCTCGACCCGAAAGAAGGTTCATTCTTGATTCTGTTCACAATCACGAGATTGTGCCTGGAGATACCCAAGTGTTATCTAGGATACCACTCATTTGTGACTATCACTGAAGTCTGCGCTCATATCTCTGTCAGCAACTAGTTCCTTTATCGCTTCCTGGATCTCATCGTTGTCCACAGAATCATCTTCATCTCTGATATGTTTCAAGAATGGTTTCCTTATGTAGAGAATTGAAAAGGCAACTATGAAACCAACCGCACCGATACCAAGGTAAAACAGCACCTGTAGAAGATAATTGGGTGGAGGAGGATTGGAATAAGCGAAAACTACCACTAATACTGTATCCATTGTTTCCTGTCCTATTACATCATATACTACTAGAGTATAATCATGCACACCGACATCAAGGCCATCAACAAGAATTACAATCTCAGAACCGTTCCAGTCACCTGATTCGTGTGCTGTCCCGTTGATAAAGACTTCATAGTGGTCAGGGTATGCATCCGTTGGGATCCAAGTAATATTGTACCCCACATCACCAACAATATGCTGTATATCAGGGGGGTGGTTAATCATCGGAGGTTCTGCCTCTGCAATAATGACAGACACCTGATCAGTTACATAATTCCCTTGAGCATCCCAGAGTCGAACCATATAGAAATGAGTTCTAGGAACTAGGCCTTCCAATTGAACAGTCAGCGTTTGTCCGGTCCAAGTTTGCGCTTCTATCACCTCACCATTTCTCAAAATCTGGTAGGTCAAGGGAAATTCATCACTCGTATTCCATGTCACTGACTTGCCTCTGATTCCAAACTCAAAATCGACATCATCCGGAGAGTCAACAACTGGAGTCACATCATCGACTAGAAGCAACGGCCATCGATCCTGACCTGCCGCAGTTCCGGGAATCGAATAGTTGCCTGTTCCAAGCCAGTCACTCCAGCAATTTCCAGTGTCAATACCATCATCCCATTCGGTAGAATTACTATCATCCTGAGCATTTGTTGCTCCATTCCAGCCAATACAATTTCCATAGACCATAGTTGATGCTATGCCTGTGCTGGCTCGAACACCAATGTTAGTGTTCCCGTAGATAGTATTGTTCGTGATGACGCTCTGTGCGCGCGTCATATCTATTCCAATATTGCTTCTCCAGACCATATTTTCTCGAACATCGCAAGACTGAACATCGATCAGGTACATACCTTTGTAGCACTCATAGATACGATTGTCACATATTGCAAAGTTAGTTGACTCCTCCAACGAAATTCCAGAACTCGAGTGATGGATTGTGTTATTCTCAACAAGGATGTCTTGTCCGTATTCAAAGACAAATGCATCGAACATATTATCAGACACGATATTATCAGTGAATTGGCAATCTGTGGAATTTCTGACTACTACCCCATACGATGTTCCATTAATGAAGCAACTGGCCACACGACCATTTGTCACATTCCTGAAGTTCAATGCTGGGCCTCCGCTAACAGGAGGATTTTCTGTGGTGAAAAGACATCTGCGAATCTCGAAGTGTTTGGTAGTGTTCGATATCATTATGGCGGAATATGGTGCTCTAATCACAATCTCCTCAATAATGAAGGGATTACTCTCTGACCCGTTTCCTTCCCATCCTTGAACAACGAAGTCATCGTCGGCAGCAACTACGATAGGAGCGTGTTCCTGCAATTCCTGTACCCAGTCAAAGAGGCGGCTATCGCTTTTTATCATGTGATTTGAACTAAGTGAAGTCACATCAGCATTACCACTTTGAATACCTGCATTCAGAAACAGTACGACCAAGAGGCAAATGATGATTGGATACTTCCTCAATGGTCCCATACTCCTCAATGATGTCTTTTCTGTTTTATGTCGTGGCTCCTACAATAGGTGCTTAAGGTTTTTGCAGGAGCCATGTCGTTCAAAAAAACTGCTGATTTAATTGTATACTGTAATTAACTGTAGTATTCAATATGTTTAATAGGATTAATATATACTATACTTCAATGCAGTATGCAGTATATTACTGCATTGCAGGAGGAATTCAAATATGAAAATTCGAAAACACCAATACTTAATCGCTTCACTCTTTCTAGCTGCAGTATTGACTGCATTCATTGCAGTGCCAGTACAAGCAACTTGGCCAAGTTGGGTCCCGGGAACATATATCGGATATGCTGAGCAAGATGAAGACATGACTCCTAACTCGTACTATGATTATTACGGAACATTTAATCAATCTCAAGAACGAGTATGGTTCCATTGGGAAGAAGAGGATTTTGACACGACACACACATCACACTATTTCTCGGTGTGGGTATGGGTTGATGACGAACTCGATGTTGCCATTGGAGTTATCCGGAATCACTACGTATTCGCTCAAATGTGGCAAAGTATAATGGTAGATGATGGTGAGGAAGGATATGACGAGGTTCTTGGCACCACCCAATTTACTAGTTCCGGTTATTACGCATACTGGGATGGCTTAAATGGTAACTATATTGTAGTATGGGTATTCTGTCAAGGAGGCTACGGAGACTTCCACGTAAGGATCTTCGTGACTGATTCCTAGTAGTAGAATCTGGAATATTCCTTTACTGATTGTGGTGTGCTATTGTATGCCTTGAAATCATACGATAGCACTTCTCTTAAGATGGATTTCAATTCTATTACTTTATTCTCCGACCATGCGTTGTCGAGTATTCTCACAGGACATCCGAGTGTTGATGATGTGATATATGAAAGAAGTAAATAGGATTTAGATATTGTAGAAGTCTCTGACATTCTTTATGACCTCAGCTTCCTCTTGAAGTCCAGCTTTGCGGAGTCTTAGTGCAAATTCAGAGAGTATCTTCATCGGGGGACATATCTGGCACTTAGCAGGAAGCTCGCCAATCTTGTCTGCCATCTCACCGAGGATATCTTGCAACGCTCGTAACAGACCGTCCCGCTCCATTAACCCCTTTTCAGACATGATTCATCAAGAGTTGATTTCTATTCATAATATTTTAGCTCATAATGAGAATCTGTGTCATTTTTCCATACTAATTTGAAAGAATTCCTGCAACTTTCAGAATGCCTTCAGCCACCTCTCTCCCCTTATGAGTCAACCCAACATAGAGACGTGTCTTTCTGGTCAGTTCATTGAACACTTCATGTTCCTCAATGAGTCTAATTTTGACTAGTTCAGTACGGGTCTTCTCCAATGCAGGTTGCGATGCGATTCCTTGGTTGTCATGGCGCCGTATCAGTTCTGAGATGAATCTATCTCCCTGCAAGAGAGAAACCAGAAGGCGAAGGGCGCCTGTACGTTCTAACGCCACTAAGAATTCAAGCTCGGGGATTGGATTATCGGAATTCATAAGGAATATATTATATTGATACAAAATAAGCTTTATGCTTTGCAGTCTGCAGATATTGAATGAAAGCATGACTTGCAGAGAAAGATGAATCCCGGTACTTATGCTATCAGGATTGCTCAGGGTTTCCCAATTCTCTCCGAAATCAAGGAGGACTACAAGGAGGTCTGTGCAGGGGTTTGTCTTTGGGAAACAATATAGCATTGAATATCCTTGGGGTGAGTGGGGAGATACTCACTGCTCGACCTTTCTTGCTGTGATTATCCAAGAGATGTTTGAGGGTGCCAATGTGAATGAATGGTTCGTTTTGTCTGGACTTGAATAATAATACTTGCATTTCTTAAACTAAGAGAAGAACAGGTCCAAAACACCAAAACCATCTACTCAATCACTATGAAAGACACGATTGATTTGATTGAGACTCGGAGGTATCCAAAGACGAAGGGAGCGCCTTTCAAAAGAAGTCTCGGTGGAATTCTGAAACAGATATTGAGTTTTCAGAAGTGAAAAGTGCAAATACTCCCATTAGTATGACTTTTCTCAAACCTTTCAGCTGCCGAGGCAGAAAGGAATCTGAACTTCTGAAAGCAATGGACCTGCCGAGAACTGCAAGCAATCTATGTCAAACCAAACTTGTAATCCCATAACGTGGGTAGCAGATCCGAATCTCGAACTTCTGAAACATCCATTCTCAAAACACTGGAGAATCCTATTCCTTCAGATAGAACCGAGTGAGAAAGTGGTGGCACTTCAGAGTATTGATGTGGATATCATTGAAGTGGCGCAATTCTTCGAGTGCAAACAGTTTGTTGATACTACAACGAAATTCAGGCATCCCTTGAAATTCATAATTAACAATATGCGTCTTTCTGAGTTCCCTTCGGCGGTGTTTCATTATGGCAGCATCGCGACATTTTTGAATGATAGAGGAATCCATGCAGCTGAAGATAATGACTCTTAGTTTTCGAGAAAGCACCATAAGCTTGAAGTAGGATTCAAAGCAATCCATGGCTGCAGCCCCGTGGTGTAGCGGTCCAGCATAGTGGGTTTTGGCCTCATTGACGGAGGTTCAAATCCTCCCGGGGCTACCACCTCTTTCTAGCCTTTCCCCAAAGCTAGTGTACCCTTCTTTCGGCTGTCATGGTTCTCATTGAGGCTCCAATGGAGAGATAGCTAGAAGACGCATTACTCTTTTTCTCTGACGCTCAGTGGCTCTTCTTGCTGTGCCATCTCAACCCTGAAGAGACGCTTCACGTGAGAGAGCACAAGACGGTCTCCGTTGACCTCGATATCAATATCGACGTAATCGTTCAGGCCGGATGTGGATAGCTTCTTCTCAAGGACTGCCTGCACCTGAAAGACTCCTGCAGGATTATCCATAGCCACAGTGATTTGCAGAGGCTTAGTATCACCGGCCGAGAGTACGACATCATTGATTGCCATTGCACTGACTGAATGGATATCGACCTTCCCCTGCTGGAAGGGAACTACTGTTCGACCCTTCGTCATATCGCACCCGTCACCGATCTTGGTGATTCCGGCCTCAAAGGTGAGGCACTGAGTGTCGTCATCATGGGCATAGATGCCGTGAAAGATGAAAGAGAGAATATCAGTTGCCTTCCCAGGATCGCCATATATGTCATTCAACTTGGACTCGAGAATCGGACTTGCAAGCTGAACCGAGGCTTGTTGGTGCTCGTTTCTATGGACAACCATACCTATGTCATGGAGATAGGTCGAGGCGAGTACGACAAGACGCGCGTCGTCAAGATCGCCAATGCCCTCAGCAACTACATTGGGCTTGAATGTGCTCTCAAGGATGTCAAACGTCTTTAGTGCATACCAAGTTGCCACTTCTGCATGAACAGGGCCATGGTCCGTGTAGCCCAATCTGGACACTGCCATACGGTTTGCACTGCGGAGATATGACTGCACGCTTGGCGAGCCAGTCAAATATTGATACATCTCGAGAGCAAGAGACTCGTCATCCAAAAGCTCCCTAGCTCTAATTGTCTGACGATCGATAGGTTTACTCTTCTTCATTGAAACCCCTCTTTGGGACAGATAGGAAATTCCTGTGATGTGATAAGACTTACTAAGAGGCCCTTTTCTGTACAGAGAGAGAACGAGGAGGGTCTAGATGGACACTGAACCTGTCTAGACCTCTCCAGCTTCCTCCTGGATTGTTAGGAGAATCCTATCAGTAGCGCTCTGCGCCTTCTGAATCGTCTTCAAGTAGTCCTGACGGGACTTCTCAAAGGCTGCGCGGCTAATTCTCTGTTTCTTCTTCCTGATGAGGAGCTGACGCAGACCAGCCTTGGCGCCCTCGATTCGTTCATCTTGAAGTTCCAGCTGGGCAATCATATCTCTGTACCGTGTGCCATGTTGGGAGAGCTCCTCCTTCACGCTGGGCAGTCTACGGTCAAGTACCTCAATCTGCTTCTTCAGGTCACTGTCGCGCATCATGTACTCTCGCTTCTTGACCTTCCCTCTCCTTCTATCGGCATCGAGCTTCTCAAGATCAATACTGAGAGTTGTCTTGCTTGAGTAGAGTTGGGCAAAGTCGGAGAGAAGTTCTGGAGGTGCGCCCACCTGCTTCACTTTATCAGATTCACCATGCTCATCTGATTGAGCGCTCGCTCCCAGAGCATCTTCAGGCAATTTGACCTTTCTGTATGAGACATAGAGTGCCGCTATGATGCCAACTATTAGAGAGAAGAGAACAGGCCTAGCTGCAGCGCCAAGTGTGTTCTGATAGACAACAGATATCTCTGCGGGGTTCCGCTGGGTTCTATTATCGAAAGTGTAACTATACGATGTATCAAAGATACCATAGAGTCGCCTGTAACCCTCCGTCGCATCATTGGCTACTACTGATGCTGTGAAGACAATATCCAAACTATGGGTGAGAACCAGAATGTCTCCAAGCAGCGCCATTGGAGGTTCTAGCAGAATTCCCCCTGAGGCTGCACTCTGATAGGCACTTGCCTGGACAACATACGTTACCTTGAACGTGTATTTGTATGTTGGTTTGAAACCATCAGCACCAAATCTATCTGTTCCCAGCTTGATTGTGAGCGCTCGTGTTTCATTGAAATCGCCCGTTGTAATAGCCGCCTGAGTCTGCGAAGTTGCTAGGGCGCCAACCTGGTCGAATATCTTGATATTGGCTGAATATGCAGGTAAGGTCAATGGGATTGTGGCAATGGCCTGTCCACCAGTGTTTTCCAGCGAGATGGTTTCCTCGTATGTCAACCAGCCCCATGCATCCACAATGATTCTGGTCGCCCGACGTGATATTATGTTCTCGGTGAAGAGTCGTAGACTAACGCCGAATAGGTTTTCCGTGAAAGGTTCGAGATTGGTCAACCGAAGATTGGGCACTACCTCATTCGGAACTAGTGAACCACCACCCTCGAAGTTGAGTTCAAAATTCGCCTTGTTCAGTACGTAGGGAACTGTTGGGTATCTTAGGAACTCAAGTCTATACTCATAGTCTTTTGAAACTATCAAATAGAAGAGACTGTGCATATATGTTGTCGTCTTGAAGATGAACGACTCCTGGAACTTGACTGCATCTGGGAAGTGCAATCTCCAGTGAATCATTCCATCAGCATTCTCCAATCGAACAACCCTGATGTCATGACCCGAATTATCTGCAGCCACAAATTCGATAACATTCGATTCGTACTGCTCAGGGAGATACATGTCTATTGAGCTGATAGGTACCGACCCGTTATTCTTGATTGTATAGGTATCAACCACTCGTGAACCAAAGTTGGGAGTGACAATGAATGAACGTGATACATCCATGCGCATTCCCAAGAGGGGGAAGAATGGTCTATCTATCTCAAAATTGAGATACGCAATACCTGTTGCATTTGAGAGATCAGTGGCATTGAACGAGAAGATATGCGGACCTTCCCCATAGATAGACAAGTCAACAACTGCTTCCCATATCTTCGATTTGAAGTTGTACTGAAGATCAGCCCAAGATTCATTATCCATTTTGTAGGATGCCTGCACAACAAAGTCGTTCGTGGCATTCAGCTTCAGTGATGCAATCCATTCAATAGTTGCGCCATCCTCAGGACTGATAATGGTCATTGTGGGAGGCAGATTCGGTAAGACTTCAATCATGGCTGGCTCTGTCCAGTATGTATGCTGTACAGGGAGCCCATTCAGTTCTTCACCGGACCCGAACATGAAGACAAATGGAAAGACAATGTCGGTCCCATTGAACAGAGGAACATCATTGAGATCTGTGCTGTTCAGATTGAGGACGTACTCCAACTGAGTCATTGTACCATTATCGGACCCATCAGCAGATAGAATCCGAGTCTGGTCAGTGTCGGGGAGATGCTGGAAGGTGCTTGTTCCGTATTCATCACTATAGACGATTTGACTCGTGTCAGCGGGGTTGATTGTTCTTGACACGCCAGACCTATAGATGCGAGTCAGCGTGATTGTATAGATGAGGTCCTGACCATAGAGATTGTCAGTGGATGTGGTGTATCCCTTTTCAGGAGGAATGATAAAGTGGCGGATTTCACCAATCCTCATCCCAATAATCGCATCTTTGTATGCCTGAAGTAGAGATGCGCCCGAAATAGGTTCAGTCGAGCTCTCTGAAGGGGCAGACCCCTCTTGGACCAGTGACCCATTTCGAAGACTCAGAGAGTAGTGAACTGTCACCCCATCTGTTCCTTTCACGCGCCACATACTTGTGAGAGTTGTGCCAGGAACATAGCCGACAATCACATCACTGTTGTTCAGACCAGCCTCTGTGAAACCTGAGGTGTAGTTCTGCCAGGCAAAGCCAATCCACCCCTTCGTAGATGCCTCTAGACCAACATAGAGCAAGGTGCCATTGTGCTCGAAATAGGCTGTGACTCCCGAGGCAGGGTCCGTAAAGATAGAGGCGTATTCAGTTGGGTCTATTATTCCATCTGCTGAACCATAATGGTTGTCAACATATGGTATCGAGACGTTCATTGAAGACGTTGCCAGAGTAGAACCATCTGCCATCCTCTGAGCCAATTCTTCGCTTTCCATTGTACTTGAGATCGGGCTCATTGCCAACATGCTGCTTGAAATGAGAAGACCAAGCAGTACAAGAACCCCTATCTTACTATTCAGCAGTCTCAATACGGATCACCGTGCTCAATTGGGAGAATTCCATGTCTGTGGTGTCCACTGGACCATGGATGGTGCGCCCGAGCTTCTGGTTCGTTAAAATAGATTTCGGATGTTGAAAGCATGCACGACTTTGCCCTACTCCGAAAAGGTCAAAACCAACTCGTAGTGTCTTCGTCCGAAAAGGGTGGTACATTTGATAGAGATTCTAATCGCCGTTCTGGTATCCTTTGTTGTGGTAGTACTGTTTACACCCAGCGCAATTCGCATGCTCAAAGAGAAGGGGTTCACAGGTACAGACGTTCACAAGCCTGAAAGACCTGAGATACCAAAGGGCGGAGGGTATGTCATCCTCTTTGCGATTGTCTTCGCCATACTTGCTATCGTTGGACTTACGACCTTCCAGAGCCTTGAAGTCGGCATGGTAGGACTGTTCGGAGCGTTGGTCTCCATCCTTATGGCGGGGATGATTGGTCTCCTAGATGACAATCTGGACTTCAGTACCAAGACGAAGATTGCACTTCCTCTGGTGGCGTCTATTCCAATGATGGCGCTGAGTATTGGTACGCCCACAATCACGATACCGTTCATAGGAACAGTGAACTTTGGGATAGCATACGCTCTTGTCATAGTTCCACTCATGATGACATTCATTATTGATGCAACGAACATGTATGCGGGCATGAATGGACTCGAGGCAGGGCTGAGTGCAATCAACGCTTCAGGCCTTGTTCTATACATATTTCTCATGCCATACCTTGATGGTCATGCAGTTGCTCCCACGCAGATAGAGGCAGGAGTTGTTGCAGCAGCACTGCTCGGTGCATCATTGGCGTTCTTGATCTTCAACAGGTATCCTGCAAAGATTCTCTCTGGCGATGTTGGTAACCTACCCATGGGAGCGGCCATGGCTGCAGCATTGATCATAGGCAATATGGACAGATTTGCATTCGTGATGTACATCCCATTTGGAACCAATTTTCTGCTCTATCTTATCTACAGACTCTATGCTAGACGGAAAGGGATGAAGTGGGTGAAGTTCGCCACACCAAGAGAGGATGGAACCTTGGAAGTCGTGGGGCCATTTACCATCTACTGGATCCTGCCGCACTTCTTCAGGAACATCACAGAGAAGAAGAATGTGGCTATCTTACTCCTCATCCAAGCACTATTCGTCTATGGTACTGTTCTGATACTCATCATAGGCAATCCACTCGGGATTGGATGGATCTAGGCGATTTTGTCTGAGAGGTAGGTATCAACAACAAAGTCCATACCATACCTGCTGAAGGCCTGCTGTTCCGCCTTAGTTCTCAGTCTTCTGAAGCCCTCAATATGATGCTGCCACTCACTGTCAGAGTAGCGTACGTCTCGGGAGAGTTCATCGAGTCGCTTCAGGTCAGCATTGTTCAGTTTGTCAGTCGGTAGAGAATACTGCTCGATATCTTGAGGCGTGACACCAATCCATTTGGCCTCAGGAGTGGTCAGACCCTCTATATGCGCTGAGTTAGCGCTGCCCGACATGATGACTTGAGCAATATGCATTCCCCATGGGTCACCATCAGTAAAGAGATACACAGGCAGATCAAGCTCTTTGTGAAGAGTCCGTATCAGACTTCTTGTAGCCCGTGGGGGCTGGCCACCGAGTTGAATCAACACAGCCTTGAATCTCTGCCACGCCTTTGTTTCGATCAGACGAGAGAACATACCCCCAGACTCGACAGCCAACACAATCTCGGCATTAGTTCGGACGGGTTCAGCAGTCATTATAGCGGGACCAATCGGCAATCCGTCTGGACTAATGGTCAAGTCGATCTCACGACCATTATAGTCCGGAACAGTGTACCTCATTATCAGCTCGCCATAGATGGAAGAGTGTTCATCCGGAAAAATGCCAAAGGATTCGCGTGGCAACCCAGTGACGCTCTCCAAATCGGTGACGATACGATCTGATTCGGCTTGGTCCTTGAAAGACACACCAAAGGCCTCACTTGAGTAATAGAGGTCACGCAGAGAACTGGTTCTAGATGCTTTCAGAAGTTGTTTTGAGTAACTTGCGACCCAAGCAAGTTGAGCGAAGCTGCGTATATGATTGATGTTGCTTGAGTCTCTGACATTCTTGGAGGCTCCCAAGACGAACCTGTTCCGCTGAGCCTCATACACAATATTGTTAGTGTTTCTGTCAGGAACGTCAATCACAGGAAACCGACTCTCAAGAATTGGGTCGAGTATATGCCTGCCTAGTTCTATGAGCTTGAGCTGTGCTTGCTCCCCCTCATTCATCGAGACTCACCTCAAACAGTTGCTTCACCAGACAATTTGTGTCAGGGACCTCATCTACCCCCGCCAGCTCAGCCCCGAATTTTGCCAGATGCCTGAACGACTTTGCATACTCGTGCATCTTCTTTCCTTCTCGTAGGGTCTTCTCGCTCTTCCGCATTGTTCTGCCAAATCGTCGCCCTAGCTCTCTGAGTAGAGACACAACTTCGACCTCAATCTCAGAAATAGCATCTATTGATTGCTTTCCTGCTGCCTTGTAAGGGACTCGAGTTGAACAGAGATGGAGGAAGAGTGCAGCCGGAACGGAGGAATCAACACTGTAACGCTCCCAGTTGACACGCTTCAGAGTCTTGGTCAAGACATCCTCACCAGAATCATAGAGAAGAGGCACTCGATTGGCAAATCGGTAGAGTGTGGGAATATCGGAGCTCGGAAAGTCGTCTCCAGTCGCCAAGACGCCTTCTATGATGAAGGGATTCCCCTGCCACTCTGATGGTCCCCTAACAGAGTAGTAGTGTGATGAGATGTTAAAGACAGACCGGATCCCAACGAGAAAGTCTTCTTCTCCGATCGGGCTGAGGCTCTTGTTGTCAGGACTCTCAAAGCCGTCGAATTTGCGCAGAGCTGAGCTTATCCGGCCAAGGTCATCGCGCGTCAAGGTGTTCACCGTTCGGGTCGGATCAAATCCCCCAAACTTCAGAAAGCGGCCTGATGTCTTGATGCCAACCTTCTGGAAGGAGTCAACAAGAAAGTCTTGTAGTCGCTTGTCACCATTGTGCTGGGCCAGCCGTCGCAGGAGTTCCAGGTCAGCAGCTCGAGGATGTGGATTCGAACTGAGAACGGGAGAAGGTACAGTGTTTGACCATCGCCCGAATGTGATAGATTCAGCGTTATCCATCTTCAGTAAGACCTGAGCTTGGGGAGTGGAGATAGTAGTCAGTCTAAGGTACTCCAGGATTCGTTCCTGTGCTCTCTTTAGGTCTCCTCGAAGTCGGAGAGTGACCGAGGTCCCATCAGAGTCGCGGTCACGGGAGCAACTCGACTCAATGATTGGTTGATTGGTTTCCACATCGATAAAGAGCGCATACTCCATACCTTGTGAGTCAGGGCATTTCGTATGAACAAGAACAGGGGAATCTGTCGTTATCTGACCATACAGGACTGCCATAGTGACCCCCAAACCAAAGGTTCCACGTCGTTGTCTATTGTGAAACTTGCTGCCATATAGTATCTTGGCAAAGGCCTGAGGAACATGAGCGTCAGGAACACCAGTACCATTATCAGAAACACAGACACGAATTATATCGGAACCCTCAGACATGACTTGCACTTCAATGAGGGGTAGTCTCTGAGCGTCGTCGCAGGAGTCCAGACTGTTCTCAACCAGTTCTCGGACTGCACTATAGATTGCCTGGCTTGTATTGCCAAAACCAGCCAACTGCCGATTTCGATAGAAGAACTCTGCTGGAGAAATGCTTTCGAATGTTGTTTCAACAGGTGCTCTCTGATTCATGGTACTCAGATGTCTGTTGGAAATCTTGTGATATTAGACGGGGTATTACACAACTAGAGGTCTGTGTTCTCCCACAGTTCTGCCTCTTGTCGGTTCATCTCTCGACGCGACCGCTCAAGTCTTGCATAGACCGCACTATGGGGCGCTCCCGATATGAGCATCTCAATTGCTCTTCTGGCATGATCTAGGCCAGGCTCCATGCCAATAATGGACACAGTTCTGCCATAGATTGTGACCTTGGTTTCGGTAATCTGCTCAATAGCCCTTCGTGTGCGACCATTCTCACCGATGATTCGACCAGCCACCCGTTTCACCTGATCAGGCGACGTACCTACTGCTTCGCGAAGAGAGATTACAAGAAGCATCGTGTCCTCGTCGATCAGTGTCAATGCGTTCTTCGGACTGAATCCCCTTGCTATCGCGTGAACAATATCCCGAGCTTTCCATGCTAGAACAGGATCCTCCGACCCGCCAAGACTGCTTATTGTCACACTGCCTTCAGGGTCGATATCAAGAGTCACATTCGTTAATTGCTGAATACGCTTGCGAACCTTGCCATTGCGTCCAACTATGACACCGACTCTTTCAACAGGTACTCGAATTGTCTCTTTGAATGACATTCTACTTCTCACCAGCTGAGATGATATATCGAGCAATGACATCGGGCTCTTCAGCTTCAACGCCGAGTTTCTTGAAGAAGTGGATTATGTTTTGAATGTCACGAAATAGGTATTTTTTCGCATTCTGATGGGCGATGAGTACTGCCTGAGAGACATCTATGAAGACAGGCCCTTTGGCCCAGAGAATATTGTATTCGCTTAGGTCGGCATGCACCAATCCTGCCTTTGTGTACCCTTTCTCTATCATTCCGATTATCTTGTTGAAGGTTGCAGCAGGAGATGGAATCCTAACATCCTTCAAGAGCGGAGCTGCAGTCGTCTTCTTGGAATCTCCAATGAATTCCATAATCAGGACATTACGTTCGATGTCAATAGGGCGTGGGACGCGAATCCCTGCTTCGTGATATCGCATCAGATTCTTGAACTCCTTCATCGCCCATTGTGGAATCAGGCCCCGACTCTGACGTCTGACATTCTTGAAGCGAGGGTCACCGACAATGTATTCCAACATGAAATCAGTCTCGGCAGTGCTGACTCTGAATATTTTCACGGCAACTGGGTGTCCATCGGCATCAAACCCCTTGTAGACATTCGCTTCTTTGCCCGTGCTTATTGCACCATGTAGTGCTGTAAGAGCACCGCGACTCAGAAGTCTATGAAGCACCTTCATCGTGGGAGGATCGATGACACCCTCTACTACTTTGAACTCGTCATCATCCTTCAGACGCTTCATCTTGCGCTTATCCAGCTCGGACTCAAGCTGATTGTATTTGTTTTCAATCCGTTTCAATTGTAGATGCCACCCATGGGATGCCGGATACTTCTTGTGCATTATTGAAAAGAATTCAGAAAAGGATTAGCATCTTCAAAACATCTTGAGGATTCCTCTCTTCTCCAACCACTCAAGCTCGTTTCCTCTATATCTGTAGACCACATCACACTTCTCATCGGTCTGGAAATCCCAAGGAGTAAGGAGAACGGTATCGCCTACTCTCATCCAGACCCTCTTCTTCAGTCTGCCAGGGATACGACCAACTCTAATATTGCCATCCTCACATCTGACTCGGACTCTGTCAAACCCTAGCATCTGGATGATGATTCCGAACATTTCTCCTTCGTTCTTATTCGGAGTTCTGACTCTCATTGGTTCGGATGAACTTGCTGCAGGTGGACCTCCACCTTTCTTCTTATAGGACAAAATGATTCTCCGTTCTATCGCTGGATGTTAGTCCCTAAGCGATGGCTGGTCATTCTGGCGGGACCACATTTAAGCGTATTGAATTGAATGCCACAAGCGGGGTAAAGCAAGTGCTACTCGGTCAGCTGATTCTGGTCAGGGAGTATATAGAAACCATCTTCCACACTTAGGGCATAGATCTTTGCGCCTGCTACAGTCCCGGATTCTAGTGCTTCCTCATCCACTTCAAGAACCTCAAAGGTGGCAGAGTCCATTATCTGGGTAGGTTGCCCATAGGACTTTGTGGTGACCATGAACTCACGGCGACTTGACAGAGGAGCAAGGAACTCTAACGTGCGCCACCTGGCACTCTTTTGATTGATGGAAAAACGTTCTCGTCGTTTCAGGTCATAACATGTCAACATATTCCGACCCAGTGCAACTATCTGACAGGGTATATTATCAACCCTAACGAAATCCCCAACTGTGAAGCGTGGAAGCCTGATCAGTATGGTTATCCGGTATTTTCTCCTGCCTGTCTTGTCTTCGCCGTACAGTTTGTAGTTCTCTTTCCGTTCAGCCAGATACTGAATCTCAAGTTCACTGGCAAGATATTTGCACAGATTCTCTGACCCAATGTAGAAGTCAGTGCCGAACTTGTCGTCAGTCGTACTAGTGATGAAGGCCTTGTCGTCGGACCTATATTTTGCCACTGTGATATCAGTCACTGTCTTCATTATGGCATCCTTTTCGTCATCAGTCAGTCCGCGACCGTCAGCACGTACTTGGAGAATAGCCTCATAGTACCCACCGCTCAGCATCCCGCAGGTGTCACAAGTTCCATATCTGAACCGAATCTCAACATCGTAGTGTTCATCATGTGGAGAGAGGCTTCCATGAGACTTTCCTGATGCAGTCACTGTCGTGTGAGAGACTCTATCCAGTCTCCGCTCCTCTGCTAGAGAGAGATTCACATCCTTTCCGATTATCCTGATCTCGTTCTGAAGAAGCACATCGATCTGGTAATTGGACAGCTCATCTTGGTCTGCGCAGTCCTGTGGTTGCTTCCTCCATCCATCAGCCAACTTGATGGACCCACATTTCTTGCATGCCAGCAACGTGAGTGGTGTGGAGACCTCAATCAGAGGATGCCCCTCATTGTAGCAGTCAGCACAGAGACTCTCAATGACTGACGGCTTTCCACATAGATAGCACGGTGCTGTCAACTCAATCGACCGTGCTACCCCATGCAGATTTGCTTAAAACGTGGACTATAGCACCTTGATACGATATCAGAACTGGTCACTAATACAACCCTTTTATTGGTCTGCTAGGATGCAGCACATACCTCGAAGAAAGCCTTGACGGCTTATGTCTGAAAAGAAAGAACGACTAGGCGATGGTTCATGAACATCGAGAAGATAGCAGTAACAGCAGACATTGAGAACGGACTTGAGAGTCCAATGAGCAACCATTTCGGACACTGCAAAGCGTTCATTGTCTCTACAGTGAGAGATGGAGAGATTATAGAGGTCGAGAGCGTACCAAATGGCGCCCATAACAACTGCGCAGAGCCCGTCAGCAAACTCGCGGACTTGGGTGTAAGTGTCTTGATAACCATGGGGATGGGAATGCGGCCCTTCATGGCTGCACAGCAGGTCGGACTTACTGTGGTAAAGGGTAAAGGCAGCACAGCCGGCGAGGAAGTTCAGAATTACCTAGCAGGACGTAGCCAAATGATGGGCCGTGAGGGACTCTGCGCCGGTGGAGATGCTCACAGTCACTAGCGTATTGAATACAAGAGTAGCAAAATCAGAGCTTCACCCATTGCGCATGGGGGTGACCTTCAATATAGATGATGGCCTGTTCATGCACAAGTCCGGCTTTGATTGCTGTCTGGACTGACTTCTTGCCGACCATGTTGGCGATTGTCGCCTTTGCCAGATGACGGATACATGTCTTTGCTTCTACCAACTCGCCACCGTAGAACTCCTCGCTCACCTTGAACTTGATCTTGCCATCTGTAAGAGTCTTTCCGAGGAGCTGTTTGTCGCATATTGCAACAAGATAGTGGTCGTGGGTTTCGCACACACGCATGTAGACTTGGGACATGTTGGTGACACCTACTCTAGAACCTGTGAAGAGTTCTCCTTCTGC
>CAYHAA010000020.1:0-44761 GCA_964354495.1 uncultured archaeon | reverse complement strand
CAGTGTGCGTTTCTTCACCTATTTCCTCTAGAGGCTTGAGGCTCATGAGCACAAGTTGGCTGTACCTGCCTGTGTACAGAACCCGACGGAAGTCGGTGTTCTTTCTCGTTTCCTTCTCAATAGCGGTGACATACCCTTTCATGACTATCGCCTTGTAGCGCTTGGATGAACAGGTCCAAGCTGCTCTCTGAAGCACAACCATCTCTTTCGATATTAAAACGTGCCGAGTTGGATGCGTCTGAAGGACTGTTCCCCGATATTGTGACCACCTACCATCAAGTGTACTATCTTCAGTCTGCTATCAGCACTCGGGGGCCAAATGTTCTTTTGAAACAAGATGTGTCCGACAAGGCGATCTGATCATGTGCGCTGTCATCAGAAATCCTAGGATGTCATATATGTGGAAGAAGTGCATTATGTATACTCGATGGAGTGGTATGGAACATGGAACCAGTGCTGGAGTATACGGTGAGGAATGACAGGCCCAGGATAATCAAGCAGAAAGATGAGATCATGACTATCGGTACTCATAAGGCGTTCACAAGGACAGATGTTCGGCTAATTGACCAAGAGATTGTGACCATCGATATATCTGAACTGAGCATGTGCTCCGAGATGGAGGAGATTGATCTTGGTATCAATAAGATTGAACACATTGACCTGGGTTCTCTCGCCTCGTGTCCCGTTCTTCAGAGGATCAGCCTATCGAGTAACAGCCTTCAGAGAGTTGATCTGACCCCGCTCAGCTCCTGCACTCTCCTGCAGTCCATAAGGCTCGACGGCAACCTCCTGACGAGCATTGACTTGGGTCCCATCAGCTCGTGTACCCGTCTGAGGGACCTCACTCTCGGGCATAATCAGCTCCGGAGTGTCGATCTCGCACACACTCAAAGGGCTGCCTTCCTGCCCAAGTTGGGCTAGGCTGACGACTTTGTGGCAGCCCTTCGCTTCATTATCACCAACAGCATAGCAATTCCGATACTGCCCGCAGCTCCAGCAATGATGACGAGTTCGATGCCCATGGGTGGCTGAGTGGTAGTGGTGGTCGTTGTGATGCTGCCAGGGTAATCCAGCGAGTCTAGGGGGTCGGTTCCTGCTAGTACCTCGGCTCCATCGTAGTAGGTGTCGTTGTCGCTGTCGTCATCAGTCGGGTCAGTACCGATCTTGACCTCGTAGGCATCGTTCAGGTTGTCGCAGTCGGTATCGATGCACAATATGTTTGTCCCGAGCGCTATCTCGTCGAGGTCGTCAAGACCATCACAGTCACTGTCTCCAACGGTCACTCCGAGCATGTCCAGAACAGCTCGGATCTGAGCCATGTCGCCGACATGTGTGGCATTCAGGCTGCTGAGTGCATCCATGTCCTGAGTGACGAGCGCCGCAAGGAGGTCAAGTTGGGTGCTGTTGCCGTCAACAGCGTTCACGGTCTGTATGAGAAGTGTGGCGTTGCCCTCCAGAAAAGTGAACAGGCTTTCGATGGCTGTGTGGTTCCCGTCCAGCCATGATATGACCTGCTGGATCAGTGTCGCGTTGCCATCGAGGTCCTGATAGATGGCATCGTACCAGCTCTGTGGCATGCCGGGGTAGGACAGCGGGTCCAAGGGGTCCGAACCATAGACCACCTCGTACCCGTCGAGGAAGTTGTCGTTGTCAGAGTCAATGCACAGTCGATTGGTGCCCAAGTGCGCTTCATCTCGATCCTCAAGACCATCCATGTCAGTATCAACGTCATTCGGCACGGTAGCGACAAAGCAATCCATTGTTCCACCAAGTGTGGAGTCGTAGGCATTTGGCGCGGGAAAATCAGAAGACCTCGTGTAGCCAGTGATGCAGGCAAGTCCGTCCTCCACGGCAATCCCGAATCCGTAGTCAGTATTTGTCCCTCCGAGGAAGCTGCTGTAGATGAGGGACTTGCCGTCACCTGCCAGCACAGCCGCGATACAGTCTGACGCCCCCAGAGTCAGGTCGTAGGCATTGAGTGTCGGAAAGTCTGATGATGTTGTGCGGCCAGCAACGTACGCGAGACCGTCCTCCACGGCAATCCCATACCCTCCATCATAGCTGGACCCTCCGAGGAAGGTGCTGTATACCAGAGACGAGCCATTTGCTGCGAGCTTAGTCACAAAGCAATCACCTAGGCCGTTATAGATTGAGTCGTAAGCGTTGGCAGTGGGAAAATCGGCCGAATAGGTCTCACCCGTGACATATGCGAGTCCATTCTCCACGGCAATCCCAGATCCGTATGCACTTCCGAGGTACGTGCTATACACAAGCGAGTTTCCATCAGGTGCGAACTTGGTCACGAAGCAGTCGGTTCCATGGTAGGTCGAGTCGTACGCATTCACCAATGGGAAGTCGGAAGAATGAGCCGTCCCAGTCACGTACGCCAAGCCATTCTCCACAGCGACCCCGCTGGCCGTATCCTGACCTGTTCCTCCAAGGAACGTGCTGTAAACTAGAGATGAACCATTCGCTGCTAGCTTGCTCACGAAACAGTCGTGGCTTCCGTTGTGTGTCGAATCATACGCATTCACGGTCGGGAAGTCAGGAGAACTCGTAGAACCAGTGACATATGCATATCCGTTCTCCACGGCGATTGCGGTTCCGTAGTCAGAGACTGTTCCTCCAAGAAAGGTGCTGTACACGAGGGACTGGCCATCGGTTGCGAACTTGGTCACAAAACATTCGGTTCCGTTAAGTGTTGGGTCGTATGCATTGACAGTTGGGAAGTCAGACGAATCTGTGTAGCCGGTGACGTAGGCGAAAGCGTCCTCCACTGCGATTCCGTAGCCGCAGTCCTCCCATCCAGTCGATCCTCCGAGGAAGCTGCTGTAGACGAGGGACTGTCCGTCAGCGGCGATCTTAGTCACGAAGCAATCATAATCACCCCCATTGTAGGTAGTGTCGTACGCATTGACCAATGGGAAGTTCGAAGACGCTGTCCTCCCAGTGACGTACACGAAGCCATTCTCCACGGCGACTGCACGCCCTTCTTCAGAGTCCGACCCCCCGAGGTAGGTACCGTACAGCAAAATGATGGGGTCAATTATTAGCTCAAGCGAACTGTCGTATGGACCGATAGAGAACGAGATAGTGCTCAGGTCATCGGAACCGAATGCACACTCGACAGTGGCGATTCCCGAGATCTCTTGGAACGCCATGAGTTCTGTGTCCGCGACCACGTAGCCGCCCTTTGACAAGGTCACGCCTTCGTCGCAGACATCGACGCAGTCGGCGTCGGGGTACCGCAGGTGGATCAGCAACGGGTCTGCGAGGGGGGCAACGACGAACTCATACTTCAGATTCTCCTCGAGGAAGCTGTACACGAGGTCTATTCCTGGGTAGATGTCTGCATACCTGAGGACTGTGCAGTCTCTCAGCCCAGTCCTCCATCCACTTGGGTCACTCCCGAAGATGTAGTTCGTGACAGAAGCAGCGAGTTCCTCAGCAACAGGAATGACTGTCTTACTCCCTGGGAACTCAAGCCTAATCAGCGTGTCGCCCACAACATAGTACACCTCCGACCTTCCGAAGTAAGCAATGGGGTCGGCGCCTCTGCGGGCCACATAGTAGATTCCATCCTCGACTGAGGCTGACGGTGTGAAGTGCAGCATGTCAAGTTTGACTTCTGTTTGTTCTGCCTCCCCAGTCTCTGCGTTCACATCTCCCTGCAAGGCTTCTTGGGGCAACACAGCAGCTCCCGCGATGATTGATGGTACCAGCGTACAAATGGGGAAGAGCAACAACACTGCCGCAAGCGCGGCGAAATATGACCGGTTCGTTCTCCTGACCTCCTTGAATTGGAACACTCTTGGGGCGGCCAAGAGCATAGCGATGTCTGTGTCAATGCGTGTACTCAAGTAAACACAGATGTCATGGGACTCAAGGTCGGCTCTCTGCCTCTCTAGCTCCTGCGAACACCGCCCCAGAAACACCTCGACAGAAACCGTAACGGACTTTTATCTATTCTGAACTGCGGCGAGGGGTACCAGAACTGGCCGCAACCCGGTTATTGCAGACATGTCCTTCGGATAAGTGAAGAGAATAGAGCTAATGTCTTAGACTGGTCTAATCGCAGTGCGAGCCCCACATGCGCTACACTGGAGGTAATATGCCATTTTTTCCTTTACAATCTCAGTGTCAGGGCGAGTACAGACAGGACAGATTACATAGGACAGGACATAGTTGTTAAGAACAGCATTCACGGCTTCCGCAGTGAACTTGCCGTTAAAGATGGCAGTACCTCCTTCGATACTTCCTGCGGTTCCAAGTTGCCCCGAGATGAACTTGAGGACCTCCCTTCCGGATCTGTTCAGGACACTGATGACATCCTGGAAGTTCTGCCACATGCTTCGGTTACCCTGAACCATCAGCTGCACGGCGGGCACCTTGAACCTCTCGCCTGATCGTTTGAACGCATCCTCGGGAATCTGAGTTCGCGCTCGTTCCAGGAGTTTGTCGTAATCGTCCATACCTGAGTTGCCTCAATCCGTACTATTGAAGGTATTGCTCGGGAAGACGTTGAAACTCACATTTCGGCTGGGACGTATCTTGCAGGGTCGACCTCACTGATGAGTCCGTCAGCCACCAAGTCAAAGACCTTCATCTGGATGTCCATTGACTGGTATCCTCTACCTTCAAAGAAGGACACGATATCCTTCATGTGAACTCCCTCAGGGGTCGCATTCAGTTCAATATAACTCAGAATCTGTTTTGTGACACCAACGAGTGAGGCAGCCTTCGCACCTGTCTTTGATGGTGTCAAACGCTGTTGGCCATCCTCGGCCGTGACCGGCATCGTCACACCACTGCGCGTGAGGACAGCATGATAACGCTGCATGAGGTGAAGACTCATGAAGTTGGGATCCATCAACTCTCTGACTATCTCAGGGACAAGATAGACTTCGTCATTATACCTACGAATCTTGCCAATGACTAGAGCCAAGATATTCTCTTTGACGCCCTCAAGCAATGAGGCATCTTCATCGCCCCACACTTTTACACTAATAGTTTCACTGCCATCATCAAGCGTGATGCTCTCGAACCGCTTCCCATCCGAGCCCGCATCCTTATGATACTTGCCGACCACGAACCCTACTAGTACCACTCTTCTCAATTCGACATCAAATGGAGAGATCACATGGGAACCATTCTCTTCACTGAATTCACCTTGGATAATGTCTGAGATGGAGGCTCTGACTGCGGTAATTCTTTCTCGCATGGGGTGATTCACCTTGTCGCCTATTACTAGATGAGTAAGTCACTATTTATGAGTCACGGAGACTGAATCTCCTCAGTTCTTGTAGCTTATGGCTGTTCTTCTTGGTCCATCAGAAGAAGTCGGAGAGAGAACTCTGATGAGTAGAGCCTTTGATTTCTCCGAGAGCCTCTTCCAGTCGTTCCAGAGACTTTTGCACGCGTGGCTCACTGAAGTCGTGGTCTGCACAGAGAATTCTCAAGACCTCATCAGGTCGCGGGCTGGTCCATTTGGGAGCGGGCAGTTCCATCTTTGGTGGGTTCAAGAAGATCTCCCGTATCTCAGTATACGGAAAATCGAACTTCTCGCCACGCTCTCTCTCAACAGCTTCGAGGCTTCCATGTTTCTTGATGAGCTTGAGAGCTGTCTTCTGACCGACTCCTTTGACACTGTCATTGTAGTCGGTACCGACGAGAATGGCAATGTCAATGAGCTGTTCCCTGGTTATGCCGAGTATCTTGAGATTCTTATCGAGAAGGATGAGCTCTGGATCAATGCTCTTGTAGGTCTTTGACCGGGCCACTCTACGACGCCCGGAGATGGAGAGATTGCGAACCATACGTGGGCAGTTGTACAGGAGGGAATCATTGTCCTGACTTGCACTAGCCCATACTAGGCCGGCTCTTGCCATCTGAGCGGCCAGGGCTTCACCTTCGGATGGCGCCTGGATCACAGGAATCCCAAGCACTGCCAATAGTTCTTTGGCTTCATCTATCATAGGACCTGAGAGCTTCGAACTTGCCTGCCCAGCCTTTCGGGCATCCTCGATCCTGCCCTCTTCCTTCGCCAGTTTCCACTCATCATAAGCAGCATCACGGATTTCACGTCTGCGTTGCACTTCCGGAGCCTTCAGCTCTGGAGCCACGCCATCAAAGACATAGACCGGACTAATACCATTCTCAAGCAGGTTTACATTACGATAAAAGAGCCCGCTGAGATGACTGGTCACACGTCCTTTTCTGTCTGTGAGAGGAGTGCCATCAGGTTGACGTATAGTTGCAAGAAAAGAGTAGATTGTATTGAAGGCATCAACAGCAATCTCCTTGCCAGACAGGTCCGCAAGTGTGAGGAGTTCTGCCTCAACAATGTCAGCAAGCTTTGTTCCCATCCAATCCGCTCCGAAAGGTCTACAGTGACAATGATGTGGCAGCATTTTATCCTTTCCAGACAGCCTACACTTCGACAACTTTATAACAATCAGTCAAATCGAGGCCAAAACTGGTACCTCTTAGTACCAGTCAAAACCTCTCTGGTGATACAATTGGCAAGTACGAAAGCTACTAGGTGTACTTCTTGTCATTCCTCAGTTTCCCCGCGAGAAGGCAACGTCAAGTTCCAGTGCCCGGCCTGTGGGGAATTCACAATTTGGCGCTGTGAATCATGCAGACGGTTTTCCAACAGATACACCTGCCCCAATTGTGGGTTTGAGGGTCCATAGACACAGATTGGAGTTGAAGACTAATGGCAAGAGTAGTGATGACAATCAGGGTCATGCCAGATGGTGTAGAGATAGACCTAGATGACCTTCTCAAGAAGATCAAGAAAGCGATTCCGCAGGGGACTGATATTGGAGCGGTTGAAAAGCAGCCAGTGGCATTTGGTCTGGAGGCACTTAGGATGAATCTTGCTCGAGAGGAGTCCAAGGGTGGCACTGATGACATCGAACAGGCCATTAGCGCCATTGAAGGCGTATCACAGGTCGAAGTCGAAAGAGTGTCACGAATGTAGACGGGAAAGATTCGCCCAGTTCTTGATTCTGCAGCGGAGATTAGCATATCTGCATAGTTCCTACTTGTGTCATTTGTGTAGCGGGTCATATTGGTAGGGAAAGAAAGATTGAATAGCGGATAAAAAGCCGAGTTCAATGAGTAACTACTTCCGTCCCGTTTCTAGGATAATGATGGTCTTGGAGGTTGCTTCTTGGCAGTGGTCGAAATCATTCTAAAGGTTGCAGAGGCAGAGCATAGAGACATTGGCAGGTTCATAGTGCGAATTGATGCTATGTCCATGGAAAAGCTTGCAGTGAGAACCGGAGACATCATCCAGATCAAGGGCAAGAGAATGACTGCCGCTATTGCCTGGCCAGCATACCAAGGGGACAAGGGACATGAGATTATTCGCATGGACGGGAGAATTCGAAGGAACGCGGGCGTCAGTCTGAGCGAAAAGGTAAGTGTGTCCCGGGCAAACGAAGAACCGGCCAAGAGTATCACACTCGCACCAACATCGGTTCCAATTAGACCCGAACCACGTTTTGAGGAGTTTGTGAAGAGGAAGCTTCTCAACTGCCCTGTCACTATGCAGGATACTGTATTCATTCCAATTCTCGGAAGAGCAATACCCTTCAAGGTCACATCGATTAAACCTCCAGGCACAGTGGTCGTGCAGCATTCTACAATCTTGGCAATTGCTGAGAAACCGACTGGAGATGCGGTGGGTACTTCCTCAGTAACATACGAAGAGATTGGTGGACTCTCTGATGCGATCCAGAGAATCAGAGAGATGGTTGAACTGCCAATGAAACACCCAGAGATCTTCAAGAGACTGGGAATCGATCCGCCACGTGGTCTAATCCTCCATGGACCACCAGGAACAGGTAAGACACTACTGGCAAAGGCGGTAGCAAGTGAATCTGAAGCCAACTTCGTGCATATTAACGGACCAGAGATCATGTCGAAGTTCTATGGTGAGTCAGAACAGAAGCTCAGGAAACTCTTTGAAGAGGCAGAAGAGAATGCTCCGAGCATCATATTCATTGATGAACTCGATGCGATTGCGCCCAAGAGAGAAGAGGTTCAGGGCGAGGTCGAACGGAGAGTCGTGGCACAGCTACTGGCTACAATGGACGGACTCAAGTCCCGCGGACAGGTAGTAGTGATAGGCGCAACTAACCGAGTGAATGCTCTAGATCCAGCCCTGAGAAGACCGGGTCGATTTGACAGAGAGATCGAGATTGGAGTTCCAGACGAAACAGGAAGACTGGAAGTCCTTCATATTCATTCAAGGGGAATGCCGCTGACGACAGAGGGCGATGGCACAGTCGACCTAGAGAAGCTTGCAAAGATTACACATGGTTTTGTCGGTGCGGATCTGCAGGCCTTGTGCAGAGAGGCAGCAATGAAAGCACTGAGAAGATATCTTCCTCAGATGAACCTAGAGGACGATGAAATACCACAGGATGTTCTTGATCAACTGGAGGTCCACAATGGAGATTTCCTTGGGGCTTTGAAAGAGATTCAGCCCACAGCACTAAGAGAGGTGTTCATAGAGGTTCCAAATGTTCTCTGGAGCGATATTGGTGGTCTGGAGGAGGTGATTCAGGAACTCATAGAGGTCGTTGAGTGGCCGCTCAAGAGACCTGACGCATTTCGTCGGTTGGGTATCAATCCCCCAAAGGGCGTGTTAATCTATGGTCCTCCCGGCTGTGGAAAAACCCTGCTTGCCAGAGCTGTTGCCACAGAGAGCGAAGCGAACTTCATCAGTGTGAAGGGACCCGAGCTCATCTCAAAATGGGTGGGCGAGAGCGAGAAGGCCGTCAGAGAGATTTTCCGTAAGGCAAGAACTGCTTCACCGTGCATCATATTCTTCGATGAGATTGATGCAATTGCACCCGCACGAGGTGGTGAGTCAGGAGACTTCCACCACTCTGAGAGAGTCATCAGCCAACTTCTCACTGAGATGGATGGCCTTGAGTCAATGAAAGATGTCGTGGTCATTGCAGCTACAAATCGCCCAGAGTTGATTGACAAGGCGCTTCTTCGAACTGGTAGGTTTGATAGATTCGTGAATGTTGATGCACCGGATGCAAAGAGCAGGAAGGCAATCTTCGATATTTATATGGCCAACATGCCACTTGACGACGACGTTTCCGTCAATAAGCTCGTGGAGCTCACCGAATATTTCGTCGGAGGCGACATTGAGGCCATTTGCAGAGAGGCGGGGATGCGGGCTCTTCGAGATGACATGGAAATTAAGAAAGTGAGCTGGAAGCATTTTGAGGCAGCTGTGAAAGATGTTCATGCCTCAACAACCAAAGAGATGCTGGAACGATTCAGGAAACTTGACCAGGTTCTTCGAAGGAGTGTTGAGGCGGAACCAGGAACACAATCTATGTACGGATGATAAGGGACAGTGATAATGTATGGCACCATGGAATGCACTACCCATGACGAATCTAGTCGTTTCGATTATACAGAAGCGCCACGGGGTCATCCTCGATGATGAATTAATCCGGGCGTTGAAGAAGGAACTCGGAGTGGAGCCAAGCGAGGCAGAACTAAACGCAGCTCTCCTCCAACTTGAAATCAATGGACTCATCCATGTGGGTCAGATTACGAAGACCAAGCGCAGGATTGAGGTAATCACTGAAGGAACAGAGTTCCTTGCAGTCGATGAGGATTGATTCGAAGTAGCGACGGGTGCGAGCACAGTGACGGGTAAGCGAGTTCTTGCGGCGGGCAAGTTTGACATTCTTCATCTTGGACATCTTGCCTACCTAGAGCAGGCAAGGCAGCTTGCAGGAAACGATGGGGAGCTCATTGTGATTATCGCTCTTGATAAAATAATTGAGAAGGAGCGAGGAGCCCCGCCAGTCTTCCCTCAGGAACAGAGACGCAGACTGGTTGAGGCCTTGGGAATTGTCGACAGAGCCGTGATTGGCCTTGATACAGAAGACCACGCTGAGATTGTCATTCAGACAAGACCAGACATCGTCGCCCTCGGATATGATCAATATACAGACCTTGAGAGGCTTGAGAACCGAATCATAGAGGCGGGACTTCACACCAAGATTGTGAGACTGGAGAAGACGACAGCCGATGGCCTCTATTCTTCCACAATGATTCGAAAACGGATAATCGAGTTCTATAGAGACAACGGCAGAGCCAAATGAGCTGCTAGATGATGAGCTCGCCCCGCGCCTCCGCATCCCTCAGCAGGATTGCTTTCTTCTCCCTTCGTTCAATCTCTATCTTCCAGAGGAAGTAAGCAACACAGGTTGAGATAACAAGCAGAATCAGACCCCCAATCGTTTCTGCCATGCTTGCTGGGAAGTGCTCCATGAAAGATGGCAAAGGACCTGCGATGAAGTAGGGCCAATTGACTGCAATACCGAGCAGGTATAGAAGACCCACTAGTGTGACCTGTCGCAAATATCCGACTGCCAGCTTATCTTTCTTGAAGAGTACTATCAATGGAGCAAACCAAAACAGATACCACGGCATAATCCATCGAAATACAAACAAGATGCTTGGAATGAGGTAGAGATAGAGTGGCACAAGGCGGATTAGTTTCTCCTTAATTGAACATCCATCGAAATCTGTTCTCTTGGGCAAATAGTCACGAATAGTGAGTAACATGAAAGATACGTAGATTATGATTGGGATTAGAGCAGGAGGCCACATGTACATAGCTGTTGGAACCATAGGGCTGTTGAGATCCGGCGTGGCGATGGTAAAGCCAGGCCATAGGGGATTGACTATGAATGAGCTGTAGCTGGATGTGTTCAACAGATGGGAAATCAGAGACTCGAACCTTACTCCAAAGAAGGCAGGTACAATTGTCAAGAACAGTGATAAGAAGAACCAGACAGCAGATATTGGATTCCCTAGGAATAGAATCGGAAATGCAACAATCGAGTATAGTTTAGTCTGAACAGATAGACCGAGGGCGAACATGGACTTACCATGTTGATTCTCCTTCCAGAGGACGAATGATATCAAAAGAAGACATTCTATGACAGGTTCAAGCTTTCCGCCGCCTGCAGCCATTGATAGGCCGTAGACAAAATAAGCCCCGAAGAAATAGCGCGCCCATTTTGCAATTCGCAGCTTGTCACCAAGAAGGATTGTTAATAGAACTAGATTCAAGTTGAAGACTAATACTAGGAGGAAGTTCAGCCATAATGGCTGCAGACTGTTGGCACCACACCCCGGAAACAGCCATGTAGCTATGGCAAAGAAGATGAAGCCAAAGACAGGATACTCGTATTCTACACCACCGAGATAACCAGGAAGTGTATAGAGATTCTCATCAAAGTCGAGACCATGATTTGTGCGGAGGTCTGCAGCAAGTTCTGTGTCATTCATGTTGTAGACCGCAAAACCGTATATCCAGAAGGCTTCGCCGTACATCTCGCTCCGGTTCCGGTCCCGTTGAATCACCAATACATCAGCGATTGGTATCGCAATCATGGAGATGACTAGGCTGAGCACAAGGTACTTTCTGTGCTCGTAAATGCTTAGACTGATTGCTGAGAGCATTCGGTGGCCATCTGAGTGAGAACGCACGAACCTGCTATATTACCTTTGCTGGACCATAAACACACAGACATGACAAGTGTAATATACCACATAGGGTTCGACGACAATACAATCAACTGCCGGCTGTGCTTTAGCAGTCTTCTTGAAGATGGAGGACCATGATGTGGAAGAGTTCATCGAAAACAGCAAGTCATATGCAATCGTAGCCTGGGTATTCGTTCCAGTTGTGACTGTTCTCTTTGATTGGATTTGGGCTACGTACATTTCGATTCTGTTGGACGTTGCCACATCATACGTGCTTGGCAGTCTTCTGCTATTCCTTCTCCTAATCGTTGTTGCATACATTGCCTTCAAGAGACTTGTTCCAAGGTACAAGAGAAGTCGAATGCTTGCCGTGGGCCTCCTCTGGTTTGTCTTCTTCATCGTCTTTGACGTGCTTTTCAGACACTATTTGCTGAGTCTCGACGTCTTGGTTCAAGACTACAATCTATTCACAGGAGGCCTCCGCGGACTTGTTCTCCTTGTGATGTTTTTCGGACCTATCCTTATGGTCCGTACGCACCCAGGAGACCCAAATCTGTTTGAGATGCCTCTAGGAAAGATGGCAACGATAGGTCTGCTTCCATCTAGTCTGAAGATTGCATACTACCGACGGAAGGGAGCGGAGATTGGCAACGGTGTGACCATCGGCCCCCTGTCCATACTCGACTGCAAGAAGATCATCATTGGCGACCATGCTGAGATTGGTATGGCGAACATGATTCGGGCAAATGAGTTCAGGCTTGGACGCTATTCAAAGCTTGGAATGCTGGTCATCATTGACACTCACAAGGTCGTCATTGGTGAAGAGGTCACAATCCAAGAACAGGTGTATATTGGAGGACTAAAGACGGACAAGTCAATCATAGAGATTGGAGACCTCTCTATGATATTCGCACAGAGCGTCATCAATCCGACTCATCCGATCAAGATTGGAAAGAGGGTGGGGATCGGTGGCTCTAACTTTCTCTTCACACACGGAACATGGCAACCTGTGCTTGAGGGATTCCCAGTTGCCTTCGGGCCCATTACCATTGAAGATGGTGTGTGGTTCCCGTGGCGTGTCTTTGTCCTTCCAAATGTCCACATTGGGAAGCAGGCAACGATAGGTGCAGGGTCTGTGATCAATCGTGACATCCCTGCTCGTAGCCTGGCAGCCGGAGTCCCAGCAAGAGTGCTCCGACAAGATAACGAATACATCAAAAAGTATACAGACAAGGAAAAACGCGACATACTCAAGAATATGCTCATTGAACTCGTGGGTTATCTCCGGATCGAAGACTGGACACTGACGGACCCGGTCCTCGAAGAAGCGTATGCCAAGACCTCATTCCGGACTCCCAAGGGGCCTTCTTCGAAACAAGATAACCATGTGATCTTCATGTTCGAAGACAGAGATGAACTCTGGGACATGGTCCGCGAGAGAACTTTCGTTATCACGCTGTTTGCCATTGCTCCGGAACGTGCAGCGAACCTGGAGCAGATGGGGTCTTGGTGGTTCGACCTTGCGAACAGCACTTGGGGAGGAACTCGTACAAAAGTGAGCATGGTGATAAATGGTTGGCTCTCCAGATATGGTCACTGGATGAAGTACTCCTCCTGATCAACGGTGAGTGAATATTGAAGATTACTAAGAGCGACTACTTCAGGAATGAACTAGACATAGACTATCGACCGCCAGCCGTGCTGCAACTCGGAGTAGGCTTCAGGCTGGTAGAATATATTCCATATCAGATACGAGATTCATTTGTGTCGCTTCTTTCCCTGATAAGACCCAAGTCATCAGATGCACCAAAGAGAAGGACCTTTCCTATTGACGATCTAGCTGACAGATTGGACCCTTCGACTGAGGAGAAACGCGAGTTCTGGCAGAAGGACTTCGGAGTGATAATGACTCATGATGTCGATACAAGAGAGGGGTATGAGTACGGTCTGTCGAAGTTTGTTGAGATTGAACGGGCAGAGGACATGGTTTCTACGTTCAACATAGTGCCCAGCTCCCTTGAGTATGAATTGGACCAGGACCTCATTGCATCGCTTCTGCGAGATGGCTTTGACGTAGGTATGCACGGACTCCATCACGATGGGAAATTCGCCTTTCTCTCTGATGAGGAACAGAGAGCCCGAATTTTCAAATCAGCGATGCGGGGGAAGGAACTTGGTTTGCCCTCGCTTGGCTATAGAGCACCCTGGCTTCACAGAACCAAGATGATGATTCGCCATCTTAGTGAAGCAGGATTTGAATGGGATTCTTCATTCCCGGACACGGACGACTCCACTATTGGTTATGCCTCCACGGGCAGTAGGACAGTCTTTCCATTCTACCCGATGTATAAGGAGGACGGGGTATGGAAACGTAGTACCATCGTAGAAATACCTGTGTCAATGCCTCAAGATTGGACACTACTGTACTACTACAAGCTCTCAGAGGAGAGTATATTGCGAGTCTTGAAGAAAAAGATGGACTACATCAAATCGCAGGGAGGCCTCGCAACTTTCATCCTCCATCCGGACCAAGAGGACTTCGGGCATCCTAGACATCATGAGGCATACAAAGCACTTCTGAGAATCATAAAGGACGCAGACCCAGAGTTGATGACGTGCAGTAGCCTAACAAGACGGTGGAAGAAACGGTTTCCCTCTTCTCCGTAGCAGACTAAGTCAGATATGTAGGGCAAGGCCATTTGTCGCACTCAAGGCAGTTAATGCACTTGTCTTCGTCCACGGCAATCTTTCCGTTATCATGATATAGAGCACCCTGGTCACACTGTGGGATACAGGAACCGCATGCTTGACAGAGAAGAGCCCTCCGAGTCGCACGCTCCAATTGCTTAGCAAGACATTCCACAGTACGCTCATCGGGGCCACGCACGACCACAGAACCAGAGCTAAAGAACGCAATATGGTTCTCTCCAGATGTTGTTCGAAGGGCGCCAAGTTCCTCAGAGACCTTCGTACTCCCGAATATGGGCATGATTTTTGAAATTCTGCTAAGATCAATACCAGCTGAGAAGGAGCCTTCAAGACTGAAACCAGATTTGGTGCATGGGGATACTCCTTTTGTGATGTTGAGCTCGATTTTCTCTCCAGGGCTCTGTCGTGCGGGAGTGATACTCAAGCCAAGTCGGTTGATAAGTTCGAGCTGCCCCTTTGGCAGGTTCTTCCAGCGCCAAAACCCTAGCTCAAACCAGTCCTCTGGAAAACCGTACCGCCCAGCCCACTCTCTCATCTTCTCATCCCACTGCTTGTAGAGCTCAGGATGGGTCTGACGTAGACTCTCCAGTTCAGCAAGCGGCGATGCAGGACATAAGTAGCAGCCCATTCTGTGATAGCCCTTGGTATAGAGCGGGTTGAAGTCAGCCCTCATCTTGAATGTGTACAGCCATACCTCAAGAGCGTTCCAATTCTGTATCGGGTTGGCTGAAATCTGCCCAGGAACCCACGGATTCTCTGTGACTCTGGGTTCTACGGATCTCTGGAAAGACTCCATCTTTCTCTGACCCATGAAGGAGAGGGTCTCGCTACCGAGCTCTGCAGCAATTGATGTGGCTGCTGGCCCCAGTTTGAGAACCTTGCAGCACCAACGAAAGTCTCTGGCCGGCGGACCGAAGACGTCCAAAGATTGCCAGAATCGGTCTCCAGCCTTCTCGCCAATGATTCGTACATTTCGCCCCTCTGCGAACCTGCGAATGAATTCGATGGTTTCAGGGAGCTCAAGGCCTGTATCCATGAAGAAGAGTGGGGGGCTCTCTCCTATTGCTCTCTCCACGACAAGATAGGTTACGAGAGAGTCTTTTCCTCCGCTAAAGCCTACAACAACAGGAAGACCCTTGTTCTTTTCGACGACACGTCTGACAAAAGAAACGGCCTCTTCCTCGATTCTGACAAGATTATTCAGATTCGCCGCGACAGCATCATCCCACGTCGATTCGACTGTATTCTCTGCCGGAGGGGTAGGATTGGAAACCTCGCGAATCTTGACTGCGAATCCTTTGCTCTCTTTCGCCATTTCAGCACCGCTCATTCGTGCAATGCCATTGCCGAGGACAACACCATCTGAGCCGACAATCCAGACTTCGTCATCCACCTCTATCCCTGAGTCACAGCCCTGTACACCAGGGAGCATCAGATTCGCTCCATCTCTCAGATATTTCAGAACACCGTCATGGATAGAGACCCACTTCTGCCTACTGACTGCACCGATTCTACGAGCTCCTTCAATAGCAAGGAGAAAGGTGTATCCGTGTTTTTCAATATCAAATCGTAATCTGCCAACCAAGTATCCGTCCACAATGATCTCATACATAGCATCCAGCGAGGACACCTTATTCATCACTATCGTCTTGCTTGTAGGAAGCAAAACAAGTCCCACACCATCTCCGAACTGAGAGTCAATCGTGTCTATTGCCCTCTTGAGGTGGCCATCCATCGCTGGAAACGGGTCCCCTGGCGGTGACAGCTCTACCTGCCTTGGTAGCGTACCACAGGTGCTGCACTCTGTCTCTGCGATTCTTGGTACGTTGCATGAGTCGCACCAGTAGAACCGAATCTTGGTCAAGTAGGGTGCATGTCCTCTTCGGAACTTCCTGCGACTGTGTTTTTCTCTTGGCAGCTAGAGCATCTCCAGTTATTCTTTACCGGTCTGCGGATAGTGGGCATTTTCACCTTTCGATAGGGATGTTGAGGCTCTTCAGCAGTTTCCCAGTAGGTCGTCCCTCTTTGTCCCAACCTCTCCGAGAATAATACTCTGGAAGCATTACATCAATCTGAGCTACCCTTTTTCTCGAGCCACCTTCTGTGAGTGGAGTGGAGAAGCGTGGAGGCAGAGCGTCATCACTCTTCCCGAATCCCTCACGTATATTGAACAGTTTCTCTAGATTCCAGATCCGCGCTCCGATGCGAAGTAGTTCCTTGCCATCAATCTTTAGACCCGTGCCTGCGCTGACCATCGCGGCGTAGTCGTCTACTGTCCAAGCAAAGTTCGTGAATCTGCACACAACCATACAGTCCATAGCAGCAGATAGATTCTGGAACAGGATTACGAGATCGGCCTTGCCTTCGGTTATATCCCGGTCTACTAGCACGGGGCTTCCCAAGATTTCGGGACCAATCATGTAGGACCGAAGATGGCAGCCACCTCTGTTTGATGTGGCATACCCAAGAGCATGCCCCTGCACACCTCGTGGGTCGTACGCTGGTATCTCAAGGCCCTTGACCTGCATGGCGAGCTCAGGAGCTCCATAATTCGCTGCGAATACTTTGGAACCCTTCCCCAGCTCCGCTCCCAGACCACGGGCATAAGCGATATCTTCAATCATTTCAAGGACTCCCGTCGTATCGCCAAACTTGAGCGAATGCTCTAGTTTGCCCCTTTGAACAAGCTCCATGGCACACCCGAGAGTACTACCGACTGAGATTGTATCGATTCCCAATAGGTTGCACTTATCGTTCGCCAAAGCAATCCATTCGAGGTCGTTGATTCCGCATTGCGGGCCAAGTGCCCATATCGACTCGAATTCGGGACCGCCCATATCCTTACCCCGCACCCGACTCATGCGTCCACAACCAATAGGACAACCATAGCAGTTGTAGGGCTTTAGAGAAAAGCGCTCTAGCAGTTTCTCTCCTGAGACTCCATCAGCATCATTGAATCTACCCTCTTGGAAGTTACGAGTGGGCAGCATTCCAGCCTCGTTTATCACACTGACAAGGACTGGAGTACCATAGACTGGCAACGATTTGTCTGTCACTGGGTTCTTCTTGATAAGAAGACGTGCTCGTTCTACTGCCTCTCGCAGTTTCTCGGGCTGAGCAACGCCAGGAGTCCTTGTCCCACGAACGACCACTGCCTTAAGCTTCTTGGAACCCATCACAGCTCCGACGCCGCCACGACCCGCAGCCCTGTGCTTGTCAGTCACGATAGCTGCGAGATTGATCATATTCTCCCCGGCAGGACCAATACAGGCGACCTGTGCCTTTTCATCGGTCTCCTTGATCAGCTGGTCGGTCGCGACGTCTGTAGTCTTGCCCCAGATCTTGGAAGCATCACGAATCTCGACCTGATTGTCATTGATCCAGAGATAGACAGGTGATTTTGAGGCTCCGGTGAAGATGACTGCAGCGAGGCCAGCACGACGTAACTGAGCGCCAAAGTATCCACCTGCATTCGAGTCGAATATTGTTCCCGTAGCAGGAGACTTGGTAATCACAACAAAACGGCCACCTGTAGGGACTGATGTCGCAGTTGATGGGCCCACTGCAAAGACTAACCAGTTATCTGGGGAGAGAGGAGCAATACCCGGTGCAAGATTATCGTAGAGCAACTTCACACCAAGACCACGACCACCGAGGTACTCCTTGTAGAGGGCCGGAGGCAGAGGCTTTCGAGTGATGGTCCTATCAATAAGGGAGATGAAGAGCAGCTCGGCCTCAGAATATAGTTGAGATGATGCATCAGACACTCGTTATTCCTCCTATTCTGTGAAGATATTATGGTCCTTGTTTGGACACATCAGGCACCGCTGTTTATACCAGAGATACACTTCTTTGGGTTGTTTCGCTATGTTCGCCATGCGACTCGGGCATGTCCAGCAGGGTTTGTCGGGCTGCATCCAAGACTCACTATACTGAGCCCATCGGTAGTCTTCAATGATTCCTATCCCAGAGCTCGTTCCGAGTCTATTGGCTCCCGCATCTATCAATCGGAGAGCCTCCTTGAATGTACGGATTCCTCCAGCAGCCTTCACACCCATGGAGTCACCCACAGTCTCTCGCATGAGTTTGACATCATAAGGAGTCGCTCCCATTGGTCCAAACCCAGTCGAGGTCTTGACAAAATCTGCACCTGCCTCCTTGGATAGAAGACATGCCTTCTTCTTCTGGTCATCAGTGAGCAGGCCAGTCTCGAGGATGACCTTCACAAGAGCCTCGCCAGAGGCTGCAACTACCGCTTCTATGTCGCTTCGCACAAGATCGTAATTCTCGTCACGCAAGGCGCCAACGTTGATCACCATATCAACTTCATCTGCCCCCCGCCTCACGACCTCACGAGTTTCCATGGCCTTGACCTCAGACAGAGTAGCTCCGAGTGGAAAGCCTATGACAGAAGCCACCTTTACTGCTGAGTCCTTGAGCAGCTGAGCTGCATACTCAATATGGACTGGGTTGATACAGACTGCTGCAAAATTGTACGATATTGCCTCTTCACAGAGCTGCTTTATCTTACTCTGCTTAGCCTCTGGCTTTAGCTCGGTGTGATCAATAGCCCGTGCAAGTTGTTCAACAGTGAGGACCATGGATTTGCCTCCAGAAATGGAAGGAGGCAGCCGAGCTGTATAAGCTCTTCGAAATGCCCTTGTTGTGGAACTACTGTCCGCCCAGACACGATTTGATGTCGTCAAGGACCTCTTTCTGTAGCCTTATGACATCATGGACCTCTATCTCTTCTGCATCCTTGACCACCGAGTTAAGCTGTACCACAGTGCCGACAGCATCAACCTTCGAGAAGTCGACAGGAAACTCGACTTCTGCGCCCTTCACAATGAGCTCGGAGCGTAATGGATGCAAGGCGATTCTTATGCTTCTAACAATGCCAATGCGTCGAGCCCTGTTATCAAGTACTTCCTTTCCCAAGAGTCGACCCGGCATCTTCAGCTCGTAGAGCTCTGCCTCGATGCTTGGCATTGGCTCCTTAGTGGTAGTAGTCATCATGTCTCGGCTCCTTATTCTATAGGATGTATTTGTAGGAGGCTTTTTACAGTGAGTATTATCATGGTCAGAGCCATTCTAGATGAGAAAACAGCCGCAAGGAAGACTAGGAATGACGAAGCTGACTGCAATAGGGATGATGGGGGTGTGAAAGGGGTGACTCCGTGAATAGAAAAGATTATTGCAAGGTTCGAAAGGACGCCCCATGAAACTCAGAATAATGAAGCCTTGGTTGGTTATGACGTTGAGCCGGACACTACACCCTACGAATCTGCCACGCTTTCTTTGGCGGAAAATTCTTGTGAGCTCTGAGGCGATTCGAGGGCACCTCGATTCTACCAAATTGCAGCAGAGATTCCCTCAGCTTCGAGATTATGAAACATTGGCTACGCCAATTCGGAATCATCTCCGACCACACTATGATGAATACATCTCGAAAATGTCGACAGAAGCCATGGCAATCGGGTTTGAAACGGCAGTCTTTTTGACAGTATTATGTCATATCTGCAACCCCCAGAGAGTCCTTGATCTCGGTTCGGGGTTCAGTTCGTTGGTCTTTCGCTTATGTGCTGTGAATATTGATTCCATACGCTGTATTTGGTCTGTGGATGACGACCTGACCTGGTTGGAAACAACTCGGAATTTTCTGACCTCGAGTAGGCTTTCTAGCGACAATCTTGTTCACTGGCAGACGTTCATCGAGGCTAGACCTGAGTCATTCGATTTGGTCTTACACGATCTTGGTCGTATGCCAGTTCGCACAAAGACGTTGAAGGATGCCATTGCCTTAGCTCATCTAGGTGGGCTAATTGTGCTGGATGACATCCACAAAGATGAGTATCGGTCCCATGTAATACGTGTTCTGAAAGAAATGGAGCTCCCTTTTTACAGCCTCCGTGCATTCACGAAGGATAGGTTCGGGAGATATTGTTATTTGGTAACGGCCTAGCAGTCCCTAGGAGATTCACCTCTTCCTAATGTTGAGGGGTCGAATCCATTTTCTCTTAGAACTCAATATCTAGCTAGTAACGTGCGATCTTGTTGAGAGGCAAATAAGAAGCACCAGAGCATATTGCACCCGAATCTGTATGACTGGTCAGATGTGAATTGTGTGCCTTTCTGTGTCTAGGATACAACTACCCACTCCCCTCCGGGTTTTCTTACTACCTTCAATAGAACGCATGTAGGAGCCTTTTTAGAGCAAGCATTATCTCAGATATGGAAATCCATGCATCCTTCGGGGTTGTAGCTTTGACTGGATACGACAAGTACGTCGAGATGCCATTAATCAAGACCCAGACTCTGGACTATAGGTCGTATCAGGTGGACCTCGCAGACATAGCATCTCGCCAGAGCACAATAATAGTGCTGAGCACAGGACTGGGTAAGACTGTAATTGCCGCCCTCCTGACAGCAAGACGTCTAAGAGAGCATCAAGACTCAAAGGTGCTCTTCCTCGCACCATCACGACCTCTTGTAGACCAGCAGGCGCGCTATTTGAAACGCGTACTTGACTTGGAGGAGAACCAAATCGTGTGCCTGACTGGGCAAGATGCCCCAGAGAGTAGACATACCTCTTGGCAAGAGGCGCGCGTCATTGTGATGACTCCACAGGCATTACAAAACGATTTGATTCAGAGAAGCTACGACCTCTCCAATGTTTCATTGATTGTCTATGACGAAGCTCACCGTGGCGTCGGCAACTATGCATATACCTTCGTTGCGGAACTCTATGAGAAACAGGGACATAATCGACTGTCTCTTGGGCTCACTGCATCTCCTGGGCATCAGGCAGAGCACATCATAGCTGTATGTGAAAACTTGAGGCTGACCCATGTTGAGGTCAGGGATGAGAAGAGCAAGGATGTGAAAGACTACATCGTATCTGTCGACTCAGAAGTGTACTATGTCAGGTTACCCCCAGAAGTCGAAGCGCTTCGAGATATATTGTATAGGCTTATGGAGGAGTATAGAAAACCCGTTGTCGATCATGGCTTTAGTCTGCCTGATAGCAGACGCCTGACAAGGAAAGAAATACTTCAGGCACAGGGCGCAGTACGAAAAGAGATAGGTTCATTCACGAATCCACCACGGACTCTCTTTCTTGTCATTAGAAATCTCACTGCTCTCTTGAGGATAGCTCACCTCATAGAGTTCATTGGAACACAGGGCCTGACACCTACGATGAGATACATTCGCGGCATGTATGAAGAGATCAGTAACAAGAAGAGCTCCAAGGGATTGAAGGATCTCATCACGAGAGCAGAGTTCAAGCAGTTCGAGGAGCTACTGCAGGCTCTTATAGCGAAGGACTACAGACATCCGAAGGCTGATGCGGTCCTTGAGATTGTCAGTGAGCAATTGTCAGCCAACCTTGACTCCCGCATTTTGATCTTCACACGTTTCCGAGATACTGCTGCAGAGGTCACAGAAACACTGGAGCAATTAGGTGACGCACGTGTGAGCCGTTTTGTGGGGCAGAGCTCCCGCGGCTCCGACAAAGGATTCAGTCAGAAGAAACAGGTGGAGGTCCTAGACGGTTTCAGGAACAATGAGTTCAACATACTTGTGGCAACGCAGGTAGGAGAAGAGGGCCTTGATATCCCAGAGTGCAATCTTGTAATCTTTTATGACTGTGTCCCCTCAGTGGTCCCATATATCCAGAGGAGGGGGAGAACGGGACGAAGAGTCCCTGGAAGAGTTGTGATTTTCGTTGCAAAGGGAACTCATGATGAGTTCTATCACTGGAGCGTGATGAGCAAGTTGAAGAGGATGCCAAAGGCTCTCAAAGAGGCAGAGGCCGAGGAGAGCGAGAAACAGACAAGTCTTGAGGATTTTGCCAGAAACAGTAAGGCACAAGAAACCCCAGAGGCAATAACCAGAATTGCACCAAAGACTGAACCTGAGCAGATAAAGCTCATCGTGGACTCGAGAGAACTGCCCACTGCGGTAGCCCGTGAACTTGCTCGTTTGGATGTTGTAATATCTGGAGAGAGCCTTGAGATTGCAGACTATGTGGCATCTGAGGATGTTGCTGTTGAACGGAAGGAGTCGAACGATTTCATACAGTCACTCATAGATGGGCGTCTCTTCGTTCAGCTGAGTGCTCTCCGCTCAGCTTACCGACGTCCAGTCCTGATAATTGAGGGAGAGCAGATTATTGGATTGAGGGGTGTGAACCCAGCCTCAATATACGGAGCGTTGGCGTCTATTGCAATCAGAATTCAGGTCCCAATGATTTGGACACGCAATGCAGAGGAGACTGCTAATGTTCTGTATCGTATTGCACATCTTGAACAGGTCTCATCGAGAAAGCCATTGCGTACTCGATCAGGGGAAACCAAGGCCGGTGATGCAGATACCTTGGAGTACATACTCTCAGGATTCCCTGGAATAGACACTGTGATATCCAGAGCGTTGCTCACCGAGTTTGGCACATTGGAACGTACCTTTTCTGAAGACACCAAAGGCCTACAGAAAGTGAGAGGTGTTGGACCTAAGATAGCTGCCAGAATACGACATCTGCTGCAGGCTGAATATCCAGGACATAAAGAAGGAGACTGATTTTGCAGGTCTAGTATACCTTTGGGTTCTTCCCACCGCCTCTTCGATAGGCATCTCTAAGCCCATCTGTGACTAGGCGGCTAGTCTTCCAGTACTGCTCATAATCACTCTCGTTCAGTCGCACAATACTGAGAAGACTGCGAAACACTACATAGAGAGTAGGATCAATCTCACTGGCTTGCCGGAGAGTCTCCTTTGCATACTCCTTGCCTGTGTCTAAGATTCTATCTCGCTTAGTCATCGCCTCTGCAATCTGCAGAATCTCACTCTCACTCTCAAACTTGAAGCCCAGGCTCTTCATCGTTGAAATGATGTCCAGCGTCTTGTCAATGTCCCGAGGACTGCGTGCCTCAAAACCATCAAGATCCCCAGTTGTTATGAAGACATTTTCAGCAGTAGCACGCCACAACTTCTGCATTATGTGACTCTCGCCGTTTCCGGTTGGCTCGTATCCATCCATTTGAATGAGGCCACACTTCTCTAGCTCCTTCAGGTGATAACGAACAGTCTGCGGTTTCACTTCCTTGTTGACATCTTGTTTAGACAGGAACTCCATTAATTCAATAGTAGACATTCGTCTTGCTCTCAATGCATGCAGGATCTGTCTTCGGTTCTCATCACTGAGAGCCTTGTATGCGTCAATTGCTTGTTGTCCTGTGAGAATCTTCAATGTATCGATGGGATTACTGCCCTGCACTGGGTATCACCTATTTATTTCTACACATGTCGAGAGTTGAAGCGTTAGTGACTTATTGACAGCTAATAGCCCTAAGGCTATTAGTGTCAGCTTGCCAATCTCCATCCAGTGTACTGCCTTCAGTTTGCTTTAAGCAGGTACATAGATCCATTGGCGCATGTCCTGGAGACAGGGTATACGCTTGATCAAGTGTTTCTTCAGAAGTTTTCGAAGTGCATAACGGACTGTCCTTGGGGCAAAAGAAACCTTGTCAAGGAGTTGCTTTGGAGTAGCTCCATCCTGACCGCTGCTTCTGAGAATGTCCAGAACAATCATCTGGCTCTTTGTGAGCTTCATGCTCTTCAACTCCTCCTGAAGTTCAGTTTCGTTCATCATTTTCCATTACCTTCCCGTAAAATTTGGAGTCTGTTGATGAGGCTCTGCAGAGCAGGATTTGCCTCAATCAAACAAGTGTCTATGTTACAAAACTGCTTATTAACTTATCGCAGCAATTGAGCGATATGTCGCAGTCGTGCACCGCGTCAGTTCATGGAAATAGAATCAATTCCACTTCTGTACTAGTCATCCTCTGAGGACAATCCTATCATCTACAAAGCCTTTAATTCTGCAGACGGTAGGACTTCTTCGACCCAAGATGAAGAAGGCCATATTACTAGCAGCTGGTGACTCCACGAGGATGCTTCCACTATCTGCAAATCAACCAAAACATCTCCTGCCAGTAGCTGGAAGACCTCTTCTGTTTCACACCTTGGAGGCATTGGAGAAGGCTGGTATCGAAGAAACACTCATTGTCTATGGCTACCATGCTGAGAAACTCAGTGAGTCTGTGGATTCGGAGACATGGGGCAAAGGCAGGATGTCTGTTTCCTTCGTTCTGCAGAAGGAGAGGAGAGGAACAGCACATGCGGCAGGTCATGCCAGAGAGTTTGTTAGCGATGACACGTCATTATTGATGAATGGTGATGTAATGGTTGGCCCGGGCTGCTTTGAGGGGTTGATTGCGTATCATGAGAGCGGGAATTTTGAGATGACGCTATCTGTGCAGCCTATTGATGACCCGAGTGCATATGGTGTTGTTGCTGTGAGAGAAGGAAAGGCAGTGAAACTCATTGAGAAACCAAAGAAGGAGGAGATGGTCAGCAATCTGGTGAATGTAGGCCTCTATGCTGTAAGTGCGTCACTCTGGGCTGCGATTGATAAGACCCCACTCTCTCCACGAGGGGAATATGAGATCACTGATTCAATAGGCATGCTGATTGAAAGAGGCAATGTCGGAGCGTACATGTTACCATCATGGTGGCTTGATGTGGGTAAGCCATGGGATCTATTGGAGGCCAACAAACAACTCCTGAGTCAGTCATCTAGGAGCATCAAGGGAACCGTGGAAAAGGGCGCAGTGATTAAGGGCACCTGCATCATCGAAACTGGAGCGGTCATAAGGACAGGTGCGTATGTAGAAGGACCCGTCTACATCGGACAGGATGCTGTTATTGGGCCAAACTGCTACATCCGTGCGCATACTTCACTTGGAAAGAAGGTGAAGATTGGAAATGCTGTTGAGATAAAGAACAGCATAATCATGGACAACACCAATGTCGGGCACCTATCCTATGTAGGGGACTCTATCATTGGAAGAGAGTGCAACTTTGGCGCAGGAACAATCACTGCGAACCTGAGGCATGATAACCAAGCTGTGGAGAGCACCGTGAAGGGAAAACGTGTGAGTTCTGGAAGGAGAAAACTGGGAGCCATCATTGGCGACGATGTAAAGACTGGGATTGGCACTTCAATTGCCCCAGGAGTTGTCATGCATCAAGGCTCGAGAACAGGCATTGGTGTCATAGTGGACAGGGACGTTGGACCAAACCAGATGGTGATTGCGAAGCAGAATCAGACTGTCATTGATCTGGACTCCTCCAAATGAGGGTGTTATGTTGGCGCCAAGACCATTGAGAGAGTTCAATTCAGTCGTGAAGAACTCAAGCAAGGTCGATGTGCTCTTTGGGTACTGCTATCCTTCGACATATCGTGCAGGCATGACTGGCCTTGCTCTACAAATACTCTATTCAGCGCTAAACAACAGAGAGGATACATCATGTGAGCGATACTTCAGATACCAGACACAGTCTCCAGCATTGTCAATCGAGAGCGGTCGACCACTGATGGATAATCACATTGTGGGATTCACGTTGACATATGAGGAGGACATACTGAACCTCATACAGATGCTGGAGATAGGCAGAATCCCCATTCTCGTTGAGGACAGAACAGCTGATGACCCGATTGTCCTGGTAGGGGGGCCGGTTGTGAGCTCCAATCCTGAACCCTATACAGATTTTGTGGACGCCTTTGCCATTGGTGAGGGGGACTTGGTTGTTCATGACATTGTGGAGGCAGTCAGGACCAAAACATCCCGGGACGAATCAATAGCAGCTCTGGCAGACACCAACGGTATCTATGTCCCTGCAGCCAATCCTACCTCCGTAAGCCATATCATGATAGAAGATCTTGACTCTCTCGAATACCCAGTAGCTCAAGTCGTTCCAGACGTGGGGGAGGGATCGAAACTTGAGCCCGTGTTTGGTAAGTCATTCTTGCTGGAAGTCACAAGAGGCTGTGGGCACTCATGTAAGTTCTGTCTTGTGGGACACATGTGTCAGCCAAGAAGAACTCGTTCATTAGAACGATTGAAGGAGCTTGTAGAACAGGGAATTAGTCAGACACCCGTAAAGAAGGTGTCATTGATCGGGTCATCATTAGGTGACTTGGATAGCTTGGAGGACCTTGTATGTTGGATTGTGAAACAAGGGGTAGAAGTCTCTGTTCCGTCGCTGAGAGCGGATTCTGTGACCACAGGACTATTGGAGTGCCTAGTCAAGGGTGGCCAACGGACTCTCACAATAGCACCCGAAACGGGCTCAGATGAACTCAGAAGGAGCATCGGAAAGGGTCTCACAGATTCAGAAATTGAAGAGGCAGTGAAGACAGCGGAATCAGCTGGGTACAACTCGTTGAAGCTGTACTTCATCATTGGGCTTCCAGGAGAAACGGATACAGATATCGAGTCCACCATTAAAATGATACAAGGCATGGCTAGGAACTCAACTATGAGAATTACCGCTAGCTTGAATCCGTTTATTCCAAAAGCAAGAACGAGGTGGCAGCTTGAGCCTCAATCTGGGATAGAAGTGCTTCGTGGTAAGATAAGACATATCGAGGAGGATCTTAGAAACACACCGCGAGTGACAATAGAAACTCTTGACCTGAGAGGCGCACGGATTCAAGCAGCCCTGTCAATTGGAAACAGGACTCTTGGAAAAGCCATCCGTACTGCAGCCGCCTATGGAGGATATGGCGGCTGGAGGAGAGCTGAAAAGGAAACTGGAATCGCACTGTTCTCACTAGGAAGTGATCCAGAGCGTTTTAGTCAGGGAATACCGTGGGCATTTATCAAATGATTACGCTTTTTGATGGGGTGGCCATCTCGGTAAAGCTCTTAAGTCAATCCTAAGAAATGACTCCTGAGAGATGTCATGGTCATGATTGATCGGAAGCATCTGGTGAAAAAGATGTCCGAAGACGACGATTTACGTCGGCCCTTCTCAGCTCTCGCAGAGGAGCTTGAGGAGGGAAACGCAAAAACCTTCAAAATAGATGGTGTCCGAACAATGTCTGAAGAGTCCGATCAAGGTCAGGAGAAACAGACATTCACTCCTGATGTTGTTGACTACATACGTCGTTGTGATACAGCACCTCAGGCAATAGAGATAGTTGACTTCCTGGCGAAACGGGGAGAGATTACTGCTGAACAGGCAAAGGCGATAAAGAGCCAAATCAAGACTGAAGGTATTCGAAGTTTCGGTGCAAAGAAAGAGAAGGATCACTACCTGCATCACGGTCTCGAATAGAGTGGTAGACAAGTTCATCCCTACGAGTGCTGCTGAGCAGGATCGGTTGTGGTTCACTACATGCTAGTTTCAGACTAGACCAACTTTGTCGAACATAGTCGCCTCTGCAATCACTTGTTACTACAAGAATACTCACGGGAAATCCCAGTTGCTGTCCGCGCGACATGAACTCACATTTATAGCTCTACATACTAGCTCTGCTTGTACAGACTCTGCTCCCTAGCCCAAGAGATTGTTTCAGGGTCGATTCGCTTGAGTTCTCGCTCGGGAAAGTCACTGAGAAGGGTCCATCCAATGTCCAAGGTCTGTTCGAAAGAGCGGTCCTCAAACTCACCTTGATTGATGAACTCAGTCTCGAATCTGTCTGCGAACTTCAGGTACTTCTGGTCACGATCCGTCAAGGCTTCCGAACCGACCACTGCAACTAGGTCACGAAGATCGCGGCCCTCGGAGTAGCCATAGTAGAGCTGAGCCTGCACTTCTTTGTGATCAAAGCGCGTCATCCCCTTACCAATACCTTCCTTCATCAGACGACTTAGAGAGGGGCCAGGATCAATTGGTGGGTAGATACCTCTCCGATGGAGACCGCGTCCAACGATTATCTGACCTTCAGTTATGTAGCCTGTAAGGTCCGGAATTGGGTGCGTCATATCATCCTGTGGCATAGAGAGAATAGGCATTTGTGTGATTGTGCCCTTTCGACCATCGATTCTTCCAGCGCGTTCGTAGATGAGACTGAGATCGGTATACAGATAGCCAGGATACCCACGTCGACCTGGTATCTCCGACCTTGCAGCACTGATCTCACGAAGCGCTTCTGCGTAGTTGGTCATATCAGTGAGAATGACTAGAACATGCATGTCTGCTGCATATGCTAGATACTCTGCAGCAGTGAGCGCCGCGCGAGGAGTGATAATTCGCTCAATAGCTGGGTCATTAGCAAGATTAAGGAATAGTGCTGTATGTTCGAGAGCACCAGTCTCTTCGAAGGAGTCCATAAAGTACTGTGCCTCAGTGGCAGTGATGCCCATGGCTCCAAAGACGATAGCAAAATCACTCTCTTCTCCAGGTATCTTGGCCTGGCGGACAATCTGAGCTGCAATCGTGTTGTGGGGAAGACCAGACCCTGAGAAGATAGGCAGCTTCTGACCTCTGACTAGAGTGTTCAGACCGTCAATCGAAGAGAGACCCGTCTGAATTGGTTGCCTAGGATACTGTCGTGCATAGGGATTGATTGGAGAACCGTAGATATCCCAGTGGTCTTCGGCAGTGAGTGGGGGACCTTTGTCAAGAGGATTTCCGGCACCATCAAGAACCCTCCCAAGAATCTCTGTGGAAACAGGCAGTTTCATGGTTTCTCCAGTGAACCTAACCGACGTGATATCAGCATCTAAACCACTGGTCCCCTCAAAGACCTGAATGACAGCCCTGCCACGGCCCGTCTCAAGGACAGTTCCTGTCAATAAGTCACCGCCCGGAGATCGTATCTTGACGACTTCGTTGTAAGAAACGTCATGGGTGTTTTCAACTACCAAGAGCGGACCACTGACATCTGACACTGTGCGATAGACAATAGAAGATTCCTTGGGCATCTACGAAACCGTCCGGGTTATGTACTAAATCAATACCCGGTCGTATCAGCGGCTGAGTTTTAAGAGTTGCGAAGCGCCTCTCAGAGCAGAAGCGGGGTGAGATGGAAGAAAACAAGAACGGGAGCTAGCATTAGAGACCTGACAATGAGGGATTGCCCCCTAGACCTGAGCTCCTTTGTACTCGGAGTAAAATAAAGGACAGCTCCGGCAAGGCAACAGATACCAGCGATGGCATCACCAATCCATACCAAGATGTATACAATCTCAGCATCGCTCATACCGAAGAACTGCAGCCATGCGAGTGTGGCGCTCTCCATCGTGACAAGTCCAACACTTGAGAAACTCGCGATGATATTCACTATCAATGGACCTCCGAAGTACAGCCCAATTCCAAACGCTACCAAGACCTTCGAGAGGCCATCACTGAGCCCTGTGGCATACAGTATCAGGCCTACAAGGATGAGAAGCAGATAGCTGCGTATCGCAAGGGCAAATAGAACATTCAATATCTGACCCATGGTCACAGACCAAGATTCCGGCAGTACCACGTCGAAGGGAGATTGTGCAAGCGTGAGGACTAACGTTTGAGGAACCATGAGAGTCATAATATGGAATCGATATGCAGGAATATAATGACCACTCAGAGTAACTCGGAACGTAGTATCTTGAAATCAGCAGCCATCAAGGCATTGACCTTTGGAAATCGTAGTGCTGCCGCAGGGTGATAGGTCATGAAATAAGTTCTGCCCTTTGCCTCAAAGTATTGGCCGTGGGACTCCGAAACACTCCATGGACCTACCATCGATGAGATTGCAGTACCTCCAAGGAGCACAACCACTCTCGGATTGACCAACTCGATCTGCTTCTCAACATAGGGTCTACACATCTCTATCTCTGACTTAGTGGGAGTTCTATTGTTGGGAGGTCTTGACTTAAGCACAGATGTTATGAATACTTCATCTCTTGTCAAGCCGATGCTCTGTATCATCTGTGTGAGGAGTTCGCCCGAACGACCGACAAAGGGTCTTCCTAATTTATCCTCTCTTGCACCAGGCGCTTCGCCGATGAAAAAGACTCTAGCATCATGTGGCCCCTCACCGGGGACTGCATTTAGACGTGTTTCGTGAAGAGGACAGATCTTGCAGTCCCGGATAGACTCATGAAGTGCGTCTAGTTCCTGTCTGCGCATCATCTCGTCCCCATAGAGTGCTTCTGAGGGAATGAATACCACGCTTTGGCTATGCAGCATGTTCAGCAAGGAAACCTGACTCAGATAGCTCCTGGAAGAGAGACTGAAACTCACGTTCCATCTTCTTCTCGATAGCATCCATTTGACTCTCATAGGAGTCCCAAGGTGTGATTTTCATTCGAGCTATGTTGTCTAGTATACTCAGCTCCAATATCCTTCGGACGTGAACACCCATCTTGACAGCTGCTGTCATTTTTCGTGAGAACCCGATTATGACTCTGAGCATTCTATACGTCTTGCCAATAGGAGAGTAGGTATCAATCTCATGGATTGCACTCTGAGTGAGAAAGTCTTCCTTAATCATCCGTGCAGCCTCAAGAATAGCGCGTTCTGATTCTGGAAGCGCATCAGGTCCGACTAGCTGAACAATCTCGCGAAGCTCCTGGTCCTTCTGAAGTATGGCAAGTGCCTCCTTCACTATCTCAGGCCAATCTTCACCGAGATTCGACTTATGCCATTTCTCAAGGGTGCTGTGGTAGAGCGAGTAGCTTGTTAGAGAGTTTATTGCGGGGAAGAACCTTCGTGCTGCAAGATCCTTGTCCAGAGCCCAGAAGACCTTTACAATCCTGAGCGTTGCCTGTGTCACAGGCTCTGAGAAGTCGCCGCCAGGAGGCGAAACTGCTCCACAGATTGTGATAGATCCGAGCCGTTCGCTTGAACTGAGGGTCTTGACCCGCCCCCCACGTTCGTAGAACTGTGCAAGACGTGATCCAAGGTATGCGGGGTAGCCTTCTTCTGATGGAAGTTGACCAAGTCGACCAGATATCTCACGAAGAGCCTCAGCCCAACGAGATGTTGAATCTGCCATCAGCGCCACGTCGTATCCTTGATCTCGAAAGTACTCAGCAATAGTGGCTCCTACATAGATTGACGCTTCTCGTGCCGCAACGGGCATATTGGATGTATTTGCTATTAGTACAGTACGCTCCATGAGCGGGCGGCCTGACCGGGGATCTTTGAGATGCGGCCACTCTTCAAGAGCCTCAGTCATCTCATTCCCACGTTCTCCACAGCCTACATACACAACCACTTGTGCGTCAGCCCATTTTGCAAATTGATGGAGTGTCACTGTCTTTCCAGTCCCGAACCCACCTGGAATAGCTCCGGTTCCACCTTTTGCTTGAGGCATGAATGTATCAATGACACGTTGTCCAGTGATCAGCGGCGTGTCCATTGATACTCGTTCTTTGAATGTGCGACCGATTCGAACCGGAGTCTTTTGCATCATTATGACATCATGTGTATCACCATGGATATTCTTGACCTTGCAGATTGTTTCAATGACCGTATACTCACCCTTTGGCACAATCTCCACTACTTCGCCTGCAAGTTCAAAGGGTATCAAGATTCTCGAGGTGATGATGCCAGTTTCTGGGACTTCACCGATTATGTCTCCTGCCTCTACCTTTGCGCCAACCTTTACAGTAGGGATGAAAGTCCACTTCTTTTCTTTGTCAAGCCCATCAACATCAAGCCCACGGGATATGAAGTCACCCGATATTTTGCGCAGGATGGGTAGAGGACGCTGAATACCATCATAAATGGAACCAAGAAGACCAGGACCAAGTTCCACGGACAGAGAGTCCCCAGTGGATGTGACGGGCTCGCCTGGAGCAAGACCAGAGGTCTCTTCATAGACTTGCGCAGTAAACTCATTCTCCGCAACCTCTATGACCTCACCGATGAGATGCTGTTTGCTGACTCGAACTACCTCATACATTCGGACAGAGGGTAGTCCGGAGCATTTGACCACAGGGCCTGCAATGGTTTCGATTCTTCCGATTTGTTTACTCAATAGGGCACGACCTCACGTTAATTGTCTTAGATCTTGATCTCAATTCCGACTGCTCTTCGTATCAATTCCTTCAGAACTGTTTCATACGTGCCAGTGGATGCGTTCCTATCTGGAATCAGCAGTATCACAGGTACGGGTGACTGAGAGAGCTCGACGATGGTGTCTTCCACTTCTGAAGCGAGAGGCTCAGTGATAATGATAAGCCCCATACTCGGATCTCGAAAGAAGTCAAGAAGGAGCTCGCGTGTTTCCTCTGGTGATTTTGGTGTGGCACACTCGCTGACTCCTACTAATCTGAATCCTGTGACAGTATCCCGATCGCCAATGACCGCTATCTTATAACTTGACACGAGTACTTCCTCTGTGGTCGACTTACGCCCTTGCTCCAGAAGCTTGCCTAAAAGCGTTTGGAAACTGACTGAAGACTTCAGACTACTCCTTCAGCCAGTAAAGAGGGTAGATACATCAGATTCATCAACCAGAGTCCAGCAGTAGAGGCATTTGAGCTGGAGCGGTTTTCGTGATACAACCTGGTATTTAGTCGTGATTGGTTCACGCTCTTTGTTGGTGACGCATCGTTCATTGGGGCATTTTATGACGCCAGTAATAGTTTCAGGAAGTTCAATACGAGTCTTTTTGATGACTTTGGAGTCCTTGATCAGGTTGATTGTTGCCTCTGGGGCTACAAGCGCGATGCGTGCTACTTCAGCAGAACCAAGAAAACGATTCTCAACCTTCACAATGTCCTTCTTTCCTATCCTTGAACTTCTGATGTTCATTGCAAGTGAAACAACATTCCCAGTCTTGCCAGTGATTCCCAGAATCCTCAGGACCTCAAGAGCACTACCAGCCCTGATATGGTCTATGACAGTGCCGTCCACAATCTTGTCAATTCGTACCTTGCCACCGACTTCTTCGGACATTGCTTTCGCCACGTGCCTGTCTGTGATATTCTCGCGTTTTAGACCTTCCCCCTTGTCATAGACCTGACTAGTTCAAGGCGAAAGTTGATATGGGCTACTGCAGGACCTCTCCTTAACTGGACGACGTGATGGTCTTGGTCCTAGATAATCTTGGTAAATCACTCAACGCCGCTCTGAAGAAACTCTTCGGTGCAAGCGTCATCGATGAGGAACTGGTGAAAGAGCTGGTCAAGAATATCCAGCGGGCACTGCTCGTAGCAGACGTAGATGTCAATCTCGTGATGGCCATCACAGAGAGGGTACAAAAAGAGGCTCTAGATGAGTCGCTTCCAAGAGGCGTTTCGCGTCGGGAACATGTTGTTCGGGTCGTCTGGGACACTCTCGCCTACTTCTTAGGAGAAAAGGCAGTACCTCTGACAATCAACCCCGGAAAACCCAACCTTGTCATGATGGTAGGCATTCAGGGCTCCGGTAAGACCACAACAATTGGAAAGCTAGCCCGCTACTACCAGAAACGAGGGATCAAGAGTGGAGTCATCTGTGCTGACAACTTCAGGCTCGGTGCATATAGCCAGTTGAAACAGCTGGCTGAACGATCCAATGTGCCGTTCTGGGGCGACGAGGAAGAAAAGGATGCTGTCAAGCTCGCAAAGAGAGGATTCAAGGAGATGAAGGACAAGGGAGTTGAACTCATTCTCCTAGATACCTCAGGTAGGCACAGAGAAGAAACCAGTCTGATTAAGGAGATGAGAGACATCTCAAAGTCTGTCAATCCGCAGGAGATTGTACTCGTCGTCGATGGCACACTGGGCCAACAAGCAGGTGTTCAAGCAGAGGCCTTTCAAAAGGCCACCGATATAGGCTCGATTATTGTGACGAAGCTCGATGGCAGCGCAAAGGGTGGTGGCGCCCTCTCAGCAGTGGCAGCTACAAAGGCGCCAATCAAATTCATTGGAACTGGAGAAGGAATAGATGCAATTGAGCCATTCAATCCAACCAAGTTTGCTGGCCGACTGCTTGGTATGTCAGATATTCGAGGACTCATAGACAAGGTAAAGGAAGCGCAGATTGAGGTCGAAGAAGACGCAGTCAAACGAATAATGAAAGGGCAGTTCTCCCTGAAGGACATGATGGCACAGCTGAAGCAGTTGAAGAAGATGGGACCACTTGGCAAGGTAATGGAGATGCTTGGGCTTCAGTACAAACTTCCTGATGGCGTCGCTGAGATTCAGGAAGAAAACATGAAGAAATGGGAAGTCATCATGAACTCTATGACCAAGGATGAGTTGGAAGAGCCCAAACTAATCAAGGCCTCAAGAATCAAACGGATTGCAAAAGGGTCAGGTACTTCCCAGAAGGATGTTCGCGATTTGCTAAAGCAGCACGAACAAATGAAGAAAATAATGAAGCAAATGGGCAAGCAGCGAAGAGGGCGAAAAGGAGGCATTCCTGGACTTCCCAGTGGTCTGCCCGGTATGTGATTTGGATATGAACTCCAATGCGGCGATTCCTAGTATTGTTTGGCGATTTGCCAATTGATAGAGCATCTGTAAAATCAGGCACCAATTCATCAGAGGTCGTCACAGCCTGCAGATGTGTCAACGTAGGTCTATTCCTGTCTGGAAATCTGCGCAGGGATGTCATAGTCTCGATTGCCGCAGGATTGATTGATGACCTGAAGGTCATATCATTTCCAGGAGATTCTTTGAAACGGGTTTCGCCTGATGAGAGATCGATTTCATTCTTCTTGCTCAAGTCACTCGACATAGCTATGGGCCTCGCACAAGATTCACAGAAGGTAATGGACAACGGAATTATTGTCAGAAGGCAAGGATTCATGCAGCTAATCAACGCGTATGTGCCAGATAGGATTTTCATCGCATACAGGGGCAGCACGTCCGATTCTGATTCGTCGTACGAACTTGAGAATGCACTCCTTGTCTATGATACTGGGACATGCAAGGATATGGCAAGCTCCAAGATTATGCCAGAGAGATGCAGGAGACTATCATGTCCATCGCGTCCGGAGAGATTCATCTTAGATGTCAATGACAGGTCAGATGACAATACATCAGATACCTGAGGAAAGCTTCATAATCTAAGTATCAAAAAGATACATGATTATCATTGCCTACTAACGTGACCCCGCAATTCGAAAAGCAACGGGAAGTCTATGAAGATACAGAAGACCTTGCTCAGAGGATAGTAGAGCTAGAGAAGCTCCTTACACTCGCCCCTAATCACAAGGGAGGCGAGAGAATGCTAGCAGACTATCGTAAGAAACTTGCCCAGCTCAAAGCATTGTTTGAGAAGAGAAGAGAACAAGAACGGGCTCGCCGATCCGGAGGCGGTACTGAAGAGGGAGTCATCAGGAAGGAAGGGGCAGGTCAAGTCTGTCTGATTGGGGTAACAAACAGCGGGAAGTCAACTCTCATCAACTCGGTCACCAATGCAAAGTTGGACGTAGGGAGCTATCCGTTCACAACGACAATTCCAACTCCTGCAATGTTGAAGCTAGAGGATATCAACATCCAACTCATCGAATTGCCTGGCGTCTTCGAGGGTAGCCACAAGAGCGGAATCGGAAGGCAATCTCTGGCAGTGGCCAGAAACACGGACTGTATTGCACTGATAATTGACCTGTCAGAGGATATCGATTGGCAGATGAATGCAATTCTTGGAGAACTTGACTCCTCAAGAATTCGTCTGAACAAGGAAAAGACAACAGTACGAGTAGACAAGGTCGGTCTTGGCGGGCATATGATCTATGGTGTACAAAACTATCAAGGTGACATCGAAGAGGTAAAGGAGTTTCTTCAAGCACGCAGAATCACAAACATAATTGTCCGGTTTCAGAAACCTGCAACCTTCCAGCAGCTTGTGGACGCCTTGGACACAAGCGTTGCCTATGTTCGAGCATTGGTGATTGCCACGAAGGGTGATGTTCAGGGCTCTGTAGCTAGATTCAAGGAACTAGAAGAGAAATACGGCTCCCGCTTTGACATTGTTCCAGTATCTGCGGAGAAGAGAGAGAATCTTGATGGCATGAGCTGGGCATTGTATCATCATCTCGATATATTGAGAGTATATACGAAGGTACCCGGAAAGCAGAGAGAGAGGAAACCCATTGTACTTCCTGAGGGGTCAGTCGTTGAGGATGCTGCAGCCAAAATCCACAAGGAATTGTTCATCGACCGATTCCGGTCTGCGACGATAATCAGGGAAAACGATAAGATAAAACGCAGAGTGGTCGGCCTCAACTACCCGCTTCAAGATAGCGATGTCGTTCAATTATCTCACACCTAACTGACACGAGGAGTGTGATTGTCTGGTAGAATTCCCGAACCTTATTGTTGTCCTTGTGGAGCCCGAAAGCCCAGGCAACGTGGGGTTTGTTGCAAGAACTCTTGCCAATTTTGGCGTCAAAGAACTCAGAATCGTTGGTCCAGATCCGAGGGAAGACTATCAGGCACAGATCTTCTCAGTCCATGCACACGATATTCTGGATTCAGCAGGCATCTTCAAGGATTTGGAGTCTGCCCTCGAAGATACAGATGTTGCGTGGGCAGCAACAGCCAGATCCGGAGGTAATCTCAGTGTCACCAGAGCACTAGTGCCATTACGCGAACTGCCCGACCCAACCTCCCTCGATGGCAGGATTGCTCTGGTATTTGGTCGCGAGAGTTCCGGACTCACAAACGAGGAGATTGGTTTCTGCGATATGTCATTCACAATTCCGACAGCAGACGAATATCCAAGCATGAACCTCAGTCATGCAGTCACAGTGGTGCTCTATCACTTCTTCTCAAACTATGCATCAGAGAAACCTCGAAGACGGTCGAAAGCAAGGCCAGCAACTCGCAAGGAGAGAGAGCAAGTGTTAGTATTCCTAGATGAGATGATCGACCATCTCGACCTGAAGGACTTCAGAAAGCCTATTGCAAAGCAGATATTCAGAAATCTGCTCGGTCGTGCATACCTGACTGGCCGTGAAGTGACAACACTGACCGGGGTCGCAAGCAAACTGAATAGACTGGTCAAAGAACGTGAGACCCTTGGTGATCAGACACCATAACCCATCTGGCGTCTGAGAACAGGATCAATCTTGTCGAACACAATCTTGCAGGGTGTCGGCAACTTGGGAGCTGCCTTCTTCAACGCTTCCATTCCAGCGAAAATATGTTGACGGTTGACTCTCACTGTTATGACTGCCTGATTCGGCTTGATTCGTGCTGCTGAGCCAATAACCTTTCCCCAGGCCCTTCTCATCCCATCCTGCACACGGTCTGCACCAGCACCTGAGATCATCTTGTTCTCTCTGAGATACTGCAAAGGCTTCACACGCATGCGAAGATGAAAGTTCAATCTACCTGCATCCTTGGTCAGCTGACGATTGGCAGTGATACGTGCAGCCTCAAGAGCCTGATTCCTAATCTGGCAGCGCTCAAGACCAATCAGCGACATCTCTACATCAAATACCCCTCCAGGATAGCCCATGTCAAAGCTGACTATACGGCTTGCTGGTCGCCTGTGGATATAACGCGTTCTCATAAAAGGAGGACGATCACACTCTCTGTAGCATTGTCCTGGGCGCTTTCCCATACTATTCACCTTATGATTGGTCTAGAGTCTTAGCTGCACAGACTCAACGTCACCGCTTGAAGTTCCAATAAAAGGATTATGGCATGTATTCCAATGCCCAAGTAAGAGATGATGGCAACTGTCTTCTTGAAGAAGTGCCATCGTAAGGATATCCTTCATAGGTGTCAGAAGACATGTATTTCATTGATATCCAGTGAATAGTTATGGTTCCCATGATTGCGACTACAATCAATACGAGCCAGCCTAGGATTGAGACGAAATATTGTAGAGGTTCCACACTTGAGTCCAATGGATCAAAACCGTTATAGTATTCCCAAGAATCTAGATATCCATCGCCATCACTGTCAGCAAGTACCGGACTTGTCCCAATTTCAAATTCTAGTAAGTTGTTCAAATCATCCATATCCGAGTCTGTAAGGCTGTCATCAAGTAGCGGATTGAGTGAATATTGTACCTCCCATCCATCGGGTAATTGGTCAAAATCGGAGTCGGGATTGATGGGGCTGGTACCATAGATGAGCAGTTCGGCTGAGTCAGATAACGAATCAGCATCGGTGTCATTTGTCAATGGGCTAGTGCCTGCGAGGTACTCATCCAAGGCTGGAAGATCATCGCCATCATTGTCCTGCTGGTCATCATTGACCAACGGATTCAGCCCATACTGGACTTCCCATCCATCTGGCATGAAATCCGAGTCAGAGTCGGGGTTGAGCGGGTCTGTGAAATACACCGTAATCTCTAAACCATCATTTAGAGAATCTTGGTCCGCATCCGGATTATCGGGGGGTGTACCAATTTCATACTCCAGTCTTGAAAAAAGCCCGTCCTCATCACAATCATGTTCTAGAATCCAGAGCCCATGGTCATAGTCAATGACATAGACATATCCTTCGCGAACGCAGACACCCGCATAACGAAACCCGTCTGTAAAAGAACCCACATTGTGAAGTTCACTAATGTTTCGGGCGTCATAAATGGCGACGCCGCTGAGGCTCTCTGCCACAAAGAGGAGATTTCCTTCGAAGTAGAGGTCCGTGATGAATCCGGGCCACATGTAATCCACAATCTGGCTAGGATTTGACGGGTCGGATATGTCGAGAATCAACAATCCATGGCTGTCTAAACTCAATAATGCTAGATTATCTTCTAAATGAATACGTCCTGATGCTCCAAGGATTGTGAAACTACTGCAGGATTTAGGACTGTTCGGATTCCTTACATCAACAATCACCAGACCTCCGTCATGAAGAAGATACGCAAATCCATCCCTCACTTGAAGGTCGTCCACTTCCAGCCAAGGCCCATAGTAACCGATTTCAATTGGAAGTGCAGGATTACTAACATTGACGATTCTAAGCCCATCCCAGCCTCCAAGGTATACAGTTTTGTTTTCGGCATGTATTGTGCTTGTATAGCAAGACGTGTTGAAATATCCAATTATGTCCATGCCACTTGGTTCTGAGATGTTCAGAATCCAAAACCCGAATTCGAGATCAAGAACATAGCAGTAATTTTCTGAAATAGCGAAACCAGTAATCATTCGAGGCGTTTCAAACCTATCAACTTCAAAAGGTGCAGACTTGTCACTCGTATCTATGGCCAATAGGAAACTTGGCTCAAAGGACGTACCAATGTAAGTAATGTTTCCTTCGACCTGGAAAACCCGACTCTCATTAACAACAAGTGTTCCGACAGATATTACATTATCACTTGCTAAATGAGAGAATTCTCCTTCATAAGACTCTACAATGGAAGTACTGGACACAACATTGGGGCACAGAACCGCTAGAATATAGAATGTAAATAGGATTATTGCAGACCCATGCAATGACAAGTATTCACGTCCGGCCACTTTTGCGCCCTCTGATATACTCTACATACTCCCTGTTAATAATCTTGACAACCCCGCATTGCTCCCATGCCGTACGATGAGCTAGGTTCCACAAGAAACTGCATTCATAACTAGGCAATGCCAAGTATTCACTAGTGTAGCCCGACAGGGCAACAGAGGAATTGAACACATGGGAAAGAGAGGTGTTGGATTTGGCGTGGTGGCCTTCATACTGGGCCTAGTCCTTTTCGCCGATGACCTCCATGACTTTGTAGCGGGTACCGAGTTTCTTCACTTTTTGCCGGATTTCGACCCGTACATCATAGGGGGCTTTCAGTTGCACCATCTCTACATAGGTGCCCTGATTATGCTGATTGGACTTGTAATAGCTACAAAGTATGACGAGTAAGAGGTACGAGTCTACTTCTCACTCTTTACTCGTGGCTCGCCTACGATCTGGATTGGATTTCCGTCCGGGTCTTTGATATTGAAGTAGGAAACCATGTTGGGTATGTCCGTTATCTCGTCAGTCTTAACATTCTTACTAGTGAGATAGTCCTTCATCTTCTCAATATCTGAAACATCGAGTGTCAGCTTAGCAGACCCGTGCTTAACCTTGCCCTCGGTGAGAAGGTTGAGGCCAAGTTTCGCTCCCCTCACGGGAAGAGCAAATTCTAGCCAACCTACCGCATCTCCCATGTCCCAGGCAATCTTGAATCCAAGGATATCGCCGTAGAACTTTCTGGCCCGACTGAAGTCAGTCACATCGTATTGAAAGTAGACCGAGTCGTTCCGGTATGGTATCGTAGCAGTCATCTTTTGGGTAACTCCTGAATTGTGTTAACCATTGTTAACACTATTTTAAGATAAGTCTGACGACCCGGGTAGTACCCCAACTATCATGAGTGGGAATATGACCGTGGCGTCACCTATCACGGTTTCGAAGTTTGCATCAGGCTGTATCTTCTGCCATGAAACCCCTTCTACAAGAGGTGCACCGCTCAAACTGCCTCCCTCAGGCCTGTCTAGCGTGATTTGAACAGCCATATCAAGACCGCCCCTCAAGATTGTACAGCCCATTGTAAAATGTTTCGTGAGACCGCCCCCTAACATGATTGCGCCTGTCTTCTTCTGTTGGGTGATGATCTCTCCCAGTATCCGAAGGTCCTTCACAAAGTCCAACGCCAATCTCTTGGTTGTACTATATGTATAGAGATGGAAGCCGAGCATGGAATCCATCAGGCCGGGCGAAAAGATGGGAACATCATGGACTGATGCCTGTCGAACGAAGGAAGAATCATCTCTCACAGATTGCCCCAGCTCTTTGAGAAACTCACTGGGCGCGAGCGAATTCATCTTCCGGCTTGGAAGCCCATCAAGAAAGTCATAGATGCCCTTCTCAAACTTCTCAAAGTCCTCCTGTTTGACGAAGATATCAGCAATTCTGCCCATCCCCGCTTCACGAAGCTCGCAATCGTCCTTGCCAGCTGGGACACGGTAGTGAGCGCCTCCGTATGCCTCAACAAGATCATGAACGATATTTGCTCCACTGGTGACTATCGCATCTATGTACCCCTTCTCAACAAGACAGCGAACAGTTTCTCGTAGGCCACCGGGAATCATGGGACCAGACATCGATAGGAATGTGTAGCAATCTGGGTCTGCAAACATCCGATGGACGATTGTTGTAGCCCGTCCTAGACGGCCAGCCCCAAGAACACCCACACGGAGCATCGAGTCGAGAAAATTGGAAACGCTGGTGTTTGAACCAACAGGATCAAGATGATGGACCTTATCCATAGCAAGTCACTACAGGTTGCGAAAGAGTCTTTGCCATGATAAGTCATTCGATAAGAAAGAGGGGGAGGCGAGTCCAGGTACACTTCCGGGAGGACAAGACCCGGACCCGCGCAAACCAGAATATACCCTACTCTGATGTTGTTTGCGATAGAGTTGAGCGTTTCCTGCAACAAGTGTCAGATGAAGTGAACAATACGGTTCTGGGGAGTGTGCCGAAAGTATTAGATTGGCGGCGTTGTTCCATATCTTTAAACGGACTCCCCTAAGGCTAGACCTATGCAGACCTTATTCAACATGACCTCGATCACGATAATTCTACACGGACTTCTCCTTCAGTCCATCTGGCTGTTTGTTGGGCGAATGGCACGAGACAAGTATCTGGGTGACATCATGTCGTTCCGTTCTCCTTCCTCGAGGCTTTCAAGGTATTATCATTGGCGCGTGACTAGCTTTCAAAACGCCCTCATTGAAGGCTGTGTGTTCATGATTGTTTTAATAGTGTCTATTATTCTACTCACGACGACTCTCTACGGGTTTGAATTGATGATGAGTTCCAACTTCATTGTGTTCTTCGTAGTCTTCCTCTCATTCATCAGTGTAATGCAACACGCGTGGAGAGTAAAAGAGGTTGTTGACAGTGAGGCTCGAATAGTAGCCTCAGTAGGATACTCCAAGGATAAGATTGGAGTGACAAGGACAATGGTAGACAATCTCTACTTGCAGGGGCCAATGGGAGATGGCAGAACATGGTTTGCACTGTTCCGACTTGCACAGAGACCTGATGTCATTGGATGGACAATAAGAGACGTACTGATTGAAAGGGGAAAAAAGGAAGATACCAGTTTTCGAAGGAGTAACACCGACTCTAGTTCTCTGTCGGGCAGCGGCCCGGGAATCGATCCGTAGTCAGAAGTCAAAGAGTTCATTCAGTAACTCTTATATCCGATTCTTTGGGCGTTCACGAGAACCCCCATTGGAGGAACTCCGCATGTCTAAGAGTGACGTATCTAAAGGTAAGAACGGAATTGTCACAAGCTACCGTAGAGGCAGGCATCTACAGCATACAGAGCAAGTCATTTTGGTATTCGATGAGGTCAAGACACGAGCGGAGGCTGCAGCACTAGTCAGCCGTAAGGTAAAATGGGTCACCGAAGGAGATAAGGAAATACTGGGAAAAATCCTAGGCGCTCACGGAAACAGTGGTGCCGTTCGTGCGAAATTCAACTCGAACCTTCCAGGCCAGGCTATTGGAACACCCGTTGTTCTGTTGTAGGACCTTCACGAACTTTTATCAGAGTTTCATATTGAGTCTAGTTGCTACTCCAATGATGTTCAATGGCTACTAATGCTCTAATAGAGTGATGAAGTATCATAGTTAAACTGAGGGGTAGCACCTCTCCTGAGGAGATGCTAGAACCAGTGTCATCCCTTTCTGGATGGATATTGATATGATCGAGTGGGTGATGTATTTCTCAGCTTATTTCCTAACAGGACTGATGCTCAAGACTGGAGACGACCTTCTGGACGAACTCGACAGGGGAGATATAGCCTGGTTTCCGCTTGCCCTCTCAGGCCTTCTCTTTGGTCTGATTATGACAGTGTCAGAATGGGACTTAGCATTGATGACAAGCATAATCATCGGTGTACTGGTTTCTGGCAAAGTCAATCGACCGCAATTCATTGTGGGATTCGTTGTGATTGCTACTATAGTGATTTGGAGGGGTATTCCATCGATTAGCGGACCACTGGACTGGCTGGCTCTGGTTGTGATGATGTTTCTGGCCGCAGTTCTTGACGAACGAGGAAATGATTGGGCAGACCAGCAGCAAGCACCCAGAGCTTACAGGTTCTTCAAATACCGATTTACCTTGAAAGTCAGTGTACTCTTATTGTCAATACCCTGGCCGCTCCTTCTACCAACTGCTATTGGGCTCTTGTTCTTTGATTCAGGTTATGAGATTGCGGCCTGGGTGGTAAGAAGGTTATCATGAGATAACTTGGTAGGCTAGGCTGCAACATACATCCTCGAAGATGGGGACTAGCCCGAAGCTTTCTGCAAAATTGACCCCCTCCTGACTGATGAGAGCGACACCGTTCATGCCACTTCGTATGGCAAGCAAGTCTGTGTCAATCTTGTGCCTGCCCTTTGGGCGAGCACACCCAAGAAGGACAGGGATATTTCGGAATCCAAGGCGAGCTGTTGTCATTATCCGACCTATCTCTTCTGGAGTGGGCGGTAGAACATGCTCCATGGGCGTCTTCTTGACAGGATTGAGTGCGATGATCACAACAGCTGAAGGCGTTCCCTGCGCAATAATCTGTAGAGCTTCTATCTCTCCCCGTAGTCGTCCATAATCTAGTCCAACCAATACGTGAGGCACTGTGGTGATTTTTTGCTCTTCAAGGAGATCGAGGGACTGCCTCATCTTCTTTGGTCCATCAGAGATATGATATACTCTTGAAGCAACATCACTGTCTCCAACAACATCTATCATGGCCGCATCGATTTGAGCCTCTGCAAGGATCTGTGCAGTTTCAGAATCCACCAGGCCAGTATGAACCACCACTAGCATCTCCAACTCTCTCTTCACACGGCCTATTGTCTCTCCAAATCGCTTAAGGGGAACGTGGCCCGAGGAGTCCGAACCACCACTGATTAGAACACCCTGACCACCACGATCCTTGATCTCCTTGCAACGCTCGAATAGAAGCTCGGGGGTATTCGTGGACTCCATGCCTCTCAGTAGTCTTCCATTACAATGTTCACAATTGAGTGAACAGGAGGTGCCAGTGATACTGAGTGAGAGAAAATTGTGTGAACTAGCCTGTTCATGTTCTCGAATCTTATAGGGGTACGCAGTCGGGCTATAGCAAAGGAGGTCTCTGCCGAAGGACTGAAGACGGACCTGCATCGCCTCGCGCATCCAGTCTTCCAGTTCGCTTTTGGGTGCCTGCAGTATCGCATGGCCATCGGCAGGAATATCGAAGCTCACAACCAGTCCTCACTGCGAGAAAACGAAGTCAGGCTATTAGGCTTATCATGCAACGAGAAGCCAGCATGGAATGATATGAACAAATGGTAAGAATCAAGTACCCATTAGTATCCAGACTTGGCATTCATCAGATAAAGCAACGGGGTGCCAACGGTGTCCTCTGGGTCAACTGAATCAATTGATGTTTTCTTCAACGCCAGAAGTATTGCAATATATGGTGCGTCTGCAGGCCAAAACAGTGTGGGGCAGGCCATAATTCAGAACTTCATCAAGCCACAATATACGGGAAAAGTATACGCAGTGAACCCGAAGTACAACCAAGTTCTAGGTGTTCCATGTTACCCCACTCTCCAGGATATTAAGGAGGATGTTGACCTTGTTGTTGTTGCAGTACCCGCTAGAATCACGCCCAGAGTGTTCGAAGACATCGCTGCGAAAGGAATCAAGGCAGCCATCATAATATCCGGGGGGTTCTCTGAAACTGGGCCAGCGGGAGCAGAACTCGAGGATGAGGTCGTGGCTATTGCCAAAAAACATGGAATTC
>CAYHAA010000019.1:0-61334 GCA_964354495.1 uncultured archaeon | reverse complement strand
AGCGTATTGTACACTCTTAGCATGGTCACTACCCAACAACTCCTTGAGGTTATTCCATAAAAAGGCGTCTGCAAGTATTGCCCACAATCTTCGTCAGCGCCTATTGCCACTGATAGCCGATAGCTTCCTCAGCATTGTTGTTCTCGCTAAAGTAGATTAAGTGCTGGTTTGCATCGTTTGAGAACCAGACATGGATTCTTGTTTCTCTGAGGGTATTGAGCATCAAGCATCTATCGTCATCAGTAAGTCCCATGACCTTGAGTAGACTTGGCAAGTTGATGAGTCGGTCAATGTTCTTTCTTGTTGCAGCAAGAATTCTTTCCTTGGAACCTGCTGCCATCTTAAGAATATCAGTATCTCTCAGTACCGCTTTGATTCTCATTGCTCATCGGCTTATGGATGGGGGTGAATCTCACATAAGGATAACTCTCCCTGATTTGCGAATTCTTATGTGTAAGCAGCACATACAAAAGAAAGGTGCTTAGGAGTTTCCTGTTATGAAAATAGTCGAGAGTAGGAATTGGGATATCTACGAATCCGCATGGAAGAAGTGCATGCGAGACTACTACTGGTATGAGGAAGACCCTGTCTTTGATTGGAATAAGCATGAAGAACTTGAAGAGATGGAGAGTGAATTCAAGAAGGCGGGTAGAGTCTTTCTTGAAGCCCATGAAGACGACAATATCGTTGGAGTCTTAGGTCTGCGCTATAGAGGAAAAGATGCTAGTCTTAGAAGATGGGAACCCGCCGCGCTAAAGAGCGCAAGGAGTAAGCGAGTAGCGAAAGCACTTCTTACCAATGCTCTGACTCATCTATCCGCAAAGGGTGTTGAACGTGTTAGGGTTACTATGAAGTACCCTGTCAGCAATGAAGTTGTAGCCCATCCTCTTCTCGAGCTATATGAGAAATCAGGTTTCAAGAGGTATCAACCGGACAGTGTTGATCTATTGGCAAGACTTGACAATCTCCCCAAACCGACGCCTGTTGGTGCCCGTATCAGAATAGACACTCAACATGGAACGATTCCAGAGAAGTTTGGTGAATACTGCATACGTGCTTATGTGTCAACACCTGAAGATAGGGAGATTCATGGTTTTGACGCCAATGTTGCCGACTATGGAACTGCAGTGCAGGTGCTTCGGTCGATTGTGGGAGGCGGTTTTGGCCCCTCTCCTGTTGAGCTTTGGAGAGTTGCACTTGTCGACAATGAACCTGCAGGATTTGTTGGAGCCTTCATCCGTGAATCAAAACACGAGCCACTGACGGGAATTCTCGGACCGCTGGGAGTCTTTCCTGAATACAGGCGTCTGGGTATCGGTGTGTATCTTGTATCAGAGTCATTCAAGTTAATGAAGGACTATGGATGTGAATATGCAGCAGTCGGAACTCCGGCGGCAAATAAGAATGCGATAGCCATGTATGAAAAGGTTGGATACAAGCTCAATTGCCATCTTGTCCATCTTGAGAAGACTCTTGAGAGTCTGTGAATTGTCGTGCCAGTTGTATGTGGTCTTCATCTGACAGTGAGTTCTATCTCTGTGTCGACATTCCTAGACGATTTTCCAACAAGGAGCTTGATTTCTCCGGGCTCTAGCATCCAATCATGCTTCTCTGCATCAAAAAATGACAGGTCATCGGCCTTAATTCTCACAGGCACTGTCTTGGTCTGCCCGGGCTCCAAGGTCACTTTCTGAAATCCTACAAGTTCCTTGGGTGGCCTTTTGACTGATGCTTCAATATCCTTCGCATAGACCTGAACCGTTTCAGAACCCGCACGGTTCCCCGTGTTCGTCACATCGACTTCAACAAGCAGACTGTCCTCTGATCTGCTGATGGTTTCCATATCGATTTGGACTGAACCTAACTCAAACTCCGTGTACGACAGACCAAACCCAAACGGAAACAGAGGCTCAATTTGCTTCTCGTCGAACCAGCGATACCCAACGAATATGCCCTCATCGTAGTAGACCCTCCTGTTTTCGTCACCTGGATAGTTCCTCGGACTTCCTGTGTAATGAGCAGGAGAGTCTTCTAATCGCCTTGGAAATGTTAACGGTAATCTCCCTGATGGGTTTACATCACCAAAGAGGACATTCGCAATTGCATGACCCGCCTCCATGCCCCCGTACCAGCACATTAGAATGGCCTCAACATCGTTTGACCACTCCTCCATTGCTATCGGACTGCCGGCAATCATACATACCACAGTCCGAAGATGGTCGTCTGCAACCTTCTTAATCATCTTCACTTGTTTGTCATCGAGATGCAGGGACTCTCTATCCTTGGATTCCGAGTCTTTTCCACGACTGTGGTCGAGACCAGCGAAGATTATCGCAACATCAGCGAATGTATCGTGGGGAAATAATCCTACTCTGCCCCGACATTTAACAGCCATCCCTTCAAGGGGAGTGACTTCATGGGGAGGGCTCACCGCCGATGACCCTCCGCTCAATAGTCTGCCAAACTTCTTGAACAAGTTAGGACCATGCAGACTAATCCTTTTGATAGAATTGAAATCTATGGGAAGAGCGTTCTTGTCGTTCTTCAATAGAACAATCCCTTCCTCAGCAACATGCCTCGCAAGATTCTGGTGTGCAGGCGTGTTTCTCGATCCCTTGGGCAACTTCTCAGGTGGGTCGAATAGACCTGTCCGGAACATCACTCGTAAATTCCTGCTGACAAGGTCGTCTAGTGTCTCATCAGAAAACTTGCCCTCTTTGTAAGCATTCTCCAGATTCTTGAGTCCATACTTGTTTGGCCAAGGCATCTCGAGAGAGAGACCTGCGTTGATGCACCCCTCTGCAGTCTTGGCAGTCCTCGAGGCAAACCAGTCTGTCATAGCAATCCCATCAAAACCCCACTTCTCCGTCAGGGTCTCTCTGAGTAGATACCTGTTCTCGCTCACATACACTCCATTCACCATATTGTACGCAGTCATGACAGACCAGGCATTCGCCTCCTTCATTGTTGCCCTGAAGGCCCTGAGGTAGATCTCATGAAGGCTGCGCTCATCCACCTCGGAACTTGAACTCCTTCGATTGGTCTCTTGGTTATTCACTGCGTAATGCTTGAGGCATGCTGCGACACGCTGACTCTGGATGCCTTTGACGAGTGGAATCGCCATCTCCTTGGTCAGATACGGGTCCTCGCTGAAATACTCGAATGTCCTACCATTAAGAGGAGTCCGTGCAATGTTCATTCCCGGGGCAAGAAGCACGTGTCTTCCAACTGCTCGCACCTCCTCGCCCATGGCAATGCCCACCTCGTGAGCGAGGTCTCTATTCCATGTGGCAGCAAGAGAGATGGTGGCTGGGAAGCGCGTATTCTTCTTGAATCCGCTTGAATGCATTGCCACTCCGAGTGGTCCATCGGTTGTCTTGAAGGAAGGTATGGCAAGTCGTTTTAATGGCGGAGTCGTGTACATTCGCAACTTACCGTGACTAGTCAACAGCCTGAATTTCTCTTTCAATGTCAGTTTCTTGAGTAGTTCCAACACCTTTTGCTCAATCTCAACCTGCTCATTCATGCTGATGGAATCTTCCGACATTCTGAACTCCCGAAACAAAACAAGCATTATTGTGTTTCTATTTACTGAACTGCAGGTCAACCGAGAACTCATTTGAGAATCCAACTAGAATCTCGGCAGTCTTGTCGTCAATAGGTATTCCATTCCTTGCACGACGTTCGTGTTCTTCGAATTCTTTCTCACCATGAACGAATATCCTACTCTGTCCTTCAGCCTTCTCAGCGTTCTTCAAGCGATTAATCAGGTCATCCATTCTAGTCTTGAATGAATCAACATCAATGAAACACGATGGGTCCAGCGCCATGAAGAAGTGCCCTACTCTGGGATGATTGGAGTTTCCATTCTTCCTGAACGTTACATCTCTGCCGATATTTGCTCCGGACATTACTCCGCAAAGAATCTCGACCATTGTTGCCAAGCCATATCCTTTGTGACCCCCATGGAGTTCGCCTTCGCCGCCCAGGGGGAATATTCCGCCTTCACCAAGACCTTGATAGAGACTGGTCAACACTTGTGTGGGATTCGTGGTACTGACTCCTCTCTCATTAGTTGCCCATCCTGTAGGAATGTTCTTGCCCAATCGATCATAGACTTCGAGTTTCCCACTTGGAACAACACTTGTGGCAAGGTCCATCACCCACGGTCTCTCGGTTTTCGTTGGAGCTGCAAAGGCAATTGGATTTGTTCCAATCATTGCATTCTTGCTAAACGTAGGTACAACAAGGGGTTCAGAATTAGTCATGGTAATTCCAATTAGGTCATGCTGTAGAGCCATCATTGCATAGTATCCTGCAAAACCAAAATGGTTCGAATTAAAGACTGTAGCAATCCCTACGCCAGATTTCAGTGCCTTCTCAATTGCTTTCCTCATTCCAAAAACGCCAGCAGGCTGCCCTAGTCCATTCAATGCATCAATGTTCGCGCTCACTGGGCTCTCTCTTTCAACTCTCGGTTTTGCACCTGGAATAATGTATCCTGTTCTGATACCGTCCACATATCTCTTGAGTCTGCCAACGCCATGAGAGTCAATCCCTCGTAGATTGGACGTCACGAGATTATCAGCAACGCAGGATGCATGTTCCTCTGAGGTTCCCATTTTCATGAGTACTTTTTCCGTGAAGACCTGCAAATCCTTGTGGTGAATCAGGTGAATTGTCATCAGCCTCCGTTTCAGTCCATTAAATGGTGACAGATAAGTACTATGTCATTTTGGGAAGGAAGTGAGCGACTCAGAGTTGTTCTCTTATTGCGATTTCTTCTTCGCGTAGCTTCTTTTTGAAAAGTTTCATCGCGATGGTCAGAGGTAATTCATCTCTGAACTCTACCCATTTAGGCACAGCATACGGTTTCACTTTGTCCTTCAAGTAGTCGACAATGTCTTTTTCCGAGACCTTACCTCTGTATTCTGGTTTCAACTGAATGAAAGCCTTCACTCTCTCACTCCCAGGTCTCTCACGATCAGGAATCCCTATCACACCTGCAACATCGATCGCTTCGTGTGCGCAAAGGATGTCATCAATGACTCTACTGTACACCTTGTTTCCCGAGACATTGATCATGTCCTTCAGCCGGTCCACGATTCGGAAGTAGCCATCACTATCCATCTCGACAATATCGCCCATGGGCAACCATCCGCCTTCCCTTAGTCCACTTCCAGGAGTTGGAAAGTATCCCTTCATAACTTGCGGTCCACGGATCCAGATTTCTCCTCGCTCGTTAAGCGGAAGCTCTTTGCCGGTTTCGGGATCGACGATTTTGATCTCTGTATCAGGGATAGGAACACCGATGCCCCTCTTTGTTTCGCTCATGAAGCCGGTGACCTTTGAAAGCGCAGACAGGTTGATTGTGACAACTGCGGATGACTCTGTTGCACCATAGCCTTCGCCCATGGGCACTCCTGTCTTCTTCTCGAACTCCTCGGCAAGATCAGCAGGAAGTGCCGCTGCACCTGAGTAGTAGAATATCTGCCCCTTCTTCAGGTCGAACTTGCTTAGCATGGTATAGTGAGCTGGGACTGCAAACACAACGAACGGACGGTGTTTGTTGATAGTGTCAGCAATTCTTGAGATATCGCGCGGGTCAATCAGGTATATTTTCATTCCCCATGACAAGCATGCATGCACAGCCCAATGACCGTATGCGTGGAAGATGGGCACACATATCAGACCAGCGCTCTGTCCTATGATACCCTCCTTTAGAGGGTCCATCATCCATTGAATTGACTGTATGACAGCACTTGTCAAATTATAATGAGTCAGCAGAGTTCCTTTTGGAAGCCCCGTAGTGCCGCCTGTGAAGGGCAGTAGGGCGATATCCTGCTTCGGGTCGATCTCAACAGTTCCCATATGTGGCTCGTACTGTTCTATCAAGTCATTAAGAAGGAAATAGTTGTCATCATCAATCTGTTCCACGTCAGGATATTCATAGTCTGGAAACACCCTTGTAGGAGTAGAGATGACAATTCTGACGTTCGTTTCCGGTTTCACTCGATTGACTCTTTCCACACGTCTGGACGAACATACCACAATTTCGGCCTTACTCTCTTTGAGTTCATACAACAAGTCGTCTTCCTTGTGCATGATGCTCAGAGGAACATGGATGGCTCCGATTTTCATTGCGGCATAGTCGGCTATTATGAATTCAGGACATGATGGGAGTACAGTGGCAATTGCATCCCCTTTCTTCACACCAAGTGCTATGAATGCTGAGGCAAGCTTGTCAACCTTCAACTTCAATTCCTGATACGTCATGTGCTGATCTAAGTACTCACAGGCTTCAATATCAGGGAAATTCGATGCTGAGTCCTCTAGGAACTTGTAGACATTTATCTCAGGATACGGAGCCATCGAATGCTTGAGCTTGAATGGACCTATTTTGTAGCTGCTGAACCATGGTCTGTCACCAATGATTTCAGCCGGTGTTGTTGATTCCAGTGATGATGTCTCTTTGTTGGAAGCAGTGATCTGAATTGTTTGTGTCCCTGTAATCTCTCTCTCAGAATATCCGTATTGAGGGATTACACCAGCGACCCATTCCAAACCCAGTTCCTTCAGTTTCTCTTTGGTGGGTCTGCCTTGAGTATCCCATCCACGATAGTTGTAGTACGCATTCAGGAGAACATCTAGGTTCACAACATGCCCCTTGGCTGGTCCTTCAGGCATTGGGTCCTCTAGCAACCGTCGAGGCAATGTGTCATCTTTTCGCGTAAACCCTTCTCTCAGAATATATGCCCGTTCTAGATTGTAGATTCTCTCACCTGTTTTGCGAAAGTCATCCGCAGAGAACTCATAGCCCATCAATGTGGAGATCAGTTTCGCCCAGTCGTCGGTAGTGAGCACCATCCCCATGAATTTGCACCCACCAATGGCATCAAAGATACCGAACGCGTCCTCGAAGTTCTTGACGACTAATGCTATCTCTGGGATTTCCAATAGCGGGTCTCCCACATCCGCATTCTCGACAATCATGAAAGGCATTGAAAGAAAAGCAGGTCCTTCAATATACGCTGTGATGTGATCTCCACCCCGATTGGCAACAGCATAGGCAAGTCCAGTTATCTTGGCTGCTCTACTGTCATAACCCGGAAGCTCCAGTCCCTTGACATGCATCGCGAACCTCTCAGACCCATGACCTAGCTTCTCAGCCATCCTCATAGTTCCTTCAGCAAGGAGATCTCCTATTCCTTCACGTTTTCCAATCTTGTGAACAATGTCAACTATGAGTTGTGCATTTCCCCAAGAGAAGTCCATGCCATCGAGGTCCTCATCTTTCAGAATGCCGCGTTGGCGACACTCCATGGCAAACCCGACAGTGTTCCCTGCAGAGATCGTATCAATGCCATATTCATTGCATAGGAAGTGTGCGAGCGTGATGGCTTCTAGACTGTCCACACCACACATGGTCCCGAATGAGCTGAGAGTTTCATATTCTGGGCCTTCTCCTTTGCTTTTGAATGGGCCCTCCTTGATCTCAGCAATTCTCCCACAATGAATAGGGCAAGCAAAGCAGGGCTTTCGTTTCACAAGGATGTTGTCATTGATTGCTTGTCCGTTAATCTTCTCTGCATTTTCGAAGACACCGGTCTGCCAGTTTCGAGTCGGGATGCCTCCCTTTACATTGACCAGGTCAACCATCGTAGCAGTACCATAGACCTCAAGGGTCATCTTCAGAAGGCTTTGGTTCACCCAGTCGAATCTCTGTTTTGCCTCGCGCTTGTATGCATCCGGATCTGCAATGGGGATTTCCAGAGTCCCCTTTGATGCGATTGCTTTCAGATTCTTTGATCCCATGACTGCGCCAACGCCGCACCGTCCCGCTGCACGACCCCAGTTCTCCTCATCGCAGTCGTTCATGATTGCCGCGTACTTGACTAGGTTTTCCCCTGCGATACCAATGCAGGCGACATTGAATTTGGGTCCATGCTTCTCCCTGAGAATTCTTGTTGTTTCAGATGTGTTCTTTCCCCATATCTTGGCTGCATCGAGCAGCCTTGCTTTTCCATCTTCAGTGAGAAGATAGACTGGTCTTGGTGCTTTTCCCTCGAATATTATGCCATCAAAACCTGAGCGTTTGAAATCTCTCCCCCAGAATCCTGCGGAATTCGCCTGACCCCATCCGTTCGTGAGGGGTGACTTTGTTACTACGCTGTATCGTCCCGTGCTGGGTGAATTCGTACCTGTAAGGGGGCCAGTCATGAAGATGAGTTTGTTCTCAGGTCCAAGGGGGTCGATGCCCTTCTTAGTTTCCTCAAGTAGGATCTTGGTAGCTAATCCTGCACCACCGAGGTATTTTCGTAGGGTCTTTTCATCAGGGAATTCCTCAGTTATTCTAGAAGTGGTCAGATTGATACGCAGGATTTTGCCCATGTAGCCATACATGATGTAGCGGACCCCTTACTATTCAGGAAACGAAGTCACACGCTTTTAAAAGGCTGATGTTCATCAAGGGAGATAAGGCGTCTGGATGAATGCAAAGGTGAGGTTCTTCGCACATCTCAGTGACCTCAGATCTCCTTAAGCTCTATTTATCAGTCAGATACTCTTGATACAAGAACATTCAATCGAGTCATTATGATCAGTGTTACACTGGGGTTTGATTACTATGCCGAAATTCATGACACCTGAATGGTTAGATCTTTACAAGGATGCGCTCAACAACAACAAAGCCTATGCCAAAGCTGCTTCGTGGTGGACCGGTGATTTCATCTTCATTGTCAGAGCCAGCGGCAAGTTGGACCATGATATCTTTGCTTTCATCGGGCTGACTCATGGCAAATGCACTGGCGTGAAGCCCATAAAATCGGAAGCTGAGTACCAAGTCGTGAAACCCGGTGAGAGTGTGAGCAGTAAAGGCAAGGTTGCGGCAGAATACATCTATGAAGCCAAATATGATGCTTGGTTGAAAATCCTGAAAGGCGAGTTGGATCCTGTCCGCGGGCTTCTCAGTGGCCAGGCAAAAATCGTAGGAGATATGGCTAAAATTCTCAAGGCCACGGATGCCGCTAAGGAGCTAGTACGAACATCAACCATGATTGACACACAATTCTACTAAGAAAGACAAGGTGAAATTCGATGGATGCAGCAGCGCAAGAAACATTGTACTTAACATTCAAGTCCGTAATAGAGGACGTCATTACTGATAAGCGGAAGAATCCCAAGAACACCAGGACTCTTGACGAGTACCGAGCTAGAATCAACATAGGCTTGCATGTGGAAGAGGAGTTCATAATGTGGGTGAATCTGGTTGCAGAAAGTGGCGAATATACTCTCAATAAAGGCAAGCTGGATGACTACGACCTAGAGCTGATATCTGACCCTGAGGATATGATGTACTTCACTAACAGGAAATACTCCACGCTGAAGATGATGTTTACGAAGAACAGATTTGGAGCGAGAAAGCTACTCTTCAGGGGAGGAACGACTGGTAGAAACTATGGGAAGTTGTTGAAGCTCCCTAAGGTGCTCGTTTTGGATGCGAAATAGGTGAAGAAAGCCTGTATGGGATTATGACCTTTCAAAATGAGCAGATGATTTAGATAGAGGACATTTGGAGACTCTGATTATTGCTGTGAAATCCAGCCTTAATTAGTCATAAAATCCTAGAGAAGCACAACATTGGGTGTCGGAAATGGGAGTGACATACAAGAAAATCAAAGATGCTCTCGTGCTGACGCATCGCATTCATGGAAAGGTGGAGGATCTTCCTGATGTGTTCGCCAGATTGAAACAAGTCGCAGGAGTTGCTACAGCTGGCTATCCTTTTGTTGTACAACACTTTCCTTTGACAGACAAAAAAGGAAGAACAATGGATGTCTGTATTCCTTTGTCCAGACCAATTGAAGGCGGATGTTTCGAAGTCGTTACCCTAGAGGGCGGGATTGCTGCTACTGCCCTTCACGAAGGCCCCTATGAAACAATTATGAATACCTATCGAGAGCTAGTACCTGAGATATACGGACACGGACATCCCATTCAGGAGAATGGAAGAGAAGCATTCATAGCTCTCGACCTTGAGAATCCCGAGAAAACTGTTGTTGAAATCCAAGCCATGATTATTGGTTGGGAGGGCAAATTGGCATATCACTTAGAGCGTGTCCTAGGAAAGAGAAAGAAGGACCGTGTTCTTAGTGGTTTCAAAGAACTAGCTTTGGATACCATGCAACCCAAACGTGCATCGGTCATCAAGGATGCTCTGATGGAACTTGATGAGATAGCTACAGAGGATCAGAAGTATGAGGTCCTATCGTGCTGCGGTCATGAATTCCCTGCTGAGTTAATCGTAGCAATGAGAGATCTGTATAGAGAGACAAAGAGTATCGATACAGTAATTCAGGCCATGAAGGACGGTCACTTCTTCTACCCGAAAATGCGCCGAGAGGGAAATATCATCTACGACAGAAAAGCTCCTGCCAGAAAGGAAGCCTTTGAGAAAGCCACGACAAGGAAAGAAAGAATGCATGCTGCCTGCTTCTGTCCACTGCTAGAAGACTTCTGGGATGAAATGCCGGGCACGTTCTGCTATTGTGCAGCCGGATGGCCGAGAAGACTTTTCGAAGGAATTCTTGAGACTCCGTTGAAGATAGAGGTTGTCAAGGCACTCACAAAGGGTGACGACTACTGTGAGTTTGCAATTCATTTGCCTGCAGGCATTTCTTAGATAGAAACGCTACGCATGAGCCGTATATCAATATTCAAGAGTGCATTCCTCGCGATTAATTCTGAGAATAATGAAAGTCACATCTGTCAAGGCAAAGAGCATCATCAGCAAGAGCAACATTCCGGGGATAGATTTCGTTGCCAATCCCTATGTCGGCTGTCAACATGGTTGCATCTATTGTTATGCGGAGTTCATGAAGCGATTCACTAATCACGCAGGGGACAAATGGGGAGAATTCTTAGATGTAAAGCAATTCGAACTGGACAAAATCAAACCAGAGAAGTATGATGGAAAGACTCTCTTGTTGAGTTCGGTCACAGATCCCTATACGCCTCTCGAAGCGAAGTATGAAAACACTAGGCGAATCTTAAGACAGCTCATTGGAACCAAGGGAGATATCCAAGTTCTGACCAAGTCCAAACTAGTGGAACGTGACATTGACCTATTCGAGCAATTCAAAAGAATTGAAGTCGGAGTTTCTCTGAACACTCTCGATGACGAACTAGCAGGTATTATTGAGCCACGTGCATCAAAACCGGCAGACAGGCTGGATGCCCTGAAGAAAATATCTGACAAGGGCATCAAAACCTATGTTTTTATTTCACCGATTTTCCCAAGGGTCTCAGATTGGAAGATGGTCATTGAAACGGCTAGTCGAATCACTGATGATTTTCGTTTTGAAAATCTGAACTTTCGAGGTCACAACACACCTCGAATAATGAAATTGATTGACAGCAAGTATCCCGAGCTCTCTGAATACTATCATCGAATAAGAAGTGACAATTCTCTTTGGGATGAAGTCGCAGAATCAATTGAAACAGAATGCAAAGATGCTGGTCTCAAGTGCAGGATCGAATTCCATCATGGGGGCTTCTCCAAGGACTGAATTGCTCATCACTTTGGCTCCAATGACTCATACGAAGTGACTCATACCTGTTAGATTCGGTACTTTTCCCACATACCGGTTGAATTTCCTAAATTCATCACTTCGTGACATAGGAAATTGGAAGGTCAGACGAGAGAAGCCCATGAAGATGGTCGCATTTATTAGATTGCACAATAGCTTCCGAATAATGGAGTTCTGAATCATGAATACTGACAAGGTGCTACCCGGTGAAGTTGAGAAGAGATTTCTAAGAAGACATTGGAAGATGGTGATGGTATTAGCCGTGCTCTTCTCTGGAGCTGCAATTGGAGCACTTCTTGTATTGCTTTGGTTTGTGGCTACGGCCCAAGCAGCTGTACTCGTGCCACTCGTGCTTGGCCAATGGTCAATTGGTGCTGTGATCACATTCATTCTGCATCTGATCTTTTGGGAACTCGTCCTTGTGGGAAGTTGGGTTATACTAATAGTTGCCGTGATATTTGCTAAATGGTACAGAGGACTTCCGGTGGAAGAACGGGCAGGATGGCACCGACGTGATAGGCGTGAAGAGGGCGGTGCTTTCGGTTTCTTGGTGGGGTTGACATGGCTAATCGTGATATGGTTGGATGGCCGGTGGAACCTTCCCTTTAGCTCATGGACATTCAATGATTGGGTGTACTCATTCCTTGCTGCAGTCTTCTGGGACCTGTTGATATTCGGAGTCCCTATTGCGTTGGCCTTGGTCTGGTGGATTGGAAAGGAGACAAGAAGGGAGCCTGAAGCGGCTGCATAGGTTGTAGATGACCAATCCTCGAATGCAATGGATTTCCTACAAAGAGAGTGGTTGCCACTTAACTGGAATTGCAGTCAGTGCCGCATGTACGGACGCCGCAAAAAAGAGGGTAGGGAGACCTTACTATGGTCTCCGTACTAAGGGCCTACTGATCTTCCAAAAGAAGTCCTGGAAGAAGGATGAATAATCCTGGAAGGCTAAAGCCCATGAGTAGGTTGAGGATACCGACAATTGTGAATCCAGTTCTATGTTTGAGCGGATTCTTTCGCCACGTGTAGATGATGGCGAGATAGATGATTTGTAGACCTGCCAAGATCCATATCACTATCGGGATTAATAATGGGTAATCCTGAATGAATGCCAAGACTGTAGGATCTGTAATGAAGGAGCCTAAGTCGATCAGTGAGAATGCAAGGACAAATCCAATCCCTGCGAATATCGTTACTACAATGGTTAGGACGATAAATAACATCGCGAACCACAATATTCTCTGTGCTGTTTCAGTTTTCATGATTTTCTCTCCTTTGGTGTTATTGTCCACCAGCTGTTTTATTGTAATTAACTATATTTAATAACTTGGGTATAGGCGTAATGACTAAGATGTTTCTTGAGTCAGTTATCTATCTCCAGCTCTTCTGATTTGAAGAACATCTCGGGATCAGTACTTTTCGTAGACCATAGCTTTCATTCTTGTGGCTCTCTGTAGAGCTTCTCGTAAACCTTGGAGATCTTTCCCTCTTTCTGAAGACGACTAATGTACTCCTTTTCTTTCTGCAGATGTATCTTGCCTAGTTCGATTTTTCTGGCGACCCACTCTTTGCCATTCAGCTTGTACCATTTCCATAATGCGATTGCGCTGACTATGAAGCATATTGCAGGAATCAGCGTGTATCCTATCTGTATTCCAAGTATCGCTGAACCTGATTGCACAGTCTGGGAATTATCAAATCCAAATCCGCTAATGACCAGCAAGAACAATGCATTAGCTATGGAGATCGCAGGTTTCGTAATCAGCGCGTTCATACCTGCATAGGTCGTTTCCCGCCTTTTGCCTGTTAGTATTTCATCGTAGTCGATTACATCAGCCAATAACGGGGACCATATCAAGGTGACAGGGGCCAGACCTATTCCGACCACTCCAAGACTAATCATTACTGCAACTAGCCAGTTTCCCGAAAAACATAGCAATATCAGACCCATACTGGTTAGCATCAATCCAATAACATAGACCTTCTTTAGACCCCGTCGTTTCACCATTCTATCGGCTAGGAGACTAAAAAGCAGCATGAGGACAAAAATAACAAACAATGGGAAAGAAGCCAAGACACCCTGTAGCCTCAGCACGTATTGCACAAAATATATCATGGAACCAATTACTATCGTAAAAGCCATTTCATGAAAGAAATTCATGGCTTCGAATGCGAGAAACTCCCTATTCTTGACTGCCTTGACCATCGATTCAATGAAACCCAACGGCTCTTCAGTCCTTGCATACTCATTCTCGGTCAGGGAGTAACTCGAAAAGAACAGGACTGTCCCGGCGACTATCGCTACCAGTACCATCACTGGCTGGAAGAGAGGATTGAGGTCGGTTGATGATTCATTTGTGAGTAGAATCAACGGGAGTATCATCCCAATTAGACCACCGAAAGATCCTAGAATCACGTTGTACAAGCTGAGATTGGACCTAGCTTCTTGCGTAATGCACATTTCAGCAGGCAGTGCAGTTATTACTAGTCCGACCATGGTGAACATGGAATCGAATAAAAAGAGGACCAGTAGCAGATTCCAGAACAGGGCTATTTGCGTGTTTCCCATGAATGGGAACTAGCAAATAACGAAAGTAAGAACATAGAACAGCGCGCCGAAGCGCAGGACCGGGATTCGCCTGCCGATATCTGTATTGATCCTTTCTTGTAGAATACCGAACAAGGGGTCATTGAGAGCGTTCCAGAAGGCAAAAAGGAGCCAAGCAAGCGAAATCCATTCTTCGCTCAGACCTAGCATGATATTGTAATAGAACGTGATTGCGGAACCGAGAGCAATGACCTCAAGAAGGTTAATGGATGCTTGGGATAGGCCAAAGGCTATCTTTGACTTTCTGGGTAGACGTTCGTCGAGAATCACAGTGAGATCTTTTTTCACTTCGTCTTCCATGTCTCTCATCTCGGATATTCTCTTAACCAGCTACTGAATCAGTAAGATTATCGGAGATAAAAGCCAATTGAACTACTATCGTAGTGATTGCATCTGGTATCACTGCATTTGAAAGGATATGTGCAGTTTTTGCCGACATACTTAAAACAAGAGTAGCCTTTGGAAGGTCTAGACGAGCCGGTTTGGCGGAGCAGCTACGCGAGAGACTGCAGATCTCTTCTACCAGGGTGCAAATCCCTGAGCCGGCTCCATCGAATTCTTCTCTACACAGTTCAGCATGAGCCCTGAAGTCCTTGGTTGCCTCTTTGGAAACGTGAATAGCCATTCATCAATGTCACGGAGCGAGCCGAATACGCTGGAATGCAATCATATGCCAACTCTAAAAAGTGGATGCATGAGAAGCAAGAATTGATGATGATATGAGTCAAGTACGGTTGCAGCATGGAAGAGGCAGCTTCTCTGTGTTTACAATTCTTGCATTCATGATTCTAAGCTTATTCTTCCTTCAAGCTGCGGGGATGGCTTTTCTGCAACTTGGCATCCCAATGTGGCTGGCTATCATTATTATTCCCGGTTCACTACTAGGGAGCCTGATCAACATCCCACTATATACGATTGAATCAGACCCAACTCCCTGTACTGAGGCGCCACATGTTCAATATTGGGGTGTCAGCTACCAGGTAATTCAGCAAGATTGTCCTGGCAAGACCCGAATCAGCATCAATTTGGGCGGCGCTGTCATTCCCGTCGCGGTAAGCACATACCTCATCATCTTGAATCTAGTTGCATTCTTGCAGTTCCTAGTTGCCATCGCAGTCGTCACGCTGGTTGTCCATAGAGTGGCAAGGATTCAGCCAGATGTTGGTATCCTCACTCCGGGATTTCTCCCAGCACTTGTGGCCGTCTTTGTGACTGTGGTACTCCTAGCCATCGCTCCGGGTGCGTACAATGGCTATGCAATAGCCTATGTATCCGGAACACTCGGCACTCTGATAGGCGCAGACATCTTGAATCTAGGAAAACTATCCAGTCTAAGGACAGGAAGTGCCTCTATCGGGGGAGCTGGAACCTGGGACGGTGTCTTCCTCACAGGCATTCTTGCTGTCTTCTTGCTTTGAGCCGCCAATTGATGACTACTCAGTGCCAAGCTCTAGAGACTGCTGTAATACCGCAAATCGTGGACTCTCGTGCATGATGGTTCTATCTGATGGAAAACATCAAATATCCTCAACATATGTTTGAAGTGATAGTTTTATTAGATTTCTTGATGAATGTCTAGTCAACCATTTGTCGAGGCTAAGTGTTGGCAGAAAGAGGGATGGACAGAGAGCCGCCAAATGCATTAGAGTTGGATATCATCCGCTCCTTTGGTTGGTCCATTGTCGAGTTAGAGGAAACCCTATACGAGCGCTTTCTCCATTTGTCAGCTGTACGCTCTCTAGTCCCTCGGGATACGTTCCAGTCGCACCTTAGAGAGATGGAGGCAAAGGGATTCATTTCTCCTGTACACCTTCATGGCATGAAGGGGTACAAACGATTACTAGCAGAGAAGGAGCTCGGGAAGTCTGTTTATCCGAATGTTCCGCTGGATGAGATTCGTCTTGCCTTGGGTAGTGTGAGAGCCAGACCCGCGTTAGAGAAGGCAAGGGCATCTACCAGGGTGTCACAAGACCTTTTTTCAAGTTCAGAAAGTGTCGGAAAGGCAGTCCAAACCGCTTTGGAGAACTGGATGCTTCGTGAGACTGGTCGGATCAGTAAAGGGGCTGTTCATGAGCACATGAAGAATATGTGTCAAGCCTTGAGCAAATCAGAGGAGGATCTCTTTGAGTATATTCGAGATCAAACACCCGGCATTCTGATCGAGGTGGGTCAGATTCTGAGGTCTCGGGGACCTGATTTTCTTCTCCTGTCGCTTCGATTGACTGAAGCCAACATAAAGAAATACAGCTACTAAGGTCCTATGAGATTACGCACATATCACCTCTAGCGATTGGCCACAGATGTTTCCAGCATTCTCAATCTCCAACATGGCCATCCGAATCAAGAGCCTTTGATGTAGTACTATCTTGAGCAAGAATCCAACAACAACGAGCAAGAGTAGCTATGTATTCTCACTTCTTCTTCATAATGATAATAACAGCCGCTGCAAGGAGGGTACCTGCAGCAATGAGTCCTAACGTAAGTGGGTCGATTGTATAATGCGTACCAACAGAGAAAATCACAGGCTCTCTCTCAATCTCGAGAGTATGGTTTGTATCCTCAATCTCGATATCAATGACAAACTCACCGTTTGTCGAAGCGATGAATTGGCCCGAATAAACTCCATCGCCATCCTCATCGAGGAGTTCGGTGACATCAATGAGCGTCCTATTGTTTTTGGCATATATCCGAGCGTTCACCTGAGAGATATTCTGATTGCCTGAGGACATTGTCACTGGCAGGTCATCAAGATCTGTGATTCCAGCAGTGATTGTGAAAGCAGTTCCCATAGGTGCTATCACAGGTTCAATGCCTACTGATTCCATAAATGAATAACCCAGCTCCTCCCGCACCAGGGCTAAGCAGACCTCCTCTGTTGGTGCAGCTTCGTTTCCTCCCTCACTCGGGCCACCACCAGCCCCGCCTGTGATGAAATTATTATCTATGACTGTGCGGTATCCTGTCCTCACTATTGCTCCGGCTTCTGCCATATACAGATTAGCGGCTAAATAACTGACAACATACGAACCATTCACGATACTGTTTGCATCTGCAAGAACCCTGTTACCTATGCAGACTGCAGCGATTAGGAGACCACTATCGGAGGCGTACTCTATGAACTCTAGAGCCCTCGCGCTTTGGACTAGGCTGTTCCACTGACCGCCTGATGGAATGAATAATACATCAAACTGATTCACAATATCGTTCTCGACTTGACCTAAGAGTAGGTCCGCAATTGTCCCTCGAGGTTCTTTGTTCAAACAAGAGGGCACATCAGTGTCCAAGGAGTTGGCAATTGTGGTGACGTTCACCCCCCATGATTCAAGCAGCTCCGTTGCATCAAAGTAGTTCCACCCGAAGTAATCCGCAATCAGCATGAGAACCTTGACATCACTGATTTCCTGACCCTGTACTACGGGCACAAGAACTGGGCTAGGAACGACAGAAACTAATACGATAAGGGATAGCAGGGTGATTGCTTTGAGTCTCATTGGAATCGAAACTTGTGGCGTTCCCCTACTATATTAGGAGCTGGTTTTGCGCTGCTTCTGTTCGTACTCTGTTCTTCCAAGACGCTACTCTGAACACTCATGGTCGAGTCTTCGGTCCATAACACATTCAGCCTACCCTACGATAGAGAAATCGTCGAAGACGAGAGTCGGCATATTGATGCCATAGGGAATCAGCAGGAGATCGTTTCCCACTTCTCGGAGACTCTTGAGTCCTTCATAGTAGTTGCCAGCGACCGAAACGGGCTCAACAGGCCCTTTCAGGTCTCCATTTTCGACCAAGAATGCAGATGTTGCCACACAGGAGAACTCCCCTGTTTCGACACTTGAATGGAAGATACCGAGAGGAAAGTCGCGAATTAGTATTGCCTTTCCATCGATGGAGGAAATGATATCGTCTTCATTCTTCCTTCCAGGCACAACTTCGAGCCACTTCGTAGATGCTGTCGGTCTACTTTCATAGGGAGTGCCTCCACCAAAGAGACTTCCACCTCTCGTGCAATTGCCAGTAGATTCGAGGCCATAGGCTCTTCCGAAGTAGCTGTCAAATAGGAAGTTCTTCAGGATGCCTCTTTCTACAATTGGACTTCTTTTCTGCGGAATTCCTTCTGCATCTATTGCATCTGTTTCCAATCCTAAGGGATCTTGGCCATCATCGATGATTGAGAACTTCTTTGAAGCAATTGTGTCTCCGATCCTGTCGCACAGCGGAGACACTCTATCGACGACTGGTCTTCCGACAGTGGACTGAGCCAAGCTGGATAGAACGTAGAGTGCGGCCGGGAGTGGAGTCCAAATCGTTTGCATCTTTGCTGTGACACCCAGTTTCTTTGCGCCTAGAAGGCTGACTGCCCGTTTCGCAGCGTTTCTACCCACTCCCTCAGTGCGGTAGACTCGTTCTCTGGAGGCATCAAAATCCAAGGAGCCTTTGCGCTCTTCTCCACTAATCGCATAGACGCCTGCCTGACAGGAGTTTCTGTTTTTGCGTGTTGCGCAAAGTACTCCTCGCGTGTTCCCGATTGCGTAGCTACTCCATGATGCTTTTGCTTCTGCAGTCACAACCTTGACTCTGGGATCCACTGCCCTGGCTTCCTCAACTATCTCTTGACAACTCCTAATGAGGTCATCAGTGCCGAGTGTGAGGATTTCATCGGCAAAAGCTCCCTCTTTTCCGGCTCCCTGTGGGTCAGCGAAACCCTGAAACCGATTGTCTTCGACATTCACACTGTTGATTACTGCAAGCGCTTCTTTCGCAGCTTGTTTCACTCTCCCGACTGAAATTCCGCTTACCGCGGCAAAACCTATCCGCTTCCCCCTAGCTGCTCGAACGGCACACCCAGCCACTGCCCCATCTCGCGCAGTCACAACGCCTTGATCGATTTCTGCATTCATTGTGTTTTCAAAGTGCACATAGATCTCAAACTCTGCAGAGCTGTCTAGCCCTTTCACATGCTTCAGGCCTGTATCAGTTATTGAGAGCAGTTCATCTTTTACGTTATCGAAATCCATTCATGACCACCTCAGTTACTGTGCCTCACCGCCGAACGTGACATCATTGATCACGAGTTTGGGACCTCCCATTCCCACAGGAAGAGGAAATTGATCACCTTTTCCGCATCCCCCAAAATACCCGGATTGGAGATTCAACTCCTTTGTTGCTCCTTCAACTCTGGAGAGTAGCTGGAGGATGTTACCTGAAAGAGAAACCTCTCGAATGGGGTACTGAACTACTCCATTTTCAACCCAATATCCTCTGTCTGCCTTGAAGAGAAAACTACCATCTCCCTCGACCTGACCGCCCGATGTTTGGATTGCATAAATCCCTGTCCCGAGCAGTTCTAATGCTTCTTCTTCGCTGAGTGTACCTGGAGAGAAGTATGTGTTGGTCATTCTTGGGATAGGCGGAAATACGAAACTCACGGCCCTTGCGTTTCCTGTTGGTTGTTGGCCCAGTCTCTTTGCTGTGCCTCTGTTGTGCAGGTAATGCCTCAGAACGCCTCTATCAAGAACCGTCGTCTGGTTTGCTCCTGTGCCTTGGTCATCGTAGGGGAGCCACAATCCGCCATGTTTCTTGATATCAGGGGTTCCGCCATCAATGATCGTTGCATGCTCGGTGCCAAGTGCCTTTCCGATTTTCTCGGTCAGTGGTGAACCTCCAGTCACAACGAAGTCCGCCTCACTAAGATGGCCAAACGACTCGTGAGCCAACACTCCCACAAGTTCTTCCTCAACTAGGGCACGAAAACTGCCTGCAGGGCAAGCCTTTGCCGAAAGCTGCTCTCTCGCCCATTTGCCAGCGTTTTCGCCCAGATTTTCTGGAGTAGACTCACCGCGCTCATACTCCTCAAGACCCAGTGTTCCGCCCTTTCTGTCTGACCCATTGACCATGGCTCCTGAATCCGTCTTTGATGTGACCAATATGGCCAGGTCCGTGACAAGAAATTCCCAATTGAGAGTGGCACCATCACTGTTGGCAAACATCTTTGGGCCGAACAGCTCTCCCCAGAGCCCTCGAACACTCCGAATGTTCTCGCCATACTCCCTTGCAGACTCGATGGTCCTGTTGACCAAATCAATCTTATGGCTGAGGTCCCGATCCCTCGGGTGGATTTTCACTTTATGTGTGTCGCCTTTCTTGCTCTTCACAGCCGGTCTACCATCAAAGGGCAGTTTCAATGTTGCAGCGCTACTGGATGCCTTCGCCATTCTGTAGGCCTTCTCTGCAGCCAATCGAATGTCCTTTGTTTCTTGGCTGGATGTGAACGAAAAGCCAGAGACCCCATCCACATATGCAGTAATGGCAAATCCCATTCTTGATTTGACCTGGATGTCCTGCCAAGTGTCATCAATCCGCTGTAGGGTTCTCAGTGTGAGATCATCATATCTTGCCTCTACGAAATCTGCACCAAGATCTTCCCCAATATGGACACATTCCTGTAATTGATCCAACATATCTCTGAAACCTCACCATCATTAAGCGATTCAGGATGCATGAAACTGGTCACTATCTATTGAGCTTGTGGTCATTACTGCCCACTGGGTGGTCACTCAGGAAGATGCAAGCTCAAGATTAGGTATCATAAGGCATCCGTAATCTGACAAGTGAATGCTTTCCTACTCTTAAAGGATGGCTCCAAAGCAGAGTTTAGATAGGGTGACGATTTCTTATGTGCTTACAAGATTCTGTACCAGTAGTCGTACATAGTTTCGAAACCTATTGATTCGTAGAGCCCCAGAGCTTCTGTGTTGTTTGCTTCGACCTGAATAAAGGCTCTATCTGCCCCGAGGTCCTCCCCCCACATCCCCAAAGCGCAGGTGACAGACCATCCAACTCCACGATGCTGATACTCCGGAATTGTCCTGATAGAGAAGAGACCAAGCCACTTCTCTCTGACGACACCAAGACCCACTCCTGCAGTCTTGCCATCAATCATGACGCGAGCAATCCCTTTGTCACCCTCGATTCTATTGATAATTCCTCGTCTTGCTTCGATAGCCACTTCTCCCATCCCTGATTCGTACATCAGCGTATTGATGGAGTCGTCAGTGACTTTGATGACGTCGACAGGAACCTTAGGGTAGAGATCGGACAACTCATCAATAGACATCACCTGAACATGGGTCGACCTGCCTTTCTCAAAGCCCCTATCTGTGAGGCCTTTGTCTATGTCCTTGGGTTCGCTCGCCTCAGTGACTTTGAAGGCAGGTGGCGTTCCTCTTTGATTATAGAATATAATGACGTGTTCTATTGCCTCCTCAAGTCGCACGTCTTCAATCGATTCAAGCGGAAGGACACTATTGGCTCTCCATGTTACCCCATCATTCCAGTTTAGTATCCATCCTCTGTACCTCTCAGTTTCTCTCGCCGGCCAGAATTGTGCTGTCAGATATTCCATCTCTCTGATGTCCCTGGATGACACCATATCGATTCCTCACTATTCCTGCCTATGATATTCGCACTTATAGTAGTTTCATACCGCTCTGCCAGAACGATATACTTATTATTCACAATAGTTAAAACCAAACGCATGCCACGAGTAATTCATTTTGAGATTCTTGCAGATGATGCTAAGCGCATCTCTCGGTTCTATGAGAAAGTATTCGGATGGTCTGTTTAGAAGTGGAATGGGCCTATTGACTACTGGTTTCTTATGACCGGAGACCCAAAGGAATCTGGTATTGATGGTGCCTTTGCAATGAGACAAAGTCCCGATGATTACAACGTAAATACGATTGGTGTTCCTTCAATTGATGATGCAATCAAAAAGATTACCAAGAATGGTGGCAAGATCATTCGACCAAAGAGCACGCTGCCTGGCGTGGGCTATCTTGCTTATTTCAAAGACACAGAAGGCAACATCTGGGGCATAATGCAGAGTGATACTTCTGTGAAGTGAACGATAAAACACAAGACCTTTCTTGCGGGTTTCATGACAGTCTGATGACCCATCTTGGAAGATAGAATCAGAAGTCTGGCATGGTCAATGCTCTGTGATGTTCGCGATCATGCCGCTCTAGATTCCTCACACAAGTCAAGGCTTCAGATTGATTCAGTACGTCTTGCAGCGCTGAATTGGATTGCCACCTATCGCTTTGGCAATGCCTATCTGGGTCTCGATGAGGATCAGCTACTATTCTCCGAGCTCTCCTACGAGAGTGAGAAACGTGGAGTAGCTAGGAGAGAAGTGGGAGAGCTAGCTCGTTCAATAATTGAGGGACTGAGACTTGAGCAATATGACAGCGTCAAGAGAATCCCCATAAATGACTTCATTGAACTCCTAGGAAGAATTCACGTCCTAGGTTCATATCAATTGCCTCTCACTCTACAACAGGCTTCGTCTCAGAGACCTCTTGGTGCTTTCTATACACCTCAGTCTCTTGCAGATCATATAGTGCGACTCACACTGGGACCGAAGCTGCGAGAGCATATTCGTCATGTCAGAAAAAGCGGCATCTCTGCATTCGCGGCACTTGCCTCATTGCTTACAGTAGATCCTGCCTGTGGCTCTGGCGCATTCCTTGTCTCAGCACTGCGAGCATTACAGCAGGCATTACATGAAGCCACTCAAGCCCTTGAGAGCATGGGCATTCCAAAGGATGAAATTGATGAGTCCCTTACGGATGGCTCTCCACGAATCTACGGGGTGGACCTAGATGCAGGGGCATTGGAGGTCGCCGATGTATCGCTGCGCCTCTTGGAAAGCCCAGAACCACTGAGATTTCGAAGTAGTCACATTGGTTCGACTCTGAAAAGAGGGAATTCTCTGGTTTCACTTAATGGGATATCAGGGATATCCAATCATCGACACTTCTTCCGCAACCCGGACGGAAAGACTCCATTCGAATGGCGAAACGCATTCAAGGAAGTGTTTTGCGGGGAGGAAGGGGGCTTTGATTTCGTGGTCATGAATCCGCCCTATGAACGTCTAAAGCCAAACCTAGCAGAGTTCATGAGAGAGCAGTTGCTAAGTGGCGAGAGGGAGATTCATGCAAGTAAGTTTGAGGAATACAGAGCTGATATCCGCGAGAGTACACGGTTTTTCCGTAACTCCAAGGAATACAGTTTCGCGACAAGCTATTCCCTCAATACATACCAGCTCTTCATCGAACGAGCATTGCAGGTCACGAAGACAAATGGCAATATCGGATTCATCGTGCCATCAAATATCTTGTCTGATATTTCAACGGCACCTCTCAGGCAGGAACTTCTTCTTCGAAATGTCGTGAACATCATTGATGATTTCCCTGAAGCATCGAGGCTTTTCACTGGCGTGACACAGTCGGTATCCATAATCACTCTGACGAAAGGAGGTCGCACGGATATCTTTGAGATTGGTCTGAATCGAACCGGCGTGAATGATGCTTCCAGCCGTGGGCGGCACAAAATCAATCTTCGTCGAATTCTCCAGACTATGGGTCAGTCTCTTGTCATACCCCGCGTTGACGCCTTGGGTCTCACACACTTGGAAACAATGCATAGACAGCCTCCTCTCTCATCACTGGGCTGGATTCTTGCAAGGCGAGGAGAATTAGACCTCACTTTGGACAAGACGCACATTTCCTCAGACGAATCAGATGCAAGGCTGATCAGAGGATCTCATATCAGACGTTTTCATCTCACAGAGACCAGACGCGCTTCAGAGTTTGTTGACTTAGAGTCATTTCGAAAGACTCTCAATGCATCGGAGCGGTCAGAACATATCGCGATGAAGCGAATCATCTGTCAACAGATCTCAAACATGGGACAGAGATGGAGGCTCAAATTCGCTCTGGTCGAACCTCTCACGATTCTCTCCAACTCGTGCAACTACTTGGTGGTCATGCATCCTGATTCATCCAGATACTTGGATTTTCTCTTAGGAATCCTGAACTCAGAGCTTCTTAACTGGAGATTTCAGATCGCGAGCTCTAACAATCATGTATCTATTCGAGAACTTCAGAGTCTACCCATAGCGCAGCCTGCAGGCGGGCAGGCCAAATTGGAGGAAACAGTGGTCAGGGAGGTTCGGAAGCTCAAGGATGGAATGCATGATTTTTCGGCCTTGCTGGATGCATCAACCTTTGCGCTCTATGGACTAGGCATGAAAGAGGCTCATGGAATTCTTTTCCTGCGCAAGACCCCTGAGAATCAGCGTGACAAAATCCTTGACGAGTTGTCGAAGATGGAAGGAGAAAGTCTTTCAGGATAGAGGGTGACTTTTTCCTCGTGAATTTCGTTTCAGCTAATGCAGAGGCGCCTGAACAAGATATCAACAACATGTTATACAATCACACATGTGCCACGCTAAGCGAACTTGACATGGAGATCGTCCGGTCTGTTCCATCAGGCGGCAATTGGAGCAATCTGCCCGAAGCAACGATTGCAAAGTCTGCAAGGCTCACTCAAATCTCCATTTCTGGAGGTCGTACGACGTACTATGGTCGTCTGAGAGGTGACCTTCCGAGCTACACGATCAACACCTATTTCAATCGACCGGGAAACGGCACCTTCATACACCCAACTCAAGACCGCCTAATCTCTATGCGAGAGGCAGCACGATTGCAGTCCTTTCCTGACAGATATCGGTTTCTCGGTAGTTTCAGCTCTCGATTCAAACAGATTGGAAACGCTGTTCCTCCCCTTCTTGGCAAGGTACTTGGGGATGGAATCAAGCACGGTTCCTATGTTGACTTGTTTTGCGGGGCAGGAGGTCTCTCCGAGGGACTGAGGCAGGCAGGTCATCGAGTTCTCGTGGCAACCGACCTCAACCGCCACATGTGCGAAACATATCGATTGAATCATGAGAATGCCACAGTTGTCCAAGCCAATATCCTCAGTGAGGCAGACACGGACAACCTCATTGATACTACTGAATCAAAGCTCAAGGGACGCACACTGAATCTGCTGGCTGGTGGCCCGCCGTGCCAAGGATTCTCAACTGCTGGCAAACGATTACCTTCGGATGTTCGCAACTCCTTGATCTTCAGGACCTTGGTCTTCATCCACAAACTGCGGCCCGAGAATGTCCTTATCGAGAATGTTCCAGGAATTCGATGGATACATCAAGGTCGATTGTTGAAGACCATGCTTGATACATTAACGAGAGAGGGCTATCATCACAGGACATTGGTCTTGAAAGCAGAGGAGTACGGAGTGCCGCAGCGAAGGAGGCGTGTATTCATTATCGCAACCCGAAATGGGGACTTGTTCGAGGAGCCCGATGCTCTGTTCTCGACAGTTCCGCGCCTTAATGCGACAGGTGATGCCCTGTCAGAGAGCAAATCTCTTCCACCACCGATTACAGTGTCTGAAGCGATACAGGATCTACCTGAGATTCCTTCTGGTGGCGGCGTGGATTCCATCGAATATGACCGCTCTAAGATAGACTCAGATTATCAAAGATACATGAGAGGTCTTATTTCGATTGACAATCTCATCGCGAAGAGAGCTGAACAAGGTTGATTAGTGAAAAGACCTTCTGTTGGCAAGAACGTTGATACTGGGTGAAACGGGAGACCCGATGAGCTTGATTGCGAGAGTCATACTATACGATCTGCTCGGTTCAAAAGCACTGGCATCGCTGTCGTTCATCAAAGATGGCATAACCGAGGACTTCATCGCTACTGTAGTGAACGAGTACTATGCACTAATTCAGGAAGATGCAGCTCGAAGTTTCATAGTGACGGATGTACATAGTCGTCCTACAAGTATCAGCAGAGTAGGTGATGTGACTCTAGTCATCGCTGTGAGCGAGTCTGAAACGTTCACAGATGAAGAGATAGCACGGCTTCGGGAATTTCAGGCGGCTGTTTCATCAAAGATTGTTGACAAATCAGTTCGCGACTTTAAGAATGAGTTCTCTGTTGTAGCAGATGCCCATCTTCGAACTCACCTCGACATCTGTTTTGTGACTGCTGCTGAGCAATCTGACGATAACAAGTCAGTGATTGCTGTAGAAAGCCTTCTTGAGATTAAGCAGCATACGGGTGAACAGTTTTCAGAGGTGATGAAAATCGGTCCGTATGCGGTCAGGGCGACGCGGGCGATTTGCGCTGGACTCGTCAAGGCTGCATGGCCCGATGCCCTGAAATCCGTTGGGCTATTTGCATTGGTCATTTCAAAAGGTATGGCAAAGAACGAAATGATTCGGGATGTTATTATCAAGATTCGCAAAGAATCAAGTGCGCGGATAATAGTGATTCCTGGCTCGGACGACGACCTTGAGGTTGCACGAGAGTTTGAGATTCAACATGGTGTTGATCTCTGTGATACGGTCTCTCCTAGGCCCATCAATCTACTCCTCTCAGCTATGGCCTATGGCGGTTTCTGCGATATGCAACCAGAACTGGCACTGCAGAAATGGGAAATAGGGCCTCTGATTCGTGAGCCCGGTGCCCCTCAAGAGGTACCCAACGTTGACGCGGGGCACAAGGCATTCTTCGTTGTAGATCGCAGAACAGGGGAGGCAGTGTACAGCTACTACTACGACGAGAGATCTGGTCTGCTGGAGGTGGCTCCGAATATTGTCGCTGCCATATCCTCCTTCAAAATAGATCAAACAGGCCCAGCTGAAACCTCTGTGTTCAGAACAGGTGATTTGAGCTACATCACAATTGAACGAAGCGACTATGTGTTCACGTTGATCACTAGAAGTGAGGCAAACGTAGAGGCTCTGAGATCCCGTTTCTCATTCCTTCCAGACCTATTTCTCGATGAAATTCCTAAGCCATCTGAGGATCCTACTGACCTCTTCAGGTCTCCTCTCTTCACAATCAAGTTGCTGGCTACTCTCCCTCCTGCTGTGCTAGCTGGAAGAGTGGCACCAATTCAAAAAAGGCCTCTAGTTTGGGAGCGATTTGAGCACGCGCCAGTGCGTGAATTCCTTGAAGCTGTTTGGTATCGACTGAATGGCACGCTTACAATATCCAAGTTGGCGCCGGGAAGAGGTCCGGAGTTAATTCTCGGCGCAATTCACCTTCTCAATCGATTGGGCGCCATAGATTGCCAGCTGAGAGTACAGCCTGAAGACATTCCCTCACTAGTAGTGGTTCCTGGTAAAGATGTGATGTCCCTCTATGAGGGTCTTAGTACCATCCTTGCGCTGGTTGATGGATCCCTCAGTATTCAAGATATTGCACGCACCTTGGGACTGCAGCCTAGCGTCCTTCAGAAAGTCTTTGCTGAGTTGCACAAACGTGGAGTAGTTTCATTGACTGCAAAATGATGTCATAGCAAGCTTGAAACGGTCGAGCAATACAGATAACATCTAAAACCAAGACAATCCTAGACAAGGAACGTGGAAAGCTGATGATACACAACGTCTTGCTCATAGGAAAAGAAGATGGCAACGTTGTAGTGAGAACTAGGTTTTGGAAAATCGACTTTGTGGATAGAGATATCACTGACTTCCTGGCTGGCTATCGAGACCTCTTTGGGACACAAGGTCTCGCTCAAGACACTCCTGTCTTCGTGGCTGAGAAGCATAAGGTCTTCCATGCCGAGGTTGACGGAGAGATGCTCCTCCTCTTTGTAACCGACGGACGCGATGAAGACCGTGCCATCCAGTACAGAGTCAGAGAAGGGGCGTCCCGAGTTTCCACAGCCCTTCGTGGAAACAGCATAGGTTACATCCGTGATAATCTCGATGACATTCTCGGCGAACTGATATTCACACGATTCAAGGTCAGCTTCGTTGGAAGCGGTGGTGTTGGTAAAAGCACTCTCCTGCGACTCCTCTTCGGCAAGGAGCCAGCGCCGGGAGGGTACGTACCAACCATCAATGTTGCTGTGGACTCCTCAGAAACCATCCAATTCGGTACTTTTCTTGTGACCGTCTGGGACTTCGCAGGACAGGCAGTCTTTCAAGATTTATGGAGCTTTTACTTCTCTGGAACCGATGTTATCTTTCTGGTCACCGACTCAAGTTTCAGGAATGTCATGCAGACCAAGTCCCTTCTTCGTACTATCAGGAAGGAAGCCCCTGCAGTGCCTCTCTTCATTCTGGCAAACAAGCAGGATCTTCCCGAGTCCATGAAGGCTGAAAAAATCAAGCGTCTTCTGGGTGCTCCCACATTCCCTATGATTGCTACAGACAAGTCTCGTCGCGAAGAATTCATTCGTATGATGCTTGAGGTTGCTGCTAAGACCGTTGGTGTGACACTACCCGACCTGCCTATCAGTGAGATGATTACTGTTAGGAGAGGAACTGAGGAGATGGACCGACCCGGAGCTGCAGCGAAGAAAGCCAAAGAAGGCGAAACCGGGTTTCAAGATGTGCCCTACGATGAAGCGACCTCCTCGGTTGATGCTGTGGCAGCCGGACATTCATCAGCCATGAAAGCAGAGACTGTAAGTCACAAAACGACCACTGATACAGTCACCAGTCAGAAGACCCCCGTTCGACCTGCTTCTGACCACTCGAAGATATTACACCTCTTAGCCATTGTTCCAACTGACGGTGTTCCTGATGTAGTCACTCATGTGAGCTATGTCGATGAAGTCATTGATGAAAACGCAATTGCTTCTCTCATATCTGCACTCGACTCATTTGGAGGAATTGACGCACAATCAAGTGATGGCACTAGTGGTACTAATGCACTTGAGACGATTGAGCACGAAGGTAATCTCGTGATGGTTGAGAAATCCACGCACTTCGTCATGGCGCTTATTGTGACAAATGACAGCCAGGAGGAGGAACAGAGAGGAGTCCTGAACTCAATACTAGTGGATCTCGAGCAGAAGTATCAGAATGTCTGGGCAGCATGGAACGGCAGTAGTTCGGTATTCGAGCCCTCGATCTTTGACATTCTGGCGAAGGTTCCGCTCAGACCGATCAGTCTTGACTACTTGTTGAGAGCTAGAGAAGCTGGAAGACCTCTACCATTCAGCAATCGAGAGGTAGGTACAGCGATTGTGGAGGTTCAGTCCGCCATAGCGCAGAATGATACTATTGGTGGTCTAGTGCGGAGTCTCAACCTACCCCGTGAGATAGTCCTTGGCTGTCTGCAGATACTGAATCGCTATGGATGGGTCGATTTCAAGGTTGAAATTGGACCAACAAGCGTTCTGAAGAAAGTTGGAGTTGTCAGCGAGGAAACCGAGAAGGCCTACGGGCAGGCTGTGATCAAGTTTGTCGACTTCTGTGATGGTCAAACATCAATGGAGGATGTAGTCCGCAAGATTAACGTGAGCATGCAGGCCATGAAATTCGTGGCAACGAAGCTTGTTCTCGATGGCGTTCTTGAAATCGTGGCCTAGATTGATATGGTTATTCTCTCTTTGTAGCTTGGTATCATGATGCCCTTTGGCTGGCTGAAGACTGGTGTATGCACCATTATCCGCTTTCCTTTGCATGAGTTGACGTATCTCTCAAGGTTGGACGATGAAGAATGAGCGCTTAACCGAGCGTATTCGAAAGCACACTCATGAGGTTCATAGCCGTGAAGAAGATTCCATCCTGAAGTTCTCGGAGCTAGATACCCGCAGAGAATCACTGCTGCCTTTGGATTGTTTCTCTGTTCGTTGAAGTGCTGCCTTGCAAGCCCGCCACTCATCATGCCTCCTCCCGCAACAAGTACATCCTCCTCTTCAAGATGCGTCCTGTTCTTCTTCATGCTCTGCCAGCTGCCTGTAACACCCACAACCTTTGTCACTCGCTCGGCCATCCCAGTGACCATGACATTTCGGTTCTTTGTTATGCCAAGTTCCTCCAAGATTAGCAGAATTTCCTGCGAGCGTCCCACGGCGAAGCTCGGTATTATCACTGGTCCGTGAGTCGCAACTGTCCTGCTGATTTGTTCTGCCACCTTGGCTCTATCAAAATCCTCTCTCCCCCAGTAGGTGCCATCATAGATAACGTACTGTGCATCAGTAGGTATGTTTGCTCCAGGGAATAGTACTGATTTGTCAAGATTGAAGTCACCAGTGTATAGAATCTTGACGCCTTCAATGTCTATTGCATAGACTGCGCTTCCGGGTATATGACATGCATCGATGGGGGTGACAACTATGCCCGGACCGACCTCACTGCTCTGCCCGTATTCCAGTTTCACGTGGTTCTTTGCGACCTTCTGTATATTCTCTTCATTGTAGCGTGAGATGAGATCTAGCTCATCATACTTGCGAGGAGGGAATGGAGTCCCAACCTTCAGGGCATCGTCAAGCAGAATCGTTGTGACTGCTCCTGTTGGACCAACAGAGCACCACTTCCCTGTGAACTCCTCATAGAGAACTGGTAGCCCTCCAACATGATCCAGATGTGAGTGGCTGATAAGAACGGTATCTATCATGTCCATCTCCGGAATCCATTCAGGAATTCTGTGATTCGCTACTGAGAGACCATAGTCTAGCAGAATGCCGCCTGTGTCTGTCTTTATGAGAATGCCGCTTCTACCAATCCTGTGCCCTCCGAGGAATATGATTTCAATGTGCTTGATTTTGGTAGAATAGGCAACTGATGGAAGAAGATCCATTCGGAGCTTTTGCGGTATCATCTCAAAGATGATTGGATCTACAACTTCGCCAGGCGGAGGTCGAGCAAGCTCCTGAAGTCTCACTGGTAGGACTGTCTGCTTGTTTGTCCTGAATTGCTCTTTCACAAATATTCTCGATATAGTCTTGACTGCTTCTTCAACAGCCATGTCTGGTCTAATCTCATTCTGCCCATGTCCGTAGACCTCCTCTTTCTTTATCTTGAGAAGATTGAGCAGGACAGCATCAGGCGCCCACTCTTTCATCGATTCAAATGCGTCAAAGAACGACCTATTCATTACAGCCTCACTGAGATACTGTGGATGACGTGCGACAGCATTCACCAGACGATACTCCTCGGATTCGACGATGGGCTGTAAATCTATCCCCAGTTTCTTACCGGCATCTATGAAGGAAGTTGTACCGAAAAGAGGTGCTCCAAGGAACTGAATCCAGTGGCGTATTTCTGTCAGAAGACTATGGGCGTCATCGTTGTTGATTGCTGCAAGGAGGACCATTGCGTTGCGCAGCCACTCTTCTATGGTGTTCTGATTTCTCACATACCGCAGTGATTGCCTGTACAAGAAACGGAAATCCTCTTCATTGTAATTTCCCAGGATGAGACCGTATGCGCAGAGAGTCATTGACTCAATACAGTCAGATGCACTTGCTTCTTCTTTGACATCCCTGAATATCTCAAGCAAGGCCTCGTTGGCTGCATTAGCAATATGAAGCGTTGCAGTATCCTGATTCTTGGATTTGGCGAGCTCGAACACCATGAACTCCCGAGACTCACCGAAAAACCCCTCTCCCTCAGGCACCTTCTTGCCTCTCAGAACCTCCTTCAAATCCTCTTCTGCTTGGCGAAGTATGCTCTTGATTCCTTCGTGCTTTGTTTCTAGGGGCCCTTTCAAATCCTTCACTCCATACTTTAGGTCGAAATCCTCTCTTCTTTGGTTTCTCTACTCTTTTACTTGGTATAGTCCCTGGCGACTATCTCGAAGAGACAGCTTCTTTGTGACCAGTCCCTCACTCATCAAGAGTGAGAGTGCATAGCGAACTGTCCTCGCAGGGAGCATCGTTTCCTCTATTATTTCCTTTTGGCTCATTTGGTCTTGGTACTCAAGGACCTTGAGAACGAGTTTCGCACTCGGAGGGAGTTCTTGAGTGTGCCCTTCTGATGCCTCGGACTTCTTTAGAAGCTTACCCCTGAGGGCTGCAATCCTCTCCACCTCGAATTTGACGAAGAATGCACTTGAGTCGGCTCTCCGGATCCTGACTGGTTTGCTGTCAACTCTCCTTCTAATCTGGCCGTCGAGAACTGCCTCTATGGCGACAGAACTTGTCAGGTCTCTGACCTCAACTTCTAGGTCTTCGGGCAAGATGAGCGGCCTTCTGGAAGGATTCACACTGTTCACGGGAATGATTGAAAACACGGGGGAGGCATTGAGTATGACCGGACCACCGACACTCAGCGAATAAGCAGTGCTGCCCGTTGGCGTGGCCACTATCAATCCATCACTTCCGTCTTTCCAGAAATGTTCTCCACCTAACAGAAGTGAGTATCGTATCAGAGTCGCACTTCTCCGTGCAAAAATGCCTATGTCGTTGAGGAGAGGTGGGGTCTCTTTTCCGGAGATTTCTGCAACTAGCCGTTTCTTCTCCTCACGATTCCATCTCCCTTCAAGCAAGTCATCAATGACGCTCTCGAAATTTGTCACATGAACATCGAAGAGAAAATCTGGCTGGCCCTTCGAGGCTACTGGGAGGATTGGAGTGTCAGCCTGTCCGAGCTCCAAGAGTGTCTTCAAAAGAAACCTGTCAGATCCAATAATCGTCAGGATGTCTACGTTCATCCTCTTGGTGGGACCACTCTTCATTCCGATACTGTCCGCGAGTTTCTCATCAAGGACAAATTCTGCTTTGCTCTTGACAAGTGTATCAATAACGCTCTTGGTGTCCTCAAGCATGCCTGCTTCCAGTCCAGACATGACACCGATTCTCATCATTGCATTCTCCATCAAATAGGCGCATCTTCACTGGAGCTCAGTCCACTTAAATGACATGGCAAAAGTTGCCTACTCCCCTTCTACACGGGAATCATTGCCGTTTGAGATTTCATTAAAAGTAATTCTAGGCGAGTTGAGAAAAGGTGCAATTGTATGCCGCCTAGATACAACAAGCTTCAGAAGAAGATTCTTAGTTTGAAGGGACAGAAGAGAGTCCTCATTCTGGCTCACAACTACCAGACTTTAGACATTCAGGATATAGCTGACTTTGTGGGAGACTCTCTCCAACTTGCTAGGAAGTCTGCTGAGTCGAATGCCCACAGCGCCATCCTCTTCGCAGGAGTGCGCTTTATGGCCGAGATGGCGGCAATCCTCTCACCTGAAGTCTCCGTCTACATTCCTGATCCCAAGGCACTCTGTCCCCTTGCAGCATGCCTTGATGCGGAGAAGATACGAGCGAAGAAGAGAGAGTATCCGGGTGTCCCTGTCGTTGTCTATGTGAATACAACTGCTGAAGCAAAATCCGAGGCTGACATGATATGCACATCAGGTAGTGCAGTCGAGGTCGTGGAGTCACTCGGAGTTGACACGGTGCTCTTTGGGCCCGACGTCAATCTTGCGAACTATGTCAGAAAGCACACCTCAGTTCAGATCATTGACTTGGATGAGGAGGGCCATTGCTACGTACACAATATGTTCAATCTTGAGATGTTCAAGTCATTGAGGGCAAAGTATCCCGACTCTGTGGCGATAGCTCATCCCGAGTGCCCCATTGAGGTTCAGGATGCCGCAGATATGGTTGGGTCCACTGGGATGATGGCAAAGACGGTGGCTGAGTCCGATGCAAAGGTGTTCCTGATTGCCACAGAACTAGGCATGGTTCAACAACTACAAAAGAGGCATCCGGAGAAGAAGATAATTCCCGTGTATGATGCTGCGATATGCCGACAAATGAAGAAGCATACCTTGGAAAAGATCATCAGTGTCCTGGAGAACTTCCCGGAGGAAAACAGAGTCACTGTGCCTGAACAGTATATTCCTCATATACGAACCATACTGGAGAGGATGAACAAGGTACGGGGCTAAACCTCTGCAGTATCAGTGCAGGTCAATCGCTGGGCTATTGGCTTCCTCCGATACTGAATCACTGCAATTGCCGCAGAATTCTCTCTCATGTGAATAGGCAAAGCTATTCGACAGAGCCTGACTACCGTCCTGGTGTGTGTTCACGAGAATTGAGAATGAGTACAGATGATTGAATGCGATTGCTCTTTCTCATGACTCTGCAAAGATATAAAACATCGTAGGCCATTGGTTTTGCAGGCGAGGGAATTGATATTTCGAGTGGGCCCATGGTCGTTCTATATGTCGAAGGTGAGAATCGTCACCATCTCAATACTTCTTGTGGCGTACTTTCTTGTGTCCGCCAATGAGGTAGACAACTCTGTATTCGGCCAGCAGGGAGAAATGGACATTCAGTATACAACGCCCATAAGCCAAAACATGACCTATTCTATAGAGCGGGCACCTCTGATTTCAGTCAATTCTCACATCGTGCTAAACAGATCCTATGTTGACCCCTATGGGCATTTTCACTATTTTCAACTGCCGCGTTTTGATTACAATCGTATAGTATTCAACGTGAGTTTGGAGCCCCGTGTCGCCACAACTGCCGTTACATTCAGCGTCTACTGTGATGGGCGGGGTGTGTCAGTAGCAGAGAATCTCAGCGAATCTCGTACTCTGTCCATAGAGCTTAATATGACCTGGATAAAGGAGCTTTCCGCTCGCTGGCTTGTGGATCTATCACCGAGCATTAGGCCGATTGACGATGTCATCGTTCATGGCCTCGTGGTCTGGGTCTTTTCGACTGTTCCCCTCGTGCCTGTTGCGATCGACATGCAAACAACAGATGGCCAGAGTCTATTCGATAGTGTATTACTCGGAAGCATTTCTAGCTACCCTCCCTCTCTTCGTCTATACAAGGACAACAATACGTCGAGTGCTGCTGACCTATATCCAAGATTCGTCAATCATACATTATATCTACGACCCGGGAATCTCACTGGCAGCGCCAGGTGGTATCCAGAACATAGCTCTTCAATTCCAGTGAATATTACTTATTTCCAGAACGAAGAGGTTGCTGTAGATGTCCGACTTCTCACAATTCGTATTGACCTAGATATTGACACGCTGTATCCCATAACTCACATACGTCTATTGCGATACTACGATATAATGTATGATTTGTATGTTCCACCCAAATTGATGCCTGCCTACCTCTATGCTCCAAAAGAGTACTCCACTCACATTGAAGTATCGCTCTCCAAGATAGACTTTGAACACGCGGATAGAATGGATGTAGCATCAGTCCACTCTTCGGGGAACATCAATCTCAATGGCTCATACAATCTGCTTGTACAGGTTGATTTTCATAATCTGACATTCGGGGGATTTGAAACTACCACTCATATAATCTCAGTTCTTCTTACGTTCATGCTATTCCTTCTCATCCTGCTAAGAGTATCACTGTACTTGCACATTTCCAGGAGAAAGATACACAGGGATTTCAGGTTGATTCCTTTTTTGGTGTTTTCGATTCTCTCAGTGATTCCATGGTTCTATAATGCACACGTCTTCGCTCCATACCATCAGGATTTCGCAATCCCTATACACAGTCTATTAATGGGCCCATTTCCGCTTGTGGGCTACTGGGTGGAGGGTTCCTCCATCGTCTGGACAATTCCTTCTGAAGTGGTCATCTGGTCGATTGTTTCAATAATACTGTACTGGCTGCCTGTCCTCGGGTCGGCCCTGCATTTTGGCACGCCGAGTAACAGACGAAATGATATCGGAATGGGTCTTCTTCTTTTCCTTCCATCACTCTACATCATAGACGCACAATTCGCGACAATCCTCACGACTGGAGTACCGGGGAGTATTCTTCTCCCAATTGGGTTAGTAGTCGCTATCCCGACTGCGTGGTTGTTCCTGGTCTGTGTCCTATCGATTACTGGGAAGTACAAGGTAAGCGACCTATATGGTCTACTTGCAAGGGATTCCACTCCTGAGCCGGTGACAAAAGAGGTCATAGAAAGAAAGCCAGATGAATTCTCGCTCTCCATGCAATTCCTTGATGACTTTGCAATTCGGAGAGGCTGGTTCGTAGCATTCCTCTTCTTTCTTCTCCTGGTCCTCCCGTGTGCCATCACAGATGAATCCTTTCTTTTCCTTCCGCTTTCAGGAGCGAGTGGCATTGGGGGTGGCTGGGATTTTCCCAGTTTCCATCTTGCATCTCTGTTCATTGGTGTACCATACTGCCTAGGTGGGTTCTTCACGATAGTGGCGCTCTGGAGATACATTCGCAGAGAGGTTTCCTTGGTTTGGGTTCCCATTGGGTCAGTACTCACCTATCTCTCCACGCTCCCGGGGGCACTACTTCTTGGATACACTGCCTTTCCTACTGCCGCTATCGCGTTTGTGACGTTATCATTCCTTGTCTGGCTAAGGCAGGCATATGAGGATGGAGATGAGCTGGAGGTGTCTTCTATGTCAGCTGATAGTGATGCAAGGAGGCAACAGACCTAATGCTATGCCGCAATGATGTTCCTTGCCACTCCTGACAAACTATGAAGCACAGGTCCTTTGTAGCCCAGGTTTCCGAAATCCCTAGACCTGAACATTCTGCTCAGTGCAATGAACCTGCAAAATCCCTTGGAACGTTCGTAGTCCTTGAGGGAGTCTCCCACGAACACCATCTTGTCAAAGGGTATATTGAAAGTCTTGTGAATGTGATTGAAGTGGTCGGCTCCTTTCTCAAAACCCGGTCGATATCCCAGTATCGCTTTGAACAATTGCAGAATCCCTCGCCTTCTGAAGTATTCCTCAATTGTTGGCTGGAATGTAGATGATGAAACAAACACATCAATGCCTTTTGCTTTGATTCTTTTTACAGTGTCCACTGAGTCCGGAAACAGCTCTTGTTCGAATATCCGTTCTATCTTCAAGTGCTCGAACTCTTCTATTGCCCCCTGATTTTTTGGATCGTCGGGGAAATTCATCTTGACCTGTTGTTCATATGGTAGTCCTGTTGTCGACCGATATCTGGATGTGGCTTCTTCCTTCGAAATCCCAAAGTACTTCATCATCATTTCCACACCTATGCTCTCGAGGAATGGCATACTGTCAGCCAATGTGCCATCAAAGTCGAAAACGATGGCGCTGCACGGTATTTTTTTGGGCATGTATCATCACTCGTCACATTCGGCTTCCAAATTCATTGGTCATTCGCTTTAGACAGTTTTGGTCTAGCTCCAATTGAAGACTAACATGAATGTGATGTGACCTGCCCAATGGCGTACTATCTGCCTTTACCGAAAATGATGGCACCACAATCCTTTATCAGCCTCGCATCCACTACTCCAGTATCCGACATTGTACGGAGGGAAAAGAACTGTCTGCTCATGATTCAGAGACGCACGCTGATGAGAAATCTGAAATGCTTGATGTAGGCTCGCTCTTCAAGGGGACTGCGACCATCACACTGGTTGCCGAGATAGTTGCCGCTATCATGCTTCTTGGTTCTGCAACTGCTTACGTCATTAGTCGTTCAGGGCTCATTGAGGAAATCGAATTTGATGTTGCTGTCTTTCTTCTACTTGGCGGAGCCATGATTACTCTGTTCATCTTCCTTGCAGCTATTGGTTTCTTTGTCCGCTTCAATAGGAGAATTGGCCGATCCGTAATTGGAGATGGAATTGGTTCCGTCGACCTCAAGAGTAAGGGTGTGAGGACGGTGGTCATCATCTATGGATTGGCTGTGGGACTAATCCTGATCATCGGAGTGTATGGGTATTGGCTTGTCTACAAGTACTTCTTTGCAGCCGTAGCACTGACATCTCTGAGTTTTCTGGGGATTTCATTATCGCTCGGGATTTTGGTCATGTCATTTCTTGTGCAGGTCGTCATCGCGACAATTGGCAGGACTGCAACCACAATAATCAGAAAGGTTCTTGCTGAAGACGTGTAGACCCTCGCCTACCAAGCAGCATTTCCTGATGGTTCCGGCAATCATCTAACCTTCAGATATGCATTAATAATTGCCATACTCGCCTAAGACTTGGACTTTGATGATGCAGTCGAGATTGACGAACTCGTCGGGTCCCTTGCTTTCAGCATGTTTGATAGCGACAATTTCCTTTCCGACGAATGCTACGTGTCCCTCTGCCACTATCATCATGCCTGGTCCATAGAATCGAAGGCGTTCTCCAGTCTTTGATGCGTTCTGCAAGATGCTTCTGAGAGTGTAGTCCTTCTGAATATCAGACATGTACATACCTGTTACAGCTGATAGAAATAAGTCTTCGCAAAAAGCGGTACTGGCAAGAATGAGGAGAAGATGAATGGATACAGGGGACGCTGTGGACACATTCAGTTGTTCTTTGGGCATGTATGGATTGCCCGCTAGGTTCAACAAGGATGTGCTCTCTGCTTTGCAGTTGTGCAATCCATCAGCGCTTCACTGTACACAAAACAATGATGGCAATCAGTCCTATTACCGAGACTGCTATAATGCCAATAGGCACGTAATTCGGATAGTCGTCAGGAAATCCTGGATTCGTTGTTGTCGGTATTGGTATTGTCCATGGAGTATGTTCCGAACTCTGAAGAGTAATTGAAACCGCGTCGCTTTCAAACTCGCTAATCTGGAAATCCCAAGTTGCAGTTATGACTAAGTCGTCTGTACAAATCGTTAGATGCGATTCAGGATAGAACTGCCTGCCCAAGAATGAAACGTACTCGATGATGTTGACCGTGATCCTCTGATGTGTATCGCCAAAGAAGGTTCGAGCGCTTCCGACGATGTAATCCAAATGGCAGTAGTTGGCATACTCTTCTATCTCTCCCCAAGCAGTGACCCCTACTAGTATGGTTATATTGGCTTGTATTGTAGTCCCGAACACGGCATAACACGAATCAGTGTACCAATCTTGATAGTATTCGGATGTGATATTGTCTAGGTCCCATCCCAATTCTTCCCAGTCTAAGACTGTGTAGTTGGCAAGAGTCCCATTGAGGCTGATTAGCATATCAGACCAAATCGAGTAAAATCTCTCTTCAGGGAATACAAACGCAAGGGTGGAATTCTGCGTGACATTGGTCCGAATAGTGAATAGACATGTAATGTTCACAAAGCACCCAAATTCATTTCTCGTGATGTTTTCTCAACATTGGCTTCAGGCATCATGAGAAAAGTGCCATTGTGAAACGTTCCGTTCGCACGTACATCCGTCCAGGTTGCCACATCGGCCACACACGTATTCGGATTTTCAAGAAGAGCGCATGTAACGAACAAGAAACTGATGATAATCAAGACACCCTTTTCTTGCCTCATTGACCTCTCGCCTCTCCTCCTACATGAGTGATGCGCCCCTCGGTTCTTCGTCTTTCTGCTCCAATGCATCCCACGTACAGCTTCTTGGATTTCCGAGTTGTACATACCTATTCTTCTCCGTGAATATAAGCATTGGTTTCAAATGAAACTTGAGAAAAAGAAGTAGAGAGTAGGACCCTCTAGAGTCCTACGTCATTGTTTACTAAATGATAGTGAGTTTCTTGCCGACCTTCTCATAGGCTGCCAGAGCAGTATCCAGCTGTGCCTTGGTCAGACCAGAGTTCATCATGTTCCTGATCCGTGCCTTATCACGGGCAACCATCGGGAAGACGATTGGCAAGGCAAGAATCCCCTGCTTGAAGAGACCGTCACTGAGGGCTACCGCCTTTGCGCTCTCACTGCACATTGCTGGAACGATAGGTGTCTGACTGCGACCTGTATCAAAGCCCATCTGTTGGAGGCCCTTTACGAAGTACTCTCTATTCTTCCAGAGGGTCTTGACATGCCTCTCTTCGGTTTCAAGGACATCAATAGCAGCAATACAAGCAGCTGCAGTCGCAGGTGGGTGCGATGCGCTGAGAAGCCATGATCGGCTCTTGTTCAAAGCATAATTCACCATGTCGCGACTACCTGAGACGTGGCCTCCCATGACTCCAAACGCCTTGGAGAAGGTGCCCATCTCAAAATGAACATCATTGTGTGTCAGGTTGAAGTGAGACACAATACCCCTTCCGCCCTTGCCAAGAACCGCTTCGCCATGTGCATCGTCCACGTATATCATTGCGCCATAGGGCTTTGCAGCCTTTACGATTCCATCAAGGGGCGCAATGTCTCCGTCCATCGAGAAGACTCCATCGGTGATGATGAGCATCTTCTTTGGGTTCTTCTTCTCTACCTCGACGAGAACTCTCTCAAGGTCTGCTACATCAGTGTGCTTGTAGACATAGCGGTCTGCCTTGGTGAGTCGAACCCCATCAATAATAGAGCCATGATTGAGCTCATCTGATATGATTGCATCACCCTGGTCAACAAGCTGCGGGATGAGACCTTCGTTTGTTGTAAAGCCTGCGCTATACGTTAGAGAGGCTTCAGCACCCTTGAATTTTGCGAGGCGTCTCTCCAGCTCTAAATGCAAGTCCATGGTTCCAGCGATGGCACGAACTGAGCCTGAGCCTACGCCATGTGTCCTGATAGCAGCTACTGCTGCCTTCTTCAGCTTTGGGTGATTGCTGAGGTTCAGGTAATTGTTAGAGCAAAGCATGATGACCTCTTTGCCATCCATCTTTGCTGTCGGGGCGCTTGGTCCCTGCAGTTCTCTGATTCTCCAGTTCAAATTCTGCTCAACGAGTTTGTTGTATTCCTCGCGCATCCAGCTGGTTGGGTCTCTCATCAATCTCACCATATTTCCGAAAAACGGTCGTTGTACGCCAGTATTGCAGGCGCATGCACGTGACGGCGCGAATTATTCCCTATATATGGGCTTCGCTGGTGACCTTTGTGCTGTGTTGAATAACCCTCGCTATCCTGTGAGTACCTCAGTTTCTGCAAACGATGACAGTCCTACGCTTTTTGGATCTAGACTGAAGAGTGCTTTGGCATATTGAATTGCATAAGGAAGAACATCTGCCGCTTCAAGCAAATGCTTTCGATCCACAGGTTGGGGATGCCATACTGAAATTGGCGCCCACACATCCTCCTTCAACGCATCCTTGAGCTCTGCTTCTTGCTCAGGACTGAGACTCATATTCTTCTTGAAGAACTCGAAATCGACTGTCTTCTTCAGTTTGACAAAGAGGACCATGGGAAGCCTCCTCTTTGAACCAGTGACATCGGTGATATAGGAGCGGCACGCTAGGAGTTCCCCCTTGAAGGGAGTTTCGCTGCCAGTGCTTCTCAGCTTTGCATCCACTATCTTTCCTGGCATTATCTCGCCGAGCACTTCACTCGACTTGGATTCCGTGCTCCAATTCTTGAAGTCGCTCTGTGATATCCAGGACTCCCTCCACTGCCTTATCTGCTGCATCTCTAAAGGTATGCAGGACTCTAGGAGTACCTCTTCTCTCGCCTTCCCAAGCGGTTCCACGAACAGTCTGATTCTCATGCGCTCACCGGTTCTCTGTAGTAGAATCCACAGGTGTTTTCTCGTGACAGAAGATAAGTATTGTTGGACGTCCAAGGAATCAAGGTATCCTCACTCGCAGACTCTGAATAGGAGAAATACTAGAATCTGGATACGAGGAAATCTCGGCTCGAGTCCGGTTCATGCATGGTCAAACAAGTCTTACTGGTGCTTGATGAATGTCCCATCTCGATACTCACGAAAAGCCTGATCTAGTTCCTCCTGAGTGTTCATGACTATCGGGCCTTGCCACGCTATTGGCTCGCCAATGGGCTTGCCGGATATCAGTAGGAACCGTAGCTGGCCCTCTTCTGAAGAAGCAACGATTTCATTGCCGTCGCCGAAGATTACAAGATGGCCTGTTTGAATAATCCTCTCTGTATCTTCACTGAAATGGCCCTTGCCCTCAAAGATGTAAACAAACACCGTGTGACCAGGCTTTGTGGGATGTCTGAACACAGTATTTGGAGGCAGTGTGACGTCTAAGTATTCTGGTTGAGTGACAATCTCACGAACTGGACCCACTGTTCCTTCTAGCTCTCCGCAGATGATTTTGACTCGAGCTCCGCTCTTGGTTTTGACCTCCGGAATATCTACTGCTTTGATTTCCCTGTAACGAGGATGCATCATCTTGAAACTACTGGGCAGGTTTGCCCAGAGCTGGAATCCTCTCATCGCTCCATTCACGCCCTTAGGCATCTCTTGATGGATAATCCCGCTTCCTGCTGTCATCCACTGACAGTCCCCAGCCTCAATTGTCCCGCCATTACCCATACTATCCTCATGCTTCACTTTTCCCTCCAGCAAGTATGTAATTGTTTCAATACCTCTGTGCGGGTGCCACGGGAAACCAGCGATGTAGTCATTCGGATTATCTGAGCCAAAAAAGTCAAGCAGGAGAAAGGGATCCGTGAGCTTGGTTTCTCGGTTGCTGAAAACTCGCTGTAGTCGAACTCCTGCTCCGTCGGTTGTTGTTCGGCTCTGCAAAATTGTCTTCACTTGTCGAATTCTCATATCTTATCGAAACCTCCGAGTGCGGCCAGAAGTGACAAAGAGAGGCGATGCCTGTTTTAAGGATTCCAACACCGGCAAGAATGAGCTGTGCGCCACAATGCAACACGAATGTCATTTACGCACCTGTTCATTTCATCCTGAGACTACCCCCATGAAACCTCAATTGGTCTACGTAGCAGGCTTCCGAAAAATGAGCATTCGTCTAGACATGCCGCCCACGATGAACTCTAGATAAAAGGATCATAGAAGACGTCGGTTTTAGTATGGCGCGAATCCTGTATCTTATATTCATTCGGGAGTAGTACTGCCCAAGTTGTTCTCCTAACTTATGTGGGTCATCCTGGAAGCAAAGAATTCACCAACCCACTATCTCCTTGAGCCCGGGGAGAATATCCCCGGGCCTTTAGAATTCGTGAAATGGACCTCACCGGTTTCCTATCTTGAGGGGATTTCGTGCGCATCCAATCCACTTGGTCACTGCCATAGCCTTCTGCCGCGAGTAGTTCAACAACTTCTCTCATCTATTCAGCCAGCTTTGCAGTTCCTTCCCTCATCACAATACATAACAGTGTCAGCACGCCACCGAAATTCATCTGCAAAGTCATTTGGTGCGTAGAATATGTACTATGGCGACTTGGTTTGCCTTAGGGCCATTGAAGACTCTGATCTGAATCAGGTGATGAAACACTATAATCAGCTAGAACTCCGCAGGTTTCTGGGCGTGCCAATTCCAAGATCGAGACATTGTCTTGAGCAGCGTTTACAGGAGCGAGGATCTTCTGACCCGTGGGCAGATGGACTCTTAGAGCTATCAATCACTGACAAACAGTGCGGAGAGTTCCTAGGTTTTATTCATCTTGAGCACATTGTAAAGCCCCATAACCGGGCGGAGCTTGGAGTATCTATTCACAATCCAGCTCATTTGTCACGAGGGTACGGCACGGATGCAATACGCGTTATCATTTGGGTCGGTTTCCAAATACTTGGTCTACATAGCATCTACCTAGATACAATGGCCGATAATGAAAGAGCAATTCATGTCTATGAGAAGGTCGGCTTCAAACGTGTTGGCATACTGCGTGAGAGCGAGTTCCTCGATGGTGGGTTCAAGGAACTGCTGTATATGGACATTCTCCGAGAGGACTTCTTTAGAGCGAATCCTGAATTCACTGTAAGAACCATACCTTAGTTGAATACTGTCAGATCCGCAGCTCATCTCAAGCTGCATCACTTTCATACTGCTCTCTACATCGTCTACGGGACCCGCTCGTGTGGACTACGTGGCGATTTCTCTCCGAGTCCTGAAACATGAATATCTTTCCATTTCCCCTGCATTTTCAGGTATTCTGCCTTCTCAGCTGCATCATGCAATTCTTCGATTATTGCGAGACATTCGCCATTTGAGTTCCATATGGGATAGATGTATTCGTAAAGCATGCGACCCTTGAAGTTCACCCACCCCTCATAGTGGTCCATGACTCTGTTTCTGAGGTCCGAAATCATCTTGGCAACAGGTGCCTCAGACACCTTGCCATGACATCGCATTATTGAAGACCCAATCCTGCTCTCTGGTTCCTGCTGGAGCATCTCTCCAGCAAGCCTGTTGAAGAAGATAATGCGGTTGTCATTGTCAACGACGACTACTCCAATATTCAAATTGCTGGTCACGTTCTTCAAGAGATCAAGTGAATCTTTCACAGCTGTCGCCTATGACTTGACAATATGACCATTAGATAATGCTACTGGTGCGTCGGTATGGAGCTTAGGTAAATTCAAATGACTAGCCGCGTATTTCAAAGACCGCTAGGAGGCTGATAACGATTAGCGCGCCAACCAATTCATCCAATGAGTTTGACAATAATATGTATCTTGAGATTCTCCGAGAGGACCCGCCCCTAAAACGATTCGTATCTCGAGGCGATATGAGAGATGAGATTGATATTCCAAGTCCTCACAAGGGTGCAGATCGCGCGATTCTAAAAGCAGTAAGATTCACCATGAAGGATTCCACTCCACGCTTCCAGCCTATTCTAGGCAACGCTGGAATTGGAAAGACGCATCTGTATTGGGCCCTGAAGGATCAGGAAGACTACTTTGCGGCTGGCAGGTTTCTTGCAGTATATGTCCCTTCACCCCCTTCTCCCGTTCGAGTTCCACTACACCTGCATGCCTGCATTGTCGATGAGGCCGGTGACCGGCTCTTTGAACAAGCTATTGACATGTTGATAATGAAATTCGGAGGAGTGAAGGGCGTATCCCGTGATATGTATGACTATACTTACGCCTTCGAAAGGCTATTGATCGACTATCCTGGCATCTCTGCAGACGTTGTGAAAGCTCTTCTGAGATATCGTCTTGATCCTGCAGCCAGATACTTGGCCAGACGATGGTTGCTTGGAGATGCGCTGAGCGATGATGACCTTGAGCATCTTGGAGTTCGTACCATTCTGGAGGAGGACGACGTTACTCTGGCAACGATTAAGCTCTTAGCTGAAGGCTCTGACGTGCCTCTGCTCCTCTTTGTGGATGAGATGGAAGGACCCTACAACACATATGGAGAAACAGGTGAGCGTCACTTCTTGGAGGTTCTGAAAAGAATCTATAATGAATCAAAGAACATTGTAATTGTCGCCTCTTGCCTGACTGAGGTATGGCAACGGATCTATGGTGTTGCAGATGGTCCGATGAGGTCTCGAATGGAACCGCCTGTGGAACTGGCGCCCTTCTCACGTGATGACGTATCAGCTTTTGTTAAGGAGAGCATGGCCAGATACTGGCGACTGCAGAATGTACAGCCCCCTCCATCAGCATTATTCCCGTTCAGTGAGAGCGACATCGATGAAGCTCTCCAGCATTCCGACGGAATTCCACGAGAAGTAATCAAACAGCTTATTCCGAAATTGGACGCGCTGTTGTCTGATAGGCCGATGGAGAAACTTGCCGAGCAGGATGATCACGTGATTAAACTCACAGCGAATGTGCTGACAAACACCATGGTTGAAGCCCTCACTCTTGCTGGAGCACCACTTGGGATTGGTGTCCATCTTCAGATGACGCCAGATGATGGTCAAAAACAAAAAGCCACAATCGTTGAGCTATTCAAAGGCGAATCAATTCAGCACATCGGGATTGATGTGCCCAATGTTAAGGATTGGGACCGTAGTGGCGGAGTCACTGCTTTTTACGCAGGAAAACGGCTCAAGACCATTCTGGATGACAACACAATAAAGTGTGCCATCATCGCAGTTCCTGCTGCAACTAAGGGTGCAAAGTTCAATTCACTTGTTGATGAGATCGGATCTAAGCTGCTTGTCCTTCGCTTGAATAGTGAAACTGCAACATCACTGGTCCAGGACACTAGCAGCAGCAGATTGCCTCATGGGTATGCGGAGGCTTTTACGGGCTTCGTGGACGCTCTATTTGTGGGATGAACATCCTCAGCGATTCGCTTCAATACGAGTGAATCTATGAAGCAGCTGATGCAGGAGTGGCATTTTCATACGAATCGAAAGAAGTGTTAGAAATAGTGTCCATCCATAAGACGCTATGTAACTGCATCTTCAGAGGATGGCTTCTTCTCTTCTTTCTTGTTCTTGGAAAGAAGCTCCGGTAGGATGAACAGTGCGACGAAGACCACTATAACGATAGCGATGCCGTATGGCTCGTGAAGAAACAGCGTCACATGACCCAGATATGGAATTGCGAGAATCACTACGCCAACGATGTCCCCATAGATACGATAGCCTGGGTCCCTGACGGAATTGTTGTCGCCCTGCGTGAAATAGCGATATTCGCTTCCTACGAGTTGCCTTTCAACGACTCTATGCACAATTGGCTTGTCGTGCCATGCTGCAGTGTAGACAATGATGTCTCCCACATCGATGGCCTCTGGAGATTGCGCCTGAAGTACCAGCAGATGCCCTCTCTCCAGCGTGGGAATCATCGACTCACTTTCGACTACAACAAGGGGGCTTGAAGTTCCCATGGCTAGAGCGAAGGCACCAAAGGCGCCTAGAGTGACCCCCACGATTATCAGAATGACAAACACGGTCTTTACAAGTTCCGACCGTTCATTCCATTTCAAGGCTCGACGTGCTCTCTCCATGGTGAGAACTCCATATTCAGCCCTTTGGCAGCTCTAATAAAACTGACGAAAAAGGTGTTTCAGTGCATCCACTTTCTTGACGCAGAATTGATGATGCTAAGAACGTCAATTGCTTCAGCTCGCATGTCAGGCTCCCAGTCTCGAACATCTTCTACCTTCTTCACAGCTTTTGACTTCGATAAGTATTCTTTGATAATCCGAAGTCTCCTCTCCTCTGCTTGAGCTGCACGCGTCGCATCTACCCCTGATGGGTATCCGCCCGTTGGTATATCACTTGTGGAAATCACATACCAAGTGTTCTCTGCTACCTTGGTCACCACTATTTCAGGAGGACAGGGTTTGATGTCTTCTTCAAAGAGAACCGAGTCTCCTATACTTACGTCTTCTGCAGGCTTCCCTTTCTCGCCGTCAGATGTAACAAGAGTTTCACTGAACTCGAACAAAACCTTCTCAGCGGCTTTCCTAATGATGTCCAGGGAGGCTTCAACAATTATTCCTTCACCTGTATCGAGTTTCTTGTTATCAAGTCGTCCTTTCATAAGGTGCACCACGTTTCCAGAGCATGCCTTGGGTTTAACCTTTTGGCTTGCTATTCTGGGACTCTCCAAGCGGCAAACCTCATCTTTTAAAAGATATGTCCGGCCAAGTCTCTGTGACTACATATCGTATAATGAAGGACTGGAAGACTCAAGAATCTTCAAAGGAGGACTGAAGTCCGTAATTGCAGAAACCCGCAGGTGGATCAGATGTCCTTGCTAAACAGGGAGTCGTTGCTTCCTCACAACCCCTTGCGACGCAGGCCGGTCTTGAGATTATGCGGAGGGGTGGAAATGCTATCGATGCGGCAGTGACCACAGCTGCGGTCCTGGATGTCGTAGAACCTTTTAGCACTGGTTGCGGAGGCGATGCCTTTGCACTCATTCACCTTCCTGGAAAAGGTCGGCCACTCAGTATCAATGGCTCCGGGAGGTCCGGGTCGCTTGTCACACTAGATGATCTGCTGGAAAAGGAGTGGACGTCGATGCCGCTAAGGGGTGGTTCCCCGGTCACAGTTCCTGGTGCAATGCATATGTGGTTTCATTTGGTGGAGACCTATGGGACCCTCGAGATGAGTGAAGTCCTCGCTCCTGCAATTCATTATGCACATGATGGGTTTCCGGTTTCATATCTGATTGCTCAGAGTTGGTCGAATCTGGTAGGCGCGCTGGTCAATGATGAAGCTCGACAAACCTACACCATCGATGGTAGAGCTCCAAGACTGGGCGAAACGATGCGGAATCCGGACCTCGCACGAACATTCGAGTTGGTGGCTGCTGAAGGATTGCAGGCATTTTATTCGGGTGAGATCGCAGAATCCATTGCTAGTACAGTTCAGAAACATCATGGATTTCTCACTGTCGAAGATCTCGAATCGCACAAGACCCAAGAGACCATTCCTGTCTCTTCGGGTTACCGCGGAATGGAAATCTTTGAGCATCCGCCCAATGGACAAGGATTTGCCGCGCTCATCATGCTCAATCTGATGGAGCAGTTTGAATTCTCAGAATACGCCTCTCTCTCTGCACAGCGTTATCATCTGATGATAGAAGCGAAGAAGCTTGCCTACGCAGACCTGCATCAACACAATGCAGACCCGTCATTCTATGATGCCCCGATGGAAAAGATGCTTTCCAAGGAATATGCGCGTGAACGATCGAAGCTCATCAGTAAGACGTTCTCAATGGCCGAGTATGAATCAGGAATACCTGTAGGCGGAGATACTGTGTATCTTGCAACTGCAGATGGGGATGGAAGAGCAGTATCATTCATCAACAGCCTATATATGGGCTTTGGCAGTGGTCTAGTTGTGCCCGGTACTGGAATCAAGCTTCAGAACAGAGGGAACCTATTCTCATTGGATTCAAGGCACCCAAACTGCTATGCACCTAGGAAACTGCCGTTTCATACTATCATTCCTGGGGCATTGTACCGCGATGGAGATTTCGTGGGCGTATTCGGTATAATGGGTGGCGCACATCAAGCTCAGGCACATGCCCAGTTCGTGAGCAACCTTGTCGACTATGAGATGTGGCCACAGGCAGCCCTCGATCATCCCCGATTCAACCATAATCACGAGAGGAACCTTGTTGCTCTGGAGAACGCAATTCCTTCCAAAGTTCGAAGCGAACTACGTCGTCTTGGCCATGTGATTGTTCGTGATGCTGCATCGGTCTTTGGTGGTGGGCAGGCTATTCTTCGAATCGAGGACTCCTGGATTGCCGGATCAGACTACAGAAAGGACGGGCAAGCCGCTGGATTCTAGCTTCGCTACCAAGAGATTAATCAACCAAGAAAGCACTAGACTGGTGCTTGAACAGGTGATAGAATTGAGTGGAGAAGAAGGTGAATTCCGGGAAGAACGCGACCTACTTGGGACTCGACAGGTTCCAAAGAGTGCATATTGGGGAATTCAAACTCTCCGTGCTCAGGAGAACTTTGGTGTATCACAAGTCAGCCTCTACAAATATCCCGCCCTTGTCGTAGCGACGGCAATGGTGAAGAAGGCTTGCACACTGGCGAATCTGGACCTTGGACATCTCAGTCCTGACTACGCGGAAGCTATCGTGAATGCCTGTGACGAGATTATTGCAGGAAGCCTCCTAGACCAATTCGTTGTCGATATGCTTCAGGGCGGCGCCGGGACCTCTACGAATATGTGCGTGAATGAAGTGATCGCCTCACGAGCCAATGAGCTGCTTGGAGAGCAACGCAATTCAATGACTCCCATCTCATCACATGACCACGTCAATCTCTCTCAGTCTACGAACGACGTCTATCCAACGGCTATCAAGATTGCGACAATCTATGGGTTGAGAGAATTATCTGCAGGTTTCACTAGGCTGATTGAAGCATTGGAAGAGAAGTCGCGGGAGTTTAAGGACATTCTGAAGCTCGGCCGGACTGAGATGCAAGATGCAGTCCCCATAACCCTTGGGCAAGAATTCTCTGCGTGGTCTAGTGCTCTCAAGAGGGATCTGCAGCGAATCACTGCCGCCAAGGAAGTCTTGAAGACCCACAACATCGGCGCAACTGCAATTGGCACATCGTTGAATGCAGACCCGGAGTATATCGAACTTGCTGAGAAGCATCTTATCGAAGTGACCGGTATTCAGGAGCTTACAACAGCTGAGAATCTCATTGACGACACTCAAAACTCTGATGAGTTTGCTCATGCATCAGGACTGCTACGGGTCCTTGCGACTAATCTCGGTAAGATCTGTGGTGATCTCATCTTGTTGTCCTCTGGACCAGTTGGCGGATTTCACGAGATCATACTTCCACCTGTCCAGCCCGGTTCTTCTATCATGCCGGGAAAAGTGAACCCAGTTATTCCCGAAATGGTCACACAAGTGGCATTTCAAGTCATGGGACATGATCTTGTTATCACCATAGCGTCACAAGCGGGTCAGTTGGAGCTGAATGCATTTGAACCAGTGATAGCCTACAACTTCTTCCAGGCATTGAAGGTTCTGAAGAATGCAATTCCGATTCTCACGGACAAATGCATCAAAGGGATCAAACCCAACGCCGCAGGTCTGGATATTGTTCACCGTAGTATCGGCCTAGTCACGGCCCTTAATCCCGTCTTGGGGTACGAAGCTTCATCACGTATAGCAAAGAAGGCACTAGACACAGGTCGCCCTATTCGAGAGATTGTCCTGGAGGAGGGGCTTTTGGATGAAAAGTGGCTGGACTTCATACTCTCGGCCAAACGCATGACACAAGCAGGAAGCCTTGGCCAGAAGCACTCCGAAAAGAGCGACAACAGCCCATGAGGGATCTAGGTGTTCTTGATGACATCGTACGCGATGTTATCGGCATGGTCACCCACTCTCTCAAGATTTCGCAGGGTCTCGACGTATATCTGGTCAGCTTGAGGATCGCATATCCCCTCTCGCATGCGTGTGATGTGAGACTCCTTGAGTCTTCTCTCCAGGTTGTCCACTCTGTCCTCAAGTTTCTCCGCCTTTGTGGCCAGATCCTTGTCTTTCGTCTTGAGCGATTCTATGGCGGTCCAATAGGTTTCCTCAGCTAGGTCGAACATCTGTTTGAGGTCGTTAATACCCTCTTTTGAGAATGTCACACCACTCTGCAATTTGTAAAGAACGAACTCTCCGATATTCGATGCCAAGTCGCCAACACGCTCGACATCTGTGAGAATAGCCAGTAGCTTGACTCTCCAGATGGCTTCTTTCTGATTGAGCTCTTCCTCTCTAATCTTGTCTATGAAATCTTCTGTGGCCCGACAGGCTTCATCGACCTCATCCTCGAGCAGCATGACCTTTCTTGCATCCTCGAGGTTTCTATCGATGAGAGCAGTCTTGCTGAGAAGAATCATTTCAATGGTCTTCTCGGCTGTCCTTATGGTTTCGCGTTCTGATTCCATCAAAGCCAACACAGGATAGTGCAGCATCTCATTATCGAAGAAGTGCTTTCCAATCACTTCTCCCTCCTTGTCTGGAATTAGCTTCTCGCAGAGTTTAACAACAAGGCCGACCAAAGGGACAAATAGGAAACTCACGATAACGTTGAATATTGTATGGGCATTGGCTATTTGATGGGGGAGGTCAGCTGAAGTTGCCATGACCAGGTTGGTATAATACCCCAGAAATGGTAGGAATATGGCCACTCCCGTGACATTAATGAGCGCCTGAGCCAACGCTGTTCGTTTTGCCGGGCTCGTAGCTCCTACTCCCGCAAACAGTTCTAGAAAACACGTCCCAATGTTGGCACCCAAGACAATCGCAATTCCAGGACCTAGATCTATCGCACCCACTGCTCCCATCGCGATGACAAGACTGACTGCTGCAGCGCTAGCCTGTGTGATTCCTGCGATGAGCGCACCGATTAGAATCCCGAGTATCGGTATTGCTCCGTAATCATTGATGAGGCTCCTGAAGAACGGATATTCAGTTGTGAGTGGAGCTGCTCCATCTTTCATGAACTCCATTGATAAAAACAGGAGACCGAGACTGAAGATGATGGTCCCAACTAGCTGCACTTTCTCTCTCTTTGAAAGCAGCTTCATGAAGAAACCTGAAGCTATGAGAGGCCAAAATATGTCGCCGATATCAAATGAAACGAGCTGAGCGACCGCAGTTGTTCCTATTTCTGCCCCCAGTATCATATTGACTGACTGTCTAAATGTCATTATGCCTGCATTGACAAAACCAATCAATGTTAGAACCGTAATACTGGAGCTCTGAGTCATGACCGTCGCTGCCGCACCTGCAGCCATGCCTCGAAGTGGATCATTACTCACTTTTTCTAGAACTTTGGCAACAGCCTTCCCAGAGGTTTTCCCAAGGGTTTCTCTGAGAAGATTGATACTGAACATGAATAGGGCTAGGCCGCCGACAATCTCGAATACTATGATCCAAATTTCTGTCATTTCTAACGAGTGCCGCACACATTATGCGCTGCATATGAGTTTTCTGGGTCGCCCAAATAACCATCCTAGAAGAAGAAACACTCGATGATACCAACGGAGTGCGCATGACTTGCTGATTGCGGTCCTTTTGATTGATGCAGTGGAATTCTAGGAATCTACCTTCGTTTCCCTTAGAGCACCTTGCTCATCACTAGGTTGAGTATTTTGGATTCCGAGCAGCAAGACACGGGCCTGATGCTATCGACAACTGCATGGACTAAAGCTTATCTCTGGGTGTATCATCCTAATGGCCGGGTGAATCACATGTCCAAGGAAGATGCAAGAAAGGTTGGGCCAATATACAGAGTGCTCTCACAAGATCTCTACCGGACCGGATTCCACGGTGAGGAGATAGGCTATCGACAGGATGAGATGTGGCGCTCAAAGAGTCGTCAATTCTCGAAGGACGCAGACATCATTGGCAAGATCGAGGAAAGTCGTCGTTCTAATGAAAAGGAGAAAATCGCTCCTTTGAAGAAAACCGGGTTCTTTGTTCTCAGGCAGTCTATGTGGAGTCAAGCTGATGAGCAGGACCGTAGGCTTGTTGTGAAGTTGTTCTCAAATAGTGGCGGCTGGATTGCCTCGCTGGAAGAGATGATTGCAGAGGAGTATGCATCCAGTTTTGCATCTGACCGGCCTCTTGTTGCATTCACTGTCTTTACAAAGGAAAACGAGTTTGTGACCTGGGTGAAACAACTCCGTAGGGGCGGTCTCTCAACCGAGAACTTTGTTTTCTACATCCTTGGACCGGACAATACATTCGATACCTACAGGATTGAGGGTTCACGTGGCACGCTCGGTGATGACTTCAAGACCATTCGTTTGAAGGGAAATCAGACTGTCGCTGAGATTGACAGCAAATTCGGCGATTTCGGTGGTGAATTCAGCGTCAAGATAAAGGACCCTGTGTTAGCAGAGAATGAATGGTTCTGCCGCATACTTCAGTGCTTCTCTATCATGATTGCCTACCGCGGAGACATCCATGGAAAAATCGACAAGGGATTTCATCTATGGCAGGGCGGCAAGAAACATCCTTCTCAAGATAGAAATGAAGTGAGTCTTCTCGCCAATCCAAGAAGGCTTACTCTGAAGACAGATGAGCTAGAAGAGGTCTAGTAGCCCAGCTGTGGTCTTACAACATTGATGAAATCGCAACGTCCATGTGATGGCTGACGGGCAATGTTGAATAGCTCGTCTTGTTTCTTCATATCACACATTGCAGAAGACTCCCCTAGAAAGACGGTGCAACACTACGAAGGTCGCTTTCTGCTCCGGTCACAATAGACAAAAGTCCTCCGTGAATCGAGTTCATCATGGCCACCAGCACCATGAAGTTGCGTTACGTGGATAAGATTAGACTCATTAGCAGAGATGCTCGGCTTACTATTGTCAGCTGGATGTTCTCAGCTTTTGCCTTTGGCATCAGCGATGTGATCTTCAACCTTTATCTCATCGAAGCTGGATTTGCAGAAGATTTCCTTGGCTTTTTTCTCTCGATATCGATGTTCATTGCTGGTGGATTAGCAGTCTTTGCAGGGATGGTGGCTGACCGATACTCACGGAAGAGAATCCTTCTCTGGGCGAACATAGTCGTCGTAATTGCCGTTGCGATTCAGTACACGACGCTGGACCCGCTGTTTCTTTTATTCTCGCAAGTTCTTTCGGGATTGGGTTTTGGCTTCACCAATGTTTGCTGGCAACCCTATACAGCTCATGTCACAACTGATGAGGAACGAGTGCATGTGTTCAGCGTTCGCTATGCTTTCTATCTGGTTGCAAGTCTATTGGGTTCTTTGACTGGTGGCCTCTTGCCAACGGTCTGGAGGAATCTGGGCATTGCGGTTGACTTGCTTTCAGCATACAGGTTCTCTCTCTGGGTTGCCATCATACCCATTGCACTGGCTGCACTGGCAGTTGTTCCAATGTCAGTTGACAAGCCCTCAAATATGCGAAAAATCTCCTTCAGATTCTCAAATATCCGTAATCGAGGCTTCATCGGTAAGTACGCATTAGCTTGGTCTGTTTCGGGTTTTGGTGCAGGCCTTTTCATCCAGTTCGTCAATGTCTTCTTCAATCGAGCTTTTGAAGCTAATGAAGTCACAATCGGAATCATCTTTACTGTTAACACGCTGGTAATGGCAGGTGGCAATTTCGTATCTCCAGCGATTGTTGATAGATTTGGAAAACTCAGTGCAATAATCTGGTTTCAGGCACTCTCATTTCCATTCCTTTTCCTGTTGTCATGGTCACCTACATTCTACATCGCAGCAATCGCATTTGTTTCAAGGGCTCTATTCATGAATATTGCGTGGCCGGTTATGGATGTATTTTACATGGAAGGACTAGATATGGAAGAGCGGTCTACCGCAATGGGTGTAATCACTGCGGGCGATTCACTATCGAGAGCCTTCGGTCTCAATCTGGGTGGCGCTCTAATGGCTGTAGGGCTCTTGAGAGAACCCTTTGCAATTGCTGGCATCTTCTATGCTGCTAGTGTCGTTCTATTCTACATCTTCTTTGGGAAAAACAAGGGGGAAAGTCCATCACCAGCCAAACCAGAGCCAGCGGTTTTTGATGTTTAGAAGTGATGGCCTGAGAGCTTAATTTCATCTGTTTACACTATTTGAGGCGATTCAGGGCTCTGAGCGCTCGCAGAGTGATCCACTTACTTGGTTTGCCTTCAATTTCGATTTGTACCCATGCCCGCTTCGTTTCTGAGAAGTCCATCAGCCATCTCCCATCAGGCTGCATCTTTTCGGTGATAATGGCAAGAGCTTTATCCAACCTGGAATCGTGTACTCCTAGATAAGCAAGGACATCAACTGCCTCTAATACGTCGCTTCTCCAGTATCTGGGGAATGCAAACTTCAGCCATGCCCTCTTTATGGTTGGTTTCCCTTCTCGGTTCACCCTGTAATAGCAGACCTCGTTGTCTAGGCATGTCTGTACCTCACTATTGATGATTGACCGTACCTTCTTTGAGCGTCGTCTTGGCGGGATTGCAGAGAATGCGCCAAGTGCCTTCAAAGTCCCCATGTAGCAGTTATGCGGGGTGACCTTTGAGGGATTCCTGGAGTACGTAGAGCAATACCAGCCGCCTTCATTGCAGTGGGTGTCCTCGAAGAACTGTATGGCATGCTGGATAGCAGGGCTCTTCAGATGACCAAGCAGCGCGCCAGCCCGAAGAACAGCTGCTGTGATGCACCACATCCATGTGGATGATGTTTCTTGATTGCGAGAATTCCGAACAGGCCTGTAAGTGATTCTTCCAGAAGGCAGCTGATAGTAGTTGTGCAGATGATCGAGTGCTCTTTCCGTCGCCGCAGAGGTATCTGCGCCGAGTTCGCCTAGAAGAAGCAATGAGAACACAGTTCCCTTCTCCTCCCAGATATCTCCTCTGGGCCCTCTCCAGCTGCCATCTGCTAATTGATGCCCAAGAATCTCCTTCAGGAGAGCGCTTCCTTTCACAGAACACTGTGCTTCTATTACATCAGGATGAGTGTTCGGTAGAGCATTGATGTCAGTAAGTGTTCTGTATCTCACCGACGGGTCTGAACGTTGGAGTAACCATTCAATTGCTGAACTATGAGTTCTGAGAAACTGATCGGACAACTTGAATTCTGAAAGGGGTGTCTCTTCTGATTGTGATAAAGTCTATGCAACTGCAGATTCGAGAGAGCAAGTGGCTGTATGACGACTGAGCCATATATCCTAGAAACTGCAGGGTAACAAGATGGTGTAGTGTGGTCAGGGACAGTAGGACTCAATGTGGTAGGAGGGGGGGGGAGTTATGTAATGAGGGCATGTTACGAAAAATCAAGCCCTACTGAAACACTGACCACACAGGTTCATGCGATTCTCTGCTTATTAAGGCTGTTGAATAATGAATCATAAATTTGAGTTAACTGACTGCAATTCATACGCTTTCTGGTCTAGTGCTTAGGAATGAGTAGTTCAAAGGTAGTTCCATTGCCATCTCCCAATTGAATGCTCCATCTGTGAGCCTCGACAATCCGTCTGGCAATCGTCAATCCGAATCCTTTTCCTGTTTTGCTGGTCGTAAAACCCCTCTGGAAGAGATTAGGTCGGTACTTGCTTGGTATCTCCATACCATCGTTAGAGATAGCAATGCAATACATACCTCCTCGCTCTGCAAGTCTGACCTGAATGCGATTTGGTTTACCATGCTTCACAGCATTGTCAAACAGGTTCCTAAAGACCTGAGTGATCTTCATTTCATCCGCTTTCACAACAGGCAACGCATCCTGTGAATACTCGATGCTCTCAGGTATTGTTGAACTTGCCACACTGCTGACCAGTCTGCCAAGGTCCACATCAGTGAAATTCTCTTCAACAACGAGACCTGCATCTGCCAGCATGACTGAGTGATCCAGCAGGTCGCTTGTGTCCCGAATGAGGCTGTGAATACGTTCGAGATGCTTGAGACTCCTTTCATCTTCTGCAAGTTCAATGAATCCCATGATGTTATGAAAGATGCCCTTCAAATCGTGGCTCATTGAATGTGCAAAATCACTCAGCTCTTCTCTCTGCTTCTCAAGCATCTCAACTGCCTCTTTCTGCTGCGTAATATCTGACATCACACCCTCAATGTAGCCTTTCTCTGATAGTCGATGCAGTGAAAATCTCACCCAGAGATGCTGCCCGTTTCTTCCAGTGACCTGCAACTCTGTCACAATCCGTTCCTCTTTCTTGAGTCTCTCCTTTAGACTCGTCCAGTCTTTTGAGCTCACCAACAAATCCTTGAAGTGACTCGATTCGTCAATGAGACCTTGTCGATTTTCAAAACCAAAGATTCTACTGAAGTAATCATTGCACTCAAGAATCATGCTGTCTGAGGTTCTTGCACGAAAGAGCCCGATGAGCGCGTTGTTGTACAATTCCTTGTAGTTCTGTCTGCTCTCGAGAAGCGCTTGCTCTGCAAGGTACGTGTCGGTGACATTCTGAATATGAACGATGAATCCATTAAGTTCATCTTCCCTTCCATAGCGAAGAGGGGAAGCGACAGCATCGAGATACATAATCCCTGACTTTGTTGTCTTATACAGCCCACTCTTCTTGACTTTTGAGAAATCGAATCGTGTTTTCGTTCTGGCGGCCTCTCCCCTACGCAGTTTCTCTTTGACGAATTGCGGCGTATTGGGATCTGCGAAGAGATCAAAACCCATGGCATCTTCCAAATCCTCCTGCCCAAAGAGCTGAAGGCTGGCTTTATTTGCTCCAACCTGAATGCCGTCCGAATCGAACAGCTCTATACAAATGGGTGATTCCTCAAAAATCGTCCTGAACCTCTCTTCGTTGGCTCTTAGAGATGCCTCGATCCCACGGCTTTTTGTCATGTCAGTAACATGCATGACGTACCCCCTCGTATGCCCATTAGGACCCTGAAGAACAGAGAGTACCACATCCATATAGATGACATCGCTTCTTGAGGTGTCCAGGATATTCCTCTTTCTTACATACTTGAAATCCCATTTGTATTCGAAACGTTGCGCTTCTCCTTTCCGCAGGCCTTCCAGCACTTTCTCCGGCAGTCTGGATTCCTTGAAGAGATCCAAACCCAAGAGCGACTCACGATTCTTCGTGCCTAGCAGTTCGACAGCCGCCTTGTTTGCGTCAATGAGCAGGCCTTCGGAATTGAAGATACCAATGCCTGCCGGGGAGTGTTCGAAGACTCCCTGCCACCATTCTTCCCCTGTTCTGGGCTCGGCATTTGCGCGTCCTGTTATGTCTTGGACAGTGCCTATCATTCTGACGGCTCTGCCTTCATCATCGAATGTTGCTTCTCCTTCTTCGTGAACATGACGGATAGATCCATCCGGACGAACAATCCGATGGTCTATGCTATAGGGAGTCCTCTTATTCAATGCCTCATCAACGGAATTCCTGATCAAGTCTCTATCGTCTGGATGGACCGAATCCAGAAACGCCTTGTATGTTGCCAGGAATTCCTGTGGTGCAAGGCCGAAGATACGATAGATCTCATCTGACCAGACCTCCTTGTCTTCAACAATGTCCCAGACCCAGCTCCCCGAATGGGATATCCTCTGAGCCTCAGCAAGCCTGGCTTCACTTTCCCTGAGCTTTTGTTCTGACTCTTTCAGAGCTTTCTTTGTCCTGCGCTTCTCGACAGCCATGAGAATGTAATAGGACAACTCTGCATAGAGCCCCTGAATGTTTGATTCGCTTTTTCTGAGGTAGTAGTCAGCTCCAAGATTGAGTGCTTGGATTGCAAACTCTTCTCTGCTCTTTCCGGTGAAGATGATCAATGGAATCTCATCACCAGAACTCCTCACATGTTCGAGGATGTCCAGTCCACTCCAAGTTTCTTCAGCAAGATCAATGTCGCATACAGCGGCATCAAAACCGCCTTCCTCAAGATGTTTGATGGCTTCAGCTGAGGTTTGAACTGGCACTATCTCATAGTCTGGACTCTGTCTATGCAGAAATCGTTCACTTAGCTCAAGATGAACTAAATCATCATCTACCATTAGAACGCGAACGGCCATTGGGCACTTGTCCCCCTAACAGACTGCTTATCTAGTGAGAAACGCCTTATTACTCTTCACTTGAGAAAGCAAATTGATTCCGCCAAAGCTTAAATCCTTCTAGCTACTAACGATGCTCATTAAGGGAGGTCCCAAATTTGCAGATTCCCATTCTCTCTGGAATAATAAGTGGTCTTGGTGTATTCTTTAAGACTAGAAGATACCTTGCGTATCTCATTGTGTTTGTAGCCACTACTTTTCTAGGCCTGTTGGTATCCTGGATGATGTATACCAATCCTGGGAGCGATATAGAGGAAATACTTGTTTACTTCTTCACATATGTAGGTTCAGCTGGTACAATCTACTTCGCTCTAGGTGCACTATTCACAGGCTTGGGAGCAGACCGACTCTGGATTACAAGACGAGGTCGGGGTAGGGTCACTGAAATGAAAGGACTCAGTTGGATGGTTGTTTCATTCGCTATCGCTGTGTTCCTATCAATTCTGGTCGGTCGTACGGCCCTGCTATTCTTCGCGATATTCGGTTGGGTTGGCTGGATTGCTTTTCAAGGATATCTTTCAACACGAACGAGTCTTAGGATTGCCACAATTGCCGAACCAAAGAAAGGTGGTTTTCTCCTAGGTACAGGGAGTTTCATAATCCTAATAATTGGTCTAGTAATAATTGCTGCAGAAGCCCTGCTCGCTTTATACTTAGTTCCGAATGATATTCTCGGCTTAGGTACAATGATCAACGGGATCTTTCCATTAGCTACGGCCAACCTTGCAAACCAATTCACCTATCTTATTGTAGCGTATGCCTGCATGGGACTGTTTGCTCTAGTCATGCTTCTCGCATTTGTCAGATATGCTGGGAAAGGAGCCGCTCTGAATATTTCTCTTCTAACACTATTCATTGGAATCTATGCCGGCTACTTTCTTGTCAATGTAATGAGGAGGACCGGTGTCTTTGGAATGGGACCAGTAGACATCGCCATGTCTCTGTTCTTCTTGGCATATGCTTTGAGTGGGATAGGTCGGACTGCGACCGAGGCTGCTGAGAAACCAGGTGGCCGAATCGGTGATTTCGGTCCGCTAGTCACATTCTTCCTTGCGAGCGGATTCTTCTTTGTTGATAGCATAATCGCTGTCGCTTCGAATCCCCTCACGATCATGGGTGGTTCAGGAATACCCGGCACTGGTTGGTTTGAAACGGGTATCCTTGCCGATCCGCGATTCCTATTCTTATTCCGGGATGTTGCCAAGCTTGCTGCATTCCCATTGACTGCAATCTTCACAGCTTTGTACTATCTTACTCATGAACGCACTGAGCGCATTGTTGAGCGCGCCAAGGAATCAGGTGAAACCTTCGAGCCCGGCAAGGTTGATAAGGACTTGGCAGAGCGGGCACCAGAGCCTGGCAAAGCTTGGCCCAGCGAGAGAGCCGAGGGCGTAGAGAAAGGAAAACCCGGTCATGACCTTTCAGCACCTGACCCCAATCGCTTCACAGCTGAGAGCAGTCGCAGACTCGGCAAGGTAAAGCGATACGGCGAAGACGAGGAAGATAAGGAAAGTTAGACTACAAGCATATAGGGTCTGACAAGACCCTCGCTTCTATTTCCTGAGTGTATCTTGCCAACGATACTATGAGTCTATCCTCTGGCAGCTGTGCCAATCAAAAAGACAATCGATTAGAAGAACATCGAAAGTGATAGTTCGATAAGAAGGGCAACTTCCCTGCCAACCAATCTATGCTACCATGGCAAACATTAGTAGAATGGTGACAATGACACCTGCGATGACGCAATTCACGCAAGCGCCTTCTTCAATCTCTCTTTTGTCGCGTTTGCTCATCTTTTGTGACTCCTGAATTTCATCTTTGTCATCTTCGTTCAATTGCGTGCCACCTTCCACTTCTTCAACGCGCACCGTTAAAAACGTACGTTTTCAATCCTCCTTCAGATTCATCTCCATCTCTATCTCGTCGCGGATGGGTATACCGTACTTGCCCACAAACGGCAATTGGGGTTTGAGTTTCCTTGATTCTTCCGCTGCATATCTATGAACTGCAGCTATCTCAAACCCTCTCTTCTGGTAGAATCGAATCGCATCGACATTGTCATTCGTGGTGATTAGCCAAAGGCGCCGACATCTGTTCTTTCTCGCGACGGCCTCTACCTCATTCAAAAGCGCAGTCCCGACACCTTTGCCTTCGTCCAGTGCATTCATCGTGACGATTTCGAGTTCGTGGTTCTTTATCTTGTATGTTAGGAGTCCTACTCTCTTTCCATCAATCTCCACAATGATGCCCGGAAGCCTATCTGCTTCGTATGTAATGCCTCTGGTTACCACTATATTAGACGCCCAGTTGTCAAGGAGAACCTCAATTATCCACTCTCTGTCGCTCTCAGTTGAATGCCGAATCACGAAAGGCATGGTTCATATCACATCCTAATGGCAACTGCCAACTGATTTTCGAGGTACTCAAAAGATGTTCCGGCTCCAAATGCTTTATGACTCATTGCAGCATATAGAACACCTGTAGTTCTCAGGAGGTATCTCCCATCTACAACTATGCTGAAGTGACCATCCGCCGAGCTAATCTCTCCGAAGTTGATACCATAAAGGAGATTGTTACCGAGGCTTACGAACCCATCAGGAAGCAGCTTTCACGAATGCCAGGCGCGCTCCAGGAAGGTCTGGCCAAGATCTCACGTCATATCCAGATGGGAGATCAGTATGTAGCATTGATTGGTGACCAAGTTATAGGTACGATGAGGGCCAGAATTGCAGGAAATGTAGGTGTCATCTCGAGAGTTGCAGTTCGAAGCGGTTTTCGAGGGCGACGAATTGGTTCAATGCTTGTAGAATACGCCGAGAATCTCATGTCTCACATGGGTGCATCAGTAATTGAAATAGAAGTATATGGGGCAGTTGAGATGCAGCTCTCTTTCTACGAGAAGATAGGGTATCACGAAACAGGTCGTTTGATGCGTCTGGGAGAAGAGATAGTAGTGATGCAAAAGGAGCTCGTAGAATCGCCAATGGAAGATGAAGACTAGGG
>CAYHAA010000018.1:19284-62154 GCA_964354495.1 uncultured archaeon | reverse complement strand
GAGGTTGTTAGAATGACAGATAACGAAATGCTTGTAGAATTGAGAGAGATACGAAGACTACTGACTCCCCCAGCCCCTCCAGCTCCACCGAAGGGACTGGTCAACGAGTTTGTTGCCTTCATCTCGGCGTATAAGGTACTCGGGCTGGCCGTCGCGTTCATCTTGGGTATCTACATTGGTAATGTTGTGGGAGCCTTGGTCAGCAGCTTCATTATGCCACTGGTTGCGATTGTATATCCTCCCATCAGTCCACCCGCACCAGATAATTACGTACTCTCTGGAGGTCCAATCATGGACAGTCTGATCACTTTCATCATAGTCGCATTTGTGGTCTTCATCATTGTGAAGATTGCATCAAAGCTAGGAATCAAGTAGAACAAGACTTGTAAGACAAATAAAGGAGGGGAGCAAACACTCCCCCCGTCTTCTCTTTTTTGTATGCGCCGTTTACGTCAGGGCACCAATAACAAGAAACAGGAAACCGACTCCAATCAGTATGAGCATGAGCTCAGAAAGAAGGTATCCTGCTATATTGAGTGTGTAGTACCCCAGGTAGAACATAAGGGCATACGAACCGTATCCAATCATCGGCAAGATGAGAGGAAGGACTCCTACTATGATTAGCAAGAGCCCAAATATAGCTAGACCTTTTCCCATTCTTTTCATCTCCGGATGGTTGCTCTTTTCATAAACAAATCAGTATTTGTGCGTTGTGTCAAGGAATTAACGCTTTTTGACCTTGGGGGCACGTCGATTCACTATGTTTCATTTGGTGACCAATCAGCAGAAGTTCTTCATTGGCCAATATTAGGTGCTAGGCATGCACAACAGGCTCACAGAACAGCACTCACTTACCAGTTGATATTGGCAGCAATGCTTGGTTCACAAAATCCTCAAGCTCGCGGCGAATCTGTTCAATACTCTCATGATGATTTCTGGCATCCTGCGTGTACAGGCTTGTCACGATGCTCTTTTGCTCTCCCAAATCATCCATCTCCCATCGACCGACCACTCTGCCATTCAACCATATAGAAGGCCTGACTTCCCCAGTAGCTGCTAATGCCCTGCTTGGCATCACTCGTGGTGCCTCAGGATTGGACGGCCAGTAGTGCTTCCTATCTGCTGGGGATAGCCTGGCCTGGATGCCCCCACTGATGAAGTCAGTTCTATCGATGTACGCCTTGAGAAAATGGTCCTCGTATGGTAGGAACCATACCATGTCCTCCTCAGGTCTTTCGATGGCTGATGCAATCTCATGGTCAGAGGTGAGTATGTAGCACTCTCTGTCACGATGGGAAATCGTGGTAATATCGTCCCCGAGGCTCTGGATCGCCCTCTTGACTGCTGCCTTAGTCAGCCTCAGCCACCATGAAATGTCATCGATTGACACTGGTCCAAAGCGTCCAATGTGACCTCCAATCAACTTGGTTGTTGCTTCTTGTTCATCTACCACCTTCAACTTGAAACCACTGACCCATTTATCTAATAGAGCGTACGATGTGAGATTACTGCGAGCATGATTTGCCCTGGCCCGGACCACCTCACCCCTCGCCATGAGCATCAACAGAGCAGAGCGTACATGCATCTTATCAGGTACTATCCGTTTCAACTTGCTGGTCTGCAGGGGACCATCCTGTAGTGCATCTCTCACATGGCTGAGCATCTTCTCAATCTCTCGGTCACTCAGCTGGTCAACTTTCGTGAATTTGTCATTTCTACAGACCTTGTACAGAGCAGGTCCTGTGGCACTGATGATCATGGAGAGATTGTCGATATGTACGACATGGAGCGTTGTCCTGAATGCATGGGTCCTGACCAGCTTCTTACCATTGTTGATTGACTCAAACATCCTCTTTGTATCAAAGTCGCCTATCCTCGCCCACACTGAGAAGTAGGGTGTCCAGTAGTCTGTGGAGTGCAGCCCCAGCTGCGCCTTGGCTACCTCATAGCAGTCCGAAGCCTTCTCGTCCAGAAGATGCTGCTTTCGAAGTTGATTCCAGTGAATTTGTGCCGGGGTTGGCTCTGCCATCGTATCGTCCCTCTGTGAGGACGTACTGTCTGATATGTGACTAGTTCTTTTACTTTCTGACTCCTAATCATTCGAATCCAGCAATGGTGATCTCAGTGGGTTTAGTCTGTCCTCCCATCTCTACTATGCGGGCACCGAATCCTCCAACCATTCCACTGAAGAGCCAGATGAAGTAGATATCCCAGGACAGGTCAAGAGTCAGTGGGTTCCATCCCAGCCCGGTACCTATGACCTGCCAGGTGACCAAGTCCGCGCCCAAGGACAGTGCGAGGAACACAGAACCCGCCATGATTCCCTTGACTAGGGCGCATATGTGGAACCTTAGACTACATCCCCCACCGACAAGGTTTCTGTAGGTAATCGGTATGACTGCAAGGGGCACTCCGATGATTGTTGCCATCCAGTAATAACTAGGACCAAGAAGTACTCCGCCTATGACTCCCACCAGGAGCAACATCGGGTAAAGAACAATCCATGTCTTCAGAATCCATAACCAACTCCTCAGTCCTTTAGGTATGCCCGTCATCGTGACCACCGCTCATGCACCTCGATCCTTGATTACTTCTCGCATTTATACTAACAGAAGAGAAGCCGGATTGACATTTCAGTCGTAAGCTCATCATCCATTCTTCGTTACTCTTTCTTAGCCCGTAGTTCATTTTCTTCAATTCTTGCCTTGACAATTCTTGTCACGAGTTCGGCGGGAAGCGGCTTTTCGGCTGAGAAGTGAATGGTTGTCCCAGACGTGCGATAGGGCTTGAGTTCGTTGCTGAAGCTTCTCAAAGTCGGTTCACTCACCACAATGAGACTGCAATGGTCCTTGAATGCTGCAAAGTGGACCAGTGGCCCGTGATACTTGTACGTTGGAATCCGATAGCTAATGACTTCGTCAGCTTTTGGTGCGGCGACTTTAATCACTCTGCGAAGTTCTCCAAGAGCAGTCTTTGCGTCTTGAGGCAATACTGCGAGGTAGTCGTCCACAGTTTTGGCTGATGTGCCCTTTCTGGCTGCGTCTTGTTTCGATGCTGTACTCCTCATTCGCTCATCCCCGTGCGTTCTCTGCTTCATATTCCTCATCTCATTCTATCCTGATAGTAGATGTTGGGCTCATACGTGGGCGGCCATTGGGGTGCATTGTCCAGTACTTCCTCAATCTGTTCCAGAACATCTGCTGAGAGTTCCACGTCGGACGCTTCTGCACTCTCAATGACATGCTCTGGTCTTGTTGCTCCGGTGATTGCTGCGGAAATCTCAGGTCTTCTCAGAATCCATGCCAATGCCAGCTGGCCTGTAGTGATGTCAAGGGATTTGGCAATCTCACCTAGCCTCCTCACCTTCGACAGATTCTCCTCTGTGAGCAGGTCCTTCATGTCCCTTGACCTCGAACCCCTGCTTCCATCAGGGACGCTATCATTGTATTTCCCAGTGAGAAGTCCCTGTGCAAGAGGACTCCAGACAGTGAAGCCCATGCCATGAGTCCTAGCAACATGCATAATCTCGAGTTCAATATGCCTTGAGAACAGGTTGTACATTGGCTGCTCCACAATTGGCCTATGGGCATGGAGTTCCTTTGCCACAGCCTGGACACGTTCGAGCTGAGCTGCAGTCCAGACGGAAGTGCCCCAGTAAAGCACATCTCCTGACCAGACCATCGAGGGTCTCCACGGTCTCTATGACAGGTGTGAGATGGTCGTATCTGTGTAGGAAGTAGATATCAAGGTAGTCAATATTGAGTCGTTTGAGAGAGCCTTCAATGGCATGGGTGATGTTCTTCCTGCTATTACCCCAAGCATTGATGTCCTTACTCGTTGGCCAAAATACCTTGCTCGAGATGACAAGATTCCTTCTGTTGACAGTCTCCTCAGCAAGCCACTCACCAATGACCTGCTCGGCTCTTCCTCCAGCGTAGACCTCGGCGCAGTCAATGAAGTTGATACCCTGTTCCACTGCTGCATTCATACACTCCTTGGCAACCCGATCCTCGACAGTGCCACCGTAGGTCAGCCAAGAGAAATCTCGCTGATCTTCAGGCCGCTCTTTCCAACTCGTCTATATCGCATAAGAATCTCCGTGGCTGGATGGAAAATTAACTATAAATAAGATTCCATAGTGGCCAATGACTTGAACGAAACCCGTCGTCAGGGGCAGAGGCAGTGCCGCCTATCATAGATGTCGAAAGGTTGATAGGATATCATCTGAGTCGGAAGGAGTGGTGAGTCCCTTGACCTGTTATTTCAGGCACCTCAAGTTGATCTTTGAGCAGATTGGAATTGAAGTCACGTCAGCTAACAGGAAAGAGATTGACAGAAAGATACACGAATTGGTAGGGGGCTCCTACAGTAATTGCCCAGCCGCATGGAAAGCAATCAAGAGTAGAATGGCAGAGGATGAAGAGAAATTCTTGGCTGATCTCGATAGGGCTCTTGCCTAGTTTCTCTGCTCAAGACTCCCTCCCAATTGTCGATGATGCGAATAAGATAAAGCCAAGTTCAATTACTCCCCCATTCATGTTCAGTCCCTTCCGCAGGATAGTAGATACCTTCCGAGAGCGAGGCGCAACTACACCTGAGAAGGCGTTGACATGGAAAGAACTGGGATTTCCAGAGAGGCTTGAGCATGTCAAGCCCCCTTTTCCCCCAGATATGGATCCCATTGTACGGGTGGGAAACAAATACTACCTGTCCGAGGAGCGACTGGCTCTCTTTCAGGAGCGAGTAGGGTTTCCCAGCCCTATGCGTAAATGGTTGCAGCATACTGCTAAGGTTCCAAAGGGATTCTTGCGATACAGGGTACTGCACAAGCTCAAGGAACATCCGATGTCTGGTGCTGAGCTGACATCCGCAATTGGAGCTGAGTTGGATGGTCGATGGAAGCCGAGACCGGGTTCTATGTATCCGCTTCTGAATAGCCTCCATCGAGAGGGTCTGACACGGCAGCTCTCTGACTCCGATGGGAGAACTCGAAGATACGAGCTCACTGACAGGGGTATTGAATTTCTTGAGTCTGAGATTGATAGTTGCAGCGAGCTGCGTGAGAAGATCGAGAACACACTCCTTCCCTTACCCAGGCTTCTTCTTCAAGACTCTGAGCACTCTGAGGAGATTCCACCATCTATACGGAACCTATTCCAGACTCTCCCGGTTCTCCCCATGGTGATGATGAGCGACCCTTCCCCACAGACTCTCAAAGAACTGTCAGATGCAGCTGAAAGTCTCACTGTCGCGATTCAGAAGGCACGTATGAGGATAGAGTCCCGGAAGACGGTCCACTAGTCTTTTTTGAAATCAAGTGATAGTGAGTTGATACAATATCGTAGGCCTGTCGGATTTGGACCATCATCGAAGACATGCCCCAGATGGCCTCCACACTTCTTGCATACCACCTCGATTCTTGTCATTCCGTGACTCCTGTCTATCTTCCTCTCGACACTGTCCTTGGATAGTTGGTCCCAGAAACTAGGCCAGCCGCTCCCTGACTCGAATTTCGTTTCTGAGGAGAAGAGTTCGTTTCCGCACGCCGCACAGACATACACACCATTCTCCTTGTGATGGATATACTTCCCCGTGAAGGGCGGCTCAGTACCGCACTGCCTGAGGACCCGGTATTGCTCAGGACTCAGTTTGAGTTTCCATTCATCAGATTCCTTCTTCATCTTCATCACTCTATTAACAATAGTTCAGAGTAAATAATGTCTTCGATGGGTCATCATGATTTCAACCAGCCTCATCTGGAAATAACTTCAATAACCGAGACCCCATGCAGAGCATGCTCGAGAGATGACTAGTTGATGGAGGTCTGACGATGACTATTGCAGAACACAAAGGGGCTATCCTGCGATACGCTCGACCGGAAGACATGCCGCAGGTCGACAGGATCACTGCCATCTGCTACAAGGCAATCCATGAGAGCTGGGTAGCACTGCAGAGCCAAGGTATCTATAACGAGCTCAGAGACCCTGCTATCCCTTGGGAAAGACGAAAGGCTGCACAGAATCGTGAGGTCTTTGCAGAAAATCCTGAGTGGGCCTGGGTCCTTGAGAACGCTGAGGACATCTTCGGATTCGTGACGTTCAAGATCAACAAAGAGGGAAATCTTGGCATTATCGAGAACAATGGGGTGCTTCCAGAGTATGCAGGGAGAGGTTGGGGGAAGTACATGTATCGGTATGTGCTCCAGTACCTTAGAGAGCATGACGTACCGGTTGCTATGGTTGAGACGGATCTTGATGACTCTCATATTCCTGCACGCAAGGCCTATGAAGGCGTTGGATTTGATAGACGCACACCAATAGTTCTCTATTGGCAGGACCTCCGAAAGAACAATCCTGGCTCCGTTCCTGAGGACATATGAGCAGTATGACCAGCGTTTCCGTACGAGTCTTACTGCAATGCTGTCAGACCAACCGATTTATCAGAAAGATAGTACATAGAGAGAACGCAAAACAAACGTAATCTCAAGGAGATTTGAAAATGGCATCAAAAGAATTGATTGATCTTATGAACAAGGGAATCGCACGAGAGATTCAAGTGAGCATTCAATACATGTGGCAGCACGTCCGAATCTATGGCTTTGACCACCTGGCAATTGCTGACGAACTGAAGAAAATCGCGATTGCAGAGATGAAACACGCTGAGAAGATCGCTGAGCGAGTCGACTATTTGGGTGACATCCCTACAACAATTCCGGCGAAGATCACAGTGGGTAATGAGCCAAAAGAGATGATCACTCTTGACGTAAAGGCTGAAGAGGAGGCAATCGCTCTCTACAAGACCATCATTGAGAAGGCAGATGCCGAGAAGGACTACGTCTCTCGCGAGATGTTTGAGGACATACTCGCTGATGAAGAGGATCATCACAACACATTCAGGACCCTTCTAGAGAAATAGAGCACACAATACAACAGAGGTGTCACAGAGTGAGAACAGGGGCTGACTCAGACTAGGAACCACTCGTTAATCTCGGTTGAGATAGGCTGGAACCAAGCCTGATGGACACCCCTCCTGTTGATTCGGAAATCCTTCACTGATGCGTTCTTCAGTGTGGCTGAGTATCCTCGATGAATCGCAGAATCAGGTCAGCAACCAGCTTTGCACCAGCACTATTCAGATGAAGATAGTCAGTGTGAAGCTTGAATCCAGTATCTTCTGCTATTGTATCCCAGCTCTTCCTGAGAAGATGTCGCTTGGCTATCGCTTTGTACATCTGCACATTCCTCTTCTCAAAGGGATACTTCGGAGCTCCTGGATTCTCTCTGAGATACGCCACCATCTGCTCCTGCAGGGGAAGATATGTCGCATCTGTTTCCATTGCTATCTCCTTGACAGTCATGCCATAACTCTGGCTCAGAAGGAACGCTGGATCATCAGGTTTCTCTCCTATTGTGGGGATTGAGAGGAGTGCTATCCGAGCAGAGGTTTCACTCTGCAGTCGTGTGACAATCGTTCTTAGGGTCTCTCGGAACCATGTGTTATCAGGGAGCTGAGGAAGCTTCATACTTCTCACATATGCTCTTGCCTCTTCTCTTGACGTGGCAGCATTTGCATCATTGGTACCAATCAGAATGGTCACAATCTTGGGGTCACACTCGACGATCTCGTCCAGTCTCTGAAGTAAGTTCCATGCAAGATGGGAGTTCACTCCTGCGTTAACTAGTGCGTATCGCTCTGCATCGACTGTATCTGCTAGCATCTGAACGTAGTCCACGCCCACCTTTCCATGTGTCAGACTGTCTCCGGCCAGGACAACCACCGATTGGTTGTCATCTGCCCATTTCCTCTTGAGATACTCAGATGGACGATTCCCCGGCAGTCTTGTGGACTTCGCGAATGCATAGAAAAAGACTGCAGCTGGTATAGCTATAGCCACAGTGATCACGATGATTGTCAGCATTGGTAAGAGCACCCAGTGCCTCTTTTGATCTCGCCTCTCTCGCATGGTGCGCGCAGGCATGAATGTACATGCACACCCACCTAAAAATCACATTGGGGAGATCCTGCATGACACAGCTGATTCTGGTACCATAATGCGACAGAGATGGCCAAAATGCGGTGAAGAGCTCGATTTTTCAGATTATGGAATTGGAAAATGAGGTTTTATAAGCCTCTTGTCCATACCATCGCGGTGTTGCGAAGGACACCCACAGCAAAAATTCGCTCTCGTGTTGGCTCAAGTCAGTTCACATGAACGCATCATAGTACCACGTATCGCAACTGGGAGAGAGTATGTTCATGCATGTAAAGAAGAATGCCTGTCTGTTTGTGATATCACTTGCGCTCTTTGTGGTTCTTCTGAACGTAGTTCCACAGGTAGCATATCATTCAGTAGGAGCTAACGCAAGCCCTGCTGCCGCTACACCGTCTTTCCCTTATGGCCAATTTCATCTTCAGGACGTGATCATAAAGAACAATACAGCTCCGAAGGCAGAGTATGATATCTATGTGACCAACGAAGACTCTTCTCTGATAGTTCCAGCGCCAGGCATCTTGGCAAACGATGCAGATGCTGATAATGACTCGCTTGTTGCTGTGCTGACAGCCGCGCCTTCCCATGGTTCACTTCTTCTCTTGGCAGATGGTTCGTTCATCTATACTCCCGAGCCAGACTTCTTTGGGGAAGACTCCTTTGCCTACTACCCCAGTGACGGAAAGCTGGATAGTAAGCCCACAACGGTCTTCATAACTGTGAATCTGTCAAATGATGCTCCAGTTGCAGTCGATGATGCATACACGACTGATGAGGATACCACTCTGGTTGTTGGTCGTGAGTATGGAGTCCTAGTAAATGACTATGATGTAGACCTGTATGACTTTGTCACTGCTGAACTTGTGATAGGACCGGAACATGGTTCACTCGTCTTCTTCCTTGAGGGTGACTTCGAGTATATCCCCAATCCTGATTGGTATGGAATAGACTACTTCCAATATCGAGCGTTTGATACATTTGCCTACAGCAACCCGGCCACCGTGGCGATTACAGTCAATCCGGTGAGTGATGCTCCTGTGGCTGCTGATGATGAGTTCACGATGTACGAGGATACGGTCCTAGAAATAATGGCATCAGACCTCTTGAACAATGACTACGATGGAGATGGCGATATGCTCATCATCTCTATCGAGGACTATCCCTCCTTTGGCACCCTCGATATTGCAGCTATCCAGACTTTCGCTGTTATTCCTGGCGATATATTCGTCTACACTCCAAATCCTAATTGGTATGGCGTTGACTCCTTCACCTATCGTGTCTTTGATGGTTCGGAATACAGCGCGCTAGCGCTGGTGAAGATAATTGTCTTGGATGTAATTGATGACACTACGCCTCCCGTCACAGAGATATCACTTGATGGAATACTCGGTGACAGTGGCCGGTATATCTCAGAGGTAATTGTGACTCTCACAGCGACAGATGATTTCTACGTCGCCTCGACGATGTATAGCCTCGATCTCAAGAACTGGGACACCTATACTGGACCATTCACAGTTGTCACTGATGGTATCAACGCTATCCACTACTATTCCACTGATGTTGTGGGCAATGTGGAACTCACACAGTCTTCCACATTCATCATTGACACCGACATCACCGGTCCAATCATCACAATCATGTACACTGGCGACGCGACAGACGGCAGTCCCGGTTATTGGACTGCGACAGTAGTGGACTCTGAGAGCGGTATTGATTGGATCACGATACTGATTGATGGAGTTCTTGTTGGCACTGTTCCGGGTGACTATGCAGTCCCGAATCTCCTTGGCACTCACACAATCGAGGTGAATGCAGCCAATGCAGACCTAGCGACTGGCACTGAGGACCAAGAGCTCAGCACTCTCTCCGAGACTGTCACAATAGTGGATGATGACACTACCGGTCCTGAGGTGGCAATAGTCCACTCAGGTGGAACTACGGTTTCAGATCCCGGTCTGTGGGCAGTCACAGCGAGTGATTTGGAGAGTGGAATAGCTACTCTGATTGTCGTGATTGACGGAGCGATTGTGGGCAACGCAATAGGTGACTATGCAGTTCCCGCCTCAGCAGGGACACACAACATAACCGTCACTGCTTTCAATGGGGACATTGACAGGGGTGACATCGACCAAGAAGCGAGTGCTGCATCCGCCACCATCACAATCAGTATGGATTCTGAATTAGGATTTGTGACAGGCGGTGGCTGGATTGCTGACGCCAGTGGGAATAAAGGTCATTTCGCCTTTGTTGTGAGGCTGGGCGCAGATGGCGACATCTGTGGAGTGTTCATGTACACCTTCAAGTCTGACAGATTGCACTATACAGTTGTGAGCACAGAATGGCTGGCAATGAGAATCGATGGCAACCATGCATATTTCGAGGCAGAATGTATCATCGTGCAGTACAAGTCACACTGCTTCAAACACTTCACAATTGACAGCGGCTATAGAGTTAGAGTCGATGTCTGGGAAAATCGTGGAAAGTGTGCGAAAGACATCTTCCAGATTCGTGTCTATGACCCCAGCGGTCAGCTCTGGTACGAAGCGGGATATGATCCTCTCGGAAAGGTCCATGGAGCTATCGTGATTCACATTGAAAAGCCCCATAGAGGACATCACTGCTGTCCCGGTAGATGGTGAGGCATAATACACCTCGTCCTTCTTCCATATTCCCACGCGTTGGAGATAAATACGATATATGTAACAATCTCGGGCAGCGATGACTCACTACTTCAAGAATTCACGGATGGTCGACCTCTTCTCAGAGCTTGGAATAGAGATCACCAATGAGAATAGGGGCACAATCGATGAGATAATTCACGACATGTTGAGTGTTGACTATCCGAACAGCGCTGCAGTCTGGAAATTGGTACGAAAGAAACTTGACAGTGACGACTGTGAAGGATTCAAGAAACGATTGAAGGATGCAGTTTCCAGATTGGCGCCGACTCGTTGAAGTAGCTGGAATACTGGAGCTCATTCTCTGCAAGTCCACACTCTTAATTGCAAAGACTATTATTGCCAGACCTAGAATAGTATCTGTATTATGAACAAGCGCTCACTCAGGTCCCTTGTAATTGTCCTCATCATTACCATCTCCCCGGGATGCCTGTTACTCATGTACAGCGGCACCTTCATCCAGAGTGGGATTGGTCCTGTGAGTTTCTGGTGGGGACACTGGGGTGGTGACGTAGTCAGTCTGAATGTGAATGCATCTTGCCAACAGGCGAATATAACAATCAGTGCCCAGAGACTCAGCATTTACTCCTTCAACACCAGTGGAGCGAATGTGTCGATTGTAGTCGTTTCTGAATGTAATGGGACTATTCCAAACCAGTCAATGGTCTCGGGAGCAGTGAGTGGCTTGACATTTCCCAACGTTTCTGCTAAGAGCGGGGTAGAGAGTCAGGATTTCGATGTGATTGTGATTTGGGAGGGCACTAACACGACCGTGACATTCTGGTATGAAATGATGTTCGTAATGCATGTAGACGGTTCTGTCTTCTGGACCTCGCCCGGCTTCTACGAGACACAGAACCTCGGTTGTCTCTTTCTGGGTGGCGGGCTAGTCCTGTTCATGCTATGCGCTGCGGTAGTTCTTTCTAGGAGCCGACACTGAAACTCAGTCAATGATAATATGTGGAAGCATTTCCATCCTTCCTATTCATTCTGACTCTGCACCCGCTCTGAAGGAATCTGTACTGTGTACCGGGCATTGAGTGGGTCCTTCATCATCTCTGTCAGCTTGATACCGAGTCCAAAGCACGTCAGCTTCCCGATGGGTGTCAGTTTCAGAAAGACCGCAGTTTCCCTGTACTTGGAGTCCTCCGTGAACCGGATCATCCCCTTTTGCGCACGCCCTGAATAGGCAGCTCGCACCATCGGATCATCGAACGGGAGGACTTCCGCAGTGCCCTGGAAAGAAACAGTCGGTGCTGGGATGAATCTCAGGATGTGGTGCGGAAAAGGAATGACGAACGAGATCTTGGGATTCTGTTGTATGTTCTTGACTTTCACATAGGTTCCGTCGGACAGGATGTAGAAGGCAAAGTTGGATTTCCTCTCTGAAACGGCATATTGCACAGCGGAGGATTGCGCCCATGCCGACGGACTTATCGTGCTCAGGACTCCGAAGCTCTTCCCCCTGACCTTCTTCTCGACCTTTTCGAACGTCTTTTCCATTGAAATACACCTTCGCTTGTCGTGGACTAATCAAGCTCTGAAACGGAGACCTCGCCACTGGACTAGATGCCATCACATGTACTTTGGCAGCGTCTTTAGCAGCTCATCTACACTGGATACAATCTCGCCATTTACCTCAATCGCTCCAAGCACGTACTGGTTCTTGTACATCCTTCCCGGACCTGTTCTATACCTTCTGATGTCCGTATAGAGACCTATCACTGGAATGTTGGCGCCGTAGGCAACGCCAATCTCACATGCGACTCCGGTGTCTTCTGGAAACTGGTCCAGGCATGCTACAATCACATCACATGACTGAAGCTCTTCTGTATCGACTCTGAAGATCTCCTCATTGGTGGGGTCTGCATCTTTGCTAAATGCCTCCTGTGGAAGAAAGACGGTATACCCAGCTGCACGCACGCGAGCCACAGACACCTCATTGAACTTTCTATCGGCCTCAGAGAACAATGCATTCGCCCAGTAGATCTTCTTGCCCATTCTCTTCTCCACCTCTCTAGTCCTTGAACACAGTTCCCACAAGCTTCTCGAAGTCTGCTGCTGGATACGTGATGCGGCTATGCTGTGCGCCTAGGTCGACAAAGCACTCAGCAGTCTTGATTGCTATCTTGAGAGGGTTGATGACAGGAATACTGACACCTCTCCATGCTGACATTGTGGTTCGAAACGCCATGGACATGCAGCCGAGGACAACGCAACCTGCACCACTCTCCTCTGCCCTCTTGATTGCCTTTGTCGCCAGCTTGGTCACCGCAGCAGAGTCATCTGTCCACATCTCTGCAACTGGTATGTCAACAAACTCGACAGAGGCGAGCCGGCTTGAGAGCCCCATCTCTCTGATCCGCACAATGACCTCGTCAGCTGATGCCACCCCCGCCTGCATTGGGGTGATCACACTGAATCGGTCTGCTATCATGCAGGCAAAGTGGTACGATGATTCTGCCGGTCCGATGACTGGAACGTCCATGAGCTCTCTGGCTGCTCGTAGTCCGGGGTCTCCAGCACACCCGATGATGATGGCATTGTACCTCTTCTCTTTTCGAATCCCATAGAGTCGTTTCAGCATCGGACCAATCGAGATGTACTCCTCAATGGCAGACTCTATCGAGAGCGGTCCCTCTCCTACCTCCTCGACGGTGACCCTTGTTCCTTGTCTGGTCAGCGAATTTGCGACCTCGTTTCGTCGCTTGACCTCATCATCTGGCATACCATTTCCTGGCATTAGATAGAGCAGTTCCATTGCGCGCACCTTCAACGGATATGTCTGCTGCCGGTTATTATATCCTTTCGAGTCACGTAAGGTACTAGGAGATTCCCTCATACTCCCTTTTGCAATGTACTACTTTCGCCTCGGTTTCTGCCAGTAGCAGAGCAATAGCACAGAAATGATGATGAGAATGCCCAAGAACAGGACAGTCGCTGGTCCGCCTGGGAGGGCTGCGGCTACCGCGGGATTACTTATCGCAAAGGCGGCAATGAGCAGACCCAATGAGACAACACAGTAGATTGCCGTGTTCCTACACTCTTTTCTCGTTCTCATTGCATCATAGTCGGGTTCTGGCCCTTTGCCTTCGAGAGAGCTGAGCTTCTGTATCGACACGTATCTTCACCGCCGAAAAGATACTAAAATGATAGTATATGTCTTCTCTTTGACGTATCTTCCCTGATATCACGCAAGAGGAATCTGCTGCCTGCTCGCTGAGCTATACAGTATCGCCGCAGTCGCCTCGAGATGGTTCTGGATGGTTCCTGCTTCTTTCGCTGCATCAGTCAATGAAACCACGAAGTAGTTTGTCCTCTCCGTCACGACTGCCTCAGTTCCATCGTTTCTAAGCCGCGTGAGAAAGGCCACCACTCTGGCAGTGGCACCTGCCCTGCTCAGTGGTTTTCTTGTGTCTCTGTAGGTTTCTGCAACTATCTTCTCGACGAAGTTGATACGTTCCCAGAATGCACGGACTTCCTGATGCAACTTGAAGGTTATGACATCGCCAAGCGAGTCTAGAATGAGCACGCCACACGAATTCATCGGTATACTTCCCACTATGACCTTGTGGACATCTTCAGTCAGTGTGGACCTGGGGATATGCATGAGCCTCTTGGACTGCTTCTGTTCTTGCACTCTGATGATTGGAATGATGGCAATTCCCGGATACGACAATGGCTCATCGAGTTTCAGCACATGCCCGCGTAAGATCTCATCAGCCACAGCCCTTACGCACTCCTCTGTACCGCTCACTCACATCAGCCCATCAATTTCAATGATGTTTGGTACAACAATCGAAGGACTATAAGGTCTTCCATTCATGGGATTCTGTTATATGCGAGTCTTACTCATAGGCCATCTATGAACGAGACCCTGAAAGTGCTTGATAATCGAAGGACCCTGAGGGGATATGACCCTCGGCCTATCTCAAAAGAGCACAAAGAGTGGATCCTTCACAGCATGTTCCGTGCTCCTACAGCTGGAAACATGATGCATTACTCAGTCATTGAGGTGGTGAACCAGAAGATGAAGGATAAGCTGGTCACAACATGCGACAATCAACCCTTCATTGCGAAGGCCCCTCTAGTTCTACTATTCCTCGCAGACCTGCAGAGGTGGTACGACCTCTTTCGATATTCAGGTGTGCCAGAGATGTGCAGGGAGCGAGGTCTCGACTATGTCACACCACAAGAGTCTGACCTCCTGCTTGCGTGCTGTGATGCATTGGTAGCAGCAGAGAATGCAGTAATCGCAGCCGAGTCACTGGGGATTGGGTCGTGCTATATCGGGGACATCATGGAGAACATAGAGACCCATCGTAAGATGTTTGATCTGCCTAAGTGGGTATTCCCCATCGCCCTCCTATGCTTTGGCTATCCCGTTGGTGGAGAACGTGCTGACCGTGAGAAGACACCCCGATTCCCTCAACGATTCGTGTATTTCAAGGACAAGTACTCGCACGTAGACAGCAAGGAGTTCGAGGCCATGCTCATGGAGCATTTTGGTCATCCGAGCAGCTTCTTTGGCGGCGCTCAGAATCTTGGGCAGAGTGTCTTCCTGCGGAAGACCGGCTCTACGTTCGCAGCAGAGATGCGCCGTTCAGTCAAGGTGGCTCTTCAAGACTGGAGTGAATAGCCGAGTATCGGGATGAATGGGATAGACTCAGAGGTCCATTGACCTTAGTCCACAATCCTGTAGTTGCCTGTCATTGTGAACTCGATGAGTTTTTCTGCCACCATCTGGTCAAGTATTGGCTGGATATCTCTTTCATTACATTCAAAATCGAGTTGGGAGAGTAACTGCCTCAGGGACATAGAATTATTCTGTGTTAGAACACGGACGATGATCCCGCGAACTTGCCGGGTTGATTGCTTGAACTTAGGCTGTCTAGACTTCGGAGCAATACCTGTCGTGTTAGCCGTGAGTACCTCAGAGCCGTAGTCCATCAGGGCGTTATGCCAGTCACTCGACCTGCCCCGCAGGAGCAACGCATCAGCCACCGCCTGAACCTCTTTGTGTGTCATCGATTCGTTAGCGAATCCTGATGCAATGAGGACCCGCCGAATGTTCGTATCCACTGCAGCCAGGTCCTTGTTGAATGCGAATATCAGAATTGACCGGGATGCATAGGGACCGATACCCTTCAGCTCTCGTAGGTCCTTGACCTCCTGCGGAAAACCGCCTCTTGCTACGATCTCGCGTGCAGCCTCTCTCAACCATACGGCTCGGCGATTATACCCGAGCCCGCTCCAGACAGTCAGCAATCGCTTCGTCTCTGAAGAGGCAAGGGCTTCCACAGTGGGAAACTCCCGCAGGAACTCTAGGTACTTCGGAATTACTCTGTTGACCTGGGTCTGTTGCAGCATGACCTCGGACACAAGGACCTCATAGGGACCAGGATTGTTTCGCCAGGGGAGATCTCTGGCATTCTTGCTCCACCAGTCCATGACCTTCTGTTGAAAGATATGTGCGGACTCTTGGTCAAGGTTGACAGTCATGTCTGACACCACTATCTCTGCTGCAGTATCTTGTATTGTGCAGGCTGCTGACATATACTAGTACTGCAATATATTGCTTGAGGATGAAATTCATGGTCTGGAACCTGGAATCTGACAACACACATTCTATTCTTCTCCTTTCAAATTCATGTGGCAACCAAGGAATCAGCACTCTAAAGTTGAAAACATGTTGCTTTGATGTTTCCTCTTAAATAGTGACCAACCAGATGTGATTACTAGCTTCCCCTATCAATGTCTGTCAGTTTGGTTGCAGTATTCGTGGTTGGGGAATGAAGAGAATAGAGGAGGATGGAACATGGAAAGTGGGCGAGTCCGCGTCATTGCATTCACAATCGCAGTCATGTTGGCAGTTGGCGTGGCAATCTCTTTGGTTATCCTCCAGAACAATCAGACCCCCGAGCCAACACTACTTCTGACAAAGATTGGCCAGTTCGATATTGGAGAGATGGCAGTGGATGTGAAACTGGTTGGGGACATTGCCTATGTCATAGACCAGAATGAGCACACTCCAGGGGGACTTGTACTCATCAATATCAGCGACCCATCGAATCCTACTGAGCTCTCCTCGTATCGTGATGGAGGATGGCCCCGCAAGGTAGATGTTGCAGGGAGTTGCGCGTACATAGCTGATGCACAGTATGGATTGGAAATCATCAATGTCAGTAATCCAGTAAGTCCCTACAAGGTGGGTGAGTATCTTGGCAGTGGCGAGGTGTATGATGTGCAAGTGGTCGGCAGCCTTGCTTTCGTTGCAGACTGGAACAATGGTCTGATAATCCTCAATGTGTCTGATCCCAGCAATCCGGAATATCTCTCAAGCTACTCCATCACAGGAGCCTGTCACCAGCTTCATGTCGTTGACGATCTTGCATTTGTTGTGGACCATAGAAGTGCCCAGACGGGCATCAAAGTGTTGAATATCAGTGACCCATCGCACCCAGCATTCGCTGGGAGCTACATGCCTGACGACGATCTCTGGAGGGTGGAGAATTACGGATTCTAGATGTGAGTGACCCATCAGAGATCATCCAGACTGGGCTGTTCGATGCAAATGGCTCAATCTTCGCTGTTCATGTCGTAGGCAGCATCGCCTATGTGGCAGACATTGAATTGGGGCTACTCATCGTTGATATGAGCACTCCACAGAGCCCAGTATTGATTGCCAGTTTCTACGATGGCGGTGAAGCTATCAACTTGGATGTCGTCGGTGATTTCGTATATGTTGCAGACTGGACTGGCGTTCTAGAGATAATTCAGGTCTCAACAGTCTAAGACTACTTGAATCATTGACTCGACATCTTGATGAAACACACCTTTCAAACGAGGAAGCGAACGAATATAACCAGTTGAGATATAGATGTCATGAGGGGGCGATTCTCTCGCCAGCTGTGATAAGTAGCAAGTCGTCATCGGAGATCTATATCAAAGTTGATGCTTGGCAGATTGTGCGATGCTTCTGGTGTGGCACTCCAGAGAGTCCAGCATGGACCACCACTCATACAGGAGTATACTGCTCGCGGGAATGCGTTCAAGCTAGTAAAGTGGATGAAACACTCGGCAATTTCCTTCTTGCTGTGTTCATTTTTCCAAGTTTCATAGCCGGTTCGGCACGCATCGCAGGAATAACGTCTATAGTTGCATACCTTGGTATCTTCTTGGTTGTTACGGTTTTGTTTTCGCCACTGCTCATCAAGGGACTAGGAGAATATCGCCATCGGAGAGCAGTTCCAAGATACTCTCGCGACGCTGTAGTTCCCTCGAACACATCTCTGCTGAAGGTGTTGCCTCCCACTGCTCCATGTCCGCAATGCGATACAAGTATTGACCTGAAAAAAGTGGGTCCTGATATGGCATACAGGTGTGACCAATGCGGTGCGACAGGAACCATCAAGATTCTTGGAGCTGACCTGAGTTAGTTATGACTCTTCATTTCCTTCAGAACTACTTCAGCGACTTCTAGAATGTGCGCTACATCCTTCTCTGTGTGTTCTGTAGAGAGAAAGAGCGGATGTGCACTTGCCATGACTCCCTTTGCTCGCATCCCCAGATGGAATGCCTTGGTCATCGCCTTGTCCACTTTCATTGCATCACGCTTGTTTCTGATGGCTCTTACGCCGAAGTGAACCTGAAGGATTGATGCGACTCCGGTCACCAGCATGTCATACTTGTACTGCTTTCCAATCTCAGACAGACCATTTCGCAGTTTTTCTGTCAGAGAGTTCAGACGAGGATGGACCTTCTTCTTCTCGAGTTCTTCCAAGACAGCAAGACCGGCGGTCATGGATATGGCATTGCCTGAGAAGCACCCTGATTGAAAGATCTGCTCTTTGAGGTCCCAGAGTCCCGTCTTAGGTGTGACCATCTTGTCCATGATGTCTCTCCTTCCACCGAATCCGCCGATGGGGAAACCTCCTCCTAGTATCTTCCCAAGGCACTCAAGGTCTGGTTTTACACCGAAGAATTCTACTGCTCCTCCGAGTGCCAGTCGGAAATTGGTGACAACTTCATCGAAGATGAGGGGAATATCATTCTCCTTCGTGACCTCTCTGAGCGCCTTGAGGAACTCCTTGTCAGCTGGAACACTACCAAGGCCAAACGCTGATACTGGTTCAACAATCACTGCTCCCAGACTATTCGCCTCTTTGCGAATTGCAGAAATAGCTCCATCTATGTCATTATACGGAAGGACTAGAACATCCTGAGCGACTGCCTTTGCAATACCTGCACTATCTATGTTTGGACGGAGATTTGTAGGTTCCCCACCGGTGCTCATGGTACTGACCAGTACTGAATCATGCTGTCCGTGAAAGTTCCCCTCGAATTTCGCAATTCTGTCCTTCTTCCGGTATGCTCTGGCAGTTCGCAGAGCCATCATAGTAGACTCTGAGCCAGTGTTCAGGAACCTGACCATCTCAACTGCAGGCATGAGCTGGCATACTTTCTTTGCCAGTTTCACCTCTGCCTCAGCTGGCAAATAGTAATGGACACCCATCTCCAACTGCCTCTTGACTGCGTCCAAGACAATCTTTGGGTTGTGTCCAAGTATGTGAACTCCTGCGCCCATCAGGAGGTCTGTGTATTGATTACCGTCTATGTCCCAAAGGTATGCTCCTCTCACTCTATCCACGTATATGGGATAGGGCTCTAGGAATTTTCCATTAGCAGCAACTCCACCAGGGAGCGATTTGCTAGCCTCTTGGAACATATTGAACGATTTCTGAGTCCGAGCTCGGTATTGTTCCTCAAAACCTGTCATCTATTGAGCACCGAGTGTTCGGGACTCCAGCCGTCCTATGTTACTATCTGAATAGGATACAGCTCTGGGGTCAAAATGCGGGACTAATTACTGATGGAAATCTGGACTGATTCATCGACATATCTTATGACTTTCTTATTGTACCTTCTAGGTAAGACTCATGTCAGTCTTAGAGTCTATACGACAGCTGGAGTTGGCGCAGGAGGCGCTTCTGTTTTCTTTCGATTGCATCCGTAAACGAGAAAGAGCGCAACAATCACAAGTATCCCAATCGAACTCGGAGAGAGTAGATAGAATGGCACTAGGGAAGCTAGAACTACTCCAAGACCGACGCCTAGAATTGTGAGAGCCAGACCAGTCATGAATTCCTGTGATTCTGCTCTCCTTCGGTAGAGAATCAACATAGGTAGACCTAGTGCCATCCAGACTGCAAAGAGGAGTACTAACGGCAAATAAAGACTGTACTCTATGCCCCACCACGCCATTTCGATGCTGTCCTCAAGCCATATTGATTCGATACGGACATGTAGGAGTGTGGGATTGGAGTTCGTTAGACAGATTGACCATTGTGCTGGCACCCCTGTCTCTGTGTAGAGATAGGGTAGACGAAATGTAGTTTCTACTTCTGAGTAGTTGGCCTCCCGGTGATGCGCTTCTGGTCTGTTTTGATCGATGAGGTAGAATGTCACGTTCGAGTCGCAGACTATCGTGATATATGCGGCGGCTACTGCATGAATATTGGATATATCGTCGATTCTCTCTGTGTTCCCTGGCCAGATTGTGAAGTCCCAGGCTCTATCTCTGAAGACAACACTTCCTACGTCGTATGCTGGAGTCTGCTGATAGTTGATGGCATAGACTGGAACGCATATGAGTGTCGCTGCGAGTGCAAGAATGAGCAGCCGTTGCGGGCGCAGCCTTTCACGTACGGGCGCATAGCAAAAGAGCAACACAGTACAGATGAAGACCAAGGAAATAGGAATGGCGTAAGTTGGCGGGAATGCTAGCATCTGTCCTCCTCCTCGACTTGGACCTGCATATGAGCCTGACACTCATTGTGTTCCACTGCCTAATCTACTTGTTCGTAGGCGTGCCAACACAATTGCAGTTTCTCTCTAACAATGGATTGCTCACGGTGGATTGCCTTACACAACCATCGAAGATGATATCCTATTCTCTGTATTTCCCCACCAGTGCAGAGTATCGTTCAGGCGCTAGTAAAAGGGATCGACATTGGCGTTCAGCTGTGGGAAGAGTGTTCTCACTAGTGGTTGCATCACTGGAGAGCATACCACATCTGGTTCATGACCAGCGAGAGAGTCATAGGTTTCGTAGCCCATGAGTAGCCTTGTCAGGGGGCCCCTTGGTATACGGAGGCTGTACTTGCCAGGGTCTCTGCCTTCATTCTCGACGATTCCAATGAACGCACCGTTGCTGAAGGTGAGGGTCCAGCCCTCTTTGTAATCTGTTATCTTCAGTTCGCCGGTGAAGTCATGAAACTCGGTCTGTTTCAGACGATCAGAGAGGAGCGGTGCCATGGTCTCGATGAATCGCGGGACGGAGGTAATCTTGATATACCACGCATAGCGATTGATGCTCTTCGTGCCATAGGCTGGTCTTGCATGTACGTATTCGCTGACCTGTGCCTGATTTGGAGGTACAACCCTGACAGGGAGTCCGCCCCACTCCTGTGCCTTTGCCTGAGCGAACCTCAGGACTGCATCGACATGGTTGTACGTGTCAAGGTACAGCTCTACAACGTCGACCCTGTTCTCCCAGCGCGACAGGTAGAACACTCCTACAGTTCTTTGCTTCTCCTTTACAAGGTAATAGAAGAAGGCCTCTTGTTCATCAGTCGTTGGCTCGAAGAGAAGGTAGGCTGAGTCCTCTGGGTGGATCATCCTCTGCCATGTCGTATTCTGTATCACGCCTGATGCCTTCTCCTCTCGATATCTCAGGAACTTCTTGAAGCTCTTCCTGTCCACCTTCTCGAAGGTGACTGGCTCCTGTTCTCCCTTAGTAAGTTTCGGGATGAATCCCGGTGTCACTGGATAACCGCCTCCCAAGGCAGCAGCATATTCATACCCGAAGTTGCGATAGAAGTTCTCGATTCCTGCCACTGCCTGGAAGACAGGCTGAATCTCAGATACCCGTCTCTCATATGCATCATTGAGCAAGCGCATGTGTCCTCTATGACGGTATGCCTCTAGCGTGCCTACTGCCTCCATCTCGACAGTGGGAAACTGGATGCCACCTAGGGTCCACGCATTTCGCTGGAGCATGACACATGAGACAACCTCCCCCGATTCGGATTTCACTATGACGAAGACATCCTCCCACGAGCGTCTGGGATACTGCTCAAGGAGGGCTTTCATCTCGTCAGTGATCTGTCTGCCATGGACCGTGCCAAAGTGTTCCAGTAGTGCGGGGATGTCCTCGTGGGTCGCGTTCCGCATGACCAGATCATCACCGAGGTTCTGAGGCTTCATGATATCATAGTAGAGGGGACTGCTTCTTATATATTACCAAGTCTGGCTCGGTCACAGCTGATGGGCCTGTTCGGACTTCCAAGGCTATCATTGATACGAGAGATACGAAGCATGACTGATGAAGAGGGGAATGAATATAACCCTTCGAATCCAAGCTGACGTCAGAGGGGACATGATAGAGAACAGAGAGTCGCTTCTGATATATGTCGCAGTAGACTCTACAAAGATTGTCAGATCTCAATGGTGTGGAACGATCGAGAGTGACAACTGGCGAGTCAACAGATATGGTATCCACTGTTCGGATGATTGTGCGGCAGCAAGTGGAGCAAGCCTTCTGATTGGCATGTTTCTGTATTTTGTGATTCTTTCTCTTGTCACCATAGCAGCAATGGAACCAAGCTCTCGGGCGTATGGCATCGGCATTCCGCTAATCTTCATACTGCTTGCACTCCCATGCCTGTTTTGTGGTGTAGCTTAGAGCACAGGAATCAACATATGGCGGGCCATGACTTCATTGATTCTCTGTCCAAGATGCGATGCCGACATAGATGTATCAAAGACTAAGGATGACAGAGTCTACATGTGCGACTACTGCGTGCCTCAGGGACCATTGAGATAGTCAAGACCCGGTGAGTCCCCGTTCATCCATGCTTCTCCGGATATTCCGACTCACATTCGAGATGCAAGTATGAAGCTGCTTTCCAGACAGAGTTGGCCAATGTTCTGCAGGGGTACGAACACTCGAAGAGCGTAATCGCCTTGCGAGAATGTCAGGAGATTGCAGTTTTGATACTTGAAGTCCCCAGAATTCCCACATTAGAAGCGCTCTTGAGAGTTTGACCTATTCTCGCCGGCGATTAGCCTCCATTGACCATTATCAGCTCCTGATATTCGATTTTCAACGCTATTGTCGGGTCTCTACGACTTGCCAAACATTCTTGATACATCTCAGCACATGTGTTTCTTAGGTGAGAGGATGACAAAAGAAGAGATCTGCGAAGAGAGCGGGGTACCCAAGAAGTCAAAAGCCAATCGCAATGTTGAGCAAGCAAAGCCGTTCTACGAAACTGATGACAATGCACCATCTTCAGCAAAATTCCTTGAGATAATCGAGAATCCAAAGTTAGGTGATTATGATTTGCGACGCCTTCTCTTTGGCGAAACCTGTTTCCATTGTGGCGTGCATTATCGTGAGAAAACACTGACTGTTCACAGGAAAGATGGACGACGGCATGGCAGAGACATACTGAAAAGGAAAAAGCATCTTCGAGTGATGAATCCTGATGATTGGATTTCATTGTGCCAGAAATGCCATCGTGAAACCCACTGGGCGATGCATGCATTATCGATGGATTGGGAAGACCTTGAGCGGATGAAACAAGCTGTAAAATCCAGCTAAGAGGTTTCACTTGTTGATCCCGGTCTGGCAGACCTCACCGCATGAATAATCGGCATTTGGGAAACAAGAAAGCAGAAAATGATGATCAGGATGGTGGGCCGGACGAGATTTGTTCCATTTCGAAGTGGTTTCGAAATGATCGAACTCGTGGCCTTCGCCGCTTCCAGAGAAGCACAGCCGAGTCTGGTTTTTTTTTCAATCCAAGCTCGATATTGAACTTCGCATGTGAAGGCGACGTGTGTTAGAAGGTCAAGAAGTCTGACCCAATCATAACCGGTCTAGACCACCGGCCCATACACTGCGTTCGGGAATTTAGTAGTTATAAGAATGACGCTATCATGCGGCTTTACTGATTTAGCTAAGGATTTGTTCAAGGAGCTCCCTGTCCACAAATGTCCCCGTAGTCGCGTTGTCTTCCCCTCTTCGCAGTTGACAGATTGGAAGGACATCATAATTCCTATCGTTACAGTTATAACGCAAGCAATTGACCTCCGAATTAGTCGCGCTGGAGTGATTCAAACCTCCCCCGGCCCACCACCAAACAGCACAATGGGGCGTTCAAATGCCAAGAATAATCACCGATGTTGACAAGTTCCTCGAGATGACCGAGGATGCGAAAGAGTGTCGTGTCAAGAGGGGCACGGATTCGGTCAAGCTCAAACTCCGCACGAATAGATACCTCTACACCATCATCCTTGAGCCCCAGAAGGCTGAAGAGATCCTCCAGCAGGTGAAGTGCCAGATCATCGAGGCTAGAACAGAGACCAAACCTGGAGAGGCTTAGAATACTATCTTCTGATTGAGCTCTGCGACATGAGCCTTCTTTCCTCGTTTTTCCAGTTTCTCAGCAAGTGCATCACAGGATTCAGACTCGCCATGGACTAGGTAGAATTCAGGCTCACCGGGTATCATCGTCAGCATATCTAGCAGACCTCTGGAGTCAGAGTGTGATGATAGATGGTGTTGACGGACATCTGCAGCCACCTTGTACACACGATTCCCTGCCATGACCTTTCCTGTCCGGAGAAGCTCTTCCCCAGGAGTGCCTGGAATCTGAAAGCTCACGAACACAATCGCGTTCTTAGGGTCATCATGAAGCATCTTGAAATAGAGAGTTGATGCGCCGCCCTTGAGCATGCCTGCAGGCGAAACGATGACGCTGCCCGGTTTTACCGCATTTCTTCGGTCGCGGTCGTCGTTGATGATGAGCGCACGCCCTGCAGCTCTCTGAAGCGCTTGAGGGCTCTGCAGATATTGAGGATGGCGTACAAGTATCTCGTTGACAGCGCGTGCCATTCCATCGATATAGATTGGGTATTTCTTGGGGAGATTCGCTCCTTCTAGGATGCACAGGATCTCTTGACTTCTGCCCACACCGAAGGCAGGAATGAGAACAGTACCCCCACGTTCGACGGTCTCGATGACCGTCTGAATGAGGGCCTCTTCGGTGGCCTGTCGCGGAGGGTTGATACGACGAGCATAGGTGCTCTCCGTCACAACAATATCATGTTTCGGAAGATTCTTTCTGGCACCAGGATTGAGATGCGTTTCAGTTGCATTGAAGTCCCCAGTGAATAGAATTCGTTTGCCATCCACTCTGATTGAAACCATGGCGCTGCCGGGTATATGTCCTGCATTGAAGAGGGTCATCTCGAAATGACGACCAATGGGCATGGTTTCCTCGTATGATGTGGACTGACATTGTTTCCGCATAGCGGCAATATCCTTGAGAGTGAACGGCAATCTACCATGTGATATCTTGTACATGTCGCGAAGAAGAAGGATACTTAGATCACGGGTCGCTGGCGTACAGAAGAGAGATGCCTCGGTCGCCTTAAGGATTAATGGAATACCTCCAGAATGGTCAAGATGAGCATGTGTAAGAGCGACTCCCTGAAGGCCCTCTGTTGGTATCATATCAGGAAATGTAGGAGGTTCTGTAAACTTGACACCAAAGTCTACAAGAAAGCTCTCATCCTTTTCTTCAAGGGAAAAACCAGAACGGCCAACCTCTCTACAGGAACCAAGAAATGTTAGTTTCGCCATCTGCAGACAACATCCAGCTGCACGCCACTGTCTGGCCAAGAAAAAGGTTTGCAAAGGTATCCTTGTGAAGACCAAAACAGATTTTTCTTGGTTTACACATGCCCTTGAGGCCTATAGCTTTACAAAATCTACATAAGGAAGGTACGACTCATCACTAAGAGTAGGTCCCAGTAGTAGGCGGAGAGAGTTCGCATGACGGAGGAAAGCACTGGAAAGAGACCCAGCAGTAAGAAAACTGAAGAAAAGGAACTGCGGGGAAACAACAACATGGACTGCATCTTAGTTGGTAACAAGAATGTCATGTCCTATGTACTGGCTTGTGTGACACTATTCAATAAGGGCGCAACAGAAGTCGTCATAAAGGCAAGAGGACGGCTCATCAGCCGCGCTGTCGATGTTGCAGAGATCACTAGACACAGATTCATAGAGGGTCTCTCAGTCAAGCATATTGAGATCGACACTACCACGGTCCAGACGGATAAAGGCAGCGACCTGAATGTGTCAACCATTGACATAACACTCTCAAAATAGATGCATTTATGTTGTCACCCGAAGTCCAGTTTCTACTGAGCCTTCGAAACTGGCGAGGAAGAACAAATGCGACTGCCGGTCTGCAACTTTGATGTAGAATCTGATATGTTATGCTCAAACTGCCAAGCTAGGCTTGAACGAGGGGAAATCACAAAATTCGACATCGAGTTCAGCAAATGGTTACTGGACAGGGAAAAGGAACATCCGAATCTTGAGAACCTGGTTATCTTGAAAGCAGCCAAGGCAGGAAACCGCCTGGTCCTCGTGGTGAAGAAGAAGAATAAGGAGCTCTTACTCTCAGAGGAGTCCTTGACTCATGAGATGACTGAGCGATTCGGGGAGCTCATTGTCATAGAGGGACCTGCGAAACTACGGACTGTGGTCAGAGAGTTCATTTCTCCAGCAAATGAGGTGGGCGTCAATAGTCTCCACTCACCAGATGGAGCGAGGGAGAGCATTGTCATACTCCGAGAAGCAGACAGGGAGAGAATCAAGTACAGTAAGGAGGAGCTTCGATTCATCATCTCAGCTATCATGAACGAGTCTGTTCTCTTCGAATTCCGAGATGATCGGAGGAGAATAGTGAAAGACGAAGAGACTAAAGACGAGTTTGAGGAACGCATGAAAGAGATAGAGGATCAGCGTTCCAGGTAGCTGCGAATCATACTCGATTGATTGGATGGTTCTTCATTAGTTCGCGCAGAACTACTGTTGCGTATGATCCCTTTCTCAGGCTGAATACAACCCGGAGACCCTCATCAACAAACGATACATCAAGATCATCTATCAGAATCGCTGCGAGGTGGAGCCCTCCCGGCGAGTCGAGAGACCTTGTGTTTGGGTCTCTGAAGTCCCGAAGTGTGATGCCTTCTTCTTTCATGAGCGCCCTGAGTGAGTCTGTCTGTGGAGTTGGCGGAAGTCGAGTCGTGTACCCTAGTACCGGTAGCGCCAGTCCATATTTTCCCACTTCTACCTGCTTGATTCGTTCCTCCAATGACCGCTCAGTCACGAAGAGCCACGAATCGCGCCCTGAGTGGGTCGTGTCCAGTTCAATCATGAAGTCACCAGGTATTGGCTGGACAAGGGATAGTTTCGCAGCTGCTCGCTGACTGAGAAGACGATTGAAGAGGTAGGACTGGTAGGCATGCACCATCAATGTGAGAACACGTGGTGGCACCCTCTGCAGAGCACGTTCGAATTCACCAGGATGTTTGATGAGTTCAGTCAAGACGGTCCGTTCATAATTCAGGTCTCTTGGAAAGGCGCGAATCATATTCTCCGTGGGCGTGAGGTCTTCAGTCAGTCTCAGCCGAACCTGCTTCAGCTCCTCTGACTCAAATGCACTTTCAGTACAGAGCATGATTCGGACTGCTTCCTCGAAGTCTCGTTTGATGAGAGATTTCCCCGCAAGATGAGTGCTGGGTCTAGGAAGTCCGAACCGTTGAACTCCAAAATAGTTGAGCAGAGGAGTTCCTCGGACTGCTTCCACTGCTTGTGTTGCCGTGACACGGTCAGCTTCCAGATCCCTAAGGATGATTGTGAATCTATTCCCCCAGAGATCACCTATCTGAAGAGGATGGCGAGTGTAACAAAAATCACGAAGATCTATCCGTGAGAGTTCTAGCTTTGTCAGCTCACCTGCTGCTTGAGAGGAAACTGACATCTGTTGGACTGTAATCGCACGCTTATCTTTCAACCCAGCATATGAGACAAAATTCCGCGGAAGCTTCAGTGACGATGCAAGTATGTTTGAAACATCCATAGTCGAGATGCCCATCTTTTGAACCGTGAAGATAACATACCTATCTCTCTTCCCTGCAATGACTGATTCTCTGATTGGTCTCTCTTGCCAGTCTTTGAAACTGATTACTACTCCATCGGAAGCAATCTCCTCTACCAGGAAGTCCTCGTATCTCCTCTTGAGCCTGCCACCGATTCCGATGCTGTCCGTGGAATAGAACTCCATACCAAATGGCTTTTCAAAAGGGTGACCTTCCTTCACCAAAATCCCTCTATAGTAGCTTGAGATCTCCGGTGACTCCGTCCATGACTTCAGACTTTGCAGGGCCAATACCCAAGACTGTTATTGTTCCAGGAGGTAGCTCGGTCATTCCAGCATCGCGAATCAAAGCATGCGGCAGTCTGTGGTTTATTGCCTGTCTTCTCAGTTCCAAGAGCTCCTCCTCAGAGGACACCTTGACTGCAACCTTCTTCTGACCCTCTCTATACCAGGCATGCCAGATATCTTGGTGTGCGACACGGGCATTCTCCGAAGCACTCAGCGACCCGTGTGCCACCTGCACTGCCATCTTCCCTCTGCTCATGCCAAGGTCAGTTCTGACAGCAATGACCTGTTTATACTGGAATTTCCCTGCTATCATCGTGGGCGCTCCAAAGCTCTTCTGAGGGGAGAGTTAAAAACGTGCCCTCGGCATGTCTGAATGGGTACAACAATGGATTATGATGCTCTTGTCATTGGCGCTGGGCCAGCAGGTCTCTTTGCAGCGACAGAGATAGCCAAGAGAGGGTTCCATGTTCGTGTGGTAGAGGAACATGAGCGTGTTGGCGAGCCAGACCACTGTGCAGGACTTCTCAGCACATCAGGACTCGCACGCTTAGGACTGCGAATGCCAGAGGGCATCATACAGAACACGGTATCGGGTGCGAGAATCTATTCTCCCTCGGGCAATTCCGTGACCATTGAGCGGGCAGAAAGAGAGGCGTGTGTTATCGATCGAAGACGTTTTGATGCATGGGTTGCAAATAGAGCGATAGATTCAGGAGTAGACATTACAACCAATGCCAAGGCAACAGGATTCACTAGAGAAGGCGCCCTAGTCCGGACAATTCGGGTCAATGAGAAGAATGAGAATGAACTGAAATCGAAATGCTTCATCATTGCCGAGGGTTCTCGTTGTCGCTTGTCGAGAAGTGTGGGGCTTCCTGCCGTGGAGAAGTCTAGCAAGTATCCGGCATTCCAGTATGAAGTCTCAGGTGTCAATCTTGATGACGATATGGTGGAGATGTTCTATGGACGAAATGTCGCGCCGGGATTCTTTGCTTGGATCATACCGCTAGGAGAGAAAAGAGCCAGAGTAGGACTAGCAGCTCGAAACAAATCAAGGGCACGTCTCGATGCACTCATTGCCCATCACAAGATACTAGCTAGGAGGTTAGAGGGCGCAAAGATTGAACGATCACTTGGGGGTATTGTGCTAGTCGGGATGCCTATTGCGAAGCTGACTCATCGGAATGTTCTGGCCGTGGGTGATACTGCAGGCATTGTGAAGGCCACAACTGGTGGGGGCGTAATCTTGGGGGGAATCACAGCGAGAATAGCAGGTAAGGCGGTTGCTGAAGCTCTCTCTCAAGACGCTAAAGTAGGAAGCATCAAACAATATGAGAAACAATGCAAGTCCATGGTCTTCAATGAACTGCGTGCAATGTATCTGACGCAGAGAGCTCTGTCATCCTTGAGCGACAAGGGATTAGACTCCATCATCAAGGATGCGGCAGAACTAGGACTTCTTGATGTTGTGAAGAGCGAAGGGGATATGGACCTTCAGGGGAAAGTCATAAAGAGACTAGTGACAGACCCTCGGATGGTCCTATTGGGACTTCGAGCTATTAGATATATCAATCCGTTTTTATGAATGGATGCCCGTCAGGAGCGGCAAGAGGTCAAGGCCTATGACTAATCTTGATGAATATGGTATGCTGAAAACTGCACAAGAGATGCTCAATCAGCACACTCTCTGCGATCGATGTCTAGGCCGGCAATTCGCGTGGTTGGGCACTGCAACATCCAATGAGGACCGGGGGCATTCCATTAAGCTAATCCTATGTATGATTGCCGATGACCAGCTTAAGTCCGAGGACAGTGACGCAGGAAGGCATTCCATTGAGACCCTTGCTGGCAATGGTATGTTTGCTCCTGCACAGGCCATCGCAACTAAGAACTCAATCGACTATGTGACGAGAGATAGCTGTCACCTATGTTTCATTGACGGTAGCTCAATATTTGATAGAATCCCGATGATTGCTCGACGGATGGCTGAATGTGCAGGTCAGGTCGAATTCGAGACTGTCCTTGCGGGATCAATACCTTCGCCCCTCTTAGTAGAGCGGCAAGATGAGATGACTGCAACATACTCGACTCTGCACTCAGAGACCTTGAAGTCACATTTCAATCGTCTAACAGGCATTCAATTACAGGAGCTATTGGGAAAGCCCGTAGACTTTGAGAAACCGGATGCCGTGTTCATCTATGATATGAATCAAGATGAGGTGCGACTGCAGATCAATCCAGTATTCATCTACGGGAGATATCGGAAGTTGGTCCGAGGTGTGCCTCAGAGTAGATGGGACTGTAAGAAGTGCAAGGGTAGGGGCTGTGATGATTGTGGCGGAACCGGAAGGAAGTACCCAGACTCAATATCAGAATATGTTGGGATTCATGCACAGCGCCTTGCATATGGCTCTCGCTTCAAGTTCCATGCTGCAGGTAGAGAGGATGTAGATGTCCTCATGCTGGGCAAGGGGAGACCCTTTGTTGTCGAGGTGACACAGCCGCGAGTACGGAAACCAGACCTCCAAGCCTTAACCCGGACTATTAACAGCGAGGCCGGGGGTAGAATCGAAGTTCAGGACTTGGAACTTACTGACAGGCATCGCCTGCAGAAACTGAAGGAGGATGCATCATCAAATGTCAAGGAATATGCTGCAGTCATCCAGACTGAGAATCCCGTGACTGATGATGCGATCCAGAGGGTAGTTCAGTTGTTTCAGGATGTTGTGATTGAACAGAGGACTCCGAATCGAGTCTCTCATCGAAGGAGCGACTTGGTGAGAAAGAAACGGATTCACCAGATTCGCATGACACGCGAGAGAGATGGTACTCTTCAAGCATTCTTCAAGGTCCAAGGTGGTACGTACATCAAGGAGCTCATCTCAGGAGATGCAGGAAGGACCAAGCCGTCTATCGCCGAAGTGCTTGGAACAGGCTGTGTTTGTAAGGAGCTTAATGTCACTGCAATATACAGTGACGAGCGCTGATGCCACTTCTCGAAAAGAGTGACTGTTGCGAAATCCTTAAGTGGTGACCCAAGAGGTCATGCTGGACCTCGAGTGTAGTTCAGCTCAGGCAGAGCACTCGAGAGAGAGTAATTCGTAGTGATGACTTGTGGTAAAGAAGAGTCATGGATACCGAGTCCGTACACGTGCCCTCATGACCAAGAGAGTGCGTGAGAAGGGCGTGAGCTCACCAGACAATGTACTCGTTCAATATGAAGCAGGCCAGCGTGTGAATATCGTCATCGATTCAGCTTTCCACAAGGGTATGCCTCATAAGAGATATCAGGGAAAGACGGGAATCGCCACTGGAGTTCGTGGGCGAGCCGTTCTTGTCGATGTCGGCATAGGGAAAGCCAAGAGAAGCCTCATCATTAGACCTGAGCATCTCCGAGTCAATAAGAATTGAGGGATAGAAATGCCCAAGGAGATAATCAGTGAGGAAGAAATCACTCTTCCACAGGTCAAGAAAGTCTTGGCCCAACGAGCAAAAGAGGGAGAACTGTCTTTTCAGCAGTCGATAACTCTCGAACATGCCACAACGTTTTCGAGGATGGCACCTGCAGTAGCTACAAAGCTTGTCGAGAAGCTGATAGAAAGCTATGGCGTCACGAGGTCCCAAGCAGTCCAAATCGTGAATATTGCTCCTATCACGGTGGAGGAATTGAAGTCCATCTTCGATACCCGCCTGACGAGTTTCACCGATGAGAAACTCATCGAGGTTCTAGACCTGATGGTCAAGAGCCGATCTTAGACAGTATAGACATATCTTAATCCCACGAGCAGTCGTGCCAGAAGGCCGAGGACTGCTTCTTGGTCCGATTAGTTTTTATCCGTTGCCGAAGACCAATACCACAATGTACTCCAGTATAACCGGATGTGGTCATGGTTGGAAGGACAACAAAACAGGATGTTCGAGACACATGCATACGTCCTGTCAGTCATTCCTCCAAAAGAGTACCTGAGGGACTCCAGACCTCGCGGCGAGCCAATAGCACAGGGTATTGGCGAGTCTCATTTTACACTCCTCGAGATGATGCCCGAGAGAGGTGTCAAGCTGCACTCCCAGGAGAGAGTCTCAATCGAACAGAACTCAAAGGGTAAGATTGATCATGTCAAGAGGCGAATACTCTACGAGGATCTTGCTCCCGAGAGTGCCACCGAGCTACCTCTTGTCGTGGAGATGATTGTGACAAAACACGAGCATAGGTTTGTGCAGTTCTTCAATGAGGCAGCTCCACTAACCACAAGAAAGCATTCACTTCAATTGCTTCCCGGAATAGGCCAAACGCTGATGTGGGCAATTCTGGAAGAACGAAAGCGAGAACCCTTCAAGACATTTGATGACATTGCAGCAAGGACGAAACTTCAGAATCCCAAGAAGGCCGTGACAGCCAGGATAGTTGAGGAACTCCGAGAGGACGTCAAGCGCTGGATTTTTGTGCGGCCTCCAAAACGAGACGACGAAGAGCATGAACGAGAACGTCGACCACGACGATAGAACTGTGAACATTCAGGTGAAGTCTCTGTCTGACAATGAGATTCAATCGCTACTCAGGAAATATGGGGTGAGACCGAACAAGAAACTGGGGCAGAGTTTTCTAAAGAGCAGAGCTGTTGCCCGAGACATAGTGGCTGCTGCAGATGTCACGAGAAACGATACGGTATTGGAAGTCGGGGGAGGACTCGGCATTCTCACAGAAGAGATTGCGCATAGGGCAGGTCATGTACATGTGATTGAGCTGGAGGCAGGACTTGCAAGGGCTCTCCGCGACCTGCTGAGGGAGCATGAAAACATCACCATCATCGAGGGTGATGCTCTGGTGATTGCCCTCCCGGAAACGACCAAGGTGGTCTCCAATCTTCCCTACAGTATCTCATCAGAGATAACATTCAGGCTGTTGCGCGAGCATAGATTCAATCAGGCAGTACTCATGTATCAGAAGGAGTTCGCACAGCGGCTGCATGCAGACCCAGGAACGCAGGACTACTCACGGCTCACAATCAATATCAGGTACCAAGCAGAAGTGGACCGTCTCATGGACGTTCCAGCAACCATGTTCTACCCCATGCCGGAGGTTGACTCCGTTGTAGTGAGGATGAAGCATAGAACACAAGGGCCTCGTGCAAAGCGTGATGATGTGTTCCATTGGATGGTGACAGGGCTGTACTCGTATCCAAACAAGACCCTCAGGAAGGCTCTTGGAATATGGTTTCGAAACATAGGAGTGGAAAAGAGCCTCGCTGAGGAGATAGTTCACAATTGTCTTGGACACCCCAAGGGCGACGACCGATTGAGGAATATCGGTATTGAAGACCTTGTGGTCCTTGCTGACTCGATTCTTGGTTCGATAGAGGAAGGAAGAATTCCAGATCCAAGAGGGCTGAGAAGTGAGAGAGCATCCTGAAATCGATGTCTCTGATGGTGTGTACCCTCCATCAGACGACACTTACCTCCTCCTTGACGCGATTGATTTCAAGCCTGAAGACAGCGTGTTAGATGTCGGGTGTGGCGCAGGACTAGGAACCGTCATTGCTGCATCCAAGGCAAGCAGTGTTGTGGGGATTGACATATCGCTTGATGCAGCAAAGAATACAGCTGCAAACCTCAAGAGAAACAACATGGAGCGTACTGCAGGGGTTGTTCAATCAGACCTTCTCTCTGCTATTTCCATCAGAAGTAGATTCTCGATTATTCTCTTCAATCCACCCTATCTGCCTGCAGATGGCAATTCCACCATGATGGACCATGCACTCATCGGAGGAAAACTCGGCAGTGAACTCACACAGAAGTTCATCGGTCAGGCCTCTCGACACCTCATCGAGGGAGGAGAACTCTTTGTCGTTGTTTCGACCCTTGCAGACACGAGCGCTGTGATGAAGGCATTCAGAAACAATGGATTTCAGGTCGAGCGTATCGCAGAGAAATCCTTGTTCTTCGAGAAGATACAAGTACTCAGAGGCATCTTCCGAGGACAAAAGGAAACCGTTTTATAACACTCCAGTGGAGGACCTTAGATAGTCCGGAAACTTGAGAGGGAACTGGCCATGACTGAGAAAGAAGCAACCCAAGAGGCCGCCGAGAAAGCGGCAGCGGAAAAACCAGCCGTTAAGAAGACGACAAAGAAGACGACCAAGGCTCAAGAAGAGGACTCAGCTAAGGTTGAGACCCTCGTAAGCGACAAGAGCATGGTCTATCTTGATTTCGTTGCGAAGACAAAGGATAATGGTATTGTATACGATACAACGCTTCTCGAGGTTGCAAAGAAAGAGGGCCTGTTCAGAGAGAATGACCGTTACGAACCAGCACTTGTTGTAGTTGGTTGGAACTGGCTCCTCTCGGCAGTTGAAGAACAGCTCATTGGTATGAAGGTCGGCGAATCGAAGACTATTGAGATCCCTCCAGAAAAAGGTGCAGGGCCCAGAGATCCCAACAAGATCAAACTGATTGCAAAGGTGAAGCTTGCAAAGCAGGGTGCAAAAGGCTACAAGGGCGAAGAGATTAAGTTTGGCAAAGAACGGGGCTTTGTCACCGCGGACCTTGGTCGTCGGGTCAGAGTCGATTTCAACAGCTCATTCGCTGGAAAGACCCTTGTCTACGATGTCACTATCCGAGAGATTGTATCCGAGAATATCAAGAAGCTTCAGGCAGTCCTAAGGCGAAGAATCCCTGGAATACCTGAGGACAGATACAGTATCACCCACAGCAAGAAGGTTGTAACCGTTGAACTTCCACAGGAAACTCGATATATTGAGAACATCCAGTACGGAGAGATAGGTATAGCGGCAGATATTCTAAAGGCCGACGAAGACATTGACGAAGTAAAGATTGTCACAACATTCAAGCGTCCAGAACGGAAGGCAGAGAACCAGACCTGAGTAGCAGGTTGACCTTTTCGTCCGTCGATGACAGGAATGTTCACTGAGAAAACCTTAATAATGCACCAAAGAACGGGTGCTTGTCACTTGTTCTCTATGACTCTTCTTCTAGATGGAGTTTGTTACCATGGAACCTGACGTACATCCCCCGGCTGAGTTAAGTACGGGCACTACAACAATAGGCATGATTGCTAAGGACTGCGTAGTCTTGGCAAGTGATCAGAGAGCCACAATGGGTTTTCTAATTGCGTCCAAGACAGCGAAGAAGATCTACAAGATCACGAATCGTATTGGTGCAACCATTGCAGGATCTGTCGCAGATGCCCAATCAATCATGGAACTATTAGCTGCAGAGGCCAAACTCTTTGAGATTCAGAGGGGACGGCCAATTCGTGTCAAAGCATTGACACGTCTGCTCAGTAACATCATGTTTCAAGCTCGTGGGGCGTACATGCTGGGAAGTCTTGTTGGAGGCTTCGATGATGAAGGACCACAAGTGTACTACACGGACTTTGTGGGATCAGTGATTCCTGACAAGTTCGTGTCAAATGGCTCTGGTTCACCAGTAGCACTTGGTGTTCTGGAGGTCGAGTACAAAGACGATCTTCCAAAGAAAAAGGCGATTGAGCTGGCTATTCGTGCCATTGCAGCTGCCATTGAACGAGACGCCGCTACGGGCAACTCAATTCTGGTCAGCGTGATTGACAAGGACGGCTATCAAGAGATTCCAAAAGACGCCATCATGAAGATCTGGAAAGGACCATAGTGACAGTACTTGTTGCAATTGTAGTTCACTAGTTTGCGCTACATCTCACCCGACGAAGAGTTGGGTGCAATATCAGGCAATATGGGGCATAAATAGGCCTAAAATTGTGATGTGATTATCCATGCAGTCCAATGATGAACACGCATATGTAGATATCAGAGAGGAAATCAAGAAGGCACTTCCTCGTTCAGCCGCAGTCACCTCAGTCGAATATGAGGGACCTGAGATAGCCATATACTCCAAGGCTCCCAAGATACTGCTGGATGATGGCGATAGCATAAAGGCACTTGCTCGCAAGATGCGAAAACGCATTGTTGTCAGATCTGCTCCTGATGTCAGGTTGACACACGAAGAAACTGAGAAGGCAGTTCGTGAGTTGGTACCAGCAGAGGCTGAGATAACCACGATAGACTTCGACATCTCTCGAGGTGAGGTAATCATTGAAGCACAGAAACCAGGCCTTGTAATTGGACGAAGTGGGACCACGCTCAGAGAGATCACTCGTCAGACATTCTGGCGGCCAAATGTCATGCGAACTCCTCCCATTGAGAGCAAGCTGATAAAACAGGTTCGCTACATCATTCAATCAGAGGCAGCAACAAGAAACAAGTCATTCCGTGAGATTGGCCGGCGAATACACAGGCCTATGCTCTTCAATAATGGCTGGATTAGACTTGCAGCCCTGGGAGGTTTCAGAGAGGTCGGAAGGTCATGTATGTTCCTGCAGACCTCTGAGAGCAATATCCTCATTGACTGTGGCGTGAACGTGGGAGCGCCCAGCAAGGCATTTCCAAGGCTCGATATGCCCGAGTTCAATGTCGAAAGTCTGGATGCGGTAGTGATCACACATGCGCATCTGGACCACTCAGGGATGGTCCCATTCCTCTTCAAGTATGGGTACCGTGGACCAGTCTACATGACTGCACCAACTCTGAATCTAGCCACTCTGCTGCAGCTGGACTACATTGATGTCGCAGAGCGAGAGGGCAAGCTCAGGCCATACCGCGACCGTGATGTGAAAGAGACAATCCTTCACACAATCTCCCTCAACTATGGAGAAGTGACCGATATCGCCCCCGATGTACGACTCACCATGCACAATGCAGGCCACATACTTGGCTCAGCAATTGTCCACTTCCATATCGGAGATGGACAGTACAATATGGCATACACTGGGGACTTCAAGTTTGGAAGGACCAGACTACTTGAACCAGCTACCTTCACATTCCCAAGACTTGAAACACTCATTATAGAGAGCACTTACGGACATCCTACTGATAGGATGCCTCCTAGGCAAGAAGTGGAGAGAAAGTTCGCCACGATATTGAAGAGAGCCCTAGAACGTGGTGGCAAGGTCCTCATCCCCGTTCTTGCAGTCGGTCGTGCACAGGAGATCATTCTTGTCATTGAGGACTTGGTATCCAAGGGGCGCATTCCCAAGATACCTGTATATATTGAAGGAATGATTGCGCAAGCCACTGCAATCCATACTACACATCCTGAGGCTCTCAGTAAGAAGATTCGTGAGATGATATTCCATCAGGGTATCAATCCATTCCTAGCAGATATATTCGTGCAGGTCGACAATCCTGATCAGCGTGAGGAGATTGTGGAGGGTGAGCCATGTATCATCATGGCAACCTCAGGCATGCTCGCTGGCGGTCCCAGTGTCGACTACTTCAGACTACTCGCCCCTGATGAGAAGAACCTGCTAGTCTTTGTGAGCTATCAGGGAGAGAATACGATGGGCAGACGTATCCAGAAGGGATGGAAAGAGGCCAATATGAAGAACAGAGAGGGACAGACAACAGTTGTCCAGGTCAATCTAGAAGTCGCCACTGTAGAGGGATTCTCCGGACACTCTGATAGGAAGCAGATTCTCAGCTTTGTGAAACGAGTGAGTCCGGCTCCTGAGCGAATTCTTGTTGCTCATGGTGAGGCATCAAAGACACTCGGACTGGCATCTACTATCCACAAAGCATTGAACATAGAGACAAGAGCACCTATGGTGACCGAAACGATAAAGCTGAGATAGTGAAGGTCATAGCTTCACGAAGTTGGGTGTGACAATCATGCACGCATCGTTGACTAGAGCGATGTCAGCCTCATAGCCTCTTGTGGCACCTCTGATTCTCTCGATGATACGACGCAGCTCAAGATGGGTCTGCTCATTTCCGTCATTCAGGCCGGAGATATCAAGCAAGACAATATTGCCACCCTTGATCTCATCGACCACGAAGGGAACATCAGCAAGTGACTCCAGCTTCTTTGACCTGACAAAGATCGTTTCCAGTTCACTCAGCTTCTTGAGTTCCTTGCGAGGATCAGGTTGGGAGGTCTCAACAACGGGAGAAAAGACCCCTAGGCTTGGATATGTCCGCCTAGTACTCGTCTCCGTAGAAACCTCATTGTTTTGTTTTCGTCTGAAGAGAAACCTCACTGTTATGCCACCTCAGTTCTTCAAGACAGGAGTCCCGTCGAATAGAGAAAAGACCGAGTATTATAGGGCTGAAACAAGGAGCTAATCCTTATCACTGCGACAACATAGGATGCAGTGAGCTAGATGTTCATGCGCATAGAGGAGGAAAATGACCCGCTATCTCGACTCCGAGGACAACTGAAGGCGCTCAGTAACAGGCATGCAATTGAGATTCTTCAGGCGTTGAGTCCTCAGACTGGAGAGATGGTACCCACACTTGGATGGGACTCAATTGTGGAAGGCCTCTTAGCCCTCGATGGAATCAGCAAACCTAGGTCAAGTCCAAGAGACGAGAAATCCCAAGAAGAGGTCGAGTATGAGCTCTCACGCCAGGGGCTAATCTCTGGCGGAACAATCTATGAAACCATGAACAAACTTGTGAGAGTGGGTTTTGTGGCGACCTCTGGCGACAGGGGTCGAAAACAGAGAGGGTTCATGATAACTCATGACGGAAGGCTTGCGCTAGCCTCTGTCGGGCGGCTTGGAGAGCCGATAGGAACAGGAACAGAGGTCCAGAGAGCTGCGGGTATACTTCTGAAACACAAGAACTTCGTTGCCCTGCTTCCAGCGCAGGAGAAATTCCTCCGCGAGATTGGCGACATCAATGACAACCTCGTGATCCAGATGCCTCCTGGCTCGGGAAAGACATTTCTCGCAATGATTGTGATTCTCTTGCGGCTGCAGAGGGGTGTTAGGTGTCTCTATCTCAGTCCCTATACGTCACTCAGCAGACAAATCATGGATGAATACGGAGCCCTGTTAGAAGAGCTTGGATATACTGTCGTCCGACATGATGGGTTATCGCCTGTCACAGACAGCAGACTGGAAGAGGCCAATCTTATTGTTGCGATGTATGAGACCTTTGCCTCTGCAGCACTTCAGAAGAAGAAATGGACAGCGAAGTTGCACCTTGCTGTCGTCGATGAATTGACGGAACTTGATTCCTCACAGCCCGACATGCAGTCCCAAGACCTTGGTACCGATAGAAGTGTGAAACTAGACTGTATCATCACCCTGCTAAAAGGCCAGATGCAGATCCTGACACTCTCCTCAAGATTCGGTGAGACCGAAAAGACCACAGAATGGCTCAACGCAACAGCATTTCGACCTGACTTTAGATTGACCCCCGACGAGTTCATTGTGAGCAAGAGCGGTCAGGGAATCAAGATTGTGAGCAGCGATGGAACTCAGAGAAGTACATCTCAGCAGGAAGATGTGCTTGACGCAGTCTTGGAGCATATAGAGGACTACAAGAAGAAGTCGATACTCTTCGTTGTCGGGTCGAGGTACAGAGCCCAAGGAATCGCCAGAAGGCTCGCAAGAAGCCACCCAAGAGAGATAGGCCCAGAGATAGTGAATCAGATAATAGGAACAGGGGAGAGCCTCCCTCTGAGTAGCAGACTGTCAAACACATTGAGATACGGAGCCGCATTTCACCATTCAGGTCTAGATGCAGGTGTACGAGAGCGACTTGAGAATGCAATCAGAAGTAGAGTTGTGAGAACTGTCGTTTCAACAGCAGGTATCACATCAGGAATGAGTTTCCCGTTTGACTGTGTTGTCATCTTGCTTGACTCCAACATGTATTTCCTTTCCGCCAGGTCGCGCTATCTACAGATTGCCGGGAGAATTGGTGAGTACCATCTCAGACAACATGGGGGAAGAGTGTATCTCGTCTTTGAGGGGCCTACACAGGAGTTCCCAACTCCAGAAGCAATGGAAGAGATCCTCCTTCATAGACCCCTTGAGGCGCTTGAGCCAGGTGTGATGTACCCGAGCCTAGCAGTCAGTGTGTTAGTCAGGACACTCATCAACGGACGCCCAGCAATTCTGCAAGATATCCGGAGGAAGTTCGTGGAGTTTGTCAGAGGATCCTTCAGAGGAACAATTGATCAAGACTACAGTTCGAGGATGGACAGGTTCTTTGATGCCTTAGTCCAATGGCTGACCGATGAAGGGGTCCTTGAGAGCGGCAAGAGCGGCCTCGTCTTGACCAAGGAGGCTCGCGATGCAGTACTCTCAGGAATAGATCCTGTTGATTACATGCAGAGAAGACAGGATTTCTCCGAAGTCAAGGCAGACACCGCAGATAGCGATCTTGTTGACTTGCTGTTGAGGTTTCGACTGCCGCAGTCGGTCAGACCGAGAACTCTGGCACCGTCACAGATAGAGATTGAGATGATGGGACTAAGAGCCCCTGAAGACTGGTACATGAAACTGATACCTACGCGGCTGAGAATCAAGAAATCAGTTCTCACTAGATGGCTAGATGAACAGAACATTACCTCGATAATCAATGAAACTGGAGAGATGGTCAAGGGTATCAGTCTCGATGAAGGAGACCTGGATTCGCTCCTTGGTATCTGCAGCAGTGTGGCAGAGAGTCTGAACAGGTTTTACCTGACTCAGAAGAAGAGAAGCATTGCTGAACGATTCCGTATCTTGGGCAGGCAGTTGCAGTACGGTGTTCGGCCGGACTTGGCAAACTCGGACTTGCTTGAACTCCTTCTCATCCAGAGTGACAACTCGCCATCAAGCAGACTGTCACGAAACGCTGCGCGAGTCCTGTACGAACATGGATACAAGTCAATCTCAGATGTTGTGAGGAAGGATATTGACGCAAATCTGAGGGGATTAGCAAGGGATAGATTCTCCAAGAACTGTGGTCTGGAACCCGAGCAGGCAAAAGAGGTCTACAAAGCAGCCATGATGCATATTCGCTCGAAGATCATCAGAGAGGACGATGGCGAGTGAGTCCTACTGCTTGCTGAAGTCCCAGAGCTCATCGTTGATATGATGCACTGACCTCACTACTTTCCCACTGGTGGCCGCTCGAAGATCAGCTGCGGAGAAACTCGAGATCCCCACAGCCAGAGGCTTGCCATGCCACTCATCAACAACTGAAACAATGCCATTCTCTTTGATATCATCATCCACCTGCGTGATTCCAGGCCTCATGATATCAGCGCCATTCACAACGAACTTCACTGCGCCCATATCGACTGTGACCTTTGGGATGTGTATTATACCAGCGAGAAGAGCATTGAGAGTTGGAAAGAATCGGCCCTCTGATTCAAAGAAGACAATGTCACCATTCAAAAGCAGAATCCTTGAGCCATCATCAAGAATACCGCTCTCAAGCTGCACATCTGAGTCCAGGCCTATGGATGAGCCGAGGTCGTTTTCTAGTCTCTCGAGCTCAAGCTTCTGTTCACGCTTCTTCAGGAGATGACGTTTCTTTATGCGTTCAATCTTAGGCATCTTGTATAGATTGGCGCACTCTTGCCTTTTGAAGCCTGCGAAAGCACAGTTTGAAGCAGACTGCGGAGCGTCGCCATCGTCATGTTTTTAAGTGGTGCCCAAAAACTAGCGCCAACGTCGTGTGGCCTTAGGTCATATGACAGTCTTCTGTGTTGGTGAATCTATGAACGCAGGCAAACCCATGGAGTTACTTCAAACCTCGATTGGCTCACAAGTGCTAGTCGAACTGAAAGGCAGGAAGAAGATCAAGGGAAAACTGCGAGGCTTTGACCAACACCTCAACCTCATCCTTGAGGATGCCGAGGAGATTTCATTCGACCCAGAAACAAATGAGCAGACTGTCGTTCAGGCAGATACAGTCATCGTACGAGGCGACAATGTAATCCTCGTTTCACCTCCGCCAAAATAGTGTAGGAGAAGGGACCCATGGGAAAAGGAACTCCAGCAAAGGGAAAGAAAAACAATCCAAAGATGATCCGCTGTAGAAGATGCGGCCGGAGATCCTACCATGTCAGACACAAGAAATGCGCCTACTGTGGTTTCGGAGCCTCTGCAAAGCTCCGTCAGTACAACTGGACACACAAGAACCGACACGGCATCCGCATTCGTGGTTAGGTTCTGTTCTTCTTCAGTTTTCGTAAGCATAGCGTCTGGCTTTTGAAAGAAGCATTATGTGAAAGTGGAGCAGACCATTCTAGGTAACCGAGAACGGCATACTCATGTAACTCATAGAGAGGGCGACCATAGAAGTAAGAGGCAATTCTATGGAGCAACAGAAATAAGATTCCTGAGCATAGTGACATTTGGCGGAAATATGATTGAGTAGGCAACATAGGGAGAGGAAGAATCCAACTCCATGAGCTGATGGATATGTTATGACCCGCCTGACTTATATCCGTCTAGCTAATCATCAGATTCCAAATAGACTTGCAGCGTGGTTTCCGTGTCGATTGAAGACAAGATTCAGATGAGCCCAATTGGGTTTGTGCAACGTGAGAAACCTGATGAAGACGTCAAGGATAGGAGAACCATATCGAGAGTGGTTCTTGATGCCGAGTTCTCCGAGGGCCTGTCGGGAATCGACGAGTTCTCACATATCTATATCATATTTTGGTTGAATAGGGTCGAGCAAACGGATGTCGCCACTCTAAAGAAACATGCCTTTGGTAATCCAGACCTGCCTCTCGTTGGTGTGTTCGCCACAAGATCCCCCGCTCGACCGAATCCGATAGGTCAGACCTTGGTCGAGATCATCAAGCGGGAAGACAATGTACTCTGGGTCCGGGGTCTTGATGCTTATGATGGCACACCGGTCTTGGATATCAAACCATATCCAGACTGGGAGCGAGGAAAATGGATGGTGGTCACGAAGTATAGAGCTCCAGAGTGGTTGAGGAATATCAACGAATAGTATTCATCGAATCATAACGGACACCTTGGTGTTCAGAAAGAAGTTGCAGGGGGCCGGTCCAGATTTGAAGTCGAGTCCACCAGCGATTCTTC
>CAYHAA010000018.1:0-19184 GCA_964354495.1 uncultured archaeon | reverse complement strand
AAGAAGTTGCAGGGGGCCGGTCCAGATTTGAAGTCGAGTCCACCAGCGATTCTTCATTTGAACAATATATGTATTGGAAGGCAAACCAGATGAGGGAGCATTTCTATAGCTTGATTGCCAAGATACTGGTATTCATTGGAGCGATGCTACTATTCATCCCCATTCTTGTCTATTGGAGCATATGGGTTATGGGGGAATACATTCCTGAGCTCTTTGAGGAATACATCATCATACTTGCTGGATTCGCAATCATTGGATTCGCTATGATTCTCGGCGGAGGGAATATTCAAAGGAGATTCGGAGAGAGAGAACCATTTCTTGCCAATAATGGGGGGCCCATCCACTCAGGGAGGGCCTGGAAGAAAGGAACTGAGGCGGGGTTGTTCCAGACCTCGTGTGGACTTGTTGTGTCAACAAACCACGAATCGGGAGTGACAACGCACGTTGGCTATAGAATTGTTCCCGCCAAACGAGTAACATGCGAGGATTGCGCTCAAAGAAGAGGAAGAGCGATATTGGATGCCAGCAGCTTCAGGAGAGATTTCTAGAAGGATGACAGATTTCTCGTGCTGATATGGCAATGCAGTTCCTTTGAACTACTTCTCGTGTAACATAGAGATTCGATAGAGAAGGAAATGGTGGACCGGGCGTGATTTGGCATATGTGCTCTCTTGGCCCTCATCTGAGTTCAGGTCTCAATAGTCATGCTTGTTAGAATATCCTAGTTCCCTGATGGGAATCTTGTTCTCCGCTAGCTCGGAATATCACTCTCCCTCAAACTGAACGCATTCTACCTTTCCTCTAAGCCCTGCTGCAAAACAACGGTTACAAGAAATGCATCGAGCAGGTTCCTGTTTACTGATCTTCGCTTCTTCAGTCCAACGGTGCAAAAGCGCGGGTTCACTAATCAATGGGCGACTAAGCTGAATCACATCGAAAGCAGCCTTTGAAATTCCGTTCCCTGTCAGTAGCTTAACAACAGTTTCCGGCGACCGGATTCCACCTACCAATCCGAACAAGAGACCACTGTCATGAGCTATCGAACGGATAATCGTTGCGTCATCCAAGAAATACGCCTCACCTACATCCTTCGGGTTCTGACTTGGGTTGGGCCCACTGAATATAACGCAATATGCCCCCGCTTCAGCAAGCCTCTTTGTCAACTCACCTACTTCCTCGGGTCTGACCATTTTCGAGCTTGAGTCCACCTTCACCTGAATGGGAATATCAACCGCATTCTTCACAGCTCTTACAGCATCCACCATCGCCTTACAACGTCCTTCGATTGTTACTCCGGTATATGGGTCTTCCACTGGGCGTCTATTGAACGATGGGTCAAAGAATTGCCAAAGCCCATAATTATGAGCTCCATGTAGTTCAATCACATCAAATCCGGCTTCAACTGCACGTTTGGCTGCGTCAGCATACGCCTGAGCGACTCTTTCTACATGGTCCACTGTCATAGCCTTTACTCGAACAACATCCCCCTTAGGTTGAGGAATCTCCATATCACTGGGTCCAAACGCTACATCGTTGCCTGTCAATTTTGGCAAGCTCTTGCTCCCGCAATGAACCAATTGAGCTGCTGCCAGACCACCTGAAGCATGAATTGCCCCAGCAAGGCGTTTCAGACCTTCAACATCGCTTGCCTTTGAATTAGAGATCATGCGCTTAATCGTCTGTCCTTCATACATTACATATTGAAAACCGGTTACCACGACGCCTGCTTGGATTTTGCCATAAGTTTCGATGATTGCCTCCCCGCATACTCCATTCTCTTCCGCCTGACCCATCCAAGTGGCAGCCCGCATAATTCGGTTTGATGCAATCATGCCATTTGGCAATTCGAGTTTCTGGAGCACAACACGCTCCCAAGTTTCTTGGTCTACCATCGAGTCAGCTCACATCCTCTAATCCGCCGTGCTCGTGATGCAGGTTTTCCCACTTTACTTCATTCGAGTATGAAGGAGCTTCTGATAGAATGATATTCGACTAGTATATAGGCTTGGTGCGACGATACAAGAAGAAGTGGTGGACCGGTCGAGATTTGAACTCATGAAATGTGAAATCGTTTTAGAATAATACATCCATTGTGCGTGCTTGTCTGATGAATATGCAAAAGAGCTACTGTAGTCAGTTATTCAATTCGAGATGCGCTATACTGATTGTGGGCTTCGATGATATTCTTCTTCATCTCATCTGAATACTCAAATACTAATCTATCAGCCAGAGACGCTGGAATTTCCTCTCCATCAGCCATTTTTTGCCCCGTCAGGCTCGTGGCCTCTAGAAAATCGGAAAGATGCTCTCTGCCATTGTCATTGAGAAGAATCTGAGCCGAAGGCAGTAGGATGTGTACTGCTGTTGGATACAGAGCTCTTATGTGATTGAAGTTGCTGACATCCGGAAATCCACAAGTGGCACACAGGACTAAATGCAGAGACCTGTGTGGTCTGACGGGATGAGTGGTCTCTCCATCTCTGATTTGCATCTCTGGAAGAGTCAATGAGAATGTACGTTCAAGCAGTCGCTGCATGTAATGTGTTATGTTGCGACCATAGACGGGCGTACCAAGGAGCAATATGTCCGCTTCAATGATGCTAGGGAGAATCCAGTCCATATCGTCTCTATGAACACACTTGCCAGGGGTCTTCCACCAGCAAGTGAAACAACCCAAGCATCCTTTTATGTCCAGATCAACGATGTAGTGCTTCTCAACCTCAGCATTAGCTTTCCTTGCTCCATCAATGAAAGCCTCCATTAGTATGTCAGTAGTACCCTGAGATTTTCGAGGACTGGCATTGAATGCAAGTATCTTCATTCTGCTCGCTTTTCGATTTGCCTGCCACCTTAATATGATGTCCATTAGCGTAAGTCTTCCTCTTCGTGGAAAAAGAGTGTGGTGGACCGGGCGAAATTTGAACTCGCGCTCCGTGAAAACTAGATTCACAGAGTTTCGCGACCTCTTCCATGCCAAGGAAGCGATCTCTCCTGGCCACTGCGACAATTCGCAGTGACTACCGGGCTAATCTACCGGCCCACAGTTCTGCACGTTTCGTGCGGGTTGTAATGCCGGTTGAAATGGTTAAAAGAATTATGGCGTGTTGATTGAGCCTGTTGAACCCTCACTTGTCTTTTCTCAGAGGATACACTGTTCATCCAGAGATTACTTGCTGAATAGCGCTCATACTCTGCTATTCTCTCTTGTCACGCCGTTCCTCTTCTGAGGCGTACATAGATTAGAATCACTGCTACCAAGATAATCGCACTGCCAACACCCGTCAGTATGATAGTTGAATAGTCCCTGCTGGCAACCGAAAAGACTGAATCGGACACATCCTCTGCAACAATGCCTGTTGAACTTCTGGCGACAACGCGTATGAGGTATTCTCCTCCCACAGAGAGTTCTCTCACGTCCCAATGGACATCGGGCCCATCCACATCCAGAAACCCGTATTCAGTGGTCTTTTCATCAGATTGTGAATAATCGCAAATTCGTGGACTGGGAATGCATTATGTTAATGAGCGAGTGTCAGACTCAAAAATTGTCATCTTCAATGAAAGATAGTCTTAGCAGCTCATCATCACCTGTCCAGATAATTCATTTAGAGGACTTACCGAAAGACAGACTCATTCTTGACATAGGCGGCGGCGGTGAGGGATTGGTATCCCGAATCGGTGGAAAACATGTCTGTGCGGTGGACTACAGGATGAGTGAGATTCTTGAGGCCAAGATACATGATCCGCCCGCGAACTGGTTCGTCGCAGATGCTGGAAGTCTGCCCTTTCGGGACTGTTCTTTTGACATGATCACCCTATGGTTCTCTCTAGGATATATGACCGGCTGGACTACCAAGGAGCGCATCTTGGCGCAGTCGTTTAGAGCTCTCAAGAGAGGAGGCGACCTGTCCATCTACGCAAGCCGTATTGACTGCAGGGAGGAACACTTCATATTCAATGCTCTGCTCATCCTGCCCGATGGAACTGTTTCAAAGGTCGGATACGGAGTTCGAGGAAATCAGGGACAGACGACAGATAGCGTGCGTTCACTACTGAAGAGGGTGGGCTTTGATGACCTCCATACCGAGGACAACGATTGGTGGTTCAAGGTTCATGCGCATAAGGCATAGCAGAATTCACTTGTTCCAAAACCTTAAAGTGCAGACCGATGTCCGCTCTGGCATTCACACACTTGGTGAGAAGCGATGAGCCTAGCGGTCTGGTGGAGACGTGGCAGTAAGCCCGGACTCATAATCATGTTTCTAGCGATAGCTGGTTTCGTGCAGATTCCGATTCTATGGCATGCTCAAGTCTATGTGAATGTTCTAAGTGCTGAGTTGCAGCTCATGGTCTCGTTAGGAGCAATGGCTGTTCTCGGAGGAGGATATGTTCTCATGGCAGAGACAATGTACCGCTGGGCACATATCGTATCCAAGAGAAAGCAACGACGACGTCAGAGAGCACAGTTCTCGTGGATTGGCAAGCTCTCAGCATTCGCGCGTTCCTGGTCGGATATGCCAGCGTTCGTTGGGGTCGGCCTGCTGACCTGTCTGTTCCTGCTGTTCTATTTCATCCCCTTTGGCGTTGCAGATCTGGGCAGTCTTCCATCATGGCTTGCAACTGCAGCTTTCCTTGATACAGTGTACATATACCCCCTTGCAGTGAATGCAGCCGCGATTGCAGCAGCAATTGTTGCCAGCTATATGAACTACAAGATCAAGTAGAACGTTCTAGTGCATACTGAACACGTATCCTAAGCCTTAATAGACAATGAAGGAAAAACATTAACTATAGTGAGGTTGGTGGATTGACGAAACTGACTGTTGGAAGTGAAGCCCCAGACTTCACCCTCTGGGAGGCACCTGGCAAGAGTGTGACGCTGAGCGAAGAACTCAAGAAAGGTCCAGTGGTGCTTGTCTTCTACCCTGCAGACTTCAGCTCGGTATGCCAGAAGGAGCTCTGTCAATTCAGGGATGTTCTGACGAGCTATAATGAGCTTGGCGCAAATGTCTTGGGAATCTCCGTCGATGGGATATTTAGTCATGCTGCGTTCAAGAAGAGCAACGGTATCCAGTTTCCATTGCTCTCTGATTGGGAGAAGACCACAATCAAGAGCTATGGAATAGTACACAAGGACCTTGCAGGCATGACCAAAGTCGCAAAACGGTCGGTCTTTGTGGTGGATGTGGACAGAACCGTCGTGTACTGCTGGGTCAGTGATGACCCTGGGAAACTTCCTCCATTTGAAGAGGTCGAGATGGCCGTGAAGAAACTGGCATAGTCGCACATTGCCACTATCTTTATATCACAAAATCAGCGGAAGACAAAATACAGGCATTGCTGAGGTAGATTAGCCTGGGAGATCTGAAGATTTCGTTCTATGAATTATCCTACAGATGCTTTTTATTTTGTATTCCAAATTTTCAATAGAGTTTGAACACAATTACATACCGCTGTATGGTTGCATTAAGGTCTGCAAAACATTTGTAATTGTTCACGGATTGAATAATCCTTTGCTAAACGATGAGCTTTGTGAAGTAAATCTACAGGAATAATTGATTCAAATCTGGTACTAGGGGTTCTCTTCTATATTAGATCCCCTCAATCATCATTCCCAACAGATTAGTAGAGAGATGGGGTGAGAAAAACTAGAGATGATCAGTCATATCCGACACATGACATCTGATTAGCTACTCATCTGATCTACCTCGACCTTTTCTCCAAGAATAGAAGAGTCCCACTACACTCACTAATGCAATTGACAGCCCTATTATAAACTGTAGACCGTAGTCTTCGTTCGGAAGTGTATCAGGAGGGTTATAGTAAACAATCAGCGAGTATTCAATCGATGACGTCTGATGACCAAGAGTATCATTGGCATGGAAGTGGACTATGAACTTGGTTACAGTCTGACTGACATTAGCCCTAAAGTCACCAACATATCTGTTACCGCTACCAAGAACAGTTCTACTCATAGACTGATTCAATACTAAGGTCTCATTCTCGCGTTGATAACTCAACCATACGGAATCCACCCCATCTGAATCTTGCACATCAATATAGACTAACACAGGCCACGGGTAATAATTAGGGTACGTATAGGTATAGTTACCAAAGATGGTGTCATCCTGAAAGTTTGACTGGAGATAGCCCAAGTCGAAATGATGACCATGTCCAGATACTGGTGATATGTATAGAAGAGAGCATATTGTTGCAACAACCACAACAAAAGTGAAATATCTCTGCATTGCCTTCATCACTCTCCTCACCAACTGTTCCATGTATATGCGAATAGAATCCAGATTGGATGCACCTTAAGTTTCTGATGATAGTCTGCAGACCAAGCATCACGGAAACCTAGTAGAAGATAGACTGTGGAATCTGTGAGGTTGATGTCTTTCATGTCATCCTGAATAACCCATTGATTGTGACAGTATTTCCAACCACCTGTTGGAGAAGCAGCCTCAAAGGATGCTGAGTAGTACTGAGATGGAGTAGAGGATCTGGATGATATTATTACCATTATGACATTATCAACAGATGAGGATGTAGTATCACTATCTTGCCATGACCAGTATACAACATACAGTTTGATGCCTTGACTGGGAGAGAATCCAGTTGGCCAATGACTGGAACTCCAGTAGAGCTTGTAGGCAGCATAGAAGCAACCCATCCCCGGATTAGGATACGAAACCTCTGCATCTATCTCCTTTGAGCTTAGAACCCGCCCACTCTGTTCTATTCCAGATACGAAACTATCTGTCACTGAGAACCGTTTGTAGTTCTGACTGTTATAACCCCAATGATACAATCCATCAGAGTCCAGTCTGTACACTGGTTCACCATAATGATTAGCATTCATCACCACATGACACTCAATCTGTCCATACCACTTTCCAGACGTATACTCCGGGGCAGGAGCTCCATCAAACTTCCTCAGATGATTGTTCTCATTGATCTTCTGTGCTGTCAGGGTATGCATCCTCCATCCTACCCATGGAGATAAATCCCGACCGGTTCCTCCAGCCATTACATATGTATATCCATCTTTATCTGGACCGAATGAATCCGGTCCGTACTGATCTCCATGTAGAGCGCCAAACAGATGACACAGTTCATGTAGAGCACACTCCATGACCCTGAAATAATCGGGTAGATATGCACCCATTGTAACACAGGAGGATCCTAAGAAAACAGAGTTTCCCTCACCGCTGTGCAAATAATATCCAGCTGGCAGGAGTCCGACACCAATGTCAAATCCATGATTCTCACGTTGAGTGTAACAATAACTGTAGTCTTCAGTATCAGGATTGATAACGAATATAGAAACCCAATTGCCTCCAAGTTTCAGTCCTTGTCCAAGTGCATATTCAGAATTTCGAAGCGCTTCAGCTGCACTTGCTTGTCCTAAGGCACCATCAAGCCAGTCATACGAACCAACATCAAAGAATTGAATATCAACATCGAATTCTTGTTCGAATGTTGTGTACGGACCAAGGGTCCAACCCTCACCAATGCGAATTTCAAAATCAACTACCGATTCATAGAACATAGCAGGGTTTGTCCAACAAGATTCGTCGTCAACAACTGCAGCCAATATCCGTCGAGTCCCAGTGTTCTGAATGACATAGAAGCTTTCACTGCAGTAGTAGTCAAAAGTTGTTTGAAATCCCGAAGCATAACCTCGAAGTCTCATCTGGTACACCTTATACCAGAGAGAGACCGTCTGATAACTGCTTGCATCGATTCTCCCATTTAGAGCCCAGATACCTCTATTGTCATCATAGAGGACAGGTCCAAATGCAAAATAATAGGTATATGTATATCCTGGAGAGACATAAAAGATCATGTCCACTCCGTTCCCATAATATGACCATACTCCCTGATCAAAGCCAATATAGAGTCCGCTGTCCTCCTTGATTCTTGCATTCAAAAACGCCTTCAGACTGCAAGAACCATAGTTATGAACAGTGACATAGACGAGAACAGAATCTCCCTTGCATATTGATGAGTCAGGAAGAACTATCGAGGTGATTCTCAGGTCGTAAGTGGAATCTATCTCTCCTCCTTCACATTCTATTGCTTTTGGCAACATTGTATCCTGATCAATCCAATCAAAAGGTGTGACATTGAACCTCTGTGTATACCTGGGCATTGGTTGGAGAGTATCTTCAGTAGCGGGTGTCAATCCCCATTTCAGCTCAAGATTGTAGTACTCACTCTCTGCAAAAGAGCCATTGATTGAGAAACGGAATACTGACACTCTTGATTGACTCCCTGGAATGTATGAACAATTACCAACAATTCCTTTGACTCCCTGAATGAAATATGGATTCTCTGTTTCAGTTGAGTTGTCATCAAATCTGTCCTGATAACTCCTAGGAAGAGTAAGATTCTCAGTTATTTCAATAGAGTTAGACCATGTATTTAGAATCTCTACCCCAATACAGAGCGTGAAGTTTTCAAAGTATCGTATACATGCTCTTGGTCCAACTGTGTCCTGCAAAGTATCAACAGGTTCTGCATGAGCAGCATTCGGTACAAACATAAGAACACTTACAGTCAACCAAAAAAGCAATATCTTCAACTTTGAATTGCACGTATAGGATGAATACATCCCCATCGGCCGAAATCCCTCGATTGAGCGTTATTCATTATTTCTAATAAAGCTTCACTATCTCATGATTGAGATCAGAAGAACAACTCTTGAGTTGCTCATATTTGAAGAGCTGAAGACTGCTCAGTGTTGTTTCTGAGTTTCAGACAGCGCTCATGGTACTCTCTTTTTGTCCCCACCCTCAGCTTCTACAGAAACAAATCAACAGCATTCTATTGTTCACTATAAGTTGGACAGACTTGAATATACTTCCATTGTCCTTCCGGGAACGGTAGAATCGAGCCATGAGCATGAGTGATGTTTCGTGCTGTGATGATATCGACGTGGAAGTACATCTCATGCTTGAAGCACTGGAAGTACTCATCACCCTCTCGCTCGATGGAGGAAGTCTAATTCTCTACTCTCCTTCTTCGCTCCCAGCACCGATGACAGGTCTGTGGGGCGTATCCTTGGCATACTGTCCACACAATTAACATAGGGATATGTAGGCATGGAGTTATTGTCTGTAGCAGTAGTCTGTTGGTTTCCACTAATAGATGATGGAGATATTCGTGCATATCTTTTTGAGAAGAAGTAATAATGTGCTGTAAGGAAGAGCGCAAAAGGTGCATTAAGATCTGTGAAACATCTGCAATTGTTCACGGATTGAATAATCCTTTGCTAACCGATGAGCTTTGTGAAGTAAATCTACAGGAACAATTGATTTAAACATGATACTGGAAACAAGATGAGCCAACATTAGTTTCCAGGTCTGATTTAGTCGCACACTCTTTCTGCCTTCATTCCAAAATCCTTTCACTATTCTATGATGCTCCAATAGCCTAAGTTGTCGTATATTACTTCGCTCTCCAAGGTTTGATAACTTGATTAGATGTTCAAGGAAAATGAAATGATCATTGGTCAGTAATGAAGATAAAATCCCACTTTCCAGAGCTATCTTCAATGCGCGAAATGGTTTGATATCTAATTGGTGTAAAGGTTCAAAATCCTTAGTTTTCTATTCCATAAAATATCGCAGAAGATATTCGGTACGAATGATCTCATCTAGATCTTCCTGAGAACCTCTCCATCCAGCTATAGTTTCCTTTTCACGGGATATTCTATATTTTGACATCGTCTTCAGGATACAGTCAGTTGCTTAGTATCGGTTTCAATCACTAGTGAGGAAATGTCTAAGCTTCTACTTTCTTTACTTACCAACTCACCCCAATGGAGTAATCTTCTACCCTTATCAGTGATGAAAAATAGGTCTGATTGCTCTTGGATGATTTTTGCTTCAAGCATAATTTTTAGTGTTCGACTAATCCAACTTAATGAACGGGAAGCAGATTTAGAAAGAGAAGCTCTGTCTGCCTTATCAGAAGTGAATACCTCATTTAGTATTGCAATATTGAGACTTGATGACAGAATTCCAATAAGCTGCTTTAACTCATCACCTTGATATCTGTCCATGAGCCTTGAAATCTCAGATTGCATTTCAGTGTCCAGAATTGCATCTCTGTGATTTTTCTTCAGAGTACAAGATATGAATCTTCGAATCATTGTTTTCTCATCTTCTCGAAGTGATTTCTCAACTCGCTCATAGTCTTGCATAATGACACGTTCAAAATATCTCATGTATCGTTCATTCTGTACCATCTTCTCCCATACTTCTCTGCTTTCCATTGAAGGAAGTAACTCTTCTGGGCTTGATGGTAAGGCAACAGTGGCTGGCAACCCTCTGACATCGTAGAGGTGTTTTTCGTTTCCATGAACCATTGGACTTGTTTCTTCCAATTCGCGTTGATTATCTACTTTGATTATTGCTGCACCAATTGGCAATTCCATAAGACCAATATGACTCTAGACAACATCCGTCCTAAGCGCCTCACCGGCCAATCTTCGTGCATTTGGAACTATAAGCTTGCATACTATCCACATACTGCAGCTACCAAGAACATAGTCGCTGATTCTGTTTGGCATCTGGTCTATTATCACAAAACCTACACCGATCTTTCTAGATTCGACAAGTGCTCGTTCAAGATAGAGTATCTGTCCATATCTGTCACCTTGCCGTCCTTCGCTTAGAAATCTATGAGCTTCTTCAATGACGATAAGGATATCCTTACTCAGTGCTTCGCCACGATTCTGTTTCCATGACCTATAAGCGAATATTCCAGCAACGGTAAGACCTACAACAAGCTCATGTATCCGTTCGATACCTACAGGCCTTATTTTGATTACAAGGAGACCTTCTTCAAAGTCGACAGGGGAATATCCCTGATGAACATCAAGGCATCTCCCCCATTCAGATTCTAGTACACTCTTTAAGCGGTTCTGTACGCTAGCATGACTACTTGTTTCTGATGAGTGTGACATTGGTAGGTATTGCATTACCTCCTCAAGAAGCTCTCTAAGAGTAGGATAGTTGTCATATGACTTAACTATTAGGTTGTTTAACGATGCCTGAAGGATTGCTATTCAAGGATCCTTCAGTCCAAAGTTTTGAGCAAAGACCTGAATGAAGATTGAAGACCAATCTTTGAGCGATAATCCTGGTGACGGCTCCAGTGGGTTCAGATAATACTCACTAAAATCAATGACAACACCTGCCTCATAACTGTGCAATAATCTCTGATAATCATTGGAAGGGTCGAACACCAATACTCCATATCCCGAATCGAGAGCTGAACGGATGACACTGATTGAACGGTGTGTCTTCCCAGACCCTATTGATCCTGCAACAAGAACCCCCTTGAGTAGTTCTTCGGGATGTTTTCTGAGATATTGGTACAGGTCAACTTTGCGCCCTCTGTTGAGAATGATATTTTGAACATACTCCTTTTGGGCCTCACTATCTAGCAGGTCAGATGTCATCCTATTTCATTACTATGTCTGTAGGTCGGTTATTATACTCGTCATTAATGGTAATTTTCTAACTATCTCATGGGAATCTCTGGCTAGTAAATAGAATAATGAGTGCTCCAATTGGCTAAAGCATCGAAATTCATGGAAAAGAACGGCTATTTCAACGACTGTTAATCATCCAATCGGTCATTTTCTGGCAATCCGCGCGAAACATATGGTCACTTTTCCACACAGTCTGGAACGACTTGAGGGAGATATAGCCTCCTGAGCCCATAGAAGAGTATCTCATACAACTTACTACTTTTCACTTAAACACTGTATTTTCCAAATAGAATAGAAATGAGGTATTCATTATGCAAAATTCACATAACAGAACTAATGATCGCCAATACAATAGCACGTTTTGTAATCCCCTCGACAATGATTCTCAGACTATTGTCAAGGATAATACGATGTTCTTTTCCGAGTTTCCAGATCTAACAGGCAATCTTGGAGATTCTGTTGAGGTCTTAAGCGTTGAGTTCGCAAATGCTATTGAAGACATGAAAAGGAGGTGCTGCATAACATGAGAGAGATTGATGATTTCTCGGATGAGAGTCCTCACCTTGAGAAGAAAGACAATGAGGAACAGTATCTGACTATTGAAGAACGAAACAAGGCTTTTCGTGATTACAATAGTGAATATTCCATACATCGAATTGCTCCTGAAGATAAAGATAGAACAAGACAATCGGAAAGTAATTTTGTTGACTCAGAAAATTCTTGTTTAAAACATGAGTTTTCGGATCCGATTTCAAAAAAACACAACTTCACACTGGAGAAGTATCCAGGATGGATTATCCGTTCTAATGAAAAGCTAATAGCTGCTCTAAACAAACATTGGAAAATAATAATGACATCCAATTTCAATAAACGATATACCTATGCAGTAACCTATTGTTCTTTGTTTGAAGCTCTAGATAATCGAAAAATGCCACCTACGCCAGAAGGATATAGGGAATTTGCTAAAGCTCATGGCGTCCATCGAACTACTGTGTCCAGATGGGCTAAAGGAAAGAAGAAAGATAGTTTGATTAGCCAGTTGGAATCCCTTGAGAAAACAGACTTGTATGAAACAAACATCAGTGAGTCCATTAGCAGATTTGGATTAGGTGATAGAGGAAGACCTCATCTTGTTTTTTCAATCAACAATGAGACTTTAGAAAAAGCAGATAATGAGAGAGCAGACGATTCATCAAAAAATATTCGAATGTGTAATGTAGAAGGAAGACATTATACTTGGACTCCTAGTACGCAGTCTAATAATCTGCTTAGAGCATATGCAGATTTATACTTCTACTTCAATAATGAAAACGATTTGACTAGGCTAGTTGAGGATGCAACATCACAATTAGAAGTAGGTCCAATGATTTCAGGAATTCCCCATCTCAGTAAATTATCTAAGCAACTAACTGGATTGGATACAAGATATATTTCTGAAGACACTCATCGAGTCCTTGGAGTTTCACTACACTTGTTATGTGATATTGTAGGACTATCCATAAACCAATTAGAAGGGAAATTCGCTAAAATATCGGGAGCTAATGGACAGGGCGGTATTCGCAATCCAAAATTCCCATCCAGTGATAGTCTAGAGGTATTAAAAGCCCGCATTATCGGAATAGCTGTAAGTGATTGCCATATTCCTATAACTGGAAGCTTGAAATTGACAGAGGGGAGCTTTGACCGCATTAATCGCATCAAGAAAATAATCGATAATTTTGGTGTTGCCTACAGCAATGAATCTATGCGTAAAAGGATTGGAAACTATGAATTCTATATTGCAAGCCCTCTTACTCATGCATTGAACTATTGGGGGATACCATCGGGTGATCGAACTATCATCAATTATGGTCTTCCTGACGAATTTCGATTATGGTCATCAATAGCAAGGTGTGGCTACATGCAAGAAATGCTTGCACAAGAAGGCAGTGTTGATAAAAATGGCGTAATTAATTGGTCCAGATCTCATGCACTATTTGACAGCAAGAAAGGACCTCTGCTTAGATTCAAACCAAAGATTTCTCAAGAAGCAATTGAGTTTCTAATGCATTCAAATCATATGCATAAATATCAAGGCATCGTTACTGAGCAGTACATCCCAATCGGTCGTTTAAATTCTTTGAAGAATCACAGTGATAATCATATATCCAATATTGCTGACGAGTTATCCATCGTGGTTTCTAATTATCGGAATAGACTAATCGATGATGAAAAAGCAATAGCTACAAGTCTAGGAATCCACATTAACCTAAATCCTGTGCGTATATCATATTTCGAAAAATCTAACAGGATAAGTATTAGATGGGAGGCAAGAGTTAGTGGTTATGAATCTAAGATTAGAAGTGCACTAATTATTAAACCCAACTTCGATACTAAAGAAAAAGTACTCCTGGATTGGTTATCAAAGCAGAATGAAAATGACGTTCAACAATCGAAGATACAATTAGCATCAGAGGGATTTCATGTTCAAGATTAAGGAAAGTGGTGCCGAGGGAGTGATTCGAACACTCGACGAATCCCGTGTCGACAGGATGAGCCCGACGACAACGCGGTCTTCAGCCGCGCGATGACGGGGAGCTTCTCGAAAAGAGAAAATCGCTCCCGGGCTAATCTACCTCGGCGATGTTTTCACCGTTACTTATATTCCATTTTTAAATATAGTGGACAATACGGGAACCTGTTCCTATATTTGGGCATATCCCTTTGGGAAAAAGCCACTCTTTGTTGAGATAACTCATCTCTAAAAGTGAGGGAGTTTTGTTGAATTATATCGATTTTCAAACAGGAAGTGTTAGGTTTCTTAAGAGTAGAGTTTCTTATGCCTATGTTTTAATCTCTGAGATCGGGTTGAAGTATTTCACACCTTATTACGTACAACATCAAGGGAGAGGACCGTTGTTTCAGACCGCTTCAGAAACTCGAATAACCTCAGATGTCTTGAGAAGATACTCTCACAGTCAAAGATAGGTAAACACCTAGGCAAGAGAGTATGATCAACACTCTTCAGAAAATCAGCATCGACCTACTAGAAGAAAATTGGTAAGTTGCCAGATCCTGCAATCAGACAGAGGCCAGGTCATAGTAGACATAGTCGAACCTTCGAACAGTGGTATCTTCAATATGGTGATGACTCGCAAAAGGTTGCTGAGCTTGCAGCTCTTGGGAAATACATTGAAGTTTCCGTAAGGATTGAGCCTGACAAGTGTTGGAGATGTGGTATGGACATCCCAGCTACTGAAAATAGATGTGTGAATTGCCATGCTCCTATATCTGGCAAGACGCTTCAGGAAGATGTAAGGGAGAAAGGAGAACTTGAAAACCTGAAGTTTGAGTTGGCAAATATTGAAACGAACCCAGCTGTTCTAGTAGAAGCTTCATCTTTTTTCACAAGCTTGTGCTCAAAAAGAATGGATATCGCATTGTTTTTCTTGTTAGTATCTTCCAATAATGTTTAAGATTCTTAACAAGTGTAATGCTCTCGTATTGGTATGTTTGCCATTCTATTTTACTACTATTATTGTGTGGCTTTTCATCGATGGCATGCTACTTCTTGTAACTTGCATCTATCTTCTCTTTCGAATTGCATCACTCATAAATCAAGATAGGATTAACCAACTCCAAAAAGAGAATCAGACTCCCAGCAAGCTTTAGTCTAGCGCTATATCAACAATCTTCTCAACATGCTCTGGTCTGAGAAGGATATACCAAGGATATCTGCAACTGCAACCAAGTGACATTCTAGTTGTTGAAGTGTCAATCTTGCCATTGAAAGGCTCCCCGTCAGTGGAATCTCATACTTGGAGATGCTTGAGGTATTGGTAGTGGAACTTCTAGAAAATACTCTCTGAGATTTACGTTCGACTTTTAGAAAGTGGTACAATGTTTGAGCTGCAATTCGTTGTTTGCAACTCATGGATTAAACAAACAGCAACTATTGAAGGTGAAACAATTTCTGTTACTTCCCCTAATTCCACTCAATCCGGAAAGTCTCTGAGAGTATCAATAACGAACCAAGAAACTGTTCTGATGATATAAAACGAAAACACGGTTTATGAAGGGACTGTAAAATCAGCCTTACAAATTTCTTAACATGAAGACCAAATCACTCCCTCAGCACCACTCCTTCTTCTCCGAACCTCACTGTCACTGCATACATGTAGGTAGTGCGGTAAGTGTGTCTGAGCAGACTACTGGAATCATCGAATAGCTCAGGTAAGAAAAAGAGAGGCGGGGAGTATCTCCCCGCAAGTGTGCTTTCTATTGATTCTCGTCAGGTTCTCTGTGCTCATCATGACGCACAGAAGTTTCTTTCTGGAATTGGTCATGCTCTCCGAGAATCCTCTTCCATAGGGGAGTTCTCAGGCTGCGGCGTTCACCCCAGTTACCTTGCCACCAGAGCCTCTTCCCTGCACGAAGATACATAGTGATCTTCATGCTTGAAACAATGACTCTCCAGATGGCAACCACGACTGTGACGAACATGATGACCGCCCATATCCAGTCGAATGGCACAAATGGAATGTCGTTGCTGATGAAGAAGGCCTCGAGGTCAAATAGGGTCCATCCGGCACCGCCGTTGGCATAGACATACCTGACAGGCCAGCCCACGTTAATCAGTACGACTGCAAGAGCAATCCAGACCACACTGAGGAATGCCTCCACAGCCAGGTTGAAGTTGTTCTCACCGCCAAGGAAGAAGAGCGCTCCTTTGATTGCACCTAGGAAGAGAAAGAGGACTACAGTCATATAGACAGCGGCGAATGCGTCGGTGTAGAGAATGACAACGCCGGGAAGCATGATGACTATTCCCCAGAATATCCCCATGACCAGGTCCCAGGCGGCATCCCATCTGCCCTTGGGCTTGAAACCATCTACTCCAATTCCGAATACTGATTCAAGGGTGGTCTTCTCTGTCAGAGGCTTGTCACGATCAAGTAGGGACAAGCCACCGATGATGACGATGATAATGACTGCATTCAGGCCTATCATCAGAGGAATGCTCAGTGGCCAGTTCTGGATATCTGTCCCAATCACTTGAGACAAGGTCACTCCCAGCATGTAGAAACCTACTGTGAGTGCAATTCCGACCCCAAGAAGCACCACAATGATTCGGGTCACAGGATTGACATATTCAGCCGGAACAGGACCAACTCTCTTCCCAGACCCAGCATATTCATTTGCAACGCTCTTTGGATCACCCATTCTTTCAATGGCCATCATTGCAGAGCCAGCAGTCATTGTACCTCCGCCGATTCTCTGAGCCTCTTCAATCAGATGAGTCTGAAGCTCGACGATGGCGTCTTCACTGTCTAGAGGGAGATACACTCTAACTCGTTCTAGATATTGTTCTATTAATTCCAATGGATTATTGCTACTCATTATTTTTCAACCTCCGATAGGATGTCGCGCATCTCGCTAGAGAGATCAGACCAGGACTGCGTCATTGCTCCCAGAGCCATCGAACCCTCGTCAGTAACAGCATAGTACTTCTTGGGCTTAGCCTGGTCCTCATAGTCCCACTCGGACGTGAGGAGCTCACGCTGCTCTAGTCGTCTCAGCAGAGGGTAGACTGTGCCTTGCTCGAGAGCTAAGAAAGACATCTTTTCATCGAGGATTTTGACCGCCTCGTATCCGTATGCTCTCCTCTTGCTCAGAAGAGCCAAGATTGCAAGAGTCACTGCACCCCGTTTGACTTCCTTGGACCAGCGGTCCAATTCCTCCTGCGTTTTTTTTGACATTGACACTGTGTTTACCTCAGAATAGTATTCGAGCCTTGTCAAGGGTAACCATAGTCACCAAGGCATATTGTATCTCATATACTATTCGTCATTTAGTATATGTCATATACTATTCACCATATACTATATGATGCACAGTATATAAACATATCCCAGTGAGCAATTATTCCGCAATGAAACATCCGGCTAAAATGGAGATTGTATGAGGTATTGATGTGTCTGAGGGGACTTCTTTGACAGATACTGTGATAGGCTCATGTGGCATTAATCTCCATCATCAAGACTGACTGCCAATGATCTACTTATCTCCACTCTATCTCGTCATCTATATCGAGACGCAGCATTTCTGGGCTCACAATCGTGTTTTTTTGTCTGCTGTCAGCAAAGAGGACTGGATTTTGCATTAGTAGATTCCCAACAAGGAGAAAGTCCAGCGACTTGAGATGAAGAAGAGGCGTGAGGTCGTATTCTTCAGTTTGGTTACCGTAGAGTTCGAGCCTTTGAAGACCAGCACAGGAGGACAACGGACCCAGGTCAATCTTAGATAATGGGCAATCGTTTATCTTGAGTTCAGTGAGCTGTGTAGCGTTGGTCAATGGGGACAGGTCAAGATGGTCTAGTTTCGACGACCTCGTGTCCCTCTGAAGTGATAGGTCCTCAATGTTCGGCAGTCTGGGAATATGAGGGTCCGCATTGACGTTGGGTATCTTTACGAACAGCTTTCGAAGACTCGGATGCCCGTCGAGGAGAGAGAGGTCGAGCTGTGCTACAGCAGAGGTAATGAACAACTCCTCAAGAGAGTGCATCTGCCTGATTATTGTGAGATACTCGTTGCCAATGGAGCCAAGCCATAGTTCAAGCTTCTTGAGCGTCTTGGGGAAGCTGTCCAGCAGAGGTACATGGTCAGGAGAGAGATTCTGCAGTACAAGCCCCTTTAGCTGGGACTGTGGTCGTGATGGGCAGACAATGTGGACGAGCTTGCTGAGGTCGATGAGAAGCTGACTTGTCCCGGATAATCCCAGATTGTTGAGGTCAAGGGTGTCCACCACGCAACCATCCCAAAACTGGAGGCCCTCAACATCGCCGATCTCAGGGAGAAACGGGAGTCGGCAGCCATCAAATGCGAGCAGCCTCACCGCGACGCGACCGAGGAGCTGACAACTGCTGCTATCAAAATTGACGCGATGAAACCTCAGGTGGTCCAAGTTCCATGTCGAAACCTGTCTGATGAAGTCCGCCTCGGGCTGGACTCCATTCAGGGTCATGAAAGTAATGCTAGGATGAGCAGGAAGCCTCCAAGCACTCGAAGTGATTCGCGTTGGTGTATCATCACTTTTCGAGGGACTATACACCTTGAGCTGTTCTAAGGTAGACAGATTATCAAGAAAGCGCAGGTCGAGAACTCCTCCGGTATAGTCCTTGACGACAATCTCTGCCAGCTGCTGGCACCTTGAAAAGAGTGCGGTGTCCATGTTGTTCAGTGCAGAGGGCAGTATCTCAATCGTCACGACGGAGGGAAAGCGCGGAAGATGCTCTGCCTCAGCTGCAGTGTTGATCCTCAATCTCCCGTAAAACAGACTCAGAGGTAACCGATCATTCGTTTCATGCGGCGTCATCATCTGACTGCATATTGTTCCCATCTGCATATAATGTTGATGTGCAATCAAGCCAATTGCTTATGAGAGGAGCAAAGTTACTTCTCATTTTTCAGAAACCAAGATTTTAGGAAAGAATTTATTAACAAGCATCGATACTGATGGTATTTGATATCGTCGCAAAAGAGAGGGGTAAGCCACATGTCAATATATGTACGTCGATTGACTCGGTTTAGTGCTACTTTCGTGACCGTCTTCTTAGCGATGCTTGTTGTTTCACAGACTGCTGCAATAGTGAAGCTATGTATCCAAATTCCGAGGGAGATAGGGTCATGTCGAATGAGT
>CAYHAA010000017.1:0-68938 GCA_964354495.1 uncultured archaeon | reverse complement strand
AGAGAGGTAAGGGCCTTCGACGGGGAACGCGGTGCAATCATCAGGTTGCCTCGACGCCAAGTCAAGGAACTTGCTCGTGCTGCGGCTGTTGAGCCACCCTTTCCATTGTTTATTGTCAATTTCGGATGAGTGTAAGTCAGGTTTATCTTCTCTCTCGTTTGCTTTCAGGATTAAAAATGTAACTTGACCAAGTGAGAATAGTCAATGAAAGTCAAATGTTTCGATTGTGATGAAGTGATTGAAGCGGACAGCCTTGAAATGCTAGCAGATGTTTTTGTGACACATGGTATAAGGATCCATTCTTGGGAGTATCCCAAAAGGGCGATACGAAATTACGCCTGCAATTACGCAGAAGCAGTAGAGCGACTCACAGGTGATACAGCAAGAAAAGAGGAAATCGGCGAAATCACGATACATCCAGTCACAAAGGACTCCATAGATGATTGGTTACATTTTTTCGATCATGATGGTTTCGCCGATAATCCTGGGTGGGCATCCTGCTACTGCCTCCAACCACATTTACCTACGACAGATGAGAACCTAGATCGTCCATGGCGTGAATCACGATCAATCATGGTCAAACGCCTCTTAAAGGGAGAAACATATGGGTACTTAGCCTATGTTGATAACAAACCAGTGGGATGGGTAAACGCATCTTTGCGCAGTGAGTATAAGCTTCTTCAACAAGCTGATCCGAATGGTCCTGAGTCAGCATCAATAATTGGTATCTCGTGTTTCGTGGTTGCTCCGCCCTATAGAAGACATGGAATTGCGTCAGCCTTACTCGATCGTGTTATTGCGGACGCTGCCTCCCGTGGTGCATTGTGGATTGAGGGCTACCCTCGCAATAAGCACGAGAGTAAAGATGGCGCGCACTTTCGAGGACCTCGTAGTATGTACACTAATCGTGGATTCCAACCAGTTGTTGTTCGAGGACGTGATACTGTAATGCGTTTGCAGGTATACTATTGACTTCCCTTCAATGAAATTATAAGTAGTTATCAACATTATAAGTTATGATAGATATGGGCGAGACCACTACGATTCCACTGACTAAAGAGACACGTGATCTCCTGAAGAAATATGGTCAGAAGGGAGAGACCTACGACGAACTAATTCGTCGTCTTCTTCAGATAGCCGAACAAGTGGAGTTTGCCAGAAGGCAGAGACGAATTCTCGAGGAAGAGGAGTTCGTTCCACTTGACCAAGTATAGGGTCTTGCTGTCCAGGACAGCAGTTGCACAGTCAGACTTACTGGACCCCAAACAGAAGAATCGGGTCAGATCGAATCTAGAGCAGTTGGAAGACGCCATTTTTCGAAGACGTTCTGGCGCGGACATCAAGAAACTCCTAACTCATGGCGAACCACCTCTCTACCGATTACGCATAGGTGACTATCGCGCCATTTACTTCGTCATAGAACATGGCGTCAGAGTAACTGAAATAATCCATAGAAGTAAAGGATACAAATGGTTGGAGTAGCTCACCTCAGATAGAGTTTCGACGTAGCGGCGGCGGAGAACGCGGTACAATCGTAAGGTTGCCCCGACGCCAAAGTGGGGAACTTGCTCGTGCTGTTCGCTGTTGAGCCACCCTCTCATTCTTCACCCGTCTAATCATCCCAGTTGATTCTTCATTTACTATCTGGGGATTCCATCTAATTCATCACTTGGGTGGAATTTCAGAATCTCCTGTTAGGCATTAACACCCTCCACGCTATCACCGGGCGTTCTTACCTTTTTCAACCACCAGTATAGGATAACAATGGCTGCTAATCCACCAACGAGTAAGAACGGTTCTAAGTCTATGCTAAGTCCACCACTCTCTCTGATTTCCAGAATGACGAACCCGTTATCTTGGTCTGTCATATAGACTAGATTACCAACCACTTCAACACGGTTAGGCTTGCCGCCATCGAAGTAGCGGGTAACTTCAGTAAGTTGAATTGGATTTTGAATATCTAGCAGCAGTAGTCCTAATTCAAGATCGCAGAGAAATGCAAGATTGCGCTCAGTGTCAATGTGAACAGAAAAGGCATCCAGACTCTCATTAAATTCAGATACAACTCTGATGTTTGATAAATCACTTATGTTCAGTACCTTGAGGCTCTTATCCCAATAACTTAGAAAAGCCAAATCTCCAACGATCTCAAGATCACCCATGTCAGTATCGCTAGTCGACTGTCCTATGTACTGTGCTAGTAGTATTGGATTAGTGTAGTTACCAACGTCAAAAACAGTGAACCCTTTGTAACTTGTTGTCACAAATGCCAGATTATCCACAACCTCAATATCGGTTGCATCTCCGATCGTGATGAGACTGCTCAGCAGTGTAGGTGTGGTAGGATCCGTCACATTGACAATCGTCAGTTTCCCGCCACTGCCTGGGAATCCATTGGCAACGAAGGCTACATCTCCTATCACTTCTACGTCCCACGCATAATCACCAGTGAACTGACTCAGAACAGCAGGGCTAGATATGTTCTCGAAATCGATTATTCTGAGTCCGCCATGACCATCCCCTATGAATACTAGATTATCATGCATGACAAGTTGATGTGCATATCCATTTGAGGAAGAAGATACGTTTGCTATCTCAATCGGATTACTCGGATCATTCATATCAAAGACCTTTACGCCAGAATAACCACATGTTACATAGGCAATGTCGTTGTCGGTGTCGACCCATACGTCATAGGCATCACCAGTTTCAACCTGTCCAGCTTTTGTCAGTACAATCCCACTCGTACTCGCTCCAGACACAAAACAGATTGCTCCAGACTCTAGAATGAGGACTAAGACTAGAATGCAAGCCACGCTAATGAGCTTGCTCTTCATTCTAGGTTTCCTCTATCACTGATTTCCACAAATTTCCACTCCCAATGCCGTGATTTCCAAATTGCATGAAGATAGAATCACGCACCAAAAGTCAGGATGTCTCATTGAATTAAGAATGGCGTTCAGCGCAGGCGATGTGCACATACTCCACAATGTTCAAGCATCGCAAGAAGCCATACTGCAAGAGTGTCTTCTTTCACGGCTGACATCGTGCATTAGAAATGTAATAGAAGCAGATTCCGCCGTTTCTAGGAACTGGATACCTTGACAGTGAGAAGTATAGACTGGTGGAGTCTGGTAATCAGGGACTCGCCCCTGCTGTTTGCTGTCGAGCCGCCCCTTTCATTTTTCATTAGAGCATTACTCAAATTCCTCTATCATTGAGTGATATTTGGAAATGTGAAGGATTAACTCATGAAAAGAAATGGAATTCTCTTTGAATATGAGGAATGCCATCTATTGTATCATGAAGAGCACTGGGCAAAGAAGTGCGAGCAGTGGTGTACCGAGCACAAATCATGCAGTCTAGAAATGATTCGACAGGCGACAAAAGAGTCCAATCTATCACTCTCATAGTATGCCAAGCATCTCGGGATAGAACCGGACCTGAAGAGAGCTGTAAGAGAAACGCATATGCTCCCGCTGCCCAGACGCTTGTTCCGGGGGAGGATTTCACACTGTCCTCTCCTTGACTAGGTATTCGTTAACGTTTCTTCATGATAACATATGTGACTGCTACCGCGGCAAGAACAACAGCTCCTCCTACAAGCAGCGGCCAAATCAAGGCATCTCCTTGTCTCAACCCTGAGATATCATAGATGCTCACATAGGCCTGCCACTTCTTTTCCTCCTCTTCTGTCGTGACGTTCACAGTGTCCACATCGTAGGACAGATACAACAGGTTCTCGTGAAGAATTACCCACGGCCTACCTCCCTTCCTGTAATCTGAACGAGCGAAATCTGTGACATTCTCGGTGTGCACAAGGTTCCAATTGCGATCAAATACAGCCAGACGCACGTTCGGGTAGACTGGAAAGAAGCTCTCCGGGTCTCTTAGACTGGTATCCAGATAAGCGAGATAGAAGTACCGTCCGTCAGAAACCAGTCCTTGCGACCAATGAGCCTGAGGCATTAGATCCTTCATCCCAAGATAGTTCCAGTCCCTATCGTATTCCATCAATACCAAACCACCAGCATACTCGTTTGCAGAAACATAGTAATAGATGCCATCTTCAAAGATGATGGATGCTCCGGAGATATGTGGGGTATCTCCGACAGTGATCATTCCTATCGGTTCGAGATTTGCCGTGAAGAAGTAGTGGCGAGATGAATTTCCCTCCTGCCAGATTCCCGAAGGGTTGTACTGGTTACAGATGTCAAGCTGCCCGTTAACATACGCGACGCAAGGGTCCAAGTTTCCCTGATTCGGGTCCTCAAGTAAGAAGAACGCTTCTCCTAGTCGTGTCCAGTTGGTTGCGTCATATTTGATCAGAGTCCAGCCGTAAGCTGGGTTGACCTGCGACACGAACGCGCAGTAATAGGTGCTGTTGACCATGCAGGAGCCTGAGTCACCTGCCTCGCTCGCATTGACGTACCACTCAAGAAGACCAGAGTCGCCCGTTTCCTGCATTTCCAGATTGTACTCCTTGTAGGCGTATCCTGCTCCGAGAGATGTGTTCGGTTCAGTACTGGCTTTTGTTCCAAATGTGACAACAAAACGATCAGTTGCTGAAACATAATTGATGCGGGGGAAGCTGCCGGTCAGGAATTGGTCATCGGGCGTTACTTGAACAGTCCGTATGAACTCGATAAGCGGCTGCTGAGCCAACGCATTTACAGATGCTGGCAAGCTATACATCGTTGATGTCATTGCCATCAGCATGACAAGTGCCAGAAGCAATGCTGTCACTTCTTTTCTTCTTCCAACTCTGCGCGCGTTCAGTTGCGACTTACCGGTTCGTTCCTGCTCAGTCTTCTCCAAATCCTTGGCCATAGTTTCTTGCACCACAGTCAATATCTTAACTTGAGAATACATGCTTTGCAAGTAATAAATCCTGTGAGCCCGCGCTACCAGCCAATGGGCGGTACGTGGAGCTGGATGGAGGTAATCAGGGGACTCGCCGTTGCTGTTCGCTGTTGAGCCACCCCCTCATTTTTCAATCATTTTCAAAACAAAACAGGCTCAGTTTGATTCAGACTCACTTGTTTCTGATAATGATGAGTAGCAAAACCAGTCCAACCAGCAGCCCGACTCCAGAGGCCACACTAAAGAAGAGGTTGAATCCCTGTGTTTCTGCTGGCGGAAATGTAACAGTGGTGAGCAGAGCCACCAATCCAGTAACAAGAACTAACATACCTCTCTCAAATCCGGAGAAGCATCTATAATCTAATGAGAATATCCGCACCCACAGTATTGCACTTATTATCGCTAACGGGGGGACAGTGATTAAAACAAACGAGATTGGAAGCAATAAGAGGCCGCTGAGGACTGCACGTATTGTGAACAATCGTGCCCCGTATCTCTCAAACTCCTCTTCAGCAACACGTCCGTAGTCCTTTCTAATCTTGGATTGATATCCTCTCCAGACTGAGAACTTCCATGCATCTATTCTTTGATGTACACCGACAGTCTTAGCTTGATCCAAGTCTGGGGTATATTCGCTCTTGACTATTGGAAATATGTAGACCATGATAATTAGCGACCATACACCAAAGATGCCTGAGGCATACTCGATGAGGGACAACGGCCTTGAAAGGAAGAAGGCACTCCATATTGTATAGATTCCATATGCTGCCAAGATTAGCGCCGGGATTGGGACTAACATGGTCGTCAGTCTGAGCCTTTTTCTATTCCCTCTAATCCAAGATGACGACACTCTGAAGACAAATGCGCAAAAGGATGCATAGGTCAGTGCTATTCCAAGACCACCCAAAAAACGCATGACTGTACCCGTGACTACTGCGAGTGTCAAGAACTCCTCCCCGAGTATCAATGAAATAATGTCCCACCCTCTGAAAAACAGTACTACTACATATAGAGCGAGTCCTGCTACCGCCCCAAAGATATAGGGATTTCTTTGATTATCTGCAATTCTTTTGCTGAGTTCTCCGATCATGTTCTGCATCTGACCGTATTCCTTTGTGCCTTTGCTCCGGACTTAAGGTCTTCATAGTCAAGCTTCGTCCTGTGCATATTAGCATCGTGATTCGTCAGCGTGAGCTTTGGCAATCTGTGCTGAGTGATTATCTGAACACTCAGATTACGAGCTGCTCAGAAACACGCTCATTTGTTAAGCGAAGCTTCATAAGCTTCCCAGAGCTATCTAGTAGCAGTTCGCGCTGTTTGGATTTTGAGTGAGGGATTGCACATGATAAGAGACTCGTTCGTCCGGGTGTACGTACTAGGAATTGCACTGCTACTCATTGCATCACAGCTAGGCGGCTGCTGGGCTGCTCCTGCTGTCATTTCCGCCCCAACGCCGCCTGATGTCGAAGATGGGTATCGCACTCTCGAGATGCTCACCATGAACATCGGGTCAGAGGGTGGACTCTCAGTCAATGTTGTGTCTGTCCAGAATGCGTCGCACTACTATGGAGCCACCTGTGCTGCTGGGAATCACTTCAAGGAGGCTCAAATCGTGACTCGCGAGCAGATCGAAGGAAACGTAGGATATGTCACGGAGCTTGCCATCGAAGCTGTGAGCCAGTTCACGGCGCTCACGGGTGAGGTCTTGGGTCCAGCGCTAATTGTCGATGCAGTTGTCAGCCCGATATATGTAATCCCAGATGATACTAGCGACCCCTACGTGACCAGCCTCAACTGGACGCAGGCGTTCAGTCTTGCTAAGGAAGTCCTGATGGCACTCGTTGGTAGTGTCATCACGTGGCCGGAGTCCTCGGTGCCCATAGTCTATACTATACCCCAGAACGCCACTGTCGACAATGAGGGCGACATTGAAGAGATTACGTATACGCTATACAGAATCATAGACATTGTGTTCTCGACAATCGGAGACTACGAGGATGTGGCGCATCTCCTAGATATACTAGCATCGATGGGAGGTTTCATGTCGATCGTAAACTCGACCGGATGGCCTGTCGATGATAGCGGATGCGGACTGATTCTGAAGCGCGTTGACAGGGCCAGTCCCTCGCTTATGAACGGGATAGGCATCTATCCGGGACCCATTGCTGTTCGACATGAAGCTGAAACTGCGCCGGGTCCTGATGAAGACTGTGACAGTATGATTATGGGTCGAGCCTCATTGTACCTTGACCATTACCATAGCTGGGAGGATGTTTCAGTCTGGTCATTGCTCGACTATCTTGATTATGATGGCCCTCTAATGAATAAGATGTACGAGGATCCATCTGCGTGTTCTCTGTCAATCATCGGAGCGACTGGACCCAATGGCATGAGTGTCCAAGGTGTGCCAGACGAATGGCTTCGATTGGATGACATGCCCTCTTATCCGTTCGAGATTCCTCTTGAGAAGGATGGAGGGGTCATTATGCCTGGAACTGAAGACTATGATGTCCTGATGAGACTCGTCAATCAACTTGGTTCGGTCAGTTCCGAAACGAACTACACGGTGCAGGGTCGTGGAATTGTCAAGTGGTTCAATGATGCGTGGGGGCCATCGTTCGACTGGTCGTGGGGTGAAGGCCAAGCCGGTTCACACATGATTCGTGACATTCTCATTCATCCTCAAGGCCACCTATTCGATATACCCTCTCCTCTGCTTAGCCTTGCGATATTCGGGAATCTCGATAATGGTGATGGAGTCTACTGGATAGATCCTGATGGTGCGCTCGGCCCAGTGTTGTTCGACGCGCTGCTCAGGAGCATCGACAGCTACGGTCTCATTTCACTGTTGGAGAATGGCAGCTGGGGTGCGGAATTCAACGCTTCGATTGCCTCAAAGGGCTTTGGCTTTATAGATAGCCTGTTTACAGAATATGGGATATCGCTTCCTGCTCTCACAGGTTGGAACCGGCAAGAGATGAAAAAGTTTCTGAGTGAGAACTGGGATGAAACTGTGCAGGTCTTCGCGGGCAGCCTCATATCAAGTCTCTCGGCACAGTCTGCTCGGATTGATGGCACTTGGATCGCCAAGGAACCTGATGAGCTCTGGCTGCTGTTCAATCAGACTATCAGTGACGGTTTCGATGTTCGGCCTACACTTGTGAACGGTCTTGATGACTTTTGTGCGGTCAATCTGGACACTACATACAATGAAACTGCCCACTCATATGACAAGGCAAGTCCACAACTCTTCATGAGCACAGACATTGGAATGTCGTTCAGCCTTGATTCTGAACCGACACTTGAGATTTCACTGTCATACCTCAAGATAACCAAGACGTGTAGTCTGGGACAGGTCACGAAACAACTTTACCCAGGGAACACTATGTGGTACAACATTACTGTCACCAACATGGGCGTTGAAACGGCTTATGACGTGAGAATCATTGACGGAATCTGCCCTGGACTCAGATCGTACGATGCGTCGTCTCCAGTGCTGTTCAAGCTGGCGTCACTTGATCCAGGAGAGAGCTGGTCAACACAATACAACATTACGCCTACTAATCCGGGCGTATACACAGAGAGGCGGGCCATATGCATCTGGTTCAATGCCAGCATAGACGCTGTCGCACCGGACGCAAGGGCTTGGTATAGGGACTATGATTCGATGTCAGAACCAGGCGGACCGATTGAGGTCTTGGCATCCAATCCGATTCTCGATTGGATCACTGCAAGCACAATGGGCGTGCCGCACTTTGTCTACCTGACAGTCGGGGTTGTAGTTCTTGTTGTTGCCGCTGTGGTGGTACGAAGGAGGCTTACCTGAGTCATCAACAGATCTATGCTGCGAGGCTAAGTTTGCGTCCTCCGAACCAACACAGTAAGCACCGCCAACGACGCTAGGATAGGGAACTTGCCCTCGCTGCGACTGTTGAGTCATCCTTTCATTCTCATCGAGTCAACTAGTACTATGGACTCTCCGTCTTTTGATCTGTGTTGAGTGATTGGCTGAACAGCCCTCTTTATATCACCCATGTAGAGAGTATCTGAATTGGTCTTCCCCCTCATGACGAATCCAATCGATAGAGTATCTAGAATTGAGATACCTACACCGTTTCCTGTTGGCAACGTCAATTGTTACTTGATAGAAGGCAAACCACTCACTCTGATTGACACCGGTCCAAAGACCTCCAAGGGTCTAGAAACAATGCAGAGAGAACTTCATGCATTGTCCTATGATTTGTCTGAGATTGAACAGATTCTCCTAACACACAATCACATTGATCATATTGGGCTAGTGGCGCAATTCGTTGGAGAACGGGCGCGTATTCATGGCGGTGCTACAGAGGTATGGATTCATCGAAGGGATGCAGAGGCGCTTCTCAATTATGAGAGATACATGGAGCACTACTTGGAGCCTATTGTGAAGCTAATAATGACATCTGGTGTCCCAAAGAATGAGGCCCTGAAGCTTGCAAAAGGTCGCACAGCCTTCTTCAAGTCAATGGGAGAGTCTGTTCCAGCAGTTCACTGTTTCGAAGACAACGCATCTTTCAAAACAGGTATTGGCGAAGTTACTGCAGTCTGGGTCCCAGGTCACTCTCCTGGGTCAACATGCTTTGTATGTGAAGGACAGCAAGTCATCTTTAGTGGAGACCATGTCTTGGGAGATATAAGTTCAAACCCAAGTATCTCATTTGACAGTTCTGAAAGAATAGGCATGATAACCTACCTTGATTCGCTGAACAGAATCTCATCCAGAGAAGGCTATATCGCACTTCCTGGTCACAGAGAACCAATACTTGACATTGCATCTAGAGTCGAGACATTGCGTGCTGAATATGACAGCAAACTCCAGAAGGCCGCTGACTCTTTGACGCACAGCCCTCAGACAGTCTACGAGATCTCAAGAATAATCTATGGGGACTATGATACGAATTCGCTTGTCCTAGCCTTGGCTGAGAGTCATGACCTTCTTAGAATCTTACAAAGTAGAAATCAAGCAGAGTTGACCAATGAGAATGGACTCATTGGTGCTGTCAAGCATTGACGGGTGAGCTGTTCAAAAGCACCCCACCTGTAATCAACAAATTCCCGTATCATAGACAATGGGCGAGAGCTTTTGCTTGTCGGATTATCTAAGACTGCCCCTCAGTTGTCTTCATGGAATCAGTATACAATCCGGCTCTTTCGACATCAGGGTTTGTCTTGGATCAATAGTACGACCCCACAGTAATTGGCTCTTAGAGATCAATACTTTCACTTCCAATCCAGCTCATGATTCATCCACATGTTTCATGCTCTCTACCCAATCATAAAATACCGCAGACGATTGTTGCGATACTGCCCATGAACAGGGCCATCACAACAATTGCAGCAACTAACACTCTTGTATCCATCGATATGTCACAGCTTCGTGCGGCGGACCGCGATTTCTTCAATCTTGGTCATTCTCTGATTTGCCCTCTAAAGAGATTTGACGCCTGAGAATCTCATGATTCTATCTAGCTATAAGTACAACATTACTGTGAAAGAGCTTCAGCGGCTCCTTAAAAGGCAACGTACAGTACCAGTTGCTGGTGAAGAGTTAAATGCCTGACAACAAGGAAATCGTCTACAATGCGTTCAAGAAGTCCACAAAACCCCTGAAGGCCGGAGAGGTGGCAGATATCACAGGCATCGAAAAGGCTGAGGTTTCTAAGATCATCAAGACCCTGCAAAAGGAAGGGAAACTGGTATCCCCAAAGAATTGCTATTATGCTCCTTCGTGAATCATGCCTTAAGCAATCCCTTAGTCTTCTGGAAAAAGATCGAATGGACTGCAGATAACAGAGAGTTTAAATCATAATTTTCACTATAGTTAATTAGTCCAGACGGATGAGTGTGCAAAGGACACAGAGCATTTACGCATTGAACCCATCGCTCAAAACGACTGAAGAGTGATGGGTCACAAAGACATTGCGAGAATGGGTTGTATGAGCGTCCTAGGCCTATGACCCGCTTGGATTACTATTTTTGTGATAGCTGTTCGCTTCTAACGCCTGAGCAGTGCAAGTACTGCGTTTCTATAGTCCGCTGACCTTTGTTTGAATCAAATCCTTTAGCTTCTTCTTATCCATGGCACGCTGAAACAGAGGTCTCTTGTCCACATCATAGATGCCTGAATTCTCCTCGAATGTGGCCCTTGGAAGACTTCTGTAGAGAACACCAAGTGGATACCTATCACGTTCGATGGCTTTCTCAAATGCAGCCAATCGGTCTGTAGGATCATATGCATCGTCCAAGTAGTATGTGTTGCTCTTGAACCATCGAAATGTGTTGATCTTGTTGTATGTGACACATGGCTGGAAGATGTCTACAAGCGAGAACCCTTTGTGCTGGATTGCTTTCTTCATTATCTCCTTTGTTTGCTCTGTGTCACCAATGAAGGCCCTTGCCACAAATGACGCATTCATTGCCACGCCAAGGGCAAGTGGATTGAATGGTTCAGAGGTCACGCCTTGTCTATCAGCAGGCTGCACAGGCGTTTCAAAGCCTCTCTGGCTAGTGGGAGATGCTTGGCCCTTGGTCAGACCGTAGACCATGTTATTATGCACAAAGACAGTGATAACTGGGTTTCTGAGCATGGTATGCATCAAGTGATTGCCGCCTTCGCCATACATACATCCATCACCACTCTCTGCAATGACTGTCAACCCCGGATTGGCTGCTTTGATTGCCATTGCGGCTGGTAGGGCTCTTCCATGCAGCCCGTTGAACACGTTTGTGCGTACATAGTGCGGTGTCTTTGCAGCCTGACCTATGCCCGAAACTATGACAGTCTCTTGGGGCCTCAAATTGAGCTCCGCAAGGGCGAGCATCAATGCACTTCTGATCTGGTAGTTGCCGCAGCCTGGGCACCAGGCAATGTCGTACTGAACATCGTTCATTAGTTCAAAATCATCCGGGTTCAATTCATAATCATCTCCTGTTTTGCTATACCCCGCAGAAAGTCCACCACCTCTTCCACAGCAAAGGGAAGTCCATTGTACTTCAGGAGCATGCTGTCACTAGCGATTGCAAATCCCGTTTCTCTCTGAATCAGTCCGGCGAACTGAGCTGATGCATTATTCTCAACGATTGCCACTCTCTTTGCTGAACGAAGATACGCAAGTGAGGTCTCATGCAATGGATAGACCTGGCTAAAGTGGAGCATGGCGATACTGTCCTGGCCAAGCTCGGATATCGCCTCTTTGACGACATGATAGTTGGATCCCCATGCGATGACAAGAATGTTCGGCTCCTTTGCTCCTACCAGTGTCGGAGGGATTGTGTTCTCGCGCAGCAGTATGGTCTTCTTTCTCAGCCTCTTGTCTACCATCTTGGTTCGAAGGTGCAGGTCTTCTGTTATGTGCCCACTCTCATCATGTTCATCACTGTCTACAACGACGAGGCCCTCTCCATAACTGGGAATTCCTCGGGGAGAGATACCCGTTTCTGTCAAGAGATACCTTCTGTAATTGCTCCTCGTCTTGACTACATGTTGCTCTCTCTTTGTGTCTGTTAGTTTCAACATTGGAAGAGTCCCCAATGAGTCAAGGAGAAATTGGTCTGTTAGAACAAAGACTGGTACTTGATATTGGTCTGCCGTGTTGAACGCTCTCTGGGTGAGAAAGAATGCGTCTTCGTATGTTCCCGGAGTATAGATCACTCTGGGAAACTCGCCGTGAGATGCACCAAGGGCATGCTTAAGATCCTCCTGCCCCGTTCTTGTTGGCAATCCCGTTGCGGGTCCCGGTCTTTGTGCAAGATGTATCACCATCGGACTCTCTAACATACCCGCAAGACTGAGCCCCTCAGTCATCAGGGCAAATCCTCCTCCTGAGGTTGTCACAATCGCACGTCCGCCAGCATACCATGCTCCAAGACCTTTGTTCATTGCGGCTATCTCGTCTTCAGCTTGATCTACTAGAACACCGAAATATCTCGCATGCTGTGCTAGAAATGTAAGAACGCCCGTTGAGGGTGACATTGGGTAGGAGGAAATGAAGTTGCAGCCGCCTGCAAGTGCACCCAAGGCTATGGCCTCGCTACCGCTCAACAGAAGTTGTGAACGCACACCAGAATCTGATCTAATGCGCATGGGGCCCAGAATGTCACTAATTCTCTGCCCAATTTGAAATCCTCTCGTATACGCATCAGTATTCTTTTTGACGATTTCTTCCCCTTTTGAACTAAACCGCTCACTGAGGTAGGCTTGAACAATCGACTCCTTCACGTTGAAGTATGCCGCAACTACGCCAGCTGCTATCGAGTTCAAGTAGATTGCACCACCAACCTCCTTGGCAATCTCCGAGAATGGTGCCGCTATCACATATCTCGGGTCATGGTCAATGGTTTCGATGTTTTTCTGCTCACCCACGATGACTGTGTCATCGCTAATACGAGAGTGTCTGTTCAGATGCTCGGAAGCACCACTGTCTAGGACGACTGCGATACTCGTTCTGAATGTATAGGCTCCTGTTCTCTCATCTGTCACTCTGAGCTGCACTGAATTGATACCTCCTCTTATCCTAGACATGAATTCTCTCCAAACAAAAACATGTAGACCCGATTCCTTCAGGATGGCTGCTAGAAAATCTGCTACGGTATCGATTCCCTGCCCTGCTGCTCCTGCAATTGCTATTGAATACTTCATAGTTGCCAGTCTCCCAAGAGAATTCAATTGCCCGCGAATCATGAATTCTGCAGAATGTACTCCGCTAGACTTGCTTCTCCAACTGTGCATATCCGTTATTTGACTTATTCTTTGGGTGTCATCCGCTTTCTTCAATCTTTAATCCACTGCTTCTGAGTCGCGTCGAACTGTCTTCCTCATTGGGTCCTGAGCTCTTAGAAGTGAGAGACCTGCCATCCCTAAGATTAGGGAAGCTGCTGCAAAAGGCAGTATGCCGATGAGCCCCGAATGGGTCGCTCCAGCTACGGGTATTGCTGTTGCATCTGCTATGTAGCCAAGGAGCAGTGGCCCAGCAATGAATCCCATGTCGCTTATCATTCGGTAGAGTCCCATCGAGACCTCGAGCTTGTCTTGCGGCGACACATCTGTTACGTATGCGGCAATCGGCCCTGATAGACCTACGATTAAGCCATAGATCGCCATAGAAATCGACAGTTCGAGCAGATTACTAGAGAAGGGAATCCACACTGTGATGACTGCTGTCAGAAGTAGACATAGCACCAGAGGATTTCTTCTTCCGATTCGATCAGAGAGCTTTCCCATCGGAACCATGGTGGCTGCAGTCGCCACTCCTGCCACTGTAAGAATTCCTCCTATGTAGCTTGTGTCCAATCCCAAGTTATTCGCAGAAAACAACGGAACAAGGGTACTTCTCACTCCAGTTCGGATGAAGAACAGAGCAAAGGTGGCAAATGTTGCGAGGAGGAATGAAGGATGGGTCAGCACCTGCCACATGTCTTGGAGGGTCGATCTGTTTCCGTCATGCACAGATGCCCGCGAGGAGTTCTCAATCTTAGGCAAGACGAGAGTAGGAATCACACCTAGTCCTGCTACTGCCGCATAGGCAAAGAATGGAGCTCGTATTCCGGATGCTGAAGCTATGAGGCCTCCGAAGGTTGGACCAAAAATGCTTCCCAGTAACAGCATGCCTGAATAGAGGCTCATCCACTGCCCCCGCTTTTCTTTTCCTGATATCTGTGCGAGGAAGACAGTGGCTGCTGTGACGTAGCATGCAGAACCTGCTCCCTCAATCATCCTTGCTATTACCAGAGTAGTGTAGTCTGGTGCAAGGCCTGCCATTATGGACGAGGCATAAAGCAGGGCTAAGCCAAATATCATGATATTCTTCTTGTCATGTCTTCTTGAGAGGAGCCCTGCCGGAATATCCAATATCATTCTTGCGACAGCGAAGGAGGATATCACGAAGCCAACAAGAGTGTACGAAACCTGAAATCTCTCTGCATAGCTAGGAAGAATCGGTGAAACCATGTTCAATCCTAGTAGTACCAAGAAGGTCACTATGGAGAGGTTGAGGACTGTGGCGAATTGGGAGTATCTTAGAACATCTGATGCAAAGTTCTGATCAGAGCGGTCTTGGTCCTTGAAGTCCACAGCCTTGTCCTTCCTACTGCCGCTACGTCTAATTGTCTGGTTAAAGTGTTTTGATACCGTACCAAGTTCATTCTACCTGTCATTTCGAAACAGCCTGGTCATATTGATGCCATAGGTATATTTCTCCAAGGCATCATGAGTCTACTCTACTCAGTTCTATAGCGATTCGGCTCCAAGAAGAAGTCCACCACTCTGACAAATGTTATGAATTTTGCTTGATGAACTACTCCGGCTGGAATATGGTACGAATCTCCCCCTCTGTACGTCCGAGTGTCCTCTCCAATTGTGAGAACTATCTCACCTTCGAATACATATCCGAACTGCTCGCCATGGCTATGTGGAGAGACCTGCGCTCCTGATTCTATCTCAAAGAACACCATCTGGAACTCTTTTCCTTGAGCGACCCAACCGTGCACTCCTGACAAAGGAACCCTAGCTCTCGCTAGAGCCTTGATACAATCTGGATACCTCCTAGTGTTCATTTCAATCAGTCTGCTGCAGGACTGCCTAGCTAGGATTTTAGCATTATGTAAAACAAAGAAACACGAAGTACTTCCTGCAGATCTATCACAAGAAAAGAAAGGTGACCGATGAGTCCCTCCAGCGAACTGGAACTTCATACAAAGCCGACTCACCAGTCCCTAGTTGTCCGCACTATGCAGCGGGCTTCTCTTCACTAGGCCCAGGCTGTCCTTCTTTATGCGCCGCCTTTGCTCCCTTCTTCGGCTTTCTAGTCATTGGTTTCTTGCTTCCCATTGTGTCACCTCCATACATTAGTACACTTAGTTGATGTTGCTCAGGTGACTAGTACAGACCGCTGATTGGTCTGTGACGAAACGATGCAGAATGGAACTAGAAATCATCGTCGTCCAAATCATCATCGTCGTCCCAGTCTTCGTCATCGTCGTCCCAATCATCATCGTCGAAGACCATTTCTTCACCTCTTGACATAGTTATGAACAACATGTGTAAAGTATGTCTAATGCACATTTCCTACTTCATAACCCCCTAATCATTAAAAGGAATGGTATGAAGGGATTAGAAATCAATAAACGGTCTATCAACTTCATTTACGTGAACTGAGATGATTAGGTTGCCACAACAAAGATTTTAACGACTATGCCTATCCTATCTATGTGTCACTCTGGTTTTTGTGCACTTCATGGGTCAAGAATCGGACTCCAATATGGATGGTTCAGCAGTCGTGAACGAGCTAAACACTGAGAGCATCAATCTTGAACGGCAGGATCTGAAGGGCACATCGCAGCTGATTGTACTTCTTGGGTCGAAAGAGGGAATCAAAGGAGTTTCAAAAAGACTCAGACAGTACAACGATTTTGTGAGAGTCAGAAAGGGTCTCTTCATCGCAGGGTCTAATACGGGGCCGTACACAGATATTCTTCAGTCCATACCCACGCTCTCTTTCATCCGGACCCGCGAGATACCAAGAAGAAAGGATCGGCTCGATGATCCTCATGCTTATCGAGCATATTCGATAGTGACTTACAATTTCAATAGCCCCACGGCGAAACAGAAGAAGCGTGTTGAGCGCCTCATAAGAAGGTCAGCAGCAATTCGACTTAGACCTGGGGTTCTCCTCTTCCCCGTGCTTCGTTCCAAAGAGCGCAGAAGAGTGCTTGATGAGGAAAAAGAGCATTCATTGCTAGACTCGAAAGAATTCAATCATCAACTCAAATTGATGGGAGCAAGTTCCAAGCGGTGGTCGCGACTAAAGTTAGTAGATCCACTGGATGCAGCACAGATCAAGGAGGCAATTGAGAGAACTATCACTAGGGATTTGCTTTCCATTGAATCCAGACTTCAGAATCTTCGTGAGTTGAGCAAGAATCCAGAGGTTTCTACAGACAGTCTCAGGAAGAAGTCAGCAGCTGCATTACGACGTTATCGCATTCTCAAATTCAAATGGACTCTTGCAAGGACTCTCTGGTACTATGATGCTGACAAGGCCTTGAAACGTGTATACAATCTAGGACGTAACACCAAATACTTGATTGACGAGCGAAGTTGGACATTAGATCCAAGATAGATCTCCTGAATCATTGTGGAAGCTCCCTATCCTCTCGATCAGTTTTGTAAGAGAGCCGCTCATATGTTGGGTGATAGCGAAACGACTTTGACATGGTTCCAGACTAAGCTGTATCACGCGCCCTGTGAATGATTCTTGTCATCTGGATGTTCAGAGGTCTGCTTCAGTTCTTCGTCCGTCTTCTTCTGTATCACGTTTCTCTTCTTTCGTCTTCTTCTTATGGAATCTAAGTCTTCGGACACTGGAAAGTGAAAAGCGTGCCGTAATCCATCGACAGTCGATAGTGTCCTCACATTTCTTCTCGTTTCTTCCATGATGGCTTCTATTACAATGTGTTCCTCCACCTCACCTGTTTCCTTGACCCTTGACAAACGATACAAAGAATAGAATCCAATGACGGCAGAAATGATGAAGATGAAATCCAGTCCTGTGATATCATATGCTGGAAAGTTGCTGAAGCTTCCCCCCGGAAACTCAAATGTGAGATCAAGTCTGAATCCGTACTCTGTGAAGATATCTGCAGCTGCTCCACCAATCAGCGGAGCTGCGGTTCCGGCTACAGCCATAACACTTCCCCTAGATGCTAGATATGATGTGGCTTCGCCCCTAGGTGCAAGTTTCAGTCCAATATTGCTTGTCGCAAGATTGATGCCCGCAGATGAAAAACCAGAAACAACATGTATTAGAAACAGGAGTGGAATTTTCAGAGAATAGAAGTCCGCGACTGCGGTGAAGGTCCACATCACTGTGCTGATGATGAAGAGAGGGGATGCTACCTGAAGAATGGATTTGTTACTGAATCTATCTGAGAGTCGCCCCCAGAATCTGAAGAATGCAATGCTGACAAACTGGGTAACAGCGACAAGTATCGTGATTGCGGGCAGGTCCAGTCCAGCGCGAGTGAGTAGATAGACTGTGAAGAATGGAGAAACAAGGGCAGTACTGAATGTCCATACGACTGAGAACCATATTAGCTGCCTGAAGTTGTCATCTTTGAATGGTTCTGCTACAATCTGTGAGAACTTCATTCCCCGATCAGGAACAACCAGTTTGGGTTCGGGCGTGGTAGCCGTGAAGTAGACTGCGATCATGCCAAATACAAAGGCAACAAAGAAGAGGATTGAATATACTATGCTTGGGTCTTGGCTATATGCTTCATTCCACAGTCCGATGAACTGACCGCCAAGCAGAGATACAATAATTGCGACCAGTCCTGTTGCTGCCATCCTTACCGAAAAGAATCTGCCCAAGCGATCGGTTGGTACGAGGTCTCTCAGCCAAGAGTTCCAGCTCGGAGATCCTATAGCATTGAAGATGGCTTGAATTGCCACGAAGACGACTAGGAGAACAAGACGGACATCAGAAACTGAGAGAAAGGGAATCAACACCATTCCCAAGATTGCTAATCTGTTTCCCAGTTGAGTAACAACATTGATGATTTTTCTCTTGCCTGCTCTGTGAATTAAGTAGACCGAAGGAATCTGAAGAAGCTGAGCTAGGAACGGAATAGCTGCCAGTATGCCAATCAGTGTGTTCGGGGCATTCAATACGACAACAGCAAATCCGACAAGAAACACGCTCTCAGTGAGCGTCATCCTGACCTGTGATGTTATACCCTGCCATGTCATCTTGCGCAGGCCCAGTTCTCTCTGGTCCTGTGTCAATGAATCATCGTCAGAGCTCATCTAATACTCACCTAGACGGAATCTCGTCTGCCATTACTGCTACATAAAGACGTCTCAATAGGTTCATCCAAGACTATCGATTAGGGCACTTCCTCCTCTAGATTCCCTTCGGAATCATGCGGAAGGAGATTGTCCAGGATTCTATGGAGGAGTGCTTCGAACTCATCGATCTCCTCATCAGTGAACCCCTTGTAGAACAGTTTTGTCATCTCGACAGAGAGATTGATGTACACCTTCTGAAGCTTTTGCGTTCTCTCTGTCAATCTAATCAGAATCTTCCTTCGGTCTTCTTCAGACTGCTCTCGGCGGACATATCCTGCTTTCTCTAGATTATCCAGTAGTTCACTCAGCGTAGATTTCCTTAGGAGGGTCCTCTCGACCAAATCGTTGATTGGGACACCATCTCTCTGCCATAGTGCAAATAGGATTCTGCCTTGCCCTGGTCCTATCTCTATTTCCTGCTTCCTCAGAAGTTCTGTGAACACTCTTCTTCCTAGGTGGTGAATCTGTGTGATTAGAAAACCACCTGCTCTCTGCGACATCACCTTAGATCACCTCAACTCCAGCATGAACGTTTCTGCAGCGCTCCATCCTTTCGCCATAGTTGGTAGTAGGCGAAGAACAGTGTGGTCCGGATCGTCATACTCCTCTGGGTAGTACTTGTTCCACTCCGGCTGCCAAATTGCTCTCTTGGTAAGAGAATCATTGACAATCTCGATGAGACCGCTGAACATCACTCCCCTCCATGTATCTGGGTCGCAGTAGTACACCGAAACCGCCCTGTTCAATTTGATGTCATCCATTTTAGTGGAGGACGTATTGGTTGTGAATATCAGTGTGAAATCATCTTTCTGTTCCTCAAAGAACTTCATTAGTTTCGGAAAGTGTCTCCTGTTTCTGAGATTGAACATAGCCCTTGTCTGTGGAAACCCTTTCCTGTCAACTGTTGTGACGTAGGCTGGCCAACCCTTTTCCAAGAGATTGCGGCACAGTTCCTTGATTGCCTTTTCATTCATGATGACTCAGCTCCGACACTGTCCAACTAGTTCGGTACCGAACTATATATCTTTTGCCTTTAGCGTACATTAGTTCCTTGGATTTACTGCATCTCATCGACCTCGGTATACACCCACTCCGAAGGATGTCTACTTTGGTCGGCGGCCAGAAGTCGGCATGAAATCATCGAAAGACTTCTTCATCCTTGCGTGCCTTGCTGCTTCGGGGTCGTGTGTCTTCTTCAGTTCCCTCAGATTCACAATGACTGCAGTGTTTCCATTGACTTCAACCTTGATTTCATGCAGCGCATCGAAGTTCTCTTTCTTAAGCAATGCAATGAAATCCATTTGCATTTCTTCATCCGTCATAATCAGTCCAAAAGAGGACATCATCTGATCCATAAAGGTCCAGAGTTTGTTCAGTGCGATTCCGACTTGAGAGCTGCCATGACCCATGTCAATCAGCGTTTTGTTGATATCATCAGTGATTTTATGGAACTTTTCAAGATCCCATATCTCTTCAGACCATCCCTTCACAACACTATCAAAAGATTCTTGCACTTGAGCACCATCCATTAGGGCTACCCTTGCTCGTAAGAATATTACGTCTATACTAAAGACTTCTGAAGAGGAGTTTTCTCGGAAAAAGGAGAGAGGAAGCAGGAGAACTGCTTCCAAGACAGACTACTTCTATCGTTTCTTGATAATCACTGCAACGAGGAGAAGAACTACAACAGCTCCGCCGATAATTGCCAAAGTCATTGGGTCCAGTACGAAGGCGGTGGATGTTGATGAGCCAATACCAAGGATAGGATCGTACTCGAGCGTGTCACTGCCGAAGTTCTCGAACGCTAGATAGATTGCTTGACCCGCCTCCAAACCAGTGCTTGTTCCATAGCTGGCCATGACCTGCAACGAGTTATTGGCTGCCAGAGCAGTTTCATTGTACTCGAAGTACCCGTTCTCGAACTGGAACTTGGTACCTGTCTTGTGGAATCCAGCAGGGTCCTGGTCGCCTTGGACTTCGCCGTGATTGCTCTGAGTCAGATTGAACTGAAGCACTAGAATGGAGTCCTCATAGGTCCATTGCCATCCTCCTACAATAAGGTCGAACTTCATCTCGCCCGGTGTGGACAAATAGAGATGGACTCTTACCTCAATTGTAACATTGAATGACGGAAGGTTCGGCAGACTGCCATAGTCCATTCCTGCGCCTTCAGGACGTGGATTGAACTCTGTGATAGTCGTGAAATTGAAGTGAACAGCCGTGGTGTTTCCACCCTCCTCTTCAACTTCAAAGCCACTGAACTCCCATCCGATACTTGGTAGGGCAAGTGGAGCACCGATGATTCTGTCTGTACCATTAGTGTAGACACCATCTGCGTTGGTATCGTTGGCCTCAAACATCTTCACAAAGACGACGTGATAGTCGACTGCCGGCGTATTGGGATCCCACCAGTGAAAGTGTGGAGCCTGATTATTGCCTGTTACTTTGATAGAGATATCATCTGTAGTCAGAGTCACAATACCTGCTGAATACTGATACTCTACGCTATTCCCCTGAGCAGCTGCTAGGGGTACACCAATACCCACAATCAGCAATGCGAGGGTTGCTAGGATGGTTTTCTTGTAAGTGTCCATTAGATCACCAAGAACCACTGCGAATTCAGTATATATAGCCAATATTGACTAGCAACGGGTTTTAGGGTGCTAATTGGACCTATAAGACCTGTAAATGCTCATAGAAGTTTTATGAATGCTTCTAAAGATTCATGGGGCCTTCATCACACTTATTCAGCGAGTAGTTCTTGAGCACGTTTCACGACGTTCTCAACAGTGAATCCGTACCTCTCAAAGAGGACTTCTGCTGGCGCAGAGGCACCAAATTTGTCAATGCATAGATATCTCGCATTCTCTCCGGCCCAGCGCTCCCACCCTTGAGCCACTCCCGCTTCGACGACGAGGCGTTTTTTCATTTTTGGTGGAAGGACTGAGTCACGGTAGTCTTGGCTCTGCGCTCTGAATAGTTCCCAGCTTGGGAATGACACAAGACGTACAGCAGTGCCCTTCGAGTGGAGCATCTCTCCAGCTTGAACGACTATTCCCAGTTCTGAACCCGAAGCCATTAGAACTATTTCTGGTTCTTTGCCAAGGTCTGCCAGCACATATGCTCCTCTTTTCAGTCCAGTAGCAGCAGCATATTTACTCCGGTCTAGGACTGGTACGTTTTGCCTGGTCAATGCCAGAAGAGTTGGACCCTTTCTATTGGAGATTGCGACTCTCCATGCTTCCACCACCTCATTTGCATCACCGGGTCTCACAACTGTAAGATTTGGAATTGCACGAAGTGCAGCAAAGTGTTCTACAGGCTGATGAGTAGGACCGTCCTCCCCGACGCCAATGCTGTCATGAGTGAATACCCAAATGCTCCGGTGCCCTGACAACGCAGAGAGTCGTATTGCTGGCCGCATATAGTCTGAGAACATCAGAAATGTGGCTGCAAACGGAATGACTCCTCCGTGGGCAGCCATGCCATTCACGGCACCTCCCATCGCGTGCTCCCGAACTCCATAGTGTATGTTCCGACCAGACAAAGATACCGCCTGAAAGGAGGGACTATCATCAATCCACGACTTGTTCGAAGGCGTGAGGTCCGCGGAGCCGCCGATGAGTTCGGGAAGCTTCATTGCAAGAGCATTGATTACCTTTCCAGATGCCGCTCGCGTTGCCATCCCCTTTGCATCTGCCGGAAATGTAGGAAGAGCATCTTCCCAACCAGAGGTTAGCTCTCCTTTCATGCGTCTCTTGAGTTCTTCTGCTAGATCGGGATACTTCTTTGTATAGGCAGAATAGTTGGATTGCCACTCTGATTCGAGGCTCTTTCCCTTCTTGACAGCCTTTCGAAAGTGAGTAAGAACATCATCAGGTATGAAGAAACGAGGCTGCAGAGGCCAGCCTAGGTTTCTCTTGGCACTCTCCAGTTCCTCCTCCCCTGGGGGCTCACCATGAGCTTTGGAGCTGTCCTGCTTCTTGGGCAATCCAAAACCGATATGGGTTCTACAGATTATCAGCGATGGACGAGGATCCTTCTTCGCATTCGATATGGCCGAATCTACTAGGTCAACATCATTTCCGTCAGCAATCCTCTGAACATGCCAGCCATATGCTTCAAACCTTGCCCCTCGGTCCTCAGTGAATGTCAAGTCTGTGCTGCCATCAATCGAGATTCGATTGTCATCATACATCAGTATGATCTTACCTAGCCGTAGATGCCCTGCAAGAGAAGCGGCCTCTGAGGAAACTCCCTCCATGAGGTCTCCATCAGTCACTATTCCGTAGATATTATGATTGACCACCTTGTACTCTTCCCTGTTGAAGACAGCCGATAGATGTGCCTCTGCTATTGCCATGCCCACACAGTTGGCAAATCCCTGTCCCAGCGGCCCGGTCGTGACTTCGACACCAGGTGTTCTGAAACATTCTGGATGTCCAGGTGTCTTACTCTCCCACTGCCTGAAGTTCTTGATATCATCTAATGAGACATCGTACCCCGTCAAGTGAAGAAGAGAATACAGGAGCATTGATCCATGTCCCCCCGAAAGTACGAATCTGTCTCGATCCCACCAGTCAGGATTCTTGGGATTGAATCGAAGGTGACGGGTCCAAAGAACATACGCCATTGCAGCAGCACCCATTGGCATACCGGGATGCCCAGAATTGGCCTTTTGTACCGCATCAGCGGAGAGAAATCGGATTGTATTGATTGCACGGTTCAAGAGTGATTCGTCCGTCATTGGAAACTGCTCCATGCTTTGGTCGACTCGTCGACGAGTGCCCACCTGAAAGGCATAATCTCGTATCGGTCAGCCTTCTTTTGCATCTTGTGCTTCGCAGAACTGTCCTGCCTTTCACTCTTTCGCCGGATTACGGCCCGCTGATCTGTGTTCCTGGTGGGTATTGTTTGAGAAAGTCTTCCCGAATGGCATCCATGACTACAAAATCGTGGAACTTTCCCATCATGTAGGTTGCCTGTCTATAAAGCCCAGCCCGTTTGAAACCTGCTTTTTCGTACGCATGCTGAGCTCGCACATTGGTATCCAGCGTCACTAGGAATATGCTGTTTAGACCAAGGATATGAAACCCGACCCAAAGCATCAGCCTCACAGCGTCAGTTCCATAACCTCTTCCAAAATTATCTGGGCTATGAATTGCTATACCGAATTCAGCTCTCTGATTCTGTTTTGATATATCAAAGAAACTCGTAGAGCCGAGGAACTTCTTTGTCTTCTTGTCCTCGATGGCAAGCACCATTCCACCATCTTTCCATGGATCCATGGTAGTCACCCGTTCCAACCATTTTCTCTCTATGTTTTTCGACATAGGCCATGCAGTGGCTAGGAACTGCCTCATCTCAAGGTTGTTCCAGTTTTCCATGACGACGTCTAAATCCTCAAGCTCTAGAGCTCTCAGATGAACCTTCTCTCCGTAGTACATGGCGAAATGCTCGTATCTTGAGAGTTAAAAATGCTGCAGTAATGCCTAGGTCGATACACTCTTTATCCCACTTCTCTTCTCCTCTTCCGTGAGGGAGTCTACATGCCATGAGCCCGAGGAAGTTCTACCTTGATGAACCCATTGTTCGTGTAGACATCTCCAGAGCACGTTTCCCGAGAGTATGTCCTGTCTGCGGAAATCCTGCAACAACAACATCGCGCCTGACCATTGTATCCGGAAGGCCTCAGTACTTACGACGTGAATGGGACCCCTCCTTTGACCCTCGGGTTCGGAGAAAGCAAGGAATTCCACAACCTAACCTGAGAGTTCTGCCTATCCAAGTATGTGCTGATCATTACTACACCGACGAGGGGGAAGATCGCTACAAATCATTGTGCCTCATAGTAGATGGACTTGCGATGGCTTTCATGTTCTTCGGTCTGTTGTTGTTGGGCGATTCGATATCAAGAGGGACTTCTATCTCTCCATGGGTATTCACCTTTACTGTAATCTTTGCAGTGTCTCTGATTGCAACAGTGATTGCCTTCCGATCCAATTCGCTTGCAAGAGCAGTGAGAATTGTGGGTTTCGATGGAGGGATGCAGAATGTTCTTCTTGCCTTCAAGAGCGGAACCTATCGCGAGGAGTTCGTCAAGGAGAATCCTCTGAATTCTGAGCTTGTCAGCTGGATCGTGAAGGCAGATATGTAGTGATTGAAGTACGGAAAACAAAGAATGAAGTGCTCAGGTTGCTTCGAGCATGAGCACTTCCTCAGGAGTCATGCAACAACGCTTGGCATTGTCGTTGGGCGAGCTAGAGTGATTTTCAAGAACAATTTTCTCGGGGGTCATCGTGATCTACCTGTACATGTATGCATAGGTGATTGCATCAGTGGAGATTCTCTTATCGTGGTAATTCCTGATTGTTCTCTTAGCTTGAGTCATTATTCTTTACCTCCTATACTGGTAGGCGTAGGTGATTGCCTCGGTCGAGAGAATTCGACCGGTCTTGTTCTTCAGCGCAGATATCGTTCGGTTGTTAGTTGCTAGAGCCATCATAGTTCACGAGAAATACTGCTCAGACAGAGTATATATAGCGAAGCCACTCTTGAGGGACACAAGATGAAGTCACAAGATGTGACTAGTTTCAAGACACTGTCGACGGGCTGTATGGTGATATGGAGGAGATTCTTCTCTCCGGAATTGTGCTCCTTGGAACTTGAAACGCCCGTGAGGAATGATTCTCCCATTTGAAGCCTTCGAGGACTCTGAAGGCAACTGAATTTGGTTCTCCCAGTATGGATGAAAAGCAGAGCAGTGGAAGCCTGCCACTCTATTCTGTGAGCAAGCTCCAACCGCTGTCACTGAACTTGGTGAAACTAGAGCTTGAGCTCTTTCTCACTCTTCCAAAGCCCATGAATGTTGCAGTAGGCGGTCGCCATCAGAGTTCCCGCTTTCTTGGTCATGAATGTGAACACTGCGCATGGCTCTGTGTACACAGAGCTTGTATCTGCCCCCTTGGCTGATTCTCCGTGCGCATCAAAACTGACATAACCTATCTCAACTGGGAATTTCTCATCGTCCGGCCATAAGAACAAGTCAATCCATTTTATGTGATGAGCTGTTGTATTCGGATGCGGGATCTCCTTTCCAACGGTGACTTTCACATTGACCCGACCATCTTTGACCTTCTCTATTTCAATCACAGGGATATGTTTCTCGGTCTTCCAATCAGCAGTCTGTATCCATTTTTGGCTCATTTTTCCCTACCTCTCGTATAGGAAGTGGGAGTTTGTTCAACTACCCATCCCCTCCTATGCGCAGCTCTTGTTAAAATACTTCTCTTTGTCTTGGCTCAGAGTTATATGCTGTTTCTTTTCTGTCGTTTCGTTGAAACGTCCAGCGTATGGAAGATGAGATCGATGGAGTACTTTCATCCGAGATATCCGAATTTGACCCTCTATCTATCATTGCTCGCAATCCTAACGGCCCTGACAACAGTGGCAACAGTCGTGTTGGTAGTGCCCTTTCCAACTACGAGTGGCTACTTCAATCTTGGAGATGTATTGGTGATGCTGAGCGGGCTTCTTCTTGGGCCTCTTGGCGGCTTTGTTGCAGGCGGGATTGGTTCTGCCATTGCTGACCTAATACTTGCGCCTTGGTATGCCCCAATCACATTGATTGTGAAGGGTTTTGAAGGAATGGCAGTAGGTCTTATCTGCAGCAGGACGCGCCGAGAATCAAGGTTAAGTCCATGGGACATAATCGCTGTCATAGTTGCCTCCTGTGTCATGTTGGTGGGCTACCTATTGGGAGAAGTTCTTGTCCTAGGCTATTCTATAGGAGTCGCTCTTACTGAGCTGGTGACCATCAACTCGATACAGGTCATTGTAGGCTCCTTTGGTTCGCTGACGGTAGGTCCCATAGTTCGCTCTTACCTTCGAGATTTGAGGTACAGCAAAGAGAACACTCAGGAATTGGAGTCTCATGACCAATGAGGAATTGGAATGTTGGTTCAGAGGGCAATCCTAGCAATCCAGCTGTGGTCAGAACGGTTTTTAGGCTCCACTCTGCTCAGCACTTCGTGCTATCGTGCTTGCCGTAGCATGCCGCACTAGATAGGTGGCGCATTGAAATGACCAATAGAAAGAAACTGCTGATTGATGAAGACAAACTAAGAGAAATCAATGATTTCTTTCTCAGCGATGAGAATCAACTTGTGACCGATGTTCTTGTCTTGATCGACAAGTATGGAGGAGTCAAAGAGATCAATAGAAAGGCACGCGAGGCACGCAAACTCGATAACCTACTGAAAATGCTTGACTCAAAGAAGTCTCCGTATATCAGAGATCTTCAGTGGCTTCAAGAACAGCGTGACAATCATGTGTTCATATCAATTCCTGAGTATAGGCGGCGGGTGCTCGGCGACAAGGCAAACTCCATGAAATTCGATGATAGTTTTGCTGTTACACTTGAAATCAGTGCATGCCAGTACTTTCCATGGCTCATCACAGAAACCAGACAGGCTATAGAGAAGGATGAGATAATGCCAAGTCGCTTCATCAGGGTTCGGCGAATGGCAGAACAATCAGCAGATGATGACGTCATCGCGTTTGCCGCAGCAATGCAGATATTCGGTTCTTCATATGTTGAAACGCTTGATACCAAGGGCACCTATCCAGGTCCAGATGGAGCACCAGTGAATGTCCATTTGGGCGGTCCTGCGACAATCACCGGCTATTTCGGCGGCGTTGGGATGCCGAATGAGTTTCCCTTGAAGTGGGCAGACGAATTCTTGCATTATTATACAAAGTATGGTGTCCAACAGGTTCTCAATATCAACCCCGGGAGTGTGCTAGTCGGCTACATGATGCATAAGCTCGGTATCGACATGGGGTTCAAGATATCTGTGTTCATGGGCAACGACAATCCATATGCATGTCTATGGACGCTAATGACGGCGAAACTATTCAGTCGTCCTAATGGGACAAGCCCTCTCATCGGATTCAACCTCTCCAATAGTGTCAATAAAGAAACCATAGAGGTGGCCGCGCAAATCCGGAAGTCCTTCGATTTTGAAGATGTGGTGCGAATCGAGCATCACATTACGGAAACCTACAAGTCCATTGTTCGGCAGCCGTATGACCGGCTTTCTGACCTGCTTGATTTGGCAAATCACGTGAAGAACATCAGTGCAAAACACGAGGGCGGCGTTATTGAGAACGAAACGGTACGTGAACATCCTAGCGATATCCTTGATTACTTCCGAACCAAAGAGGACATCCTCAAAGCGGGGCACATGCCTCTGCTTCTGCAGAACTACTTGGATAAGCACCATGCACTGAATCGAACAGCTGAGGAGCTGACGAAACGTGGACTGACGTTCATTGCGGCACCTGAGCTTCACGAGCTATAATCACGATTACTCACGTGCTATTACGTATCATGATGTCTGGGGGTTCTCCTCACATATCCGGCTGGAAGATGTCGTCATACATATTCTGAAGTCTATCCTTGTGTGCTTCCTCTTCTTTGGCCAGGATTTCGAATACAGAGCGGTGTTTGCCGCTGCCAGTCAGTTCTGATAGAGATTTGTAGAAACTGTGTGCTGCAGCCTCTCTCTTGATTGCCACTATGAGTACCTCTTGGGGAGTGGCTGATGGCACCAGTGGAATATCGACAAGATATCTACTCAGATCCATCTTCTCAAGTTCCTCTACTGTGCCGCACTTGAATGTTTGACAGACCCCCTCATTCTGAGCAGACTGAAGTTTCTTCTTATGAATTTCCTCTTGATGAGCTAGATCCTTGAGTAGTTTCGCTGATGGCTTGAATTCAGAGCCTTTGGCTGCCTTCATATAAAACTGGTATGATTCTTCCTCTCTCTGAATTGCAAGCGAAACAAGTTTCTCGAAAGTCTGTTGTACGTTCATTAGTGATGCACCGCAATGACGGAATTCAGCAGGTCGTTTTAAGCATAATGTTTGAAGAGCAAACTGTCTGACATTGCAGACCGATCTGTATCTCGATTCTTAGTTCAAACAATTGGTACATATACGAGAAAGTAAGAGGCTGAAATTGCATATGGAAGCAATCCGTAACGATGACGCTCATAGATTCTGATGGTGGCAATCTCAATGGATAATAATCCCCTTCTCGAAACACGAGACCTGCGGGTCGAAGTAAGCGGCATTCCAATCCTTGTCGGAGTGGATCTTGCTTTTCGAGCTGGGCAGGTATATGCTATTCTTGGGCCCAACGCCTCTGGCAAGTCCACACTTGCCAAGACCATCATGGGTTTGCCGGAGTACAAGGTCACCGGCGGCGATATTCTCTTCAATGGCACATCAATCCAGAACAAATCGATTACCGAGCGTGCGCGGATGGGAATTGCCTACGCTTTTCAAACGCCCCCGCGGATATCGGGTGTCAAGCTCGATGATTTCATCTGTAGAGTCTGTCCTGACTACCAATGTACGGATGTGCACGACGCCCTGATGGGTGAAACATGTACATGCAAGCAGATATTGTACGATGATTTTGAAAGACTTGGTATCAGGAATCTTGCAAACCGTGACCTCAATGATGGATTCTCCGGTGGCGAATCAAAGAGAAGCGAGCTCTTCCAAGTTCTATCAATGCGCCCCAAGATAATGTTCCTCGATGAGCCGGACAGTGGGCTTGACTATGACTCCCTCAAGACAGTCGGAAGAGAACTCAAGGCAATCAAAGAGAAGCGTGATGTCACCCTCGTAATAATCAGTCATCATCGCTATATCTTGGAGTTCTTGGAGGTGGATGCAGTCTACATACTACAGCGCGGTAGACTTGTCTACACAGGTGACATGAGTGATATTCCTGTATTAGAAGAGAAAGGCTACGAGAAGTTCTTGGCTGAAGTGACAGGATAAGGAGGTCCATCTGATGCCATCTGACGACACCAAGAAACGCGCACGTTCAGCAAAAGAGAAGACAGCTCCATATGGTAGTGATTTAGACCTGGACAAGTATGAATACTCCTCCTCTAGACTTGGTGCCTTCGAATCAATTGATGACCTCTCAGAGAAGGATCGTACACTGGTACGAGAGGTGGGATTCGACCCCTCACAAGAGAGGGTTTCGGGATCTTTCATACAGTTCGACAACGAAGCTCTCCTTGCAGATGTTCTTATTCAACAGAAAGGGCTTGAGGTCTTACCAACGAACTTGGCTCTTCAGAAATATGATTGGCTGCATGACTATCTCTGGAACGCTGTACCAGTTGATACAGATAAGTACACAGCGAGAAGTGAGCTAGAGCAGTACAATGGCTACTTCGTCCGGGCAGCTGCTGGAGCCAGAATCGAAATGCCAGTTCAGAGTTGCCTGATACTGAAGAAGAACCGATTCGTTCAGAATGTCCATAATATTGTCATAGCCGAAGAAGGCTCAGAACTTCATGTCATCACAGGTTGCGCGACGCCCTCCAATGTGGAGCAGTCACTGCATTTGGGAGTGTCAGAATTCTATGTCAAGAAGAAGGCTCGGCTCACTTTCACCATGGTTCACAGGTGGAGTGAGAAGACAGATGTACGTCCGCGAACGGCAACTCTTGTTGAGGACAATGGCACGTTCATCTCAAGCTATGCAATACTGAGTTCTCCCAAGTCCATCCAAGCATTCCCCAAGGTCAAGCTAATTGGAACAGGAGCCAAGGCTGACCTATACTCGGTTGTCTACGGAAGCAAGAAGTCGAAGTATGATATTGGAGGTTCTCTGAGTCTCGAAGCGACCAAGTCCAGTGGCAAGGTCATTTCAAGGTCAATAGCGACCGATGAGTGCGAGATTACCGCTCGGGGGGATTTGGTTGGCCTGTCCAGCGAAACAAAGGGTAGGCTTGAGTGCGATGGATTGCTTGTCAGCAATTCAGCAGTGATTAGAGCCGTGCCTATGCTTGCTGCCCTGGCCGAGGGGTCTGAGCTCAGTCACGAGGCTACAATTGGGAAAGTCGGAGCGGAACAACTCAGTTATCTCATGAGCCGAGGGTTGGACGAAGAGGAGGCAACTTCACTCATCATTCGCGGCTTTGTTAAGTTGAAGGTCCCAGATCTTCCACCTACACTTCAGAAATCGATAGACGATGCCATCAAGATGAGCCTGGAAGGTGGCATGTGACCAGTTAGTCTATGCTCTTGGTGCAATCTCTTTCATCCCAGAGGGGAGATATCTGTGAAGCCCAGAAGGTATCTTGACACTGCCATCTTCCTGCTGGTAGACCTCCAGAATGGCAACCAAGGTTCTAGGATTGGCCATCATCGTGCTATTCAGCGTGTGTAGGAATGCCTTCTCAGTGCCACCTTTTTTGACTCTGTATTTTATGCCCAGACGGGTTGCCTGGTATGCTGTGCAGTTACTGCAGGAACCACCCTCACGATATTTTTGCTGTCCGGGGAACCAGTAGTCAAGGTCATACTTCTTGGCGGCAACAATCCCAATATCACCGGTACAGACATTCACTATGCGGTACGGTAGCTTGAGGGCTTGTACATACTCCTCCTCGTTTCGAATCAATTCCTCATGGATTTGCCATGATTCGTCCGGATGACTGAAGACGAATTGCTCGACCTTGTTGAATTGATGTACTCTAAATATCCCCTTTGTGTCCTTACCATGAGAGCCTGCTTCCTTTCTGAAGCAAGTGCTGACTCCTGCTAGTTTGAGTGGAAGTTCAGCTGGTTCGAGGATCTCTCCCATGTACATGGCAGCTATCGGATGCTCAGACGTGGCAATCAGATACAGGTCTTCTCCCTCAATCTTGTACATAACATCTTCAAAATCCGCTAGGTCCGTCACTCCTTCGTAGGGCTCACGCCTTATCATGAATGGCGGATAGATGAGAGTGTATCCTTTCTTCCTGAGCATTTCTAGGGCCATCTGCTGCATAGCAAGATCGAGCATCACAAGTTCATTCTTGAGATAGTAGAATCTGGCCCCAGCAACTTTGGCTGCTCTCTCCAGATCTCCAATGTCGAGCGATTGCAGTAGGTCCACATGACTCTGCACCTTGAAAGCATACTCTGGTCTGCCTCCCCATTCCCGCACGACGTCATTGCCCTCATCGTCTACTCCATACGGAACGCTCTCATGAAGCATATTGGGAATACTCATCTGTTTTTTCCTCAGTTCCGCTTGGACTTCGTCAGTTTCTTTCTCAATCTCGGAGATTCTCTTGTTCACTTGGTTGGCCTGTTTCACAAGCTGCGGGTTATCCTGCCCAGATTTCTTCAGTTTGCCAACTTCTCTTGAGAGTCTATTGCGTTGGGTTCTAAGGTCCTGTACCTCCTTCTGCAGGGCTCTATTCTTTTCGTCCAGTGCAAGGAATCGTTCAAATGTCTCGAGTCTGGCGCTATCCCTGCGTCGTTCTAGGTTCCTTCGAATCAAATCAACATTTTCACGGATGAATCGCATATCCAGCAACGGCAATCTCTCCTATATCGTCTGGCTGATTCAAGCAGAGCATGTGTGCTCATAAGTTGTTCTCTCTATCTACGAAGTCCTTCATCTTCTGCGCTCTATGGCCCTCTTGTAGACTTGTTCGATTTGACCAATCTGATTATTCCAAGAGTATTTCTCTTCAATCTTCTTTCTGCAATGCCTTCCCATCTTCTGTCTCAGTTCTTTATCCTCTACTAGGGTATTCATAGCACCAACGATTGCTCGAACATTCTCTGGCTCAACCAAGATTCCCTCATCTTTGTCAAGTAGTCTTACCGTTTCGCCGATTGCGGTGGTTATCACTGGGAGACCACAACCCATTGCCTCTAGGACACTCATCCCAAGCCCCCCAATATTCTGTGGAATTACGAATGCATCCATCTTCTGCAGGACTGCAGGAATCTCATCATGATTCATAGCGCCCAACCAGCAGAGTGAACCATCGTCCACACAACCATCAATCTGGTGCTTGAGCATGCCATCACCAATGAGTGTGAGCTTGGTCTTCGGGTTCTCGCGATGGTACATCCGAAAGGCATCCAACAATAGGTGGACACCCTTGTCATAGCTTAGACGCCCAACATATACGAAATTCACAGTCCCATCGTCCTGCCTCTTGCTATTGTCTGGCTTGAAGAGGTTGATGTCAACGCCGTTCTTTATCACAGATACATTATCTTCAGAGAATCCGCTCTTGAGAAAGTATGGCTTCTGAGATGGATCAACAAGAATGACTTCATCGTATTTTCTACTGGCAAAGAGTGAAGCTTTCCATGCTATGCCAAATAGAGCTGTATAGAGCGAGCCACCTGCTGCATAGGCAAGGTGGTAAGTGACAACAAGTGGAGGCAATGATCTCTTGAAATATGGCAGCATGAACTCCGTGCTTCCTGAGTTCATCTGAATGTGTAGCACATCAATATTGTATTCTCTACACTGCCTTGAGATAGCGCGCGGAGCTGTGACAGTATCAAGGGAAAAATGCGGGTTCAACTGGACTGCTCTAAATCTGTGTATTCTCTCCTCAGGAAGTCCCTCCACCCGTTTGGATTGAGTGAACGCATGCACTTCATGATTCTGTTCAGCCAACCCTCTCAGGACTGCATTGGCAATGACGCAGAGCCCATCTGGAGCACCAAACTTGCTCACCAATCCAATCCTCATTGTAATCACAGCAACCGGTTCAGGGTTCGACTGTCTTCTCTTTTAACATCTTCCGATACCACTTAGACGAAAAGCTCTGCTGAGGGGCAGAGGTTGTTGATGGGACATGTTGAACATCTGGGGCGTGCTGATTTGCACGTCAGCCTGCCATGCGTTCCGATGAGTCGAGCATAGTCAATCCATCTGTTCTTTGGCAGAAGTTGCATGAGATCCTTCTCAATCTTGTCCGGTTTCTTATCATGCAGGCTGAAACCAAGTCTTACGCTGACTCTCATAACGTGAGTATCTACTACAACACCCTCGGCTTGTCCAAATACAACTTGAAGTACTACATTTGCGGTCTTTCGATTTACACCGGGGAGTCGAATGAGTTCGTCGAGAGTCTTAGGAACTTCCCCACCGAAATCCTTCACAAGCATTGTGGCTGTTGCCTTTATGTATGCGGACTTTCGATTGTAAGTACCACAGGAACGAATGATCTTTGCTACACTATCAATATCGGCATTTGCGAGACTCTCAGCGTCTGGATATCTGCCAAAGAGCTCTGGAGTCGCCTTGTTTACACCAGCATCAGTCGCTCTCGCTGATAGAATAGTTGCTATGACCATCTCAAATGGACTGCTGAACATCAAGTATGTTGGCGGTGCGTCAGGATATTCTTTAGCAAGTCTACGAAGAATCTCAAGAGCCCTCTTTCTTTCCTCGCTCATTAGTATCCCTTCAGATTTCCGGAATTCTATCGTGGTACTTCAAATCTAGTATGATGTAGTCTTATTCTATTCGCCTATCTGCACTTCTTGGGCTGTCTGCCCTTTTACAGTCAAGTCATAACGAGCTATTGCTGCAAGAATGATTATGTTTAGAATGAACACAGCGACAAAGAGATACAAGATGCCTATTGCTTCAGAGATTATTCCTCCCACTAGAGGACCTAATGAGGAGGACAACCATACAACAATCCAGAATAGACTGAGGATTTTTGATGTATCATGACTTGGGAGCCTCTGTCGAATGAGCACCAGAACAATGGTGTACCACAATGTATCATTCACATATTTGAGAACGACTGCAAGAAATGACGTCTTGAAGATCACACCAAGCCCAGGAATAAGTGTGTTTGCAGCAGTTGAGAATGACAGGGGTACCCAATCCGGAATCCAGTAAGCTAGAATCAATAGAGCCGCAGATATTGGCATGATTGCATAAACCATGAGTGCTGTAGATTTCACTCCTTTTCTATCGGTGAGTCTTCCTACTTTCAGTAGGAGTGGAACCTGTATCAGAAGCGTGGCAATTAGCATGATTACCATTGATGGAATATCGATATACAGGTCCTCATACAGATAGATTAGAGCACCCAGCTTGAAGAATGAATCACTTATGCTATCGAAGATGCACACTACAATCATTCCTGGAATCACAGATAGCAATATCCCCAGTGCTCGCCTGTTGTCTTGGATGAAGGTTCTCCATAGTCTGGTTCCGGCCTCTCTCTTCTTTTGAGGACTGCTCTTCAAGTAGACTGCTCTCAGCGCGGTAGAAAACAGCAGTAGGATACCACCCGCCAAGTGAAGTTGCCGGAAAGCCGCGAACTCCATAATTGGATACAGCAAACCAAAGACAGCAAGTGTGATAATCGACAACGTCTTGCCCGTAGTAAACATCGATAGAGCAAATCCACTATGTTCTCGAGGTATATTGTCCATTATGTATGCCGTTGAGCCGCCCTTGGTAATCTCAATAGAAGAGTAAATTGCAAGAGCAACGAAAATCAGGATGGGCTCTCTAAATATCCCAATCATCAGATAATAGGTTGCCATTAGGAGCATCGAAATAACTGCTAGGGTCTTACGGTTGGAAGTATCTCCTACATATCCACCAAAGAACCTTGCAATGGTTGATATAGCATAAGTAATCGTGCCAATCGCGCCAATCAATAGTAGACCTAGATTCAAGCTCCAGAGATACAGATTGAAGAAGCTCCCCAGATATTCAAAGGCATTGAATATCCATGCCGTAAGCAGATATACTCTGTAGTTCTTCCATGAAAAAACAGCTTTCAGAGAGGCTCTAAGATTATCCTGTTGTCCATGCCCCTCTTGAACACCCAAATGGTCCGTATCTTCGTCATGGGCTGGTAAGCGTGCCTTATCATCCAATGGATTGCTGTCCACGCTGTTGTCACTCCACGCCTCATGCTTCCGGACCACTTTCATTTTTAGTCTATCTCCGAACAACAATCTCAGCCAAGCTTCTCCAAGTCCTCTCTTGACTTGGTACTTGAGCAACTAGATGTCTGTTCGAAGCTATTTAGACTCCTTATCTCATCTTATTCTCACTCTTCGAGAGACCCAATCTCTCGAATGTGAAGTTACTCTCTTTCTTGACTACCGGCGGTTCACAGTTCAAACACAAGCACCTTGACCTCGCCATCTGCTGTGGGAATAGCCATGAGTCTGTGCGTGCATATGTCAGCTGTGATCACTAGGCACTCTGGAGGAGCGTGTGCTGTCATGAGGTTTCTAACTGCAAGTTCAAGATTGATTGCAGTCAATCTAACAACCTCTGGGTCAGTAAACGGATCCACTTCGCGGCCTGTTTCGGCAGTCGTGATGTTTCCGAGTATTGGCTCAATTCTTTCAGTTATCATTTGTCTTCTTTCTCCTTTTTTCTACACGGTTCTACACGGGTTTGCACGTGTTCCTGAATTTACCATGGTTCTGTTGATTCATCGCCTGGTTTTTGATTCATTCTGGTTTTTCTCCTTTTGTTCATGTTCTCTTTCGATTTTTGAATGGTTGGCGTTAGGCTCCTACTTTGACTCTGGAAGCCATGCTAGGATCCCATCGCCAGTCTCTGTTGTTTCTCTATTCGAACTCTCACACTGCAGAGAATGGCTAAGAATCTCATACCAACCAATGTCCAGCAACGGAGAATCTTCAATCGCTGTTCGCTCACATGTGTGCTTTATTCCGATTACCATGTCTAGTATCCACTAGAATGGGCACGGATCTTCGCACGGTGGCTGAACAACGGTTGAGATACCGCGCACGACACCAATTGATAGTAACTCCAATGCGGCACGATTCTTGGTCATGCTCTCATAGAGAGTTCGTATCCGGTCTGTGCTGATCGCTTTTCACCTCCGTTCATTGCTGGGCATAGTCTGGTATGGTGGACACACTGACATTGCTCTAGCCGATGCGACCTGATTGACCTTATATATCATAGTTAGTCGCCTGCCTCTGACTAGATAGGTACGATGCTCTGACCTGATTCGGTCAGTATCACCTAACCTATGAGCTCAGTCTGCAGTGTGAATCCAAACACATACAACCGAATCTGGCATAATAAGCAAGTGGTGTGCGGAGGAATTTACTAGAATGGCTTCTAGACGCCCCTAGGGGGCACATGTTTTTCGAGGCTATTGAATGTCTTATGTAGGTATTACAGCAGTATCACAAACTGGTCTTACAACACGTTCATATCTTAACAAGTGGCCATATTACCTAGGTATTCGGTGGAACACTATGCGTGCATTGAATCCTGGCGAGCTTCGATTACTCAGTAGACTGGCAATTAATCCATCGTTGCGACAAGCGGGGCTTGCGAGAGACTTGCATGTGACACGTTCCGCTGTGAATCAAATCTGGCAAAATCTAGAGCATGAGAATGAGCTCAAGATAAGAGGAAACCTTGATCATGGCAAAGTCGGTCTTCAGATGGTCTTCGGTTGGGCCATCGCCAATGAGGAATCGGATGTTCTTGAGAAGTTTCACCGGTGGCTGAGGTCTAGCAAGTTGGTCACTTCAGCTCTACAGTCGATGATTTCTTCGACATTCAACTCTCTCGTCTATTTTGAAGCATTGTCACCTCGAGATAGTCAGTATGGCTGGTTCCAGAGTCAAATCGACCGATTCAGAAAAAAACCATACGCACTAACAATACACACCTGTGACTGTTCGAAAATATCTCACCATCTGAATCTGGGGTTGTTCGATGGAGCCAACTGGAACTTCCCTGAGAGCTTCCGACTGGAGGCATCGATTGGTGCAGCGAGAGGATATGTAGATATCCTCCCTGTAGTCGGGACCGTTGAACAGAGTTCTCCAAGCGCTCCCATCATCGACGACCTCATTGTTGCAGCAGCAATTGAAAGCGATTACAGCATAGATGCTCCCGGCTTGGCATCTGTCTATGCTGGACTAGGACTGAAACCGCCTTCGGATCGTACGCTGCGGAGAAGAATCGCTCGCGCAAGGAAGAATCTTGCAGAGCCATATGTTGAGATTGGCAATATTGGTCTTGATCAACATATCATGATTTCCTTTCGTGACGATGTCCTGAAAGAGTCTGCATTCTCTCACGTTCTCCACGCTCAAGCTAGCACCTTTCCGAAGGCACGAGTTCTATCGGGTCCTGGTCTCACACTTCTCGACTTAGAAGTACCGAGCAACATCAACTGGCTTCCTCTCTCACAAGTGATGTCAGGTCTCGCTGGGAATTCTTCGGAGATATGTACATTTATAGCCAACCAACGCGAGAAATCAAATCGACTTGAGAGTGTGGTGTCCTATCTGGCATCTCGCGCTTCCTCTGGATGAAATCATCCGGCGTTGAAAACATTGAATAAAACTCGTTCGGGAACAGAAGAGGCAAATCGCGATTCCAGTTCATATCAGATTTCCATAGAAACGCCATATGATGATTTGATACCTCACGTTGATGATCCATCGGTGCAATTCTATCTGGATGCAATGAGAATATACCTTGGTCTCTGTGCAGGTTCGATTACCATGGAAGCCGCCCTGAAGGCTGTTGATGTATTGAAGGAGAATCCAGAGTACACTGTTTCTCCAACTAATCCAACACTAGTCCCGATAAACGAGCGGTACAAGATGAAGATGCTTGAGAATCTCAAGACTCTCAGCAAATTCAACCTATTCACCGCGAGTGCAATAAGGTCTGCGTACAACTTCGTGTTCTTGGTTGAGGACGCTCCGGTTAACGAAAATGATCTTACAGTGCTCTCTGCGATATGCAGGGATCCACTAATCTCTCTTGTGGATGTTTCCAATCTGCTCAACTTGGCTCCCCGGACTGTTGCACGTTCTCTGGAGCGCCTTCGAGAGAGAAACAATCTTCGAGTGTCTTGTCTGGTTGATTACACAGCATTTAACCTTCAATCAGTAATGGTCTTTTTCACCCTTCAGAAGGGCGTCGAATGGGAACAAATCGAGCAAGACCTATCTCGGTATCCATTTACAAAGAGTATTCTCAGGACTGCCATGACTGATGTGGGATACGCGACGTTCCTTATTCCCAACTTCGAAGAAAACATGCCGCTGTTCAATAAATCAATCCGAGGGATTGGGAAATCTGTCTTTGATTACTCTAGCATACATATCCAGACTCAATCGGGCGCAAAATCAGATATCACATTGTATAGTAATGATTCATGGGATTTGCCGGGGGATTTAGAGAATCTACTGAAGAGAGATCAACCAGTTAGTCCTGAGGACTATCCTCCCCTTCTTTATTCCACTGGTACAAAGCTCGGTTTTACTAAAGAAGACTTCATAGTAGCTGCACAGGAACAGTTGGATGCCAGAGCGCCTCCAAGCAAACTCAGTGAAAGACTACGGATGCGAGGGATAGACATCGACCCGAAGAAAGTGTCTACCATCACGCGAAAACTCCATAGTCATGGGCTTACTCTTCCTTACTCGATATTCACTCTTCCGAAACTCTCTTCTAACTTCTGTTTTGAAATCATTTGCACTGATGACTGGAAATCCCATATCTTGGCGACAATCAAGAAGTTCCCATGGGTGATGTATTATCTATCGTCAAGAGGAATCATTGTATGGGCCATGACTCCCGAACAGCATCAGGTAGAGTACTATCAACTCTTTCGTGCATTGGAACAGAAACCAGGTGTGGATTCAGTTCAACCAATCATGACGATCTCTCCTCATGGATCTAAATCAATGCTGGATCTGACAAGGGATGTGGCCTATAGCGAAGGAAGATGGTCGGTTGATTCAAAATCAATCGATATTGCTGACTATATGGACTTCTAGGAGCCTAATCCGGTTTCTTACATATGTTTTTGGCCTGGATCAGTTGGTTAACGCCTTCGTGATTAGATCCTTGAGGCGGCCCGAAAACAATCATTGTCACTCCTAGCTTCTCAAACTGCAGCACCCGGTTACAGACTCCTTCTAGGTTCTCGCAGACACAGAACCTATCAATGATGCTTTGGTCAAGCAGTTGAATCACGCTTTCATCCACTTTGCCTCTCTCTCTAAAGAGCGAGAGCGCAGGGAGGAGAGCCTCGTATATCTTGAATCGTTTCATCATGGCTGGACTCAGTCCAAGTGCGACAACTGCAGCAGAGCCCCGTATTCCCAGACGCTCATTGCAGGAAACAGAATCTCCAACTAATGTGGGTGGAAACACACCAATCTTGAATCCGGCAGGAATTCTTCCCAGTGCTGTCATGGCCTCTCGAATCATTTCAGGGTCTGAGTAGTTCAGAAACACCCCATCAGAAGCCCTTGAGATTTCGATCATCTTGACTCCCTGTGCGCCGAAGAACACACGACACTCATTGAAGTCAGCTAGCCCTTCACGCACCGTGACCAGTGACTCTGCCATCTTCTTAACAAGCGTTGCCCTTTTTCCATATTGAACACCAATGTTTGCTAGACGCGTCTTATCTCCGGGTCCAAGTAGGAGATCGAATCGATCCCCATGTGCTCTTATTAGACCAGACATGAACCTGACTATCTGCGTCGGCGGATAGATGAGTGGGCTCAGGAGGCCCACACCAATTCTGCACTTCACAGTCTTTTGAGCGACAACTGAAGCCAAGACTGGTGACAACTTTGTAGCAGGATAGTCGGTGATCCAGACAGAATCCAAGCCTCCGGTATCCGCGACCATTGCCTTCTCAACAATCTCGGAAACCGGCTCTCTGAGATTGATGGCTATTCCCCACTCCATCAGGAGCCTCTCCTCTGATGTATCTCCTGGAAGATCTCGGTCATCGCTCCCCTCCAATCCCCACTGAATGGAGGCCCAAGAACTACCTCTGTCACCCCCATTTTGTGTATCTCCTCGAATCTGTCAATCATATGCTCCTTTGTTCCAGAGACTGCAAAGGTGTCGATGAAGTCTTGATTAATAAGATCCGCCCCGGCCTTCGGTCCCGATGCTGCAACGACTTTGCGTATTCTGTCTGCTCGGTTTCTGTCAATGTCCAATAGGTCCAGTACTTGCTCTGGAGTGTCTGCAAGAACCAAAGCGACGACTTGCTTTGCGAGTTTGTCACTACCTCCCTTAAATGTTGGAATCGTTGGTAGCCACACTACTCTCTCAATCTCTCTCAGAGGCCTCTCTCTCTCATGCGCAGCCTTGTCTATGATATCCATTGCATATCGTAGGTACTCCAGGGGTCCTGAGAGAATCACTCCATCTGCCATCTCTCCGGCAAGCTTAAGCATCTGGGGACCGCGAACTCCGAAGAAGACTGGAATGTCAATTGGTTGACTGATTCGCAGGCTGAACTCGGTGAGATTGAAGAGCTCGGACTTCATGGTGACAGAATCGGCATTGAAGAGATGTCTAAGAGCTAGAGTCGCATCGCGTAACGCACTCACAGGTTTGTCCACCTTCAGTCCTGCCCTTTGCAGGTCCTGAATACCTCCAAGACCTAATCCAAGAACGAATCTTCCATTGCCGACCTCCTGCAGTGTGTAGGCCATTCTGGCTATTGTTGAGATATTATGTACTGTAATTGGTGTGATGCCGGTGCCCACCCTGACTTGTGTTGTGTTCTCTAGTAGGAAAGATGAGAGAATAGAGGGTTCTTGTCCCACACCTATGTCCTCACCAACCCAAATCCCCTCTACCCCTAATGAGTCTGCAATCTGGCCTATCCAGTTTGTAGCACTCGTATTCATACTTGTCGTGATACCGACGCTTGCTCTGTACATTTCTAGCAGCCTGACTGGTTGTGTTCCTCGTCCAAGTAGCAGTGCCGCTCTTTGAAGTATTCGCCTGTTGCCTGAGAGGCGTATGTATTTCTGCATATGCATCATCAAGGTGCCGATTACAGTGATTCGCATTATTTGGGGAATAACTGGCTCGGGTGATAGATTAGACGAGATTCTAGAAACCATGATTCATCTGAAAGAGTTGGATGGACTGAAGATCTCAGTGGTTGTTTCAAAAGCTGGAGAGCAAGTGCTGCGATGGTATAATCTCTTGGAGCGTTTGAGAGCATCATTTGACAGAGTGCAAATAGAAACCAATGCCAATGTCCCATTCATTGCTGGTCCTCTGCAGATTGGCACATATGACCTGCTAATTGTGGCGCCACTTACTGGGAATTCGACAGCAAAGATTGCTCATGGTATTGCTGACACACTGATTACTAATGCGGTTGCTCAGGCGCTCAAGGGACATACTCCTGTGTATGTCTATCCGGTTGATCAGTCTGAAGAACCAATTGAAACAGAGAGTCCAGATAGAATCAAGTTCACTGTCTATCCTCGTACCATTGACCTGGAGAATGTCAATCGGTTGCGCAACATGGAGTCTGTCACAGTTCTGATGAAACCCTCCGAGATTGTTGATCTTGTAAGGAGAAAAGTGCATGAGGAGTCGTGAATGAATCTCCTTCCCACCGAATTAATGAAGAGCAGGGTACAGGAGTCCATCATCAGGTGGTTCGACACAAATGGCAGAGACCTTCCTTGGAGAACCACTTCGGACCCCTATGAAGTACTGATTGCAGAGATGCTTCTGAGACGCACGACTGCGACTGCAGTGGCGCGGGTCTATTCCGCGTTCATAAGACGATTCGAGCGACCAGAGCAACTTGCACGGGCAAGAGTCCGAACCATCGCATCCATGGTTGGTACACTAGGGCTCCAGAATCTTAGAGCTCTGCATCTCCAGCAGACCGCAGCCCACATAGTGAAGGAATTCAAAGGGTCTATCCCTGACACAATGGAAAGACTGGTCAATCTACCTGGTGTCGGAGTATATGTTGCTTCTGCGGTCTTGAACTTTGCATTCTGTAGACCTTCGCCGCTTGTCGATGGTAACACTATTCACCTGCTATCACGATTGTTCGAGTTGAAATTTGCTGGTCCCGCTAATCGGAGCGCTTGGGACTTCATAGCGTCCTTTGAACTCGGTGAGCAAAACAAAGCTTTCTACTGGGGCGTCATCGATCTCGTCGCTATGGTGTGCCTGAGGCGAGATCCTCGGTGCGAGATATGTCCTCTTCAAGAACCGTGTCTGTGGAGGCAAAAGAACAGACCTACACTCATGACTGGTTGATAGTCCCAACATACTTCACTGAATTCTTCATTCCTAGTCCAAATCAGGTATTGGAATCTCTATTTTGACTTTCTCACCACATGGACAGTTGGCTGAGATTGGATACTTGTCTTGTGTGTCAATCTCTAGGGTTGCGCCCTGCAGGGCAGCTTGGTCAATCATTGTCTGCATATTGTGGACCATGTATCTAGCAAACCCTGTTACAAGCTCTGGTATAGACATATCATCAATCCAGAAAATGAATCTCGAACAACTTGGACAATGGCTCAGAATTACTCGTGTGCCATCACCACAGCTTCTGCACTGCAAGTCTGAATGGTGAAATTCCGGGGCAATTGGGCACGGTAGTGTGATTTGATTCTTTGCACCACAACGGTAACAATAGTATTCAAAGTTGACATCTTCAGTCATGATGGTCGACCCCGCGAGAAGCTCCTCCGCAATAAACCCCTTTGTTGTGGTGGTGTGGGTTTCCTCTGTTTTCTAAAGATGACGACCTAATAAGGGGCCTGTAGGACTACACTAGCGAAGTGTCCACAGATGTTGATTGAACAGTCTGCTACCAAGCTGTTGTCTCTTCTATTCGTCTTTCTCGGTGAGAACTACTCGGCTAGCAAGAACCGATGCGATTTCTGCGGAACTGCCCCACCGAGGTTCAGCAAGTCTTTTCTCATAGGTAACAAATGGGTCTGTGTCAACTGCATCGTCCGTAGAATCCAAACAGAGCCATGCTAGGGGCCAAGAATCAAAACCGAAAAGTGAAAAGAGAGTTCGGATTGTTCAGAAGTACTAGGTGAGTCCTTTGAAGAAGAGAGTTCAACCACATCTGAGAGTTGGAGAAGGTGATGTAGAGAAGGCAGTCATCATCACTGGCAATCCTGATCGTGTACCGATAATTGCATCGAAGATGAAGGATGCCGAAGAGCGTGCCCGATACAGGGGTCTGGTGACTTATCATGCCTATACACCAAAAGGAAATCCTGTCACTATCTCCGGTACGGGAATGGGTGTTGCATCGACTCACATCTGCATTGAAGAGCTAGCAAAACTGGGTGCAAAGGTGATAATTCGGCTTGGAAGTTGCGGAGGAATCGACCCATTGGTCATAACTGGCAATGTGGTTGTTCCGACAGGTTGTGTTCGAGATGAACGAGCGAGTCTCAACTATGCTCCAATAGAATATCCTGCAGTTGCCTCGCCTGTCTGGTTCAATGCTCTCTATGAAGAAATCTCCAAGACCCTTCCCCCAAAGCGTGTGCATGCTGGTATATGTCTGACAACCGACATCTATTATACGAATCCAGACTACGACAGATTAGATCTGTGGACTCGAGCGAAGGTCAAATGTGTGGAGATGGAGAGTTCGCTGGTTTTCACGTTTGCACAGACCCGGGGGTTAGATGCGGCCTCGATTCTTTCCTGTGACGGCAATCTCCATGGTGCCCAAAAAGGCGAGCAGAAGGATGAAGCTGAGAAGACGGGAGAACAAAATCCGCTCATCATCGAAGCGATAGAAAAGACAGTGCAGGCAACCATTGCATCCATTGATAGAGTCTTCAAGAAATGATGTGTGTGACAAGGAAAAACATGTCAGTTCCAGTGGGGTCTGAGTCTGCTGGAGAGCCACCAAGCGGCAAGGTAATGCATAGTATAGGTCTGAGGCCAAGGGCTGGATGTGAGACTTGTCCGGATATCTAGCGGCAGAGTGGACAGCTTATTAGCCAGATGCACCATTTCAAGAGTGTCATGAATGAACCTGCGGCTGAGGACTCTCACTTTCTTATCTCCCCAGGAAGAATCACCCTCAGGCATCTTGAAAAAGTGAGTAATCCCCGATCTATCCATGGTATCTACCCCTACAGAGGGAAGATGTCTCCCATTGATGCTGCCCAGATCATCTCTCAATTCGCTCCTCATTCGCGCTTGTTGGATCCATTCTGTGGTACAGGAACAACAGTCTATGAAGCGCAACAACGTGGACTGCTTGTGACTGGAGTTGATAATAATCCTCTCGCTTGTATGATTGCTCGTGGAAAGACTGAGCCTCTGGACAAGGAGGCAGTTCTCATTCATCTTGAAAATACCATTGCAGACGCTCAATCTCTTACAGATGTTCCCAGAATGCCCACAGGCCCTGCGAAGTACTTTCACCCAACAACAGCTGATCAGATAATGAAGATACTATCTGTGTCAAGAGATTTCTCTCCGTTCCTTCTGGCATGTTTCTATGGAGCGATATGCCTTGCAGCAAGAGCATGCAACGGATGGCTGTGGACTTCAACATCCATCGGGAAGATAAACTCGCCTCTGAGATGTATCGATTTCTATTCAGCACTCCAGCGTAAGGTACGAAAGCACGTTGACTTCGTGCGAGGTGCACCGCCGGCCAAGATCCACTTCCATGATGCGCGCCTCATACATGAAATCATTCCCTCACATTCCATTGATATTGTATATACTAGTCCTCCTTACTTTGATGCACTGGACTATACAGGTTACTACACGAAACTGGTACTAGAGATACTAGATGTTGATAGAGCCCAAATTCGTGGTGGGTTGATTCAGAGATTTGCTACCTATAGAAGAGACATGCGCGACGCATTGCTTGCTATCGACACGGTGGTCCATGACAAGTCGATAATCATCTTTGTTGTTGGAAACAGGATGGTTCACAGGAAGCTGGTACGCGGCTCTGACTTGTTTTCAGACATTGCTCCTTGGGCCGATCCATATGTCATAGAGCGCGAGTATACGAATACTGCAAGCGAGCTCTGGGATAGCATAAACGCCACGCGACGAAAGGAACAGGTGATTGTATGGAACCTGGCCACTGGAGGACGCAAGTAGAATGACGACTCATCTTGTCGTAATCGGAGATAGTCGCTGTATGAAGGAAGTTCCGGATGAGTCTGTTCATCTTGTTGTCACGTCCCCACCATACTGGAGGCTCAAAGACTATGGCAGTGAGGATGCCATTGGCCAGTCCTCTTCGACCTATGATGAATACATTGGATCACTCTGCGAAGTATTCAAGGAATGTGTAAGAACGCTGGTACCTGATGGAAAGCTCATTGTGAATATCATGCCGATCCTACTTCCAAGAGCTACCTCGAAGTTCAATCGCAGAGTCACTAAGACTGTACTTCCGGACCTTGAGGAGTTCATGAGTTCTCTTGGCAACATGTACTTCCACTCATTGTATATCTGGGACAAACGAAAGGCTGTACGATTCAGTTCGTGGGGGTCGTATCCATACCCTGGCAATCTCCTTGCGACATACCCATACGAATGGATCATTGTATTTTCCAAGAGCGGCAAGCGGCCTCCAGTAGGCAAAGCTAGGAAAGAGGAGTCAGCAATCACACATGATGAATTCACAAGGTGGGTACAGAACTCTATTTGGGACTTCCAACCTGTTTCAGCCAAACAGGAACGACATCCTGCACCATTTCCGGAGGAACTTCCACGCAGATGTATCAGGCTCTACTCGTTTGTGGGCGATACGGTCCTCGACCCATTCGCTGGCAGTGGAACGACTCTCCGAGTTGCTCGAGAGTTGGGTCGAAACTCCATAGGCTATGAGATAAATCCTGCCTATGAAGAACTGATACGCGAGAAACTGGGCGTCAGCGACAAGGAGCCTGTAGATACTTTCAGGGTCATAAGAAGTTGAAGCTAAGCCTAATTAGCGTTCATAGTTCAGTAGTAACAGTCGTATGATGCAGAGCTTGTGCTTGCATATCTGGGAATTGGCTCTAGGGGAGGCATTTGAGAGAGTTGACCTACGATGTGGTAGTTGTCGGAGCCGGACCTGCTGGGTCTATCGCTGCCTATGAGTGCGCAAAGCAAGGCCTCTCCACTCTGTTACTGGAAAAAAGCTCTCTCCCGAGGGATAAGCCATGTGGCGGCGCTGTGATGTTCCGCGGCATTCGTATCATAGGAGGGCACGTGCCGCGTAGGCTCGTAGAACAGAGAATTTTCGGTCTAAGATTCAGTCTACCTAACGGTGCAAAAGCAGAATTTGTTTCTGACAAGATGATAGGAATCACGGTCTTCCGAAATAGGTTCGATGAATATCTCACAAAGAGAGCAGTTAATGCTGGTTCCGAACTCATGGAAGACACACAGGTTGTCCATGCCGCTACTTCAGATGGAACCGCAATAGTACGAGTGAAGGACGGTAGTGAATTTCGTTCTCGATTTCTGATTGGTGCTGATGGTGTGAATTCCCTAGTCAGTCGGTCCCTGGGATTGCGCCCAGAACGAAAGGATTTGACAAAGGTGGGTCTTGGAATGGAGTCCGATTTCTATGTGGGGGAGGACGGAGTGGACAGGGCCACCAATGGCAATCCCTCTGTTCTCGAGATAATTCCTGCTCAAGACCGTATCAGTTATGGCTGGATCTTTCCTAAACGTGAACACTTGGCCATTGGGGTCGCAGGGTCTGGAGTACACATGCGTGCCCTTCGGTCGGTCTTTGATCGGTTTCATAGGAATTTGGAGGAAAGACTGCATGTGCGTCTTCCCCTAGAGAAGAGGCGAACATGCTTTCTTGGCGGAGATGGGCTAGGTAGTCGAAATGTTGCTGATCGTGCTATTCTCGTGGGCGATGCCGCAGGGTTTGTGGATCCAATGATGGGGGAGGGTATTGCCTATGCAATGAAATCCGGTGTCTTCGCAGCCGCGGTGATTGACAGCGCAATTGAAGAGGGCAAGTATGATGCAGCTAGACTCTCAGAGTATCAGATTCTATGTAGGAGAGAGTTCGCTGCGAATTTTCAGATGGCAGCTTGGGCGGGATCCAAAGGGACTGTCTTTGCCGAGCGAATCCTCCCACGTATTAGCGGCTACAAGCTCGCTTCAGATGTGATGTCTATGGTTGCGAGAGGGGAGATAGGTTATGCAGATATCCCCTATCTTATCCTGAAGAGCTTGCCAAGGCAGCTTCCTAAAATGCTCATGCAGATGGTCAAGTCCAGAATGCCTGTATCATACTGAAAACCTTCTTAGGTAGATACACCTGCCTGCAATCTTGATGAGAGTCCTAGAGTCTATTGCGGTCTTCATCATTCTACTGTCCGCGCTAACAGTTCAAACAAATGCACAGACCACCCATATCCCTACATTTGATGGAGATAATGCGTATGACTATCTTTTGGAGCAATGCTCCTTCGGTCCCAGACCTCCGGGGTCTGAGAACCTGACTCTCTGTAGGCTCTATATCTCCGAAACCATCGAATCATTTGGTTGGAACGTCACACTCCAGAACTTCACATATAGAGAAACGATATGCACGAATATCATTGCCACTTGGAACTCTTCGGTCAATACTTCCATAATTCTCGGAGCGCACTATGACACTCGTCCAGAGGCTTCGCGGGACTCTGATCCGCTAAACCGAACGAGGCCAATTCTTGGTGCAAATGATGGTGGAAGTGGAACCGCCGTTCTCATGGAACTGGCTCGAGTGCTTCCTGAGTCCATTCGTTCAGAAGTTGAAATCGTCTTCTTCGATGCCGAAGATTCGGGAACAATCAATGGCTGGGACTGGATACAGGGTTCCACATACTATGTGTCCGAGCTCAATACCACAAGAAGAGAATCGATTAGTGCAATGGTGCTTGTTGATATGGTAGGCGATAGTGACCTGTATCTTCCACGGGAGGGTTACTCAACCTCATCGCTGCAGAACGCGATATGGTCTATTGCAGGCCAGATGGGCTATGGTGATGTCTTTGTCGAATCAGCCGGTGGCAGCATCCTTGATGATCATAGACCGTTCCTAGATGCAGGTATTCCTGCTGTGGTCCTAATCGAGTATCCTTTCCCAGAGTATTGGCACACCCTCCAGGACACTTCTGACAAATGTAGTGCTGAGAGTCTCGAGATTGTTGGCAGCGTTCTGGAGGTGTTCATTGTTGAACACGTCGCCGGCAATGGTACATATCCGCCAGATGTGCAGTACCTGGTCTATGCAGCAATTATCATTGTACCCGGTTTCATCATCCTGATTGTCTATCTTCATCGAAGGCAGTAGGGTGGGTTAACAGCTACATAAATCTATGACAAAGTTGGACATTTATCAGCTGACCTGTGGGGGATGATGATCGAGGGCGTGCGTTATAGACGTGAGGCTCTTGGTCACAAGCAGGGAGGCATCTGGTTGGTGAATCCCATGTGGACCTCGCAGACTTGTCATGTGTGTGGTGAGAGAGGGATTTGAGTAGAAGATAAGAACACCACAATTGAACAAAGAGGAGGAAAGTTTTTCTATTGTCCCAAGTGTGGAGAACACTTTCATGCTGATGTGAATGCTGCACGGAACATCATGTATGTTCAACAACCCGAGCCCAGTGCCGTTTCTGGGCGTACATCTTGATGTCCAAGTTTGTACAACTTACAATGAACGGTCATGTTACAAGCTTTTAAACATCCGCTGCCCATATCTCATGAAATGGCTCTCTTCTGGTGATTCAGATTGGAAAAGACAGTGCTATTCCAGCAAGACAATGGTCAGCTATCTCCACTCACCTGCCTGTCCGTTGATTCTAAGGGTCGATATCTTGTGTGTGGAACTACTGACTCGCTTCTATTTGTCGTTGACATCAGGACTGGAAAAAGCAAGAGCACAATTACAGGCCATGAAGGACCTATAACTGCAACAGCCTTTGTCGGTGACAAGAACAGGATACTGTCTTGCAGCTGGGACAATACCACCCGCCTGTGGGACACCAAGAGTGGTGAAGACTCCACTATATTGAAACACAACTCCGAGGTCAAAGCGCTTGCAGTTGCTCTGGGCCAAGGAAAAGGAGCAGCTGGGTCCCGTGACGGTGAGGTCAAGGTGTTCTCACTAAACACTCTGAAATCAATGAGAAATCTTCAAGCCCATGGCACCGACATCACTGGTCTGGCATTCATCAACGAAGGGTCCAAGCTTGTTACCTCTTCTCTGGACGGCGAATGCAAGATATGGGATCTCAGTTCTTACGAAGTTGAACTAGAACTGAATAAGGTTCGAGAAAGTATTCGTGCAATCACCACGAATGTTGATAGTTCAAAGCTTGTCTTGGGCCTACGAAGTGGGAGAATACTGTCAGTAGATCTCGAGAATCCAAAGAAGACTGTGGAGTTGGTTGGTCATTCGGACATCGTTGGTGCGCTCTCTATTGATTCTACAGGTGAGCGACTAGCTTCAGGTAGTTGGGACCGTACACTACGTATTTGGTCTCTCAACAGTCTCAAGGAGATATCAAACGGAACGCTACTATCCGGAATTACAGCGGTCGAGTGGGCTCCAAACGATGAAGTCGTATTCTCCACGGATTTCGCTGGCACTGTCACGTCATGGAGTATCTGATCTTGACGCTATGCTCTTGCGTCGTTCTCAGGAAGGGTGGTTTTGATATCGATATCCACAAAGCCCTCGTTGTGCCAGGTAAGCCGAATGCGTTCGTATCTCTTGTTGAGAGGCATAATGCTAGATGTGTCAAGTCTTCTTGGCTCTCCCCTAAGAATCATATCAATCTTGGACGAGAGTCTGTTTCTGCTTCGCTTATCGTAGGGTATGGGAAGCTCAGTTCTATCAGGTAGTCTGAGCGTTACAGCCTTGTCCCCCACTGTCATGATGGGCTGGGAGAGAATCAGTCTTCCAGATTTGAAGAACGGTATCTTATCCCTCATACTGACAACAGCCATTGCAAGCTTGGTATGTCGCGCCACCTCTGCTCGTGCAGAAGTCACAACATTGTCCAGATATACTGGTCTCTCGTCGAATTCTCTCAAGAACTCCTCGTCAATCATGCTTCGTATTCTTGTCTGTCCTCTAAGATGGTTCTTCAGAATGTTCTTAATGACCCAGTTCGTCGCTGTTGCATACCTCTTGAATTCCTCTTGAAGAAGCAGTTGTTTTTCTCTTGTGAGTGTAACACTAAGAAGTCTTAGAATTTCGGCTCTTTTCACATTCATGAAGACCACTAGCGGCCAACTACCATTTTGACTCTAATCAAATTAACCATTGACCATCATGATTAATGGCGATGAGAAAGAAACTGAACCTCATTGATGATACGGCCAATCTCCGCAGGCTGTATGTCGTATGCTCCATGTTCAACGAGAATCTGATTGAAGAACTCCGGTTCCGAATCTCTAAGGATTGCCATGAACCCCGTTTCCTCGGAACTCTCTCTTCCTTTTATGATGACCATCACTTTTCCAAGCGCACAGATTGCCTCTCGCATCTCAAGTGCAGCAAGTTCATAATCTCCTCCGTAGGTCAGACTGAGTGATCCATGATACTGCCGCTGAGCCTGTGCAAGGAGTCTCGTACCTCGAGCAATGACTCCACTGTCTTCGAGTTCTTCAAGAGGCTTCTCTACTCTTTCTAGCCATTTTCTCAGCTCTTCAAGAATTACTAGGAGTCTGGGCTCGTCTAATCCTCTGAGTTTGTAAGTTCGCAGGAAGAGCTGATAGATCATCGGATCAAGCATTCGTACTTCAGTCAGCACCTCAGCAGGTCTAAGCACTGAGAAGATGTTATTAGACATCACAATTGCACGTCCGAGCTGGAAGAGTCCTTCGCGCATCTCATAGATTGCACTGACATAGTCACTCTCATCGGCATACCTTTTTGCTCGAGAGAGTTCCTCAAGGGCTGTCTTCCTCATCCCGTCGATGGTGCTACTCGGCCATGTGTATTCCATGGCTCGCTTCTGCCACTTCCTGACCATTCCATCGGGGTCATACTGGACTTGTGAGGTCCGAAGCCTATTTACGACCTCTGATATCTTGAAGACATCACTGATTGTACCATCAAGAACCCCTTCGACATCTCGGATTGTCATGAATACAGTATCAATAAGAACCTCTTTGTGCGTGGACAAAAGCCGCACTGGTGCCTCCTCGGCGTTCCATATGATACAGATGTCCAAGTCCGATTCTGCAGTTGCAGTTCCCTTGGCAAAGGAACCGTATACGAAGACACCTCGTACAGTCTTTTGGTTCTTCCATTCCTTCACTGTATCTTCGAGTGCTGTCTTGAAGCGTTTGTGAACATCTATCATGTTTGTATAGCCCTTCCAGTTCTCGGCAATTCAGTTGCCTAGCGTTCCTAAAGGGGATTCACTCAATAAAAGTATCTGATATGTTGCCCGACAGTAATTAATAGTCGAAATTCAACTCACACCGAGAGGTTCCGCAATGCCCCGAGCTGATGGAAGAGCAAATGATGCACTTCGACCCCTTGAAATCAAGCGAGGATATTTGAAACACCCCGAGGGCTCTGTTTTAATTACGACAGGAGAAACGAAGGTAATCTGTACAGCTACCTTGGAATTGGGCGTGCCCGGCTGGCTGAACGGTTGTGACCAAGGTTGGGTCACTGCGGAGTATGGAATGCTTCCGCGTTCTACGACTGAGCGAATGAACCGGTACAAGGTGAGCGGAAGAACACAGGAAATACAGAGGCTCATAGGACGGTCTTTGCGGGCAGCAGTTGACCTGAAGGGTCTTGGCGAGAACACAATAAAGATTGACTGCGATGTCATCCAAGCAGATGGCGGCACGAGAACTGCATCAATCACTGGTGCATTTGTTGCCCTCTGTGATGCGCTAGACCACATGGTGAACTTAGGTCTGATCACAAAACCACCGATTCTAGGAAATGTCGCAGCTGTCAGTGTAGGACTAGTGAAGAACGAAACCTTACTCGATCTCTGTTATGCAGAAGACTCACAGGCCGATGTAGACATGAACATTGTAATGCGCGGCGACGAGTTCGTTGAAGTTCAAGGGACCGGGGAGGGTACAACCTTCAAGCGAGACGCGCTGGATGAGATGCTAAGTCTGGCATCAAGAGGCATATCTCAACTGATCGACCTGCAGACCAAGATCCTGTCAACTCCGTGACTCTGTAACTGCTCTCAAAGTCACATGAATGGCAGACCTCGCTTGTGCAGATGGCGTAAGCTTTATACGGAAATTTCGCCTTCCTATATTGCTACTGTCGAGCAAAGATGGTATTGTCCGGCGGCTATGAAAGGGTTGCCGGAAACTGATTCTGGTGGACTGGCAACAGGACTGCCCTCGACGCATAGCAAGCTTTAAATCGTCAGCCAAAGAGGCTGCCGGAGCGCTCACTGAAATATCAGTGTAGAGCTAAAGTTAGGTCCGGAGTTCAGCTGGTTTGAATCACTGAATGAAGGCACATCGGGACCCGGCTGTGAATTAGGTGCCATTCCCGATGGAGGACCGTCAATGCACTAGCTTTGGTGCCGTGCACCGTTAAAGCTAATGCAATGATTGCAGAGGATGGAAGTACACTGACCGAATACGTAGGATATACCTAACGTAAGGTAAGTACGAAGTTATTACAAAACTCCTTGGCATGATTGGTCAATAATCAATCATGTTCACATTTTGTGGACAACAGGTAATACTGTGTCAACACATGACTAAGTCCGCAATTTCGCTATACGGCCAGTGGTGAATGACTAGGTTGGCTAGCTGATGAAGGGCGTGACAAGCTGCGATATGCCGCGGGTAGACGCATGAAGTCTTTGATCCGCGGATACCCTAATGGGACTTCCTCATATGGGTTAATACCCCATGTGGATCCGGGGTCATTCCTGGATTGGGAACGCTCGGAATTGAAGCATCTTAGTACGGGCAGGAAAAGAAAACAATTGTGATTCCCCTATTAACAGCGAGCGAACGGGGAAAAGGCCAAACCGAATCCCTGTGCGATGAGTACAGGGGGATGTGGTGTGGGGACCACGAACAATTACCCAAGCATACGAAGCCGAGGTTGTCTGGAACGACATGGCGAAGAGGGTGACACCCCCGTAGGCGTAAGGTGCCGGTATGTTTGTGGAACCAGAGTAGCGCGGGTTGGATGTCTCGCGTGAAAACCGCAGGTACAATCTGCGAAGCCTAAACACTCAGCCAAACCGATAGAAAACTATGTAGCGCGAGCGAAAGTTGAAAAGCGCCGCGGGAGCGGGGTGAAAAGCACCTGAAACCACTGGTTTACTCAAAGGATGCTGATTACAAGATTAGATACTCGAGGAACGAAGCATGAGTGATTGTGTTGTAGGACTCGAGTGGATCGAGTCAGCATCATCCGTCTTGAAACACGGGCCAGGGAGTTCATGGGCGTGGCAAGGATAAGGCGAAGAGCCGTAAACGAAGGGAAACCGATATGCCCGCAGCCTTCGGGCGAGGGGCGGCGTGTGAAAGTGCGCGAAGTCACTCTCATGATACGAGAAGCCAGTCGATCTAGGCTTGGCCAGGGTGAAGCCGGGCGAAAGCTCGGTGGAGGTCCGATAGGGTTATGACGTGCAACTCTTTCCGTTGAGCTGAGCGTAGGGGTAAAAGGCTTATCTAGACTGGTGATTGCTCGTTCTCTGCGAAGTTGCTCGCAGGCAAGCCCCGCTTGAGGTATCACGTGGTGTAGAGCACTTTCGGATGGGCCCGGGGGGCGTCAAGCCCTTCACCATCCTGAAAACTCCGAAGCTGCGTGAACCGTAGACAGCGGGAGACGGGTGCCCGGGGTAAGCTCGGCAGGCCGAGATGGGGAGAACCGAGAGTACGGTTAAGGTCCCTAAGTACCAGATAAGTGCGGTGAAGAAGGGCGTCGAGAGCCCAAGACAGTCTGGGGGTGAGCTTAGAAGCAGCTATCCCCGAACGAAAGCGTAACAGCTCACAGACCGAGGCTCTCGGCCTTGAAAATGGACGGGGCTAAATCTGGTCACCGAGACCGTACGGCACATGGGTGATTCTGTGTGATCCGTTAGCAGAGCGATCCGGCTGGGTAGAAGTGGGGCTGTGAAGTCCCGTGGACCGACCGGATTTGATGATCCTGGCAGTAGTAACAGCGAAGCATGGTGAGAAACCATGTCACCGAAAGGGAAAGGGTTCTTCGGCGATGCGTCATCAGCCGAAGTTTAGTCGATCCTAAGTGGCGCCGTAACTCGAGCGTCACGAAAGGGAATCAGGTCAATAATCCTGAACCTCGGAAGTACGATTCGCGGCAACGCAAAGCCGCACTTGTGACTCATCTGGACGAGCCTTACACAGTTGTCGCTGTGTTTAACATCATAAGCGTGCTGAGTACTGTAATAGTGAGAAGCAGGCGAAAGATGGAATAGCAGATGGTCGGACATCTGTTTGGCCCATTTCTGGTGACCTTGAAAAACGAGTGCGGAAGGATCTTCCGGGTCCGTACCAAGATCCGACACAGGTTCCCTGGCTGAGTAGGCCAAGGTGTATCCAGGTTAACCCTCCTGAGGGAAATCGGCCAATTAGCAGCGTAACTTCGGGATATGCTGTGCCTGGACTAGTGCAAGCTTTTCCAGGTCTTAGTGACTAGAGGGTCCCAACTGTTTAATACAAACATAGCTGACTGCGAGCGCGAAAGCGTTAGTACAGTCAGTGAATCCTGGTCTGTGCCCGTATGTTAAAGCCCGGGAACGGGTCGAAGCACGGGTTAACGCCGGGACTAACTATGAGTCTCTTAAGGTAGCCAAATGCCTTGTCGGTTAAATGCCGACGTGCATGAAGGGAGCAACGAGGTCCCTACTGTCCCCAGGAGGAACCGGGTGAATCTACACCGTACCGAACAGTGTACGTAGCGCCAATGGGAAGAGAAGTCCCCGCGGAGGTTTACTACGCAGTCTGTCGTTGCTCGGCTGGTGCCGATGCAGAGCGTAGTCAGGAGCTTTGAAACACATTCTCCGGGATGTGTGAATGCAAAGTTGTAACACTGACCATTTGTGCTGACCGAGCTAACCTAGGCCAAGCGTGTCTAGGGACACCGGCAGATAGGCAGTTGGGCTGGGGCGGCACAGGGCTGACAAGAGATCAGCCCTGACCAATGCTGAGCTCAGAGGCGACGGAAACGTCTCGTTGAGATTAAGGGCATAAGCTCGGCTGACAGGATCCCGAAAAGCAACGGATCCTGGGTAGAAATACTGGCCTAACGAACCTCAATAACGCCAATTGTAAGTGATTGAGATGACAGAAAACTTACCCCAGGGGTAACAGAGTTGTCGCGTGCAAGAGTTCATATCGACCACGCGGCTTGCTTCCTCGATGTCGGCTCTTGGTATCCTCGGGTTGCATAAGGCCCGAAGGGTGCGGGTGCTCACCGATTAAAACCGAACGTGAGCTGGGTTTAGACCGTTGCGAGACAGGTTGGTTTCTATCTATTGGCGCTGTTGGATATCTGAGGCCAAGATGATACCGGTACGAGAGGAACGTATTGTCGCGACCTATGGTGTATCCGTTGTCCGACAGGGCACTGCGGAGTAGCTAAGTCGTAATGGATAAACGCTGAATGCATCTAAGCGTGAAGTCAAAGCCGAAAATAGATATCCATTTGCCGAGCGTTACAGTAGGGCGACACACTGCGTGTGTGCTGTCCTCATGAGTAGTGCGGGGTAGGCGACTACAACGCATAAGCTCGGGAACGAGGACTCTCGTAGAAGACGAGGTAAATAGGGTGGGGGTGTAAGCACCAAGCTCCGGCGAGGTGTTCAGCTCACCACTACTAATGTCCGAGGCGTGCAGACTGAAAGTGTGTTCATACAGTACCTAGAGTTGTCTAGGGGTTTTGTTAAAGTACTTCCATCCCCTGTTGTCTGTTTTTCTAATATAAGAAGAGAGGTTAGGGTTGTGATTCCTAATCCTAATATCCAGTAGTCACAATCCAATCACAGGATGGGAGAATTTGCTTTACTATACAGAAGGGGCATCTCAAGTATTCACTATCAAATGGCGAGTAGCTATACACTCGAAGGATGTGATTCCCTACGAGATCACAGTGAAAGGATTCGAACTCAAGGTTTGAATGGTTGATTAGATTGAAAAACTGGAGTTTTGCAAATTAGGACTCTAAGAACTCTCAATAAAACCTATAATTGTCGCAAATTCATAAAGTGTTCTTCATAATTTCGATTTAGTGTATTAACGAAGTCTAAAACCGTTTCACATCTATTAGAATCATATTGTAAGCAATGTGGCTTTGAAACAACATCTAACTATTCTTGTGTACCTTTATTCTGTGGAGAAACGAGCTGATGTGGGTATCATGGGATGTAAACTCCTATACTGGTCTGGAACTTGATGAAGAAGAGGTTGAGCGTATCTATCTATCGAGTCCGGAGGAACTATTCGGTGAAGCCAAGGAACTAGAAGCAAGATCAAGAAAGAAGCAAAAGACATCCATAGCCTACCTGCATTATGCAAGAAGATGTATGGAGATTGAGAGATGGCACAACATCGATGTAGTTCTCAAGAATGCAACCTAACTCAATCCAAAGAACAGTGCCGCCTGGTTCCATCTAGGAATAATCGAGATGATAGAACATGCATACTATAATGCTAGTCAAGCCTTCGGAAAAGCATGTAAGATTCAACCTGAGATTTTTGATCACTGGACCGAGGTAGGAGTAGCGTACTATTTTCAAAGGAAATGGAAGGAGTGTAAGGAAGCTCTTGACAAGTCTCTAGAGATTAAAATAACACCACGTGCCCTCCAATTCCTTGGTTTAGCCCTCGTAGAACTGGGCAAAGAGAGAGAGGGATTGGGTCTCCTGCAGGAGGCACGCACACTTGCACCTGAAGAGCTGACTATACAATTCTCTCTAGGCCTCATCCTCTTCCGACTTGATAGAACAAAGGATGCCTTATCTCTCCTTCAATCATCAATAGAAGGTCCCAAGAGTAAGCGTAAGACAGAGAGACGTAGGATCCGTGACGCTCTCGATATTGGGAGAAATGACCTTGGAGCATGGGTCGTCCTTGCAGATGTCTTTGAGAGATACGACCGACGATGGGAGACCATCATGTGCATTGAGATGGCAACTCGACTCATGCCCAAGGATGCTCAGGCTTGGTACGAACTCTCACAGGTACACACTAATTATGACCTCTATGAGGATGCCGTCAATCGAGCCTTTGCCTTGGACCCGAAAGACCCCAATATCATCTGTGAACAGGAACAGCTATTCTATGATGCTGGGCTTAAGAAGTATGCACTGGACATGTATCTAGAAGCACTTGTCCATGATCCAGAGCATGAATACGCTCTTGGCAAGGTGGACGAGATTGAGGAAGAGTTCGAAGAACTTGAACGAGATGGACACTCTCCCTATCTTGGGGAGTATGGTTACAACACATTCGTAGATGACTACTATGATTGATGGAGGAAATCACAATGACCAATGAAACACTTGCAGAGAACGAAGCTATGTACTTCAGGTGTTACAAGGCATACAGATGTGTATCTAGTCTTGCATTGTTAATTCTAAGCTGGACAATATCTCTAAACACATGAACATTAGCACTTTTGTTCAAGTGCCAGACCAACAGCTAATGATAAGAGAGATATTCCTCTTATAGAAGAATTGACATCTGTGTGTAAGGAGTTGATATAATGCCGAATCTTCTAATCATTGGTTTCGGAGAAAGCCCTCAAAACGGGTTGGGAATTAGATATAGTTGGCATTCAAAATTTCCTGAGAAATCACTGGAAATGGAATCTGATGATGTAGTCATTCTCAACCTGAACGAGGTCTATGATGAAGAAACGATTGTTCGAATTATCAACATAATAGATTTCATTGAAGACAATGGAGGAATTCTAGTTGTCGTTAGCGCACCACCAAAGATGGTTTCTGAGAAGATTTCAAACTATCACTTCTTACCATGGGTTAAAAGTCTAGGGAAATCGATACGTTATCTTAATGAATCAGAAGTGCGGTTTCATAAGGAACAACCACATTGGATCAAATCATTTTTATTTGGACTGCAAAACAATCTCGTATCTTCTGTTGAATTTAACCCACTTCCTTCAACTGCCCATATTCTAATGCAGGGAGTAGGTGGAACTTGTATTTCACTGGTCTATCAACATAGGAAAGGTCGATTATTGATTATTCCGCCCACAAGACAAATTATGCTAAATGAATCAAATCCATCATCAAGGAAGATGTTGTCTTTTTACTTGAAGCAGATTATTGAAAATATCCTACCACCTTTTTGGAATCCATCCCACGAAAGACCATCCTGGCTTGATTCTATTTTCATTCGTGATGAAGAGAAGCTCAGATGTCAACTGCACGACATAAGGAATAAGCTAGATGAAATCGAAAAAGAGAAGAGTATTCTTGCTGATCATGGTCATTCTCTCTCACACAAGGTTACTACTATCCTTCAATCTCTAGGATTTCATGCAGAATATAAGGAAACTAAGTGGTTAGAAGATATCGAGATTAATGATGGTGACTATAAAGCAAGAATTGAGTGTACTGGAAAAAAAGGCAGTCTGGGGAAGACGAAATTTCGTCAAGTGTTAGAGTATTTAATTGACGATCGAGAGAAGATTAGGGGAATATTCATTCTCAATCCCTGGTACCATATTCATCCGAATGACCGTGATTTATCAAAAGCTTACGAAGATTCGGTTGTGAAGATGGCAGAACAATTGAAGATTTGTCTTGTAACGGTTCCTCATCTATACAAAGTCTTCTTAAGCTGTAAATCAGAAGATGATAAGCTTCGAATTCGCGAATCATTGAAAATGTGTGTTGGATTGTGGGATTATCATGTAGACAATTGGAGATGGTGAGGTTCAATAGAACAATTGGAAGTTTGCACACACAACCTTGGGACGTCCCACTATGGCTCTATGGTTACTGACCATGATATTGGGTTAGGAATCCTTGGATGCTTTACAATGTGGAACATTCACAACGAACGAGATGGATGATGGCAATTAGCACTTTGAAGTTAAATTGATTAGGCTTTTGATAGTGATAGGTTCTGGCTTGAAAACAATAGCCCCATCTTCTGAAACACAGGAATAGTAGTAGTCTGTTGTCCTATCTCCTGTTGCATACTCTATCTCGATTTTTCGCATCTCTCTAATAGGTCATAGGTCTACTCTGCATTTATCACATTGTGTGATGTGAATCCCTAGTTGTGCAAGTTACCAAATCATGAACTACTACATCAATTAATGCTGGATACAGCACTGTCATGTAGGCAATATTCATAGTTCTCTTAATTCTATCCATTGTCTGCTTTCCTAGATCCTCGATTGTGCCGAATATTGGTTTCAAAAAACCAAACATTTCTTCTATCTCATTAAAAGTGAAATCCAATTCCTCGACAGCGTTTGAAATATCCTCAAACATCTCATATGTGTAGTCATCTCTTTTCAACTTTGGATCTCTATGTGCAATTTCATGTCTTGTTTTTATGATTTTGATAAAGCTACTTCTAATTATGCTAAGAATATCTTGATTTGTAACCTCAGATAAAATCCGGTCTATTGACAGACCTATTTCTATGGTCCGAAGCCTCCGACTAACTCCATACTGCGAGAGATCTGTAACTGATGTGACATATTTTCTCTCTATATCGTCTTTATTATGAAGCGCTTCTCTTTCAAGATATGTTTCTAATTTCTGCATCAGTAGTGGATTTGATGTCAGACTTTTGATTAGACTCTTCGAGTAAACATCCACATACGCATACACTGTAAATGTTATCAATGACAGGTACCAGAGCTCATCGTCTTGGATTATCAATTCTTCCACAGTGTCTACAGTGTCCCCAACATCGACATCCTGCATGACAACCTCAAAGGCCTTCATCTTATCAATGTCTTTGGGTGATAGAGCGCTTTCCACAGCCTTAAGATAACTTCCATCTTGAATGAATTTCTGTAATTTCTCTATGATTTTAGTGAGTGGAAGTATTATTAGGAGAATTTGTCCTCTCTTTGCAAAATCTAGAATTTCACCAACTTGACTACCAAGTGTTTTTCCAAATGATGTATGAAACATATCTTCTACTTGTGGTCTGTCTTCCATCGGAGTACTTCTATAACCTATTATCTGCTTCACTGCCGATATAGCATCCTTACTGAGTTTGTATGGTTTGAACGTCACTTCCCTCCGATATCATCTTTCTAGCAGTCTCTTTTATACTTCACTCAAGGCTTCCCATATCCCGTTGCTCTGTTGTTAGTATGTCTGTATGTGGGGTTTCAGTCCAAGTCGCCCAGAAAAATGCATCTATGATGACGAGTTATTTAAGGTCCATTAATCGTTGAAGATTCCATCCGAAAGCTGAGGTCTCCTTCATGACATCAGATGGGCTCTACTTGTTATGGACAGACTTCCAGAGGAGGAGCGCATTGGAGTATGGGGCGATACCAATCTTTACCTGATTCGGAGTAGAAACTAATAGACATTCCTCAACTTACTATCTTACTACCTTTAATCTTCATCGACAGAAGTGAGGTAGGGTCACTCACTACTGACTCTTCTTGATAACTTTTCTATCCACTTACTAACTTTCGAAACACTAATGTCAGGCTTTAATGAACCAATCTGCTCATGGGCTTTCTGTAGAAGACTCTTGACCTCAGAAATGTCCCTTTTCTCAATCAGGAAGACGTCTGCTTTCACAGCAAAAGCTCTTGCTAGGGATAGTCTGACACTTGGACCACCTTCATCCCATGCTTGAAGAATATTTACAGATTCCTCTGCAAAATTCAATGCTTCAAGGAGCCTATTCTGTGATAAGTAAAGACTCGCTAGTTGCGCAAGAGTTTCACCAAGAAATCTCTGCGCAAAGGGATGCTTCTTCTCCTCTCTCCACTCACTGATTACTTGGAGCAACTCAGCCTCCTCATCAAGCTCGCTGTCACTATTGTCTTCCATTTCAACTCCAGATGCGGCAATGGAAACAGCCTCATAGAACTCCTCCAAGTTCACCACATCAAACCTAGAAAGAAGTCCCCACTCTCCTCCCAACTCTTCACTCAAGACTTCCTCATCAATCATCATATCAATAGGAAAGCTGTCAATCTCAGTCGAAATTCTCTTTGGTCCCAGCCTATTGACCACCGCTACATACCCTCCTCCCCTTTCCTCAAGAATGATCCTACATCGCGGCTTTCCCTTTCTCCAACCCTGATCACGAAGTGTACTCCTCAGGCTAGCAATGACTTCTGAGAGTCCTGAGATGTGCTTCAGAGGGATAGTCTTGTCCACCACCTCTTCAAATTCATTGATGACCTCGTTAATGCTGAGTGTGTAATCCATGACGAAGTCATACACCTTCTTCTGCCATACCATTCCAGACCCGGACATTAGGTACCATCGTATTTCGTTCTTGTTCACTATGGTAGTGTCAATTTTGATTGTCCACGGGTCTCTTGACCAGTCATAGTCACTAATATCCAAATCTTTGATTGCTTCCTGCAATCGAGGGTAGTCGCTCAGCCTAGAGAACTGGAGATCAAAGAGTCCTTTAGCGTTGATATCCATACGGTGTCGAGTCCCTCTCGCCGTATCAACCAGCTGCTCACACTCTGTCAAAAGCGCAACATCATAGATGTTCATGCATACAGTTTCAAGGGCATGCAAAGAAGAACCAGATGGGAGTCCATCAAACTCCAATCTTATTGACCTGAAGCTGGAGTCCTCTGGCACGAATAATAATGTCAACATATCACACTCTTCTGTGGACAACAGCTCACTACAGGTCTTGGGAATGCTGTATTCGTCAGGAAAGAACCTGCTTCGATGGACGAAGGGTTTGAGAAGAGTAAGGGAGATGGTTTCTTTTCTCCCATCGTTTCTCTTCACTGTCACATCATGGTATTCGATATCATTTCTGTGGTCCCATGTCAACAGGTTTCCACTTGATGTTTCATATCCAAAACCAGTCCTGATGGGATGTCTGAGAGTCCGAAGGAGTTTGTAGGTTTCCTTGCACTTGAAGGTTTCAATGATCTTCCCACCTTGAGTGAAGTCAATCTGAAACAACTTACTCTCAAGATCTATTGATACCTCACAGGTCACCTCGATAGGGTCTTTAGTCGTTTCAATAACAGACTGTAGGAACCTGTCAATGTTCCTCACAGTATACGGAGGGACTTCCACAGAGGTTGGGGGTTGCAGTTCTGCGAATGATGAAGAAGACAGTTCTGAGAGTTTGAACCAAGGTAACAGCACATTCTTACTCGAGGGATACTCAAGTATGAAGGGAAGCCAAAACAAACCTGCTTCCTCATCATCTTCACACAACACCCAGAGAATGGTTTCACTCCCATACTGTTGGGTCATTATCGGAGTACGTGTAGTAGAACTTGCTGCTTTTCTTGCAGAGAACTTCTGCATTCCCGCATCCTTGACACAGTCATACCACTTGGCACGGAGGAATGGTTCTCCAAGTCCTGTGACATATCCTCCTACCATCTCTTCTGCGCTGGGAAAGATGATCCACGACGAGAAGATTCCCTCTTCTTCAGACCATAGCATTTGTCCGTAGTTTTGGATCTCTAATCTTTGGATTACTGGAACCCTATTCACTAGTGACTTGATCCTCAAACGGAGGTCTGAGTGGATTGCCCGTAAGTCGTACTTTGATGTGATCATGGTTGACTGCGTTTTGAAACCGAGTTGATAGGGAACCCACTGTGCTATGGCTGACCAGAGCTGAATGGCCATTGCAGGCCTCAGAGCCTCCTCCGATAGAAGCTCATCCATAGTGGCACACATTGTAAGGAATAGGTTGTTGCCATAAAGTTCGAGGACATCTGAGTTCTGTGCCAGCGTGTCTTCCAGTGACTTCCTGTTTTCGGAGTTTAGGAGTGTGACTAGGTCCTTCCTCATTGGAAGTAGTGTTTCCCAGACCTGTCTACTCCCCGACTCCTCCCTAATTAGACTCCGCACATCTTTAAGGAGGCGGAGTAATACCAGCCCAGTCTTCATTTCCCTCTTTTTCTTCAGAATCGGGGAAACTGTGTTGACAATCCTCTCACAACAGTGATACAGGTCTTCATAGGAGGGAAGTTTCCTCATCAGATACTGTGCTGTATATAGAGTCCGCCGCAGTTCCAGTTCCCTACACGTCGTTGTATCGATTTCTTGACTGGTGGTCAACTCGATAAGTGGAGGTTTCAAAACCGGATAGTCTTCCTCTTCCTCCTCTACTGGAAAACTATCATAACACCAGGCTCTATTGATTTTCTTTACCTCATGATACTGCTCTCGTGCCCTGGGATGAGGTGGAGGTGGGTGTGTTGGATCTAAGACCAATCGTCTCGTTAGAGAAAAGGTCTTTGATGGCGAAGCAATAACATGAATGTCTATTTCCCTCTTGGCCTCTTCTTCCTCTTCATCAACCTCAGTTACTTCTTCCTCAGGTTCCTTCCTTCTTGACCTGATGGTGCTGGGAATCAGTGTCACCGAATCTTTCTTGATCTGTTCAACTGTGTCTTCTGTCAGGGGGTACATAGAAGTAGCTATAGTTGAGAGTGTGATTCCTCTACCATACATCGGCGTAAAGTGAGCTGGCTGTATTAAGCCATCATCTGACGCAAGTCCATCTCTTTTTGACACACCTCGAACTTTCCTTGTCATATTCCTGAGGAGGGGAACATCAATGATCTGCGACCATGGGTCTGCCGAGGTCGGTGTGTCCTGGATGATGACACGAATATCCTCTCTTCTAGGAGTCTGCCAACCAAAGACACGTGGGGTTGTTGGTATGTTGTATATAATCTCGTCCAGATGTTTCCTTCGGTGCGAATCATGTGGTATGGGTCGGATACACGTCCGCTGATATGTCGGGTTCATCCGTGTGTGAGAAACCCCACTGTCTATCCAAATCAATTCAGTGTCTTTCTCTGGAAGGACATCGAGGAAGGTCCGTTCAAGACCACTCACTAATGGTCTGTGTTCCCTTGAAACCAGATTTGCGAATTCTGACCAACCATCTAGGACAATGATTTTCTCAGTGTTTCTGTCTGAAGGAACATTGGACTGAACAGTGTCGACGATTTCTGAGAAATCGGTTTCGTTCTTAAGGAGGATGGAGTCTATCTCAGAGCTCAAGTCCACGAACTTAATTCTCTTAAGAAGATCCGTCAATCGTCTGTGAGTTCTCCGAGATATTTCTCTCTCCCTCAGCATCTTGTCAAGTCCAAACCTTTTGTTGATGAGGTGGATTCGCTCATCTTCCCTGTCATCAGATTCATCTGCATCTTTTTGGTTCTCAGAGTATTCCGTTTCGATCTCTTTGTAGGTACCCATAAGGTCCAACCAGTAGACCTCCGTTTTCTCTGACATTTTCTCAATGCAATCCTTGATGTGGTGAATGAGATGCCAGTTCGTCGATATCCCTGCTGCTGCGTTTCCAGAAGAGGTTGAAGAGGGGACAGACACATAGAGTGTGAGTATCCTATCGTCCGAAACCCGGTCTTGGAATGGATCTTCTTCTGTAATGTTTTCAGGAGGGCTCATCTGCTGTACGAGTTCAGAAGGCCCCTCAGATGGAGTCAGAATGAGGGCCATTCTGAGATCACTGTTAGGGTCTGAGATGTACGAAGTGAGACTGCTGGAGTCGACCATGCCATTGACCAGAGCAGTGACCAATTCATCCAGCAGGTCATAGAATGCATCAAAGACATCCAAAGGTTTCTGATCTGTGTCTAATACAATGACACCTTTCCACAACTTTTTTGGAGGAGTGGGATCTGAAGGAACTAGACTCCTATACTCCTGCAACAATATTGTTTCATATGCATCGAGTTGGTCCATCGTGTCCTTCAGTGGTTTTGCCTTTGATATTACGTTCCATTCATGATCATTGAGTTTCCTCTTCCATGCAAACAGTCTTGGTCCATAATCCTTCTTCTTCTTGTTCCTTGTTCGGACTCCATAGAGGTTATAGCTGAACCCAGTCTTGCTCTTTATCTCTAGAATGAGTATGGGGGTCATAATGGTCTGTCCCGGTATCTCTCTTCTGAGAAAGAATGTGATATCGATCTGTCCTGTTCGTTTTTCTACTGGTAGCTCTCCTACAATCAAAACTGGTGATGGTTCTTCAAGCATCTTGTCCCCTGCAAAGACTACCTGCTTTAGAGAGGCTGGATGATGCAGGTCTGAAAGTAGTATCCTATGCCAATAATTACCCTCTTGCTGACTCAAACTCAACACTTGGTCCCTGAGTATCTGAGCGTCTTTGTCCTGTAGGGTCTCTTGGTCTATCTGGTCCAAGATCTCCTTGATGCGTTTTTTCTCTGTCTTGTCCCTTGTTTCCTTGAGCTTTTGTTCGATCTCCCCTCTCACTTCTTTGATAGTGTCTGGCAGTTGACTACCTTCTATTGTTTCTGTGACTGACTTGTGTCGACCAACATTCTTTCCATGAAATGCCTTTGTTTCATTCACGATTTCTTTTAGTTCCCTGTCGCTCTCAGGATTGAAGTTCTTCTTACCTGTCCTTCCTTGAGTATATACCCAGTCGAGGTACGGTCGGAGCTTGTGGATGAGAAGTCTGATGTACCTGTGTGCCTCAGTACGCGGGACGTTGTAGATGAAGAGCTGTTTGCAGAGCTCGACGAGGTGGGCACGAATCATGTCTACAAAGTCCATTCCAGGGAGAGTGGGATGAGCCAAGAGTATTCTAGGACCGAACTGGTTTCCTGGATAGCCAGCCTTGTTGTATGTCTTGACCGCATTAGGATCAGGATACAACTTGGCTATATTCTTGGGAAAAACCTTGGTGGTAATCTTATCATAGACTCTGACTTCATAATATATTGGCTCTGGAAACTGATAGTGTGTTAGGGCAAGGTCACGGAGACGGGCACCTGCATAGTTCAGTAAGGCGTTGAGTGGTCCAACGGTACCCTCCAACCAGCTGTACACTCTCTTGTTTTCTCTGTTACCATAACGCCTGGTTGACTGCCATAGTAGATTGAGAAAGGCACCTCGAAGGTTTGGTTCTGCATTCTGGATAGATGAGAAGTCATAGGGATCAAGTAGTCTGGACTCTTCCCACTTCTTCCAGGCTTTCATCCAGTTCTTTTCAATACTCTTGTAGTATTTCTTCTTCTTACTTCGGACTCGTCCTCGTGCTAGACGTGCTAAAGCTGCAAGTCCCGAATAGATTGCAGACTGAAGGACTGCATTTGGTTGGAACGTCTTCGGTCTGCGACCCATTTTCTTACCTCTTGAACAAAATCTATCAATAATTTATAAGGATTTAGAGTTCAATACGAATATCTATTTTAATGAAATAAAGCAATATATGACTTTTAAATAGCAAATAAAGTATTATGAGCTCTTTCTGCTTAATAAATTTATAAGGTTCGGTAATAGAGAAAATATGAGTACATAACCTCTATTGTAAACAAGTAGGGGAGTGAACTCGACTGGCCGAAACGGGTCAGAAATTTATAAGGTTGGTAAACGATGGCTCGGTCCCGTGGAACAACAATCAGTGTTAAAATCCCAATAAAGTGGGAGTCGATGACACAACGAACTCAACAGAGATTGAGGCAGATTGTTGGAAGGGACACGAGAGTGATTCGTGCATTCCTTGGAATAATTGAACAACATGAAAACAAGTTGTTGACAGGTCGTAACAAAAATCGGATTCATGATGGAAAACTAGACGAGCTCACGATGACCGCACTCAAAACAAAAGCCGGGTATGGTCAAAGACCGTCTGTTCCCCATGACATAAAGAAGAGATTCCCAAGAATTTCAACCAATGAGCTGCAGGAGTGTAGGCAGACAGCAGTTGCTCTCTATGAGAGTTACTTGGCACTGAGAGATAAGAAAGGATGGAATGCTTCTCGACCCACCAGGACTAACTTCTCAAGAAGAATTCCTCGATGGGTGTTTAATCAACGGTTCAAACTTGAACATTACTCTGGGTGGCAGCTCAACCTTCGGAACTCTCTAGATTCTGTTCCTGAAGGAAGAACATTTCATGATAGACTGATCATACCTCTGAAAGTGTCCCCATTCCATGTCAACCAGTTTCATCGTGGTGAAGTAAAGGCATGTCAGATTTTCACCGACCGTTCAGGTAAGTGGTGGGTCAATTTTGCAGTTAGCGTTACCATAGATGAAGTTCCTGATACATCTCTTCCTCCCGCAGTTCTTGGAGTAGACTTGGGTATTGAGAAAGCCGCTTGTACAACATTGGTCACTCCTGAGAAGGTTGGTGAAACGAGATACTTCAAACAGAAGGACAAGGTCGAAATCATCAAGAGATACGACCAGCTCGTGGCTGACCTTCAACGAAAGACTCTCACAAAAGATGACCTAGATGGGGTCTTTCAGAAGCTTCGACAAATTCGGCATAGACGTGAGAATATTGCTCGAGAGTATGACCGTATTCTAGTCAGGAACCTCCTAAACTACATTGAGGAACTCTCAGGGAGATATACAGTCTATGTATCGATTGGTCGCTTGAAGAATATTCGAATTGTGGCTCGGAAAGGGAATTTCAAAGGAAGACAGTTTAGAGGAATGATTCACTCTTGGGCCTTTGCACGAATCACAGACAGTTTCAGACATGGATTGGCTCAAAGAGGATGGACCACTGAAGGAAAAGAATCGAGATTCCAAGTAGTGCCTGAAGCTTGGACATCCATCATGTGTTGGAAATGCGGTACAAAGGGGGTACGACCAAAACAGAACTACTTTCGATGTCCTTTGTGTGGTCACAAGACCAATGCAGACAGGAATGGAGCCATCAACATTGCCGGACGCCTCATCACGCTCACAAAGTCACTGCACTCTGTGAGAGGACTAGGTAAGTGGGAAGACTCTGTACAAGCAGGGAAACACTCACGACTGAAAGCCCGAAAGAAGATACCTTCTCATGGGAAGTCCTTACTCTCTGCGAAGGAACCAACATCAGGTTCTAGAGAGTCCGCGGCTATTCACTTTGTCCAGAAGGACCTTCTTGGTTTCGGTGACGACTCCAAGATGAGTGATGATGACCTCGCCGTGGCAAAGACTATGGAAACTCTCTCTGTGGTTGGAAGTGATGAACCAATATCAACACAGGAGAACGAAGCCCGGTCCTCAGGAGGGATTCCATCCCGATGATAGTTGACAAAGCTCTTGCTAATTCTACATTCCATTGGAATGTAGGAAGTGGTGACACGAGCAAGGGAAGGGTGGAACATAGAAGTTTCTCACAGTTAGTTCACTCACACTGTGGAAATGGGTCAAAGATATCCACTTGCTAGACGATCTGTAAAAGACGATGCGACTGGTGACAGTAACGTCGAGTCTAGGAACGAGGACTCTCGTAGAAGACGAGGTTAATAGGGTGGGGGTGTAAGTACCAAGCTCCGGCGAGGTGTTCAGCTCACCACTACTAATGTCCGAGGCGTGCAGACTGAAAGTGTGTTCATACAGTACCTAGAGTTG
>CAYHAA010000016.1:70684-72583 GCA_964354495.1 uncultured archaeon | reverse complement strand
CCTCCTCTGCCATGTTTTGCCTGCCCAATCCGTTCTATCTGCTCTTCAACATCCTGTATCTTTTTGCCAGTTGTATCTAGAACAAGTGCAAGCGTTTCACCCCTCAGATGATGCGTACTGCGGTAAAGATCATAGTCTGGTTGACTGCTTGTAACACGTCTCCCCTTATCAGTGAGTTGTTCTGCTATTTGGCTGAGTCTTGTTCCTCCGTGGATTCCAAGTCTGGCCTTTGTTTCATCAACTAGTTGATTCTTCTCTTCTTGCGATTTGAAGTAGAAGGCTTCATTCTTGTAGATGTTCAACCAGTTATGCTCAGAGGCATCAGCCTTTCGAATGTACACCCTGTTCTCCAGTACACCCAACCGTATCATCTCATCAGGATTCGTATTCAGCCCCATTCTCTGATTCAGTGCGCTCTCAATGGTTTCTCGATCCTCTGCAATCTTTGCTGCTATGTTGCGAAGCCATCTTGGTCCCCCATAGTGATACGCTCCGAGTTCAGCCCACTGAACTCTTGCATTTAGATCTGAAGACTTGAGCAGTTTCTCAAGCGACTCAGCGAGCTCATCGGCAGTAGGATTCTTTACATCTCTCAGGTGCCTGAAATTCTCGTAGACTGCAGAGGAATCAATCCGATGTTCAAAGGCCTCCTTAGCCAGCTTGGCCTCATGAGACTCCCTTGCCTGTTCATAGACCTCCAACCTGTGTACGAGTTCCTGTGTCTTCCGCTCGCTCAACCATGATGCCAGACGCTGTTTCCCCACACCATGCTCCTTCGCAAGGTCCTTCACCATCTTGTCTGGAAGCTCGCCCTTACCCTTCAAGCCCATAAGCTGTGTGTATGCCCTTGCTTCATAATCCAGTTCTGCAAAGTCGGGCAGGTCCTTGACAAACGGATGTCGCTTCAGCGCTCGTTCGTACTTCTCTGCCGTATCGATACGATACCTCTTCTCAATCTCCCCTTGATAATACTGAGGGACAGGTTCAATAGCGCTCTGAATAAGTCGAGGGATCCGCCCTTCGAGATAGCGGGAACCACTCGGTTGAACAATCCCAACTCTTGTCGAAACATCAGCGATTGTTCCACCCTTTGCCATCTCATCCAAGAAGTCGTAGTATTTCTTGGCAGAGTCCAGGTCCTTTGGGTAACTCACCTGAGTCTTAGTGTGGGTTTCGTGATATGGATGAGCAAGCCGCTCTTGCAGTTTGTCGTGGGAGTCTATACCCTTGAGATTCTCTCTGATTATACTAATCTTCTCTTCTGCTTCCTGTTTTGATAAGGCAATCTCAAGAGTCGGATAAATCACAGGGCAAGCACCCTCTACAGTCCAGGCACGTACAGTCTTTTCAGGCTCGCCAATCTCCTTTGCTAATTCAGTGATTTCTTTGTTAGAAATTGTACTCCTATGTCCGAACTTCTCCCTTACCTTGAGATGATTCGCCGCTTGGTCCATCATTCTATCATAATTGCGATGCTCCTTTATTCCAGGAAAATCTCCATCAATCACATTTTCCAGTTCCTCTCTTGATGAGACCTCCCTTCCTTGAACCTCAGGACTGTACATGTTGACTCTCCGAATGCCTCTCTCCAAGTCCGTATCAGATTCTGAGGTCTTTTCATTAGAGCCATGCACTGTATCTTGAAACCTGGATGTTCTTTCTAGTTCGTGTTTTGGCTCGTGCTCTGCCACTACCGATTCAGACTTAGCTCCTTTCTCATAACCTTCAGGTGCTTCTACAACTTCTTCATTGCTCTCTATTCCAGAATGAGACTCCTTGACTCTGTGTTGAGTCTCTTCGAGAGGTGGTTTCTTTTCTTTAAGCGTGTCTTCATCAGGAGCACTCCCCTCGACTTCTATCTTCTCAAGAGCACGTTCCTTTCTCTTCGAGATGTCCTCC
>CAYHAA010000016.1:21033-70584 GCA_964354495.1 uncultured archaeon | reverse complement strand
GGGTAGAGGTCGTTCGAGTGGATCAACAGTCTCTCAGCAACCCAGAACTGGGTCACCCCGTCATAGAGGAACTCCTCAGAAATATCGGTGATCATCTTGACGAGTGGTTCAAGATTGCCCTCTCTCACGGATTCCATTCGAATGACGAGATTGTTCATGTACTTGGGATTCTGCGCAAGATCTCGCATATGATGGTCAACGAATTCATGAATGTCCTGCTCCTCGACTACTTCAATCGCAGATGTCTTACGCTGATTCAGCTCTCCAGAGTCCGAAGCAGTCTGACCTGAGGGCTTTGCGCGTTCAATACGCTGGATAACTTCTCCCGGAAGCTCAGTGGTCTTGTTCAGGTTGGGATGCTTCTTATGGACTGGCTCCATGAATGCAAGGATCTCGTCATCTGTGATCGGCCTGTTTGGTAGTGGAAAATCAAGGTACATATTCAACGGATGGATTTTCACGCTCCTTGTTGAGCCCTCACCCTCAAGGAAGACTATGGTTTCACCTTTGCCTAGTTGGTGGGCGTGCTCGATTCTCTTCTCATCTACTCCGATGTGCCCACCAATAAGGTACCGCTCCGACTCTTCCCCTAGTGCGTGTAGTATCGTATTCACGATGAGTTTTATCACGTCTGGCATCAATCGCCCGGGGACTTGTTCAAGAATCATCACACTAAGTCCATTACCACCACCAGTTGTCAGAATCTCAACAATTCGATTCACTGCATAGTGGCCTGAATCATGGCCATAGTAGTCAGGACCCTCAGGTCTCTTCAACACATAGCTTGCCTCTTCTAGTACCAGCAGATTGGTGACCTTACGGGTTGGGTGTGCCATCTTATACATGTGTAGACCAGTTGAGAGTAAACCCATCACAAAAGAACGGTCTTCATCGGACGGAATTCCTTGTACGTCGACTAGCATGCTATTATTAGCAATCTGCTCCCAAGTTATGCCCTCTTCTGTATTGTACATATCCACGAGGAATTTGTTCCTCAGTAGATTCGATACCCGACTGTAGATGGCCCCGAAGAAGTTCTGCCTGATCTCATTGCCATATGGGATGTTCAGACAGACCTCCTCTACAGCATTCCAGAAGTCGCTGAGAAGAATAGGACGGCCTCTCTTGTTTTCCTTCGGGTCCCACCCACAGTTTCTATAGGTCGTATGAAGTACATCATCAAGATGCATTCTCATCACTCGATCATTTGGCATCCAGCTCGACAGTAGGTCACCAAGAACAAGTATCCAACTGGCGACTTGAACTCCAGGAGGTGGTTGAAAGATGTTTATTCTCAACGAGATACCAGCATTCTCACCGACTTTGAAGATCCAGAACGACTCTGGGAAGAGGTACATGAGAGCAGTCCAGTCAGAGGAACGCATGGGGACAATAATCAGAACCTTCAAACCACACTTCATCGCCTGCCCCACTATTGAGAGAGCCGTGGTTGTCTTTCCGGACCGCGTATTTCCATAGATTGCAAGATGCGACTCCAGCTTCTGGGGATGGAACCATACATGATGACCAGCCAGAGGAGACCCGCTGGCTCCAATTGGATTTCCTAGAAAGATGATATTATGATTCGGAAGCCTCCACTCTGAATAGACCAGCTTCCTTTCCGATTGCTCAGCGGGTATTGGTGACTTCTCAGGCTCGTCAGGGGCGGGGACTGGTCTTGTGGCTGTTGAGAACGTTTCTCGCCTACTGAGAACTATGCCAAGGTCACACCTGGCCAAGGTGAAAAGCATACTGGCCTCTTCAGGAGTCAGAAGCGTCATTTGACCTATCGGTCTTCCACTCATGACACGCGAGAGAGGACCAGGTCCTTTGTGTATCCGAATCTTCAGGTCTCTGGCAGGATCATCAGGGATGATTACGCTCTCTGCTACTTCAAGAAGTAGTCGCACGTCTTGCTCAGACTTTTCGTTTCTGGAGCCCCAACATGCTACGCTTATCTCAGCATTGCATGTATGTTCAACCCGTTGTCGCTGGTACTTACGATAGAGTCTGTCTGCTCTGATAGCAGACTCAATGTCAACCTGCGCCGAGGATGCTTCACCGCCAATCGAAAACAGTCCACCCCTCTTGGATGAACTCGTCTGCTGAGCTTCCTGCATCTTTGACTTGTAAGAATGACCTATCAGCATCCGTCTATAGGCTCTCATCACTCCAGACGTTTCTGGACCTGCAAAAGTCTGAAAAACACAGTTGTCCATCTGAAGTAAGGATTCTGCGATTACAGTCAGGGGGTCAGCTCTCTGGCGAGGGTCTTCTACGGTCAAGATTTCGCCCGATAGAGTTCCAACAACACCCCTATCGAATTGTTGTGAAGTGAAACGTTCGAGTCGCTGAAACCGAAACTTGGGAAGCACGCTAGTCAGGATTCGCTGAAGGAGATCCATATTCTCTTGAAGACGCTTAGCATTCATTCCATGAGTAAGGTAGTATAATCTAGTGAGCCCATTGATCCTCTCAAGTCTGAACCCGACAGATGCCTTAGCTGCCATCATGGCACGAAGGATATTTCGAAATGGCTCCCATACTCTCTGATTTTGCGTCTTTGAGTCCAATATATAGTCCTCAGGGATCTCAACTATCTCAAATGCTCCAACTGATTCAACGGAAATTGCGGAGGCAGAGACTTCAACAGGATATGCTAAATCAGGGGATACCAGTTCTGCATGATGTCTGTCGCCAGTTCGATTGATCCAGGGTTCTCCACTTATCCGCCCGGTAAAAACATCAAATACTAGAATCGCAGCAGCCGAGACTGCGATGCCGATCATCAATAATTCAGTCAGAGTCATTGTGGTCAGTATCTGAGGAATAGCAAAGAGAAAACTGATAATGAAGACAACAGACGGAGCCAAGAAACCGACTGGTGCGGTATATTTCATTACTCGCCATTGTTTTCCAAAGACTAACACCAAGAGTCCTGCACCAAAACAGAGGATAGGAATACCAACTCCTACTGTCTTCAAGAACTGAGGCATTGCAGAGTGCACATGATGGAGTGGAATCACAGCGATTCCTGCCAAGAGTATCGTACCGAATAGTACTGCCCCAGACATCATGACCAGTTTTAGCAGAGGTTTCAGAAGAGAACCAAGCATTATGTTCTTACTCCTTCTCAACCTATTGGGAGGGCAAATGGGTCTAGCTTTCGAGAAGGGAGCGAATGCTACTCAAACTTCCGTATGCGATAGAAATGCTACACCCGTCCTATATTCTTGCTAATGAGTGCTAATCGCCTATTAAGCATCCAAATAAGAAATATGATGTCTTAAAATACTGAGAGAAGTGTTATGAGTGCCATATTGATTGTGACAAGAGGTCAAAAATGCAAAAGTGACAGTAGATTAAGCATGGAAACCCGGGTATCGGTGCGACAAAGAGCAGCTCTTACGTGCCTCTTAAGTAAAGAAGCGCCGTCTGTCCTTCTTGCTGTTCGCAACAAGGAATTCTGTGACCTCATCAACAGATGGCATCTCCCTTCCGAGAGAGAGCCGCAGGCACATCTTCGCGTATCCGATTGTTCGGTTCAGGTCATGCTTGTGCATGAGAGCGGATTCTCATGCCTAATTCACCTCGTTTCAAACACCAGATTATTAAGAGCCTCATCTCTGCCGCCGGTCGTTCTGCCACCCTAGATGTGCCATATCATCGACTGAATAGCAGACTCCGGAGACAATGCAATGTCCTACGATAGATGTGTCCGTTGTGGTTCTTGCATGCAATTCTGTCCTGTTTTTGATGCCACAGGGGAAGAGCAGTTCTCTCCTCGCGGGAAAGCGTACTATCTACAGGTCATGGACCTCATAGAAGAAGACAAAGAGCTTGCCAAAGAGTTCAGGAAGCTCCTCTTCGAGTGCACCCTCTGTGGGCGATGTGAAGAAACATGTACTGCCGGTATTGACCTGCTGAAGATCTGGCACGAACAGCGAGCAGAAGCTGTGAGTACAGCTCCTGATGAGTTTGAGTATCTAGACCCGCTGAGGGATGCTCTCTCCAATGTGAAGAACATCTACGGTCTTTCTGCTGGGGACAGGGCCATCTATTGGCTTGACGAACTTGAGGAGGAGATTCCAGAACTCCATGACAGAGTCTTCAGGAAAGGAAAGACTGCAGACAACATGGTCTTCCTTGGATGCCTGATGTCATTCAGAGCCAGCCAAATTTGCGTGCTCAGGGCACTCTTCCTGACACTTGAGAAGCTGGATGTTGACTACTTGATCATGGGCGCAGAAGAGAACTGCTGCGGTCATCCACTACATCTAATGGGGGACGAAGCCGGTGCAAAGAAACTTCGAGATCACAACAAGAGGGTCATCAAGGTGGCAAAGGCAAAACGAGTCATAACCTGTTGCCCAGGTTGCCTGATTCAGCTTCGTGAACATCACGACCTCGGTGACATTGAAGCGTTACATAGCACTCAGTTTTTCGACCGACTATTGGGTCACATGCCCAAGTACCATCAGGTGGAGGAATTCTCCTATCACGACCCCTGTGAATTACACAGGATTCTCAAGATCAAGACCGAACCGCGGTCTCTTCTCAAAAAGATGGACGTCAAGTTCCGCGACATGGACCTGAGCTGCTGTGGCGGTGGTGGTCTGCTCAGAATGACTGACCCTGCTCTGAGCGACAAGATCATGCAGCTGAGAGCTGCCAGTGAGGGCGTGAAGGACACTGTTGTCATCACTGCGTGTCCATCCTGCAGAGAGCAGCTGCTTGGTCAGAATCTTGCCACAAGAGACATCTTGGAGATACTGTCAGACGCGCTCCGTGGAGGTGCCAATTAAGTGAGGATGAGAGATGTCGCAATCGGTGCGAATGTCAGCATGTTCCACAGACTCGACTTTCGCAAGATCAAGGGCGCCTACTACCCGAAGAACGAGGAAGAAGTAATCGCTGCAGTAGAACATGCTAAGCGACATGGATTCAGCGTGACTCCAAAGGGTGGTGGTTCGGGATTCAGTGCCGGATGTACAGGCGGCAACGATGAGCGGGTGATGATAAGCAGTCTTCAGATGAAAGGAGTATTGAAGATCTCAAAGAAGCAGGGATACATCGACGTTCAGCCGGGAATCACGCCAGACAAAATCAACAAGGTCCTAGAACCGATGGGTATGCGTTTTCGCGTGACTCCGAGTAGCAGGGATGTCGCTACGGTTGGAGGCATCATGAGCACGGATGGCGGCGGAAATGATGCCTGGGTCAACGGAACGATGCGGGACAACACGATTCATGTGAAGATAGTTCTGTATGATGGACATCGGGTAACCGTGGAGTGGAACGGTGTGAAGTGCGACGACGCCCAGCTTGAGGACCAACTGAACGAGAAGAATGTCACCATCCATGACGTGGCAGGGTCTCACGGAACGATGGGTTTCATCACTGAGCTGAGGCTTGCAGTCAAGCCTGAAGACAAGGAACCTCTGGTAGGCGCCATACTTGAGTTCGACAACAACGACACTCTCGGCAAATCTGTTTCTAGGATGATCGAAACGAAGTGTCCTGTGAAATATAGCGAGGCTATCATGATGGTTCATGAAGACATTCGAGAGGGGCTCAATCCTCCGCTAATGTTGATGCAGTATCCCAAAGACTTCGATATGAAAGCCTATGAACCTGACATCAAAAACCTCGACAGTCCTGAGCTTCAGCGCCTCATAGACTATAGGCTCAAGCTGGCAAGGCGAAATCCAAAGAAGGGAGTGATGATGGCCCTTTTCGAGGACTATGGGATTCATGGTAGCAGTCTTGCAGCCGTGCAGCATGTAGTCGAGGAAATAGACTCTCTTGTCATGAGATATGGGTATGAGCCGTTCGCAAAGTACGGCCATGCTCCTAGTAAGTGGTACTTAGGTGACAACAGTGCGACATACGGGCTCCTGATGCACTGCTATGAGGTTAGACCGGAAGGAAGGACGAGTCAGGAAGCCTATCAGGCCGTGAAGGAAATCGTCAAGCTGTGTGATGACCTTGGTATGACTCCGAAGCCGGAACACAAGTGGTTGTATAGCGACGAGGTCAAGAAGGCACGTATTGAAGAGATTCGAAATGTAATCGGCCATGGGTTCAATCCATTCATATTCGAGCCTGATTGTGCTTCGGACACACTCTCGTCAATGATCTGAAGGATGCTCCCAAGCGACTGACCAGAAACATGGTTATCATAACATAGCATCAACAATCATAATCGGAAACGGTATGAGCCTTGAAAACCGGGCCGTGTGTTTAGCATTGGTCGTTACACTCACATTATTGACAAGCCTTGCCAATATCCCGTCCTGTGCCGCCACGGCACCTTCCGATATACAACTTGTCTATGATTTTGGTTCACAGACCCTTACGATGAACGTTTCACACTCAACCGCAAGCACCAAGAATCACTTCATTGAAACCATTGAGATTCGGAAGAATGGTATCTCCCTACTGAACAGGTCCTATGAGAACCAGTCATTTGGCTGGGGAATGAATGACACGTTCAGTGTTTCAACCGTTGTAGGTGACAATCTTACTGCTACTGCAGTCTGCAATAAGGGGTATTCCCTCACTACATGGCTGATTGTCACATCCACCACAGCAACCAATACTGTGCCTACCGATACAACATCAACCACAGATTCACCCGGAACACTGCTAGATGCAGGCCCTGCGATTGCCATGGGAGTAGCTGTCCTCATTTTCTTTGTTTTATTCTTCATGTGGCTTAAGCCAGAATATGTTCCTGATGCACTCAAACAATTAGGGTCACTAATATGGACAGGAGTCACTTGGTTCGGGGATAAGCTGAGAGGAATGTTGTCTTGGTTGAGAGTAGGGCTTGGCAGTCTTCTTCAGCAAATCAAAACTATATCATCCTCAAAGTGATACAATCTAGACTCCTCAGATGTCATTCAAGAAGTCAAATGTGTTCTTTTCCTCTTCGTCTTGAATTGCTGCTCCATAGAACGACATCTTTCAAGCCATAGCACTTCATAGTCGTTAGGATTAGTGATTCTGTTCTTGAGATCGGCGACAGTCTGAATTCCCTCCTCTCTGCACCACTGCATACAGACTCGATACTCCTCCCAGTCCATCTCTGTGTCTTCCCATTCACAAACGACTTCCTCGTAGCCATGGAGAAGCCAAGCTAAGAGCCGCGTATGCCCATCAGTAGCCACTAGTTTTCCATCTATCTCCTTGATAGGGATAGGTGCTAGACTGGCTTCATTTCCACTCTCGAAGGCGCTCATCACATCTGCGAGTTTTGCTGAACTGATGCAAAGCTGGCTCAGCCGAATCTGGTCTATCCTGAGGGAAAAAGTGTGTGCCATATGTCTGGCTAACTATAGTTCTCATTTAGAAGATGCACATCCCATCGAGCAGATATCCAATTAGCCAACTCGCACTATAGCGCGGATTCTCTTAGTGTCGGCAAGTAGACGGGTGGTGGTATCAGCGACTAACCTCTCGAAGTCATCGAGAGGAATAGCAGAGTCCACTCCAGTAACAAGCATTCTGCTGTATCGTTCGGTGATGAATTCCTGTAGATCTCTGAAGGACCTTAGAAAGGCCTCAGGACTCGAGTCTTCTCCACTAGAGAGAATCTCAACTCGGGCATCAATTCCCTCTCTTCGCAATTCCTCTACTCCCTTTAGGGCAACGCGAATCTCATCCAGTCCCGCCAATTCAGACTCCGTTAGATGTAGATTCTGATCCAATACAACATCATCCATGGGCATTCTTCAGACATCGTCATCTCTGGATGTGAAATAACATCGCATCTCGGAAGTCCCGAGCTGTATTCAGGAATGAGATAATGATGAGATCCTATTCATCGAGTACTTGAAGCCCTGAGCGACGTTTCAATAGCCAGCTAGTCATTGCGCCAATTACAAAGAGAATGGTAACGATGATTGCAGAAACCAAGAACACAATCATACCATAGTACATAGCATATCCGTAGTATTGTTCGACAACATAGCAGATGATGTAGCCAAGTATGACAAACCCCCATATTGTGATGACGCATGCCCGCCCAACATCTATTGAAACTCTCTCGTCCCTGCGCCTCACATCTGGATGATGACCTGCTCCAGACACATCAATTCAACTCCTCCTGGATGCTCCTCTGCAGAGAAATATGAATTTGCCGATTTGGGGCGCATCTCATTTGGCAATCGACTTCACGATAGACCTCAAATCTTCGAGGAACAGAATGCCAAAGAGAAGGTCTCCTGACACAACAACGAGCACCCATATTGATGCCTGAGCGATAAGGAAGTAGTAGAGTCCCATCACGAAGACCCATGCCTTCTCAAAGATGGCCATCTTGACGAGCCCGTGATTCTCAGTCGTGCTCCTACTGATGAAGTAAAACCCAAGTCCAAATGCGAATACGAGCCCAAAGAATGAGTCAAACCAAAGAAGTGTCGGCGGGGGAGCCATAGGACCCGCTATTGAGAAGTATGCAGGATCAATCCTGGGAAGGATAAGAAAGCTCACAGACAGGATCCAGTTCCAGACCGCTGCAACCGTATACATGTACTTGTGGTATGTTGTTCGTTCCAAGGAATCACCTTAGAGTGGTTGCGTACGATAATCCACCATATAACTACAAGGGAGGACCAGGATGAATTAGGGTAGTAGTGAGGTAGCAGTAGAGCTACTCAACTGGGAAAACATCGGCAAGGTACACTGTTTCATGCTCCCGGGCCAGTACATCCATCATTATGGTATCGTACTTCTTCTCACCGATTATACGAGACTCTCTCCGTCGCCCGATTTCCTTGAATCCGACTCTCTTGTAACAGGCGATAGCCCTCTTGTTGTATGAGTATGTGCCAAGATTGACGCTGTTCATATTGAGGATATTGAACGCATACTCAAGGAGTAGATTAACCGCCTCGGTTCCAAACCCTCTATCCCAGTGCGTCTTCTCGCCAATCACGATTCCCAGTCTGCAACTTCGATTGACATTGTCCAAGGAACCCAAGAAGCATCGACCGACGAGATTGTCGGACTCGATTTCGAGGATATCGAACCCGTGTGTCTTCTCTTTGATAATCGAGGCGATGTTCTCCTCTGCTGATTCGATTGTTGATGGTGTGTAGGCCTCATTCCCCAATGGAATTCCAACCTCAAGGTCATTATCCCATCTTGCCCAGCTCTCTGCTGAGTCTTTGCTGACTGGTGAGAGGTAGCATATTCTGCCAACCAGTTTCTTGAAGTGCATGGACTGTCCAGTCTCCAAAACCTGCGCATCCACGCACTGTTATCAAGTATCCTATTCCTACACTGTACGACTACTTGCTCACTCATAACACTCTCATCGGCGTTTCAGGTAGACGATGATAGCGATAGCAGCTAGTACAATGCCGATACTGATGCCAATTAGCATCACGTCAGGACCCACGGGACTTCCCAAAGAGAGAATGAACTGAGCATAACCTGAGTAGTTGTTGCCTATCGAGACCGTGTAGCCCGAGTATGACAGGTCTTCAGACAGAATGAAGGGCACTTGGTCTGTAAGAGTCTGACCAGCTTCGACAACAGTCATCGTATCAAGCACTTCGCTTTCATTTCCAAGAAGCACCATTGGCTCCTTACTACCTAGTCGTGAACTCAGACAGTGCATCGAGGTCGTGAGAGTCAAGGTTTCGCCTGTATTGATCCCTCCAGATATTGCTGTGATATCTATGTCAATCCGCGGGGTCATCTCGAGGAGGTACTCAAAGGCTGGAAGGAGTTCAAACCAGAGAGTCTGGATGTGCTCAACAACCGGGTTGAAGTAGCCATAGATACCCTCCCACTCGCGGATGATATGCGTACTGTTGTTCACTATGATCACGTACGCATCGTCGACATTTGCAGATTCATTTGTGTAGATCTCAAAGGTTATCGGTGCAGTGCAGTCTTGTTCGTAGTACATCCACTCGCCCCAGCCCCCAGCAGTCGCTGATGCAAGATTCAGTACATCAAGAGCTGGATAACCTAATCCGTTATTGAATCCCGAGGGTAGAATGCCACGATAGTCACTAGCCATCTGATAATAGAGAGTAGGCTCCACCCAGTAGTTGCTTCCGGATTGGACAAAGAAGGTAGCGTTGGTACCAGAATGCAGGGAGTAGGCCATTGCGAACTTGTGTAGCAGTGCAAAGTCCCTGAAGGCTTGGGTCTCAGGCTCTGAGAATGGTGTTGTTCCACGATACTCCTGAGTAGTGACATCTGTCACACCAAGATCCCAGAAATTCGGGTAGTTACGATTCAAATCAACAAGCCCGATCTCATCCTCGTTGATTAAGGTATCATTATCATTGTCAATTCCTTCATAATACCAATAGTCAGCGTCCTGGATAGCAGGGATTTCAGTTGGATAGCTCTTGAGGTAGACAGAGTACTCCGAGATGGAACCATCACCATCTGCGTCCTCTGCGTCATCTTCACCGAATAGACCGTCACCATCATTGTCATAGGGACGTAGATTCTTTCTGAGCCAGTGATTGCCATCATTGACAACGATGTCGAGAGCGTCAGGATTCAGAGTGGGAATCACGTAGATCTCCTGCGTGTCAACATACTCTGTGAGCACAGAATCTACACCGTAGCCGTTGAGAAGCCAGAGAATGAATCGTAGAGCGAGTTCGACGGTAATCTGTTCACGACCGTGGTGCTGAGCAACAATCAGGGTCTTTGCCTTTTGAACCGTATCCATCTCATTCGTTATTCGAAGACTTGTGATGTTCCTTCCCTCGATGCTCTCACCGATAATCTCGACGTCTACAAGCTCAGGAACCAGACTCTGTATGTTGGCAACCTCTTCTTCAACTTCCACAGGGTCATGAAACTGATCTTCATAGAGTAGAGAGAGCGTGTCCCAAGTCCGTGTGACAGATGGAACCTCGACCTTCTCGGCAACAGGGACAGAACTGCTGCCCGTTGCAGCCAAAACCTCTGTAGGAAGCACTGAAACTGAGAGAATAAGAGTTAGCAAGAAGACGTGATACCTCGATAGTGCGATGGTGATTCACCTCATACCAGTTTGATACTGGAAGCCTAGAGTAACAGCGCGGATTTCTGTTAAGTGCAGAGATAGAGTTCAATCCGAATAATAGGAGTTTGGTTCAACGTAATCCTTCGGTGCTCTTCACTACAGACAACTTATGCTTATAATCTATTGATTGCTATTATACCATAAGAATTACGACGGACCATCACAGATCTGATAATTGACCTAAGCAATGTCAGGATATGGCTCGTCGTGATCTATGGGATGAACAGATGAAAGCCAAGGTAGAATCCGTATCAGATACACGGCCGACAGCCGCACCCTGTGGAAGGTGCGGGTGTATTGTCATGTACAAGGGAGAACTCTGTCTCTTTTGCGACAAGGCCGAGGAAATTCTACAGGGTGCTCTCTCTGACTTCGGCGTCCCAAGCAGCGCAATCCGCTCAATAGATGTTGAATCTGATGATGACTGCGGATGCAGTACAGACGACATATTGGCACTGCCTACCATCAAGATCTGTGATACGATGCTCACAGGTCTGCCAGATGAACAACTAGTCAACGACGCAGTGATTCGAGCAATCATGAAAGAGTGCTTCTGCGAGTGATTCTCTTTATTCTCAGTATTGTGCCGCTGCTCTGTATGACATCGCCATGATTGAAGGAACCTCAGAAATCGAGCTGGATAGTTTCCCATCGAACACGGCCTGCTTCAACGGCCTCCTTGATTTTCCGCTCTGTTCTATTCAGACTTGCTCCTCCTGTCTTGATATCGGCAAGAATCACAGCGATTGGCTCATCTGAGTTATCATCCTTGACTGCAGTGTAGCCATCAAAGATCAGATAATCGATAGGAGCGCCGATGAATCGTGCATCTGATGGGTCATACTTGAATACATCCTGAAGGAGAGGGACCATATGCTCTGCAATCTTACCCTTCAGAACGTAGCGACTTCTATCTGCTGCATCCCTACGAACAGAGGTTTCCTGCTCTGCCCACGTCTTTTCAAACTCCTTGGTCACAATAGAGATACGGTGACGAAGGTGTATTCCCATGAGAAGGTAGACACATGCGGCCACGACCAGTCCAATGGCAAGACCAATCAAAGTGTCCTCGATTGCCATACCTGTTATTGGGCACGATTGCATATATTCTCGGGTACTTGAGGGGTATTCGCTGGAGTATACATTGGAGGAGACTAGTGAAGGTACCGCACCGTTCATTGTTAGTTGGACAATCTTGGATACTGGAGTGCTGCCCGCCCAGAGATGGCACTGGGCTTGACTCCATGAGGTCAGATTTCGTGTCGAGTCAACCTCAGCACTCTGTCTCTGGCCTCACAGTATAGACACCTGTCCAACTCTGTTCAAGTCTTCTGCAGCTGTCACATACCCTGCAGTTCCTGAACACAATCGACCTGAATTAGTGGTTTCAGAGCTATACACAAAGATTGTATAGTTGTTCTCTATGGGGAGGAGATGATACATCATTCAGGGAGTAGAGCCTGCTCGATGAAGAATCAGACTAAACTCATCTGCATAGGTGCTATCGTGATGATACTTCTTACAGGTATCATTGTGAATGCCATTGTCGAGGATGCTGATGGGCCTCTTATCTATGAGATAGATATTCTGCCTGTACAGCCTGTGGCCGGGGACATTATCAACGTCGTGATTTACTGCGTTGACCGCTCTGGCGTGTCAGGGGCTCAACTATCAAGTACACTTGATGGGGAGACCTGGACTGAGCTAGACATGCGATTCTTCGCGTGCCTCTGCATTGCTGGAGGAAGATGGGTTGGTACGTTCGGTCCTGTCAGTGACAGCGATAATGCGCGATTCTTTGTGACAGCGTTTGACAGTGCGCCCATCAGAAATGCGGCAATCAGTCAGACGTTTTCTATACAACTTACAACAATATGATAAGGTGAATGTGATGAAACTAATATCGATACTTTATGTCGTAATCTTCATTCTGGGAACACTTGTAGCAATTGCCCCATGGAGCTTCGTTCCGGTCTGTATTAATCCAATGCGATGCTGGGACACTCGCACGGTTGAGACCATCCTTGGTGCGGCAATTTCGGTCATGTCTCTCATTGGTGGATTCAAGAGCCTCGAGTGATGGTGGTGCAGGATGAACTCCGAACAGCGTAAGATGCTTCAGGTGGTTCTTGTCATCTTTGGCTGTTTCGGTATTTACGCCTATACTGCCATATTCACTCCTGTAATCCACTATTGTGACTACACCCATCTTGAGATCCAGAGCAGAATAGGACATGAAGTGACACTCACATTTCACAATGGGACAGTAAAACACTACTGCTGTGTGAGTATCTCACTCCTAGCATTTCAAGTGTTAGTCGATCATGACGAGATTGAGGCTCTTGATAATGTCCAAGTTCGGTGTCCAATTTGCGGTATGCTCATGGACTGGGACGATCCGATGATTGTATGGGTATACTCAGCAGAGTATCATAATCCAACAACAATGGAGCCAACAATAGTACCGCTCTGCGAAGATGTAGCTGAAGTTGAAATGTGTGAGAGCCATTTCCTAGATGAGTACGGCGGTATGATCATCGCGAATCCATATGTTTGGTCATGAGTGGTGTGAGTATGCGAAAGAGCGCATTGCTGTCGGTCATCATCTTCCTTTCAATTGCATTCAATGTTGGATACACTTTCGCTGCTCAGACCTCTACTCAGACAACGCAGTGGCCATTTTTCGAGATTGGTCCTTCAATTGTGCAAGACTCATATTACATCCGAGCACCGGGGGTTGAATCACCATTTGGTATCATTGGAGACATCCCTGGTGGGTATTCACTCTACATCGGAAGCCCGCTGCAGTCTGGGACTCACGACAGTCGTACTGATGCTTCTATGACTCAATCATGGACATATGGCAATTCGAGGATAGATTGGAGTATCATCTTGTTGGCAGCACTCTTCACGGCAGTACCTCTATCATTGATACTGTTCTTAGGAAGGAGAAGTTATGGGAGCACGAAAACACAGTAATCTGGCAAGCTATGCCCTGGGAAATGTGTTGAAGTATCGAACACGGAGCATAGCTATCATCATCGCCCTATTCTTCTCAACCTCGATACTCTGCTCGGTCGAATTCATCAGGGAGGGCGTCGTGCAGGACATCTCAGACTCGATGGATGAGGGACCAGATATTGTCATTCAGAGACTGGTCGGCGGTCGCCAAGTGCCTATTCCAGCAACATGGGTGACAAATGTCACAGGAACAACGGGCGTGCGATTCGCAACACCACGGATCTGGGGCTACTTCGATGTTGGGAGTGGAAGTCTCCTTACCATCATGGGAGTCAATGCATCAGAGTATGGAAGTATGATTGGCGCTGTTGGAACCGAGATTGTAGGGGATGGAAGATTCCTCAACGAATCAGATAGAGGAAAGATGGTCATCGGTCAGGGTATAGTCGATTTGATGGCCGCCTCTGCTATGTCCCTGCATGTGCAGGTGGGGACTGTTCTCTCTCTGATTGCTTTTGATGGCGAACTCATCGAATTCGAGGTCATAGGCGTGTTTTCGAGTGACTCCAAGATATTCAGCTATGACATGGTCTTGACTGATATCATCAGCGCGCGTGACGTAATAGGATACGAGAACGACACCTGTACCGACATGGCGGTGTGGGTGACGCCGGGGGCAGACCTGAACAGTGTAGCATTCAGACTGGATACCGGGATACCAGAAGCAAGGGTTCTGACTCACGATGCTATCAGTGACTCTTTGCTGAAAGCCTATGGCGGTCGTGCTGGCATGGCAGCACTTCTCTGGACTGTCGTGCTCATGGCAGTGATCCTTATCGCCTTCACAGCATCGGGTGCCATATCAGAGGAGGCACGTAGGGAGGTCGGTCTGTTAAAGGCTCTAGGCTTCGATACCGTGGATGTGCTCGAGATCAGAATGCTTGAGTCCATCACACTCAGTCTCCTAGGAGTCAGTCTAGGTATCTCTTTTGCAATCATCTATGACTTCATACTGGGAGGGCCGGTCATAGCGGGCTATCTTCTTGGGTGGAGTCTCAGCCTTCTCCCAGGTGGGATTCCACTCACAATCTCGCTGTCAACAGTCTTCACCATCTACGCAGTCGGAGTAGTGCCCATCCTTGTCGCAGCCATCATTCCATCATGGAGAAATGCGATAACTGAACCGGACATAGTTCTGAGAGGTGTGTGAGATGGCAGCCACAATAAGGACAGAGAATGTCTGGAAGACATATGGAGCCAACACTCCTCGGCAGGTGGACGCAGTCCGGGATCTCAGCATAGAGATTGAAAGAGGCACAATCACTGCCTTGGGAGGACCCAGTGGTTCAGGCAAGAGCACGGCGCTCAGCCTGATTGGGCTTTTGACAAGGCCCTCAAGAGGCGAAATCTTCCTAGGTGATCAAGAGGTTTCAGAACTCTCGGAGGTGTTCAGAACAAGGCTCAGGCGGACCGAGATAGGATTCATCTTTCAGGCACAATACCTCATTCCCCAGCTGACAGCAACAGAGAATGTTGCATTACCGCTGCTCTGTACTGATATCTCTCGCTCAGAAGCAGAGAGACTCGCGAGAGAGAGGCTCACTTCCCTCGGCATGGAGCAGAGACTTGACTTCAGAGTCGTAGAACTGAGCGGCGGAGAGCTGCAGAGAGTGGGCATTGCCAGAGCTCTCATGAATAGTCCGAGGATACTCATTGCGGACGAACCTAGTGCATCAATTGATGAGGAGTTGACTAAGGAACTTCTGGCCGCTCTACGAATTATGGTGGAGGAAGAGGGATTGACAGTAGTGGTGGCCTCGCATGATCCAGCTGTGTTGCAGTGGGCGGATGTGCGTCTTATGATGCATGACGGTCGCATCAAGGAGTAGATGACATCACGAGAATGCCACCAGGATATGTGAAACGAGACTGACCATACTGAACAAGATTGTGATTGAAGACAGTCTGAGGAGGAATCCAGTCATACTCGTGATGTGTATCTCAGCCAATTGATCTCTCCGCCAAGCTATCTCCAGAATTGAACGCCATCCTGCAGATGCCACTCCAACCCAAAACATGCCTGCAAAGATGGCTGCATCGGGAAACTCTTGGAACAGACAGTATGGACAGTGATGACTAGGTAGTCCCAAGACCAAGGGAGCAAGAGTGTCATGAACTGCGATGAGATAGAGGAGCGCAGCTGCCAAGGAGAGAGTCAGGGTGACATACGGTAATACCCTGTACTTCTTCTCAGACCACTGGATGAGAATTATGGTGATGGACACGACCACAGTCAGGAGCACAATCAACAGACCAAACTGCGGGCCAAATAGAGCGGAGGGTGAGAATGGAGGGTCAACATCGTACACGCTTGAGCAGCAGGGAGCATAGACAGGCCGAATTGAAGCAACGAAGAGAATGTCAACAGCACTATCAATGAGGACGAGTGGCAAGAGCACAAGAGCGAAAGAACGGGCAAGTCTTCTCATGAATGGGAGGAGAGGCTCTCGCTTGTTTGCTAGCTCAAAAGCGATCCAGAGCCCGTAGATGAATGGAAGGAGAAGCTTCAGTATGAGTGCAATGGTGGAGTATGGTGCACCCATGTTGATGACCCCGTATGAGCACATTGCGCCGGGACAATATGGGACGAGTGATTGCAACATCCAGAAGAAGATTGGCGCATTGAGAAGACGAGCCACTAGGACGATGATACCAATCATACCGAGTAGATAGTAATACTGTTCAGATGTCTGACGTGCATCGCCTGTGCTTCTAGTACCATCAGTGATTGCAAGGGAGATGTAGCCACCGTAGAGAGCAAGAACCAGAGAGAGAATTCCTATGACTAGCAGCACAACCGTGGTCACAGTGACAATCATAGACCGTCGCCTTGTACATCAGCCACACGCTCTAACGGACTCTAAAGTATTGTGTCACATAGACATGACATTGTGGCAAGATGAATAGAGGCGAATCCTGTGCTCTAGTCGCTCTGCCAAGGCTTGACGCGAACTTTGAAGTTTTCTCTGGAGAGAACGACTGCTTCAGTCCCCGGGGAAATCTCACCGAAATCAGTCCTCGCTTCCCAGATCTCTGCGCCCACCTTTATCTTGCCAGCGTTAGGGGTGACCGTCTCAATCACTAGGCACCTCGTACCTTCGAGATCGTATTGATAGTAAGGCCCGTCCTTGAGTGAATCATATACCAACCGATACTTCACAGCTACGAAGATTGCAGCACCAGCAATTGATACAACTATCGTGAAGAGGAGAAGCTCAGGTACAAAGTAGTAGGCCAGCACAATTAGAAGGGGCACCAACAATAGCTCATCAACAGTTATCGCGATGAACTTGAGCCTGGGAGTCAGCTTGACCATTCACACACTTCCTATCGATAGTCTTCAAGATGACTTCAGAGTGAGGAGAGAAAAGGTTTTGCTAGCGCATAGCACATCCCCAGCACTTGACCGCATAGATTCGTTGAAAAGGGGGTGCAGATGCGCCATCGTAGTGACTATCGCTTGAAGACTCAGATTATCCAGATTACGGCAGGAGCGGCATTGCTGTCAGTCTATACCTTCGTTCCGATTCTGGCGAGAGAAAATCTGAGCGTCTCAGAGATCTACATCCCTCTCATCGTGGGTGGTGAAGCTACTGCCGCATTCATTGCATCGTACATCTTTGGACGAGCTGGTGATGTCTATGGCAGGCGGATGATCATTAGAGCAGGTCTCCTTCTGGCTACCTTGAGCATCTCATTGCTTCTCGTATCAACAAGCCTAGAAATACTGTTCATTGTACGTGTGATGAACGGTTTCTGTGTCGGTATGTATCCAGGAGCTCTTGCGGCCTATGCATATGAATCGAAGATTAAGATGGGAAGATTCGCTACATGGGGTGCAGTAGGATGGGGACTCGGAACGCTCTTTGCAGGATATGCTGCGGGCTTCAACATCTACTATGCATTTGTCATGTCTACAATCTTCTTGGCGATTGCCTTTCTTTCAGCTCTAACTCTACCCGAGATTCCAAGGGTTTCCATGAGAGTGCCGTTATTTCCTGTGGAGACCTTCAAACGCAACATACATGTCTACACAGCAGTCTTGATCAGGCAGAGTAGCTCTGCAGCTATCTGGGCTCTTTGGCCCTTATTCCTCTTTGACCTTGGGGGGACCACGTTTACCATCGCGATTGTACAGGCAACAAATGCATTGTCGCAGGTAGTATTCATGGCAACAATAACAGACCGTGTGGAGAGCAGGAAATTGATTACCATTGGATTAATCGCTTCGGCTGTTACCTTTGCCTGGTTCCCATTTGCAAGGAATATCCTGGAGATATTACCGTCACAGGTACTATTGGGACTGTCATGGGCATGTCTGTATGTCGGTTCATTGAAGTATGTCACTGAGAATAACCAGGAGAGGTCAACAGCAGTTGGTCTTCTTCAATCAATGTTTGCCTTCTCAGGAGTAATCGGGCCCATTCTCGCCACGGCCTTCTATTTTATCTGGCCAGAATATTGGCCGGCAATGCTCTTTGCCGCAGCAATGTCAATACTCTCGTTTGCACTCTTCAGAGTGAGCAATAGACACAATAAAGAGATAGAAACTGTAGACAGGATTGAGCTTCCAACCGAACAAGCTGAGAAACATTGAATCTCTTGTTAGGTAGTATGCATAGTTGATTCATTGAGGACTTGGGAAGGAGAGTGGGCATCAATACAAATCAGAACAATGTCCCGTGAGGACCTAGATTTCGCACTTGTAATGACAGGTGCTGAAGGATGGAGCAGCACGAGACACGATTTTGAGGAGTTGCTCGAATATGATCCCCATGGCTGTTTTGTCGGTGAGATCGATGCGGAGCCAATCGGCATGGTCTGTGCAGTCCCATACCAGAAGTTTGGATTCATTGGCAACCTGATAGTTGACAAATCCTGTAGAGGACAACAATGTGGCAAGACGCTCATGGAACATGCAATGCACTACCTTCAAAATCAGGGAGCGCAATCAATACTGCTCGATGGTGTTCCCAGAGCTGTGACACTCTATGAGAGGCTGGGATTCAGAAAGATCTGCAGGTCCTTGAGACTAGAGGGTGTGATGGTGGGTGAAGGGTCAAGAGATGTGCGACCCATGAGGCAGGATGACCTCACACCTATCACAAGACTTGATGCGAGTTTATTTGGTGGTAGAAGAGACCGCTTCCTTAGAATGAGATATGTTACCCATCCAGAGTACTGTAAGGTACTCGAGATTAATGATGAGATTCATGGTTATATCATGGGAAGTACAAGTGGCGACTCTATTCGGATAGGTCCGTGGGCCATGATGAGATCAAACACATTTGCAGAACGACTCCTGTTGGGCTTCGCCAAAGGTGTGGCAAAAAAGACCCTAAATGCCGGCGTTCTCGAAACTAACACAGCGTCACTAGACCTGCTACATGAGTACGGGTTCAAAGAGGTATCATTCTCCTGGAGAATGGTCTGTGGAAAAGATACAGAGGCCACACTATCGACTGACTTGTATGCAATCTGCTGCCCCGCTCGCGGATGATTAGGTACGCTGTCTTCTGCTCCTCATGTGCTGCAGTTTCTGACCAAAGTTCACCTGTGCAGCCCTGTACGCTATGGTTGGGGAGATGATCACAAAAACAGCAGCAAAGACTCCGATGATACCAATATCGACAAGCAGCCATTCATAGTTACCGTCAATGAACATCCTGATCAGCGACCGATACACATTGGCTATCGGGAGATATTCGTCGAAGGCTCCAAAGGAAGCACCGATGATTTCGAGCGGTGCGATTCCGCCTCCAACAATCCAGTAGAAGATACCTGTCAGAGCTGCAGTGGGCACGGTGAACACAGAATTACGGACTATCGCACCCACTATGATCCCAATTCCCGAACAGAAGAGAGCTAGGAGAGACGTAAGCAGCAAGAAGACCAGAAAGTCTCCGGAGGGCCAGACACCGAATAGGAGATAGCTCAGCATGAATAGGAGCGGAGGAGCGATGTAGCTGATGGCAACAGCACTCAACATCTTGCCCAAGTAGATGTATCGAGGTGGTTGATTAGAGAGCGTGAGTTCATCCATTGTCTTCTGCTCGAACTCCTGAGTCATAGCAGACCCAGCGGCAAAAATTGCGCTGAACATGATTGCGTAGACAGTAATTGTCCAAGCCATGTAGGCAAGTCTGGGCGGCGAGAATGGGCGCATGGTCTCGATGTTGAAGTCCACTAGGGAGTCATTCAAGAGATAGGTCTGGTAAAAGATGTCAAGCTTCCTGATGACAGGCATCCTCAGATTCTTGGTCAAGTCTTCGTGTATGTTCGCCACCTGGATGTGAATAGATGTCGTCGCATTGGTCACCAGTGCATTCTCAAAGCCATCCGGAATAGTGATGACCAGCAAGATGTTGCCATTCTGAAACAGTGCATCAGCGGTCTGTGCATCCATAGGAATCGGATTCAGTCGTGGTGGGATGACATCGCTCTGGCCGAGAATCTCAATCAACCCATTGGTGTAAAGCCCAGGACTCTGTTCTTCCACTACAAGAGCTGTATCGACGCCAGAGCCATAGTATACTCCTCCCATGAGCATCGTAAATGACACGAAGAACATGAGAGGCAATAGAATCACCAACATGAGTTTACGAGGATTCCGTCGCCAGACCCTGAGCTCCTTGATGAAGCAAGCCTCTATCACTCTTAGCGCCTGATTCATGGCCTTTCGACCTCCTTCTTCATCTGATGTGCTACCACAGCAGACATCACAAGCCAAGTAGCAATCAAGACCACAGAACTGGTCATCAAGCCTAGAGTCGTGTCAAGGAAGAAGACTCGCGCCCAGAGAATAAGAGAATGGGTGGTCGGCAGAAGCCCAACGACACCTCTGATTTCTGCGGGAGAGAGAGCAATGGGAGCCATACCGCCCCCGACTACGAAACCGATTACTACAAAGAGCACGCCAGCAAGCAGAGCCTGTTCTCTGTTTCGTATCTTCATCCCAATCAGTTCGCCTATTGGGACCAAAGCAAGGATGGAGAGAATCAGTATTCCGAATAGAATGAGTGCGTTACCAGTTGGAAATACGTTCATACTGAAACAGATGACTGGAGCCGATATCAAAGACGCAGCGAATGATCGGGGGATGGCAGCAAGGGTTCTACCTAGGACCAGAGCAATACGGGGAGTCGGGGAGCTCAGGGTGTCCTGAATGGCTCCAGTTTCGAACTCAGTGGCAGTCAACATGGCCTGACTTGCCAGTGCACACGTCATGAATGACAAGAGTATATCCACTGCTGCCATGTAAGACAAGTTCGATGGAGTTGCAGTATTGCTATAGGACTCTTCAATCGATATCGGAGCGGTCGATTGGTCGAACTCCGGGTAGACAGCGCCCTGGTTGAAGAGAAGAACTGCTGCTTCTAGTCTATGAACGTAGTTCTTGACGATGTCATCATTTGAGTTGTTGATGTACATCACGACTGTTGCGTTTTGCATGGACGTGATGTTGTCACCAAATCCATCAGGTATCAGAATGTAAGATATCAGTGAAGAGCTCCGATAGAGCTCATCAGCTGTAGTGAGATCGTATCTCTCGATACTGAACCAGGTATAATTCGTCGTGGAGACCATGTTCTCAATGATATCTGCCATGTCTTCAGCCTCGGGGGATGTGTCCATCACGACAAGACCACAGGCAAAGGACTCTCCGCCTCCGACACTGTTCCACATGATTGCATATACTAGTAGAAAGACAAAGGGTATGATTAGACTGGGCCCAAGGAACAAGGGATCGCGCTTCGCCTGTTTCAGATCCTTCCTCACGATAGCAGCAATCTCGCGCAGCATCTCAATCCCTCAGACTCGAACCAGTGATTGCTAGAAACACGTCCCCCAGTGATGGTTCTCTCATCGATGCCTGTTTCACGGCGAGGCCGCTCTCAGTCAGTCTGCCAATCACGAGGGGCAGATCTACGTGACCTGCCTTACTTCGAATCCAAGCTGTACGCGGACCGACATTCAATGGGTCGGAGACCTTCTCCACCTCAAGCTGCACTCTCTGCTCTAACCATTCGTGTCCCTCTTCAGAACTCATCCCTTCAATCAGAACCTCAATCAGATAGTTGCCTACATACTTCTGCTTCAGTTCAGCAGATGTGCCTGCTGCCACAAGACGACCATTGTCGATGATAATGACCCGGTCGGCAAGTGCCTCAGCCTCATCCATGTAGTTGGTACAGAAGAGCACTGTCCGGCCTTGATTCCTCATCTTGCGGACCTGATTCCAGATCAGATTCCGACTCTGCACATCCACTCCAAGCGACATCTCATCAAGTATGAGGAGCTCGGAGTCATGCAGAATTGAACGCACCAGTGCAAGCCGGCGCTTCATGCCCCCAGAGTAGGTCTTCACAAGGTCATTCTTGCGGGCTGTGAGCCCTGCCAATTCAAGCATCTTTGCTACTCGTTCTCTTACTTCATTCTTTGGTACAGCATAGAGCTCAGCGTGATACTCAAGCGCCTCTTGGGCAGTCAAGTCCTCATATAGAGCGGTCTCCTGTGGCATGAAACCAATGATTCTTCTTACAGCGTCGAGGTTCTCAGCGACCTCCTTTCCAGCAATCTTTACGCTTCCTGAGGTCGGCCGCAGGATGCCGGTCATCATCTTCACCGCAGTCGATTTACCTGCACCATTGGGGCCGAGAATGCCGACAATCTCACCCTTTTTGATTGAGAACGAGAGTCCATCGAGCGCCTTGATTCCACCAGCGTAGACATGTGTGAGATCTGTGACTTCGACGATTGATGCCAGTCAAATCACCCGTACTAACTAGGTGAGTCAAGGCATATTATGCTGGTGTCACGAAGGGAGTGACATCGAATGCTTCATTATGAGGCTGTTTCTATCGTTGGCTACCATGACACTAGAGTTCCTTGTCCTAAGGGATGTGAGGGAGACTTTGTTCGAACTGGTCTGGGGCGACCGCTTTGAGAAAGATCTGAGCAGCAGGATAGGCGATGAGGGAAGGTTTCTCGAGATTCGTGACAGACTACTCACAGAGGAGCTGGTCTATCAGTTCGTTGGAGAGAATGAAAGCCCGTACCTATCCTTGACAGACAAGGGAATCGCAATTGTGAACAGGCTGTATGAAATAGAGCGAATCCTCGAAGGCGAGGACATTGACACTGAGTAAGCAAGGTGTGTCACTCCGAAAGTGACAATCAACTTAAAACTCGCGTCCTTGTATGGAAGACCCGTGGTCATATTGACACAGAGCAGCATTGTTGATGATCTAACAAGAATCGGTCTGACAAAGAACGAGGCAAAGGCGTACCACACGCTGGTCAAACTCGGGAGGTCCACTGCAAGAGCCATCGCCGAAGGGTCTGGTATTCCTAGGAGCAAGGTGTATGAAACACTCGAGCTTCTTGAAAAGCGAGGAGTGATCAAGAAGGTGGCAGGAACGGATCCAACGCAGTTCGACCCGGCTCCCGTCGATGCAGCTCTAGATCATCTTGAGGAGAGAGTGACTAGCTCTGCAAGCAGTGCCCGAAAGGCCCTGAAGGGACTGCAGACTCTTAGGGGGACAGATGCCAAGGAGTTTGCTTGGTCTGTACAGGGGATGGAACAGGTCATCATGGGTATGCGGACATCGATTGAGAGCGCGCAGGAGTATGTCTACATTGCGTCAGCTTGGCCTGTTCTCCTCAACCATCTCAGAGGCGCATTCAGTACTGCAAAGAACCGAGGTGTGAGTATCGAACTCATAACAACAACACCCGGGTTCGAACAGGTCAAGGGACTTGAACATTATCTCACTATGAGTGTGGCCATGCCCGGCAAGGACCTATTCATGGAGAGCTTCAGGGAGATTTTTCAGGCTCCAAGGCTATCACCCGATGACTGGGAACCAACAAGAATACTCATCATGAATGTTGATGGGCGTGAGAGTATCGGTGTCTTTCTTCCCGGAGATGACGCAACACAACCTTGGTCGCTTCATATTCGCAGCAGACTTGTGGTCCTTATTCAATGGCAGGTCGTGAAGACGGTCATCTCAAGCGTGGAGATGATCATCCAAAACAGGCCCCACTAGGTCAACATATCCTATGACCTAGCATTTCTGATGCGATTCATATTTAACAGCAGATGATAGACTGTGGTGGCGTAGAAACCTGATGAAAGAACCTCATCTTGCTGCTCTCAAGTGCCCTCAATGCGGAAAGAAGCTTCAATTCAGCAGAGAGTCTGCATCGAATGAGAGTGTCGAAGAGCGGCCGATAATCTGTGAGAAGGGGCATGGGTGGCCCATACATAGTGAGATACTCTCACTTGTCTATCCCCCTATAGGGGCAAAGGATGCAAAGTGGATCAAGAAATATGATGAGATGGCCGAGTCATACGATGAATTGGTCAAGCAGTATGATGACTGGCTTGGGATCAATATGATGAAGGAGCGAGAACGACTCGCTATGTTCGTTCCCATTGAAGGGCCGACCAGAATTATCGATGTCAGCCTCGGTACAGCAGCCAATTTTATCGCTCTTCACAACCGGTTCAAGGGCCAGATGGGCAGATTCAACCTTCATGGCATGGATCTCTCAACACGAATGCTGGGCGTGGCTAAACGAAAAATGGCAGAGTTGGGGATCGATGCCAGCCTGACCCACGGTAGTGTGTTCAACATCCCATATCAAAGCAATTTCTTCGATATTGTACTTCATACGGGGGGTATCAACACCTTCTCGGATATCCATGGAGCTCTGAAGGAGATGCTGAGGATAGCTAGAAGCGAGGGCATGGTAATCGTGATAGATGAGGGACTGTCACCACGAATGAGGAATACTGAGAAGGGAAAGGAGATCATCAAGACGAACTCACTCTTCGCAGCACGTCCACCCCTTGAGTTCCTCCCTGAGAAGGCGTCCAATGTCGAAATCACCTATATCATGAACGAAACCTTCTACCAGATGGTCTTCAAGAAGTGATTGCAAAAGCCGGTCAGATCTCACGATTTGTATTTCTGCGGGTGCTGCCAAGTGTTAAGAATTAGTGGTCAATAAGAGAGCAATCTAGAAGAATGCCTTGAATCTATTGTGAATATCCATTAGAAAGAGTATGGAAGCGCTCAAGTGGCTTCCCACAGGAGCACCTCTTCTGTGGTCACGGATGGGCGCATCGGAGCTTCCATCAAGACAACCTGGCGGCAGTCGGACATGGTAGTTTCGTCTTCTCTACTCATAGCAATCTACCTGTACATGTATGCATAGGTTATAGCATCTGTAGAGATCTGCTTCCTAGATTCATCCTTTCTCTTTGTTTGTTTCGCGAGTGCCATGTTTTCTACCTCCTGTATACGTACGCATATCCAATGGCATCAAGTGTGTAGACTCGAGCCATCTTTTCGTTCCATGTTCCATAGTAGGTGAGAGTGTTCTTCCTGTGATTCATAGTAGTTCACGTGTTGACGTATGCACCAATCACATATAAGGTTTGTGTGACAAACCATTACTAGTTTTTGGTGCTATAGAAACACTATGTTGAGTATTTAGTTTGTTATATGGAGATATTGAAAACGTTTGCCAGACAAATGGTTTAATGGCTAAGCATTTACCAATAATTTTAAATGTGCAGAGGCGACAGTGTTAAACAAGACAGATGTACTCCAAAACGAAGAGGCGTGTTGACATAATCAAGTCATATCGTGCCTTCGTTGAACGATACGGACAGCAATGAGCATCGAGGGACACGAAGATGGGTGATGAGATCACAGATAGCCTGAAGGGAATCGTTCTAACGGACGAGGGAAGAAGACCGCAGAAAGAGATTGTCTTCGTAACAGATCAGGAACGAGCTGTTATCTTGGATGAGCCCGTGAGATATCAGATTCTACAGGTCTTGAGAGAAGGCGTCAACGACACCGTGACCACAGAAAGCGTGGACAAGAATGGAGACAAAATCATCAGAGTGAGAGAACTGAAGCGTGATGCTCTCAGTGTTATCGAGATAGTGAAGCTGTCCACAGATTGTTGTGGTCCTGACATTGAGATATCCAAGAACCAAGTCTATCACCATCTACCTACGCTGGAAAAAGGCGGATATGTCATCAAGTATGGAACCGTGACCACAGGAAAGCGCACAACAGATTACTGGCGTCGCACAGCAAAGGGCTTTGTCTTGACCAAGGGTGAATGGGCTGGTGGAGCATCAACCTTGGCAAAGATGGTGGAGTCCTTCATCACAACCATGATTGCAAACTTTGATCTAAAGATTCCCAAGGAGAAGCGTAAGGAACTCCAAGAGTTAGTGATGAAGGGCGAGTTGATGCAAGCAGAATGGCGAACGAAGATTGCCGACCTTGTAAAAGGCGATGTAGCAGATAAGGAAGTTCTCAAGATCTATGAGACCTTGCTACAGATCTATTCTCTGGGGTCAAAAGAATATCGCGATGTGCTCTTGAAGACACGAGATATTCTGTTCGCAAGTGAATCAGTCCCATAGAGAACGCATTCTAGACTATACATCGCCGCTGAGGTGTATTGCGGCCTTGGCGAGATCAACAAGTGCCAGTTCAGGAACCGAAGTGGACTCAGCCCAAGCGATGGCCCAGCCTCCTTCATTTATCCGCGCCATCAACAGATGCCCCTTGCCATCGGGGGCAGTTCCCAAGTAAGCATCTAGGGTAGAGGCAATTCGCTTGTACTTGATTCCGCCAACAGAGACCTTGCTTGCCTCCTCCTTTGGAGCATTGACTATCTGTTTGATGTCGTCGAGTAGATTCCAGTTTTCAGTCTGCCAAACGACCTGGTCTCCTTTGGCTACAGCAAATGCCTGTATTTTCGGATTGTTCGTGTACAGCTGATACCATTGACGGCTGATGGCAGACTCCATGTCACGGCCTCCTGAGCAAGGGAGAAATCATTCTCCCATATTATTCTACAGTTCCCCTCACGTGGGCAGCACCATCAAATTCTGCCCTTGAGTGCCTTTGCAGCCCGGTCTACATCGACATAGACACCATCAGGCTGAGCGTTCGGTGCACTCCATGCCACAACCCACTTCTGACCCTCAATCTTGGCCAGGATCAAGATTCCATTTCCCTGAACATTGCGGGCGACAAGACTCTCAGGTGTGGATCTCATTGTGGAGTAGCGAATGTTGTTCTGTGTGACTGCAGGACTACGTGACTTCACTGCAGAGATGAGGCCACTGGCATCGGCAGTCAGATCCCAGTTGTTGCTTTGCCACAGGACTTGCCCACCTTCAGTAATTACCCCAAAGGCTTGTATCATGTTCCCTGAACTGTTATACGCCATTGTGTATGCATCCATTACAGGATCGCCCATGATGGATTCACCCCGTTGAACACTACGTCCAAGGAACTTCACCGAAACTTTACAATTAAACAAATCGTTGATGGCTTCAATGCACATTCTGGGAATAGACTTATGGAGGCTATGGACATTCTCATAGATATGAGTGAGAAATCCATATGGGAGAATGAACGGGGGACCTTCATCAAGGTGATTGTGAAACCCAATTCAAGGTCCAAGGAGTTCGTATCAGAAATGACGCCGGAGGCAGTTCACTTGAACCTGACAGGACCAGCAAGAGAAGGGAAGGCAAACACCGAGCTGGTCAAGAGGATGGCCAAGACACTTGGAGTGACCACAGGAAGTATCACGATAGTCGCAGGCCATAAGAGCCGAGAGAAGACGCTTCTAGTGACAGATATGACAAGAGAGGCTGCCATTCAGAAACTCTCAGAGGCGATATAGAACTATAAATAGAGGTCATAATCCTCACCTAGAGGACCTCATAAGTCACATGTGAGATTGACCGTGTATCCCTGACTAGGAGAGTGTCCCTACAATGAAGATGACCCACCTGACTCTTCGGCGACTGAGGGGCATCTTTCCTGATTCAACCAGAGCACTATTGGCAGGGATCTTTCTTGCAGGCATTGTGTATCTTCTCTACGTGATTGGAGAGGGAGGATGGGCCAACCCCGGTGTGGTCATTGCACTCATCATAGAGATTGCACTGCTCTACATGTCAGTCTTCAAGCAGCCCCCTGACAGTCTGGAGCTGGGAGTCCTCTCGCTCATTGCACTAGCCTATCTGTCAATCAGCTGGCTTCTCTCAGTCATCGTACCTCTTCATCACACTGTACTAATGGCAACAGCTGGACTGCTGGTCTATGGTGCAGTCCTTGCCGAACCCAAGTACCCACTAACAAAGCGGGCTCTCGGAACAGGACTGTTAGTTGGCGTAATAATGACTTTTCTTGGAATCTGGCTTGCCTTGAAGCTGGGCGTTGTATTCCTAGTTGGAGCAGAGATGCTGGGTGCTATCTTGCTCAGTGTAGGTGGCAGATATACAGCACAAGAGAACACCATCGTCGTAGCGATTGCCAATTCATCAGCCATGGTTTCAATTGGTGTCCTAATCACATTCCCAGCTATTGCTATCTTCGAGCCAGGGAATCCTCTATTCAACATGACTCACGCTGACTATAATCCCACAACCACTCTCAGCTTCATTATGCTTGTAACCGGACTCAGTGCGTTCTTTGGCATCATTCTGCTGGCACCATTCAGAGACCGGTTTGAACACGAAGCATGGCCACAGGTTCGACCACAAGCATTCACAATCAATTCAATTGGTGGGGATATTAGAGCAAAGAAGGCAGTAGGAATTGGAATTGCAGGGTCGGCCGCGTGGACGGGCACAATGAAGGCAACAGAGAGCCTAACAGGAGCAAACCTGAGTTCCTTTCCAAATGCCCTAGCGCAGGCAGTTCCAGCAGCATCAGCCATACCCGCATGGATCGGTGTCAGTAACTCTCCGATGATGGTAGGAATAGGCTTCTTTGTCGGCTGGAAGAGGTCGCTGGTCATGGCCATGGGAAGTGTGGCATCATTACTAGTGTGGTTCTTCTTGGAGGGAGCCAATCCTGCAATCAAATATGAGGAGCATATCAAGAGGGCAGAAATCATCTATATTGCTCTGGGGGTGTTTGTCACAGTAATAGCCGGCGATTTCATGGGAGGTCGCAACAAAAAACGCGATGAAGAGATGACTCCCGAAGAATTCGAAAAGCAGGCATCTGCCGCATTCGCTCAGAAGGAACGCGGAGTGACAGTAGATACGCCTCATAAGAGTCTTGAACTTCCGCAGATGATGAGAGTCAAGGGAGAGCTCTTTTCGATTGAGATGATCAGAGAGGAGATACGCGAGATTGTCATGAATCCTCGGGAGTATCTAGTATCCAGAAGAGGACGTCTGCCTCCATGGATCTCGTTTCTATCGTTGAGCCTCTTCATAATCGTTGGAATCATTGTCTTCTGGTTCATCCAACCCTTCCCCGGCGTCCAGATACATTGGCTTCTCTTCATAGTCGGAACACCCATTGCACTGATCTCTGTCTACTTCACCGCGCGTGCCATGAGTGAAACAGGAATGCTTGCAGGATACATCTCAGATATTGTGGCAATACCAGCAATTCTCTTGTTCAAGGTCTCCTTTGTAGTCATAACAACATTCATGTCAATGCTTGGCGCACTTCAAGTTGCGGCAATCTCGCTCCTAGCACATCTTAAGCTTGGACGTCTGACGGGAGTTAGGGGGAGAAGTATTCTAGTAGCGGTCATAGTCGGCGCTATGCTTGGCACGACGATGGGGGCGTTCATCACCTACACATTGTTCGATACATACAACGGTTTTGGCGGAAAGGATCTCCCAAGCCCCGCAGCGCAACTCTTTGGTTTTCTCGTGATCAGCCTTCAGGGGATTGGCGAGCTGCAACTTCCGGGGATGAATCAGTTTGAAGGCGTTCACCCAGTTCTCGTATTTGCCTATCTACTGTCCTTTGCTATCGGGGGCTTTCTTGCGGGAAGAGAACTCAATAGACGTGGCATGAGCCCGATGAGCCTAGTTGTCGGGGTATTGATTCCGCCTGCCACGGTTGTTGCAATCCTCATCGGTGGGTACATCAATTACCGAGTCCAGAAACGACAACAGCTTCAGGAGCCCATCTCAAGCGCAGGTTTGCCACAACAGCAGATTGAGATTCAGGATGCAGATTACGGTAGAGTCAGCAGGATACTCAGCGGTATCGTCGCAGGGGAGGCTGTTGTGACTGTTGTCTGGGTACTCAGCACAGCAATTACAGTGATTTTTTCAACTCATTAGTCAATCTTAGGTCAGTCTACCGTCGATAGCTATCTTCCAAGGCTTTGTCCCACTCGTCAACTTCAATCTCATGGCCCTTCCGCTTCTTTCTTGCCTCTGCCCTAGCTTTTCGAGCCTTCGCTGCCTCCTTTCGACGTCGAGCAGACTCCTTCTTCCGCTGTCGTTCCGCTTCCTTCTCTTCGTTGGTGAGTTCCTCTGTTTCCTCAACTTCCCTCTTTGAAAACCAAGTAATAATCATCGAAACAAATGGAAATGCAAGGATAATCGGGACAAGAAAGAGCAGTATTATCTCTGGTTGGAGTATCTCGATACTGTGCTCAATTCCCTGCGGCAAGTTGAGTAGAATCATGAGCGCGCTGGGATTGAGTAGAATGAATGCAATCGCAATGATACTCAGAAATCTGATTGCAGAACCGGTTATCGCCGACCCGATTACATAGAACGATGATGGCGATGCTGCCTTCGCAGTGAGCTCATCCTTTGCTTTCGAATCTGATTGAAGCAATTCATCAACAAATATCTGGAGACGCCGCACATCAGAGATTGCGTCAAGATTCTCAAGTGCATCCTGCGTGCCAACAACCTTTCGTTCGATTGCTTCTCGTAGGAATGAGAAGGCAATCAATCCTGACGTACGGCTCATGCCCGTTATGCTTACCTTCTCGCCTCTCTCGATGGCATCCTGCTTTCTTGTTGCCTGTCTGAGGGCCAGCAGCTGCTTCTTGAGGGTCTCTTCTCGATCCTCAATGGGTTTACCAACCGAGTAGCTGTAGATCATTTGGTAACTGACCTCCAGATAGGCAAAGGAAACTAGTGCCAGAAGTTGAGCATTCGCGCTTAGAAAGACCACAAAATCCGTTGGAAATGGGTCAAGATTGGGAACCGTCAGCAACTTGTAAGCAGCAAGAATCAGAATTGACTGAATTGATATGAATGCACCACCGACGAACTTGTGGTCCATTCTGAAGAGAGACTGCAGAAAGAGTGCAATACCAATTCCTGCAAATAGAAAATACAAGAAGAGGAAGGTATTATCCCAGAGAGCTGCAAGGACTTGAGCAAGATTGGATTGGAACGAAGCCCATACTTGTCCCAGATTGGTCATCGGGTCATCCACACCATATGGTTGCATGTACCACGACCGAAGAACAATGACGTTGTAGAGACCCACTATGATATCGTTTGGAAGAGTACCAGAGAGAGCAGCTGCGAGTCCACTGATCATAGTACTTGTAAAGAAGAAGATGAGCAGTGATAGTAAACGAAATACAGTTACAACAAAATCGTAGGGAGCCGCCCAGTGCCAGATGTCATTGGAGTCAAGTAGACTGTACACAAGATACGCCATGCCTGCAAACGTGGCAATCGAGGCAATCCGGAGAATCCAAGTGACGACTCTCAAAACATTGCCACCCCCTTCTGTTTTGCATGCTCATAGGTCTTGATGATAGTCGGCAGAAAGTCCTCTGGGCCAACATTGATGACCTCAATACTGAATCGAGCCAACGCCTGAGCAATCTTGGCCCTTCTCTCCCAGAGCTCCTCAGAAACTGCCTCAGAGAGCACCTTTTCTACGGGTCCGAACTGACCAACCGGTGCCTCGAACCAAGGGCCAAATGGGCTAATCACCATGGCTTTGTGACCATTGGCCACTAGCGCCTTCATTGCGTTGAGGAGTGGAGCCGGACTCTCCTCAAGATCAGTCAGCCAGATGATGAGTGACCGTTTCTTTGTCTGTTTCACAACGTACTCTATCGCAGTCTCGTAATCGCTCCAACCCGTCGGTTCAGCACCAGCCAACGCCTCAAGGACACTATACATGTGATTAGGGGTTACTCCAGGAGGAACATAGCTGTGAACTATGTCACTGAACACGCACGTCCCAATGAGGTCTTTTCTCTCAAGGCCCATGTGCGTCAGAAGTACTGCAGCCCTGATGGCGTATTCCAGTTTCGTGTTCTCTGGATAGCCATTTCCCATGCTTCCGCTTGTGTCCAACATGCAGATGACTTGGATATTCTTCTCCATCTCGAACTGCTTGATCACCATATCGCCGCGTTTCGCACTGGTCTTCCAGTCGATAAGCCTGAACTCGTCACCGGGCGTGTAATCCCTGAAACCCACAAAGTCAGACCCCATTCCGACGGTCTTTGTTCTGTGTGCTCCGAACATGAGTCCGAGCTGGCGCTGCTTGCCAAGAGCCTCCATTCGGCGCACGTCCTTCCATGTAGGATAGACAAGGACTTCGGTGTGAGCCTTGAGTGTTCGTGAATAGTAATGGAGCCCAAGCCGATCTCGCATTACTACCTCCGTGGGGCCAATGAAGTAGCGGCCACGCATCCTCGCCTGAAGGATATACGAGAAGGTGATACTGCTGCCAGGCTCGATACGTGATGCAATGAAGTTCTCTCCTATTGCGAGAATCCATGTCTCAGGATACTGATCATGCACTTCAATGAAGTCAAAATGGCGTCTGGAGATGTTCTTGATGGTGACACGAATTCGCAGGAAATCTCCCGAGAACACTTTTACTTTGTCGATTTGGCGGTCGACTTCGATACCAGCAAGATTCGCTGTGAGAGCAAAGAGGGGCAATGTCACAACAAGTCCAATCAGAAGATAGGCACCCAGCAGAATGAAGTAGAAATTGACAAAGGAGAATCCACTTGTTAGCAGGAGGACTCCCGCGAATACTACTACAAAGCCCCTCTGGGTGATCACAGATTATCGTCTCCGTTGCTAGCGAGGACAGTCTACCTCGCCGAGTATCTTTGTCACAATCCGTTCTACGGATAGCCCTTCGAGCTCGGCCTCTGGTTTGAGAACGAGCCGGTGGTTCAGTGTCTCAACTGACAGTTTTCGTATGTCCTCAGGGATCACAAAGTCACGACCAAGCATTGCAGCTCGTGCCTTAGAGGCACTCATCAGGACAAGCGAGGCTCTGGGCGACCCACCGAGTAGGATTTGCGGGTCATTCCGGGTTCGGACAACAATGTCTCGGATGTAATTGATGATATCCTCTTCGATGAAGACAGTCTGACATGTATTTTGCATACGAACCATGAGTGAGGGGTCAGCGAGAACCCTGAGCTCTGTAGCCTCACCAAGATGCTTCCGCCGGATGACCTCAGCCTCTTCCTCATCAGTGGGATAGTCCAATATCAGGCGGAACATGAACCTATCGAGCTGCGCCTCAGGCAGTGGATAAGTGCCCTCTTGCTCCACTGGATTCTGGGTTGCCACAATCAAGAATGGGCGTGGCAGCTTTCTCGTCACACCTTCAATTGAGACTTGGCGTTCCTCCATCACTTCAAGCAGTGCGCTCTGTGACTTTGGTGGGCATCTGTTAATCTCGTCAGCTAACACAAAGTTGGCAAACACGGGACCCTTACGGAACCAGAACTCTCCTGTTCGTTGATTGAACACGTTGCTTCCAAGCAGGTCTGCAGGGAGCGTGTCTACAGTCAGTTGTATTCTCTTGAAGGCACATCCTAGGATTGATGCGAAAGTACGTGCCATGTAAGTCTTAGCAAGCCCGGGAACTCCTTCAAGTATTACATGTCCGTTGGCCAGCATGGCAATGAGAACATTCTGCAGTATCTCATTCTTGCCAACTATGATTCGGTTGCATTCGCGAATGATCTCCGAGGTCGTACTGCGAACCTCATCGATACTCATCGTTGCGGTTGTCTCGACAATCGGGATCTCATTCGGTTCTTCTGTTGTCAATTTCCTTTACCTCTGATTTATCTGGTGTCAATTAGCAATGATTGGATATTACGCATAAAGAAGAAGAGCCCCATCATCTCGCTCTCCTTTATCTTCATATTCGGATCAGCTGCAATCTCTTCTATTCGCCCTAGAGTGGCCAAGAACTCTCCTTCCCGCAGTTTGGAGTCTTTATAGCGCATCAGATCCCAAAGAGCTGCCGAGCTGTACTCGGTCATCTGCTGTTGCTTCCTAAGCCCTCGTTTCAGCTTACGATGAAGCATCTTCACGACTCTAGCATAATTGCCTTCAGTTCTGTAGAATGTCATACGCTCGCTGAAGTATGTCTGTCCTCTTCTGAGAAAGACATCTGATACACTCTTTACTTCAGGCTTCTTCAACTCTGGCAGGTATTTCTTCATACCAATCGCGGTCATAAGCGGGTATAGAGCAGAAACCAACGGGAAGGTTGACAACCATAGGGCTCGACTGAGATACAGGCCAAATGAGAACTCCGCACTGTTCCATGGTACTGCAAGAAGTTCCTCACAGAATAGGACTGGTTCTGAAGCATTAGAATGAGATAGCCACTCTATGATGTTCGCACCGAATCTTTGGTTGTCAGGGAATCTGCCGTACATGTCATTATTGAAAATACTCGGATCACTCACTGCAACCAGCCGACCACCGTTTGGATTTTGAGGGGAGGAGAAATCAAGCGCACCAGCAACGGGAAGGCTGCCATTCCACTCACCCGGGTTAGGCTCAGGACTTGGATCGGTGATGTTGGTTTCGCACCAGGACCGGGGAGTGCACCACGCAATTCCACCTAGTCCAAGCAGAGTATATGGGCTGATTGCGGTGGCCCAATTAAGGTGGAGCTCATTCACTCCAGAAGTGAGAAAGCCCTGATCAGCACCTAGGGGACTATGGAAGTCTCTGATTATAGGAAGTCGCGGTTCCTTTGCAGGGTCATAGGAATCCAAGTCAAGTAACACTCCCCCAGTGAAAGAGAGAAACGCTGAAACACCTTGAGGGAGCTGCCCTGGGAGAAGCTGTGTCATAAGCGCATTGAGAATAGCTAGGGAGTTGTTTGCAGATCCAAAATCATCAGCTATGAGAACACCCCCTCCAGCCAGTAGGTGAAGATAGACTGCCGCCGTCACATCAAGACTGAAGTCTCGAACTGGGCCCATGATAACAAGCACAGCAGATCCATTCTCCCTTGTGACCACGCTCATCGAGGCTTGGATAGAGTACACAGGGCGGCCAGTGTCCTCAATCGCACCTCGGTACTCACTAAGACCGTTCCATTCCTCGTTGTAAATGGAGAAGTCATGGGTGTAGGCAGGCTGTAGACCTATGAGAGTGTACCCTGCCAGTACTGTCACTGGAACCCATGTCATGAGGAAGAGGGTGACTTGGAGGATCTCTTTCCAGCCCATCAGCATTTCTCCTTGTTATTCATTCCATTGGTGCAGTAGAGTCAATCCTTGGATATAGGTCTGTGAAGACGCGAAGTGCCGCTTCGTATCGCTCACGAGTCATCTCATGGTGTGAGAAGCGAGCCTCTTCGTAGGTCTGAACAAACTGCTCAACAGTTGCACCATCTAGAGGGATAGACTTGAGCACGCGACTCAGGTACTCACGGGCGGTTTCCGATTGGGTCCGTTCAGATCCCATTTTCGCACCGCACATCTGCTCGAAAGTTCGATACGCCAAGGTAATGGACGCACCATATTTTCCAGCATCAGCGAGCTTCTTGATGTTTCGTAACTTTGTTGGGATATCAATCCCTCTCGATATGACCGTTGAGCGGCCCATACCCTTCACAACGTACAGATACGCCGCGACGGCGACAGCTGCACCTACTAGTAATATTCCTGCTATGATTAGATCCGTTCCCTGCAAAATAATACCACCTTGAGTTTGAATTCTAATTGTGAACTGACCTGATACTACATCAGGTACATCTGTTGATACGAGCGTGATAGTGAAATAGAGTGTTGTACCATCTGCATAGGCTGATGACGGGTACGATATTCTTCCATCTGAGCCTGTTGTAAGAGGAATCACTTGGGTCCCATTGAGATTGAGAAGCACATCTCTTCCCTCGATTGGATTGCCTTCAGGGTCAATGACTTCAGCCTCTATGACAAAGCTCTGCCCGGGATCGATACGCGAGGCAGAAAGCAGCCTGAAGGTCACGTCAGTGAAGATGTGCATTAGGGGGCCAGTCGCAGTATGACCATTGATGAAAGAGCTGCCGGCGAATTCAGCATATACATCGAAAAGGCCACCGTTTCCTACCAAAGATATTGGTATTGTCAAGTCGAAGTCTTGACCACTTCCATCTGCTAGGTAGGGAGATGCAATCTCAAAAGAATCGAGATACACATGAATCGTTACACCATTGATTGGATTGCCCTGATCATCATGAAGCTGCAGGTTGATGGTGAAGTACTCTCCAGGCATCAATGCTCTGCCCACTGTCATAATATCTACGACTGAGTCCATGTAGACCGAGATGGTCCATGATGAGGGGGAGGAGAGAACATCACGATAGGGGCCAATCGAGTCGATGGTCAGTGTATACAGGCCAACTGCTTGGTCTGAACGAATGAGGAGATTTATTGAAAATGTCCCATCTGCACGTGTCATTCCAGTGTAACCTGTGGGCGTTCCATCTGCCAGTACCTCAACCGACACCCCACTTGCTGGTAGAGCACCATCATTCATGACATAGCCCGTCACGATGATAGTATCGCCTCGTGTGAAGATGTCGACGACGGGCTCTGAGTCAAGATAGAGGTCAATGTACTCTCTGACTGTCACGTCAGGGAAGTACTCTGTGACATCAACAAATGCAGCTGTTGGAGCATTGAAGAAGGCATATCCTGACCTGACACCTAGACTCTGGGAGTATGGCACCAGATAGCCATAGCTAAAGGTTCCAGCTGTGACGTTTGCTGTGTTCAGAAGAACACCATTCCACCAGATTTCAATCACATACCCGTCCAGAGGTGTGCTGTTCGAGAATTGCGCAGTTCCTGAGAAGATGATCTGTTCACCCAGATGTACAGTTGTCACGTCAACGTTCGCTGTGATTATGATAACAAGCGCATAGACCTCAAACTGCGGAACGGATGCTTGGGAGCCTGCAATCCATGGAAGCATTGACTGGAACCGCACAACGAGGTCATAGAAATCAGGGGAAGTGTCCTCAGGTATGGTCCAGTACAGTGTGAACGACCCGTCTGATGCGGTCACCGTGCCGTTAAGTGGGACACCAGAGAGTAGGAGCTCTATGGTCACTCCGGCATAGGGCACAGATGGAAGAACGAACCGCAGATTTCCAGTCACTATCACTGTTTCAGTCAGTCCGTACCTAGGCAAATCTGAATCAACATTGTACACTTCAGTGAGCCACTGTTCGAGTGTCACTATGGTGTGAATTGATTCTCTCTCGGCTCGATAGACTGAACCTGCATAGTACCCGTAGACTTCAATGTTGACTCGCACTGAGTCGTAGTCCATACCAGAGTAGTAGAAGTCAGCCTGTCCAGCTCCATTGGTTATGAGATTTCCGAGGAAGAACAGCGTTCCGTTATCCCAGTAGATACTCACGACAGCATTGACTAGCGGTGTCCCGTTATGCTGGTAGTAGAGATACGCATGAATTGTGATGGTCTCATTCTGCATGACAGGGTTCGGTGACACAGTGATGTCCAGGTTAATTGTGTACTTCACAGTTTCCACGCTGAAATACTCAACAGCATCGTTGTTCAGTGGGTTGGTGGCTGTATACAGAAGGCGAAACTGATAGGTATATTCAATGGGCGTGGGGAAACCCAATGTGGCGTTGAAGCCTCCAGTTGAATTCGTTGGTAGATAGCCTAGCAGCTCCCAATCCGTCCCATTCCAATATGACAACTCAATGAGCTCACCTATCAATGGTGGAGAGCCACCTGCATAGGATAGGATACCCTCAAAGAACAGGTCCTCATCAAGATAGATCTGCGCAGGTGCTATCAGGGTCATCTCAAGGTCGTATTTCACAACCTCAATGCTTGGTACGAGGGTATCAAAGGCATCCGCATAGAGAGGAGTCCAAGATGTCCAGTTCACATGCACATCGATTATCCCCACAGACATGCTTGTAGAGAAATTGTACTGGAACTGGTAGTTACCATTGATGTCTGTGAGTCGCTCAAAGACAAAGGCGCCCGATGCATTGACCCAGTGTATGTACACGGTTTCGAATGCAATAGGAGTCCCATTGGCAAACTGAAGACTACCATAGAGAAGCACGGTTTCGTTGAGATGATATGTAGTGAAGTCCTCGTTGACCGTAATCAGCGTGTCAGTTGCTTCAATTGAGACTGGTTCGGGGATTGATTCGCCATCTGCAATATTCGAAAACAGGGAAGTATAACTGACCCAGACAGTCACGACTTCAATGCTGTGACCTAATGGAATCTGGTAGTAGAACACATAACCGCCCGTCGCGTTGGTCAACACCGTGTTGAGAAGGTAGTCACCTGTCGAGTTCCCCCACCAAATGTCGATACTAACGAAAGCAAGTGGAGAGCTGGCGTTCTCAAGTAGTATTGCAGACCCTTGAATACGTACCGTCTGGAGAAGACGCACGGGGTCAGGATTGACCAGAATTGATATTGTCACATCATAGCGCTTTATGTTCGAGAAGAGATGAGGAAGTAGCTCCGAGCTTGCAAGCGCAGGATCGACCGAGTTGAAGTATGCCCAATATTCCACTGGGCCCTCGTATCCTGCAGGAATCGTGTAATTTACCTCGAAGTAGCCATCTCCCGCAGTAATGACCGGACCGAGATTGACTGGTACTCCTGTAGACCACCAGATATCGACCAGCTTCAGGCCAATACCAGATCCATTGACAACATGTGTCAAGTATCCCCAGATCACAATTTCCTGACCGATGAACAGCGGGTCTGGAAGAGGGTTCACCCAAAGATTGGTTCCGCCAGCACCCACATCAATTGGGATTGAGATGCTCCAATTGCCCGCGATGTATTGCCAGTTCAGTGGATTGGTCCAGTTCGCACGTGCAAAATATGTCCCGTCAGGCTGAATCACGGGAATCATGTAGCTCCACTGAAAACGACCTGTTGCATTCAGGGGTCGGCTTGCGTTTGCCTGTGTCCCAAAGAACACACCGACGTTTTGACCTGTGGGGAGGAGAGAACCGTTCAGAAAACGGATAGCACCATCATAGTAGATGGTTGCACCTGCAGAGGTGGTTGTTGGACTCACACTGAGATCAAATCCAACTCGCCCCCAGACTGTGATTGTCGAATTGTCACTGGATCGCGCCTCTAGAAGGCGTGGTATCTCACCATCCCAGTCACCTGCGTACCATGACCAGACCTCATGGAGACCAACCCTCATCAATGCAAAATCCATAGGATCTACAGTCACATCAAGCTCGTAGTATCCGTACTCGTCAATGAAGGCATCTCCTACAATGGTGTTGTCCCACATAATCTGAATGTACCGGTTGTTGTATTGAGAGCTGTTTACAGGAACTCCATTCACTGTCATGATGCCAAACACATGGACTGTATCTTCCCAATAGGCCACATGGGTATCGACACCCTGACTGACATTCAGTTCTTGGGTCTCACTGGTAACAAACCCATCCGCTTGTTGTCGTTCATCGAACGAGGGCGAAGGTGTTCCTACGGCAAAGATTGCAGTCGCATTGATAACAGAGAAATAAGGATTGGCCCAGGTTGCAGACATGATGTGATAGCTCACTGTCGCATCAATAGGAAAGACATAGGTGACATTAGCTATGGGCAGGTCGGGAGGTTGTCCAATAGTGGCTGTACCAACGAATCGAGAGTCTGTCTCATCATTGAAGATGATAGTGTCTGGCGTCGTGATGGGAACACCATCAACGGTCATTGATGCACTGATCTCGAAGGGTGTGCCTATCTCAGCCCATTGAAGCCCGTTGCTCGGCCATACTAATAGCTCGATATTAGGTATTGGAGTATTGATAGGGTCCTCGCCACCTCCAAACTCAGGAGGAAGAGGGGTAGGAATCATCTGAATCCATTCTCCCTCTGTGGCGCCGGACATAGGAATGTACACCTCGACCCAGAAGGTCATATGACGGACCATGACAGTACGGAAGTCTTCCACAGGATCTGGCTCGCCCAAGGCATAGCCACTCACTACCCGTGCAGGAACTCCAAGATATCGCATGAAGACGGCGTAGGAGGTGGCAAAATGCTGGGGAAGACCGTTTCCTCGCTCCAGGAACCAATCAGTCACCTCTTGGCCCTGTGGGTAGTCAGCAAGTGCCTCTGGAGTGATGTTGAGCTCGAAGGTGCTCTGGAAGTATGTCTTCACTGCCATTGCTTTCTCATATGCGTCGTTTCCAACGGAAGAGAATTGAGTGATGTTGTCTATGACCCTCTGTGTGAGAGCGGGTAGCTGTCTGTAGATTGCTGTCCAACCAGGAGCTGCACTCCCCTGTAATGCATTGGCTATGACATTGTCTATGTCTTGGTCCACGAAGGTGAGCTCGAAGCTTACAGGAACCTGCTCACCAGTAGTTCCTTGAATGAGTGGATTGAGTAAGAGTGTCCCGTAATCGTCCGTCGCTAGTTCTAGATGTAAGAACCTCGAGGGGATGTCTTCAACAGGGACACCATCCACCAGACTATAGGTCTTGAATGAACCATCAATGACACGAATTGCCGGGAAGAGGGAGGGGAGTTCAATAGAACCTACACCCGCGCCTGCAGGCGCATTGAAGATGACCGTGTAGATCGGATTCGTTGCTGCTGAGGGTTGGATGAGTTCCTCTGATGTGAGGGGTCTGAAAGAATCAGTGATGGTCTTGGACCACCCTGCACCATCATAGTAATCATACGACTCCTGACGCCAGAGATGTCCCGGGTCTCTTGGGGTGACCACGAAGACAACATCATCAAGCCGGTCAAGGATATCTTCAGGGAGTGGCTGATCTATCTGGAAATCAGTATAGTTCAGATTTTCAAACCAATTGGTCGTGCCGCCTGTGAAATTATTCGTATATGGCCAGTATTCGATGAGGTCATACTCATAATGCGGCTCGTACGGTCTCACACCCCCATATTGTATCAGTACGAAGCTGTACAGACCCCAGATTATGCTTGCGACGACGAGGATTGAACCAACTATCGTGGTCAAGCCCATCTTTTTTCGGGTCGATGTTACAGCACTCAACTGCCAGATCCTCTTGCTTCCCCGAGAGGGGGTTGGTGGTGACTAGAACTGATTCGGCGTGTCATGTCACCCTCAATCCTCCGGCTTTAGCAATTAAAGGATATCTTGGATGCTCCAAATTCTGTTTATCGAAAGGACCGGAGGGAACAAAAGACACTAGGAACCACATTCGACAGACACCAGGAATCATTCAAAGGAGGCCTTGATCAGTGTCTACAAAGTCAATGATAACGGGTTTTGTCCAGAAACAACTCTCTGGGTCACAGCTCGGGGCGCACACGTACGACCATAGCATGAGGGTATATTCCTTGTCCATGCAGCTGAGCAAAGGACTGCAGGTCAATATGAGAGTCCTCGAAGCGGCGGCGCTTCTTCATGATGTCGGCAGGCCGAGAGAGGCAGATTCCGGTGTCTCGCATTCCATCCTATCTGGAGAGATGAGCCGAGAGTATCTCCGAGAACTCGGATATACAGCTGGGGAGATACAGCATATTGTGGATGCAATCAGGACACATAGGTTCAGTGAGAATGTTGAACCGACTTCTCTTGAGGGGCAGATACTCAGTGATGCGGACAAGCTTGATGCAATGGGAGCCATTGGCGTGTATCGAGCCATAGCTCAAGCAGCAGCATCAGGAAAAGGAATTCAGGGATTTCTGAATCACACTGAAGACAAACTACTAAGATTGAAGGACCTGATGTACACGGCTCCTGCAAAGAAGCTGGCTGCAGAACGTCACAAGACCCTCCACAGGTTTGTTCAGCAACTGAGACAGGAGATCAGCAGTGAGCATCAATGAGCGACTCGCCTAAGGTAGAGCTCAAGATATGACTCTCTTATCATTGAATCGGGATTAAGCCCGAGCTGTTGCACTAGAGAGATGACCCTGTTCCTTGCGGCCTCCATGCTCCTCTTACTGGCTGCGATGATCTCCAATTCAATGAATAGCCCCACATCATCCACATCGTCTATGCTCACGGTAGTCCCCTTGATATCGAAGAAGAGACGATGCTTCTTGATGGTTGCTACGTGCTTGAACCCGGTGTGATGGAGAATAGAGATGGTGGCATCAAGATCAGTGATTCCCGTGGTATACTCCAGACGTGTCTTGGTCGTCTTGTCAACCTTGGGCCCCTTGTAGGTAAGCTCCATGGGAGCATGTCCTGAGTTCGATAATGGAACATTGTCAACAGCCTCTCGAGCCCGTATTCTGACGGCTTCGTCGGTCTGAGAGAACGAACGACAGGGATGGTCATAGTACATGTCGGTCTGAATCTCTGAGTTCAGTCGCCGACCTCCTGCGTGGAGGATTACTTGTTCGATTGCTCTCGCATCGTTGACTCGGACTTTGACCTCGACCTCATAGGATGCTTTCAAGACTATTCCTCCTGTACGGTATCTGACATCACATTGTTAGATGTTTCCATGCCATAAGCCACAATCCAAATAACAGAACGTCCACCTGAAGAACCAGCTGGTATCAACGTGTCAAGGATTAACAGAATTGAATGTGCAAAATGCGGGAAGCAGTACACTGAGAGCAATGTTCCTCCAAATGACGGCTGCGGAGGGCGAATTGACTTCGAATTTGACCTCGAATCGCTCAAGGAGACAGTCACAAGAAAGTCCTTGATGAAGAAGAGCGGGGGACTCTGGAAGTACTTCGACCTGATGCCCCTTCGCGACCAGCGCAATATCGTCACGCTCGGAGAGGGAAATACACCTCTACTCCCGAGCAAGAGGCTTGCTGAGGACTGGAAACTGAGAGGACTCCATCTCAAGAACGAGATATTCAATCCATCAGGCTCATTCAAGGACCGACCAATCTGCGTCGGTGTGAGCAAGGCATTGGAAGACGGAGCTGTGACCGTGTCTGCGGCATCCTCAGGAAATGCAGCTGCGGCCATGTCTACCTATGCCGCCAGAGCAGGCCTCCAGGCTGTAGTGTTTGTACCAGAGGAGGCACCGGCAGGCAAACTGATTCATCTGCGAACGCTCGGAGCAAAGGTCTTCAGAGTCAGAAAGGTCCAACAGGGTGTGGATCCCACCACAACGCTTCTCCGTGCTGCTTGTGCTGAGTTCGGTTGGACGCCAACGCCCTCCTTTGGACCATTCAACTGCTTCCAATTCGAAGGGACCAAATCACTAGGCTATGAGATTGCGGAGCAGACTGCATGGAACCCGCCAGACTGGATTCTATTCCCAACAGGAAGCGGGGGCTTGATGGCCGGCACCATGAAGGGATTGTGGGAGTTCCAGCAAATGGGGCTCATCGATGACCTGCCAAGACCAGTTGTCGTGCAACCAGAGGGTTGTGCACCCATTGTTCGCGCATTCGATGAGGGACAGGACCCTCTGAACATCACTCCATGGAGCTCCAATGATACAGTTGCTGGAGGTCTTGCCGACCCGTTCCCATGGGATGGCGATGCTGCAATCAAGTATCTGAATATTGCAGACGGAGAGGCCATAGCGGTATCGGATGACTCAATAGAAGAGGCCTTAGTGAATCTTGGAAAACTCGAGGGAATATTCGCTGAACCGAGTGGTGTGGCGGGTCTCGCAGGACTGAGAAGACTTGTGTCTGAGGGCGTGATTGACCCATCAGATCGAGTTGTAGTGCCAATCACTGGCTCCGGATTCAAGGACTTAGCGACACCAGACCGACTGACACCAAAGGTACCATTGATATCGCCTGAGACCTCAGAACTGAAGAAGGCTCTCAAAAGATACTGAAATCGAGGTGCTATGGATGGATACTGATACCATATTCATGCTGGAGGCAATCAAAGAGGCAAAGATGGGACTTGCGGAGGGCGGGATTCCTATAGGCTCCGTTCTAGTCATTGATGGTAAGATAAGGGGAAGAGGACACAACAAGCGAATCCAAGAGGATAGTTCAATCCTTCATGCTGAGATGGACTGTCTTGAGAACGCGGGACGACTCAAAGCAAAGGACTACAGGAGAGCCACACTCTATTCAACTCTCTCTCCATGTGATATGTGCAGTGGAGCTGTATTGCTCTATGGGATTCCGCGCGTTGTCGTGGGCGAGAACACTAATTTCCAAGGTCCTGAAGAGCATGTGAGAGGACGTGGTGTAGAAGTTGTGGTTCTCCAAGATGAGAAATGCATATCCATCATGAGGGACTTCATCAGGGGCAACCCGTTTCTGTGGAATGAAGACATTGGAGAATGATTGAGAATCCGGAGATCGAGATGATGGCACGAAAGGAGCTGAGAGAGAGAGCAAAGGTCCTTGCCAAGGAGCACGGATATCTACAGTACATGATTGAGAGATATCTCGTTCTCTGGGGCGAACAGGAAACACTGCAGTTCCTAAAGGCGTGTGAGCTGCCAATAAGAACCTCGATACGAGTGAATACCCTGAGAGCTGCGCAAGAGACTGTAATCAAGAGGATGAAGAGAAAGGGGATTGCCCTTGAGCCAATTCCTTGGCTCGACACTGGATATTATGGTGACTTCACGAATACATCAACACCCGGCGCGTTCTTAGAACATATGCTCGGATTCTATTATGTACAGGGTGTTCCCTCGATGACCACGGTCAATGTCTTGGGCCCAAAGCCAGACGAAACAGTCCTTGACCTAGCAGCTGCTCCAGGAGGAAAGACGACCCATATCGCCCAGGAGATGCAAAACACAGGCATGGTCATTGCTATTGAACAGGATCGTGAGCGGTTGACAAGTCTGGAGAGCAACATATTGCGTTGCGGTGTCACCAACGCATTGGTTCTCAGGGGTGATGCAAGGAAAATACCGGCTCTAAACATAGAACCAGACAGAATACTTCTGGATGCTCCATGTTCTGGAGAGGGACTGATTCCCCTAGATCCAACAAGAAAGACCAGCAAGACCATGGCTGATGTGCACTATTGCGCTACAAGGGAGGACGAGATGCTCGATGCAGCAATCTCTATCTTGGCTCCCGGCGGCACTATCGTATACTCAACCTGTTCGATTGCGCCTGAAGAGAACGAATACATAGTAGACAGCATTCTGAAGCGACACCATGAAGTGAAGATAGTACCAATACCTCTTGAATTCGGGTCCCCGGGATACACCGAGCCATTTGGTGTTCAGCTTGATGAATCACTGAAGATGGCTCGCCGATTTCTCCCCCATAAGGATGGCACAGAGGGCTTCTTCATCTGCAAGATGACCAAGGAGGGCGCCTAATGAAGCCACAGATTTTGGACACAATTGAGTGGGAGAGTATTGCACGATCGATAGATACTGAGTATGGTGATGGCATAAGCAGGAAATTGCTGGGTGCTCGAACTCCGATTGTTCTGATTGATAAGGATTGGAGAAACATCTACCTCGTCCCGACTGCTTGGATGCGACGTCTGTTAGAAGAGACTCCAGTTGGATTCGACTATCATCTTGTCGGGAGGCAACTGGGAGTTGTGGCGAAGGATGGTTTCAGACTGAGCCTTCAGATCATTCCTGAACTGGTGAAGCTGACGACCAAAGTAGTCATTGTCTCGAGAAGAGGCGCAGAGGCGTTCACATATGGCCGGAGCATACTCAAGGCGTCTGTCGTCTGGTACGAGCCCAATTTGAAGAGAGGGCAAAGGGTCCTCATTGTGAACGAAGAACATGACTGTCTGGGTATTGCCTCTCTAACTGTGGATGCCACACGAATCGAGTATCTGTCTCAAGATAGTCTCGTGGGCAAGAATCTCGTGGATATTGGATGGTTCATCCGAAGACTTGGCTAGACGAACATCTACGAAAACATGGACACTCAGCAGACATTTGTTTGATGATATAAGTCTGTACCATTCGTCTAGCATTAGGAAGGTCCCAGTGCCGTTTCTGGAAGGACAAAGGGCGTATGTCCAGGATTGTCCACGTTACAGTGAACGTTAGACGAACATGTCACCAGGCCTGTCAGAAGATTCTATTGATTTCCGCATCTTCTCGAGGCGCTCAATCTCACGGGACTCCTCTAGCAGCTGTTCAACATTAGCCTCTAGACCATACACCTCGTTGATCTTCTCGAGCATGGTGGCAGCAGAGCGTGGATCGGGTCGGCCACGGGTCGCATATGTGAGAAGACCGATTGCTGGTACGTCAAGCATCTCAAGCTCAGCGAGTATCAGTGCCAGAGGACCAGCCACGAAGAGGCCTTCCTCTAGCAGGGGAACTGACCATTTCTCAAGTCTGGGCTCGTATGCTGAGGTTGGAACAGAACGCATCTCCTGATCGTCCTCCTTGAAGCTGGCATCTAGACCTCCAAGGAGAAGGGTCTCCTCGAATTCATTCTCTGCAATCCACTTGGCGAGCTTGTCGATAAAGCCCCACTGCTCTGACTGATGCGGTTGGAACCGAGGAACCAAGAACACCATCTTCTTTGGTCCATAGGAGTAGATCTCGAACGGCAGGACCAGTTTCTTGTCCTCCATCGACACAAAGAGCGGTAACATGTCGCTCTTTATGAAACCCACACGTTCTGCCTCGAGAGTCCTTGTCAGATGTGCTGTGCTCAGAAAACCCACTTCGCCAAGTCCGTGAAACCCACAGATGAATGTTGAACCTGGTCTGACTTTGAATCCCTTCTTCAGGATAATCTGAAAGTTCGAGTCGGTAGTAGCTACAAAAGCCATTACTATTCAAGCCTCAATATGAAAGGACGGATTGCATAAACCCTACATTATGCCTTTTCAATCAGTTCTATCGATTGCTGCTTTTGAGACTTTGTATGTGTCTGCGTAAGATAGACCACCTGCTCACAGTCTTGGCGAGAGGTGACATGCCGTCCACGCACTCCTTTTTGAGTATTTTTGGACCAGCTCAACGCTATTTGGACCAAACACACGTAAAACTAATAGGATATGATACTACGTCCTCATAGCATTAGAGTATGCTCAAATGAACGACGGAGTGGCAGTATCTGAGCACCCTCAAGGAACTAGAACTCCAGCAAGTCGCACCTCGGCTGCTGGAGGTATTGAGAAGGCAGGGTCTTGCAAACCTGACTGACTTCCAGAAAGATGCTGTCGGCAAGGGCTTGACCAGAGGAGTCAGCCAAATTCTAGTCTCTCATGATTATGATGAGGCATATACAATCGCAGAGATCTCGCTCCTGAACCGTGTTGCATCAGACCACATAGCGAGAGCCTTGGTCCTCTGCCCGAACCCACACCAAGCAGAGAAACGGTTCCAGTCCTTGAGCCAAAAATGCAGAAGGCTTGGCATAGAAGCAATACAGATAATCCGTAGACGAAATGCTTCGAGAATGACTGCTGGAACAGGCCGGGTCATCGTCGCCACGTACCAGTCCTTCGATATTGCATCTAGGGTGAACCCAGCAATTCTGGAGGACCTGGTCTGTGTTCTAGTAGACCGTCTTGACCTCATAGGGCAACCGGAATTAGGGGCGCGGCTGGAGACGTCTCTTGTGACCCTATTAGGACTGACGGGTGTGCAGTACATTGCAATCTGCCCCCCTCTTGAGAACCTTAGGGAGTTGAGCGACTGGTTGAAGGCCAGTATAGTAGAAGATGCGAAGGAAGATGTGAAACGAATCTTCAGCGTGAAGGCATTTGAAGACATCAATGATTCACTTGCGGACCTGACAGAGTTTGTTCATTATCGCAGTGGGCAAGTGATGATACTTTGCGCGAATATACAGGCTTGCGAGGACATGGCAAGTCAATTGTCTGGTGTCGCACAGACGCCTACATCTGCAGTCTTGGACCTGAGACTGACTCCTGAGCATCGCGATGATCTGAGTCAGCTTGCAAGGGAGATTCTCAAGAAATACCCGCAGTGTACTATGACGGTGAAACTGAGCCAGATGATATCGAGGGGAGTTGCATTCTTTCATGAGGGCGTGTCTACCTCCCAGAGACGCGAAATAACCAAGGCCTGGGAGGAGGGCCTTCTCCCGGTAATTGTCATGCCAATTCGTTTTGCCATTGCAAGTGGTCTACATGCATCATTGGTCTTTCTCATGGGGGTATACTTGCAGAAGTTCGGAAAGGAGTTGTCCCAAGAGGATGCAGTCGCGATGCTGTCAGAGTGGCAACTAAGTGACGTCCTGGGATCGTCTGGACGGCGAGGAATCGATAACGAGTCTTTTGGCATAGTGGTCGTAAACAATGAACAAGAGCGAATCAGGATTCTAGCTAAGTACTTTGACAGGGACGCGGAGGGAAACCTACTTCCAATACACGGCGAAGTCGATAGTGAAATGGATGAGGCTGAGAACATTCAGGACCTTGTTCTCATGCAGTTATGTGGAAAACAGGAGAAGAGGGATGACCCGTTCTCAGTAATCGATCGAACATTCTGGGGAAGTAGCAGCAGAGTCACCAATGTGAGGGAGATTGGAATTGAGATTCCTGAAGATGCCTCCGTGGACTCTCTCTTGATGATGCGCTCTACAAAGTCCACATTTAATCGGGCAAATGAGATTCCTGATGAGAGCGTGAAACTTGTCTCAGTGAGACCTGACAAGATTGAGGGGCTGGTTCACAGTGGAAGCAGGGAGATCTGGCACTACGTTTCGCTGCGATCACGAGACGGGGTGTCATGTTCATGTGAGTCCTGGAAATTTCAAGACATTCGGAGGCACCGTCTCTGCAAACACTTGGTCAAGTTCTCAACGTATGCCATGAGGCAGGACGATACCAAGGCATATGCTGCAGGAGTGATCAAGCAGGCGTTGCGGGGACTCGAAGTCTTTGGTGAACTTGAGATGGACGGGCTCATAACTCGTGATGGAAAGAGTATCAAGTGCACCCCTCTTGGAGAGAATGTATCAATACTGGGTGTTCCTGTCAAAGATGCAAAGAAGGTAATGAGAGCCATCGGTGACAAACGCTCAGACCTGAAGACGGTTCTTCGAGGCCTCATTCGAGCAAGAGCAGAGATGCTTGAACCTGTGGCGAATCAGGTACTGAGCAAACTTCCTGCCGCCAGTATTGATGAGGTGGTCTGCGAAGATAATATGCCGGGGATAGTAGAGAACTGTCTTGAAGAGCTAGAGTACATCAACCACATTCTTCTCAGTCTCATGGAACAGAGACATGCTCTCAGAAAGGAGGCAGAGGAGATGGAGGTCAGTCTTCTTACGCTGCTCAACTCCATGCGGTAATTTTTTACGGACATGAACCGAGGCGGGTCAGGCCTAACATGGTGATCATTGATGAAGCTATTCGAACATGAAGCGAAGGACATCTTCAGAACTTTCAATATGCCAATACCTCCAGGTGGTGTTGCGAGGACGCCCGAAGAGGCCAAGGCACGTGCCGCGGAGGTAGGCAGACCTGTTGTTGTGAAGGCACAGGTGCTTGCGGGGAAGAGAGGAAAGGCGGGCGGCGTGAAATTCGCAGATAC
>CAYHAA010000016.1:0-20933 GCA_964354495.1 uncultured archaeon | reverse complement strand
CACAGGTGCTTGCGGGGAAGAGAGGAAAGGCGGGCGGCGTGAAATTCGCAGATACACCAGAACAAGCGCAAAAGCACGCCAGAGAGATCTTGGCGATGAGAATCAATGATCTACCCGTAGAAGCAGTGCTCATCGAGGAGAAACTCATCATTCAGCAAGAGATCTACCTTGGCGTCACGGTCGATAGAAATGAACGTAAGTACATCATGATCGGCAGTGCTGCAGGAGGCATGTCGATTGAGGAACTGGCTGAAGAGAGTCCCGAGAAGATCATCATGAGGCATGTGGACCCGAACCTCGGCTTTCAAGCCTATGAAGCCCGAGAGATGGCTATTGCGATGGGATTCAGAGGAAAACAGATCACTCAGCTCGCCAGCTTCCTCTCGACCCTGTGGAATATCGTGAACGCCCTTGATGTTGAGCTGACCGAGATCAACCCGCTTATCCTGACCACAGATGGTAGATTCCTTGCTGCAGATGCGCGATTGAACATCGATGATAGCTCCCTATTCAGGCACAAGGACATCATACAGAAGATCAAGCGTGAACCTCTGGAACAGAACGAGAGGGAGCGTCTTGCGGCAGAGAATGATATGGCATACGTGGAACTTGATGGCAATATTGCATGCATCTGTAATGGTGCAGGTCTGACCATGGCAACACTTGATGCAGTGTCCCTCTACGGTGGTAGAGCAAGCACATTTCTAGACCTTGGTGGAGGATCAGATGCACAGAGGGTGAAGCGAGGTATTGAGATTGCAATGATGTACTCGAACGTGAGGGCAATCCTTGTCAACATAATGGGCGGAATCACGAGATGTGACGAGGTTGCTAAGGGAATCCTGTCGGCTCGGGAGGATGGGGATATCACCGTGCCCATGGTCATCCGCATGGTTGGCACAAACGAGAAGGAAGGACAGGAGATACTCAATGAGGCAGGAATTCCATTCCTCAAAACGATGGAGGATGCTGCTTCCAAGGTTGTCGAGCTGGTAAAGGAGGCTGCATAGATGGCAATACTTGTCAACAAGGGCACACGAATCATTGTCCAAGGGATAACCGGAGGGCAGGGAACGTTCCACACCGCTGCCATGCTAGAGTATGGCACAAAGATTGTCGCTGGCACGTCTCCCGGCAAGGCCGGAGAAGATGTGCATGGCGTGCCAGTCTACGATAGCGTGAGAGAGGCAAAGGAGGCGCAGAATGCCACAGCATCGATCATCTTTGTTCCCGCACCCTTTGCTGGAGATGCCACCTTGGAGGCCATCGCCTCTGACCTGAACCCCATTGTGGTGATCACTGAGCATGTTCCAGTCAAAGACGAGATTCAGATAATCCACGAGGCAAAGAGGAAGGGCATCACGATTATTGGCCCGAATACTCCAGGAATCATTACACCAGGCGCAAAGCAGAAGGTCGGCATCATGCCCGGTCACATCTTTGCTTCCGGCAAGGTAGGGCTCATGTCCCGGAGCGGCACACTCACCTATGAGATCGCTGCAGGTATGACACAGGCAGGAATAGGTATCTCAACTGCTGTCGGATTGGGCGGAGACCCCTGTGTCGGGTTGACAACTATTGAGGCAGTGAAGATGTTCCAGAAAGACAGGAGTACAAAGGCACTCGTCTTAGTGGGTGAGATAGGCGGCGATGCTGAGGAGAGAGCGGCGGTCTATATCAAGGACAACTATGACCTACCTGTAGTCGGATTCATTGCAGGAAGGACCGCACCACCGGGCAAGAGAATGGGACATGCAGGAGCCATAATCAGTGGAAGCTCTGGCACAGCGGCATCAAAGATCAAGGCATTGAATGATGCTGGTATCTCTGTGGCCGAGAGACCAAGTGATATCTCGCGCCTGCTCAAAGAACTGATGTAGAGCAAGATCCTGCAGACAGGAGTCATGAGAACAGGCCTGTCCACCAACGCTCAGCAACGCCTCTTCCTAGTATTACTGGCGGACCGGAGCACAAGCTTTTAAAACAGAACACTGGTGGAAAGCCCGAGTGGGCTCGTCAGAGATTACTCTAACTGCCATCAAGATGAAGAGGTCGAAGTGAGATGCCAATAGCGGACATCGAAAAACGCAGGCTTGCACAGCACTACTTGCTGTACAAATCAGTATGTAGATACTGTGGAGCAACTAATCCGCTCAAGGCGGTCAAGTGCAGAAAGTGCCACACAAGAGACCTCAGACCCAAGAGGCGTTCAAAGAAGTAGTCTTCTGGTAGATAGGCTGACCGTTCTTGGCGACCTAGAACTCGTTGACCAGACTCATTGGTGGATTGCAAATGATGCTCAAAGCGATATCAGCGATGTAGAATTCATTGAACGCAATCGGAGTTTCCACTTGAAATCCTTTGTACACACCAGCCAGTCTAGAATCAAGGGTATGAAGACATAATCCAAGGGATTCATTTAGAAGGATGTGAAACTCTATTTCATGTATCCCAACTACGAGTGCTACAGTTCTGAGGATATACATCAGTAAGCGTTAAAAGTTTGAATCCTCTATTGGTATCAATCTGGTTCTCTTTTCAAGGGGTTTTTTGAAGATTGCGTCATCTGCATTATTGCCAGAATGTTTCTGCAAGGTGATGGGCTATATGAAGAAGGGGGAGAAGAAGAGATCAAGTCGGTTCAAACAATTGACTCTCAGTGAACACCTATTGGAAGATAGAAGTTCATCAAGGAGTGGTGATAATAGCAGAGCTGTAGTAAAGAGATTGAAATACGAGAGAAAAGGGGAGTCACAATTCACCTTGAGCCATAGGCCATCAAAACAGGAACACCTAGAGATTCGAGTTTTGGATGAAAGTGCAAGGAAGTCACAGAAACACACAGTTCCGACCTTAATGTTCCTTTTCAGCAACATTATGTCTGCGCTAGAATTGCCTCGGGAAACAAGAGAACTTGCATTTGAGATTCTGGGCAAAGCAGGAAGAGGTGGTTTCATAAGAGGGAAGAAAGCAGCATCCATTGCTGCTGCAGCTATATATGCTGCATGCAGGATAAATGGAAATCCGCGGCAGCTATCTCATATTGCTCCTCTGGCAAAAGTAAGTTCGAAGAGTATAGGTCGTTCCTACAGAATAGTAGCGTCAATCATTGATCAGGACATCCCGCAATATGACCCATTAAAAGTGGTTGAAAGGGTATGTGAACTGCTAGGCGCCCCTAAAGAGATTGAGGAAATCTCGAAGCAGACTCTGCAATCTGCAAGAGCGATTGATTTGGCATCAGGGAAAGATCCTTGGGGAATAGCTGCAGCTGCCATATACTTAGCATGTTACCAATCAGGAATCAGATTGGGGCAGGTCAAGATCGCTGAGGCAGCTGGTGTAAGCGAGGTAACACTTCGAAATAGATACAAGGAGATTGCCACGATATTGAACTTGGAGTCACATTACACACAGCTATCCTTGTAATGTATAGCACGGAAAATGAACTGGGCAAGCCACATTCAAAGTTAACCTCCACCTGCTATAGCTTTCACACGATTTCCCATCTCCTTGTTGATGTATTCGGCAAGAGGATAACCTTGACCACGAATTGTATCGGTTATGACAGTTCGCGCTCCTGATTTTTCAATATAGCCAATCAGCCCTTTGAAGTCCGCATGGTCGGACCAACATAATCTATACTTCCTCTTGTTGATTCTTGTGTAGGGCCCGCTCACTCCATAGCTGTTGATTTCTATGACGTTATGAGATGAATCATAATTGTTGCCAGCTCCAATCGGCAAGAATGCAATATACACTGGATCATTGACCTGCGTGCTGAGAGGCAGCCTCGAATCGATTTCCTGTAATGGAGTTGATGCATACCCATATTCCTGATACACTTTCGCTATCCTATAGTCCGGTTCTGAGGATACAAACAGCACTCCATTGCATGTTCTGGTGCTTCTGAGTTCGTGCATAATGCTCTGCAGTCTCCCCCGAAACGCACGAACCAAAATAGGCAATTCCGAATTCCGGTGAAAAGACCTGACTAATTCAAGAAGCTCTGCTTTGGCCTTGTCCTTTTCAATCATACTGTAATCATACTTCGTCATTCCATGTGTTGAGTCAATGATCAGAATATCACATTCCACTGGTTCGGTTCCCGGACAATCAAAATCCCCAGTATAGACTATTCTCTTGTCATCAGTTTCGACAAGTACTTGTGCAGATCCCAATATGTGCGTTGCTGGGAACAAAGTGACGGTTCCATCATCAAGATTCAGCGGTTTTTCAAAAGCCAATCCAACAAGATTATCTCTTATAGATAGATACTCTCCTTTAATAGCCTTAAGCAAATCCACAGTTGCTTTTGAAGCTATAATCAGGTCACAATAGCCTAGACTACTATCGAATTGTCCGATATGGTCCTCGTGGATATGAGTATATATTGAGTACTTTCTCTGGAAGCTGAATCCATCAGCACAGAAGTTCTTGCCCATGAAGATACTACCATCCGAAGCAATTCTAGCATGGTCCAATTCGCTAGTCATAGTTCATTGACCCTCTTAGAGATCAGAATATCTAACAGATCTTTCTTGTCTACTCCTCTCTCCTTGGCAAACATGGTTAGTTGCTGGTAACCCCTCTCTGATAGGACGAATATCGCAATACCGGATTTGTATCTTATTGATTCAATTTCAGCTTTTTCTACCACACACTCAATTATTTCCTCCAGATGCTTCTCTACGTTTTCGACAGTATTCTCTCTGAGTAATTTGATCGTAGTTTCATTTATCTCGAAGACCAAAAGATACCCTGTTTCTACAATAGGGCGGATCTTAATCCTGGTTTCAATGCAGTCCTCAATCGTCATCTCTGGATTCTTATTTCGTAAGGTTACGATGTCAAGGACTTCTTCTTTGCTAAGAGGTTCCTGAATCACAACTTTCACTAGTGTATCCTGTTCCCTAGGATTGTCTAGTGTTGAGATACGATATGCGATGTCTAAGCCTATCTCACCCTCTTGTGGTCCTCTCCAGCCAATGGCATTCCTAACTGTAAGAGGAAGTTTCAGCAATGCGAGGAACCTGTTCACCATGTCAACGCCTTTCAATCCGAGCCGCCTTGCCACTGCTGACCTAGAGCCGTATTCATCTAAGAGCACTCTCATTCTTTCAGCCACCTCGATTGGCGAAAGCGGTCGCTCTTTTGAGTGGGTGCCCACACTCATAATCAGCTCAGCAATTTCCCGTGAATTGAGTGCCAACTTACTCCTCCTCTTCGTAGTATCCCTTGTTCGAAAGAGCTTCCAGGAGGAGTTCTACTGCTGCTTCGGATTCAGATGTTGCCTTGGTGTCCTTTGAGTATTTTGAGAGTGACTTATAGCCACTTGTATGCAATTCAATCCTAAGTTCTCTGATCTTTGGTGGCTTGGCGCCGGCTTCAACAAGCTCTGACACAGTTGCAGAGGGCTCAGCTCTGACCAATTCTCCAACCTGCTTGACTTGTGAGCCAGTCATCTTCTGCAATTCTATCGCTAGCTCCAAGGACTTTTCTTCGTCAACATTGAGATTCTCATCAGTAGAGAATTCTACTGCTTTGAGCGCTCTGTCGAAACTTATAGTGCCATCTTGAACCTTCTTTTTCAATGATTCGGGAAGTTGAGCCATTTTTACGTACTTTCTCACCTTGGGGTAAGGCAAGCCCAATTCAGTGGCTACCAATGCCATATTCCCGTAGGTATTGTAGAAGAAAGTGCAAGCTTCTATTAGATCCTGTTCAACCATATCCGTTCTCATGAATGTTTCCGAGAAAGAATATGCCTTGGCTTTGATAGGGTCTTCGGGCTCAGGTACAACATGCGCTGGGATTGTTTTCCATCCTAGCTTTTGAACTGCAAGGAATCTTCTTTGTCCTGCTATTAGCTCATACTTTCCATCCTTCTCAAATACAGTAACAGGATGAATCAATCCGAACACTCTAATGTTATTTGCAAGCTCATCGATATCATCCATGACTTTTCTTTGTCTACTCTGAGATTTCGATGCTACAACCGATTTGACTGGGATTTCATCAACTACATATGAAGACATAATACAACCTCCTCTCCCGACAGATTTGAAGCGTCCTTAAAAAAGTCTTAGTAATCTATGTTTCAAGAATGACCTTTGCCTCTGCGGTTCGGATTCTCAGAATCTTGTTTATTCCTAGAGGTAAAGAAGACTTCTTCTGTTGAATGGAACGAATCCACTCATGTCATAACACCAGATTGGTATGTTTTATTCTGATTTCCGGAAGTCTTATTTTGACGTACATTCTACTAGGCAATTTGGCGTGAAACATGAAAAGTATTGAAAGCAAGTCGTTCAGTCTTTCATTCTCTGCCATAAGGGGAATTCAAGCAGGTCGAGAGTACTATATCACTATGTGCCCTCTTGATACAGTATGCAAGATAACGGTATACAATGAAGATGAATTGCCCCCTGACTTCAGAGCACAAAGAACTATCAACCACCGTCGTGTACCAGATATAGTACGATACATTCTAGATAATCCCAATTCATATGTGTTTTCTGCATTAACTGTATCAGTTGATTCGGAGATTGTATTCACCCCAATTAACGATGATTCATCATCTGACCAAGGATTTCTTACGGTCCCTGCATCTGCGAAATTCGTGATAAATGATGGGCAGCATCGCAGAGCAGCAATATTCGATGCAATTCAGAAGAAGAAAGAGTTGGCGTCAGAAGCAATCCCACTTGTGATATTTGTTGATTCTGACCTAAAGCAATCTCAACAAATGTTTGCAGATCTCAACAGATATGCCGTTCGGCCGACAAAATCATTAAGCATACTATATGATAGACGAGATCCGGTAGCTGCAGCAACTCTCGAACTCGTTTCAACCGTTCCACTGTTTAGAGGAGCTGTCGAATATGAGAAGACTTCTCTATCAAACCGATCAATAAAACTCTTCACACTTAGTAATGTCTACCAAGCTTTCTGTAACTTGATGAATAAAACCAAAGGTGATAATGTGAGCGCTAGTGAGAAGAAACTGGCAATTGACTACTGGAATGCTGTTTCTGTTGTGATCCCTGAGTGGAAATCCTTTCTCAATGGAGAAATCAAGAGCAGCGTTTTGCGAAGGAAGTTCGTGCACTCCCATGGTGTCGTACTGGTGGCGCTTGGAATTGCTGGGCGTTCATTGATTGAGCAGTATCCAGACAGTTGGAGGGGACGCCTTATGGTTCTCCACTCTTTAGATTGGAGGCGAGGAAATACCAAAATGTGGGAAGGTGTGGCTATGGAAGGTGGAAAAATAAGTAAAGCCCATCTCAATCTAAAATTAACATCAATTGCAATAAAGGAGATTCTCGGAGTTAATCTAGCAGCAGAAGAAATAGAGTGTCAGGAATCACTGATAAGCAGGAGATTGGTGCATTGATTGAGGAGGATGCTGAGAGCTTTCCGCCGTTGCACAAGATGCGGCTTGACGGCACGTACGACGAAATCAGGTCGTTGTACTTGGCTGATGAGCGGCCTTGGATTGTAGGCTATAGTGGTGGAAAGGACTCATCAGCTGCGCTTCAGCTTGTTTGGTTGGCCATCTCAGGACTATCTGAGAAAGAGCGCAAGAAGCCACTCTATGTTGTTTCCTCCGATACGATGGTGGAGAATCCGTTCATACTTGACTATCTACGAGAGCAAGTCACTAGAATGAGGACAGCAGCAGAAAGAGATAACCTCCCTTTCCATATCCAGATGGTCCGACCTAGACTAAGTCAAACATACTGGGTGAATCTTATTGGGAGAGGATACGCTGCACCTACTCGCCTATTTCGATGGTGTACAGATCGTCTAAAGATTCAGCCTACCAGCGACTACATCATGGACCGCATAGCGTATCACGGTGAAGTCATCATCGTTCTTGGTGTCAGAAAAGGTGAGAGTGCAACCAGAGATCAAGTTCTATCCTTGAGAAAATCAAAGAGGATGCATTTGTATAGTCATACAACTTTTTCTGGTGCATACGTGTATGCACCCATACAGGATTTCTCATTAGAAGATGTTTGGGGATACCTCCTACAGCAGCCGCCTCCTTGGGGTGGAGATAACTACCAACTCTTAGGGATGTACAGAACCGCCCAGGACAATGAATGTCCTCTTGTAGTCGATAAGTCGACTCCATCATGCGGAAACACGAGGTTTGGATGCTGGATTTGTACTCTTGTTTCTAGCGATAGGTCAATGGAGAACCTTGTAGACTCTGGTGAAGAATGGATGGAAGATCTTCTCGAAATCAGAGATTTTCTTTATGACACGACAGATCCGAGCAAGAAGAGAGAATTCAGAGACTATAAGCACCGAGATGGACGTGTCTTCTTCAAGACTGACGATGATACAACTATTGCGCGGGGGCCATACTATCTACACGTGAGCGCAAAAGTTCTTAGAATGGTGCTCCAAGCGCAGAAGAAGCTCCGAAGTACTCATCCAGAGAAAGACTTCACTTTGATAACTGAAGATGAGTTGCATGAAATAAGAAGGATATGGAGAAACGAACGGGGCGATTGGGAAGATACCGTTCCCTCGATATATCACGAAGTAATGGAGTACGACCTAAAGTGGATGAAAGAGGACATCACGCGATTCGGAGCAGAGGAGGAATCCATGCTAGAGAAGCTTTGCGAGGCGTCTGGAACACCTCTAGAGCTCGTGAAGAAGATTCTTGATCTGGAATCAGTAATGCAGGGCTTGCCTCGAAGAACATCTGTCACCAAGTCGATTGACAAGATAATGTCTGAGGAGTGGCGCTCAGAGGAAGAGGTACTTCATGAGAAGGGCGCAGGTGAGCAAACTTGATTCTGAAAGAGCTAGTAATCAGAGACTATGGAGTATTTGAAGGAGAAGCAATCGTATCGTTGATTGACGATAAAGTACAACCAGAGCGGCCCGTAGTGATCTTCTGCGGCAATAATGGCGCAGGAAAGACGACGCTCTTGGAAGCAATGACATTATGTGTATACGGTAGATTCGTGAATGGCAAGGGCATGTCACAGACGGCTTATGACAGGTTTCTGGCAAGTCGTGTTCACGAAACTCCCTCTGGGAGTAGGAAAGATGGGGCATCGGTGAAACTCGTGATGAGCTACATGGAACGGGGCGAAGAACTTGATTTAATACTGACTCGCTCATGGAGGGTTCTCAAAGGAGAAAACGTCATTGAAAACGTCGACTTGGTTGCATCGGATAGTAAAGGCAAAACCAGGAGAATATCAAAACCCGGTCAGTTTCTTATGAATGTCTTTCCTATTGGCGTATCACAGCTCTTGTTCTTTGATGGAGAAAAGATCAAGACGTTCACTGAAGATGATAACACATACACATTGCTTCGAGATGGCTTCTTCTCATTAACCGGAGTCGATCTCGTCGAGAGAGCGAGGAAGGACCTAGAATTGTTCTCTGTCCAGTTGGCTCAGAGTGAGATTGATTCGGACAAGGAAAGGTGGAATGAGCTTGAGAGGCAGGTTTCGAACTTGAAGAAGGAGAAGATATCTCTGCTAGGTGAGATCGAAGGTATCTCTGAGAAATCGAGGAAGAAGCAAGAAGAGGTTTCAATAGCGGAGCAAAAGCTAGCACGTGAGGGTTCAGAGTATGCAGAAGCCAGAAATGCGCTGCTTAAAGATGAAGCCTTGTGTGAGCGTGAGCTTATTGAAATAAGGATCGAGATATCGAAACTGTGTAATGATCTACTTCCGTTTGTTTACGCGCCGAAGCTCGTAGAGCGAACTCTGGAAACCTTAGCCCGTGATGAAGCGACTCGTGATGCAAGATACGCGTCCGAAATGGCTGAAAAAATCACTAATGCAATAAGAGGTATGGCCAATGAGGATGCACAGATGAGCAGACGAGAGAATGCAGAGCAATTTCACAGGCATGTTGAAAGACTGCTGCAAGACGCAAAAGGCCTCTTTCCTCGGCCCGACGCCAGTGAGGTCTATGGTTTCTCCAGTTCCGAAATCCAACATGCAATGAATCTTTTTGCACAATCAAAAAGGAAAGCAGACGATCTAAAATCGTCGCTTGATCGGTTAGAGTCAACTAGCAGAAAACTAGAAACTACTCGTCGTCAAATAGATAGGGTACCTGCTGAGGAATCACTTAGACCTCACATAGATAAACTTCACACGCTTCTGACAGATTTTACAGCCATAGAGAATGACAGAATCAATGCAATTGAGGCCCTTGGGAAACTGGAAGACAAAATTGCAGCTACCGAATTTGAACGGGGCAAAGAACTCGAAACAATAATGGGAAGATCAAAGCAAGGGAGAAAGCTCGCCTATGCTAAAGCGGCAATGGATGTTCTGAAGGAATTTCATGGGAAATTGGCATCAGCCAAAATTGAGGGTCTTCAGACAAATTTGAAGAACGTGTATAATGCCATGAGGTCAGACAAGAATCAGGTCACTAGAATCCTGATGAATCCAGACAGTCTGACTGCAAAACTCGAGAGAAACGATGGAGTGGTTGAGGATTCGGATCGCCTGTCTGCAGGAGAAAAGCAGCTGTATGCAATTTCACTTCTGGGTGCAATTATGTCGTCCACCAATAGAGGCTTTCCATTCCTTATCGACACGCCGCTGGCAAGACTCGATAAGAGCAATAGGCGGTCCGTTACTCGGGAGTTTCTCCCTCATGTTAGTGAACAAATCGTGCTTTTTGTAACAAACACAGAGTTGACAAAAGACCTAAGATCCGCACTCGAACCTTACGTCGCCAAAGATTACAAGCTTAGGTTCGACAAACGAACAGGTAGGTCAAGCATTAAAGAGAAACGACGGAGGGTGAACTAGTCTTTGAGATTGGTTTTCAATAAGATAAAGGTCAGCAGATCATCCACCTCCAAACTCTCCGTACTGAAACGAAGAACAGGCATTACTCCCAATCTTCTCTCTCGTATTGGGCTTTGTCTATCACTTGAAACCCCAAGTAGACCGAGCACAGACGTGGATGACGAAGGTATGGAATTCAACCGCTACACACTAACTGGGGAATGGGATGAGCTTTTTCTTGTACTGCTCAGACAACGGCTTAATGAAGAAGGTCTGGATTTTGAAAGAGACGGATTACATCAGCTGAAGGCTCATTTGAATAGGGGCATCTCAATGGTTCACTCGCGGGTGAAATCACTGTCGGATCTTCAAAAAATGCTTCCAGAATCGGACTTGGTGAACAGCAATGAAGCTTGAAAGACCAATCTATTTGGACAACAATGCAACGACACAGACCGATCCAGAGGTCTTGGAAAGCATGCTCCCCTACTTTACGACACATCTTGGTAACGCATCTTCTATAGACCACGCTTATGGTGCTGAGGCTAACGAAGCTGTCGAGAAGGCTAGGAGTCAAATCTCCGATCTGATAAACTGTGAAGCATCAGAAATCATTTTCACAAGTGGAGCAACTGAAGCTGATAACTTGGCGATAATTGGACTATTGACTCAACTGGGGACTGCAGGAAAGCATATGATAACCTCCAACGTTGAGCACAAAGCAGTACTGCAACCAGCAGAATATCTAAAGACACTCGGAGTTAGGTTGTCAGTACTGCCAGTGGACCAAGAAGGGATTGTGGACCCTGCGGACTTGGAATCTGCCATTGAACAAGACACTGTACTCGTCACGATAATGACCGCCAACAATGAAGTTGGCTCAATCCAACCCATCAGAGAACTTGTGAAGATTGCGCACGAAGCAGGAGCCTTCTTTCATACTGATGCCGCTCAGGCCGTCGGTCACATTAGAGTGGACATGAAGGAATCGGATGTTGACATGCTGTCGGTTTCCGCTCACAAGATGTACGGGCCAAAGGGTGTCGGAGCCCTTGTAATAAGGAAGCGTAGGCCACGGATAAGAATCCGGCCGCTCATTTTGGGAGGAGGACACGAAAAGGGGCTACGTTCGGGAACTCTAAATGTTCCTGGGATTGTTGGTTTTGGTGAGGCCACAAGAATCGCACACAACGTTTACCACGAAGAGGAAAAAAGGCTCGTCTCTTGGCGTGACTTCATGCTAGACTACATGAAAGACACAATTGATGATGTTTACCTGAATGGTCATCCGCGTCTACGCCTTCCACATAATCTGAACATCTCAATCACTGGAGTGCAGAACAAGGCATTGCAGTACTCGTTGAAGCGTGAAATTGCCTTCTCAACAGGGTCCGCCTGTGGAACCAACAAAGTCGAAGCTTCACATGTTCTTACTGCGATGGGGCATTCCTCAGAAAGGATCTCATCTTCGATAAGAATTGGTCTCGGCAGATTTACCACCCGAGATGAAGTAGACTATGCAGCAAAGCGACTGACTGAGGAATCAGAAAGGCTGAGGAAGTTGGCGGCGTAGTCCACTGAATGATTTTGGATGCCTGACAAGTCTTCGAAGCGATCTGAGAAGCAAAGCTACGTGTGATGATACAATTCTTATAGCTAACAACCTGTACATAGCATCGGGAATGAATTGAAGGAACCACACGAATTTCGACTGCAGCTAAGAAAGTCCGCTCTGAAGTACAAGCTAAGAGCCTTAGAGAGGTATCGTGAGTGGTTTCCGCCGGCCGATGTGGCTTTTGAACTGAGGGGAGATGGAGTCATTTTTAAGGCTCACATTGATAGGCAGAATAGACTGAAGCTCGACGAAATCTTAAGGCAGCATCCAGATACCAAAGCAGGGGATTATTTGGTTTTCTCGCCTGTTTCTGAAGGTCGTGAATGGCATGTTCAAGTTCAGCATTACGCGAATACAATCCAAACAACTTTGGCGGAAAAAGAAACTTCAAGGACACGACAGATGCCAAAGACATTTGATCATGACACTCTTCAAGAGATGATCGTGAAACTAGCTGAATCATATGGCATGCATCCTGAGGCTGAGTACATTCATGAACATAATCGCTATGATGTGATCTGGAAACGTGTCAAGTCAGGATCTCCTGCCAAGGTCTTTGAAGTCCAGGTATCTGGAAGTATTGAAGGTGCACTTACCAAACTCAAGCATGCACGAGATCTCTGGAGCTCCGATATTTTTCTAGTAGTGACAAGTACCAAAGATGCAGAGAAAGCTGAGTATCTACTTAATGGATCCTTCCATGAGATTGCAGGTAACACCACGATTCTGAGAGGAAGCGAGGTCTATGAAATGTTGGCCTTCAAACAGAAGTATGGAGATATTGAGACACGAATGAAACCCTGATCTCCATAGTTCACTTCATATCTCGTTTGATGTTACGTAGATCTTCCGCAAACATGGCAAGATTCTTCAAATCATCATGAAACAACGGAGCCAGTTTTCGAAAACTCTTCCTTCCTGTTTGGGTGAGCCAATAGCTACCATCAGTCACCCAGATGAATCTCAGCCCATTCTCTGTTTCAGTGATCTTCTTGTGAAGCGCGAGATACTCCTTTTCGTTTATGCCAATCTTTGAGCCGCTGGTTGTGAAAAAGTTGATTTCGATAACAACCTTAGGTATGTTATCAAATAGGAGTACGAAATCGAAACGTTTGGATGTTTCAGCACCAGTTGAAACAGACTCACTTGACACTGAGGAACCCGGTCGAGATAAGGATTCGACTTCTCGCTCTTTGCAGTAACTTAGCGATTTGCTAGCATCACCAAGCAATTGCTGTACTCTGCCTGTTCTTGGAATCATCATACTACTGCACGGGCCCTTGTTGTCACTACCTTCGAATCCCGCCTTGACAAGAATATTCTCAAGTATTCTTGTAGAGTACTTTCCGTGACTAGTCTTTGTATCAACTGGGATGCGCTTTTTCTCAATGAAGACTCTCGGCTTAATTCCCTGAAGGATATCGTTTAGCCCTCTGTTTTCAATGAGATATTTAGCTGCTCTCATTCGCGTTTTCTCAGAAATTCTCAGCCTCTCTTGAATAGGTCTGGTATCTTTCTTTTTGCAGTAATCAGCAATCAGTCTCTTTGATCTGGCTAGGAAGACAAGTTTTTCATCGCTACTGAGTCGACCTAATTCTGGCAACTCATCCGGCTTCAAGATTCCCACTTTCATTGCTTGCTTCCTAAATGAATCATCGGCGGCCAGTTCGCTCAAGATATAACCAACTGAGTCATCTGGCTTTGATGAATTCAGAAGTTCTAGATCGAACATGAGAAATGTACGCTGCGCTGTGGTGAAGTTTGAGAGTTGCAGTATCAATTCAAACAAGCGAATCGCTTCAGGCGCTTTAAGGAACAATCCCGCCAACTCCTCAACTGTGACACTGTGTTTCTGATCTAAGAATTCCAGTACATCATCATACTTTGAGAGATCGATATCGATAGGGGTTTCCTCAATATCCTTGGATGGATCAAGAAAATGAACCAATCCCGAAAAGCGGGCATATCTCTTATCCAACTCACTTGAGTCCACGCTTCATCTCGCCTCTTACTACGAGCTACTTCTATTGGTTCCAGACTTTCTTATTACACTTAACCATACTCTTTCTCATGATGCAGTTCCCTTTTCGAGGGGTATATGTACTCTGGAAAGGAATACAGTAACGAGATTCGGGTGTATATGGTGACCAGCGAGAAAGATCTAGATGCCATATATCAAGCAAAACTTGAAGGCATGACAGATGAACACATAATGCAGCAGTTCTCTGTTGGTCTTAGGGAAATTGAGCGCGCAGTTGTGAAGAATACCGGGGTCAATCTCAATCTCATCAAAACGCCAAGCAGATTCAACGGTACGGGTCCGAAGAATTTTGTTCCTGAGTCATCAACAGTGTGGAGCTTCAAGAGCCGAGGAAGCTGGGCAACTCATGATGGCAACTATCGAGGCAACTGGTCTCCGTATGTTCCTAGGAACCTCATACTGCGATACTCGAAACCTGGGGACATCATTCTCGACCAGTTCTGTGGTGCGGGCACAACAGCAGTGGAAACCAAGTTGCTAGGAAGGAATTGTTTGGCCAGAGATATCAGTCCTGCAGCTGTTGCTCTGGCCAAAAGGAATCTGGATTTCTCTGTTTCAGTTCAAGAGAAACTCGGAGAACAAGGGGAGATCGCACTTTTCGAACCATCTGTCATTGTCGGTGATGCCAGAAACCTATCTGATATTGCGGATGGGACAGTCGACATGATCTGCACTCACCCTCCCTATGCAAATATCATTCAGTATAGCGATGGAATTGAGGGAGACTTATCTTTTCGAGATATTGATGAGTTCATCAAAGAGATGGGTCTTGTTGCAGAAGAATGTTTCAGAGTTCTAAAATCTGATGGGGTCTGTGCATTCCTCATTGGTGACACTAGGCGAAAGAAGAAAGTTGTTCCTCTTGGATTTCAGACAATTGAGGTGTTTCTAAAGCAAGGATTCACTCTCAAAGATCTCATCATAAAACGTCAGCATAATTGCAGAACCACAGGATTCTGGCATTCATCAAGTATCAAGCATAATTTTCTCCTCCTATCACAGGAGTATCTGCCAGTCTTTGTTAAGCCCAGCTCTGAGTCAATTAATGGCGCCTCCGGACTGTCGCATTCACTTCTTCCTCACTTATCTAAGACTAAGAGGCCATCTCTGCTAGGTGAGATGCAATGTAAGACAACATGGGTGCTAGATACTGGAGAATGGGAGCAGCAATTAGCTGCTAATCTACTCAATCGATATGGGGGAGCTGGTGAAATTCTCACCATTGAGTTTGTAGAGAAGAAAGGAGATGAAGAGTTCAAAGCGCCCGCGTATGTTGATCTGCTATATCTTAAGTCGCTCAGTGAGCAACATCAACGAAAGGGTTACCTTGAGCAATATCTCAAACATCTTGCCAGCCTAATTCCATCACTAGATGATAAGATCAGATCTGGGGGGCATCTGGCGATTCGATTGAAAGACTTCCGAGATGGTGGAGTGCTTTTCAGTCCAGCGTTACTAGCATGGCAAATCCCCCTTTCTAGTTTTAAGATTCGTGAAATAATAATAGTCACTTCTGATGAGAAACCTAACACATCGCCATCGGCGGACCTGAAAACAAACCACGAATACATCCTTGTCTATCAGAAGGAGTAAAACGAGTTTGAGTTCCTCTAGACAAGTCTCTGTTGCTTAGTATCTCGATAGTTACGAATGAGCAACTCAGCTATCTCACCACGCCCTTCTGGGTCACAACTAATCGCTCTCTTGGCTTTTACAACATCAATGTAATAATCCGGATGAGAATAGAGATCGCTGATCACCTTTACAGATGAGTTGCTCTCTAGAACGAGGCACCCTCGATTGTGAAGGTCTTGGAACAGTGCAGCTAATCTTCTCTGTTCATCCAGTCCGAATCCCTCTGCAGTATAATCCGTAAAGTATGCAGTTTCGCTGACAGGTTGGTAGGGCGGATCAAAGTAGATGAGGTCCCCCCTTTTTGCTGTCTTCACAGCATCAGCAAAATCAAAACACCTGATTTCCGCGTTTTTGAGGGACGCACTTACTGCTCGCAAGTTTTCTTCATCACAGATTGTTGGATTCTTATATCTTCCATAGGGTACATTGAATTGTCCCTTTTGATTCACTCGATACAGTCCGTTGTAGCAGGTTCTGTTCAAGTATATCATACGAGCTGTTTTACGCACCGGATCCGTAGTTTTCCAGTCTGGTTGTCTATCCCATTCTCGTATCTCATAGAATGCATCTTTCTCTGCTTCATAGGTTCCATCTTGAAGCTCAGCAATCAGATCCTCAACAGAATTACGTATTGTCAAATATGCTGTTACTAGTTCTTCATTAAGGTCAGATAGAAACATATCTCCTTCGAAACCTTGCCGATATAAGTGAAAGAAAGCAGCCCCGCCTCCCATAAAAGGCTCAAAGTATCTATTGAATTTCGGGGGTAGACTACTTTCAATATCATCTAGAAGTTGACCTTTGCCCCCGGCCCATTTCAAGAATGGCTTTGGAATATCATTGCCCATTATAACTCATTCCAGTAGTTCTCTTTTGCGATTCATTTCTGTATCTCATAAGCGTACCGCCTTACAAGCAATTACTATTGGATACTCCAAAAGAGGTTCACACAAACAGCCGTCAAATATAAGCCAAAGCAAAATTGACTGGGGCCCATGTCGTGGAAAAAGAGATCCTTCTAGACGAACGAGCGGCGCTTGATATCACTGATGAACTAATCTCCAAACCAATTAAAGGCGATGTGACAACGGCGACGAAAACTCAAGTTCATAATCAGACTAGTCAGAGTAGGTCAACTCATCCTGCTAATATGTGTATAAGATAATTGACCTCATTGGTACACTCTGCTCTATAATACTCAATATGCCAAAGCTGCAGATTGATACCGAACTCTTATATGATGAAATGTGCTTTCAACACGGTAGGGCACAAGACGGGGCAGGTGATATCATATTCGGATTTTAGATCTCAAGGACTATTTCATGCCAGCATATCTAGAAATACTGAGCAGAAAGACAGATGGTCAACTCTGGCCCTTACAAGAAGAAGCCGTGAATAAAGGCCTTCTTGACTCGAAGTGGAGGAGTTTTGTGGTTAGTGCGCCGCATGGCAGTGGCAAGACTCTCATCGCTGAATTGGCGGTGGTTCGAAAGCTTCACGAAAAACACACGGCTCAGATACTATATCTAGTGCCATATAAGGCGATGGCCCGAGAAATATATGAGAAGTTTTCATTTCTCGAAAAACCCCCGTTTGGAAGAGAAGTTGGAATCTGGACCGGCGATCAAGCTTTTGATGATGAATCATCGCTCAAATGCAATTTCCTAGTTTTGACATATGAACTCTTTCAATTATTTCTAAAGAGTGAAATAGACAGGATACTAAACTGTGATTTGCTTATAGTAGATGAGCTTCACTTCATTGAGGAGTCCACTCGGGGTCCACGTCAGGAAGCAGCCATAACAAGATTGCTAACTCTCCCTGAGCATCCTCCAATTCTTGCTCTATGTTCTGTAGTATCGAATCTTGATGAGGTTCATAAATGGTTAGGATGTGGCGAGTATTATGTATCTACAAAATGGAGGAAAAACTCTCTCTTTGAAGGCATTGTAAATCCGGAGAAACTGACAATCGAATTCTACAAAGATGGGGAACTTATCAGGGAGGAACCGCTTCCAGTGGATAGGATCGAAAGCAAGCTATCCTTACTAAATGAATGCTGTAGAAACTATTTGCAGAAACGAGAGGGACCAACGAAACCACAAATCCTTGTTTTTGCACCAACAAGACGTGAAGCACGAACCATCTCGCAACAAATATCTAGGACCCTAAGTGAGCCTATCGCGTCAGGAGATATCGACATCTCCGAAGATGAAATTCGGCATTTGCACAATCAATTGAAAGACACTCGATACTCATCATCATCAACACTAGATTCCTTCAAGAGTTTGTTTTCAACTGGTGTTGCATACCATCACGCAGGTCTAGGGAGAAATCTTAGGTCCTTAATTGAAAACCAATTCATCGAAAATCGTATTCTTGTCCTTGTGGCAACAACAACTTTGGGTGTTGGAGTAAATCTACCAGCTTCTCGTGTTTACTTCATTGATACAAAAGCTGGTCCCCAAGCACTATCGCCTATTCAGTATCGAAATATGGCTGGGCGAGCAGGTCGACCTCAGTATCAAGAAACCGGAGAGAGCATTATTCTCTGCGAAGCCCAGTTGGAAATGCATTCATCACTTGAGGAGTACATTCGAAATCCAACACCAAAACTGGAATCATATCTTCTACGAAACCCCTCTGAAACACAAGGTGCCCTTCTATCATGGATTTCTCAGGGCTTAGGAGCGCTTTCTGAGCTTGAAAAGATTGTATCCAAAAGTTTCGGAGCTCCAGAGATTGACTCGCAGATTTCAGAAAAGATTGGCGACGCTCTTGTAACTCTTCAGACATTTGATTTTGTTTTCGCTCAGGATACAGGCTCAGGTCCGAGATACAATTGCACAAGTCTTGGATTCGCTGCTGCATCTTGCGGAGCCCGACCTGATGACAGTGCTTTCCTTGTTTCCAATTTGAAGCCCGAAAACCTTGTTGATGAGAGAGGTGCTTTTGACCGAGTGGCAGTTCTATTCTATATCTGCTTAACAAGTCGATTTGATAGCGTATTTGTTCCTGTAGAAATTAGAGATCCCTCAACATTCAATACATATCTTTCAAAGGTCAATCAATCAGCCCGCAGTACTGCTTTATCAGCAAGGAACCGAACCAAGAATGCATTCATTATTGCAGTTCTTCTAAACGAATGGATTTCTGGAAAATCGCTGGACGATATTGGTCAGCTCATGGGCGAAGACGGTTCAGGTGAAGAACTGATTGAACGATATGTTCCTAATGCTGTTGAAATGCTTCAATACTACTTGGATATCGCTAGGAGATGTAGTCCAAATAACATCGGTACCAATGAGCACCTTATCAAGCAATTACAGCTCCTGTGCGATAGTCTCGAGTTAGGAGCTGATAACGACAAAATCGAGTTGGCAAGATTATTACGACGAAGAGAGGATGGACGGAAAATCCTTGAGCAGCTGAACAACCTTGGGATATCCACACCTATGGAACTTCTAGAATTTCCCTACGAGTCGTTCCCAGAAAAGGACGCCAGAATGAGGCGTGATGATTTCTTTATAGCCAAAACTCGAGCTCTACTTCTAATTGATGATATTGAAAAGCGTCGCATTGAGTATGTACGATTGCTTTCTAGACATCTCTTTGTCCATGATGAAATAATTGAAAAACTTCTCTCGAATGATGATGATTTTGAGGAAGGCGTTCGAATGGCAATTGACGGAATTGCCAATACCTGGCCAAAGCAGTTAATTGCACGACAAGTTCGAGATAGAGGAACCGGATCAAGAATACCACGTCCGGAATCGTATCTTGTTTTCAAAGATGATGAGAATCCATTGAAATTCTGCTTTGAGGCGAAAATACAGAAAAATGCCGCTCCGATTGAAAGTCATGACAAAGCTCTATCAGTTCTCAAGAAATGCCGCGGCGATTCTACTCATTGGATAACAATTGGTTCCCCCTCGTTTCACAGAGATTTACATAATATCTCGAGCGATAGACACGTCACACTAATTGATTCTTCTACGTTCGCTTTAGTCTACATATGGGTTACTACCGAAATGTTGGGCTTAAGAAAATTACTAGCTACACTTGATAGAACAGGAATAATCCAACCCGATGCTTTTGACCCGCGCGTTCCTCGTTGGTGGCCACTCACTCAGATAATTTAGAACGGGCTCATAATGAATAGACATCACAGCATTCGGATATTTGAACCACCTTGTTTTCATCTACGCATTTGAAGGCTTATTCGAGCCATCCTTGATTCATTAGTTCTTCTCATCTTCATTTGCTTTGCGATTCCAGTGGCGTTTATGAATCCATTAAAGCTATGACTGAAAAAGTTCTAAATAGGCATACATTGCATCAACCTACTATGCTGTCCAAACATGGCTGATTGACCCTCTTCGTTTCACGAATCCGAGTTGCTCATAGAGGGCAATCGCCCGATGGTTCTCAATGTCCACCTCAAGAATCACAGTTGCCATCTTGTTCTGAGCTGCGCGGACAAGGCTTGCAGTCATCAACAACCTGCCCAATCCTCTTCTCCTGAACTCCGGGTGTATCCCAACCCCATTCACAAACCCTCCCTCGCGGATGATGTCGATCTTATGGAACCCAACAATCCTGTCCCCTGCATAGAGAAGTAGCGAGGCATCCTCCTCAATTGGCTTTGACCTACCGAAGAAGTCATCGAAGTTCTCTCTACGCTGAGCCTCCGTCTGATTCAGGTAGCGCCTGTCACCACTGGAGCGGAATGTCCCGTTATAGCAGGGCCATATCTCTTCATTACTGACCTCGACAAGTCGTCTCAGAGAGAATCCCTCTGGGAGGTCCGGCTCCTTCAGTTCAGAGGTTGTCAGGTCACAGACCATCTGACTCC
>CAYHAA010000015.1:0-78222 GCA_964354495.1 uncultured archaeon | reverse complement strand
GCATAGACCTCTCACCCCTCAAGAAGTGCAGGAAACTGCGGAACCTGACTCTTACTAAGAATGAATTCACCTCTTTGGATATATCGGGTCTGTTCGGCTGTCCAGGTCTTATGAAGTTAGGCTTGGATCCAGAGGTGACTCTTACTGCAGCCGCCAGATTCAAGGGAGCCAAGGCGGCTCGTGCTCTGATACCACTTCTAGGCAAGATTCAGTGGCGATAGTATTCTCCAGATTTGACATAGATGAGATCTTTATTCCTGCTCTTTAAGCCAAGTGTCGCTTGGTGTCTGAGTATTCTGGGGTGCTCCTTTTGACTGTGACTTCTTGCCTCTCCGACAGATAGCCCACCACACAATTGCGGTGAAGACAAACAACCACAGATCTAGAACTACTGCCTGCTGCATCCAGTATGGATGCATGTTTGTTACAAACGTTCCTCCAATTAGGAATCCTATCCCCTCAATAATCAACATGGCTTTCAGGAATGAACAGATATTGCTCTTCTCCAAGGATTCACGCCCCTGTATGTCTCTATGATTCTTGCCTATAACTTCTCACTTGGGAAGTCCTTACTCCCAACGACTGGCCAATCATCAAGGCCCGGAGAGTCCGCGGATGTTCCTAATAGTGGATGAGTCGAACTGCAGGTAGGCTTGAAATGAATACGAAGTAGAAATGGCAGGGTGTAGCTTGCAAGGAGCTACACTATACATGTTGTTGAGCGCTCCCCGATATGATGCAGTTGAAAGTGTCACGAAATAACGCTGGCCATCTAAACTGATTCATGCTAAGAAGGCTCTTCTCACATGTAGATTGAAGGTCTTCTATATTGGGAGATCCTCACACTTCTCTATCTGAAATAGCCTTATCTCTGAAACTCTGAATTGTCTCTTCGAACCGATTAGTTAAAGATGATGGAGATGGGGAAAGCAGCATCATTAATAGGCAATCCCGGTTCGGGAAAGTCAAACCTGTTTCTCGCAGCATTTCACCAGTTCACTCACATTGGTTGGACTCAAGACAAGCGCCCACCAGAATGGGGTTTATGGATGAGTAGTGTTCTTTCTGGCAAGCCCTTACCTCCCACGATAAAGCAGAATGATTACGAAATGCGATTCAATGATGTTTTCTATAAAGGCTCGAGAATCAAGACGGGTTGGGGAGGATTGACATTAAGGATTCGGGACATTAGGGGTGATGATTACGCACGTTCTACAGATGTGTTCAAAGAATCAGTCAGGGGAGCTTCAGCAGTACTTATTACCATAGATCCGTCCAAAGCCCAAGACCTTGGTCCTGCTATTGGTGATCAAGTATATCCTCTAGTAAATGCCATTGACTATATGTTGGAGAATGAGAAAAAAATCAAGTATATGGGACTTGTCTTCACAAAACGGGCTCTCCATAATCATTCGATACACAAAATCAGATACTTCGTGACGAAACAGCTAGGACCACTGGTTAATGATGTAAGACGAAAGGGTATTAATCTAAGTATGCTTGAAGTCGAAAGTAGAGGGACAATGAACGAACTGGAGCCTTGGGGTCTTGAGCCTTTATTCTACGACATGCTATCTTCAATATGCAAAGTGGAGGGACAAACAATCGATGTCTTTTATGACCCAAATGCAGATTGGGAAAAAACCGGCCCACGGGCTAAGAAGCGTGAGAAGTATCGAAAATGGCAGGGGAAAAAACAGTGACTAATGCCTTTGTAAAAAGGCCATTTCAACAGCCAGCCGAAGTCGTCGGCAATGCCAACAGAAACATAATTCGGCAATTGGAAGACCAATCACTACCAATCGACATGCCATCTGATTGGTATATTCGCGCTGGGATTAGGGCCTATAGTATCCTCCCAGTTGGTGAAACTTTCCTTGCTGTTGGTGTAGTTACGAAAGGGGAAGATGATCAGTTTGGACGTCCTAATCTTGTTTCTCATGTTTTGGTTTCTGACTCCCCTAGTATTCGTGTTAGTCCAGTCGCCGCCTTCCGCTGGCTGGACAAGTTAGTATCTAAGAGAAGATTGCCCTCTGAACAGGAAATAAATGAAACTGTCGCTGAATTGCCAAGGGCATACGACACAGAAACATGGTCCACTACGAAGAAATCCCTACTTGCAGACTATACAGAGTCATTCCTCAGCATGTCCCTGCCGACTATTGCTGGCAGTAAGACTACATACATTATTTATTCCAAGCTTCAAAAGCTCCTAGACTTCATGGACTTTATCTACACATCAATAGGCCTCGGTTTTGGCAGAAACAACTCCTTTGAATCATTATGTGCATCTGGTTTGAAGACAAAATCAACAGCGAGACTGAGGGGCATAGAAGCTGCCGGAAGCGAATTCAATATTGCGAAGGAAGCGCAATCTCTTATCAGGTCGCAGAAGGCATGCGTTATTGACCTGCTCAACAAAGAAGTAGTTCCAAAGACGAAAAGAAGAGCTGTTTATGATTTACTCGTAAGAGAAATACTAGGTCCAAGTTGGTTTGGTATTCCCCAAAGCAGTCAGATTCGGATTATCCAAAATGTGGTCAGAGGTGAAATCACGAGCTTCAGCGAGATGGCTGGTATTGAACCAAATCTGGACAAGGTGCTAGCTGACATCGAACGAGTTGAAAAACTCATGAAGAGTTTCAAGAAGTGATTCTGATGCCCAAGAGAGTCACTTTGATAGGTTGGCCTGGAAGTGGAAAGACACTTTTCACAATTGGTATTGCTCACGTTCTTAGTAATTTGGACAAAGGCTATCTTGAGCCGCGACATCCTGATTACGGTATGGTCATGGCTTCGGCCTTGGCTGGAAAATCCGTAAAAGTATCTCCAACAACCAGTGATTACATTTCACTAATTCAACTTCACTCTGGTTTGAAAATAGAGATAGTAGAAAAAAGCATCTCACTTCAAGAATTCCAATATTCATCGCGGGCTATTGAGAATGCCATCTGCGACTCTCAAGGGGTTCTTTTTTTCATAAGACCTGAGCTCAAGGGTGGAAGCGGTAGAAAGAACCGGAACGTTGTGAGTGGTCGACCAGCTGTCGCTAAACAGGCCCGTTCATTTGGCTCTGCAATAGAACAAATCTTCAGGCCGTTGAAGTTTCGAAGGAAAATAAAATTCATCATGTTCATTATGACTAGAACTAACCCGAAGGAGTTCAGGCCCCAGTACCTTGAGAAATGTGTCGCTTCTGAGATTGGTAATTCCTTGGCTTACGCAAAGAAACGTGGAGCCAGATGTAGCTATCACCCTTTGGAGCTAATATATCCCACTAAAGGAATCAATCTAATGGGCCTGACCTATGCAGTCAGAATATTGCTAGAAAACCTCAAGTAGATTGTCTGTTCAATCGGCTCATAGGGCTGCACCGCAGTATTCACAATCGTTGCGATGGGCGTCATTTCTGCGGCCACAATGTGAGCAAATGATATGGTCCTGATGATAGTAGTGCACTTCTTTCTTCTTTACTCCAATTGCCCGATTGTGCCATGAGTACGCCTTTTCGATGGCTATTGAAAGGAATTCGATCATCTCTGAAGCCTGTTGTTTTGACAATGGATAAAACTTCTTTGCTGTTTCTGTTCCAGAGGGGTGTCGACTTCCGTTTCTATCTACCCCGTGCTTGAATGCGTTTGAAATAATCCGAATCTCGTGAATTAAATCAATCATTGATTTGAATTGTGACGATGTCATCTCGAGGTCTTTGTAGCTTACTCTTTTGGAAAACTTACTGATCAATTCAGACATTTTCACATTGGGCTTCTTTATTACCAGAACCGTCTTTAACATCGTTTCGACAGCAATGGACATGTCTAGCATCGCTTGGTAGATGTCATCTCTTTCCAGGTTGATTAATGCCCTATGGACATGCTCCATTCTAGTTCCTTCTGACTGAATGAACTCGGACACAATGCTTGGTTCTGCTAACTCATCATGTTCAAGGTTTGAACCATAATCTATCGAATCTGCCTCATCGGGATTAAAACCTGCAATCGCTCTATGATATTCCCATTCGACTTCTTCCTCGATCTCTCTTCTCTTCATCCATCTCTTAATTCTAGTGAGCATTGGTTCTAACCTGCAATTGATTCATCTAATGATATACTATATGCTTTGTTTGTTCATACATATCATCTATTGTTCTATCCAACCAATCATTCGCATCGAGCTGGAGCAAGTATTGTGCAATTTGGCATTGAATCCAAAGAAGAAGAAAGAGATAGCTAGAAGTGTTTATGATTGTGAGCAGTAAGCTCCTACAACAAACAGAACCGGGCAAGGTGACTGGGAGTGGAGTTAAGTAAACGGAATTTATCTATCTATGGTATGCGTTGCAATAAGCTGGGGATTCACATTCAGCTACTTAGCCCTGACGAATCAAATTCCTCCGTTGCAGTACAATGACCTTTGGACAGGCGGCCTCGTTGTCACTGCTTTCGTTGTAATAGCAGTCGGGATGGCCATTCCGCCGCTTATATTTCGACAGCAAGATGATCTCTCGTGGCTGTGGCATGTGGGCATCATCTCTACGACACTGATGCTGGTCTTTCTCAGTCTTCATGTGCTATTTGTTTCGCTGCTGATTGCATCAATCGTATGACGGATTGTTCTTTTTTTTACTGCATTGATTCTTCATCCAACGGAAGTGAGTTCAGAAACCCAACTTTCTGAATATTGAGATGCCAAATGCGTTGAAATACTAACTTATCAAGAAGAAACTTGAGGTGAAAAAAACGGAAACTATAATCTTTACCCTCGCGGTTTTACAGATTCTAGTTGGCTGGTTTGCTATGCGCCAGCTGAAGACGGATGCAGCGCGTAGTTACTCCTTATCGGGAGAACGCGTTAGTGCTACGTTTCTTCAGGAAGCTGGTGCTATACCTTCTGAAAGAAGAATAGCATGCCTCGCAGTTTTAAAGCACCTCGGGGGCCACGCGTAGCCCCCTCATTATTTTATTTTTCAATTTTCAACAAGGACCTACTCAATTCGATGAATTAGCCAAGGGCTAGTCGGGTTCATCCATGTGCCCTCCGACCTTGTCCAGAACCCAGCAGATGGGATGTTATGGCTTTGTTCCAGTCTTAGCGTAGTAATCTGCTGCTTCGTTTGACCTAGCCAAAAACACCCATTTGCATAAGCGGCAAGAACACTAATGCTGTGCCTATTATCGCATAGCCAATACAACAAGCGGATTTTCCACAATGAGGGCTCATTACTTCAACGGATATGATGATAGCTAAAGAATTACGAGCCCAATAATTGCTATCAGAGTCAACGGATTTGCAGGATCAAATTGTAACATACCATACTACCTCTCCAAAGGTGCTAAGTGTGTTGTCTACAGTCTCCTATAAGATAAGAAACCTCTGATTTCTTTATTGTCATTTGTTGTCCAGTTACACATTCAGTACAATAGGAAAGAGAAGTGAGATATGCACAAAGAACTCTATTATATCGCTCCATATTGTAAGAAGGCGGATACGCAGCCTACTGCGGCAAGGTAAAATGCCTTACACACCAGCTGCTTTTAGGTCAGGAGAAAAAGTCGCATATCGCCGAGTGACAACTGTCTTCGTGATTTTCCTATTTCTATTCTTCTCCCTTGAAACCAATCGTATTGAAACCGGGAACTACTCAACGGCAATCACTGAAATGTGGCTGTTTTGGGTAAGTGTTATTGGTGATTGTTCTCATTTTGTGGGCAATGTGGTACACCTACAAGAAGTGGGGACAAAGGGATTAGACGTTACCGTCAACATTCTATAGGGATTCCTTATTTCAATGATCATAATCGGGCAATACAGAAAGAGTCGCCCAGAACTAGGGAAGAAAAGGATAGTGTATGACAGTTGGCAATTCCACCCCGCGATGACAATTCTCTAGTACTGATAGCAGTTGGCTCGTGACCGATTTCCTTTCTTGTGCTGTAGAAAGTAATTCGACCACCATTCAAATCCGTAAGTGCGAGGCATTTCTTATTACTAGCGATTTCTCCTCTGAGAGTATTCATGTCCAACTAAGCAAGGATAGCACTATCTATTCTTCCGTTGCTCTTATCTTACCTTGACTCCATCGATTGTATGAACGGTCTGCTCCACTAGTTGACCAGTCCAAAGACAGAATCCTAAAATTCATCCCATGACTTCCTTTTCGATGACCTGCTTTCCGATGACTCCCAAGATTTCCACCTTGTAACGAGACTGCCTCCCTTGTTCAATCCCAACACCCACCTCCTTTTGCTGCTCTCAACAGCCTCAAACTCTTCAAGTCGCTTGGTATCTCTGGTAAGCTTATTGTCTTGAGTTATCAATGACAAGTTATATTTTGTCCTGTATTTGGTGAAGATGGTAATGAACTCCAAATCTGCAAATGGGTCGTTGGCCTCGCCATATTCCTCTAACAAACCCTCACTGTCATAGGTATCCAGAACTTTTAGACCTGCCTTCGCTCTGGATTCCTTTTCGTAATCGCTACCATTTGCGTGCTTCTCCAGTTCCTGTCTGACCTTTGAGATAAGAATAAGGTGTTTTCCATATTGGGCGAGTTTTTCGCGAAAAACATTCAAAAAGAACTGCTCTGCAGTTTCAAACATTAGCGCACTTGTATCTATCATAACTCTGAAGTCACAAACAAGCTGGTCAAGATCGACTCGTTGCTTGGGACCTGCTAGTGCTTGCTCGTTTTCCATTACAGAACTCTCAGGAATATCTTCCTGCGTTTCTTCTTCTTCATCATCTTGACTGAAAGCCATTTCACCATATGGTTCAAGCAGACTGTCTGGAATATTTCTTCGCATCTCTTCGTGGTGGTCTTGTTTGAAAGTTTCCTTTCTGCTCGATTCAAGTGCCTTCTTAGCCATGTCCTCAAGATCCTTCGTTGCTGCGAGCAAACCGAGGGCCTTGTTGCGAACCTGAGTAATGTTCTTCTCCTTTGCCCATTGAGCCAGACCTGTCACTAGTGGCCCAAGTGCCGTTCTTGCAGTTTCAACAGTCCCCACTGCCTTGCCAAGGAGTTCGACGCCTTGCTTCCTTTCTTTTCCTGCCTCAGCCACTCTAAGCCAGACAAGTGCGTGGAGCATATATATAGCATCTAACATCAGCGTTGGTGACTTAGGATTGTCCTGCACTTTCTTCAGAAGTCGCTCCTGTCGATCTTCAAATACATCCTTGAAATAACCAAATGCCTTACCATCATTGCCCCTATCAAGTTCAATGATGCCTTTCATCAGTTTCTCATCGCTCTCTGACAAAGATAAAGCACCCCGTAACTGAATAGTTCTACTACTTGATAGAAATGAATGTGTATATTACATATGACCCGAGGACCAAATGCTTTTCGTGGAGGAGTGAATCTGTGATTCTTCATAGTGGACACCTTATGAGAGCCATAATCTGTGCAACAATCTCGTAGATCAGTCAAAATGGAAATCTCTCAATGCCTTGGCTTGAATGACTCTGGCTTCAGGAATGGAATGTGCTATCTTCATATCAAGGCACCACTGTCTGACTGACTCAATCCCAAGTGGCTCCAAGTCAGGAGTGACTAGCAGGGGTACTATTTCCTTACACCCAAACCCTCTGTCTTTTAGAAAGTCTGTTGACTTTCTTATGCACTTGGCAAGAACACTAATTTCCTCAGCGTACTGCAAATCAAGCTCTATTTTCTTTGCAAAGGTCTTGTAATCGAAGAGATAGAAGGTCAATAAGAGTCTAATCGAGATTGATTCATTCAGGGCTTTGCAGGAAACCAGATAGACAGTATCCTTCGATTGTGCTACTACGTCGATTTCTGGCATCGGGTTTAGCACACAGTCTATGAGATTAGGGTATCTCTTCTTCTTGATTTTCAAATGTCCCGGATTCACAGTGAGATTGGTGTGAAGCCTTAGGGTTTCTCGCACATATTCCTCGAATCGCTTTCCCCAATCATTGTTTATCATTCCCTGGAATCTGGATCCACGTGTACTTTTCTTGAAATGTTCCAACCACGCTGTGCTTATGACTCCTTCAATGAACATTGATGGAAGGATTGGCGTGTATCGTACTTCTTGTCCTATTCTTACCTCAACGAGAGGGGAACGTGCCCAGTGTTTTCCAGGTGCATATTCAAGTTCGCCTAGGATTCTCCTAGCGACTTCTTCTTCAATCGGACCTTCTCTGCTCATTATTCTTATCATTTCTGCGAGCAGTTTCTCAGGGTCAAAAGGAAGAGGCAGGTTTCCGCCAAGGTCGCGCTGTTCTCTGGCAGTCTTCTCCATCGCGAATTCGAACGCTATGAGTTGTTGAGGTGTGATTCCATACTCCATATGGAACTCCTCCTTCAATACATCACTCAATTCTCTGAACCTTTCAGACCTGGAATAATAGAAGTCGTGCCAAGCACCATCAGAGGTGAAGTGCTCTGTCCAGTCATTGAACGCAGGCTCAGATAGTAGGGGCAGCTCGTGTGGCTTCATCCTCTCTTCTAGAACAAGATTCTCTTCCTGAAATGCCATACTCTCCATGGCTCTATTCTTTATGTAGCCGAGCGGCAAGAACTCATGTACCACTTGGTCAATGTAGGTTTGAATCTCAATGGGCAGTCGGTGCTCAATGATATTCCAGCCATGAATCAGGAGTTCATCCAGTGTATTAAGTAACATCGGCAATCGTAGATAATCCGCTTGGTCAATTTCATCACCTCTCTTGAGTGTGTGCGAGATGTCAGTAAGCATGAGAAGTAGCGCAAGGAGAATTCTCCCCTTTGCGTTGGAATACTTTCTTTCTAGTTGCTTCCATCTCTTGGTCACTTCGTTTTGGAAGTAGGACTGGAGATTCTCCTGACCAATGATTTCCTTTCTGTGTACTTCGGGCATCATTCGATTGGCTCAACTACCACTCCACTCAATAAAAGAGTACTACTCAATTGAAACGAGAAGAGAGATTGGAAACAAACAGGGAATGGTGGCAGAAGAGGAGTATCGTAATTGAGAGCATGTAACGTGAACGAGTCGCCAGAGTCATGCTATTACTCTACAAGCGAGCTATTCTTATGTTTTGAACTCACGCTTTTTGATTCCGGCACCAGTTACAATTAGCGTGATACCTAGTATGAAAAGCATCCACTGCACAGATGATGTTCCTTCTGGTAATTGCAGCTCTACATCGATAAATGAAATCACGTTCCCCGGGATCAAATAAGACCCGAAGATTCCGGTTACCGCAAACATTATGCCAAGCATAATCATTGCGTCGCCTGTACCCAAGTGAACTTCACCATGTTCACAGAACGATTCCGAAATAATAACCTTCCCACTTTCTTCTACACCATGATACATCAAGAGCTCTACTATCTACAGGCCTTTAGTGTCCATCGAGGATATGCCAGCATGATAACCAGCATTGGAGATTGGCTTGAGTGGTAAATCAATTCACATCTTGAAGCGGCACAGAATTGCCAGCAAGTGGTGTCTATCATTGTACTTCTGCTCTTCTGGGAGTTGTTCAACAGAGAAGAGTGCATCATACGGCAGAGAAGACACGAGAATCAATCATCTGAGGCCTATCCGAGCAATTCTGGGAAGAACCTCCTCATCTCTCTGTGGAGGTCCATCATAGTTCTCTGAAGACTTTCTTTCCCGATATCACCAGCAATCTCAATTGCCTCGATTTGTGATAGTACCAAGATAATGACATCGGGAATTATCCTGATCATATGTCTGTCCGCATCCTGCTCAAAGTGAAATATCTTCAGGATTACTACGGAAACGAAGAGTGGACCCAGAGTTAATCCATATAGCATGACATAATGAGCATATGGAATGAAGGAATTCACTGCATAAACACCAATACCTAGGATTATGGACAAAAGAAATATCACGTATACAAGAAATCGTTGCTGATGGTGCCCATACTCATGCAACAGAGTGGTCAGTGTAACAAACCAGTATGGTATGATTGCCTTCTGCAATGCTATTTCATGTGAGAAAAAAGAGTACTCTCCGGCACTTCTTCTGTGAATCTCAGGTGGTTCTTTGATTCTGATTCTTACTCCCCTCCATTCCAGTTGAAGTAGATTGATTGCATCTGCAAGATTACTCTCTGGTTCTACCATCGTGTTCATTGTCTGAAGTTCACTAGGGAATTTAAGAATAGATATTCAAAGCAGAGGATTTGCATATATGATTCCAGGAGCGGTGGCCAAGGCATTAGACTACTTCGATGAGGCGTTTCAGAGAGCCTTCGATAGAAGAATCGAGAAGTAGCGAGAGTGGAGCTCCGGCCGATATACAGCTTTGATTCTTTTCCACGTAACCATGACTCAGTTGAATCACCTCTTCGAGACTTCTATCTCAGAGTCGTGTCATGCTCGTCTTCTATCTGTCAACCATATCTAATAGTGCAAGACTATCACTCTCTTCTACCCATAGTGTCATTTTATATTGCCTCTACGGATTATTAGTAACGGGACAAGAAGCATGATCATAACGAAAGAGGGATTTTGGAAGCTGGAAGAAGGAGAGTATCAGATTTCTTCGAATTCCATAGTGAGTACTCTGCTTGCTTATTGGCAAGTTGCTAAAAAATACAGCCTAGATGACCTTCGCAAACAGGGGTTCTCCTCGTATCCCGCAGTAGAAGAGTTCGAGGATTCTGTCACACCCAGAGAATTATTCAATTATGTGTACGTCAGCGAAATCGTTCGAAACGGAAAGGAAAACCCACCTTCATATTACTGGTACACGCAAGCAGAAGGTAAACTCGAAGATTGGGAGAAGAGTGGAAGGAAGAAGGAGTGGAAACTATACCGAATGCATATGGCGCTCAAAGGGCACGGTTGGTCACCTGATACCGAGAAATCAGAACCGGGTTCTATGGGGAGAGCTGCGAAGCAATTAGGATGGAGTAGGCAGACGGTGCGTAACCTCCTACTGAAATGTCCAGAACCGCCTGAGCCGCCATTCAGACAACGTTTTGCACGCATGGTTCTGGATTATTACTATGAGATGCATAGAAGAATCGGCGAGTTTTGGTACTGGAAAGCAAAGTATTTGTTGCCACCAGAATATGGAACAGAAGACTATGTACCTCGAGTTTCATTGGAGGATTTCATGAAGCATAATGAAGGAAGAAAAGAACTGGACTTTGCTTTACTAGATGAAATGTACGAGCAATTCAGCAAGCTGAAACTTCTATTTTATGGCGGTTTGTACCAGATGTTTGTCACAAAGGGCGAGGTAAGATTGACAGACTTGCGCGAACCCCCTCTGCAGTGAACAACAGTCTTGAGAACGGAGAGCTACAGTTCTGGGTCATCTTCAAAGGAAGAAACGTGTCTTGTATACCTCATGGTTAGTACTTGGTTCTCTATGTTGCATCACCTCTTCGAAACCTTTATCTCAGAATTCTGGTCGCCCTCCTCATACAGACGGGCCCCAGTAGTTCAGACCGGTTAGACCGCCTCCTTGGTAAGGAGGAAGCCGCGAGTTCAAGCACAATGAGATTCACTCAAGGTGGAACAAATCTCGCCTGGGGCTCCATTCTCTTTTTCTTGCGAAATAATTATTGGCTAGACTTTCCATCATGAATGAACCGCTAAGCTACAAATAACCTGTCCATTATCACTCGTCCGTTGCCAGAGCGTAGTGATAAGAAACCACTGTGTTCTGCCCTTCTCCTGCCAGTGTCGCCACCTTCCAGACCTCCGCAGAGGTCCAGAATTAGCAGGAGCGCTGTCTACCGTCATTGGGACCGAGTCCCTCACGTAGACCTGGCTTCCTTCTCCTGTCCCGATGCTGGATCATTATTCCCAGCGACAGAGAGCGTTTCCACAGTTCTTTCCACGGCGTGGTCATGATCACTCGACCCAGCCTCATCACTGAAGCTGAGAAGGTTCGTCTGAACAAAGTGAACAGCCGCGGACTCTCCGGACCCTGATGAGTGGTCGCTTGTGGAGAGTAAGGACTTCTCAAGCGGAGTGTCCTCCCCCTGAGCTTTCAGGCGTGGATGTCGAACTCTGGATAGAGCCCTATTCCACAGGCCTAGTCCTCTCACAGAGTGAAGTGACTTTGTGAGCGTGAGCATGCGTGCAGCGATGTTGATACTGCCGTTCTTGTCGGCGTTGGTCTTGTAGCCGCACGCAGGGCAGTGAAAGTAGTTCTGTCTGGGGCGTGTGCCCTTGTTTCCGCACTTCCAGCAGATGATGGATGTCCAGGCCTCGGGAACCGCGCGAAACCGAGCGTTCGAGCCGGCAATACTCCAGCCCAGTTGCGCCAGACCTTCCCTGAGATCCCTCGTGACTCTAGAGAAGGCCCAGGAATGCATAGCTCTCCTGAATCGCTTCCCTTTCCCGTCCCCCCGTCTTACATCAACGAGGATGTTCTTCAATTGCCCGACAGCCACATAGAGATAGTATCTCTTGGAGAGTTCGGAAATGTAATCAATCAACTGACGAATCAGTACTCGGTCATACTCCTTCGAGATATTCCCTCGTTTGAACCTGATTGCCCGAAGCCGTGCAGCAATCTTATCGTATTGCAGTCCATCTCTCTTTCGTATATCCAACTCACTCTGCAGACTCCTTGCCAGTAGTTCGTAACGATTGATTGCATCAAGTTTCTCTTCTTGTTTGAAGTATCGCGTTTCTCGTGTCTTCTCAGGCGTTAGCAGTGCGCAACATGCAGCCTTCTTGAGTCCCAAGTCAATCCCGAGAATAGCAACGGGAAGTGCTCTTTCATTCTTAGGGGGCAATGTAAGATGGACTGCCAGAGATGCCCACCACTTGAGATTCCCATCAGTGAATATCTGTAGTGCTTTCACCTGACCTTTCGCCAGCTGATTGAGATGAAACGGTGACATCTTCAGAGGTATACTGAGATAGTCGTGTTGCTTTCTACCCTCAAGGGCAGAGTCCAGCGAGTCCATGACCCTCAACCACCATCTTGCTGCTCTGGTCTTCACCTCAACCATCTTGAACCGTCGAGAGAATATCCACCGCGGTATTCTCCGCACTGCTCTTGACGAAGTGGGCCTCGAGGCCGCACTCTTCTTCCTTGCTCTGAGCTTGAGATAACTATCATACATTGAGATGGCTGTGAAGATACAGTCATTGAGTTCGTTTGCTGAGATGCGGGGAAAGCGAGCCTTGAGGTCGTGGAGGGCCTCTGTTCTCTGTTCAGACCCCGAACTCACTTTGAGCGCAGTCAAGGTCAGAGGGCAGAGCTTGCCGACATTGATTCTATCTCTATTGTATCCCATCAACAACTCGTCTTCGTGCTCCTCAATTATACCAAGAAGAGCACGAATCACTCTGGTGTCCCTGCCAACGATCTGGCGCAGCCTCTGTTGAGTCCGCTTCGTCATGATGTTCCAGTTGATGGGAATTCTCACACCTATCGTGACGCCACTAGACCGGGCCACTCGGGAAACCTCCATGTGGCTCTGACTGGTTTCTTGGGCGACTGCACAATTCCCTCTCAACAGCCCGTTGCAGTGATTTGCCTCCAAGAGCGAATCCGTGGTTTTCATTTGGAGTCTGCAGAATCATTAGGAATTCAGAGAGAATGGGTCTACCTATACTGTCTTTGCTAGAATTGTTGTGTAATCTGAACTGATTCTCTAATGCGTGGTTCGTCTTGTTATTTCTCGGTTCATCATTGTAAATGCCTGTTGAGGATTTGCAATTGATGAGATGAGAGTTTGCAGGGTGCTTGCTTGATCTGATAGTAGAGTTGTTCTGCATGATAGTATCACTTCTTGATAGTCTGTAGAATGGTGGTGGTCTGGCGTAGGGGGTAAGAAAGAGTAACAGCAGAGTTGGCGTGTATGCTGGTAAAACGATACAACTAAGGCTATTATGCGCTCCGACTGACCTTCAGACTGTTTCAGCCAATCCTCACCCGTGGTGCCCGGTGCTCGCATCTATCCTCTGTCAACGCTCAGACTTCGTGCCGCTGTCCGCCTAGTCCGTTCAAATGCGTCTTCATGACCGCTGCATCATCCATCTCTGCTGGCTCCTGTCCAGTTCGTCCAACAGATTCTGCCACAGAATTGCCGCCTGTGCTGCTCAAATAGCACAGACTGCCACTCACATACGAGCCTGAGATGGACGACACCACAGAAGACACCGAGAAGACCTCATACGATATAGCAAGGGTGATTCTGGGTCGGGGCAGACGCGTAGACCTCTACGGCTACATTCTCAGACACCCCGATGAACTGACCAAGGGTGTTCTAGTCGCGGGGTCGATTGGCTCAGGCAAGACCCAACGAGCAATGAAAATCATCAGCGCCGCTGTCGAATCAGGCTACGGAGTACTCGTCTTCGACCCCTCGGGCGACCATAGTCGGCTTGTATCAGTCCACCCCGATGCAGTCGTGCTGGACTTCCGAGAGTTCATCCTGAATCCCCTTGAGCCTCCCACGGGAATGCGCATGGATGAGTGGGCATCGACCTTCATCCAGGTCTTCTCACAGAACTATGGTCTCAAAGACCCATCAATTGCCATCCTCCAGAAAGCAGTGAAGGTACTGACCTCGGCAGCTTCTTCGAAGGCGGACTGTCCACCAACAATGAAAGAGCTTCTTGAGGAGGTACGGCAATACAACCCCCGGCCAAGGTCAACAGAAGTGAGCAGTCATGCCAGTGTTCAGAACCGGTTGGAGAGCCTTCTAGACTCTGAAATCGGAAGACCTGTCAGTGTACAGAGAGGCTTCCAGCCAACGGATCTTGAGAAGGGACTGCTAGTGGTTCAGCTGCCGTCCTCGGGAATCACACGTGCACATGAGCTGCTTGTGGGAATGACTATTGCCAAGCTATTTGCCTACCGCGCGTGGCGAAGAACTCGCTGCGATGAACAATGTTCGAGAATACTCATTGTACTTGAAGAGGCACACAACTATCTCAGTGAGGCACGTCGTGCAGACCGTCGAGGGGAGAGGTCGCACCTTGAGCGAGCGCTCATTGAAGGCAGAAAGCTCGATATTGGATTCATGGTGGTCGACCAGATGCCTCAACAGATCAGCAGTCATGTCCTTGGCAGCTGCAATATGTGGATAGTAGGCAAGCTGCTGGACCCAGACGCCAAGAGGGTCATTAGAGAGGCGCTATGTCTGGATGAGGTATGGAGCAGGACCGGGCTCATCTCGCTCCCAACGGGTGCAGCCTTTGTCAGGGTCGAGCACATGAGTGAGCTAGAGTCACTTAGCCCTCTTGAGCACAGGAAGACAAAGGATATAACACTACTATCGGGGACATTCAATCTTCCTGCACTAGTAGCGGTTCCTGATTCTGAAACCGATCTGATTCCGGAAATCTCTCCATTGTCTCTGAAGAATCTGATGTGCAGCAACCAGCGATACTTGTCTTATTTCAGGAGATACGTGCAACAATACATCGAGAGTGTAGGGGCAGTCTTTCCTGAACACATCATAAGAGGGCTTGAGAGATTTACGGAGCGTGCAGTTTCGGGCCCGGCGAGTCACAGTGGTACCATTGCAGAATACTGCGGTCTGACTTCTGAGGATAAGGCCATGCTCCTAGGTAGAAAACAGAGTGATGGTCCAACAGGTCCGTCGATGTCGTTGCGCTCCCAGATTCATGATTTGGAAATCAGGTGTCGAATCCTATCGTCAGAAGTAGACAGGAGCATCTTGATTGCGTTAGAATCGTCTACGGCAATGAGCACAGTTGAGTTGAACGACCCAGTGAAGAAAAGCAGGAGCTGGCTGAATAGGTCTCTTAACGAGCTAGAAACTAGGGGCTGCATAAGAAGAAAGAGCAAGTCAAAGCGAGGTCATGCTATCTACGAACTCACACCTCATGGGCGAGAGGTTCTAGCATGGGCCCGGACAGTTGTTTTGATGAATCAGTCAGCAAAGAGTGGCCTTGGTCAGCAGAATTGTGTACGATTGAAGAGGGACACTTTTGACTGGCTGTTGGAACATCTTAGGGATGAGCTTGAGGCCCGCGAGCAGACGTGCTTGGCTGGGTGCAGAGGGAGCGATGAGGTTCTGGACTCGCTACGCAATTTGGAATTCAGGGTCGAAACTATTGAAGGCATGATTGCTCCTGAAACGAATCTCAACAAGTCGATAGAGGGCTTCGATATCTTCGACAGGCTGCTCTCAGGCATGGAGAGCCAAGTGCTAGCGATACTACTCAAAACGGGACGACCTGTTTCAATAGCAGACTTGCCTCGCCAGTGCAAGATAACAAGTCGCAGCATCAGAAGGCACCTAAGTCTACTAGAGGATACGAACATTGTACGTAGACAGAAGACCGAGAGATATTGGAACGTATCAGTAGACGAATCTTGGAAACAGCTGCTCTTGGATGACTGTGATCCTTCAAAGAAACAGGTGCGTCTGACTCTCAGTATCATAAGAACAATGCTTGAGCATGCGATTGATAGTGTATTCATCGAGTTACTTGTGGAGAATCATAAGACCTGCGAAGTAGCCAATTCTGTGATGCAGCAGTGCCTTGAGATTGAAGAGCAACTGAAATCATGTTGCTCGGCTAGGTAACGTACTGAACCCTCGACCCTAGTTGTAGTTCGAATCAAGCATAGACTCTATTTCGGAATTGCGGTTGAATAGGATTCTGTCAAGCAGACTCAGCTCAATTCCCAACTCCTGACAGACTTCTCTCAGTTCTTTCTCAAGTGCCTTGTAGAGGCCTCTGTTAGACTGTACTTTACCAGGTTCTATGTCCAATCCAAAATGCCTGTTGAGTAAACCCACCACTCTCGTATCAAAGGCTATGAAATTCCTCGAGGCTCCGATTGTGATCATGAAATCCGAAACGCTCTTCATCTTGAAGAAAGGCAGTTTCTTCAGGAGAATGTCTCTCATTTGATCCTCGTTTAGTCTGCTATTCTTCAAACCCTCGAGGAAGATGATTCTTCCATCCCTCGTAATGTCTTCATTTTCAAGACAGTCATTGAGACCCTTTGCTACTTTGTTATGGAATCGCGTTGCTTTGAAATCCTGCAAACGGCCTGCGATGAACTCCTGCCTATTGGATTTGACTCTCAACAGTGTGCCAAAACTCAGTTTTTCAAGAAACTCATCATATCTCTCTCTGTTCTTCTTAAGTTCTTCAATCCGTCTTGCGCTGCCTCCTACACAAAACTGAATCAAGATTGCTTTCCATATCTCCTCAGAAGACATGTCTTTCCATTTTCCGTGGGGTGGCAATGGTTTCTGAATCTTGAATTCCCTCGCAATATATGCAAGTTTCCTCTTGTCTTCATTGGTGATTTGAACACGCCAATCACCTTTTGCTACTTGATTTGCTTTCATCTAGAAACCCCCTAGGCAATATTTCTCTATAGACGCCTCGGGTTGGTAATGCTGCCCCGCTATTTCACTCTATCTTACGGATTGCAGAGCCTCCGAAGAGGGAATGTAGGTACACCGGCATGCCAGATCAATCAGGGGCAGTATCAATGCACGAATTTGAAGGGAAGCCCCCCAAAGACCGAGAAGAGATTCGACGGGCAGTATTATTTGCGGAGCAGCTCTCGGAGGAGCAGAGAAACAATAAACAGATTAGTCTCGGAAGACGATTACCATCATAACGTGGCGTATGAGGGGCTTGAGAGGCTCAAGTCATGTGGATCCAAGACCTCAGGAATGCCGTCTCTTAGTTAGAGAAAGGAGTTCAGGGAGGTGATAAGAACGAAGACATTTGACATAATCAAGTTCGGGCTATTCTGTACACTCTTATTCATCGTAGTCATAGAGTTCATACTCAGCTTCAACCTTGGGAGTGTTGCTAGCCTCGAGCAACTGACCAATTCCGTAAGACTGCTGACATATCTCGCAGTATTGGACAAGGTAGTAATAGTTGTCTTTCTTGGATTGCTAGCCTTCCCTCAAGAAGACAAATGACTCAGGTCACGTTCAAGAAGGCCGCGGACCAGGGAGTCCAGTGGGCTCATGCTTGTCTGGATTATCTCGTGAGGCAATGGCTTGTCTTTGGTCTGGAACATCTCGCTTGGACCTTAGCAAGCAAATCAATGACAAGTGATTGATTACAGGCTCGATAGAAGAAACTAAATATGAAAACGGGGATATTGTTGTGATTTGGTGGGACCAAGTAGTTGAAACGGCGTGGTTTTCTGCTCCTCCTCGTTGTGGGATTTCTCATCCCAGTAGCTGTAGATGCATCCACTTTACAATCGACAGATATGCACCCACTAGCCAGCGTGGACTTCTGGGTTGATACCTCGGATTCATACCGCTACTATTGGAGCTCTCTTGGTGAAGACTATGTTATCCATGTCGATATTGAGGTCACATCAGGAAGCGATATTGATTTTTATATCCTTGATGAGGATAACTATGACCTATGGAGTAGTGGATATTCATCTAGTGCAGAAGTAGGACGTGACAATGCTGGGAGCGTTTCTCTCTCGTTCACCGTGCCTGTTTCCGGAGAATGGAATCTTCTCTTCATCAATGACAACTGGTTGTATAGAAAGCATATTGAGGGGACAATCACAGCAGCAGCTCCGCAGGTCATCAATGATTCATCTGGGCTAATTGGTGCAGTAATCACAGCAATTGTCTTAGTCGTAATCATTGGTTGTATTCTCGACTATGCTTCAAAGCACGAGAAGCGAAAACAGCAGACTCAGCAAGTGTATCAACCATCATACCCGCAGGCCCCACAATACCCCGAGTATTCTAGGGCACCGAGTCCCCCTCCGGCACAGACTGGTTTTTGCCCATATTGTGGAACCCCGAAACACAGTATCGATGCACAGTTCTGTTCGACATGTGGGCGTTCGTTCAGAGGTTCTGATCTAGGATAGTAGATAGATGATTCTAGTTCAAACATAGAATAAGGCAACTGGTCCTACATCACCTGGAACTAGATTGGGTAGTATTCCCGATACTAGAATAGTATTTTAGGGACAGTCTGGGCTCATAGAACATTGAGGTGCATAGTATGAAAACCTTCAGAATCGTGTTAGTTAGTTTCTTCATTCTTTTGATTTTTGTTCCAGCAGTGCCAGTTGGAGTTCATGCAACCAATTCTCAAGAGTTGGAAAAGACAGTATCCCTTGCTACTGATGATGCGGTAGAGGAGTCTGCTCCAGAAGCAATTGGTAAACCTTCTACAGAACGACCGAAAATCGAGCAGATAGTCGAATATGCAGACCCATCACTAATACCAAACTATAGACCGACTGGATTGATTTTTGAAGATATGGACAAGTATGAGGAATTCAGACGAGGAGCGGAAACAAGCTGTGCTGTTCCAGAGCAATATAGCTCTCCGAGTCCACTTAGTCCGCCTAGTGTATCCAATCTTGTCGGACTTCCTCCCATCGGAGATCAAGGAACTCAAGGCTCATGTACTGGATGGGCTTGGGCATACTATTGCCTTACCCACCAAATAGCTGCTGCAAATGGCTTCTGGGATACAACAATCTCAAGTCACCAATTTAGTCCCGCATTTGTGTATAACCAAATCAACTATGGCGATGATACAGGCTCTAATTTCCCGGACGCGTCAAATCTCCTCACTGATTTTGGCTGCGCAACAATGAACACAATGCCCTATAGCCAAAGCGACTATGCTACATGGCCATCTGAAGGAGCATATCATGAGTCTATGAGATATCGAATAACCGGTTCGGAATGGGATTATCTTTATACAGATAGCGATTTAGAGGTGTTGAAATCATACCTTGCTGCAGGCAATACAGCAGTCACTGCAATCTCCACTCGAACTGCATTCTATAGCTTTGATGAGATTAATAATATATACACCACAAGTCATGCAAGTGGGGACTTGGGTGGGGGTCATGCAGTTTGCCTAGTAGGATACGATGATGCCAAATCAACAACCGATGGACTCGGGGCTTTCTTGCTCGTCAATTCCTGGGGGAGCGATTGGGGCGATAATGGTTTCTGGTGGATGTCTTACGCAGCTATCAAGCATTCTGCTCTATCTCAACGTATCTTTTATTATTGTGATGTGATAAGTCAACCGTATACTCCCAGTCTCTTCGCATCTATGAGAATTTCTCACGAAAAACGTGGAGATGTTTTGAACTCGGGAATAAGTATTAGCTTGGAGCAAGATGGTTGGACTGAATGGTCAGACACTTTCTTCTTGTTTAATCAGGCTGACAGTAGTGGTTTATACCAAAACTATCCATTCCCCGGAAATCATATCCTTATTGATTTGAGTGACGCTGCACCATCTTTGAGCACTCTTACAGAAAATGAATTTATCATTCAGATAGGAGACTCCGTTTGGCCAGTTTCTGGAGTGCTTGAGAGTTTCACTGTCACCTCTGTTGAGTGGTCTGTCGAAGCAACTTCTTCCCAAACGCCTCATGCAATATTGGACAATCAACCTCGGGAAGAAGTAAATGCGATTATGACTCTCCCCTCTGTTAAAATTGACACGCTAGATACCTATGTGGGTGGAACTGTGGAGATTAGCGGCACAGCTCAAGGTGCGTCTGAAGACACTGTTCTTGATATCGGATTTGAGCCCGGCTCCTTTGCAACTCCATGGTACACGAATGATGCAAACTCAAATAATGGTGACCAACTCTGGGGTGTTGATTCATATCACAGTTATTCTGGTGGCTCTTCAATCTGGTGCGGAGGTACCCCAACATTAACCGCAGTCTATACTGAGCATTTCATTATGCCTATCTGGTACTGGCCAGCGCGATGGGCGCTATACAGTACAGGTACGAACTCTCATCCATGGGGACCAACAGGCTATTCCATGAACTACAAGATTTCCTGTTCAACTGGTGGACTCTCAGGTGTCAAGGAGTGGGCGGTTCAGGGTCCACTTGACCGATCGACCGCAACTGAGCTCTGCCTCACATTCTGGATGGACTATGAAGTTCAAAATGCTCCATCTAATAACTTCGCTAGTGTCCTCTATTCCACTGATGGAGCGACTTTCACTTATCTGAAGAGATGGTGGGCTCCAGTAGGAGAAACATGCTCATTTATTGGAGAACAAAGAGTGATGTTGCCAGAGGATGCGATATGCTCAACGCTATACTTCGCCTTCATCTTCCAAGGTGATTACTCTGGTAGCATGACTGTGGATGATATCGATATCTGGGATATTGGTTCGGAATATGAGAATTATGCCGATTCCTATGCATACTGTTTCGTCGACATTAGTGATTTTGACTCTGCTACCATGTCATTTGATTATTGGGCAGGAGTCGAAGCAGGATTTGATTGGTTCAGTCCTGCATACTATATTGGCTCAGCATGGACAACTCCCTATTCATTAGGAACTACAACAGGATGGCAACATCTCACTTTATCAATCCCTACAAGTGCTACTAGAATTGGATTCCTATTCCATAGTGATGTATCGATAGTTGGGCAAGGCGTCTATATCGATAACGTGCATCTGATAGGGAGTGTGGACCCGATATCTTCCGCTGAGATCTTCATAGATGATGTATCTCAGGGCCTCGCGACTGGTGGAAGTACATGGAGTTACGTGTGGGATACAACTGCTGTAGCAGATGGTCTGCATAATATCAGTGCATCTGCAGTCTTTGGTACTTCTACTATATCGGATGCAGAAAGCACCACTGTAGATAACACCGCACCTGTCCTCTCTTCAAATGCCGAATTGTATCAGAGTGGTAACAACATCACAATATGTGGCTATGGAAACAGTCTTGGCGGATCTTGGCTAATGTACCTTGATTTTGCCTCAGGGGATATATCACAGTATTTCCAAAATCCATTGCAGGGTGGGTATCTCAATTCAACAACTATCTATTGGTGGCTTTCCAATTCAACTCCTGTTCCAGATGGTCACTATCTGTTCCAAATGACGCTAGCAGATTATACAGGGAACGAGCATACAATAGCAATGGAGCTGACTGTCGACAATAGCCTTCCAATCATATCACGACCATTGAATATCGTGTACATCGTAGGAACAACGGGCAATGTGATTCAATGGGAATGCACTGATCTGCACCCTGACTACTACGAGCTATATCGAAATGATGTGTTGATAGCGACAAATTCGTGGACAAATGGACTCGATTATTCAGTTGATGGACTTACTCTAGGTTCATACACCTTCACAGTGATTTTCTATGATCTCGCAGGAAACTCTGTGACAGATAGTGTCTTGGTCACTGTCAACTCAAGCACTAGTAGTACCACTGAAACCACATCTACATCGACAAGCGGGACCACAGGGACGACTACCACTACAGGTGTGACGACGACTACAACATCGACGGTACCATCGGACTTGACATCGATGACTTCCATAGTTGTAATCGCCATAGCTGCTGGATCTGCCGTCGTAATCATAATCGTGCTTATTCAGATTAAACGTAAGAACTAGGCCGAACCATTGATACTGAGATTCCCCACTCAGTATCATATTCTATTTGGCTGAATAACAGTTGATTGGAGCAGGCAAGAGAATCGTTTCTTGTCTAGGGTCCACTCTCTCTGCTTCTCGAGTCTTCTGTCGAAAGTCCTCCAGAACGTGTCAACGCAGGAGCCTTCTAATCCAATGACGCACAGCAAGGTATGTGTAAGATTATCGTTCTCAGGAACGGGACGACATGGATTGCCACTTATCCTATCAACCAGGGAGTCCCATCGGCGTCGTCCCATCAGCTACTAGATGCATCACGTATCCTACTATGACATAGAAGACAGACCAAACCCTAGTATCATAAAAAGCAATCAGGAGACTGACTATCAGTGCTCCGAGAAGGAATTTCATTAATGGCGTGCTATGGAAGAAGCTCCTGTGAGTGTAGTGGTCTGGTGGCTCAATCACATCTGGCAGTATACTTCCTATTATTCCTCCAATTATTGCATATACCATCGTTGAAAATCCGAAATAGTGGGTTTCCCACGGTAGTGCGAATGGTAGCGTCACCCAAGGGTCCGGATAGAAAGTTCCATCAATCCAATAGGCAATGAAAATGGAAACGAATACACCTATCAGCAAGTGGACTTTTCTGTTCATCGTAATCCCACCGTGGTGGAGAAAACTAGGGTAATAATATTCCTATTCTGTACACGACTCGAGATTATGTTGTCTTCACTAACAGGTCTTTTCATACTCCAAGAGAGTACTCTGTTCGTTGTATCCTGAGGGAGTCCTAGGGTCACACATCGCACGTAAAATTATGAATGGTAGACTCTCAGCATCACCAATTGTACGTACTTCCCGTGAATCAACGATAGCGTCCTTACACCATGTCTTCTTGCAGGAGTAATACGGGCATTCATCATTGTTGAAACCAACACAGTCACAGGTAGGAGTTCCACATTCATGCTTGCATGTTATCTTCATGAAATCCGCACCTATCTTCAATTCAGTGAAAGGTACCGGACAGAGGCCATCCTCAATCATCCGAGCAAGGGTATACTTGGGTTCTCCGAATCCATCGATTGGTTTCAGAGGAGCATCTTCTTCAGGTTGCTGGAATCCATAATATCCCCAAGACTCCTCAAGGATCTCTTCTAACTCATGGTCATCTTCGATGGTTCTTCCAATATTGTAACCACCTAGATGTCGAAGAACTATCTCAAGTGTTGCGTCAGGATGAAAGTGAGAAGTCTGAAGAATCTTGATATATTCTAGAAGAAGTGCGATATCATCATCTGACTTTGGCTTGGTAATAGGAACGTGGCATGTTTTGCAGAGAGTAATCAGGTTCCAGAGTGCATGATTGTCCGGAACATAATCAATGTGATGTACTTCGATATCCTCTTTTGATGAACACAATACACATTGTCCGCCATCTCTTTGTTTTGCGGCCTCTCTTGCCTTATTCCATTCAGTTGTATTCTTCCTAACGGAACTATCAGAATTTGCCATCATTCATCCCCCGTATTCGTGATTATTCTGCCAAAACATGTAGTCCGCTCGGACGGTCCGAGATAGAAGATTAAGCATCGGATAGAAACACATCCTCCGCAGGAATGTAGGAGTGGTTAAGATTGAGCCTCGCCCGAGGCTCCGCTCTAGACAACACTAGACGAAAGTGTTGACTCTGAATCCCCTCTCCTCTTATCAATGCTGTTAAAAGAAAAACACCAATCTCGATGTGACAAGAATGAAGGATTATATTATGCCTCGGATACTGGTCTATGGTGAAGACGGTTTCACGTTGAAGTACACAAAAGAAAGACTAGGAGAAATATTACACAAACTGGGGGATAACTCGAATCCGGCGGACTGCACTGTTTTCTATCGTCCCAGTTTTGGTAGAAGTCAGTACGGGGAGTTCGACGCGGTAATAATTTCCCAAAAGAAAGCCTACTTCGTCGAAGCCAAGTGGGATGAAAATGGAGAATCAAAGAAAATCAGGGGGCTTGAGGAAAATCAGATTCGACGCCACGATATTTTCGAGTGGTTTAGTCAGAACTGGCATGGCGAAATCGGGGAAGCGTGGGACAGATTTCGTGAGAAGAACAATCCTGAGTTCGAAAAGGCATTCTCATTCGAATCACCTTCAAGAAAAGGTGTGAAAGTGTCGAAATCCATACCTTCCTCGGACTCTACTGTTGGTCAGAATCTCCAAACCATACTTGAGGAAATTGGGAACAGGAAGCCAGAGAATGTCTTACTCATATTCTACAAGAATAAGCCACCTGAAGTCGAGAAGGCTGAAGTCGAGAAGGACAAATTCACTACAGTGTTCGTACAGTACAATCCAACCTTCGGTCTTTTCGCTGATCTGGATTAAGCTCGTCGTTTCACAATCCGTTCAAACTCATCCAAGTACGACTCCGCCTGTTTGAATCCAAGTTCCCAAAACTCGGGATCAGTCAAGTCTAGTCCGACCTCTGCTAGAAGGGTCTTTGGCGATTCCGATCCTCCGGCTGAGAGGATGCGTTTCATCATCGGGACAAACGAAGCCCCCTCTTCTTTGTAGTGATGGTACAATGTGGAAACCAAGAGTCGCGCAAACGCGTAGGGGTAGTTGTAGAATCTGTCTCTAGGCATGAAATGATGTACTGGAATCACCCACCACTGCTCCATTCCCGGGAGCCAATCGACAGCATCTCCAAAGACCTCCGTTCGTGCAGCAGCCCAGAGTGAGTCCAGCTTGTCTGCATCAACTACCTCGTTGTTTTCCATCGCAGTAAACACGCTGAGTTCGAAGAGATATGCATTAAGCATATAGAACACCATCTGGTATAGAGAATCCAATATGCGCGACAAAGCAGCCAGTTTTGTATCATCATCATCACATTCCTGCATTAACTTGTCAGCGAGCAACATCTCTCCGAAGATGCTTGCTGTTTCCGCTAGACATGCACCAGGGAAGAAATTCGTCCACCTGTGTTCTTTAGACCTATAGTAGCCATGCAGAGCATGTCCTACCTCATGGGCCAATATTGTCATGTCCCCCAGAGTACCGCCATAATTAATCATGATCCATGAGGTTCGAAGTGATGGAAAACTCATAGAGTAGCCACTTCCTGCCTTTCCGGGACGGATGCTGGCATCGATTCTTCTGCGCTCAAATAAACCCTCAACCCATGCTCCGGCCTCCTTGTCAAACCTGGCATACGCATCTATGACCGCCTTTTTCGCTTTTAGCCACGGAATATCGGCCTGAGACACCACAATCGGAGGTGCTGCAGTTGGAGAAATGTCGTATCCAGTCAGCTTTGTGAGGCCCATTGCCTTTGCTCTCAGTCTGATGTACTTTCTAATGAGTTGAGTGTGTTTCTTCATGGAGGCAATCAATGCATCGAGAGTATCTTGGTCAATATCATTTGATAGCAGACTCTGAGTCAACACACTCGGGTGTCCTCGAAGTCTAACCTGATTCAGGTGGTTTCCAAAAACGCATTTCAAAGCAGTAGAAAACACAAGTCCATCATTCGAAATGCCTCCGTAGAGTGCTTCAGTGGCTGCCTTTCTAATCTCTCTATCTGGGCTGCTCTGCGTGATGTTCATGAGTTCCAGAATCGTCAATGGTTTGATTTCATCCTTGATGACCATGTTATAGCGTCGTGTACCTCTGAGTCTTTCATGCAAGAGTGACCAACTATCAATACCATAGAGGTCCTTGTCTATTATGAGCTGTTCATCTCTCTCTGAGAGAAGGTATTTTCCACTCTCCTTCGCTTTTTCCAATACATGTCTGTACTCTTTCACTGCAGGGTCGCTGATCATCTCGGGCCTGTCCGCCAGAGCTCTTGCGACTTCAATCTCATGAAACGCAAGTTTCGAATTGAACTCCGAAGATGCCCTCATCGCATACTCACGAAGCTCTCTCCCGGTAGTATCTGCGGCGTCCTGGCTCTGTCGGAGGTATGTGTAGCCCATCGTTGGCTGTATCGCTGAATATGCTTGGTCCAACTTCCTGTAGAATTCACAAATAGCTGCAGGGGAGAGGTCCTTGATTCGACCTTTATACCGCTTCTCGATTTTCTCCGCCAGTTTGAGAGTGCCATCAATCGCTTTCTTCACCATTTCCGGGTCTTCACTCTCTACCAATGGTGAAATGTCCCATACTGGAGGTTCGTTGTTCTCTCCCATCATGACCACCTACATGAACTAGGCAGTATCATAGGTGTCTATTAAATTAGACAGATGGGATGATGAGTTTCCGGATCTTGAAGGAGTTGGAGAACGATTTGGAGTCGGGCTCTCGCCTGTACTACCATAAGAGATTCTGACTGAAACAGGGATTCGGCTATATTCCATGAATACAGATATTAGGCAGATGGTATGGAACGTATCTGTAGGTCTGTGGTTGGTATGGAGTTGGAAGCGAAGAGAAATTGGGCTGCAATACTACTGATTTCAGCAGTATTAGCTTCCACAACAGGTTTCTTTGTATATATGTCACTAATAGGTAATGATTACCTCTCTCCCGGCTATATCTCACGGCTCATGTATGCGTCCAGTATCATGATGGCATTCTCAGCTGCTGGCGGGATTATGGGCGTGATTGGTTTTATACTTCTACTGGATTGGTTCAAATCCAAATAACAGATAGGAAAAACCATACTTGGGATTGAAGAAACTCCCCGTGCATTGTATGTTTCTCGTTCTGAATGTTCTCGTAAGAGAACAAGAAACAGACTAATCTCGGATGGCAATTGTCATCATGACCTAGCATTTCACTGATTCATGTTGTCTACTGGTCACACCAAGATTCCAGTCAAGATTCCAACTATTGCTGCTATAGCAAACAAGACCGTGAGTGTCCACAACCATCGCTTGCTTGCAGCTTTCGCAGGAGCAGAGTCCCCTCTCGGATCATCACGATATCCATGTACTAGGATCATTATCGTGTTGACAGCGTACATGAATGCGATAGTTGCCCAGAGTCCCGGAGAGAGCGATAGCATATCACTTAGGAATTCGACAGAACCGAGCCCAACGAATACTTGCATCGTGCCGATGATGAGCTCCATGAGAACAAACATGGGTGCAAGAACGGATATCCACAGATAGGACATCCAGTTCAGACTATTCAGGCATTTGTCTATCCGTGAAACTGCATTGCCTTGTCGTCTTCTCAGATACCTCCTTGTCACTAGGAACGTGGCGAACAGCACAATCCCCGCTATGTATGTGAGTGCAAGCAGTATCACCATTGTGTCGCCCTCATGTAATGGCTGTCACTCTGGTCTTTTCAGAGTTGTGGAGGAACTTGCGAATAAAGAGGCTCAGAAATCATCGACGATCTCATTCATCTCTGAGCCAAGGGTCGCCTGGCTTCAGCTGTCTTCCATGCGCCCTGCGGCCGCCGATAAGTCGCGATGCCTCCTCTGGACCGACAAGTTCAGCTATCTTCCTGAATGCCTGTGGAGAGTCAAGCTTATCCAACCACTTTGCAATCTCTTTTTCTACTGCTGGAGGGAGGTCCTTTGCTAGCTTCTTCTTCCTCTCTTTCTCGTTAAGATTGAAGTCATCAGGTCCTAGTAAGCTCATATTACTCACAATCAACTACTGATTGACCGTTATGACCTTATTCATGTATGACAGTGTTGGTCACCCAATCAATGAACCAAGAAACGAAACGGTTGGCTGCTCAATCCTGTGAGGAGTCTTGATTGTCGAATCCCTCTCTTAGAATCCTGCCATGGTGGAAGACGACCACAGTCTATCAGGTCTATCCCCGAAGTTTTAAGGATGATACAGGCGATGGAATCGGTGATATCCAAGGAATCATCTCGAAATTGGACTATCTACAGGATCTAGGCGTTGGAACAATCTGGTTCTCTCCCCTCTTCTCAAGTCCACAAGCAGACCATGGGTACGATGTCAGCGACTACAGAGGCATCGCTCCCGAATATGGAACCATTGCCGACTGTGAAAGGCTCATACACGAGATTCACAGTCGAGGTATGCATGTTGTCTTTGACATGGTTCTCAACCATACTAGCAATCAACACCCATGGTTCCTAGAATCACGATCAAGTAGAGCTAATCCAAAGCGCAACTGGTACATATGGCGTGACGGTCGCAAACCAGGAGGGAAGAGCCCTCCAAACAACTGGAAGGCTGTTGTAGGAGGTTCAGGATGGCATTATGATGAACAAACCGATCAATGGTACTGGGCTCAGTTTCTACCATTTCAACCAGATCTCAACTATCGCAATCCTGAAGTGAAACAAGAGATGTTTGATGTTGTTCGCTTCTGGTTGGACAAAGGCGTTGACGGGTTCCGTCTGGACATCATTAATGCGATATATGAAGATGAAACTCTTCGAAACAATCCATTTGCTTTGAAGTTGTTCCCGTCCGAAGAATACGAAAAGAGCTTCTTCCAGAATAGAATCTACACTATGAACCATCCAGACAATTTTGCCTTCGTGAAGGAACTTCGAAGTGTCATGGATGAATACTCAGACCCTGAACGGTTCTTGGTCGGAGAAATAGCAGCATCACTTGAAACCCTCAAGAGATACTGCGGAGAGGCAACAGACTCAGACCAGACCAACGGGCTCCATCTTACATTCCTTTTCCAGTCTCTTGACACAAATCTTGACGCACTCGCGTTTCGCAACTTGATTGGTAGATACGAGCAGTACTTCATGGAGCCCTATTCTCCAACTTGGGTCTTCTCTAACCACGATCAGATGCGCCGAATTAGTAGATTAGGAAATGACGTGAACAAAGCAAAGCTCAATGTGACGCTGCAACTGACAGCAAGAGGAGTCCCCTTCATCTATTATGGTGAAGAGATTGGAATGTCGAATCATAGATTCCCTCTAAAGACGGCACAAGACCCTGTGGCTCTGAAGTATAGCTGGATTCCCCAGTTTCTTGTTAATCTACTGACAAGAAATGGTTCCATTTCGCTCAATCGTGATGACTGTAGGACCCCGATGCAATGGAACTCATCACCTAACTCAGGTTTTTGTTCAGAAGAATCGAAACCTTGGCTGCCAGTAGAACCGAGTTACAAGACAATCAATGTGGAATACGAAGAGTCACATTCCAATTCATTGCTACAATGCTACAAATCTCTCCTACGACTCCGCAGGCAGATGCCAGCTCTTCACTCAGGCTCATTGCGTTTCTTGAATCTCTCACCGCACAAGAAATCCCTCCTCTCCTTCGAACGAAGACATGGCAAGCAAATAGCACAGATTTGGCTGAACTTCTCTGATAGACCGATTCAGATAGATGAGACTCAGGAGAGGACCGAACTGATATTCTCAACTCTGAAGGAATCAACTCCACTCAACAACGCCGGTATACACCTTGAACCATTTCAGGGGATTATTCTTGAAACACACTATGACTGAGAGCACGAATCCGTTCTCTTTCCATGATTCCGGAGATATTCTTATAACCGGCGCTGAGAGCACACCGAAATATAAGGGTCGGTAGTCTAGCTTGGCTACAGTCAGTCATTCGTGACCGACCGCCAAAAATGATTCTTGGTTTGGGTCGCCGCTTGGCGCCGACCAAGCCCGCAAGAATCCAAGAGGTCCCCGGTTCAAATCCGGGCCGGCCCACCACTTCTTTTCACATTTCTCACTTTCTCAACATCGTCAAAAGTCGAAATGCTTATGTTCATCTGGCTCTGAAAATCGTGTAATGTCGTATCAATCATCAGTTCGAGACCGCCTAGCAAGACGAATAGCAGGCGAGATTGCACTGTCCGGCAGTCCTGGCAAGTCAATGCGAGTCTGGCGTGAGCGTTTTAGACTTCCCCAGATTGTACTCGCAAAGCACCTTGGCATAAGTCCAAGCGTCATAAGCGACTATGAATCAGGAAGACGGAAGTCCCCTGGCACCTCGACGATACGACGGTTTGTGATGGCCCTCCTCAGTATTGATGAGCGCAACGGCGGTCAGACCATGGCGGCCTTTGTAAGACTGATGGATGTGAGCCTTGTAGACCTCAACATAGTTCTCGCTATGAGCGATTTCTCACTGCCTATGAGTTCGAGGGAATTCTGCAAACAACTGAAGAGTACGGTTGTCGCAGGGGAGAAGTACATTGATAGACCGATTTACGGGTATACCTTGGTTGATGTGGAACGTGCCGTGAAAGAGCTAAACAGTGATGCTTTTCTCAAGCTCTTCGGTGCCACTACTGAGAGGTGTCTTCTGTTCACGAATGTGAATACAGGCAGGGCTCCCATGATCGCTATCAAGTCTCAGGAATTCAAACCCGCTCTTGTTATCCTCCATGGTGTGGGAGAGGTAGACCGTCTAGCATTGGAGTTATCTGAACAGATGCGGATACCCCTTGCTGTCAGCAAGATCGGCTCTCTAGATATGCTGACCAGGGAGCTGCGAGGCCTGGAACCGACTTAACCAAGGATCATCTTTAGAATAGCCATGCGGACGATGACTCCATTATAGACCTGGTCAAAGTACTTTGCTTGGGGAAGACTATCTATCTCAGTGCTCAGTTCATCCACTCTCGGGAGTGGATGTAAGATGATTGCATCATCTCGCATCAGCTTGACATCTGCAGCTGAGATACTGAATTTTCCCGACACCTTATCATATTCTCTGGGATCCGGAAACCGCTCCTTCTGAATCCGAGTCATATAGATTACGTCTGTATCTTTGACTGCTTCTTCGATAGTGTCCACTTCAGCAACTTTTACGCCTGCTTTCCTCATCTGCTCGATTACTGCAGGTTTCATTCTCAGTGATGGTGGAGCGGCTAGCTTGATTGTGACATCATAATTCGTGAGCGCCATCCCGAGAGAGTGTACAGTTCTGCCATACTTCAGGTCGCCACAGAGAGAGATTGATATTCCATCAAGTCTTCCCTTGAGCTTCTTGATGGAGTATAGATCCAAGAGTGCCTGTGTTGGATGTTCCTCAGAACCACTTCCAGCATTGATGACAGGGATGCTGGCGAACTCCGCAGCGACTCTGGCAGAGCCGTCTAGCGGGTGGCGCATGACGATTACGTCCGCATATCTCTCGACAGTCCTAATGGTATCAGCAAGTGTTTCTCCTTTTCCACCTGCACTTGATGTTCCAGCCTCCGCAAATCCAAGTACGCTTCCACCAAGGCGCAACATTGCACTCTCGAATGAGAGACGAGTGCGTGTTGAGGGTTCAAAAAACAGTGTTGCCATGATTTTGGACTCAAGGTCCTTGCTTCGTTTCACCGCCACAGCTTCCATCTTGCCCGCGTTGTCCATAATCGAATCAATTTGCTTCTTCTCTAGGTCAAGTATGCTAATCAGATTTCGGAGTTCGACCATTCTTACGCACCTAGAGATGAAATTGCAGAGAGGTCTCTCTTTAATCTTTCCAGATATTGTCGCTCAGAATTCTCTTGCAGACTTGCTGCTATTTCTCCCATAGACTCTTGGAATCTGAATCTGGCGAAGAGCTAGTTTTGACTCTTTGAGCATTTGCGCTGCCAAGTCATCTACATATTCATCAATATAGATGATTTCATCAATGCCTGCATTGATGATCATCTTCGTGCAGATACTACAGGGTCTTGTCGTACAATACATCTTTGCCCCTCTGACACTTATTCCGTGATAGGCTGCCTGAATGATGGCGTTCTGCTCAGCATGGAGGCCTCTACACAATTCGTGACGTTCTCCAGATTTTATGCCCATCTGATCCCTCAGACACCCAACCTCCGAACAATGCGGGAGTCCCTTTGGAGCGCCATTATAGCCCGTACTCAGAATCTGGGACTCCTTCACGATAACAGCACCCACTTGGTCCCTGAGGCAAGTACTCCGAGATGACACAAGGTCTGCAATCTCTGCAAAATACACATCCTTGCTCTTTCTGTTCAACTCACTAGCATCCTCTGTTCGGTTATCTTAGGAGCCTGCTTAAATGCTTAAGAAGTTCCCTCTTGCCATGACAGCACGCATCAAAGACTAGCCTCATGGGAAAGATAAAAAGTGCAATAGCATGAGAAACAGCAATAGAACTCAGGTGTCTTCATCATGAAAAAACGTGACGGGATGCTCATCTTCTGGCCAGCGTATTTCGAGAAGAACTATACGCGACTTCAGGGCCGAAAGATACCGAGCAACCTTGCTGCTTCAGATGTCACAATAGATACTCTCGAAAAAGCAGCAGAGTCTTCAGGATTCGAGTATGAGATTGAGCACGATAGGAGATACCCCCGTAATTGGAGTGAGAAAAGAGGTTACATCGTAGTTACCAGTGATGAGGGTCACAAGAAGAAGAGAATCATGTTGATGCTCGCAAAGGGCGTCCGAAGGGCTGTTGCCGCCAGAGAGTCAGCTCGTCTGGCTGAAACATCGAAAAAGGGAAAGAAGAAACATCGAAAGTAATGCATGTTTGGAGGCAATTTGCATGAGGCGGTTAGGAACTGTGCTCCACATCTCACATCGCGGGTCAATCATCGTCCGCACAGAAAGGGCTCCACCCGTGGGCGACAAGTCCATTGTATTTGACAAACAGGCACAAGAAGTAGGATCTATCATCGACGTCTTTGGGCCGGTCAAGAATCCGTATGTAGCAATTCGTCCTCGTAAGGGGCTAGAGTCAAAACGGCTCCATGGACAGGTTCTTTACGTGCACAAGAAGTGAATGCCCACAAGTGTACGTCCATGTCACTTCTGATACGACATTTGTCGATACTGGCTAGTATCTTCCGATAGTTAAATATCGGTCCGTGTAGTCTGTTTGATGTTGTTAGGTGTTAATCTAAAGGTCATTTCAATGAAGGACTTAGCTGGCCTGGTACTAAGCGAAATAAAAGCCGCAGACAGGGCCGGTCTCAGCATCATGGACCTTGTAGAACGACTTGACATTAGTCCCAAACTAGTCACGTCAACTCTCACAGCTCTGATGGCCGAGGGAATGATAATGCAGAAACAAGAAGTAGGAAATGAAACGTACATCGCGAAGAACGTACTGACAGAGGAATCGGAGCTCATTGGTCTGACTGATATGAATGGCTGCCCCTGTTTCCACTGCCTGAAGATAACCAAATGTGGTGTCAGGCAACCAGATTCTCCAATCTTTTGCCGAGGACTGGAAGAGTGGGTGGGTACTGATATTCAATAGTACCAGTTCACAGATTTTTCACATCTGAACGTTTTCTGATTGGTCCAATGGCTAGCAGATATATCTCTGCACTTGTCTTGCGTGATGCATCCGGTTTGATCAGTTTCACCGTACGGAACATTGACCGGACTTCTATAATGAATTCCTGAAAGCCCTGTCCCTGGAACACCTTTGCAAGAGTCTTTCCATTTGGCCCAAGAACTCGGTTGCCAATCTCAAATGTTCTCTCTGCAAGTTCAAGTTGTCTTGCGACATCGAGCTCCCAATGACCTGATACATTTGGTGAACAGTCTGATAGCACGAGATCGAATGACCCACCAGTCAATCCTTCAGCTCTTCTAATCACTTCATCATCAAGAATACTTCCTTGGATGAATTGGACACCTTCAATGGGCAGCATGGCCTCCAAATCTATCGCAACAATTCGCAGGCTCTCGTTAAGTTCCCGTAGGACTTGGGTCCAGCCTCCAGGAGCACTGCACAGCTCCAGAACAGTTTCGACACCGTGTAGCAAGCCTTCTTTACTAGCCATCTGCTTGATTTTGAAGGCGGATCTACTCCGATAGCCTGCCTTCTTTGCAGCTCTATAATAGTGCTCTCGCTTACGACGTTCGCCTTCGGCTCCTCTCGCCATCCACTATCACCTTCCTACTAGACTCGCTATCGCAGATACCACTTCCTGTACGGAGGCATTGGTTCTAATTGCAGTTGGGCTGAAGTGTGTTCTGGATACTCTATGCCCTGCGTCTTTGAGACGCTCGAGGATATCATAGTTCCTTGGGGGTGTAAGATTATGCAAGTCACATAGAGAATGAAGGTCTATGAACGGAAAATCTGTCAGAGTACTCTCCTCCAACATCTCTTCCAAGATTCTCGGAACCCGCTTGTGATACAGGCTTGCATCACCCGTTTTGAAAGACTCTTGTGCATGCTCTAGATATTCCCTATTGAACAGGTTTCCAATCCATAGTGGTCCTGCAACCCGTATCGGCCCCCTGCAGTCACGAGTCGCATGTTCGAAGACCACCTCTTCGTGTGTTGCTTTCTGTGGGATTGTCTGGGTCTGCATACACCCCTCACAATATCTGATGGCACCAAGACTGTCAGCTTGGCTGTTGGCTCTCTCTCTGTCTGCTTCGACCCTGACCCATATTCTGACATAATGGTCAGTACTCAGGATGGCAAGAGGTGACATCGAGTAGTCATTGAGACCTGCGACTTGAAACACGAAGCCCTCGAGAAGTCTCACTGCAATCTCATGAACAAATGGTGCCTTGACGGAAAATCCTCCATATCTACGCAATGCTACCTTCTGATACGCTCCACAGAGAACCGGCATATCGGTGGCGGTCAGAGCTAGGAGTCCGCCATCTGGACTCATTGATTGTATGGCTGCGTTAAGATATGGCGCGGGAGTTCCAAAAGGGTCAACATCCACATAATCGAATCGTTTCTCTCTTGATTCCGATAATAGCAGGAGCTTGGCATCACCTCTCAGTACCTGAGCCCTATTCTCAAGGTTGAGTAGTCTGATGTTCTTTTGCACAACTTCTACAGCATTAGGATTCACATCAAACATCATTGCAGTGAAGTTTCCCGGAACCTCCTTCAGGTATCGGAGGGTTCTGACGCCAGAACCTGTCAAGGGTTCACACATTCTTCTAATCGTGTTGTTCCTCAGGTACGAAGAGAGAAAGAGCACGGACATGTCGCGATTGAGTCTCATCCTTGGATTGTAAAAGACAGGCAGATTCGCTCTGATCTGCTTCTTATCTCCACTATAATACTCTACATCTGCGCTCAGGAATGTGGTCCTGCCTTCAGTATACTCTCTCTCGACGGTCATCTGTTCTGTGGATTTCTCGCATTTGCTAATAAGCCGATAGGCAAGGATGCAAGGATGTCTGGGAACTGTGCTTCCGGAACGCCTAAGAGGAAGGCGTGCCTGTGAGAAGAAATAGAGTTCGCTGACCAAGCTGAAAGGTGTTGAACTTTGCCAACAAGAATCAAGATTCAAACAAATCGTGGCGACATTCTCGCTGAATTCTGGAACGATGATGCAATTAACACAGTCAAGAATTTTGTCACACTTGCAAAGAGCGGCTATTATAATGGATTGACCTTCCACAGAATCGTGGACAAATTCGTGATTCAGGGTGGCGATCCTACTGGCACAGGATCCGGTGGACCAGGGTACGCTATACCCTGTGAAACAAGAGGGCCTCGACAGAAGCACAAGAATGGTGCTTTCTCGATGGCACATGCTGGAAAGGACACTGGCGGAAGTCAGTTCTTTGTAGTCCTTGATGAGAACAACGCAAGACATCTTGATGGAAAGCATACCGTCTTCGGTCAGACGATTCAGGGGTTTGATATTGTTCAGAAGATTCGTCAGGGTGACAGGATGCTCAAGGTTGAGGTTCTTCAGGTAGACCCCAAGATTGAAGCTCATGAGCTTCAGAAACTGAAATCACGGCGTTGAATTCAGGTATGCCTCTGCAGAAGACCAAGGTCTCCCGTTCGTCCATCCTACTCTAGTCTGTATTCCTCTCCCTCTCTGAGTAAGACAACTTTCGTGGGCGATTTCGACCCAACTTCCCTCCTGAAGATCTCTGGGTCCGTATCCCAGAGGTGCATGGGTATTGCAGCCTTTGGTCTTATTATCGAAGCCGCCTTTGCAGCCTCTTTGATGTCCATAGTATATGTATCTCCACCTGGGAGTAGAGCAACATCCACTCCCACTCTGTTCAGCTTTTCCATCTCCGGAATCAGGTCGGTATCTCCTGCATGGTATATCTTCTTTCCTTCTATCGTCAAGAGGTATCCCACACCAAATCCTTTGGGGTGAAACGGCTGACCATTAGGCCGGCATCTTTTCACGTTATACGCCTCTGTGGCCAACACATCGACCCCACCGGTTGTCATCATATGTTCTCCTGGCTTCAGACTGAAGGCAATCCCGCCGCCTATCTCCTTCCTAACTTTCTCTGGGGCAATGATTTGACACTCCGGGCCGCGAATCCTCTTGATGAGGCCCTTCTCGAAATGGTCATAGTGCCCGTGGGTGAACAGTATCAGGTCTGCAGGTTTCAAATCGTCCATCTTCACACCCGTGTCCTTCGTCGAGGGGTCAATGTAGATATTCTGCTTCTCTGTCTTGATTTGGAAACTTGCATGAGCCAAGCATCGAATAGTTATGCTCAATCAAATCACCTAGTCTTAGTATGACACCGTTGTCTATATGTGTTTCACAAGATGGCATACTTTATGGGTCACGCTGCTCTCTGAGTGTAAGGAGATGGTCATCAAGTGCCCCTTCGCTTTGGCATAGCAGCGTTTGAATTCCAGTCAGCCGCAGACCAGATTGTCGTCGATGGAGTTCCTGATTTCTCTCGCTTCAGCATCGAGAATGAGATACGTACTGCTGTACAGGCAGGGTACTCTGTTCTCGAGCTCGGGATGGATGCAAAGTACATGATTCCGGGCGCACTCACACCAGAGTCACTCAATCGCCTTCTTGAACTACAGACAGAACTCGGGCATTCATACACAGTACATCTGCCATTTTGGTCTGTGGAATTGGCCACATTTAATGAGCCTGTCCGAGAGGGAAGCATCAAGAGCATAGTCGATTGTATCAGATCTGCAGAGGTCCTACAGCCTGAAACCTACGTCTTGCATGCAACTGGAAGCCTAGCTGCAGAATTCTCCACACTGCGGTTCTCAAACAAGATTATACATCTGATTTGCACGCTACTTGCGGGATTCTCAAACAAGGGCATCGAGGATATCATCACTCAGACTGAGATAAGTCCACGAAAGCTCGCGATTGAGAACTGCGTGTTTCCGTTTGTAATAATGCGGGATCTCGTTGATGATTTGGACACGAGCATCTGTTTTGACACGGCTCATCTCATAACACACATGTCTGGAACGGAGTCGGTCATGGAGTTCTACAGGGCTCACAGGGACAGAATCGCAGAGATTCATCTGCAGGACGGTAGCTACTCTGAGTACAGAGGAGTGGTTTCACGTGAGGATCACTTGGCATTAGGGCGAGGCATCATGGGAGATGACGTATTGCGAGAGTTCTTGACGGAACTTACCAAGGACAAGTTCACAGGCCCTATCATCTTCGAGCTCCCACAAGCCGACGCCAATGAGTCTCTAGCAAGAATCAGGGATGTGGTTCCAGAAGTGCTGAGAAGAACCAGAAAGGCAAGAGGTACTGGTCAGCATAGCGACTAGTTAGTAAGATTGAAGAGAATACTCTCGGTTCCTGCAGGTATATCCTTTCACATATCGGAGCGATTGACGGATGTCAGAACAAAGACCAATCTATCTTGACTATAATGCTACTACACCTATCGATAGTGAGGTGGCAGCGGCTATGGCTCCCTATTTGTATCAGCACTATGGGAATCCGTCTAGTAGTCATCCATACGGAACTACCACGAAACAGGCCATTGAAAAAGCAAGGTCTCAAGTTGCAGGACTCTTGGGCTGTCAACCATCAGAAGTGATATTCACAAGTGGTGGCACAGAGAGCAACAACTATGCCATAAAGGGCATTGCAATGGCATCTAGGAATCGGGGCAATCATATCATCACGTCAGCAATCGAGCATCCTGCTGTAGCGGAAGTCTGTACGTGGTTGGAAGAACAGGGTTTTCGAATCACTGTATTGCCTGTCGATGAGTATGGTCTAGTAGACCCTATTGATTTGGAGAATGCAATGACACCGGCCACCACTCTCGTCACAATTATGCATTCTAATAATGAAGTGGGAACCATTCAACCAATCTCGGAATTCTCAAAGATTGCACATCGCCATGGCGCTATCATGCATACTGATGCAGCTCAATCTGTGGGCAAAATCCGTGTGAATGTGAAGGAACTCGAAGTCGACCTGCTCTCGGTAGCAGGACATAAGCTCTATGCTCCAAAGGGGATAGGTGTGCTCTATATTCGCAGTGGTACAGACTTGAAACAACTGATGCATGGTGCGGCCCATGAAGGTGGTCGCAGGGCCGGCACTGAGAATGTCCTTGAGATAGTAGGACTGGGGCAGGCCTGTGAAGTTGCTGTTCGTGATCCTGACAAGAATATGAAGCATCTCCGTGAAACAAGAGATAGGCTTTACAGCACTCTTGTTGATGCGTTGGGTGATGCCATGGTCAGGCTCAACGGACATCCCGAACGGCGTCTCCCGAACACTCTGAGTCTTAGTTTTCGAGGCATTGAGGCCAATACACTTCTGTCTGAAATCAATGATAGGGTTGCAGCCTCAGCAGGCGCTGCATGTCATGCCGACAACGTTGACGTATCTCCAGTTCTCGCGGCAATGAAGATCCCCCTGGAGTGGGCAATGGGTACAGTTCGCTTTTCCACAGGCAGATATACAACTTTTGGGGGGATCGATGAAGCAGCACGAACCATAATCGATGCAGTTAGAAGACTACAGCCCGAAACTACTGGTGTTCCTCCTGAACTATCTCCCAAGGCAGGTGAGTATAGGCTTACAAGGTATACGCACGGTCTGGGTTGCGCATGCAAACTCCGTCCCCAAGCACTTGAAGAGATCCTGCGTGACCTTCCAATATCGAAAGACCCAGCTGTCTTGGTTGGAATAGAAACAGCGGATGACGCAGCGGTCTACCGGCTGAGCGACGAACTGGCAATAGTTGAAACCGTGGACTTCTTCACACCGGTAGTAGATGACCCTTACTGGTTCGGTGCTATCTCAGCAGCCAACTCCCTGAGTGACATCTATGCCATGGGAGCAAAACCACTCTTTGCATTGAACATTGTGGGATTCCCCTCGAGTAGACTTCCACTGTCTGTCCTACACGACATTCTTCGTGGAGCACAGGACAAGGCAGACGAAGCTGGGATCAGTATCATCGGCGGTCATACTATTGAAGACACAGAACCCAAGTTCGGTCTAGCTGTGACTGGTACTGTGCATCCCGACAGGATTATGCGTAATAGTGCTTCACGCCCCCGCGACGTGCTTGTGCTGACTAAGCCAATCGGGCTTGGGATAATATCCACAGCAGTCAAACGTGGACTGGCTGACAAAGAAACTACAGAGAAGGCGGTTCATGTGATGGCCACGCTAAACCAGAAGGCCGCAGAGGTGATGATGGAAGTAGGAGCCAATGCATGCACTGACGTCACCGGTTTTGGGCTCTTGGGGCACTTACATGAGATGGCTGCTGGAAGTGGCATGGATGTGAAGATTCGAGCAGGTGCGGTGCCTATTTTGAAAGAGGCTCAGACTTTTGCTGGGGCTGATGTTGTACCAGGAGGGACTATCAACAACCTAGAGTATGTCGAACCCTTCGTCGACTTCGCCTCGAATATATCTCGCACCACAAGACTCATCCTAGCAGACGCTCAGACATCAGGTGGGCTCTTGATCAGCCTACCTGCAAAGCGAGGTGAGCATCTGGTTGAACTGCTCAAATCATCGGGCGTCAATGATGCAGCGATAATTGGGACAGTGACTGGAAAGGGAACTGGGAGAATTCTAGTAGAGCCCTAAGAGTGTGGCAATTGCGGCAGCGGAGCAATAATGAGGCTCTATGAATCTCCTGCATTGTTTGTCAGAAGAAAGTAACTGATTCAGATTCACAACCTTTTTATCGCTGGCAAAGACAGACCGAAACCACGAACGCATCGGGCCCGTGGCTTAGACTGGAAAGATCAGTACTGCTGGTCTTGGTCTCTTATAGCGCCGCTCTGATAAGGCGGATATCGCGCGTTCAAATCGCGTCGGGCCCACCATCAATTATCAATTCTTTCTCCCTGCGATTCGAGCATCTTATTCTTGATTATTCGTTGCCTTCGGTCCCAGCTTGATATTGTCTGGTACACCAGAAGAGAGTTGAGGACTAGAAGTACGACTAGGAATCCTACTACCCCGAGTAACATTGACATATGCACGGAGCCGCTGATTAGATATGCAAGAATCCAACCACTCGGAATAAAGGAATTCATACTTAAACATACGAAACAGTAAAACCAGCCTGCTAGGTTACAGTCTTGGGAACAATAGAATACTGTATCATAGTTCTTATCACTGTCCACCACGCCAAAGATTGGTTTTCCACACATGCGGCACTTGAATCTAGTGTCCTCTCTGCCTATTTCATGCGATGCATTATTCCTATGTAGTGATTCCAACTCACTCTGCCTTGAGGAATTATCTCTACATGAAAGCAATTATACATACTGAATCCTAGGTTATTGCCCTTCTATTTCATCTCTCTACGACCTTAAATTTGCCAGTCATTATGGAGAATTAGGTCAAGAGATTGAATTTCACATTGCTGCTACAGTCTCCATTGGTCAACTTTGCTCAGATGGTTGGGATGTATCTTGCAGAGATCTGGGACTTTCTGATCTTCATTGGTCAGGTGTCGGGAGTCATCATAGTCCTTGCTGGAGCTATCCTCTGGTTCACTGAAGCCAACCAGAGCAGGGGGAAGGGACTCGTCTTCAGTGGCATCCTTCTCTCCATTGTTGTGGAATACTTTATCATCTTCCCGCCGAGTTTTGTCATCGCATGACTTAGAGTCCAGATTCGACCATCATCGCGGCCTTTCCCTTTTCTTTCTGAACCTGGTCTAATGCATTCTTGACCTCATTTCGTAGTATCTCTATCACATCAGGAGCATTACAGACTCCAAACTGACCGTGATAGTCCCTGAACTCCTCGGGGTCCAGTAATTTCAGAATCTTGTCAATCGCCTCAAGTTGTTCCTTTGAAAAACGGGTCATGACTGACGCGAGAGTCGCTGCTGTCATACTCTCCTGTCTGCCAGAGTGAATTTATTCTCGTCAAAAAACTCTAGGTGCTTATTAGATGCCATGCTGACTGATTATTGAACGGCGCCACAGATTCCAAACTGCTTTTGCTGTCTGTCGTGTCCGCTTCCCGGCGGTGTGGCGCCTCACCTCTTCTCGCTTAGATAATCACGCTTTAATGTATCATTTCCCGCGCTCTTGCTAGAGGAGACGCCTGATGAGCGACAATCAGATACCGATTGTGAAGAGCATTCACGAAATCGATGACAAGATGGTTCGCGAGCGGCTTGAAGGCTTAATCAAAGAGCCCTATGTTCTTGGTGTGATGCTGTGGGGAAGCAGAGCAACAGGCTTTGGAGCTCCGACAGCAGACTGGGATGCACTCATCTATGTCACTGAGAAATACTACAACAACCTCGAGCTCAAAGACACCATCTGGTTGGAGTTCGATGAGTCTGTAAAGCCTCGCAGACTGGTGATTGATTTCTCTCCGGTGTCTAGCGCCTGGTTCAGACAGCAGATTGAGTCTCCACTCGATATGGACCACTTTCCATATGTCGAAGGTGTTGTGATTCATGATTCAACCGGTAAGCTTGAGGAGTGGCGGAAGAAGCTCGCAAGATATCCTGAGGAGGAGCACCTTGACCGACTCAAGAACAAGTACTGCACCCTGCTTGGTTCCCTTGGATATACAGACATAAACAACAGACGAGGCCGCACGTACGATTCAAAATTGAACGCTTTCCGTACGGTCGTGGCTGCTGCCAATCTGTGGTTCACCATGCAGAAACAGTGGACCCCTCCCCTGAAGTGGTGGACTCCCCATGTGAAGAAGATGGGCATGACTGATGAGACCTACAAGTTGTTCTGTCATGCACTAGATGATCCAAAGTTCGAAACCGTTCTTGAGCTGTTCAGGAGACTGAAGCAGGAGATTCTTGAGAAGGGGTATGGCTTTCCCAACGATTCAATGTCAGCTTTTCTCGAAACAATCCACGTGAATGGCCGTCCAGCTCAGATTCGCCACACCTATCTCTAATAGCTTTGGCGCAATACTACAGTCTTCACTCTGAAACAGCTCTCTTGATATGAGTCCTCCTGAAGAAAGGCATAGTAGTCGAAGCCGTGCTCTCTCGGAGATGTGCTTAACGCTCCAACACATTTCCATCACAGTTTCAGTCGAAAGACGTACTCCTCATCCTGTATCGAGATCTTGCTCTCTACAACCTTGCCCGTCTTATGGATGAAACGAATCATCGGTTGGTTCTGAGGATGTACAATGGCGATGAACGCCTCAACCCCCTTACTCTTTGCAATCCTCATCAGGTGATTCAACAGGAATGTACCTATGCCTTTGCCTTGGTAGTCATCGTTCATGAGCAGAGCAAATTCAGCTTCGTTGGTACTCCTGTTGAGAACGTATCTGCCTGCTCCAATAATCCGTTCAGTTTCACTCTCTGTATCCGACTTTATCACTGCTACAACACTGATATCACGGGACTGGTCCACATTATAGAAGTCCTGGAGTGTCTGTCTTCTTAGACTCCTCAGCGGGGTGAGAAACCTGAAGTAAATACTCTCCTCGCTGAGTCCATAGAACAGCTCTTTGATTCGGTCAGTATCGTCAGGTCGGATAAGCCTAAAGTGTACATCAATCGGCCCCTCAGGCCCTTTGAATCTCTCTGTCACCTCATATTCGGAGGCAAAGTATGTTCCCTGTACTAGAAACGGAACTTGATCCTCAAAGACATAGCGCATCTTCTTTGCAGCCTCAAGGAGCTCATTTCGGAACTTGGGATGCGCAATAGCTATGAGCGATAATACACGTTCTCGGATGGTCTTCCCATGCATGTTTGCCAGGCCATACTCCGTTATTATTACGTCTACATCTCCACGTGTAGTTACAACACCAGCTCCTTCACTCAACTGTGGAACGATTCTTGAAACTGTTTCGTCAACAGCTGTGGAGGGTAGACAGATGATGGCCTTTCCTCCCAAAGATCTCTTGGCACCCCGAATGAAGTCAACTTGCCCTCCGATTCCGCTGTAAAACCTGTGACCAATCGAGTCCGCACACACCTGACCCGTGAGGTCGACCTCTAATGCAGAGTTTATTGCAACCATCTTTCTATTCTGCCCGATGACGTACGGGTCATTGACATATGCTGTATCGTGGAACTGGAAGAGAGGGTTATCATCAATGTACTCGTAGAGCTTCCTAGATCCCATAGCAAAGCTCGCTATGACTTTCCCCTTGTGGATTGACTTCTTCTTGTTGGTCACAATGCCCGCCTCTATCAAAGGAAGTAGACTATCACTAAACATCTCTGTATGGATGCCCAAGTCTCGGACCCCAGAGTCTAGAAGATTGTTGCATACAGACTGTGGGAGCGCTCCAATCCCAAGTTCAAGAGTCGATTCATTCTCAACCAGTCTTGCTACATAGCTACCAATGAGGTCTATAGTTTCTGTAATCTCATCACCTTGGAACTCTCTCAGTGGTTCGTTGAAGGGGACAAGATAGTCAATCTCTCTTATGTCAACAAACGAGTCGCCATGTGTTATTGGCATTTTGTCATTGACCTGTGCTATGACGATGTCAGCACTCTCAGAGGCAGCTTTTGTGATGTCCACTGATATGCCCAAGGAACAGTATCCATATCGGTCGGGTGGGCTGATCTGTATCATGGCAACATCGAGAGGCATTCTCCTCTGTCTGAAGAGGTCCGGGATATCGGACAGCATTATGGGTGTATAATCTGCACGTCCCTCTGCAACTGCATCTCTGATGTTCGCGCTGACAAAGAACGTGTTGTGGCGGAACTGGCTCTGGAATTTTGGATCTGCAGAAGGTGTATCCCCAAGAGTGAGAAGGTGTACAATCTCGTTGTCTGCCATCTGGTCAGCATGAGTTGCCAATTCTTGCACGAGATGATATGGTACGCCGCATCCCGTTCCCAAGAAGATCCTTGATCCTCGCCGGATTTTCCTGATGGCCTTTGAGGCTGTCAGGATCTTGTTCTTGTATTGTTCAGTCCAATCAACGGCGACCATTGTAGCTCCCTCTGTGAGTGTGCCTTTCCCATGCGTTCACTATATAGGCATTTCCAAGTGGCACTCACACAGAATTCCTCCCTGCTGATACCAAGAAGACGGAAGGCTTTTAGTGCAGTCGATATCGCTGGCAATGCAATATCTGACAATCTGATAGAGGTATACTATCATGTCTGAGGAGAAAACAGGTAACAGAAACCTTGTCATTCTCGGCGCGCTCATTGTTCAGCTGTGCTTGGGTTCGATATATGCTTGGTCCTTCTTTCAGACTGCTCTGAACGGAGGCAACCCTCCAACCGGTGTATATCAATGGCCTTCTCTATTCTCACAGCTACCATTTGCAGCTGGTCTGGCATCGTTTGCACTCTTTATGATCTTTGCAGGAAGATGGCAGGATCGAGTGGGCCCCAGAAAAGTCGCCACAGTGGGTGGTATTCTTCTGGGTATTGGCTACATTTCCGCTTACTTCGTTGACATGGTCACAGGCGGCGATGCAATACTGGGTACGTTCTACCTTGTCATCACATACGGAATCATAGGCGGCGCTGGTATTGGGTTCGCATATGTCTGCCCAATTGCCGCACTTGTCAAGTGGTTCCCTGATAAGAAGGGTACGATTACTGGCATTGCAGTGGCTGGATTCGGCGCTGGTGCTTTGGTCTTTGGCTATGTAGAACAATATCTCTTGACCTTGTACAGTGTACCCGCCACCGCCAATATTGGGATGCCAATGTTGATTCTCGGCGTCCTATATCTTGTATTGGTAGTCATTGGTGCTCAAGTACTGACCAATCCTCCCGCAGGTTGGTTGCCTGCTGGATTTACTCCAGCAGTGACGACTGCTGATGGCAAAGGCCAGACTATCATGCCTGGTGAGATGATCAGGACCTCCACCTTCTGGCTTCTCTGGCTAATGTTTGTATTTGCGGCAACTGCCGGGCTCATGACTCTGGGCAACGTTAAGACTGCAGCTCTTGCGATTGATCCCACAGCTGATGCAGTGATACTTGTAGGTGTCATGAGTCTGTTGAATGCTGCTGGGAGGATTGTCTGGGGTGCTACATCTGACAGACTTGGCCGCGAGAACACGATGACCCTGATGTTCATGGTACTGGCTGTTGGCATGTTCACCTTTGCATGGATGTCAACCATCAGTATTAGTTGGATTGCCGTGATGGGAATCGCTTCGTTGATTGGTTTTTGCTTCGGCGGCAATTTTTCATTGTTTCCCTCAGCGACAGCTGACTTCTTTGGCAGCAAGAATGTTGGGAAGAACTACGGTGTGATGTTCACAGCCTACGGAATTGCTGGAATCACTGGTGCCTTTGTAGCTGGACCGATTGTCGATGCTACAGGATCCTATTTCATGGCATTCCTCGTAACCGGCGTATTGGCAATCATTGCAATGCTACTCACATTTGTTCTAAAGGTCAAGCGCAAGAATGCATAGTTGGAACGCTGTGAGGCCAGAGAGAGTCATCCTCTGGCCTCCGGCCATTGTTTTTCGTTGAACTATTACCCGTTTGATATTTGTAGCAATTGGACAAGCTTCATATAGGGCATTCTTGCTCATCGGCAAAACCATAGACCGGATTTGGTGACCGATTTTGTCAACAGATAAGAAGATTACAGTTTACAGCCAAGAGGAAAGGCATTTTCCACCTCCAAAGAGCTTCTCCAAGAAGGCTTACATAAAGAGCCAAGAAGAGCGGATGAAGATGTGGAAGGAGTCAATCGAAAAGCCTGACACCTTCTGGCTAAAGGCAGCAAAGGAATTGTGTTACTGGAAGAAGGTACCGACCAAGGCTCTCGACTGGAAAGACCCCAAGAATGCAGAATTCACGTATTTCGAAGACGGTGTGACCAACATGGCCTACAACTGTCTTGACAAGCACGTGAAAGCAGGCAAGGGCGATCAGATTGCACTCATCTGGCAGGGCGAGCCTTTGGATGAGTCAAGGACTTTCACCTACAAACAGCTCCTCAGCGAGGTCAACAAGGCCGCGAATATTCTGAAGAGCCTCGGAGTCAAGAAGGGCGACAGAATCACGATCTATCTCCCGATGATTCCTGAGCTCGGAATCATCATGCTTGCATGTGTGAGGATTGGCGCGGTCCACAGCGTCGTCTTTGGCGGTTTCAGTGCTGATTCCTTGGTGGATAGAATCTCAGATTCTCAAGGCAAGGTCCTAGTCACAGCTGATGGTTACTACCGCAGTGGCAAGGTTGTTCCACAGAAGGCAGGTGCCGACAAAGCACTTGAATCTGTTCCAGTCGTGGAGAAGGTCCTTGTCATCAAGAGAGTAGGAATCGACGTTCCATGGGTCAAGGGCAGAGATGTCTGGTACCATGAAGAGCTCGCAAAGGTCAATGACAAGTGTGTAACCGAGTGGATGAAGGCTGAGGATCCCCTGTTCATCCTCTATACTTCAGGTTCTACTGGCAAGCCAAAGGGTGTGCTTCACACACTTGGGGGATTCATGGTCTACACAACTCAGTCCTTCCTCTATATCTTTGACTGGCACCCTGGAGATATCTACTGGTGTACTGCTGACATCGGCTGGATTACAGGCCATTCGTACATCTTGTACGGCCCTCTCTCGGCTGGAGCGACAACTCTGATGTATGAGTCTGTACCTACATACCCTGACAATGATCGTTTCTGGCATGAAGTAGAACACTGGAAAGTGAACGAGTTCTACACGGCTCCTACTGCAATCCGTGCACTAATGAGATTCGGTGATGGTCCCGTACTGAAGCACAATCTGTCAAGCTTGAAACTTCTCGGGACCGTTGGTGAGCCAATCAATCCGGAGGCATGGATGTGGTATCATAGGGTAGTTGGCAAAGAGAAGTGTCCGATTGTCGACACCTACTGGCAGACTGAAACCGGTGGTGTGATTCTCACTCCTCTACCTGGTGCAACATCAACAATCCCGGGTTCGGCCACTTTTCCCTACTTTGGTCTTGAGCCCATGATTGTTGCAGAGGACGGAGTACCTGTAGGTCCAAACGAGGGTGGCTATCTCTGCTTCAAGAAGCCGTGGCCAGGTCTCATGAGGACTGTCTATGGCAACCACAAACGATTCATCGAGACCTACTGGGTCCAGTTCAAAAACCCAGAAGACAAGAAGCCGATGTACTACACTGGTGATGGTGCTCGATTCAACAAGGAAGGCTACTACTTTGTGATGGGCCGTCTAGACGATGTTCTGAAGGTGTCCGGTCATAGACTTGGAACTGCTGAGATCGAGTCCTCACTTGTCAAGCATCCTGCTGTTGCAGAGTGTGCAGTCGTTGGGTTCCCGCACGAGATCAAGGGAGAAGACATCTACTGCTTCGTGACCCTCAAGGTGGGTGTCGAGAAGACTGATGCGCTCCGCCAGGAACTCAAGAACCATGTTCGCAATGACGTGGGTCCCATCGCAACCCCGGCCAAGATACAGTTTGCAGATGCTCTACCCAAGACTCGTTCCGGTAAGATCATGCGCCGGATTCTGAAGCGTATTGCTGCCGGCCAGATAGACGACCTTGGTGATGTTACCACTTTGGCAGACCCATCAGTCGTCGACACCTTGGTCAGTGAGCGTCAGTAGCAGTTAGCTATTTCAGGAGAGACCTGCAAGGGTCTCTCAAATCTTTCTTTTTCAGAGTGATACCATGTCACAACGACGCTAGATTATCGAGCGGATTCAGTCAGAGCGACCTCAAGGACGAAGCCCTTTGATATGCGCACCATTTCGCAATCCATGTCGAATATTGCATCAGACAAGTTATGGGCTACCAGACGGCCTTGAGAAGCCTTAGAGCGTTTCCTCCAATGATTTTGGCAATCTCTTTGTCCGAGTAGCCATTCCTCACTAACCATCTGGCGACGTTGTTCATTGCTTCCGTTGGGTTCTCCATTCCTCTGACATAATCCGGGAGTTGATCTACCGGTGGCTCTCCAGTCATTCCAGGCCTTGAATGATGACCAAGGCCTGCAGTCTTCAATCTGTCATCTTCGAGCCGATAGAAGCCCACATGGTCTCCGTAGAGAGTGTCTGGTCCGCAGCCCACATGATCTACACCCATCAACTCTACGCAGTACTCAAGATGTGCCATATATGTATCAATTGAAGGAATCGGGTCATCTCTTGTTGCAGTATATCCGGGCGCTGCCTCAATCCCAATGACTCCCTCTCTCTCTGCCAGTGCCTGAAGAGCCTCATCGGGAAATAGACGCTTGATCGGGAGGAGTGTACGCGCACCGGCATGGGAGATAATGATTGGTTTTTTGCTCCACTCAATTGTATCAAGAGCAGTCTGATCTCCTGTATGACTCACGTCGATGAGCATGCCCAACTTGTTCATTCGGATCACGCAGTCATACCCAAAGTCTGTGAGTCCACCATCATTCATCTCATTGAGACCAGAGCCAAGCATATTCGATTCGCTATAGGTCAATCCCATTGATCGAATGCCAAGGCCGTAGAGTATGTCAATTCTGTCAACCTCATTCTCTATGGATGATGAAGACTCTAGTGCCGCGACCCATGCAAGTTTTCCTCTCTTATATGCTCCAACAATATCCTCTACTCTCTTGCAGTGAATGACATACTCCTGATGGCCGATGTCACAGAGTCTCTGACCCAAGTCGTGAATGATGTCTGTCCACTTCCAACCCTGTTTTGAGGTGATCTGAGCACTGCCATCCATCAGATTGTCGAAGACCGCATCGAGCGGTGACTGACTTAGTGCTTCATAGGCCATGAATTCCCTGCCTTCTCTCCACATCTCGATGGACTGGCTCACATTCTCAACCATCAATGTGGGGTGTTCATGGAGATCAACTACGACGTTCTTCTCGAGGATTCCCTCGACTCGCTCTTCCTCTGCCTTCGAGAGGGCAACGGTGTACGTCCAGTCCCTCTTGATGGCCTCTCTCAATTTGAAAGCCTTGTAATCACTGCCCGGAGTGAGGAACTGATACGCCTTGTATCCTCGGTAATCCTTTTTTCTTCCCGTTGTCTACACCTACTCTCTTCATTATAGCGACAGAGTCCCGAACCGTGACGTATCGACAGGAGATACTGTATAATCACCATGCCTAATCTACTTCGTGCCCATCACAGAAATGATATGACAGGGGTCGATAGAACTGATCCAGTCTAGCTCCAGACTTCGCCATACTTCCTCTTGAAATTCGCAGCTTTTTCCGGAAAACCATACTTGATCCAAGCTTTGTATGCCAAATCGAATGTTTGCCTCGCCAGTTGAAGGTACTTCTTGTTGTTCAGTCGCTTGCACGCGTCCATTAGTATCTCTACATACGGACTCGACATCATGGCCACCTCGTAGTCGTATTTTGTTGGATCTTGAACTGCAATTCGGTTGAGTGCAATCACCCTGTCTACTACTCCTTCCAGCTCCTTTGCCTTCAAGGACCCAGTGACCAGAGTGGCATGAAAACCAGCAGACATTATGTCGTCCCTGCAGATTATGCCCCTGGAAACAAACCACTCTTGGGTGTCCAATATGACGTCCACGCATCTCTTGAGAACTACTATCCTCTCGTCGCGCTTAAGGAGCCTTGCAGCGAGCGCTGTCAATGCAGTTATTGCATTTCCGAGGCTTGTGGCATAGGCCTCTGGTTTTGTTATCTGTTCTGCGTCAATCGTATTGACGTCAAGCGATCTCATGGCGATGTAGATTAGACGCGCCTCGTCTTCAGATAGGATGTCTGCTCTTGTAAGGATTGGACTAAGAGAATTCGCAACTACAAATACCGAGAACTGCACCTGTGACTTCTGCCGCTCTCTGTCTATGGTACGATAGATATCTGAGAGAAACTCCATTGATTGATTCAGATGCTGTTCGCGAGCATCGCCAGTCGCCAAGAAGTAGTACTCTGCGTAGGCAACACCTAGACTCTGGAATACACTGTCTAATGTGTAGCTGAAGATGGGAATCTCGGTTGTCAGTAGGCTCCTGAAGTAGTCTCGGTACAACATGAGGACTTCCTCGAGTATCTTTCTGCGCTCGTCTATTGTGAGCACGGGGGATTCAGTCAAGGCAGTAAGAATCGCGATGTAATTCTGCAGCTTCAGAGACGCTGTGACACCAATCTCAATTCCCTTGCCCTCTTTCTTAAGCTCCCATAACAGATCTGGATCAAGCACCCAGTTGATATTTCCAAGGATACCTGTAATCTTCGACTTATATGCTCCTAATTCGTCACGAAACCCATCATAGCTTGTGATTGAGTAGAGCTTCTTGAATAACTTGCCCCGTTCGTCAATAGTCTCAATGAATGTACAAAACACATCTGACCTCTCTCGGTACATATCGTGTATTCTTGTGGCGAACTCCGGGTAGTCCACAACTCTTACATCAAGAAACAGAAAACCAAGTAGAAGATGTTCATTATCATTTTTGAACTCAAAATGCTTGACTGCCTCTCTGAATGCCCGAGAGTAATCAGCAGGAATGAGGTTTCCGGCTGTAAAGCCTACCAGAGTCCGGGCTAGATCGGTGAAAGGATAGTCCTGCGGAAGAGCCGCGGCAATTCTCTTCAGTTCGGCCATTGGAGGTGAAACTGCCTTAGTCATGGTATGCGTCAATACACCCATCTTCAGACAGAAGACGCCGGCCAGTGCCCCCTCCTGACTCATCGCCACAGCACATGCTCTATCGAACTCTCCCTGAAGGGCTAGTTCAAGTGCATCATCGAGAGATCCCCTCGTTTTCTTCTTGAGATTATTCCACTTCTCAATGGATTCTGCCCTACTGAGAAGTGACTCCACGTCCTGAAGAGCACTAGAGAGTTTCTTATCTTGCATCATAGCCTTCAATGTGGGATTCCAGACGCTGTATACAGTTTCTGCGAATCCTGTTTCGATGTGATCTCGTGTGTAGGTGCGAAGAATCTGATCAATTGTTCTCGTGTGGATTTCATCTACTAGTCCATCTGCTGGTGCCAGGTCCGAGTCATCGATTGCATCAGCTATCACTCTGAGGAGGCTGTCCATGTAGTCTTCCGCCTTGCTCACAAGTGCGACAATCGTGTATCCCTTGTTGCACTCGGTCATAATCAAAGTGTTCTCTCTAAAACCCAGCTTTCTGACTTCTCCACTCCCTATGACATTACTCAGCGCCTTTGCAGCCTCTATGAGCGGGCCAAGTATCATTTCCCCGTCTGCATCCATTGAACTACTGGTCTTGATGGGGACGCCGCCTGTGGTCAGGACACCGATAAGCTGGATCATATGGGCACTCCTCTATAGACCTCTCTACATACCACGGCATTTGAAAAGGCTTGTTGCGACTTAATGCTGAAGCTCAGTCCACTGATGCCAAAACTCTTGCAGAATCGAAGGGCAATCCGACATAGCTGTTGAAGCAGGTCTGATTACCCCATGATTTGGTATCTTTTCCCTCTGGCGGGAGTCTTAAATATCGCAGTTGGATTCAGAATATACTCCTCTCCCGAAGACTAAATTGAATACGGCGATGAAAATGTGTCAATGGTGTTTCAAACACGGAGATGGCGGCAAGTGGTATAACAATGCCCGGCTTTATCGGAACGAACTGGCTGATGAGTACAATGCGAGTGAATACCTAGAGGAACAGTGGAAGAATATGGAAACCCTCTTCATTCGGAAGATCATGGGATTCAACTCCATTGGCCTAGGCTACAAGATGCAGATGCCAATCATAGGGCGAGTCATTCGCAAGGTTGTCGAGGCGCAGATACATAGTGAGAAGAAGAACAGAAATCCAGTGCGAGCCGATGGTCACTTCGGACAGGTCGTCCCCCTTGAGGACGCCCAACATATCCTTGGGAACCTTGCAGCTGAACCCATCATCAAGAACTACTGTGTCTGCAGATGGATGCAGAGAGGCGTGAAGGATGCGGTCTGTATCAACTTCGGTCAGTTGTCAGAGATAATTGAGAAACATACGCGGTATATCCCTGAGGGCGTGAAGTATAAACTCGACCGTGAAGAAGCAATTCAAGCTCTTCGGGAGCAGAACGAAAAGGGCTATGTTGCAACAGTCTGGTTCCAACCAGTACCCTACATCAATGCAGTCTGTTCCTGTGAGAGTCCCGAGTGTGGAGGTCTCAGACTGAGAAATGACTTCAACCTGAGGACTGTCTATAAGGGTGAGTACGTCATCAACATTGATATTGACAAATGCCAAGGCTGCCAGTCATGTGTCAAGATGTGTCAGTTCAACGCGCTCAGATATCTTCCATCTGTGAAACGGACCATTGTAGACTTGGACAGGTGTTTTGGATGTGGTGTCTGCAGGCACGCATGCAAGCATGATGCGCTCAGCTTGGTTCCGAGAGAGTCTGTTCCAGGGCAGGCTGGGAAGTATTGAGGTATGTCGAATGGTTAAGAGAACGAGCATCAAGATTGACTATTCTAAGTGCCATAGTGGAGCTAGCACAGACCCGCGCGAGTGCAGAAAATGTCTCTTTGTCTGTGACCCCGCAGTGTATCTCATGCATCCGACATTGGAGAACCATCCAGACCCTCATAATCCTCAGATCTGGCGCATCGATGCGATTTGGCTCTCAGAATGCACTGGATGTATGAAATGTGTAGGGGTCTGCCCAGAAAAGGCGATCACTGTGAAACCCGGGGACTCGCTAATGACGATCAGGGGATATTGAGAGTAGTTATCGGTCTTGATTGAAGGATTACAATCTCACCATCGGGCCCGATGCACCATTCGATGTCTTGAGGTGCTCCCATCTTCTTTTCTATCTCTAATCCTAACTGTGCCACTTTCAGCACTAATTGATTGTCCAGAGTGAATTTCTCACATCTCTCTCTAGGCGTATCGTGTGTCCTGGTGCTGCTCTCTGAAATTGAGGCAACACTAGTGATCTTCTTCGTTCCCAGCTCCTTCTGTAAAACACGTCGCGGTTTCTTCGATAGAATGAAGGTGTCGGGGTTAACCTTCCCTGATACAAGGGTTTCTCCTAGTCCCCAAATTGCATTGATCAACATCTCATTTGTGCTGTTGTTCACCACATTAGCTGTGAACATTACCCCTGAAACAACAGCAGGTATCATCTCTTGAACTACTACAGCCATCTTGACTTGCTTCAACGGAATCCTCTTGGACTTCAGATACATTGCCGCGCTGGGAGAATATGCTGATTTCCAGACTTGCTTCACAGCCTCGAGTATGTCCGAAGAGTTTCTGATGCAGAGAAGAGTCTCTGCTTGACCTGCAAATGAGATATCACTACGATCCTCGATTGTGGCTGAGGAACGAACCGCATAGCCTGCCTCAGAACCAGTCTTTGACTCCTGCATGCGCTGGAGTTCCTCTCTAATCTCAGTCTTCAGACTCTCCCCCAACTGAGAAAGACTCACCAGTGTCTGGATCTTTTCTGCAAGAAGAAGCACCTCTTCGAAGTCATCCGCAGTTTCGATTGTATCAAGAAGTCGGGTCACATCTGGAATTCCATCTCTCATCTGGACGAAGTTGTGACTTGAGATTGAAAACCCCCTTGGTGTACAAAATCCCTCGCGACGCAGACGGGCAAGGTTTGTTGCCTTACCACCATGAGCTTCAACGTCCTCTGGTCGAATGCTGTCCAGAGATTGAATCAGAGGGATCTTGCTGTTATCCAAATGTTATGCGCCTCAACTATTCTCCTACATAAAGGGCTCCTGAAACACCCTCCTCAGGTTTGATCATAGCGTGTTTGCCATTGAGTCCTTGTGGGTCCTCTATTTTTACCCCCATCAATGCCGGTATCTCGAACTCACGAGTGACAATAGCTAGGTGTGAGCCCAATGCCCCAGACCTGCACACAACGCCTGCTAATCTTGAGAGAACTGGTGCAAGGAATGTGGTGCCTGCATCATCCACGAGTGCTATTTTTCCATCGGGGCCCTCTTTCAAGAGCTTGACCACTTCCTGGACAGTAGTAACGTACCTGAGTTCACCTTCTGCACTCAGTTTCAATGAGATAAGTCCGTTTCCAACTCGTTTCAACAGGAATCGGCCACCCGGGAGCTTTCTCTGTCTAGGAATATCCGTATTATAAGACTGCTTATGGTTTCGAACAACTTAATACTGACAGTCACTGCGTTATCATTTCAATGAGCATCCCCCTATCTGGAGATGAATGCATTGGATACTAGAGTGATTAACCAACAACTAACTCACCTGTCTCAAGTCTTCTCTGATATTCTTGCTGAACGTGGCCTTCTGGAGTCAAAGCTCTTTCCTGTGAACGAGTATATCTGCTTAGGCTTCTACCAGACGTACGAACGCCTCTTTGATGTGATGACCCAAGTGTGGAAGAGAATCACCCCTGAGGCGCTTGCCAAGAAGAGCAAGACGCTTCTCTCAGAGATTCAGGCACTGTCAATCACCTATCTCTGGCTATACTATAGCCTAGCAAGGATGGGTGTGATCTTCAACAAGCACGAAAGCGAATCATCCAAGGAATCCAATGAGCGTCAGGAGCAGTGGAAATGGATGCTTGAACAGTGGTACAGACTAGGCACCAACTACTTCAATACAGGCAAACCCACGGTCGCATCATCAGGAGGGGTGAACCTTGCCCTTCGCGATGGCAGCATCAACTGGCTGAAAGACCGTTTCGAACCTGTGACTGAGGAACAGGTACGAAAGATTCGTCGTCACATTGGCGCAGTTGATCTCTATGCCTTCATGGACGAGTGCGAGGCTCGCGCAAAGATCATCGATCATGGTCCCTACCCAGTTGGGCATAATGAGGTTCTCATCATCTCAGAGTATACTCATCTTCATGATGGAAAAGAAGCCCTATGGCTGCCTTGGTCTGACACAGAGTCAAAACTCCCATCTGCATCGCTTGGTATCGCCATGACACTGCGTGACTGTACAACCTTCTTCAATGACATCGGTACAGTGACCGTTCAGCCAGGCGACTACTCCAAGCTGGTCACTAATGCATGTGCATATACAAAACATGGCTCGAAGATTGTGGCACTGGGCTTGGACGAGCTCCCAGCATATGCTGAGGCCGCTGATGCTGCTCAGACAGAGCTATACCTGAAGTTCGCAGAATGGGACAAGAAGAAGCTCATGATTGCCGGAGCTGAAGCATATTGGAGGTGTTATGCTCGCTATACAAATCAAGTCGGGATCACTGACAGGATAGATTGGAAGCTATCCCAAGCCGTCATTGACGAGCATGTGCCTTTCTTCATGGATAATGATGCGGATCCAGCTTTCATGCGATTCGGTCGATTTGATGATGAAATGGAGTCAGACCCAACTCTCTATCTACTTCCCGAATAGGAGTGAACCTAGTTGAGAAGACACCGCCTTACATCGAGCGATGAATATGCCCATGAGGCAGATGAACGCTCTGATTGGCGTGAGAGCTACTACTTCAACTGGGTCGATCTTGATGCACGGATATCCGGTTTTTCTACAATCGGCCTTCTTCCGAACACCAACAAGCGTGAGTTCGTGTTTGCACTCTTCTATGATGATGAGCGTGAGGTCCATTTTAGTGAACCACTCGGCTCGTTCTCTAATGACTCTTCAGAGTCGTTGACAGACGGCGTACTATCGTACGACTTGGTCAAACCGATGGAGGAGTGGAGGATTATCTACAGAGGCAAGAGTTTCAAGGCAGACATCATCTGGCCTGCTCGATATCCGCCGTATGATTTTGGCAGCGGAAGTGGGACATCCTGGGCTGGTCATTTCGAGCAATCTGGTGCGCCCCATGGTACGGTCAAGTTCTCAGATGGGAATGTTGTAACGATACAGGGGCTCGGCGAGCGTGACAAGAGCTGGGGGTCTCGAGACTGGCACATTGAGAGCTGGTTTGCTCTGCATGCACAGTTTGATGATATGTCAATAGGGCTTAGACGTGATGTGGTCAAGGGTGAAGAGCATCCCTCTGGCGGAATCAGCAATGTCGATGGTCACGTTCCTATCAAGAGTGTGAAACTGGTGACAGAGACCCACAAGGAGTCTGGAATACCCATTGGAGCAAAGACCCGGATCATAGGAACGGATGATACCGCCTACAATCTCAAGTCCCATCTGATCAGCCCCAAGAGCTTCGTGCGATTCGCTCGAGAGTTCCCGAGTGGCTCTACTGAGCTCTACGAGGGGATGGCAGTCCATGAGTGCAAGGAGCTAGGCGCCACTGGCACAGGATTACTTGAGTGGTTGTTCACTCATCCCAAGAAGTGAACCCTGTAGGGAAATAGGCAGCGGGCTCGGCTCAGCCCGGTGCTATCCATCCTAGTCTATCACCTGAATGATAGTATTGACGCCAATAGCCATGCACATATCATTGCATTGACCATCGCGCCAAGCCATCTATTTCCTGTCACACGATATGCGAACATAGTGATTAGCGTGCATATTGCAAACCATGGTGTAAAGGCATAGAAGAACAACCATGAATACCCAATCATACCTGGAATGACCGGCGCACCCGCAATCAGACCACCAAGAAACTCGATGCCGATCAGAGCGAGATATGGAATGCACTTGATGAAGACTGCCGTTGCGGACCATTCGAGCTGCACTCTTGTCCAGCTCCCCGTACTCTTTGGCAACATGATGCTCGTGAACCAAGTTCCCTCTACGACGGAGTACACAAGAAATACAACAAAGTATAGGGGTACTAGAATCGCCTGCAGCAATGTGAGGTCATGAAGCCCGGGCAGGAAACATCTCAGGTCCAATGCGAAACCGAGATCGACCATCAAGGTCAGGGCGTATAGCCAGACAAAGACGATAGCTGTCAAGAGGACAAGTCTGACGATATCCGGAAGGCCTCTCTCAGTCCCTACTGATACCAATTTGCGAAGGCTGAGCTGTGGATTGCTTCGGCGTCTTAGCAGCAATTTAAGTGCCCCAGCTGCAATCAGCCCGCTCCCCAACATCCATGACATCACTGGCAGTCCATTGTATTGTGGGAAGGGAATCACGAATTGTAGCAATGTTCCAAGAATCAAGAAAGGAAAGAATGTTGCAACCCCGATTGCGCCGTAAAGTGTCCCATATGCCAGAATGGATCCTGTGCTCTGTGCTTTCTCCTGAGGTGGAGTTCTACGCAGGTCCGAGAAAAGTGGCAGGCTCAGTAGTATTGCCAGCAGAGGGAAGATTGTGAGTATGGCACCAAGCAGTCCGAATAGGCCACCGATCAACCACGCTGAAAACAGAAGATTCGAACTGTCTACCCAGTGTTCGTCTTCAACGCCTCCCTTTAGGCTCATCCTCATCCAGTCAACACTCGCGCTCACGATGGTGGGGTCTATGGTTTCAAAGAGGTGATTGGTCGGAGGGAAAATAGCTCTCCTTGCTGTATTATTTGCGAAGTCACCATATGTGATACCAGGTACAACCCCAGTCACATTGAAGTATGGGTCAAGTTTAGTGTAGTTGCTAGGATAGCTCGAGAGTGAGTCAAAGCTACCGGCTGCTACAAGCGTATTTGGTATGTAAGCTGCTGCTGAACTGAAGCCTGATCCAACAAGAACCAATGCACGCACGTACACACTTGAGCCTGCTATGGCAGTCCACGCGATACCGCCTCCCATGCTGTGGCCAATCAATCCAATCTGTGTGTTATCGACATAGTCCCGTGAAGCAATATAGTCTAGTGCTGCAGCTCCACTTCCCGTCCCTGGGTCTGAGTTGCCATGACCGTTAGCATCAATCGTGAGCACAACAAATCCCCGTCGTGCGAGCTCAATACCAAACGCCATCAGCCACTCCTTGTTCTGCAATGACCCATGAATGACGACTACACCTGGCAGGGGGTCAGTGCTGGTAGCATATGTCGGACGTTGCAGTGTGCTATGAATCATAGAGCCGTCCACAGCTTGAAAATTGACTTCAGTGACACTCACAGTTCCATGGCCGCTCTGGGTATATGCTGCCATGCTGACTCCTGCTGTTATCAGCATAAGACCAAGAATCAGTACAATGTATCTCCTTCTGATTGCCATCGATGAGAGAGCTCCTGAGATTTGTGAATCCGATGTAGCCACTCCGGTCTTTTATTTACCCCGATACTTGATAGCATTCACATAGATCATAGAATGGCAACTCCCAGTACTATGCCCACCTGGGATAAAATCTTCAGAGAACATGGGTACTTCTTTCTTGATCCTCATCCAGAAATGTCAAGGCTTGCCGTTCTCTTCAGGGGCCATGGGGTCAAGAGAGTCCTTGATCTAGGTTGCGGCACTGGTCGACATCTTGTGTATCTATCAAGACTGGGCTTTCAGATGGATGGCATAGATTCTTCCTCACATGCTCTTGCACTGTCCAATAGGAGGTTGGATGAGGAGGGTCTCTCTGCGAGTCTAAGAGAGCATCTGATGGAGCAGCCATTTCCTTACCCGGATGAATCGTTTGATGCTCTGATTTCGATACAGGTGATTCATCACAATCTGCTCAAGGACATTGTCTTCACAGTCTCTGAAATCGAGCGTGTTCTGAAGCCCGGCGCTTTCGTCTTCATCACTGTTCCCACTCTAGGCCCGAAGCCAGAGAATCCTGAGGAGGACTGGCAGCTTCGTCAAGTCGAGGATGGAACCTACATTCCTATGTGCGGCCCCGAGAGTGGCATACCTCATCACTACTTCACAGAGAACGAACTGCGCGAAGTGTTCAGCAGTTTTGAGATACTTGAGGTCTTTATTGACAGTACTGACCACCGGTGTCTTCTGGGGTCTAAGAGAGTATAGGTACTGATGGTCACTCTAGTCCGAACACAGGGAAAATGAGTTCCTTCACCTTATTGATGGCATCATCAACTGCGCGCTTGACCTTGGGATAGTGCTCTTCGTCTATCCTACTTGGCCTGTCAGTCCACCCCTCTCGCCCCGTCTTGAGACCGTACTTCTTGATCAGCTCTAGCCATTTGTCTGGCAATACTGGTGGTAGCGCCATCTCTGCAAGACCTGCAAGCACGATTGTCCATACCTTCGCTGCTGTCACAGGGTTGTAGCCTCCACCTCCGACAGCAACAAGCTTTCTTTCTCCCTCGTGCACAAGCTGTCTGACAGTCATAGTCAAACGTTGGTACGTATCAAAGGTAAGCATTAGGTCTGCTAAGGGATCGCCAATGTGTGCATCCGCTCCGACGTCCCAGAATACAAGGTCCGGTTTGTAGGCCCGCCAGATTGGGACAACGACGTCTTCGAAGGCTCTCCAGTATTCAACATCATCGGTCAGTGGTGGAAGGGGTACATTGACGGAGTAGCCTCTTCCCTCGCCTATTCCTATCTCGTCTGATCTTCCGGTTCCCGGGAAGAACCCCATACTGCTCTCATGAAGTGATATGGTGAGGACATCAGGGTCGGCATAGAATGCTTCCTGCGTACCATCACCGTGATGAACATCCGTGTCGAGATACAGGACCTTCTTGCCAGGATTCAGCTCTTTGTATCTCTTTATGGCGACTACTGTGTCGTTGAGGTAGCAGAATCCAGCTGCTTGGCTCTTCATGGCATGATGAAAACCGCCAACAAACGACATCGCATTCCTGAATTTCCCCTTGGCAACACCTATTGTGGCATCAATCACTCCTCCCACTGGTAGACGTGCATATTTGTGAACCCCCGGAAAGATGGGGCAATCATCAGTATCTAGACCAAATCGAGCAGAGAATGCTGATCCCATGTTCCCAAAGAGATCAAGTGTTTCCAAGTAGGACGGATCGTGGAAGGTCAGCAACTCCTCTCTTGTTGCCTCCCTCATCTGCTGGAGCGAGATGTTCGAACTCCCGGTCATTCCAGCCATCATTGGAAGACTCCACGTGACATCAAGGCGTGCTCTATTCCAGAAGGGATTGATTGCTGCCTTCATTCTCTCAAGCTCATCAATACCATCCAGAGCTAGGAGTTTCTCTGGACTATAGAGGGCAGTGTGTTCAGTCACTTGGTGTCCACCGCATGCAAATAGGTGCTGTCTCTCTCCAGCATGAAGTCTACTTATGTGTGATGGCATGTCACTCTTCGAAAGCCTCATTATCATGGATGGGAAGTGGAGATGTGCTATGTCAAAGTATGAGCTAATACAGGAAACGTTACTTGGAAACCTAGGGGAGAAGATACCAGTCTCCCTGTGGAAGCATCATCCTGACCTGGATCGTACCCCTGAGGGACTGGCAAATGCGGAGATTGAGTTTCATAGAAAGCTAGACCATGACCTCCTCAAGATATCCTTCTTTGGTCACTATCCATGCATTGACTTTGGATGCACTGCCGAATATGATGGTGCCATCACTGGGTCCACAACCTTGACCTCCTATCCCATAAGAGACTCAACCGGCTGGGAGGTCCTTGAACCAGTTGATGTGAATGCCGGCGAATTCGGCAACCAAGTTCGGGCAGTAGAACTGATTCAGAGGTATGCCCACGGGAGAGTTCCTACTATGGCTACCATCTTCGACCCTCCCATGGTGGCTGACAGGCTATGCGGCCATAATCTAGTCAAGTATGCAGATGAGGCTCCTGTCATTTTGAAGAGCGCTCTTGATTTAATCTGTGACGTGATGATTGATTTTGCACGAGCCACGCTTGAATCAGGTGCTGATGGATTGTTCATTGCCACCCAACACTCGACTCTCTCATCGATTTCAGATGAACACTACAATACTCTCGTCTATCCTTATCATCTGAGGATGGTCTCTAAGCTGCGTAGCAAGGCCAAGTTCATTATCATACATCTTCACACGAGAGAGCAAAAAGAAGAGATACGATTCGACAGGATTGCTCGAACTCCTGGGGTTGTTGGCACCAACTGGGAGGACCAGACTTCTTCCCTGTCACTCAGAGAAGGCAAGAAGAGGTCCCGTAGGACTGTGCTGGGAGGTATCGACCATAACGGAGTATTGAGGACTGGGACGCCCGATGAGGCCAAGAAGCAGGTCTTGAATGCAGTGGATGAGGCCGGGTTTGAACACCTCATTGTGGCTCCAGGCTGCGTAATCACTGTCGATACGCCGCCTGAAAACGTACTAGCTGTCAGAGATGCAGTACGGTCGATTGACCCATTCAGAGACAAATAGGAGGAAGTGATTGTTGACAAAAAACGCTGAGGTTGCACGAGTCTTGAAGGAGATAGGCCTGCTCCTAGAGTTCGAGGGAAAGGAACCCTTCAAGGTCAAGGCATACCAACGAGCTGTCAGGTCTATTGCAGCCCTTGGTGAAGATGTTGCTGTAATGGCTGAACGTCGAGAGCTCACCAGTATTACGGGTGTTGGTAAGGGTCTTGCTGAAGTCATCACAAGCTATCTCGAATCTGGGCATGTTGCGGTTCTTGACGAATTGAGAACACGTGTTCCAATAAGAATCATGGAGCTCGATGCTGTTCCCGGCGTTGGCATCAAGACAATCAAGTTGGTCTATGAGAGGCTAGGAGTCACTGATCTGGACTCACTTGAGAGGGCTGCCAACGAGAACAAGCTATCACAGCTGCCTGGTCTTGGAGCCAAGACACAGAAACAGATTATTGAGGGGATTCAAGTCGCGCGAGGTGGTCTGAGCAGGACCCTTCTAGCTGATGCCCTGTCAATCGCTAGTGACGTGGAGGAACAACTTCGCAGGTTGCCTGTAGTTCGCCAGCTCGTCATTGCAGGTTCCATGCGTAGGAGAAGGGAAACAATTGGTGACGTTGACATTCTTGTCGAAGCGACTGAACCAAAGCTCGTGATGGACACATTTGTATCCCTTAAGGAGGTGTCAAGTATCTCTGCCCATGGTGAGACCAAATCCTCAGTACGGCTCTCAGGTGGAGTTCAGGTGGACCTCCGAGTGCTGCCCGCTGACAGCTTTGGTGCTGGTCTTCAGTACTTCACTGGCAGTATCGACCACAATGTGAAACTACGTGCCATTGCACAGAAGAAGGGGCTCAGACTCAACGAGTACGGTCTCTTTAGAGGCGAAGAGAAGATTGCTGGAAAAGACGAGTCTGGCATATACCGCAGCTTTGGAATGGACACAATCCCACCAGAGCTCAGAGAAGATTGGGGTGAGATAGAAGCAGCTCAGAACGGGACTCTACCCACGCTCATCGAGTTGAAGGATATACGTGGCGACCTTCACAGCCACACCGATCAGTCTGATGGAAAGAATACCATTGAGGAGATGCTGGATGCGGCCCAAGCAAAGAGGTACGAATACTATTGCGTATCAGACCACACTCAGAGCCTCACGATTGCCAATGGAATGGATGAGGCACGATTGTTGAGGCGCATTGATGAGATTGATGAACTGAATGCCTCTGGTCGGTGGAGGATGAAGATTCTCAAGGGTGCAGAGGTGGATATATTGTCTGATGGTTCATTGGACATCAAGGATGAGGTCCTGTCTCAGCTCGATATTGTCACAGTATCAATCCACAGTAGAATGAAGGATGACAGGAAGACCATGACTGAACGGGTCTGCCGAGCTCTTGAGAGCAAATACGTGCATATCCTCGGTCACCCAACTGGCCGCCTGCTTCTGAAGAGGTCAGAGTTTGAGATTGACCTTGAGGCAGTATTTGAGTCGGCTAAGAAAAACAATGTCGTGATGGAGTTGAATGCACACCCAGAGCGTCTCGATCTCAATGCCAGCAATTTGCGGACTGCAACCAAGATGGGCCTGCGAATAGCGATCAATACAGACGCTCACTGGACAACAGAACTCGACCATATGCAATTCGGAGTCTACCAAGCACGGCGTGGCTGGCTGACAAAAGACGATGTCATCAATACCTATCCCCTGAAGAAGATGATGAGCACCATCAGGAAGTAGGAATCAGAGGTACGATGGTGCCGAGGACAAGCTACTGATTTCTCTGGAGTAGACATTGTCCTCTGTGTCGGTTGCCTTGACCGAGTAGACCACATCAATGTATGAGTTTCTGCTTCCGTAGAGGCGATACATAGTGTGCCGCCTCCCCTTGAAGAGGACTCCACCGGCAAGACTGATGGCTTCTAATGTGAGAAACCGCCACTTTCTCTATCAGACCATAATATGAAGAAACCACTCAATCCTATCTTGTATCATATGTACTGCCGCTGCTATCTCTTTCATTCATGCCTCCAGCAGGTTGGTTCCACCACTCTTTAGCTTTGGATTGCTTGCGAGCCAGCAAATTCATGTATAATGCGGCCTCAAAAACACAGAAAATAGGACTGAGAAACAGCTGATTAATTGCTGCTGGAAGTAAGGTCATCCAAACCGTGAATCCAGCAAGCAACATTAATGCAAGGAAGGACAGAAGTCCAGTCAATGAACCTAGTATTACCATTAACAGGAAAATCCCCTTGAGAGTATGTATTGATTCACCGCTAGTCAATTTCCAAGCTCTTCTCAGAGAATCTGTAGTGTTCAAGTCTTCTGAAACAGCCACTGCAGCAGCCGGGGCAAAACGGACAGAAACATAAACGACTCCTGATAGACAAATCAATAACAGCGGGAGATAATTGATGATTGCATTTAGGTATGAATATGGTCTTATTGGGTATAGCAGTATTCTCCCATCGATTAGTGCCAATAGAACCGGAGATTCTATCAAGAGAATTAAAGAACCGATAATTAGCTGTATGGCAATGAGCGTACCTGCCCGATTTCCCGCGAAAAACAGACTCCTTCTTGCGCCATCCTTGGACGTATTCCTATAGATATCAAGAGTGTATTTTACTACTCCTCCACGAAAGATAGCGAAGACAACTGCCCCTATTGAGTAGAAGGCCAGATTCCAAATAATCAGGCTGTTGGAGAACCCAATCAAATTCAGAGAGGCAGTAAGAAAAGAGAATAGATCCGTGCCCATTGTAGCAGTGTAGAATGGACGAATGAAAGGAGGTGAGGAAAAAAAGAGGAGATCTGCAACCAGACCGAAGAGAAACTGAAACAGTCCTATCATCAGTACATAGACTCCTATCTTGGCAGAGTACAGATTCGCAGTCTTGGAGACAAGTTTGGTCGCGCTAACTATGAAGTCATCACTGACAACATTAGTCATCTCAGGAGTCTTATCTGACTTAACATTCATTCGCTTGTTTCTCCTAACATTCACTACGAATCCATGTTTATGATGTTTTTAGACTCTTGCTGGAAGATGATAGATAGCTGCAGATCTTTGTTTGGTATTGTTCTTATGATATCAATCTTAGGGAAGATAGAGAATCAAGAGAGATTGGTCGGATTCAGTGACTCGTGTTCAATGATCGACGGTATCTATCATAGTTCTTATACTGCCGCCTCTATCACATCATTTCAATGAGATTGTATTGCTTGAGAGATATCAGGCACTCGACAGTTATCTTTCCTGCCCATTCCTTTTTTGCAAGTGACCAGCTATCCATGTATTGACCCCACTCCCATGTTGGCCACCAACCCCCATCATCGGATTGTTTCTGTATCTGGGAGGCGATTAGCCCAGTTACTCTGTCGGGGTAAAGTCGATACAAGAGTGATCGAGGATCTGGAGCTATCACAAAGACCCGGACCTCTCGTAATACTTGTTCAATCGTTGGCATAATCTTTCGAAGAGTTCTTTCAATCTTATCAGTAGCCTTCCTTCTCAAGGCATCAGGAAGGTGTGAATATGCACGATTCCAACATACGATATCGTAAATCAGACCTTCAATATATGTCGAACTCTCAAGATTGAGAAGGGCACGCCGATTTACAGCGATTAGAACGTCCTTCGGAACATGTATCGCATACTTGTTCATGTAGCCCACAAGCTCTGCATTTGGATTCGGCCATCTTGCCTCTGATGGCGAAATGATGCTCTCTACATGCCACCAAGGTGCATGTGGCTCTTCATTTACATTCGTAAATGTAGGAGGCCAATATCCGCCATCTGATTGATATGTAGATACAAGATACCTCATCGCCGATTCAATGATTGGGTCAGCAGAGTCTAATTCGATTTGAGTGCAGTACTGTAGTCCTACTGATGTTGCCATTGGAGAAGATGCTTTGAGTCGAAAATCGGGTTCTATTGCATTACCAAATCCTCCATCTGGATTCTGGTACTTCACTAAGGCCTTACGTACTTCCTTCTCTGATTCGTTTTCAAATTGAGATTCAATCAGTTTCCTATCCAGTTCTCTTGCATTGTTCTTGACAAACTCAAATGCTTGCAAGAATTCTTCATGTTTGAGTAACACTTCAGATCATCGATTAGTTGTTTTATTCGCGATGGCACAACTGACCTGCTCTAGTTTCTCGCCTTAATCAGTGTTGTTTAGTGTATACCTTACTGCATTGCAGGGGGGTTCAATATTTGGAATAATATGCAATCCGCCTACCTTTAGTGTTCTTGAAGAAGGAATGGTGCCGAGAATGGGATTCTTAGGCCAGAAGGCGGAAATCGACTTCTGCGAACCCATGAACCCCTACGAGAGTGGATATCTCTTCGGAGTCAAGCCGGCAGCTTGAACGATCTTGAGCCCACCGCCTTTAACCGGGCTTGGCTATCTCGGCTTGGACTCCCAGAAATCCAATCAGTATATAGTCATTTTGGACAGACAGCGACGATGGAATCACTGTGAGAGGGTGCGTGTCCTAGCTCATGAACTGCAGTTCTACTATTCTCAACCATGTTTCTTGTCGATTTGTTTTCATTTAGGAGTGAATTATACATGCAAAAAAGGCAACAAAGGATGGAAGTACTTCTACAAAACCCCTAGACAACTCTAGGTACTACATGAACACACACTCAGTCTGCACGCCTCGGACATTAGCACTGGTGGGCTGAATACCTCGGCGAACCTTGGTACCTACACCCCTGACCTATTGGCTTTGATATTGCTTCGTTACCCACCATGGTTTCTCTTCTTCCTTATCGATCCACATTGGTTCAGACTCTGGACGTGGTACAAATCTCAACAGGAAGATAGAGACAATCAAAACGATAGGAATCGGAATATACCAAATGAAGTTGGTCCAAATATTCGCTCCTTGAATTACTGCAATGGTCTTGGGTAAATCAATCACCAGGATCATCTGAAGTTCACTGAGCACTGCAAGTAATAAGACTCGTTTCCTAGTTGTAGCATGTCTATTGTATCTATAGAACTGAAAGACTAGAAGGTACTTCAACATATGATCTTGAAGGTAGAACAAGGCAATATCCAATCTAAAGGAGATAGAACCATCACGATAGAAAAGAAGTCGCCACGTCAGTGAATCGATGGAATATGCGAGTGAATTCTCCAAGTTACGAAGGGTGCCAAATGTGGGTATGAATAACATCACGAATAGCAATAGCAGAATCACTTCAGTTGGACTTAGTTGGAATTTCCAATGGGCACGTTCCGAGGAACTCATCTACAAGTCACCTAGAGTACTTCGTGTCTTAGTGCTGTTTATATTGGATAGTTAGAAGGGATAGAACTTGTAATCATTATCGTCTTTTGTCTAGTTTCTCAATACCAGACCATCGTTAGACATCATTGACCTCCATCCTAACTATCCGCTCAAATAGCCTATCAAGCACTTAGTCGTATAAGAGTTGTTGAACGATCAAAGATACCTACAATCCAGACTTAGCGGCTGAATGACCACCTCGACCCATGTAGGCAGAACTGAATTATCTATGGTATATAGTCATTTCCGTAGAAATTCAGGGGCCTTCGAGGTGTGGCCTGATTGTATCATAGAACTCGGAGATAATCTTGGACTTGGGGTCCTCGGTCTCTAGGATGAACAGGCGTATCTGCTGCCCGACCTTGATCTCCTTGACGATGCCCATATCAACCAGAGGCTGCATCACACGATGTATGGTAGAATGTGCCAGACCTGTTTCCTTTGCAACTCTACTGAGGTTGAAGAAATCCTTTGGGCGGTCCAAGAAATGCTGGACCACACGTGTCTGAGCTCGGGATGCGAAAACTTTCTCAAGTAACTTCTTCAAGTCATTTTACCTCTGTTTTGCATTATCAAATACAACTCGGGTACCAATCTTTTCTCCACGAAATGCTCGTGAGAAATTGCTTGCATCTGTCCCATCGAAAATGATTGTAGGTATCTTTGATCGCTCAACAACCCTAATGGCGACCGGATCGAACAGCTTGTACTCCCCAGCTTTTGTACCTCCGGCTTCGAGTATCTTCCGCAACTTGTCAATGGTGACAGACTCCAGTTTCATGGCGCCGGTCTTCTTAGGATCTCTGTCATAGACCCCATCGATATTGGTTGCATTAAACAGAATCTCCGCTCGAACAGTTTCGGCTGCTACTGCTGCGACTGCGTTGGTGGACTGTGCTGGTATCAGGCCTCCCATTAACACAACCTTACTCAGGTTGACAGCGACTTCAAGTTCGTCAAGGGTTTCCACTATCGTCGGATACGCAATATTGCCAAGGGCAGCGCATAACAGCTCTGCATTGTTTCTAGCTAGTTTAATCCCAAGCCAGTCACACTGAGCCTCGGTCGCTCCGAGAGACCGAGCTGCATCTATGAACGTTCGCGCTGGCTTGCCACCACCGACCACGATAACAATAGAATGGCCCTCTTTCACCAAGGACTTGATGATATTGGCATAGTCCTTCACTCTATCGACGATTACATTGCCGTCTTTGTCATAGAGGAGAGACCCTCCAAGTTTTAGCACTGCTCTCATGGCAAGTCCTCTTAGTACGCCTTGTGGATAGTCTTCCTTCTGACCATTAAAGAAGCTTTCTTGAATGCACCAGTTCGCCGAATTTTCGAACACCACCGTTTTTCTCCCAGAGTCGCTGCAATGTCATGCAGGCCACATAGGCAAATAGAACTGACCAAAGCCCTTTTAGGTGGAATAACCTCAGCGAGTCTAAGCGGCGAGAGCCGACCCTTGTTGACATCAAGGAGATTGAACCTTTTGTCGAACTTAGAACCCAAAATCAAGTCCAAACGGTGGATACCTGAATCAGAGGCTGAACTGCTGGAGACTTGGGCAAAGGAAGATACATACGAGTTCAATATGGACTCAGGGAAGAAGATCTACACGGTTGATACTCCCCCTCCCTATCTCTCAGGCCCTATGCACGTAGGGCAGGTCACGCACTATACACAGATTGACGCTATTGCACGCTACAGACGAATGCAGGGGTTCGAGGTCAATTTTCCACTTGGAATTGACCGTAATGGTCTGCCGGTAGAGATCCGAGTCGAGAAGGACCTCGGTATCAGTATGCACAAGACACCCCGTGATGAGTTTCTCCACCTGTGCAAGAAACGGCTAGATGATGATGAAAAGATAGCTATTCGTGCCTTCAAGAGACTTGGGATTGCCTTCAACACGTATGAGGATAGGGGCAGTTATCGCACCGATAGCCCACGATTCAGGGCTGTGACTCAGGCCACGTTCATTGAGATTTGGAACAAGGGCCTTGTGTATTCCGATGTACGTCCAAACAATTGGTGTCTTGACTGTGGTACGACTATCGCAGATGCTGAAGTGGAGTATTCTGAACGTCAGACCATTCTGAATTATCTGCTCTTTCAGGTGGAAGGACTTGACCCGATTGAAATTGCTACAACGAGACCTGAGCTACTCTGTGCATGCGGTGCAGTGTTTGTTCATCCTGATGACACACGATATTCTGCCTATCATGGAAAGAGAGTGAAGGTTCCAATCTTCGACCTTGAAGTACCCATCATAGTGAGCTCGACAGCTCAGATGGAGTTCGGCTCAGGAGCTCTAATGGTCTGTAGTTATGGTGATCAGGCAGATGTGATGGCCTTCAGAGACCATGCGCTCACTCCAATTACCGCCATCACACCCGAGGGTTCAATGACTGAGGCTGCTGGGAAATATGCGGGCATGTCCATAGCTGACGCCAGGAAGGCAATTCTGGCTGAACTGAAGAAGAAGAAACTGCTTGTCCGACAGGAACAGACAATGCAGAGAATGCCCCTCTGCTGGCGCAGCGGTACTCCTATCGAGTTCATCGCTATGAACGAGTATTACGTGAAACAGGTGGAGTTCGTCGAGGAATTGCTGAAGATTGCCAAAGAGATGACCTTCTTCCCAGCATTTCACAGACAGATTCTCATCGATTGGCTCAACAGAGTCACTGTAGACTGGCCGGTCAGCAGACGCAGATACTATGGCACTGAAATTCCGATCTGGTACTGCAACTCATGTGGCGCAGCTGTTCTTCCGGAGTTCACTGGAGAACCCAAGTATTACCAGCCATGGCGAGAGAATCCTCCCTTCTCTAAGTGCCCCAAGTGTGGTGTGGAAGAGGGATTCAGAGGAGAGGAACGTACTTTTGACACATGGATGGACTCGTCTACCACGGGTCTCCAAGTAATAGGATTCATGCATAATGAAAAACTTTTCAAGAAGGCCTTTGGAAATGTACTTCGTCCACAGGGAAAGGACATTGTGCGGACTTGGCTTTATTACTCTCTTCTCCGAACTCTGCAGCTGACAGGGAAAGCCGCCTTCAAGGAAGCATGGGTCTCTGGTCACGTAGTAGATGAAAACGGTGAAACAATGAGCAAGTCCAAAGGCAACTCACCACCTCCAATGCCCTTCGTTGAGAAGTATGGTGCCGATGCGATGCGTATGTTTGGAGTTCTTGAGGCTGGACTCGGCAGCGATGTTCGTTTCTCTGAGGAGCGCTTGGCTGGAGTATCGAAGTATATGACCAAGCTCTGGAATATCGCTCGTTTCATCTCGATGTTTCCAATTCCCAAAGAGATAGCTTTCAAGAAACTTACATGTGTGGATCAATGGATTCTTGCAGAACTGAACAAGGTCGTGGAGCGAATAGTGCCTGAGTGTGACCTTCTTGACTTTCACAAGCCCGCAACAGAAGTTCGAGGGTTCACTTGGAACTTCTTCGCAGACCATGTCATGGAGATGATCAAGGGACGCGCATTCAATACGGATGGGACCTTTTCAGAAGATGAACAGAAATCTGCGTGGTTCACTTTACATGAGGTATTGAAGACTGTAACCCGAGCACTGGCTCCAGTCACTCCCTACATCACTGATCGAATCTACAGGGAGCTCTACGATGAGAGCGGAGTTCACAGACAGAGCTATCCCTCAGTGCGTAAGGACTGGGAGTCAGATCTGACGAAACACACAGAGCTGTTGCTTCAGACAAACCAAGCATTCTGGAAATTCAAGCGTGAATCTGGAATCTCGCTGAGACAGGGACTCCCTGAGGCATATATCTCAGAGAATCTCCAACCGTGGGCAAAGGACCTTCAGGCAATGCATGGCATTGAGAAAATCAGCTTTGGACAGCCCAACGACGCCAAGTTTGTGGAAGTCAAGCTTCTTGAGGTGGAAGGTTCAATCTACATTCTTCCCCCGACAGATAACAAGGCATGATAGGGTCAGCTCTACTTGACCCTATCCTGCTGTCACTTCATTCACATGCTCAGTCGGACACTTCATGCTATTGGATACAAGACAATACTTCCCTGCGAGATCCAACGCTCGCTCTGCCTTCGGTATGAGGTCTTCAGTGTCGACCGTCACCTTTGCTCTCAGAAGAAGCTTGGTGAACTGAAAGCCCTTCTCCACCCTCTCCAGTGTTCCAAGTCCTTTGCAGGTGAATGATTTGAACTCAATGTGCAGCTTCTTTGTGAACGTGATGAAGGTCGTCATGAAACACGAGGTGGCAGCTGCTACAAAGAGATCCTCTGGACTGATGACTCCTTCAGGCCCGTCAAATTCAGGAGGTGCTGAGATTTGAATCTTGGGTTTTCCTTTCACAGTCAGGTTTCCAACTCTACCGTGTGTCCAATCAATCTTCACAAGATACTCGTGTGACTCTTCACTCATCTCTTTCACCGTAGTGTCTGCCCATTTATCTCTATGAAAAAAGGATTTGGTTCTCGCAGCGACTAGAGAACAACAATCTCAACATCATGTGAGATTTGGCACTTCATGCTGTTTCCAACAAAACAATACTTATCCGCTAGTTCGAGTGCTCGACCAATCTTATCACGGATGTCCTCGGATTCAATCTGAACTCTAGCCCTCATCTCAATTTTGGTTATTTCAAAACTGCGGCCGACCTTCTCTAGTGTCCCGATAGCATCACATATGAATGTCTTGAACTCAATACGCATTTTCCTTGTGAAATTGACAAAACCATTCATGTAGCAGACTGTTGCTGAGGCTACAAAGAGATCCTCTGGAGAATGATATTTCGCCTCCTCCGGATTGCTCGATGAGGTACCAGTTCCTATGACTGCTTTTCCCTCTACTGATAACTTGCCAGTCCTTCCACCAGTCCAGACAAGGCTCACGGGAAAGAGTATCGGCTCTTCACTCATTCAGTACACCTGACCTCTCTCTTGCATAGTCCTGAAAAAGCATTTAGGCGTGGCAATACTCTACTCTTTTTGCCCTTGAAGATGGCAAAGAACGGAATCCGTAGCTCTCTTGGTTGCAGGCCCCATTTCGACTGCAATCTTCATGATCGGAGTATGTGCCTCTGTCACTCTCTCATCCTCGTCATAAGACGTCGGCCATATTAAGAGCATGTTTCACAATCGTTAAATTGGTTCTATATGAATTCATGGCAAAGCAGACAAATTAAGACAAGTCATCGCAAGTGTCTGTTGATTCTGGTGATTCAAGATGGCCATTGATGAAGGGCCCACAGACAAAGTAGAGGCCGAGAGAAATCCGGCATATGTGCTTGGAGTCGCCTCTTTGCTTAATGATACTGGATCTGATATGATTGCTCCCATCTGGCCGACTTTTCTTACCACCCGGCTTGGCATAGACCCCGGTGTTGTACAGATGATTGATGGTCTGGCATTGATGGTTACTTCGCTCTCAAAGCTCGGCGCAGGCTATGCTTCAGACAGAACAGGCAAACGGAAGCTATTCATCGCTCTGGGGTACGCCCTATCATCCGTTGCACGCATAGGATTCATTCTTGCTACCTTTGGATACCAGTTTTTCCAGATACTTTTCTGGAAGTCTTTGGACCGCCTAGGCAAAATGCGGGGGCCCCCACGTGATGCAATAGTTGCAGCATATGCGGGCGACAAGAAACGGGGACGCGCGTTTGGTGTGCTTCGAGCACTTGATACCACAGGTGCAGTTCTAGGGTCTCTTATCACTCTCCTTCTCTTTGCCTATCTAGGCTATACGGGAATTATCCTGTTGGCTGTCATTCCGGGTTTCGCTTCCGTTGTTGTGGTTTTAGCACTCATCAAAGAAAAAAGAGGAAAAGATATCTTCAAGGGTGTGGATTTCGGTGGCATTGATCGTAATCTCAAAATATTTCTGGTGACTTCTGTTCTTTTTGCTCTTGCGACTTTCAGCTACTCCCTATTGATTCTCTATTCGGCCACTTTTGGGTACACAGTCGTTCAACAAACGGGTCTCTATCTGCTGTTCACAGCTGTATACGCTACCACAGCATACCCCTTTGGCAGAATCTCAGATAGAGTGGGTCGAAAGCCTGTACTGATCGCCGCCTTCCTTTTCCTGATACTGACAGCAGCCTGGGCGTACTCGTTCACCATTGATATGGTGACTGTGGTGCCGCTCTTCGTCTTCTTTGGGTTGATGAATGGTGCTCTCGATCCTGTTCAGACAAGCTTGGTTGCTGACCTCGTGGAGGAGAAGCGCCGGGCGAGCCTCATTGGAGCATTCCAGATGGCAACCGGTATATCCGCGTTTCCTGCAGGACTAATCATCGGATATCTCTGGATTCAATTCAATCTTCAAGCCGTCTTTCTGTATTCAATCATCCTCACATTCCTTGCGCTCATTTTGCTTCTGTTCATACAGACGAAAAAGAACATAGAAGAGGTACCATAATCTAGAGATGGTGGACCGGGCGCGATTTGAACGCGCGGCCTTCTGAAGTGTCGGCATGTGGCTAACACCAGCGAGCTTGCGAATCAGACGATCTACCGGTCTGATCTACCGGCCCATTGAGATGCTTTTCCGTATGGATTTCTTAAAAGATTGTCTGCTTGTGTGAATCAGATCTCGATTCCAAATGCCTCAGAGAATCGTTCCATTCTAAGGAACTCCCTGAGGAACTCTCTGCCCTTCTCTGTCAGCAGATATGACCGATTGTTGCTATCAGGACCCACCTCTTGCACGAGTTCCTTCTCAACCAGTTCTTCCAGATATTGGGTCAATCGGTCATGGGACAGATTTGCCGCGTAGAGTATCTTTGTTGGGCCTGTGCCTTCCTCCCCCTCACTCTGAATAGCACGCATCATGTCTACCAAGATGCGCATCTTTGAGCGATAGGGTCGCTTCTTACTCATACGTTTCGGCCTGCCTGATACAGCATGACCAGCAGCGACAAGAAGCCAAGAAGTTGCGCTCCTTGACTCAACAGATAGAGGCTGGGAGCTGCAGCGACTTGAGCCATCATGATGTGACTCATTAGGATGAGGAAGAATCCACCTAGAACATAACGTGCAAACTTGCTTCGCGTTGCCAAGTAGTTGAGGATGGCCTGGAGAACGACTACGACCAGAACCAGTATTGCTACTATCTCAAGAGTCGGTTCGACTAGAAAGGTTGCCATTAACAGCATGCTGATACTTGCTGTGTTCTGGTTGTCTGTTTCTCTGTGAGCTGGTCTGGTCGAGATTACAAAGATGGCATACGCCATTACTCTGGAAACGCCATAGGCTATTGTGACGATGCCGAAGATTACATCAGTTGGCTCTCTTACAAGAAAATACCATGTCCCAATCACTCGCCCGAACATGCCTGCAGAGAGAACAAGGAATCCAGTAGAAAGATCTGAGAGTTTCTTCTCACCGGTCAGACGGTACGCCTTTGTGGCATAATAGGACACCATCAAGGCGATTATTCCGCTGACTGCTTCAAAGAGCAAATCTAGTCTGATGATTCCGAGCTCTGCTTGCATGAGGTGACGCCTGTCCTTTTCTTGTCAGCTTTGGTCTTATTACTGGTGAATGAATCATCTATGGCTTTTCTCTAAATCGGTGATATAATCCACCGTTTCAAGCAGTCCTTAGTGCGGATACTTCTTCTAGATGAATCATCTAGTGGTATCGTTCATCGCGCCTTTATATCAAAAATGCACTATATCTGACGTGCAAATCATGGAGTATAGCAAGAAGACACTTGCATCCGTGGTCGCACATATGGCCGAACTCTCAGGGCCCAACACATGATGGAAGACTACCGACAACTGCAAGATGAGCAGACAGGTAAACACTGTTTCTGCTTTGAAAGGCGGGGGAAACTCCGCCCTTCCATCGCCTCTTGTTTCATCCCACTTTCTTCTCTAGCATAGTTTCTATCTTATCTAATCGGTCTTTGAGGTCCCTGTTTTGCTTCTCCAGTTCTTCTATACTCTTTTTCAGAGAATCAATCTCTTCTGGCTCCTTCTTCTTGCCCAGGTTTCTAACAGCAACCCTGCATCTACGAACGATTCCACTCTCGGCAGCCTGCTCAGCAAGCCGTGACAGCGCAGGTATGAGAGATGCATCCTCGTAGTCAGTAATTGCAGAGATTGTCATGCTCCGTACTCTGTAGGATTTGTCAAGGATATGACTCTCAAGGATTGAGCGTATCTCAGGATGCTCCTTCTTGAAGCGCTTTCCAAGACCGGCAAGCATACTAGGAACAGCACGGCGAGTCCAATCGCTGTTGCCCAGTTCGAGGTACTTCCTAGCAATGTCAATGGCCTCCTCTTTCTCCGTTGCTGCAATCCCCTCCAAACAGCCTGTCTCGATGATATCGTGCCAGCTCGGAGGACATTTCTTCAGGAATTTTGCCAGGATGGTAAATGCCTCATCATGTTGCGTCTTGCCAATGGATGTTGCAGCAGCTGCCACCACAAAGTAGCTCTCCGTATCTCCCAAGAGTTTTCTGAGAGCAGCTACTGCCTTGTCATTCTTATAGAACTGACCAAGAGCTCTGGCGACAGCAGTTCTTGCCTTTGTGTTCTTTAGGGTGGTTGCCTTGAGAAGCCATTCTAGAGCCGGCTCCGACTTCAGCGAGCCAAGGACTCTGGCAATCTCGACCTGTGTTCCCCAGAACTTCTCGCTTACGAGCGCCTTTCCCAGAGCTTCGACAGCCTTTGGAGTGGCCTTCTTCTCCAATGCCTGTGCAGCCTTGATTTTCTGGATAGTATTTGCCCCGTGCTGCAGCTGTTCAATCCACATGGGTTCGGGTTTCTCAATATTCCAGTCCATCAGAGTTGCATAATCAGGATCAATGATTATCTGCGCTGGCTTGCTTCGAACTGGGTAATAGAAACCATGCACTCGATCATTGACCTGCATGGTATAGCGGACCCGTGCTCCTTTCTCATCTACAAGCTCTACCGTGAGTGGGAATCGGAACACCTCTGGTGTCATCCCATCATCGCTACTCTGAGTCTGCTCAACAGTCACATGTGCGTGGCCGAGCGTTTCATCATGGGTGACCTTGATCTTGCACTCCGGGTATCCTGCCTTGTATAACCACTGCTCGAAGAACCAACCGAAATCTTCACCTGTCATCTCCGTGAACAGGCTCTCTAGGTCATGTGTGTAGGCTGACCTGTAAGAAAACCGGGTCAACCACTCGCCTAGAATCTTCCACCAGCGGTCCTCCCCCACGAGATGCTTCAGCATGTAGTATCTCCATGCTGCTCCTGGGTAGAGATGGGCATCAAAGACGTCTGAGCCTCGTTCCCACTCATTCTTCACTATTGGTCGACGGTATCTATTCTTGTCCTCGTCAAAATAGGACTGCTGTTTCCCGTATTGATCATAGAGATACTCCTCTTCGCCCTTGTCATGGCGTTTCCACTCATTCTGCATCTGAGTTCCCCACCCCTCATTGAGCCATCCATGTGACCATGTTCTGCATGTGACAAGGTCTCCGCCCCACATATGTGCCAGTTCATGTGCCACAAGGCCCTCTGAGTCAAAGTCGTTATGTGTCTTCTCATCATGGAGCGTGGCGTCGGTCTGCGTGGTTGCGCTGACATTCTCCATTCCTCCAATGACAAAATTGGCAGCAGTCACCTGCGCGTATTTTGCCCATGGGTACTTGACTCCCAATTTCGACTCAAAGAATCTAATCATCTCAGGAGTCTTGCCAAAGGATCGATAGACTGTTTCCCTGTCCCACCTCTTGTGGACATAGTAGCTTACTTCGAGACCGTTGAGACTTTCCTTGTATTCCACATACTCTGAGGCTGCTACCGTCATTAGATAGGCGGGGATGGGCTTTTCTTGCACCCAATGGAATGTTTCCGTTCCATCACTGTTCTCTGTCCGGTCTTTCAAGTAACCATTGCTCATTGCAAAGAAGCCCTTTGGAACGGTGACAACTGCTTCAACGGGGAACTTGTGACTCGGGTTGTCATAGACAGGAACACAATACCGTGCATAATCATCCTGCATCTGTGTCCAGACACTGGTCTCAATGTCTGGAAATTCGGGGCTTCGGTTAGTGAAGTACAGTCCAGTTCGGGGATGGTCTATGGAGTAGGCAAAGGTCAGCTCTTCAGTTTCTCTCTCGTTCAGAGTCCTCACCAAGTCAACAGACATTGCCTGTTCGTCTGGCATCATCTCAAACCTCAGAGAGTTGCCCTCTTTGTCAGTGATTCTCTCAATCATCAATTCGCTTGCATGTAGAAAGGCTCTCTTCAGTTCTGGAACAATACTCTCTATACGGATTGAAGAGACTGCGTCAACATGCTCATTCTCTGGATCCATCTTCCATTTCAGTTTCAGATGCAGTATATTATAATGCCTTGGAGGTGCCCACTGAGGCTTTGCTGTGGGAAAGGTGAATCCCTCTCTCTCAGTCATTAGCGTGTTTTCCGCTTCTTGGATACCATCTCTCATCAATGACTCAAGATACTCGTGAAAATCTGCCATCTGGGCTCTCTCCGGTTTCTTTTACTGGGTCTGTCAACGGATGGAGTATGTTATGAAGTTTCGCGCCTCCGCAGGTGAAAGATACTGAGAGCCAATCTTGATCGGAACTATCTACCGAATGACTCATGAATGGAATCGCGGGGGCATTTCTGTGGACTCATAATCGCCTTTCTAGCGGCCCCTTGGAAAGCTTTTTATTAGGATTCCTCGCGATGAAGTCTGCTTTCGCATCATACGGTGTCAGGCCGGATGCTGTCGGCGAATGCCAAGCTATGATGGCTCGTGATTTCCAGATGCGATGACAAGATGCGGACGTGAGATAGACTGGCACACATGTGGCAGAATTCCCTCAGGTCTAAGAAAGGCTCAACAGTGTGCAGGTATAACAAGGGTAAGCCATCTCTGCTAACCCCGTTAAGCCTGTACTTTATCAAGCGAATTAAGTTCTGTGTGTAAAAATGTTGTACAAAGTGACTGAGTACTACTCCAGTCATTCCTTGCTAACATGTACAATATTAGGACCAACTCTAGTTGATCCTGCTAGAGGACACTGCTATCGGCTTGGGGATAAGACATGCAAGTGGAACGGGCTCGCATCCGAGTCCGTCGCGAACGGCTCAGTAGTGTCGCTAACCTACCCTGTGGAGGCGGACAACGCCGGGAAACTGGCGTCAATCCGTCCTAGGAGCATTGTTCTGGAAATGATGTTGCTCTGAAAAGGATGTTCCAGGTATGTGGGACACTCCGCCGCAGGACGGGGCGGCACCGGATCATACTTGTAAGTGGGGTAACTGCCCACTTAGGTTATGACCCGAACGGGCGATGTAAGTCGTGGCCCGGAGAAGGGCACTGAGACAAGGGCCCTAGCCCCACGGGGCGCAGCAGTTACGAGACCTCACCAATGCGCGAAAGCGCGAGTGGGCTAAGCCGAGTGATGGGGGATAACTCCATCTGTGGCGGATCCGCAAGACGGACCGCTAGAAAGGAGAGGGCAAGGCTGGTGCCAGCCGCCGCGGTAAAACCAGCTCTTCG
>CAYHAA010000014.1:9360-79391 GCA_964354495.1 uncultured archaeon | reverse complement strand
GAGCACGCTCATGAGGTTGAACATGATGTAGACCACGATATTGACCATTCTGTTGAACATGGTGAAGTTGAGCATGAACTAGACCACTCAGTGGAACACGAAGTGGAACATGACTTTGAGCATGGTGCTGAGCAAGAGCTAGACCACGATGTTTCTCACGAAGTTGAGCATGATATCGACCACGGCGGCGAGCACGAACTGGATCACGATGTTACGCATGAGGTTGAACATGACATCGACCAGGATGTAGCACATGAAGCGGAGCATGACGTTGATCATGCCGACCATGAATTGGACCATCATGACATCAGTCAAGAAACCGAACAGGCCACGGACAATGATGTCGACATAGACCACGACATAGAACATGACCATTCTGGGTTCTTCGAAGCTGAGAGAGGTGCGCCTCTTGGAGTCACGATTGGCACCACTCTGGTCACTTTCGGTTTCTTAGGTATCATCATGTACTACGAAGGTATTGCGTTTCCTTTCATTGGAAAGATAATACTTCATGTAGGTGGAACAGCGCTCCTAGTTTGGACAATGCGAACAATCCTAGGCAAGTTTTTTGTCGAGACCGGTTTCAATATCAAGCCCCAGCATATTGTGGGTCTTGAGGTAGAGGCAGTCAGCACAATCCGTGATGACTTCGGTGAGATACGGGTCCAAACCGATATGGGTCTGAGAAGGTTTTACGCTCGACCATTCCAGAAGGGAGTTGTTTTCCAGAAAGGAACTTCGCTTTACGCTGTTTCTGCAGATGACAAGTTCATCTACGTGGATCCAAGAAAGGAAGTTGCGAAGTGGGTCCAGAAGCAGAGTCGAAGAAAGGACGAGCCAACGAAGTCAAGTGAGTAGTTCTCCGCCTTTTCTTTTCTGCGAGGGTTTATAATGCCTCAGAACAAGTCATAACCAAGTGCGTCTGAAAGCTGCCATCAAACTGCTCTGAGAGATGCAAGCAATGGAAGGTCAAAATCAGGGCTACGTCAGGCGTCGATTGCATGACTGGGGGCTCAGGGTGGAGTTGACTGATTCATAATGCAAATCTCGGGGAGTGAAGAAGGACGTGCTTGAGGATGCTGTCAAGCACAGAGTCTTGTAGGTTGGACAGAAATGCAAGCCGACATATTCAACTGGTTATCCAGTAACCCGGGACTGGCAATTGCGCTCTTCATAATTCTGTTTGTTCTGCTGATTGGTTTCTACGTGAAGAAATACGTGCGCATCTTCGATCCAAACATCTTCTACGTTCATCTACGGAAAGGTAAGGCCATCAAGCAAGGGGAAGGAGGTATGGTTGTCAGAATACCCTTCTTGGACAGGATTCTTGCCGTCGATAGAACTGTTCAGCAATTGAACATCTCAGCGGAATCTGTTCTGTCAAGAGAGAAGCAGAAGATCAGGCTCAGCACAGTACTTCAATGGCAGGCTGATAATGCCATTGCAACCATAAACAATGTGACTTGGAAGGAGATACCGACAAGACTTACCGCAATTATTGAGTCTGTCATACGAACGGCATGTGCCCAGCTCTCAGTTGAATCGATACTTATGGAGCGACAGCTGATTATTGAAGCTATAAAGAAGGAACTCATCGACATTGTTAGCGAATGGGGTCTCAAAATCGTCACTGTTGAGCTAGTCGATGTCGTGGTCGTCAATGAGTCATTCCTCAGAGATATGTCCAAACCTAGAGAAGCGGAGATGCATCGCCTTGCACAGATTGCTCTGATTGAGGCGGACCAAGCAACTGGCACGCGCGATATCGAGAGGACCAAGGTCCTTAGGGCTCAGGAAATTGAACGTGACAGGCATGTTGGTGTCAAAGAACAAGAGCAGCTTAGAGATATCCAAGAGACTGAAAAACAACGTGAGCAGAGTGTCCTTGAGATTGAATTGCAGAAGGCTTTGATGCAGAAGAAGTATGAGAAGCAACAGGCAGAGGTCGAGGCCGCAAAGGACCTAGAGGTTGCGAAGTTGAATGCTGAAGCCGAAAAGCAGCGCAAGATAAAGGAGGAGGTTGAGGTCCAGGCTCAACGTATTCTCCAAGAGGCCCAAGCAGAGGCTCAGAAAATCAGCCTCACTGCAGAAGCTGAGGCTGGTCAAATCCTGAAGCTCACATCGGCGCAGGCAGAGGGTATAAAGAAGACACTCGCCGCTGCAAAGGACTACTCACCCCAAGCATTTGCTAGAGACTTTCTCCAGATACTGCCCGAGATCTACAAGCAAATAGACATTGGCGATGTCACTCTCTTCGGAGGAGGCGGAGCCACGGGGGGTGAAGGAGCTGAAGAGGGCGGAGCAGGAGCTGGTGCTTTCCAAGTCTTCGGAAATGTACTCCTACCGATGATGCTCATGTCTAGGATGATGGGGTTTGATTTCAAGGGACTCATGAAGGAAGCTCTGGGCGACATGGCGTCTGAAGAGAAAAAGAAGAAGCAGTAATAGTAGCAAGATGGGATAGATAGTTCCTGGACTTGCTAGAAGGCCTAGTCAGGGGCACTATCCCTTTCTTCCATCCTTTTGCATCTACTTCAAGCGTTTGATGAACCAGAGGAGCTTGTCTCCTTCTTCGACTAGCTCAAGTATCTCATTGCCACTTCTCTCAGCCCAAGCTGGAAAGTCCTTCTTTGTGCCAATATCAGTGGCTATCACTTTCAGTATTTCTCCGACTTTGATTCCTTGCACTTCTTTCTTCGTCTTCAATATCGGCATTGGACATCTAAGCCCACTTGCATCGAACACTGCCGCAACTTGATGATCTGTCATAGCCAATCGCCTTCTGCTCCTTTTATGAACAGTTTTTATGCGTTTCTCTAGCACCCAAATACATATTCAATCTCGGACTTGTTTCTGCGCGGAAACGAACATCGAAACAGGCCTTTGGTTACCTAATAAAACCGATGCTTCGATACTGTGTTCCTTTTCCGACATGTTTATCTATTGTCATTTTAGCTCTTGGAATAATAGGTGTATCAATATGGCACTTTTTCAACTGATTCTGTTCGTTCTTCTGGCCTTGAACATAAGTGCGATGTTCTCCGGCTTTATGCTCGCTAGAAGAATGGGCTTTTGCTTAATGAATCAAGTCATGGCATTGATGTTTGCGATGATGATTGGCATTGCTGCTCTGCTTGTTGGGCTTTTCTTCCCACCTGTACCTGCAATGTTCGATTATCTTCACATCATCATCTTGCTTGACTTTGTTCTAGTACTAATAGCAACACTCATGCAATTCGGTCAGATTCTGCCCGTACTGCTGAAGACAATGCAAGGCGGTCCATTCCACAGCTCGCACATGACCAATCTCTTGGTCACGCTGCTCACACTGCTTGGACTCGTCATTTACTACGCTGAAATAGCTGTCATGTAGGAGATGAATACAAGATGCCTAGTCTATACATTATTGCACAATGGGGTCCTGAAGCAGCAGAACGATGCTACGGTCCTTTTGTAACTGGTACCACTGCGCAGACACTTGATGTCAATGTGACAATCTTCCTCATGATGGATGGTGTCATGCTGATGAAGAAGGGAGCAGCTGAGAGGGTCAAGGCTCCAGGATTTCCACCGCTGCCTGAACTCATCAACTCCTTCCTCGAGGCTGGCGGAAAGATACAGGTCTGCTCAAATTCTGTGCAATTCCGTGGAATCAAACAGGAAGAACTGAGAGATTCCAGAATCGAGATTGCGGGCGCAGCTACCATGGTGGACGATGTGCTAAAGCACGATCGTACAATGGTCTTCTAGTTATAACTATATGAGAGGCTACTCCTCTCATATCACTTCTTTTTCCAAGTCTGTCTTCCTAACGGACTTCAGGATAGCAGCTCTTGATTGCAAGATTCTGCACTGCATTCTTGATCGTTTCGTCCGAGATGAAGCCAGTGAATTCTTCGTCGCATATTTTCATGTAGGGCAGCATCGGAAGCCGGTTGCGGTCTAAGCCAAGCGCGGGATCATCCACATTGAGCTCCTCTACAATAGACCTAGAAACGCTAAGTTCCTCAAGGACAACCAGGAGGGTCTGCATTACAGGTTCACAGAATACGCAGTGGTTAGACTTGTAGAAAGTGATGCAAGTATTACGTCCACATGGCAATTTCTGTGCCTCTATCCACATTGGTAGCATCATTACGAACTTGGCACCTTTTGTGTAGTCGCCCTCGACTCTGTCCTCAGCACGAATCATGCCTCCGAGGCTCCGGATAATCTGGTCCACTAGCGTGAGTCCGAGACCTCTTCCTACAATCTGTTCATCGGGACTACCTGTTCTTCGAAAAATGAATTCTTTGGCATGATTTGGTATGCCCGGACCATTGTCAAGTATCTCTACTCGTACCATTTTCAGATTATCAACGTGCTTCGCATTCACTTCTACATCTACTACATCTCGCGTATCAAATGACATTGAGTTGTGAATGATATTGAAGAAAACCTGATGAAGATATTCGTGTCCTGCTACTCTGAACTCGCTCTTACTAATGTTCGTCTTCAAGGAGAGCTTCTTCCAGGGAAAGTCCTCCTCAATGGCATACTTGGCCATTTGGACATAATCGAACAAATCCACCTCTTCAGCAGTTGGAGGCGATTCTCGAAGGCGCATGATGGCACGCATATTAGCTATCATCCGCGCAGATCGTCTGATGTGCCAGCTCGATTGTTGCATCATGGACTGTATGTCTGCCGGAGTCGTTGGCGCTGACTCTACAAGGCCAAGTGAGAATAGGAGGCTTTGGTTGATGTTGTTGAGGTCATGCGTCATCACCTCAAGGTAGAGATTGGCACGCTCCCTTTCAGCATACTCTCGAGCTTCAGCTGATTTTCTTCTGTCAATATCGAGTGCCATCAAACCTATGCTAGAGGACTTGTCAGGGTATTCTAGGAGGTTCGCTGTAACACTTACCCAAGTCGGTCGACCATCTGAACGCTGTAGTTGCATCTCAAAGTTCTCAAGGTTCTTACCCTGAGCCACCTCAGAGGTGAATTCACCCACAATGCCATTTCTCTCTTTGTCAGGGATAAACGATGCAAGATTTCTCCGTAGAAGTTCATCCTCGCCATAGCCCAGAAGACGACACGCTGCTTTGTTAACTTGGAGAATATTCCCTCTCAGGCTCAGTGTGATGTACGCAATAGGCGAGGAATCAAAGAGGGCTCTATACCGGGTTTCTGATGCATCAATGGCTGCCTCTAGCTCAATTTGGCCAGTGATGTCCCTCACAAATCCCAGTATCGCTGGATAATAGGATAAGATGAAGTTGGATATGCTTATCTCCACATCGAGTAAGCTACCTTTCTTCATCATGAGGCATGCACGAAAACTGGGATGGTCTAGCTCGCTCCATTTCAGTGCCTCTTGTCCTTCCTTGTAATAGTGGGCTGTTGCCGAATCGAGTATGCTACTCACAGGCTTCCCAACGAGCTCTCCATCGTCGAAACCGAGCATTCTATGCAGAGCAGGATTCGCCAGAACTAGATGGTTTTCTTGGATTACCATGATGCCTTCGTTTGCCATCATGACCATATCTTCGAACTGCTTGGATTGATCCGCTTCGCGATTTGTCCTTTTGTGCTCCTGCAACTTTTCAACACCTGGACTGTGGTTATCTATCCCAAGGTGGAACTAAACAAATGTAGCGTATCAAATGATTCCATGGAATCACCATCTACTGCGCATTGTTCGATCCCGGTCAGCCACTACAGATGCCGGCGGACCTAGATAATACTTCTGTGTTCGAAATCAATGCCACCTGCATTTGATCTATTGACAGAGGATATCGGTCTTGCAACACACAGATAACATTATAACGTTAGTACAATTGTTTGAATGTTGTTAGAGATTCCTGAACAGCGAACTCAGATGGGGATTGCGGTGAATCAAGGAGTGCAGATTCCTATCAACTACGAAGAAGACGAGATACGAAACGTCGTGAGAATCTTCAAGGCTTTGGCTGATCCAACGAGACTGAGGGTAGTATCAGCCTTGATAGAGGGGAAAAGCATCTGCGTATCGGACATTGCTGAACTCCTCGGTATGTCGATTAGCAGGGTGAGCCATCATCTCAGTATTCTTGACAAATTAGGATTCACTAGGCACAAGCAAGATGGGAAGCAAGTATTCTACACGATTAGCGATGACTGTATTATCGACATATTAACGAGGGCGCACGAACATGTTAGAGGCAAATGAGGACGATTGTCTGACGTGTGGCAGCCCACAGTCAACAGAAGCCAAGAAGCCAAGAATATACAAGTATGGGACTGCAGTTTTCTCTGCTAGCATGCTCACTGCAGGACTGTTACTTGAGTTCCTTCTTGTTGACATGATTTGGGTCTATTCTGCATTTCTGATAGCAATATTCACAGCAGGGCGATCTATCATCCCGAAAGGAGTCAGAGGGCTGGCGAAACTCAGACTTGACGAGCACTTCTTGATGACCACAGGATCCTTAGGAGCAGTCTTAATTGGAGCCCCAGCTGAGGGAGCTGCAGTCATGTTCCTCTTCTATATCTCAACTCTTTTGGAGGAGACAGCAGAAGACAGAGTCCGAAACGAGATACAGAAACTAGTGGAGCTAGAACCGCCAACAGTGACCATTAAGGTAGATGGGGAAGAAGTGTGTGTGGCACCCGAGGAAGTCAGAAAGGGAGACACTCTGATTGTGAGACCTGGCAGGAGAATTGGGCTGGACGGGGCCATAACGCTGGGCTCAACATCGGTAGACCAATCAACAATCACGGGAGAATCTCTTCCAGTACCAAAATCCCTAGGAGACCAGGTGTACGCGGGAACAATTAACCAAGAGGGATATATTGAAGTTGAGGCAACCGAAGAGTCGAAGACCACACTTCTCTCCAAGATCATCCAACTAGTGGATGAATCTCGCAAGAACCGAGCACCCACAGAAAAGGCAATCACACGCTTCTCGAGGGTCTACACTCCCGCTGTGGTAGGAATAGCGGTGCTTGTGGCACTCATCTCATTCACACTAGGCCTTTCGCTGATAGACTCAACATACAGAGCCCTTACCCTCTTGGTCGTCAGCTGCCCCTGTGCTTTTGCGGTCTCAATTCCAGTAAGCATGGTGTCCGCGATTGCAGGATCCGCTCGCAATGGCGTCCTCGTGAAAGGAGCAATTCACATTGAGCAAATGAGTAAGACTAAAGTCGTAGCATTCGACAAAACCGGAACCTTGACCGAAGGTGTGCTATCTGTCAAGGATGTCTGCTTGCATAATAATCACACGCGCGATGAAGTTCTGTCTGCAGCGGCTTCGGTAGAGACGATGTCAGAACATCCAATTGGGAGAGCTCTTATCGAGGCTACATCTCGGGAGAATTTGGGCAGAGTCCAAGTGTCAGACTTCCTATCAAGACCCGGAAGAGGAGTCAGAGGGCGTATTGGTGAAACAGAGTACCTTGTCGGCAATCGGAGGCTCCTGCTTGACAGCAGCGTTCCTCTAGAGCCAGTTGAACAGCATGACTGCGGAGCTGGCACGATGGTCTATGTAGCTCAAGACTCAGAGCACTCTGGCACCATCATACTCTCAGACACAATCAGATCAGGTGCAAAGGAGGCTATAGCCAGACTTAATGAGATGGGTATCCGAACAGTCATGTTGACTGGTGATAGCGAGAACGTCGCAAAGGATATTGCAGAGGAGATTGGTATCTCTGAATATCGAGCGGAGCTTTTGCCGAATCAGAAGGTAGCCGTTATTGAGGAATTGAAAAAATCCGGAGTCACCCTGATGATTGGTGATGGAATAAACGATACGCCTGCCCTGGCGGCTGCAGATGTTGGAATAGCCATGGGGGTTGCCGGCTCAGATGCAGCCCTAGAGACTGCAGATGTTGCCCTAATGAAAGAGGATCTGACAAGAATTCCAGGACTGATTATGAAAGCAAAGAAGACTATGCAAATCGTTCGTCAGAATGTGGCCACTTCGCTCTCGGTGAAAGCTGTGACCGGAGTCCTAGCAAGTGTTGGCCTCATGACATTATGGATTGCAATCGGAGTGGGCGATATGGGTCTTACCTTCTTGGTCATCGCAAACGCACTCAGACTGGCAGGAAGAGGTTGAACCTATCTGTATGTATTCAGTGCCGTCGCCCCAATCCAGAGGAAAAGAAGAGTAAATCCAACGCAGTAGAGCGGCAATGCAAAAAGAACAACTTGACTGCCTGCAAGGATTGCCACAATGAAGACCATTAGCGCACCGAGAGACAGATCAATGATAGGGTATGAAAATGCAAGTGGCACTGGCAGAGTTCGAGGGTCGTTTGTCAATACAGGTACGTATGCTCCGATTGCTACACCAACAGCAGTGAACAGTATAGTCATGGGAGCTGCCAACGCGACCAGAGCGAGATATCCTTCGATTCTCAGAATATAGATTAAGAATCCACATGCAGGGATAACAGCAATACTTACTTCGAATAGACTCAGCAAGAACTTGGCGAGAACAATATCTCCGGAACTGAAAGGGCTTGCCTTGAGAAGATAGACATTCTCTTTCTCGTCAACAAAGCTCAGCATCGAGGTAACGCTTGATATCTGAACGAGAAGTATCATCATGAGCAGGAATGCAGGAACAATCGCGAATGCAAGACCTCCTGGCACTTGAATTGGTCTGAACCATGCCGGGTGAAACAGATTTAGGTATAGCACCGTAATTGTTCCAACTACTGCATAGACATACTTCCATATCTGCATCGGCGTGCGCAGCTTGCTATAGAAGTCTTTGAGCATCATCCATACCATTGGATCCTGAAATCTGGTTTTCGAGAAGTCAACCTCGCCTCGAATGAATCTACTGAAATTGCCCTCTGTTGTCTCCCGACCCTTGACGATTGAGAGGAGCTCGTAATACTCATAGGAGCATAGATTTGCAGTGAGCAGGAGAGCTATGGCAAAAACGATGATTTGCAGTCCAAATCCAATCAAGTAACTGACGTCCAGCGAAAAGAGTCCTGTCATCTCAGTGAATGCAAATACAAAGGCATTTGAAGGAACGAGATAGGCAAGTGTGAAAGTCGATGTGAATTCCGGTAGTGCTGGAAGAAGTAGAAGAATACCTAGGAGAACTGCAGCAAGATGGCGAAACCGACTCCTAGTTTTTTGCTCGACTACAAACCGAATGTAGGAGCTAATGGCTCCGAGGAAGTAATTGGTTTCCAGAAAAATGATCAGACACACTATCATAAGTGAGGTTGAGTAGAATAGGAGACTAGCGTTTGTGAGCAGGGGAAGGATAGCCATGAGACCTATCAACGTGAATGCAGTCTTCCTGAAGATACGTCGGAGATAGTTACTCAGGAATACTTTGTATGGCAATACCGGTGCGGGAAGTAACACAACTTCTTGGACGGCGGTGAGGCCGGATGCGATGCCTATACCAAAGTAGCCGCCGACGACAGAGGTAGCACTAAGGAAAGCAAATGCAGCAAAGAGCGTGTTTCTATCAATAGTACTCTCCAGAAGCGAACCCATCTCCATAATCAGCGGCGAGAGCGCCAGCATTGATGAAACGACCAAGCTCACGAAGAAGACACCAAACAATGTGATGCAGTAGAAGAGTAGCATGGAAGGAGTTCGGATTGTCTGCTTGAACTGGTTGTAGAGCATTCGAACTTCATTCTTGGACAGCACGTACATGCTTGACTTCAAGGGATTCACCTACTGGGGTATTCCGCCTGTCAGACCAAGAAACACTTCCTCAAGGTTGCGTGCATCCTTGTGGTATTCCAATAGAGTCTCGAGGGTTCCACGTCCGACGACTTCACCCTCGTTCATGATGACAAATCGACTACATAGTTCCGATGCCACTTCCAGGATGTGTGTGGACATGAGTATTGCGGAGCCTTCATTTCGTAGCTTCTTCATGAGGGCCTTGAGATTCCATGCGCCTCTAGGATCCAGACCATAGATGGGTTCATCAAAAGCAAGAACATACGGGGGAGGTCTCACAAAGATGCCCACAAGTAAGACGCGCTGAAGATTCCCCTTAGAAAGCGTTCCGACATATGTATCCAGTAACTCATCTAGTTGAAACATATCAACGAATTCTCGCATTCGAATCAGCGCAATCTCGGCAGGCACATGGTAGATTCGTGCCATGAACATGATATACTCTCGAGCAGTAAGACTCGGATAACACGTGGGCTTCTCAGGAATATAGCCTACACATCTCTTTGCCCTAATGGCCTCTGAGGACATGTCGTAACCATTGACTTTGACAATGCCCTTTGAGGGCTTGATTATACCCGTGAGAATTCTGAGAGTTGTAGTCTTGCCTGCTCCGTTTGGACCGACAAGACCAACGATTTCACCAGGATCAACGTCTAGATCAAGATTCTTCACTGCGACTTTTGAGCCAAATCGTTTCTCAAGTCCTTGGATTTGAATTGCAGGCGATTGAAGCTTCGCGACTGGTTCCTTTCCTGTTTCACGACGGTCGAACTCATCCATTATCTCGTCCAAGAGCCAACTTCGCTTGACGACTCTCTTGGCAAGGGGTATCGCTAGCGCCCTTGCTAGACGGAGTAGCTCATCACCCTTCAATCGATCCACGTCTGCACGTTCAATCAAGTAGTGGTCCGCTCCCGCCGTTCAATCTAACAGCCTAATTGTGAGGTGTATTTCAAACAATAATAAGTCAGTGGTTAACGTACACATATGTTGGTCATTGCTGAATTCTAATAGAACAAGAACTTAGGACATGGGAATCTTGCTTCCACTCAACTGTGTGCCTTCGCTTGGCAAATATTATCCGCCGTTTTCTCGCGACTCTCGCAAAGCGAAAGCCTATGTGTCTTGCTGAATAATTGACACAAACTCCAATGGAGTGAAAGCCAAGTGAATACTCGATTGTTACTTGTCGATGATGATGCGGAACTGCTTGACATCGCCAGTATACTCTTCAAACAGACAGATCCGGGTATCGAACTTGTGGTTGCGAAATCTGTGAAAGAGGCCCTTGCGATCTTGGACAGTGAAGAGATCGATGTTGTAGTAGCGGATTATCTGATGCCAAATGCCACAGGCTTGGACCTCTTGGAGGCGCTTCGTTGTGACAGCGATACTATTGGCTTCGTTATGTGGACAGCGCATTCTAGAGAGGATGTTGTGATTAGAGCCCTGAATCTAGGCGCTGACTTCTATGTGCTTAAAGGAACAGACGTCAAAGAACAGCTGATATCTATTCGCGATATCATACGAAAGGTGATTGACTCCAGACATCAAGTATCAACCGAAGGCTCTCCAAAAGGGATACCGGTCGAAGTCGCCAGCGAGTTCATCCATGGACTGTCCCATGATGTCACTGGAGTATTGCATAACATCATGGGCTATGCCACACTTCTAGAGGACGAATTCGACAAAGCCTACATCGAGGGCATTACGCGACTCGCAGCAAAGCTTGCCGAACGCATGAAGCAAGCAGTATCAGATGTTGACAGCGGAATCCTGATTCAGAAATGAGAGAATCATAAGTACTCAGTCAAGCAGGACTGCTCGGTCACATCGCTCAATCCTGAAACCTTGACGCCGACTAGCCTAATTGGTCTTACGGGGTTCCTCTTGTGGTCGAAAATGTCCAAGACCAATCTTTCAAGCATTCTGGTATCATCAGTCTCCACGGGTATACTTCGACTTCTTTGTATGGTCGAATAATCACCATAACGTATCTTCACTGTGACAGTACGAAACCTTAGTTTCTTGGTTGCTATCTTATCCCCTATTCGCAAGCACATCTTCCTGAGAACTTCATGCAGATACTCTGAAGCATCGGGTTCGACATCTTCCATGAAGGTGTGGTCTTTGCTTATTGACTTCCGAATTCGAATGCCATTATCTATTAGTGGCAGATCGTCAATCCCGATCGCCCTATCATGAAGCCAGATGGAGCCTCGACCCATAGCGGGCCAGAGTTCGGGAAGTGTCATCTTCTGGACTTGACCGAGGTTGTCGATTCCGAATTTGTGCAACCACTCTGCTGTCTTCTTGCCAACTCCATTAAGAGCTTCTACTGGAAGCTGCGCCAGGAACTCCTCGACAGAAGCTGCCTCAGGGCCGACGAGGGTTATTCCTCGGGGTTTGTTTATTCCTGTAGCTATTTTGGCCACGGACATATTGGGTGCAATGCCTATCGAACAAGGAAGCGAGGTACGCACTCGAACTGCATCCTGTATTTCTCCAGCTAGTTCGCGAGGGCTGCCATAGTTCTGACATGCTTGAGTCACTTCTATGTATGCCTCATCAATACTCGCTCTTCGTACGCGTCCGTCGTCAGCAAACTCCCTAAGAATCTCCATGAACTCATCAGAAGCTTCGCTATAACTTTCAAACGAACCGTCGACAAACACTGCTTCCGGACATAGCCTATAAGCTTCCGAAACTGGCATCCCTGCATGGATACCCTTGGCTCGGGCTTCGTACGACGCGGTTCGGACAACTCCACGCCCGAAGCCCCCCTTTGGATCGTGACCGACGCATACTGGACGACCGATGAGCTCTGGATGATTTCTGTATTGCTCTACACTCGCAAAGAACGCATCCATATCTATGTGCATTATCCAGCGAATCATATGGATCTCCACCGCCAATGACAGACATGTCAATAGCAGTTCCTAAGGCATCCAGTTCGCTAAACTGAATGATTCGCTCTTGGAGAGGTAACCGAACATATTGCAGGTTCTACTGAGGAAGACCACTACATCCTAGAGAATTCTATATGGTTTGCTTTCGTCAGAAAAGAATGGCTTTCGATGCATTCAGAGCGAAGAAGAATGGACGATAAGACAGGAAGCAGTCCCGAAAATGGACTCACACATCAAGAAGAAGCCTATCAGTATAGAGTCTTAGTCGAGTCCATGAATGATGGTTTTGGAATCATCAATGATGAGGGTATCTTCACCTATGTCAATCCTCGTTTTGCAGAGATGCTTGCATGCAACGCAAGTCAAATGATTGGCAAGGCGATTACTGACTTCCTCGATGAGAAAAATAGGAAAATCCTCCGAGAAGTCATTCGTCAACGTGCGAAGGGAAAAGCAACTCAATATGAACTCGATTGGACAAAGAACTCCGGAGAAACCATTTCAACAATCGTATCTGGCGCGCCTCTGGTTGACGAAAACGGGCAGCACAAGGGTTCCTTTGCTGTCATAACCGACATCACAGAATTAAAGAGATCTCGTGAAGCCCTAGAAGAAAACGCAGAAATAATGAGGAGAATCTTCGAAGAGTCACAAGTTGCAATTGAGCTCTTCGATAGTGAGGGAATACTTACCAAAGCTAACCTCGCCTCTTTAGAAATGGCAGGCATAACAAGCCTACAGGAGCTTGTCGGATTCAGTCTTTTTGACGACCCGAATATCCCAGCGGAAATCAGGGCAAAACTGATTCGTGGAGAACCTGTGAAGTACGAAGTTGTCTTCGATTTTGACAAGGTGAAAGAGAAGGGACTCTACAGGACTTCTCGGTCAGGCACTATGATTCTCGATGCATCGGTGATTCCGTTAAGATCCAAGAACAATGGCGAACTCAAGGGATACTTGAGTCAAATCACAGAGAAGACAGGGCACAGAGCCACAGAAGCAGCTCTTCAGGATAGTGAGAAACGATACCAACTGCTGGCCGAGAATGTAACCGACGTGATTTTCACTACAGACTTGGAACTGAATCTCACATACGTTAGCACATCCGTGAAGCTACTAACTGGGCACACCGCAGATGAACTGATTGGCAAATCCATGATTGAACTTATGACACCTGATTCTGTATGGACAGCAATCCAAGCCATGAGTGAGGCACTTGAAGCGGAAAAGATGTCGGACCAAACACTGACCAGAGGTGACTCACCGCCTATTGAACTCAGACTCAGGCACATGAATGGCTCAACGATTCAGGTAGAAACCACACGCACGTTCTTACGTGATGAAAACGGCAAACCGACAGGTGTGCTCGGGGTGGTCCGCAACATTGAGGAAAGAAAGCGGGCAGAGCAGGCCTTGATTGCCTCAGAGCTCAAATACAGAACACTGGTCGAACAATCATTTCAGGGAATCGCAATCATTCAAGCATTGCCACTAGCGGTGAAGTTTGCCAATCCGGCTTTTGCAGGTTTCCTAGGCTTGACCGTTGAGGAAGTACTTGCTCTGACAGCAGGAGAGATTCAGAAGAAGATCCATCCTGAGGACTGGAGCATTCTTATGGACAGGCTCCAAAAGCTGATGGCAGGAGAGCCACCAGCGAGCATCCCGATAGTGATGCGGGCCTTCCATAAGGACGGAAGTACACAATTCCTTGAGATGTTCGGGAGACGCGTGGAGTTTGAGGGAGCTCCAGCCTTGCAGCTAGTTGCGATGAATGTTACTACGCGCAACATTGCCGAGAAACACATACAAAGCCAGAAAGAGCGAGCCAGCATGTATCTTGATCTAATGTCTCACGATTTCAGAAACCAACTACAGATAATCCTTGGCAGTTCCATGGTCATGGAAGCGAGACTAGAGGACTCCAACGACCGAAGGCTATTGGGGCAGATAGTATCGGCAGTGGAGCGTTGCCAAAGCATGATATCAAAAGTGAAGATAACTGAACCTCTCATGTCAGTGCCGCTCTATTCAAGAAGACTGGATTCCACAGTTGAAGAGATCGTCGAATCGCTTCGGACCCAGAACAAGGATGCTGAGATCGAGGTTTCAATACGAAACAAGAATGCCATTGTCGACGCAGACGAATTCCTGGAGCAATTGCTGACCAACCTCATCGAGAATGCAATTGAGCACAATCCAAAAGCAGAGAGAAAGGTATGGGTCAAGCTGTTTAGGAATGGGGATGGCTATGAGGTCTGTATCTCTGACAATGGCGATGGAATCTCAGAATCACTGAAGAGCGCTATCTTTGATGTATCCAGGCGATATGGGGGCGTGGGTCTCCTGCAATCGAAACAGATTTGTGACAAGTACGGAGGCCGAATTGAGGTTCGAGACCGAGTGCAAGGACACCCCTATGAAGGGGCAGAGTTCTCTGTATGGCTGCCAAGAACAAAGAAGCCAGAAATCGTGTCATAGAAGCGTATCGAAGTAACTTGTGAGGTCGATATTACCCCCACTTATCATCACGCCAGCACGTCTGTGTTTCATTCTGCTCTTCTGCTTTAGTAGTCCAGCCAGAGAGACTGCACCAGATGGTTCAACTACGAGCTTCATGCGTTCCCAGAGAAATCTCATTGCACTAACGATTTCCTCCTCTGTCACGGTGATGATATCATTCACGTTCTTCTGAATCACCGCGAATGTGAGATCTCCCAGTTGGGTCCTCAGACCATCAGCTATTGTGTGAGGATTCACGCTAGGAAGTATCTTCCCTGCCCTGAAGGAACGATAGGCATCATCTGCATTTGCAGGTTCGACTGCAATCACCTCTATGGTAGGAGAGAGGCCCTTGGCTGCGATCGAAGTGCCACTCAGGAATCCGCCGCCTCCGACAGGGGCAAAGACATAGTCCAAGCAGCCAACCTCTTCGATGAGTTCGAGCGCTGCTGTGCCGGCTCCTGCAATAACTCGAGGGTCATTGTAGGGATGAATAAGGGTGTAGCCATGCTGTTTGGCGAGAGAATCACACACAGATGCTCTGCTCTCTACGGTGTTCTCGCAAAAGACAACCTCGGCACCATAACCTCGCGTTGCATTGACTTTCACCTGCGAGGAGTTCTTTGGCATGACGGCCGTTGCTTTCACACCGAGCATCGATGCTGCCAGTGCAAGAGCCTGAGCGTGATTGCCGGAGGAATGAGCAATAACACCCCTCTGGCGTTCCTCGGGGGTCAGCTGGCTGATTGCATTAAACGCGCCCCTGAACTTGAAAGCTCCGGCGCGCTGGAAATTTTCGCACTTGAAGAAGACGCTGCCTCCTGACAACTTATCAATTGTCGTTGATGTCATAACAGGGGTCTTCAGCACAGCACCTTGGATTCTATTACTTGCTGCACGGACATCAGCGAGAGTGACCATGACTCAGTCACGGGTAAGGAGACAGAAAAGGGTTATCCCAGACGTGTTTCTCCTATCAGAAATGCTTAACGCTTGGTTTGGACATGCAAGATGAAAGAATACGTGCTGGTGAAGCAATGTCCGGGAAGTATCTGAGATCAAGTATTGACATTCTGCGACTCCTCATAGTTATTGGTATATTGGTACTTATTGTTGCATTTGTAGTGATGGATAATTCGCAACCCTTGTTTCTCTCATCATCGATTGCCATCGTCCTATTGGCCCTTCTGAACTACGTGGCTCTTCATAGAGGGGCCAACAGCGAATGGAAGACCTATGCGCTGTTGCTTTTCTTTGCCATGGTGTGTGGGGCAATTGGCGATTTCCTGATGGCCGGGATTATCTATATCACCCCTGAGCCTCTAGTCAATGGCATCCTGCTCTTTGGCATTGGACATGTGTTTTACCTGATGGGTCTAAGAAACAGATCACCACTTCTACTTCAGAAAAAAGACAGCGGCGGAAGGAAGCTAATTGCACGCAATCTCATAGTATGGATCGTTTGCGTAGCGGTAGTTCTGGTCATCTTCTACTTCACAGTCTTCAATCCCGCGATGCTCGTACTTAGTGTTGGAGCGTTAGCCTATGGCATTCTATTGGTGACTGTGCTTGCATTCGCAATTACGAAATGGACCGGCAATTTCCCCCTGCTGTTCAGAGTAGCTCTGATACTTGGATTCTTCCTATTCCTATTCTCTGATTGGCTAATTGCATATCACGATTTCACGGATGATACATTTCTAGCAGGATCCTATGTCGGAATCACGTATGCTCTAGGTCAACTATTGATACAGCTGACACCATTCCTGGGTTCAAGAAGTTCGTAACAGAGGATGCTGTCGAGTTGATGGAGAGTGGTACAATGAGAGGAATTCGAAGAAAAGAGAAGGCGATTGAAAGCGACGAGGAAATGATGACGATTCTTGAAAGAGCAAAATATGTGACTATTGCAATGTGCCAAAATAATGAACCGTATCTAGTGACGCTGAGCCACGGATTCGACCGAGAAAAACATTGCATCTATTTCCACTGCGCTCACGAAGGAAAGAAGATTGACATTCTCAACCAAAATAATACGGTATGGGGGCAGGCTATCGATGACAAGGGCTACGTTGAAGGTGCCTGTGATCACCTCTGGGCTACAACGCAGTTTAGGGGCACGGTAAGCTTCATCAAGAATGCGGCAGAAAAGAAACACGCGCTCCAGGTCATGATTCATCAGCTTGAACCGAACCCCGAGAAGGTAATCGAAACTCAGATTACAGCAAAGTCGCTGAAACGCATCAACATTGGACGAATCGACATTGACTACATGAGTGGCAAGAGATCAAAAGAGGTCATCATTTCCGTCTAGTACTTGACAAGTCGCGCAGTACGGTCATTGCTTCGCGGACTCGATCCAGGGGAACGAATAGATGATCATGATAGACTGCAGACACAGCATTCACACTGATTGATGCCTTTGCTAGCTCCCTCGTCACAGCGGCGAGAAATCCTATTGCGGACAGCGACGAATGAACAGAGAGAGTTATGAGACCCCACACCTCTTCGTAGAGGAGAGCCTTGGCATCAGCCACCTCCTTTCTTAGAATCACGGTGACACCCTCGCTCTCACGGAATACAAGTACTGGGCTGTCACTGAGCTCTTGAAGAGTGTGTTCATCAACAGTTGTGAAGACATACTCTCCTAGAATAATCTCGGGAGTCATATTTGCAAGCAGGAAATCCAGATCCTTAGATGCGGGCATAGTAGGTCACTTGGATTTATTCCCGAAGGTCTCCCACGAAACAATCTCATCAAGGGGGTATCGTGAACTAGTGCGTTCCTCGTCACCATACCCTACGGAAACTGAGCAGATGACCCTTAGATCATCTGGAATGTTGAGTATCTCTCTGAATGCAGGCTCTATGTCTGTATCACGAACGCCCATCCAGCACGTACTGATTCCCAGATTGTATGCCGCAAGCAACATATTTTGAACGGCTTGGTGAGGGTCTGCAAGATAGTACCTCGGGTGCTTCTGTGGATCTCCAAGCACGACAATCACGACTGGTGATTCCTTCATGTATCTCCCATAGGCATGAGCATCAGCTAGTCTTTTTCGGAGGTTGGGATCTCGGACAACAATGAAATGCCAAGGCTGCTTGTTCGACGCGGATGGTGCCCATCTACCAGCTTGAAGAATGATATCTATACTCTCTTCGCTAACCTCTTTCGACTTGTATTTTCGAATACTCCTTCGTTCTCTGATTGCTTTTATGACATCCATTGCTGTTCACCAATTTCGTGCAGTAAAACACTGATAAGAAAAGCAGTACTTCAAACCATCGGAAGGCCCGAATAGCAAACCTAAAAGGCGCAGCGAAGCAGCGGGCGCCATCTAACCTTTTGCGGAGTGGACAGAAATTCTAAGGACCCAACGAAAAGAACTGACCAGTGTTGGTATTGACATAGGATCCTCAACATCACACATCGTGTTCAGCAGAATTGTATTAGAGAAGAATACGAAATCAACTACCGAGAAATTCGAAATTGTCGACCGTGAAATAATTCACTCGGGTCCAATCCACCTGACTCCGTTCAAGGATGCACAGAACGTTGACTACTCCAAACTCAGAGACCTCTTACTCGACGATTATCGCGCAGCCAAGATTGCCATCTCTGATATTGACACTGGAGCAGTCATCGTTACCGGCGAAACTGCAAAGAAGAACAATGCAGAGTGGATCGTGAATGCGTTGGCAGGAGAGTCCGGCAAATTCGTTGCTGCTACTGCTGGTCCCAATTTTGAAGCGGTCTTGGCGGCACATGGATCCGGAGCGGTTGCAAGGTCGATGTCGACTGGAAAGACAATCATGAATGTTGATGTAGGAGGTGGCTCCTCCAAAATTGCGGTCTGCAAAGATGGGAGAGTACTGGCAACTGCAGCAATAAATGTGGGAGGGCGGCTTGTTGCCACTGATGGGTCTGGCATCATTGTTCGGCTGGAGGAGATGGGAAGGAAGCTCGCGTCGCTAATAGGCATCAATCTCGAAATCGGGCAGGCATTCGCTGCGGCAGATAGACGCAAGATTGCGGACGAATTAGCGGATGCCCTTATTGAAGCACTGCAGGGAAAGAGCATGCTGAAGAGCACGCAGCTCTTGATGATGACGCCTCAACTGCAAGTGAATGAACACGTCGATTCCATTACGTTCTCTGGTGGAGTTGCTGAATATATCTATAAATCAGAAAAGGAGTACTTTAACGACCTGGGCACTGACCTCGCCAAGTCAATAGCGAAGAAGGCGCGTCCACTCGGATTGCCCGTGGAGAACCCGGACCAAAGAATTCGAGCAACTGTCATTGGGGCAGGAAGTTTCAGCCTCCAGGTCAGCGGGTCCACGACATTTCTATCTTCGGGACTCGACTACCCTATCAGAAATGTCCCCGTGTTGGTACCGTATACGTCCAAGAGAAAGGCATCTGCTGCGGATATCAAAGGCGCTGTTTCAAGTGCCCTTCGAAGATTTGATCTCTGTGAGGGTGAAGACAGGATGATCCTATCGTTCAATGACGCTGTGAGACCCTCTTATGAGAATCTGGCAGAGTTCGCAAGGGGCGTAGTCGCGGCACTTCCAACGACAATATCGAAGAATCTACCAATACTGATGTGCTTTGACACCGATATCGGAAACAGTGTTGGCAATATCATGCGTCGGGAAACAGGCATAACGAACGAAATACTATCTATTGATGAGATAGCCTTGAGAGAAGGAGACTTCATTGATATTGGCGCTCCCATAATCGAAGATGTTGTGGTTCCGGTTGTTGTCAAGACTCTGGTATTCAATGCTGAGTAACTACAGAACTTGGATACCCATATCGACGACTCCCTGAAGCCTGAGAGACCTCAGCAGTGACCTAGGTCACTCCCTATCGGGCCTTCTCGAATTCTCGTTGTGCCGTCTCCTTCGAATGTGAGAGACCATTATGTAGGTCAAGGGCACTGTGATTGTCTCATCTTCGGGTCGACCTGCTTTCTCAAGGACAGGTGCTACGTCTTGTCGTTTCTCTTCTTCCTCAAACCACATCCTCGCTTCAACATCATCCCATATCCGGTTCGGAAGACGCAGGACCGACCTATGGAGTCTTGTGACTAGCAGCCCAACAACTGCCAGAAAGGGTAGCGGGAAAACAATCGACGATAAGATATACCCACCAAACAAAATGCGCGGTATCACTACGTAGGCAATCACAGGAAAGAAATCTGCAAGAAACCCCAAGTACAGCAACCTTCGATAGGTCATTTCGTGTTTCAGATGCCTATAGATATCCCGAACAAAGACGAATCTTAGAGAACTGAGAATGCACAATGATGGCAAAGTGAAAAGAGGAACAATTGAACCGTAGATCAGTGCCGGCCCAACCTGAGGATAAATGCCACCGCCAAAGTAAATGGTCACTCCACAGGCAAGTGAGGACACATAGAATTCTTGGCCATAGTAGAACGAGTACTCCGGGGACAAGAGAAAGGGAAGAAAATACAAGCTTGCCCAAAGTATTGTAGACAGAGTTACCTCTCTGCCAACGCCGGACTGTGGATGCTTCTGCAGTTCATCTGGCGAACAACTATGCACCTCCTTGGGAGATGCAATCAAGATAGCTTGCCGCTGTATTATTGGAAGGACAATGAAGGTACCGACTGCAATTGTCGGAAAGGTCAGAATATTCTGAAAGATCATGTGGCTGTAGTAACCAGCCGAACCGATTATGGCCGCTGAAATGAACAACAGAACCATGAAAACCATCAATCCGGATAACACTAATGCAGCAGCTGCAAGTCTTCTCATGCGCCTATTCGCAGGACTCCTGGCCAGGCGATAGTTGAAGAGGATAGCTGGTAGGGCGAGCATTACACCAATAAACAAGTTCAGGCCGATGTGAGTGATGACTGAGATATCTGGTACTCGCTCTAGAATGAATATGTACGTTGGATACCATGACGTGAAGAGCAGTCCTTGGAATGGGAGACTGAGAACATCTAGTGGGCTCCTGATTCCGAACTGAAGTGGGAAAAGCATGACCAGTAGTGCCTTCATTAGAAGCCTAGACCATAATGGAAGTCGCATCAATACCCGCACTATGCTTGCCCACTGAACTATCCGTGTCTTGCCTAATAAGAGTGACCAACCAAGAAATCAGTGCGCGCATGTATGGCACAAAGTGCGTTTCTTCCTAGACCATCGAATAGACCGCCGGGGCAACCGAATCCATCTCCCGATGCATTAAAAGGACCGAATTGCTCCAGCATTGGTGGAAGGCTGATGCCGATGAAGAAAATCAAAATTGGCAATATCAGAAGTGAACCCGGAACCATCAAGTATGGATTCATCGACGTAATGCCTCTGCCTACGGGCACCGTTGACAGAATACCAGTCGTGATAGCTCAGGGGAAGATAGATGGACCGACATTCTTCCTGACTGCAAACATCCATGGAAATGAACTAACGGGTGTTGCTGTTCTTCATGAATTAGTGACTGAGGACTTAGTAACGGAGCTCAAAGGAACCATCGTTTCAATACCAACCCTGAATCCGACAGCGTTACGATTAAATCGTCGCCATCCGGAGTACCAAGATGAGGACCCAAACCGCCAGTTTCCAGAAGGTAGATTCGCCAAACCGGATGAGGATGACGAGGATAAGAAGTATCCAAAACCCTACGAACAAGTGGCCACACTACTCTTCTCGTACTTCGAGAGGTATGCCGACTATCACCTTGATATCCACAATCATTCACTTCGTTCCGTTCCCTATTCCATCCTAGACCGAGTCTTCTATGACGGTGAGAACGAGAAGAAACAAGCCGAAGAACTGGCAAGAAGACAACTTGGTATGGTCAAGGCGTTCGGTGCTGGAGCCATGATGACTGCGGACTTTCCACCGAAGAAGTATATGAACCTGAAATATCACCGCTCGCTCTCCGGCGCTGTCCTCAATACTTTGAGAATCCCAGCGTTCACTGTCGAGCTGGGGAGTAATAGCGTCCTCATTCCCGAAATTGTTGCAGGTGCCGTAAAGGCAACAAGGAACCTGCTGAGGTGGGCGGGAATGCTGGATTCTCCCAAAGAAGCAATAACTGAGTACAAAGTGCCGGTACCTGAATACAGAATCAGAAGGATTGAACATCCTCGAGCAATGCATTCAGGAATTGTGAGAATGCTTGTAGGTCCAGGTGAGAGGGTCACCAAGGGTCAGGTAATCGCAAAGATTACGGATATTCATGGAAGACCTGTTGGTGACGGTATCATCAGGACTGAACACGATGGCTATATGATTGCTCTTCGGGATGAAATAACCGTTTACCCGAACATGGGTATTTCTGAGATGGGAATCAAGGACGAGGATGACATCCTTGCTCCAATGCCCTCGAAAGTCTAATCCAATCAACCTGATGTGAATAGCATCTTTGTGACAGCAGCTCGAAGATCATCTTCTGAGAGATAGCCAGACAGCAGCTCTGGGCCCATATAGATGGTTGGCAGAGCAGGCAGGTCACCCTCAGAAACCTCACTGGCGGGATCATCAACGTTGATGGTCTTTATTGCATAAGTTGCAATACCCATTTCGGTCAGAACAGCAGTCAAGCTGGCAAGAACTGGCCCGCAGAAGACGCAGTGGTCTGATTTATAGAAGATGATCTGTGGAACTGCTAGTACTTCCTTCCAAGCAGGGATTAGAACGATGAACCTTGATCCCTGAGTATAATCGCCTCGTACTCTGTCTTCAACCCAGATCCTCCCACCCAGCTGTGAGATATATCGTTCAACAACCGTGAGACTGAGACCCTTTCCTGCCAGCTGGTCCCTAGACTCTTCCCCTCTTCTGAATATGTGTGCCTTCTCGCCATCCGGTGTACCCGGCCCTCTATCTTCAAATTCGATTCTAACCATGTCGTCTGCTTCCGTCATTTCAGCATGAATGTTGAGAACGACTTCTTCACTTGTATCAGAACTTGCACAGTAGTGAATGATGTTGAAAAATATGTACCACATGAATGCATGTCCTATTACATCAAAATCGATGTCTGCGATGTTCGAGGATATCTGAAGAGATTTCCATTCGAAGTCTCTTAACGCCTCACTTACAGCCTTCTTGAAATGAGGAAGAAGTCGTGTCTGAGTCTTCTCAGGAGGCGACTTGTCGAGAGATATCAAAACGCCGATATTGGCTATCATCCGTGCAGCATTTCTAAGGCTCCATGCGGTCTCGCTCAAGAGCGACTTCAGTCGCTCAGGAAGGTCCAAGGAAATGCTGAGATCCTCCAAGGCGAAGAGAACGTTCTGATTTGTCATATTCAGGTCGCTTGTCATTACATCCAGGTAGAGACTCGCCCTTTCTCTCTCCTCGCGAAGATTCTGTTCCATGACTCGCCGACGGGTGATGTCTGCAGCAGTCAACGCAATCTCAATTGGCTTCTCTGGGTCGGACGATAAGGAACGAGCTGATACACTCGCCCAGAGACTCCTTCCTTCCTTATTACGAAACTCCATCTCAAGGTCTTTAACGCTCTTGCCGAGCAGAACTTCTCTTGTGATGTCGGCACCAGGATTGTAACCAGGCTTTGGCTCTGGGAGGAAGACAGAAAGAGGTTTTCCTATTATCTCTTCAGCATTTGTTCTGAGCAACTCCTCAGCTGCAGCATTGACCTGCTCTATCACGCTATTTCGATTCAAGGTGAAATATGCTACGGGAGACATATCATAGAGCGACGCGAATCTGTTCTCCAATTCAGTCACAGCTGCTTCCAATGCTATTTGTTTCGAGATGTTTCTAATGCTCGCTAGAATCGCCAGATTTCCTTTCAGGGTGACTTGTGTGGGAGTAATCTCAACATGGAGAGTGCGACCGTTCTTTGACGCGAGGCGGGTAGAGAACTTCGACAAATCCTCACCACTAATCAGAGATTCAATAAGCTCACGGTCATGTCGTCGAGAGAGCTTGTCCACGAGGTCCTCGAAGGCGATGTCTATGATCTCATTGCTGTCATATTCCAGCATATCAGCGAAAGCAGAGTTTGCCATCACAATGTCCTCGTCTTGAATGACTATCATGCCTTCATTGACAACGTCTAGTACTCTCTGTATCCATTCAGTGTCTTGCAGTGTGGCGGACAACCTCAACACCTCGCGCTCTGATGGATGCGCATGGCTATTGATAAAGAAATGTTGCGAGTCTTCTTCGAGGTTCATTCGCTATAGGAGATGCCACTTTTATTATATTCGTGCCAGTAGACGGAGTAATGCGACTCGAGGAATCCTCAGTAGAGTCACTATCAGGCATCTTGAAGTCGCTCATCTTTTCGCTTTGAAGATGAGTTCTCTCTGCTTTGGGGAACCAGCCAGTTTGGTGTTGCTGATGCTCCGTAACACAGCGAATAAGACAAGAGAGCTGACCATCATTCCAGCACCTGCCACTCCCCAGACGACCCGCAAGCTATCTGTGGTTTGCCAAATCATTGCACCCAAAAACTGTCCTCCCATACCCACAACACCCATCAGGAGGTCATAGGTTCCTAGCGCTCGACCTTTCGTCTCCTCAGAAACCACAAGGACTATGATGCTTCTCTCTGCCCCGACCCATAGGACAAGAGGGAATGTCCACGCGAAGTTGATGAGATACATCATCAAAGCACCACTACCAACGCTCCACCATATGTACACAGCCGCATTTCCGAAGACTCCCAAAAGGAGTGCACCCTTGAGGTTGCGATCTGCGATGATACTTGCGGGATACATTATGATGGCTGCGGTCACTGAAAAGAAGCTCCAAGTCAGGCCGTATGTTATCGCGTCGACATTCCAAGGCCCGACGCAGAGATTTCCAAGATACTGAATAGACACAGCCCAGAAGAAAGCAAATCCAATCATTCCTAACGTAAGAAGCCAGTAGTCACGACCGAGACTACGAACAGGTACCTTGGGTCCCGAGCGTGCCTTCTTGCGTATATCTGAGCCAAGAGACTCTTTAACTAATAGAACTGCTGAGAGGAAAGTGATTATTGACACTACTGCGGCAAGGCGATGTAAGTCGCCGGATTGATATCCAGCATTCAACAGGATAGATCCAACAAATGGACCAAGTGCATCAAAGAACCAGAGAGGCATCGTGACCATCATGAGCCTGCGCGCTGGATTATGCCCATCATCAGAGGCAATCTCGTCAGCTGGGATTGCACGGGCCATGAGTCGTGCAGTGCTCATTCCGAACCATACCAAGCTGAATTGGACTGCCACATACGGCCATATCGGAAGGTACGACATTGTGACAAGTCCAATGGTCATGGGCAAGAAGCCAAGAGCAATAGTCCACCGTCGACCAATGAAATCGGCAATGTAGCCTGCGAACACACTCGCAATGAGACCTGCGAATGTAGAGGCCGAGAAGACAATGCCCATCTGCCAAGGTTGCAGAAAGATCTCTTCTTCCAGGAAGATACTGAACTCCCACTTCCAGAGAGCCAGAGAGAGCTGAGCAATTCCAATGACTAGAGCCAGTCTCCAGAGGTTGTTGCTCAAGCCAAGGAATCCAAGTTTCTTGGTAGCAAGCTCTGGAGCTATTTCGTCACCCTCAGGTGATTCTTCGTCGATTGCCATCTGTTTCTCTCAGCCTTGGCAGAAGCCATGATGGACCATCTTAAGTTCGTACCGATGTGAACCAAAACACAACTCTCGAAAAGATGTTGGCTGATAGAAAAAAAAGGGAAGATGCAACGAGCAGTCCAAGGGACTACTCGTGCATTTGTTGGTAAAGAGTGTTAATCTGCGTACAAGATGGATTAGCGTCTTCGGCTCCCGCCGTATCCGCCACTACCGCCTCGTCGGTCACGACCACCATAGCCGCCACCGCCACCGCCGCCTCGTCGGTCTCCACCGTAACCACCGCCGCCGCCACCGCCGCCACCTTCATAGCCGCCGCCGCTGCCGCCACGTCGATCTCCGCCATAGCCGCCGCCACCGCTGCCGCCACGACCACCACCACCACCATAGCTTCTGCGTGGGCGATCGTCTTCGTGCTCTTCGGCACTCATATCGTTCTCAAGGTTGACTTCTTCGATTGGGGTCTCAGCTCCTGTGAGCTCACCGTACTTTCCAACATTGAGTCGTAGGTTACCTCTGAATAGACCAGTGTAACCGTTCTTGAGTGTGTATGTGTTTCCAGGTGTAACGTTTTCAATTGCATCGTCCCAGAGTGGAACTTGGACAGATCCTGTCGAATCAGCTACTGTAACATCAGCAACTCTGTGGTTCTCTCCGTCATTTCTGGAGGCAACCTCTCTAACCTCACCTGCTTCTACCACCTTGAAAGTGATGGTAACATTCTTCATTCGTGGCTTCAATTCAGCCACTGTAGCCTCAATAGGCTCTCTTTCTTCGTATGTCATTTTGTATCTCTCGCAAATGCGATTATGCAAGTAGTTCAAAACTGGCGTGTTCTTCTGGGCATGTACGATGCGTGAAAAAAGACGTCGACAATTCCTATGTAAGAAAGCGCTCCTCGCTTGGCAGTACCTGCAGGTTTTTGTGAATAACGTGTGCTTAAGAACTTGTTCACAGTGGCCTTTTATCGTCGAACCGGAGTGTATTTCATTCGGACAGACGTGGTTGTTGCGTATGGATATTAGACAGCAAGAAGAGAGGAACACTCGGTCGGTGAAGCTCCGTTTCAAGAGACTACTGGCTGATACTGCAGCCAAAGGAGTCATAGGTGTAGCGAACTTCCGTTCCGTCTATGAGGAGCTTGCCCTTATCCAGCAGGAGAGACTCAGACTGATTGCGGGGAGTCGCTTTCCGGACTTCATTGAGTCAGGTTCGTTCATTTCGATAGGAATCGCATATGGAGAGAGAGCAATCGATGACATCAACGTGATAAAAGAAAATAGCGTTGATATCGAGAGATGGAACAACTACGCTTCAGAATATGCTAGAATCAACGGAGCTCTGGATCATCTGGCTCATATCCTCGCACTGGAGTTCGAAGGAATTGCCATTCCGGCTACACTCTCGGGTATCATGACAGAGGTAGGACACGTGTCGGACTATTTCGGACATACCGTATCGCACCGGACTATAGCTGAGATTGCAGGTCTCGGGTGGAGAGGCAAGAATGGACTCATTATCAACAAGACATTCAGCTGTGCCCTGCGTTTTGCATCGATTGTGACCGCGGTCCCCCTCTCTGCAGGGAAGCAACTCCGATCCAAATGTGGCGACTGCACAGCATGCGAGGATGCATGCTCATTTATCAGAAACCGAGCAACACTGAAAGACTATCGAGAGAATTGCAGGAGATACATGATCAGCCTCCAGAAACAAGGGCTGACTGATGAGGTGTGTGGGAAATGCATCCAGGCATGCTATCGAAAGAGCCTGTATGGCATGCAATTCAGACTCGCAGGCGAATAGAATACCTTAGGCAAGGCAACTCAAGGTGGCTTTCTAGCATGTCAGTGCGGCTCTTTTTCTAGGATCATTGTGTTGTACGAAACTAGCCCAACAAAGACCAATGATCCAAAGACGATGTACCACTCGACCAATGGGCCACCCAAGAGAACCTCTAGTGGCAGGCTCAAGGAAGTCATTGTCAAACCGTAGAGCCCAACCGCTCTTATGAATCGTCGATGGAATAGGAGCGCCATGTTGAGCAAGATTAGTACAAAGAAGTTCAACAAAAAGAAAGCTGACGATGCGGTCATATGAGAAGTGCCTTGGTTTTCAGAGAAGACTCCAATGAGGATCAGAGCAGTTGCAGAGAACAGGCCAATGAGCCGGCCTACTAGAAGCAAGGCATTTCCGAGTCTGCTGCTGGTAGACCATTGTCCCAGTCCAACAAAGAATGGAATGAGGACGATGCCTGTAAGAATACATCCGAGATTGTAGAAACAGGCACCAAATGGGCTATATTCGAAGTTGCCAAGCCTGCTGAGGTAATTGGTCCATGGCGAATAAGGAAGCGGATAGAAGAACCAAGATACGAACGTGAAGGCGCAGTACAGCAGGATAAGCAGAATGCCACTAGCACTGGATAGTCGAATGCCATCGTGACTGATTCTCAATCAGAATAGATCCTCCTCGGCTGATATGTCGTCAATCTTGCTTCTTTCAAATATAGCGTGAGTAGCATTAACGAGATATTCCTATTGGCGGCATCTCTTCTTTTCCATTAGATTCTTCAAAATGAGGCATTCCTCTCTGATGTGCACTCTTAGCGCTTCAATTCTAGTATATGCCAGGAACGATTCTCTGAACAATCTCGGAATTCTAAAGTGGTTGATTGCAGTAAAAACGCAATTGTCCCCTTTTGCTTCAAATATGTAAGCTCCTTTGGGATGAAATATCGAAAGAGGAAAGTACGGTCTATTCTCAGAATATTTGAATCTCTCAACTTTGGTTGTCTTCGCCTTAATCTTGACCAGTTTTCCATCAAGAATTTCCTCGAAGTACGCGACTGATCAAACTTCATGAGGACGCCCTCTAATCCATCTGCAAGTGACATGATCCTTGGGGTGCCATGATAGATAATTCTCCTCAAGATTATCAAAGAAGTCCCACACTTTCTCAACATCTGCTTCAATTTCCACTGAGTCTTCGATAATCATATCTTCAAGGAATTTCAAGTCATAACCTCATACTACTTTGAATACTCACACTACCTTCCTACATCAGAAACGATCATAGTTGAAACTGGACTGAATGCTTGATCTAGTAACATTAGTTCTGAAAAGCTCCCGTCAGCCATCCACAGGTATGAGCTCAGCAAAGGCTTGCACTTTATTCTGCCAGCCATCTTCAAGAGGCCCCTTTATCCCTTGCACGTAGACTCTCCCCTCTACTATCTTCTTGAGCCCCTTGGCCTGCAAGATCTCCCTCATGATCGGTAGGACCTTCTGACAAGCCCCATCCTCAGTGGATACCTTGCCTGTCTTCTTGTCTGGCTGGGGAGCCATTTCTGTGGTCAGGACAGCACATCTCGTCCCCGGGGGAAATTGAGTCTTCTCCAAGAAGCTGCGTACATCTCCGATTGGCTTGCCGAAGCGGCCGGAGCAGCTGAACACATACAGATCAGCAGGTGGGACCTCTTTCGGCTTGACCTTCTTGACGTGATGGACGTTCACTGTTACGCCCTTGGCAGTCATGATTCTCTTGAATTCTTCAGCGACCTTAACACCATTCCCATATTTCGAAGCGTGATAGTACTCCATTATCATTACTCAATTTTCACATCCGCATTCAATTCATTCTTCTTTGAGTCCAAAACCCGATTGCATGAGCTCTGAAAGCCTGGCGAGGAATCGAGTCGCAGGAGCTCCTAGTGATACTTCCTCATCGAACATTACTGTCATGTTAAGAAACTCGCCCATGTCAATTGGATTGGCGAAGTTTCTTGGCTTCGTGGAGATGCCCCCCAAAGCGAACACAACAGAGTGCAGTCCGATTGGGATGGCCCATCCACCGCCTTTCCCAAACATTCCTACTGCTGTGACGGCTACTGTCCCCATCAGGCGTTTCCTCAGAAAGGGATCTGACCTTATCTTTCTCCAGTACAACTTTCTCAGCAGTTCTGGCAGGCGGGAGAAGACTTTGACTGATGCAGGAGGCCTCTCGTCCGACTCGCCGCCTTCACTCGCTTCGCCATTCTGAGCATGGCGAATCTCATCGTGAATCTGCCTAAAGCTCTTCTCATTTGCCTTCCTTACACAGTATGAGGTCGCGAATCTCTCAGATTTCACCTGCCGTTCGATAATCATCCCAACATCAACATCATCGAATACAATTAGCTTATTCTTCCCTTTCTTCATGGCTTGGACTTCTCTGTGCTCGCCGACAGCTTGGGCAACACACTTTATCACCCAGCCAGTGAAAGACAGCTTCACACCTGTCTTTGCTTCGTTCTCTGAGATGAACTTTCGGGCCTCTGTGACATCTATCTCAACTAGCCCGTAGATACGGTGTTTCGGCGCGAGGTTGTTGAGAAGTTCAATCGGCCTGGTGGATCTGCGTGTTATTTCGCTGAAGGGAGCAACGCCTACCATCTGTTCGGACTTTGCGTCCGAGTCATGCCTTTGCGAGGTCATAGTAGAATAACCTTCTTTCCAGACATGAGAACGCCTCAAGCGTCCAGCACATCGTTCGTTCTCCGTATACCAGAAGTTCCTAGGCTGGGAGCCACGGTTCCGTATCATTTATAAATGCGGTGGGTCCACTTGATTCTAAACGACAACATCCACACGAATTGGATTCAGACTTGGAGCACTATTTGCGAAGCTAACGCACACTGCATGAAAAGGACGTCAAAAGGGACAACTATGAACCTCGACATCATCCGTAGTCAAACAAGGAATGCAAGGTTGCTGAGGAGCTTACTTATCTGCGGTATCTTCTCTTCGATGCTTTATGTCGCCACCGACATACTCGGGGGTATGCTACTGGGGGACTATGACTCCATCACTCAGTTTATCAGTGAACTGAGCGCCATCGGGGCTCCCTCGGGACCGCCCGTCGTGTTGCTCTATATCGTGCATGATATTCCTGTAACAGCATTCGGATTAGGCGCCTGGGCACTTGCTGGTCAGAAGCGTGCTCTGCATTTCGCGGGAGGCTTCCTTGTCGGGTATGCGATTGTCGGCTTTGTGGGGTTATTCTTCCCGATGAGCCCGGGTGAAAGCGCGATAGCTTTTTCCAATGTTATGCACCAAATAACAACAGGCTCGACGGTGCTCTTCATTCTGCTATCAATAGGAGTCGGAGCAATCGCATTCGGAAAGAAGTTCCGTTTCTACTCTTTCGCCACAATCATGGTATACCTTGTGCTGGGTGCTCTGCCCTTCTTAGGCGCAGTTCAGGCTGAGGCAGGACAGCCCATTCCATGGATCGGACTTGTCGAGCGCACTATGGTCTATAGCTATATGCTATGGGTAGCTATGGTGGCCGTTGTCGTCTGGCGTTTGGAAAAAGGCAGTATTCAACTGAGTGAAGCGACGCTGGCAGTAACTCTAAGTCAGGACAGTATGTAAGGTGTATCTCAAATGACCACAGAAAGTAGTATAATATCAGGTTTCGTCAAGACTGGATTTGAAGCTGTTCGAGAAGCCTTCGTCAAGAACTTCCAGCTTCGTAATGAACTTGGTGCCGCATGCTGCATTTACTACAAGGGCGAAAAAGTAGTCGACCTGTGGGGCGGAATCAGAGATGAGGCAACAGGAGAACCATGGGAGGAGGACACTATGGTGCTCGTGTGGTCGACTACGAAGGGGTTGTCAGCTCTTGCCATGGCGCTTGCTCATTCGCGGGGACTATTCGACTACGACGACCCTGTTTCCAAGTATTGGCCGGAGTTTGCGCAACAAGGCAAGGAAAGGATTACTATCCGGCAGCTGTTTGCGCATCAAGCTGGGCTCTTTGCATTTGATGAACTAGGAAACAAGGAAATCGTGGCAGATCTCGACCGCTTGGCAGTGGTTTTGGCCAGACAGAAGCCAGCATGGGAACCAGGAACACGACATGGATACCACGGCCTGACCTTGGGCTTCTACCAGAGCGAACTTCTGCGCCGCGTTGACCCCAAAGGCCGCAGCCTAGGACGATATTTCCAAGATGAAATTGCAACTCCACTGGGTCTTGACTTCTATATTCGACTTCCTGAAGGTATTCCGAATACTAGACTTGCTACTCTCAGATCACCTAAATTTGGCATTTCAGCAATGCGCTCTGCTCCAATCGGATTCATTCTCGCGGCAATGAATCCGCGGTCTGCGGCTCATCGTGCGTTAGCGGGAACCGAGTTTTGTCTGGACGAGAGTCGCATTTATGCACGGAATTATGAAGTTCCTTCTGGCGGAGGAGTAGGAACAGCTCGTGCAATAGCTCATGCATACGGTGTCTTCGCAGCGGGCGGAAGGGAGCTTGGAGTGCGAGAGGAAACGCTTCAGGAACTAAGGGGGCCGCCTGTGGCACCTCTGCACGGATTTCGAGATGAAGTCTTGAAGGTGGAAACATGCTACTCACTTGGTTTCGCGAAACCCCTTCCGAAGAACCCGTTTGGTTCCCCAAGCTCGTATGGAATGCCTGGGACAGGAGGCTCATTTGGATTTGCTGATCCTCAATATGAGATAGGATATGGATATGTCCTCAATGGATTTGGTACGTCATTTCCGACAGATCCAAGAAGCGACGCTTTGTGCACAGCAATGTATCGCTCGATTGGAGCGAAGGACCAGAAGCTCGCAGGCAGATAGGACATGCCCAGAATAGGCACGGAGAAGGCAGGGGCAATTCGAAGTTACCGGATGCAACGAGAACTATGACTTCTGAACTTTCACATAGCTGTCGCCACATTCAGATGAGCAGAATGATTCATTCTTCCCGTCGATGGCACGAAATACTGTAGAACCAGGTTGCAGCGGATCACCGCAAAACGAGCAAACTGTCTCCATGTCAGTCGCGGGTCCGCAGCATGGCGTCAAGACCATCCTCTTTATCTCCTGTTGAGTATTCAAGAAGTCTTCATTATCAGATAGGAAGATGTAGGCCAGTCCCTGAAGCAAGTCGCTCAATGTCGTAGATTCGATATCGACTTCCTTGAGATGCATGGCGAGATATTCCATTGCATCATCAACCATCTTGACCTGCTTTACTAATAGATCTTCAAGGCGCTCCCATTTCTTGTCGCTCAGGTTCATCTCAAGGCCTTGCTTGATGAGTTTGATGTAGGTCTGGACCACGTCACCACTCATCTTCGCGTCGATCACAACAAATACTTTCGCGGTTCTACGGTAGTATACACCTCTCCTACTCTTGCTCTCGGCGTCTTCCTTGGTCGAGAATTCCTCGACCAGACCTTGTTCGACAAGTTTGGGAAGATGATAATAGCAGTTGTATTTGGAGACCTCAACTTCTGGGATATACTGCTGAATAGTGTCCACAATCTCAGGCACAGTCATCCAAAAACGCTTGACCTTCTTTTCCTCAACTGTTGTCGTCTTTATTCTAGTTCCATCATCCCTGACCTTTTCATCAGTCGTGATTGCTTCCTTTATGCTCTCAGTGCCGTAACGAAGGGCGACAAGTATTGCTCGGCGAATTGGATCGAGAAAAGACTCTACTAGCTCTGGATCTGTAATGGACACATAACTACGTATTTTTGTGTCAGGAAGGTCAGGTACCACTTCAGCAGTCATTCAATGACCTCGAGCAGTCAATAAGTGCATACTCTGGATATGGTCCATTAGACGAGGTGCTTATTATGCATTTCTATTCCGATGTTGGTTGTGTTGTTACACTTCCGCTTAGATAAGTTTATAAACAAGTGTAATTGCTAAACTTAGCAGACGTAACAGATGTGACGAGCAAACTAAGTCGCATGTTGCGTGAAGGTGACAAAAATGGTAATGAACATATTCAGAAAGCGCATTTCAAATGAGTCTTGGAACACCGAAGCTATGCTTCGGGAGTTCGGTAATGCGTACCTCTACACGCGCACTGCGAACATGGTGGTACGCTAGGCTCTCATAAGTCCAGCGCTATAGCACACCAGGTCGAACACCCCTCGGGGTGTTCCTCATGGCTTTTTCTGAACATAGATCCCTACGAGTATGCAATATCCCTAACAACGAATATTGGCGAGGGACCTGGCCAGTTTCTTCTTCTCCTCAATATTACTTAGGCGACCAATCATGATTCTCTGTGCTTGTGGAGAACCCGCGCCATGCATCGATTCAGCAAGGTAGCCGACTGCAGCTCTACCTAGTGTGAGATTCTCTATCAGCCTCAACATCTTGATTCGATCTGTCGCGCTGACATCATCAACCCCGACCAAGTACTTCTCAATGATCTCTCGTGTTTCGGGATTGCGGAGTTCCTTAGCGCTCGGGCACGTGACAAAAAGGCCTCCTGCAATATCCTGTAGGAGTCGGGCAATCTCATAGGGGAATCTAGTCACGTTCTGTTTGCAGATGTTCGCTAGGAGAATATCAACCAAGTAGTTCCCTGCTGGTGTTTGAGCTCCGGCAGCTGAACAGGCTATCCCACACGAATATAGTGTTTCGTTGAGGTGTGTCATCTCTACAAGCTTGTCCTGTATATGAGAGGCCTTTGATACACCGTTGTATTCAGCAATAGTGGCGGCAGCACCAATGAGAACATCCCCGACGCCGACTTTGCAGCCACCATAGCTTTGCCTGTGGTAGGCAGCAAAAGAATCAACTAGGCGACCGCAGAACTCGTTCTCTCCATTCATGAAGATTCGCTCGTTTGGGACAAACACATCGTCGAAGACAACAAGGCACTCCTGACCGCCGTAGACAGGATTGCCGCAGTCAATATCACCTTCGGTGCTTTCATCAAGCCGTCGAAGGTCGCTGGACTGCCTTCCATAGAAGTAAGTGATACCCTCTGCATCAGCAGGTATTGCACAACAAATCGCATAGTCCTTCTCGTCATTTCGCATTGCTAGTGTTGGCATGATGAGGTGTTCGTGAGAATTGACTGCGCCTGTCTGATGAACCTTGGCGCCCCTCATCACAACGCCATCATCGGTTCCTTCTGCTATGTGAACGTACACATCTTTGTCTCTCTGCTCCGAAGGACGCTTACTGCGGTCTCCCTTTGGGTCAGTCATACATCCATCAATCACCCAATCCTTGGCTTCAGCTTCCTTTGCATACCGTATGAATCTTTGATGATAGTCTGTTCCTGTCTTCTTGTCGATTTCGTATGTCGTCAGAAAGACTGCATTCAAAGCATCCATTCCCACGCAGCGTTGGAAACAAGTTCCGCATCTTTGACCCAACAGACGCTGCATCTTGACCTTCTTCTGAAGGTCTTCAACGCTACTATGCAGGTGACAGAACCTATTGATCGTTTTCCCGGTGAGTCTCGATTTCGCAGTCATCAGGTCACGGTGTTCGGGATCATGCGCAAGATCGTATGTCAGAGCGACCGAATTGATCGAAGCTCGAATTATGGGATGGTCGACTGCGTTCTCAATCTTCTCACCAAGGAGGTAAATCTTGAGAGGGCCTCGTCTCCTCAGGCTCTCGACATAGTCATTTCCGTTCATCAGCACCATCAGATATCACTCCTGATCTGACAGACAGACCTCTATTCATCAACACTTTCACTCTTAAGAGCTACGCCATTTCTCAATACCCCAATCAGGCCTGAAAGAAGAACATGAGCCATTATGCATGGCCTGAGTGAGTGCATATGGATGTGCAGGGCAGGTTCATTCGGCCTTACGAAACACGAGCACATATCTAATACGATTGCCAGTCCTTCTCATTCTTGCAAGCCCAGCTTCTTGAGCCCAAGCCGCGACCGTACGAGGCATCGGATAGTCAGGGTCCATGAAGAGCTCCGCATCAGCGAAGACTGCATCATCTTTCATAATTCGTTTGATCTGAAGCAGTGCTTTTACGGGACTAGGAATCTCAGGGAGAACCGTGACTGAAAAGACGGCATCAGCAATCTTATCCTCGAGTGGAATTTGACCTTCGGCATCTGCCAGAATTGGGACTATGTTATTCACATTCTCCTGTTCCATTCGGGCTTGTAGTCTATCTAGCATGCCTTGTTGAATATCCACTGCGTAGACTAATCCACTAGGTTGTATGGCTTTAGCTACTTCTATAGTGTAAAGACCTGACCCACAGCCGATTTCTACAACTATCATTCCAGGTCTAGCTCTGATGGCTTCTAATATCATACTAGGAGGCTGCACCCTATTCCTATAGAATCCAGCAGCTATGGCGTTTCCCATGATGGCAGGCATAGGGAATTTCCAGAAGTACCGGATTGTTCTGACACATACGCACACCCATAAGAAAACAAACAAGAAGAAGAGGAGCAAGATCTCAACCATCCAGTGTACTCCCGGAAACAAGAAGTCATTGGGTTCGAACTGGAGTAAGAGCATTGCATTCACCGGATGAGTTATATGAACTAACGTTTGTTAGCACGGCAATTCAATGTGGGCATAAATAGGTTGTGATTCTTTGGAGACCGATACTACAACTGAGAAACGCATTCTCGAATCTGCCTACAAGCTATTCAGAGAGAGGGGATTTCGAGGCACCTCCATGAGAGATATCGCAGCAGAGGCGGGCATCAAGGCGGGATCGATATACAATCATTTTCGCGGAAAGGAAGAGATCTTCGAGGCCGTCTTTATCGAGAAGCATCCGATGTTCAGAATACTTGAGATTCTCGATGGAGTCAACGGAGAAACACCAGAGGAGCTCCTCACAAATGCTATCATTCAGCTCAACAAGGAACTTCAGAAGGACCCCGGGCTGCTCAACCTTTTTTTCGTAGAGCTCGTTGAAATGGATGGAAAACATATTCCTGCAGCAATTAGAACTAACTTTCCCATGGATTCAAGATTCATGAAACATGTTTTTGCAGTGAAGTCGGGTATGCGGAATATCAGAGAGCCGGTTCTTGTAAGAGCTCTCATTGGTACTATCTTCGCAAATATCATGTTCAATTGGTTCATAGGCGAGGTCAATTGCAAGCGGTGGGGCACTCTTGCTGAAATGACCGATGTCATTCTTAGAGGAATTCTCAAATCAGAATAGACAATCGGAAGACACTCTCAAATTAGGCGGGTTTACTTCTTGGTACCGCAGCTCCAAAGCATGCACCCATCGGAATGATCGGACACCCACCAGCTTCTCTGTATATCCTCGATAGATAGCATTCTACATGGCGGTCGGATCAGGTGTAGGGATCTGAGATATGAAAAAAGAATGAGCGGGCAACAGATTGGCCGCCAGGGGCAGCCTATCCATGTCCAATGATTGAACATGATTGTAGCTCTGATGCCGCTTGTAATTGTTGCGTCGAATGTCGACCCAGAAAGAACTAAAGACTTCTTGGGCCGCCACTGTAATCTTTTGCGGACATGTCAAGTTGTTCATTGACTTTGGTTATTGGCTTTGCAGCCGCAGCGATCGTACCGAATTTCCCCATGTGGAGTCGTAAACTACCCTTGAAGAGACCTGTGTATCCATTCGTAAGCGTGTAGGTCTCGTCTTCTTTTACAGATTTGATAGCCTCATTCCAAACAGGCATCATAACAGTTGCCGTTGAGTCGCCTACTACGGCATCCACCACGTGGTATGTCTCGTTATCCCTACGGGATTCGACTTCGCGTTCTTCACTGGTGCTCATGACCTTGAAGGTGATGTTGACACTTTTCATTCCGGGCTTAAGCTCGGCTATTGTGGCCTCAATGGGCTCTCTCTTATTTTCACTCATTATGTATCACTCGCTTATGCGAATTCAGGGCAAATAAAACTAGGATAGTCCTCATGTGGCGCTACAGGAAGATTGCTAGTCCTCAATAAGACCAGTCTGAGAAAAGCTGTACAGTTGCTATGCCTTGCCTCTGAAATGCGGGAGTCTGCTTAAGGCACTATGCATTGCGCCGCCCAGGATTGGGACCAGCTATTCTCGACAGAGCTCATTTCAAGAAGGAGAGAGTAGGATGGAAGGATTTGTGACAGGCGCACGCTTGTAGGATGGTCTAGTCCGGTCAGTCCATTTCCGTGCAGGTCTTTATCCGCCGCCAGTCACAAGTCAATTCTCAACCATCACAGGGTCCTCTTCATGGACAAAGACCGCTTCATCAGGAAGACTCAAGCTCGAAGCACTCACAGCTATGACAGTAGCTCCATCATTCTGACACGAGTAAGGCCATCAAGGACAGTGGCCGAATAGTAAATCATCGTGTTCAGTGCCAAAACGCCAGTGAGTCTTCTTAGTCGTCGCGATATGTTCTGGATGGCAAACAGGTGATCCACCATGAATACACTGAAAATCACCGGTTCTACAGCAGAGACATGGGAGTAGAAGTACTCCAATGGATATACTTCTCGTATCTCTCTGTCAATAGCCTCAGGCTGAGTTACCTTGGAATCGTATGTCAGTCTAGAAATAAACGCCATACCTTCTCCAGCGTTTGGATTCCAGACGAAAGAGAAGTCAAACGCATCACTCTCGACAAGCTCATCGACCAGCCTTTTGACTCTCCGAGCTGTGAGCCCTGAATCCCTAGCAATATCAGAGATGCTCGCCCTCGGGTCTCTTGCTAGCCATGGAAGGATCCGCAGGTGCAATGGTCCCAACTTCATCTTCCTCCCAGCATTGGCTGTTGTCGGATGCACTTTGACATCAATGACGCCATCCACGGAACGAATGAAAGACGTCAATTCAAGCAAAGAGGCGGCGCCTATGTAGAACGCATGCAGGGCAAAGTCTCCAGTCGTTAAGGGAAGAAGACAAAAGATCATTGGATTGGTGCCAAGGGTCTTGAGGAGCCCGTCTTCGTCTTGGCTTCCATCCGTTTTCACTTCGATGAAGGCGAACTGGGCATCAATCATTGCAGGACGGAATGCCAGATACCACTTCCGAATGACACCGGTTTCCAGCAACTTCGCAACACGTTGCATGACTGCATTTGAACTAATCCCAATCTTGTCAGCTAGATACCTGTAGGAGTGCCGGCAATTCCGACCTAGTTCTATCCAGAGTTGCTTGTCGATAGCATCCAATCCTATCACCCTTGATGCTGTCGGTATCTAGCCGCGAGCTTACTATTAATCTAGACGGAAATAGGGGATAATGGCTGAGAACTCTCTGGAAAAGGACAAAGGATGGAAGGAGTGCGACCAGCGCACCTTTGCAGGGTGTGTTAGACTCGGCCCATGATTTTGGGGCCGTGCCTTCATCCGCCGCCGGTCACAAGCTCCTTCCTGACTATCTCGCGACCCTCATCGTCGACGACGACCAGATGAGCGCCGCATGATAGTCAGCAGTCATAGCACCGAACCACCATTTCCAGGAGGTTCAGTACTCCTTCAGGGATTTCTTCTGACACTATATTTCACATTTCCTTCTCCGCTTTATAATCCTGAGGTATGGTCATTTTCTAGGTCTTCACCATTGGGTCAGGTAGTTTCAGACTCTCGTGAGCCTTGTCCTCAAAGATCTGCTTTGCAGCCACCATGAGGCTCTTCTCAATACCTGCGATGTTGTTGTTTGTAGCTACGATAAGGTTCGCCTTCACAAGCATACCCTTGTCATCACTCACATAGTTATGCAGAAGAGTCCCTCGTGGAGCCTCTACAATGCCAACACCATCACCGGCCTTCGGTTCAACATCTGAGAGCTTCACATCGGTGCTCACAATCTCTGGGTCTTCCAATAGCTTCTTGATCGACTCAGCAGCTTGCACCAGCTCCACTATTCGCGCATAGTGATACGCAAAGGTGTGGTGCGAAGGTCTTCCGATAAGTCCTCTCATCTCCTTCAGTGCCGTATCAGCAAGGGGAGTTGCCATCTTGTCTGCGACATTGCATCGTGCAAGAGTGTTGGCTCTCCAGATGCCTTCAGGGTATCCTGCAGGCTTGTAGTAGATATGAGTTGCATAGCTATGCTCTGATACGTGCTCTCCGTAGTACTTGGTGTAGTCTTTGGGCTCGAAGTCAGCGACAATCTTGCCCTTCGGGTCCATGACACGAACTGTTCCATCATAGATGTCCAGAGCGCCTTTGTTCGCCAGTCCAATGTAGTATGTCGGGACAACAGCGATCTTGGTCACAACGTCAATGTAGGCGTTGACAACAGTCTTTGCCAGTTCTACTGTCTTATTGACATTCTCAAGCATCTCAGGAACTTTGCCAAGCCAGTAATCACGGTCCTCCTCCTTCATAGGAGTCAGTTGACCACCGGGGATGGCTGTTGTTGGGTGGATTGCCTTGGCTCCAACAGTCTTAATGAGTTCTTGACCGAACTCCATTAGCTTGATGGCTTGTACTGCTACATTAGGCAAATACTTCAAGACAGCTGCAACATTTCTTACTGCTGGATCAGCAAAGGGACCAAAGACGAAGTCGGGAGCAGCAAGAGCATAGAAGTGAATCGCATGGCTCGAGAGCTGCTTAGCCTCCATCATCAGCCTTCTGATCTTCACAGCAGCAGGGGGTGGTGTGACATCCCATGCAGCCTCGACTGCCTTCACAGACGCAAGGTGATGGGGGATAGGACAGATACCACAGATACGTGGAGCGATTCTCGGAGCCTCCTCCATGGGACGACCCTCCAAGAATTTCTCGAAGAATCTCGTCGAGTTGACATTGAACTGGAGATCCTTGACTTTTCCGTCTTTGCCAAGCTTGATCGTGAGTGAGCCATGTCCTTCAAGTCGGGTCACTGGGTCGATTCTAATCGTCTTCTCATCCGTCACTTGTTCTTCGCCTCCTCACGTTTGATGCGTATTGAACCAAGGTGGCTTGTTGCATAGGTGAATCTATAGAATAGTCCAAGTGGGTCCTTCACTTGTTCTTTGAGTTCTTCAGGTGTCAGAGGAGCATAAGTGCCTAGCATTGACATTGAATTCGCTCCGTGGTCCTGCATTATGGGAGGCGGAGGCCCAAAGCATCCACGACATGTCGCTCCTTTGTTTACACACTGCCCCTCGCATAGGCCCCAGGTCGCTGAGCCAAGGCAAATGTAGCCCTGCTCAAGCAGACACCTGTCTGGGTCGGCTATTCCCTGATAGGGACGCTTGATGGCAGTAATTGGGGTCTCTTTCTTCTCGCGAGCACAGTAGTGACAGACGGTATGAGGCGGCAGCTCGATTGGCTTTCCTTCAAGCAATGCAGTCACTGCAGCGAGTATGAGTTTCGAAGTAGGGGGACACCCAGGGAGGTATATATCGAAATCAACGATATCTGAGTTTGGTCGAACCACAGGTTCGATACCGGGCACGTTCTCTGATGGAACCTGTCCTCCAGTCACCGTCTTATTCTCACGAAACTTGACATCAAGACATTCTTCAATGTCATAGAAATTGGCAAGTCCAGGAATGCCGCCAAAACATGAGCAAGACCCAAAGGAAATCAGTGTCTGGCACTTTTCTCTCATGACCTTCAGAAGATGGACATCTTCCTCAGTCCGAGCAGTGCCTTCAAACAGGCCCAGAGCAATCGATTTTTCGGGATAATTCTCAAGGTCTGAGAGCTTGTAGTCCACGACACATTGCCAGTACTTGATATCCAAGGCTGGCAGAACTGTGGCCAGATTCATATGGATATCGACCAGGCTCTGGAAACAGCCCCAACAGGAGCTGCCCTGACCCATGGCGATGGAAACAGGATTGGCCAGAACTAAGCCTCCTTCAAGACGTAAGTGAGCTCAACGCCCTCTTCACTGGCGACCTCAACAGCACCCCAGCGCAGCATACCCATGAGGTTCCAGACGACCAAGTTCTTCTCGAATCCCGTGGCTTCTGCGAGCTTGGATACTGTGGAAGGTCCCGCTTTCAGGACATCCTCGATCGCTTTGCGCTGCTTTCTTACATCTCCGCGCTTCTGACTGAAGAAGTTAACAAACATCTTACTCATTTCCATTCACTCCTGATTGGACCCAGTTCTTTTACTTGTTTTGTGATCGCCTTTACACCATCAGCGAAGATTTGAGCCTCAGAGGCTGAGGCCCACTGCAAGCGAACCCTACGCGGGTCTACTCCAGCTTGTTCAAGCGCCATCTCCATTAGTGCCCACCGAGCGCGAGCCTTCAGATTGCCGCTTGTATAGTGACAGTCTCCGGGGTGGCACCCAGAAACAAGAACGCCGTCAGCACCCATGTCCAGAGCGGCAAGAACAAACTCCGGGGTCAGCCTGCCAGTGCAGTTCACTCTAACGATTCTTGCGTTCGTTGGATACTGTATTCGACTTGTTCCAGCCAAGTCGGCCCCTGCATAGCTGCACCAGTTGCAGCAGTATGCAACAATACGGGGCTCCCACTCTTTTTCTGTTGTAGCAGGTACGGTTGTTTCAGCAGTCATGCTGAACCACCTCCCTGAGCCTCTGGTGTCGTGCATAGATATGCCTCCACCATGGCCATGATTTGCTCATCCGTGGAATGATACATGATGATTGCACTGCTAGGACAGGCAGCAGCGCATGTCCCGCAGCCCTTGCATTTCGCCTCTGTAACAAATGCGATAGGTGGGTCATGCTCCGAATCCATTGAAATTGCGCCATATGGGCACGCAGTGACGCAGGTGCGACAGGATGAGCAGAGCTCTGAGATCACGTGTGAAACAGTAGACTCAATCTCAACCTTTCCCTGAGCCATGAGGCTCACAGCCTTCGCTGCGGCGCCACTCGCATCGATCACTGATTCAGATGCATTCTTTGCAGCTTGAGCAGCACCAGCTATCATCACACCAGCTGTGTGGGTCGTCAGTGGTGCAAGCTTGATATGCTCCGGATTGAAGAACCCGTCACCGCTTCTTGTGAGACTGAACATCTTTGCCGTTTCATCCATATCCGCAGGTGGAATCATCGCTGATGCGAGCACAAGCAAATCAGGTTCGAACTCAAGCTCAACACCGGCAAGCACATCGAACCACCTCAGGTGTACTTTGCCCCTCTTTATTGTGACCTCTGGTTTTGCATCTTGCGGAAACTTGCTATAAATCACATGCTTTTGCCGCGCAAGCCTGTAGAATTCCTCGTGACCCTTTCCATAGGTCCTAATGTCCTGATAGAGGACGAGCGCCTCATCAACACGATCTCTGAGGTCTCCTGCAGCCTTGGCTGTTGCGGAGCAGCAGTGTCTTGAGCAATGCTCATGCCCCTTTTTGCCAGGTTCTCGAGATCCAACACAGCCAATGAAGACGAGCTTCTTGACAGGTTTGCCATCGCTTGGTCTGAGCAGCATTTCATTTGGTTTCATCTCCTGGAGCTCTGCAAGCGTGATGATATCAGGATGAGTTCCGTAGCCATAATAGCCTACAGGCTTGAAGGGCTCAAACCCAGTGGCAACTATGACAGCGCCTACCTCATATCGACGTTTTTTCTCAGTGTCTAGATTCTTAATCTTGACACCGAAGTTCCCAACGAATCCATCAAAGTCGGACACCTTGCTTCGCGTGTGAATCTTGATGCGCTTGTGCTTCTTCACATCACTGATGAGAGGCCCGATGACCTGAGCGCCCGAGTCATCCGTGGGGAAGAGATGGGTCCATTTGGCTACATTGCCTCCAAGCTGTCTATCCTTCTCCACAAGAATCACGTCAAAGCCACGCTCTGCTATGTCCAGAGATGCCCTGAGACCGGCAATTCCACCCCCAATGATAAGTGTCTTCGGAATGACTTCCACCGATTTAATTGGCAGACTCTCCAGTTTTGCAGCTCTGGCTACTGACATGCGAACAAGGTCCTTTGCCTTCTCTGTTGCCTTCTCGGGTTCCCTCGAATGGCACCAGCTAACGTGCTCTCTGAGGTTCACTTGATCGAACAGATATCTGTTGACATCAGCCTCCTCAACAACACGACGGAAAGTTGGCTCATGCATCCTTGGTGAACAGCTTGCAACAACTACTCTATTGAGGTTGAGTTCCTTGATTTTCTCCTTGATCAGGGTCTGTCCTGCATCCGAACACATGAACATCTCATCTGTTGAGAATACGACGTTTGGTAGTTCCCTGGCCATTGCTGCAACTGAAACCACATCAACAGTACCTGCTATGTTATGACCGCAATGACAAACGAATACGCCGATTCGTGGTTCTTCCTTTGCGTCTGACAAACTCTATGTTCCTCCTTTGCTCAGGATGATGGTTGCCTTCATTGCGGCTGAACTTCCCGCGCTAACAGAGTCTGGAATATCCTTAGGCCCATCTGCACATCCACATACAAACACACCCGGGACCTTCGTCAAGGTGGGGCCGAAGAAGGAGTGATCAATCTGAACATAGCCGTCATCAGTCTTGGCGATTCCCATCTTTGTTGCCAAGGTATCCATTCCTTCAGGAGGAACGATACCAGGGCTGATCACCACCAGGTCATGCTCAACAAGGCGAATTGTTGAGCTCTCGGTATCTTCGACCTTTACAACCAGGTTGCCTGTATTCTTGCCTTCCATCACCTCGGCCACACGGCCCCTAACAAACTTCACACCGAACCGATTCTTGGCCATCTCATAGAATTCCTCGAATCCCTTGCCAAATGCCCTAATGTCTGCATAGTACACCCATACTTCAGCATCGGGATAATGTTCGAGTGTCATTACGGCGTTCTTGATAGAGTACATGCAGCAAACACGACTGCAATAGGGAACACCCTTCTGAACATCCCTCGCACCAACGCACTGCACAAAGCCAATGCTGTGGGGTTTCCTCCCGTCGCTCAGGCGAACAAGATGGCCGTGAGTCGGCCCTGCTGCATTAATGAGCCGTTCAAACTCCATCGCATGAATGACATTTGCATAATGACCATAACCTAGCCGTGGATATTGACTTACATCGAATAGCTCGAATCCAGTAGCGACAATGATCGCACCAACATGAATGTCTAGGGTCTTATCGGCCATATCCATATCAATAGCATTCCGCTGACATGCTTTCACACACCTTCCACAGTTGATGCAATTCTCCTTGTCAACAGTGTAGACATTAGGTGTCGCCTGCGGGAATCCAACGTAGATAGCTTTCCTGAATCCAATGTTCATATCGAACTCATTAGGAACTTCGGTTGGACATTCAGCGGCGCAATCACCGCAGCCAGAACAGAGGTCTTCCTTCACAAAACGAGCCTTGCGTCTTATACGCACACGAAAATCGCCAGATTTCCCCGTCACGCTACCCACTTCCGAATATGTCAGCAGATTGATATTCTTATGGTGAGAGACCTCACTGAGCTTGGGTGTCAAGATACATGCGCTGCAATCGAGTGTTGGAAATGTCTTGTCTATCTGTGCCATTCTACCTCCTATTGAAGGGGTCCTCTCGACTAGATAGACCTTGAATCCTTGGTTCGCAATGTCAAGCGCGGCTTGCATCCCGGCAACACCGCCACCGATGATGAGTGCTGCTTGTGCTTTCTTCTCCGTCATTCTCTATTCCTCTACGTTACTTGTAGAATCGCCTCTGGGCTGATTTTATTCAGTTGAATGCCTAGTTCATCGAAGTTGATACCCAACGCGGGACCCAAGAACTGCGGAAGAGTCAACACAGGTATCTTCGGCTCGCTTCCAGCCGTGTCCCCGAACTGCACTTGAGTCAGCTGTATATCACAGAAGACACAGGCTGTAACAATACCTTGAGCTCTCTCATTTCGAATATTCTTGATCTTGTCAAGGCCGATCTTGTTTGCGACTTCTTGATCCATTGCCAGCATGGGGCCTCCACAGCAACGGGTTTTTCCAGTGTAGTCCACTGGTGTTGCGCCAGCAATCTCAATGATTCTGTCGATAATGACTGGAGTTTCAGGATCGTCAACATGGACGATTTCTGGAGGGCGCGTCACATGGCAACCATAGTGTGCAGCGAGACGTACACCATGATAGGGCTTTACAATCGCAGCTTTTATCGCATCATAGCCAATGTCCTCATTGAAGATCTGAAGAAGATGCTTCACCTCTACAGTGCCTGTATACTTCAGGCCCTCTTCAGCAAGAAGATCATTGACCTCCGCACGCAGGTCAGGGTGATGATCGAGGTCATGCTTCACCGCCTTGAGTGAACCTGAGCAGGCGCCACAGACTGCTAGGATGTTACGATCCATACTCTCAGCAATAGCAAGGATTCTTCCACTCATTGCTGCAAAGGCAGTGTGGCTTACTGATTCGACATACTGTGCGCCACAACAATTGGCATCCTTCATTGGAATCAGACGAACACCAAGTTTCTCAAGAACAACAGTGACCGCTGCTTCATAGCCGGGTAATCGAACAGGAGTTGTGCATCCTGTGTAGAGAACGAACTCTTTCACTTCTTATCGCCTCTGTCAAAGTAACGCTTCTTGACCTTCTTCACGAACTCATTGTTCCAGTCAAGTCTGGGATCGAGTCCAAGATCCGATCGGTCATCCTCAACAAAATCAGTATAGGCATCTTTGAGCAGCCAACCATCTTCTAGGACCTTATTAATCGTGTTTTGAAAGACCTTGGGAACGTAGCCTTCACGTGCAGCAATCTCGCGCACCGCATGGAATATCTCTGCAAGGTTGACATCCTCTTGGCATCGCTCTTCACATAGTCTGCAGGTCATGCAGAGCCAAGGGAGCTCGCTTGAGAGAACCTCTTCGCGTTTGCCAAGAAGGACTTTCTGGATGAGCTTTCGAGGACGATAACGGTCAGTCATGCTCGCAACCATGCACGAAGCTGTACACATACCGCACTGGATGCATTTCATAATCCCTTCCCCACCGAATTCCTTCTCGACCTCCTTAGCAAAGTTTGAACTTGGGACATTATTGACTACTGACTTTTGCCGGACACCATCTTTTGACACTGCTATTGCTCCTCCCTGTCCACCTTCGACAGAATGATAGTTGCTCTCATCGCAGCTGCACTTCCCGCGCTCACAGAATCGGGAATATCTTTGGGTCCATCTGCACATCCTGCAACGAACACACCAGGCACATCGGTATCAACAGGTGTGAGGACAGCATCTTGAACTTGGACATAGCCTTCATCACTAAGATCCATATTGAGTTCCACTGCCAGGTCCTCAAGTCCCTCCGGAGGCTGGATTCCAGGACTAAGAATGACAAGGTCATGAGTTACATCGTGCAGCTCACCCGTTTCAGTATCCTCAAAGCGGACGATGAGCTTCTCATTCTTCTTATCCTCCATGACCTCTGCAACACGACCTCGAACGAAGTTCACACCGAAGCGTGTACGCGCCATCTCGTAGAACTCCTCAAATCCCTTTCCGAAGGCGCGAATATCCGCATAGTACACAGTCACTTTTGCGTCGTGGCGGTGCTCTTTCGCCATGACAGCGTTCTTTATACCATACATGCAGCACACTCTGGAACAGAACGGGACACCCTTCTGGACATCTCTTGCACCGACACACTGAACAAAACCAATACTCTCAGGTATCTTGCCATCTGTGAGTCGAATAAGATGCCCATGTGTGGGGCCTGCCGCATTAATCAGCCTCTCGAACTCCATTGCTGTTATGACGTTTGGCAACTTGCCATACCCATACTGTGGGTACTTCGTAACATCGAAGAGCCTGTACCCTGTAGCCAGAATAATGGCACCGACATGCAGGTCCACCACCTCATCAGTCATATGATGATTGATAGCCTCCCGAGTACATGCCTCAACGCATCTCGCACACTCACAGCAGACTGCACAACCGAAACATCGTTCAGCTTCTTGAATAGCTTGGGCATCACTGAATCCGAGCTCGACTTCAGAGAAGTCAGGTTTTCTGCCCTCAAGGATGTGCTTAGGCATTATCGCACGAGGCTCAACAGGGATATTGCTCTTATCCACTTCATAGGACTGTACTCTGTGGAGTTCGTTTGCACGACCCTCCATCAAGTCAACGCCGCGAATGTACTTGTCAATTGAGATAGCAGCCTGCCTACCAGCACCGACAGCCTTAACGACTGTGTTCGGCCCGGTGAAAATATCTCCACCCCCAAAAACCCCAGCAACGTTTGTTGCAAGAGTAATTGGGTCACATTTGACAGTCCCCCATTCAGTGCATTCCAGCTCAGCCTGCACACCTTTCGGGTCTGCTGACTGACCAACTGCAACAATCATCTCATCTACAGCCATCGTGAACTCAGAATTCTGAATCGGAACAGCTCGACGCCGTCCGGAGTGGTCAGGCTCACCCAGACGCATCTTGATGCATCGAACTCCTGTGATGTGACCCTTTGAAGATAGGATCTCAACAGGGTTTGTCAAAAGCATGAACCTGACACCTTCAGCCTTCGCATCCTCGACTTCACTTGGAATAGCCGGAATCTCAACATGGGAACGCCTATAGACAAGAGTCACTTCCTTTGCTCCAAGTCGCCTTGCAACACGCGCAGAGTCGACGGCAGCATCTCCACCACCAACAACGACGACACGCACTCCGACGGTCACCTTCTCGCCAGTATTAACATCCTGGAGGAATCTGATAGCATGGACAACGCCCTCGACATCTTCACCGGCAATTCCTAACTTATTGCTTTCCCAAGCCCCAGTAGCCACGAAGACAGCCTTGAAGCCCTTGTTAAGCAGATCATTAAGGGATTTGACGTCTGTTCCTGTCTTGATTTTCACTCCCATGTCAACAACACGCTGAATTTCCTCATCCAGAATGTCACGTGGTAGTCTATACTCAGGTATGCAGTATCGTAGCATCCCGCCCGCATTCTGCTGCCGTTCAAAGACCGTGACTGGATAACCCATACGGGCAAGATGATAGGCACAACTGATCCCGCCAGGTCCGCCGCCCACAACAGCCACTCGCTCTTTCTTATTGATGTCTGCAACTACAGGAGCAGCTCCATGAGACCGTTCGTAATCAGCAAGATATCTGTGAAGATTTCTTATGCTCATACTCTCATCAAGCATTCCTCGCTCGCATTCTGCTTCACAGAAACTAATACACACCCTTCCGAGAACCCCAGGAAATGGAATAGATCGTCTGACAATCTCGAGCGCTTCATCAAACTTGCCATGACGCATCATTGTCACAAAACCCTGAGCATTTACCTCAGCAGGGCACGTTGATCTGCAAGCAGGTTCACCCCTCTTGTCGACAGTAACGACATTGGGTGTTGCCTGTGGAAAAGGTGTATAGATCGCCTTTCGAAATCCTAGTTTGCCATCGAACTCATTCGGCACTTCTACAGGGCAGACTGAAATACAATCTCCGCAACCGTTACATTTGTTCTCGTCCACGTAGCGTGCGTGTCTATGGACTCTGACTCGAAAATCCCCAGACGCTCCACTTACTGACTTAATCTCAGAGTATGTAAGAAGATCAATATTGGGATGACGAGAAACCTCACTGAGTCGCGGAGTTAGAATACAAGCACTACAATCAAGAGTGGGGAAGGTCTTATCAATTTTCGCCATAACTCCGCCGACTGATGAGGATCTTTCGAGCAGAGTCACTTTGAAGCCCTGGTTAGCTATGTCAATTGCTGCCTGCATTCCTGCAACGCCACCGCCAACAACAAGAGCTTCATTCGATTTGATTGCGGTGCTACCTCCGCCGCCCTTGGATTTGTGCTGTTTTTCTGTGGTCATGAAACGACCTCCATTGCCAGACAAGAAAAGGATTTTGAAAGGTGAAAGAAAAAGCCCAGATGCCGGTCGGATGATGTGCTTTGGTCTCCTATCATTGAAATCTCCACTTCGTTAGTTGTCAAGGTCTTCTCATTCAAGTTCATCAAATCGGCTTTGCGGTATCTTTTGTTACAATCTCGACGACAATATACTTGCCGTGTATGATAACGTCACTCGCGGAATGAATCTGCTATTTATCTCTTACATATGGACGCTGCAAACGTAAGAAACCGTACATCTTGTAACGTGGACATGATGTAGGGTCTCATTGGGCAATGTCATATGGTTAAAAAATGTAACCATGTAGTCTCGGAGAGGAAATCGACCTTTCAGAGAAAAACTCTGGAGGTATGCCTTCCTGAGTTGTCCTCTATAAAATTCAACCCATATGCATAATTGTGCACGTCAGCTAAGGCAAGACTCATATGCAAGACTCGTTTGGAGCCTATATCTCTGCTATTACGTAGCATAGTTCAAGCAGATTGCCAACAGGAATGGTGAACATTCTTGACATTGAAGGAGTTCAGGTACACAGTTCCAATGATTGAGAGAGGATATGCAAATCAGACCCTGTACATCAATCTCTCAGACAACACGATTAGAATCAAGCCCGTTGACCAAAGGATGAAGGACACCTTCACAGGCGGCAAGGGGTTTGACCTCTGGTTGATGTGGAACGGTCTCCCAAAGGACAGGGTCGTGAAATGGGATGACCCGGAGAACGAGATCTGCATTGCCACTGGTCCTCTAGGAGGAGTGACACAGTATCCAGGAGCTGGCAAATCGATTGTCACCTCGATTTCTCCAATGACCGGCATTCCAATCGATAGCAACGTTGGCGGCTATGTGGGGCCCAATCTGAAGTTCTCTGGTTTTGATGCGTTGGAGATACAGGGCAAGGCAAAGAAGGATGTCTATATCCTCATCGATGGAGATACAGGTAGAGTAGAGATTCACGATGCTAAAGACCTGCCGAGTACTGCCTATGAAATCACTCGGGTGCTCAGTGAACGTCATACGGCATCGGAAGGCAAAGACATAGCGATTGCAGCTGCGGGACCTGGGGCAGAGCATGCATGGATGGGGTGCCTGAACTTCTCGTGGTGGGATATGCGGAGAAACATGCCAAGATACAAGCAAGCAGGACGTGGCGGCATTGGCACCGTCTTCCGAAATAAGAAGATCAAGGCAATTGCGGTCAAGCGGGAAAAGATTACACTCGAAATGAATAACCCCGCAGATCCCGATGAGATAAAGGCCGTAGGACGAGAACACTCGGGAGAGATCCTGGAACTAGATCTCAAACAGAATAGAATGAGGACCATCGGAACAGGACACCTTCCATCAATCATGGATGAGTTTGACCTCCTACCAACCCGTAATTTCAGAACGGGCGGCGATCCTGCGGCAAAGGGGGTATTTGGAGTAGTCTGGGAGAAGATCTTCACCAATGGTGGGAAAGGCTGGGATGGCTGTTGGAGACCCTGCGCCATCAACTGCAGTCATTGCATAGAAGGCTTCGTGCCTAAGACAGGATCCTTCAAGGGAAAACAGGTGGTTGTCGATGGACCAGAGTATGAAACAATCGCAGCATGCGGGTCAAACATCGGTGTCTTCGACCCACTTTGGATTGCAGAGCTGAACTTCTACTGTGATGCCTATGGTATCGACACTATTTCCTTTGGCACAACAATGGCGTTCGTCATGGAGCTCTTCGAGGGAGGCTATATCGATGAAAAGGCCACTGGAGGTCACAAGCTCAAGTGGGGTGCTGCTGAGGAGGCGCTCTCAGTTCTTCATGAGATTGCTGATGGCAAGGGATTCGGTGGGCAGCATCTAGGAAGAGGTGTTCACTACCTTAAGAGCTACTTCAGTGACAAGCATGAGGTCGACCGTGACCTCATGCACGACATCGGCATGGAGCACAAAGGTCTGGAGTATTCGGAGTACGTTACCAAGGAGAGCCTTGCACAGCAGGGAGGTTACGGCCTCACACTAAAAGGCCCACAACACGATGAAGCCTGGCTCATCTTCATGGATATGGTTCACAAGTACATGCCTACATTTGACCAGAAGGCCGAGGCATTGCATTACTTCCCAATGTGGCGCACTTGGTTCGGACTTAACGGACTGTGCAAACTACCGTGGAATGACATTGTCCCTGCAGACAACAGACAGACATCTGAGCCTGCAAAGGTACCAGGACACGTGGAGTTCTATGTCAGATTCTACTCAGCAATGAGTGGCAAGAAGGTAGGGAGCGAAGACCTCATTGCGATGAGCGAGAGAGTGTACAACTTCCAGAGAATCTTCAATATCAGACAGGGCAAGGGTCTTCGAATCAATGACTCCTTCATTCCGTATAGAAGTGCAGGGCCGGTCACTGACTGGGAATATGAGTCCAGAGCAGAACGCTATGATGCCCAGTTGAAGGAGCTTCGTGTTGACATCTCAGGATTGAGTATAACCGAGAAGAACAAGAAGCTCCGTGAGTACAGGGAGGAACGTTACAGGCTTCTCACAGATGCAACCTACAAGAGGCGGGGTTGGACGCGAAATGGCGTGCCAACCATGGATAAGATCAAGAAACTGGGACTCGATTGGATTCCAGAAGTGGTCGACATTGTGAAGAGGTATGGAAGAACTTCTCCACCTAAGAACACGCTCCCAGCTTCTGATGAGGCATGGAAGTAGAAGTTGACCGGCGGGCAATCTCATTGTAGCCCTGTACACATAGCTCCCGTGCAATATGAGTCCGATTCCAAGACCAGACATCTAGTGGGTCGTCTGCAGTTTGTGTGAGCAGTCGAACCGGACTAGGGGATACTCTCCAAGTCATTTCACGGATGATTGCCCAGAAATCCAATCCAGACCTGTCCGCCACCCTAGATGGTATCCTGGCCACAAATTCTGAAAGAGAGAGAAGATTCTCTAGGTCGATGCTTCGTATCCTCTCAGTCGATGGGAACACAGGTTCAGAGATCCGACCGATCAGGACTCTCACATCACGCTTGCGGGGTGGACCATATTCCAGGAGCTCAATCAACTTGTCGACCAAGCTCAGCAGGCTTCGAGGGATGTGAAGATGGTCAGGTTTCAGCTCTATGAATCTGTCTTCGTAATGTTTGGACAGGCACATGGAATCTTGAAAAGAATCTTCCGAGTGCGGAAACAGATCTGCTTCATCATCGAGCTTGATGTGGATATCGACGTCGCTGATTGTTGGCACGTAGTCAATAGGGGATTCCCATGGTTTCACCGCGGAACCCTTCTCATACGCGCACTTCACGCGGTCACCTAGTGTCTCGATCAATACGGATACCCAAGAATCGAGACATGCCTTGATGTCATCCCTTGCCTTCTTTGCCAACGTATCCCAGTCAAACACAGATACCAAAATTCTCAAATTGAAGAAGACCGTTACGGTTGCTTTCTGTAGGTTTTGGTCACACACCACAAGAACAATTAAGGGGCTGTCTGCCGATTCAAAGAACTTCCAGCGTAGTCAGCTGACTACTGATCGTGTGATGATGCGCTAGATGACACCGACTACTGTTTCTCCTGAACAAGTTGCTGCAAAGGCACCTGGTCCGTACAGAGTAGTAGGTGCGACAAGTTTCGGGGTCTTCCTCGGTGGGCTAGATGCCTCAATTGTCAATGTATCGCTTGTGACCATGATGGACATCTTCGAAACAACAATTGACGCAATTCAGTGGGTCGTTGTCGCGTATCTCTTGGTCTTGACGTCCACGATGCCTCTCATGGGCAAATTCGGAGACCGTTTTGGAAAGAAGAGAATCTTCCAAATGGGCATGCTCGTGTTTACACTGGGATCCTTTGGTTGTGCCATATCTATCGGACTAGTGATGCTCATTCTAGCTCGTGTTTTTCAGGCACTTGGCGCAGCAATGATTACAGCTAACGGACTGGCATTGGTGACATATTTCACAACACCTCAAAACAGAGGCAGAGCGATTGGCCTCAACTCAGTCGTTCTCGCTGCAGCCCTTGGTAGCGGGCCGGTTCTTGGCGGAATTCTGACCCAGCTGCTTGGCTGGCCAAGCATCTTCTTAGTGAATATTCCAGTGGGAATCATCGGTCTCTTCATAGTTCAAATAGCAGTCCCTCTGACTGAGAAGGTTCACGAGACTCGCTTTGATGTGATTGGTGCAGGGCTATTCTTCAGCTTCCTGTTCCTAATCATCTACTATGTCACAGTAGCCACTACATCGGAAATAGCCACTCGTTTGGTGCTCATCGCTGGAGCACTCATTGCCTTTGTAGGATTCCTAATCAGAGAAAAGACCTTTGAATCACCAGTGATCTCGATAGACGTTCTCACAGACAAGAGAATCTCAGTCAGTATATTCTCTGCTCTCCTAGCATACATGTCGATGGTTCCTGTTTCATTCCTGCTTCCGTTCTATCTTCAAGAGGCGTTGGGTTTCAGCCAGATAATCGCAGGGGTCTTCCTTGTCATCCAGCCCGTCATGATCTCTGTGACAGGGCCATTTGCGGGTCTTGTTTCAGAGAGAATGAATGCTCAAGTCCAGACAACCGTCGGGCTTATTGTTCAGTTGGCTGGACTCGTAATCCTTGCACTAATGATTCCGAATGTTCTCGGGATGGGCATCGGAGTTGCAGTCATGGGGACAGGCCTGTCGTTCTTCAGCGTGGCGAATGGCAACTTCATCATGACGTCAGCACCCAAGAAGTACATGGGTGTCGTTAGCGCACTCACGAATTTGGCAAGAACGACTGGATTCTCGATTGCTACTGCACTAGTCACGACAGTCTTCGGAGTCTTCTTCCTGACCTACAACCCTTGGGGATTCGAGTCAGGTCCACTCTTTGTCGTAGGCTACAGTCAAGCCTTCCAATCCAGTATCTGGATCTTCTCTGCGCTTACGCTGATTGCAGCAATTACCTCTACAATCAGGGGATTGAACAAGGCCGAAGAAGAGCGAGTTGAAGCGCGGGCTGTCTAGAGCATGCTCCTTCAGAGCCCAAACTCGTCCGCAATGAATAAGACTCTTCGGCGAAAGTCTGGATGGTCTAGCGCCAACATGTTGACACCCACCTCACTGTCAAACAGCATTTTCTTCGGATGAGAACGCAGCAGTTTTAGGAGTTCTGCGAGCTCTTCCGAAGAGAGGCGGCGGTCTTGGTCGTAATCGACTTTCCTCCAGTCAACAACATTCATGTCCCTTGTTGTTTCTGAAATCGGTTTAGCGTCACTTCGAAGCTTGAGGAGGGACTGAATAGTAGGCTCCACAGCATCTTTGACCTGCTCGTCACTCAGCCGAACACCATACACCTCTCTCAGATGCCTGAGCTTTGTTGATAGGAAGACCCATGGCGAAATCTCGCGAGCATTTCGCTCGTCAATACCGTCCAGAGGGTACTGACTAATCATCCTCATGAGCTCAGGGTTGGATATCGGGCCAACTCTCTCAGGATTGAGAGACTCAAGCCAGCGAATTTCATCCACAAGAACAGTTATAGCTTCAACGCGTTGTCCCATTCGTATCAGAGAGTTGATCGTAGCCTCATGACCGAGCACTGTGGCGGCGTGATAGTCAGACATAAGCTCCGCAGCTCTTGATGCTCTCTGCATGAAGTAGTTTGAGAGCAGGGTAAGTAATCTTGAGAGAATGAAGAATGCTAACAACACGAATGCCCTGACTGCCATGGTAGACAGGGAGTAATCAACTAAGAGAGAATTCGCGATAGCCAAGACAAGTCGGACATAGATATACAGGTAGATGAGGTCAACGAAAATGGAAGGCATTCGAACAAAGATCGTGACAATCGAGTCCCGGTTCTTTATGTGACCAATCTCATGTGCTATAACGGCCTGCATCTCTTCCTCATTCAGAATCTCTAGAGTGTTACTGTAAACGACCACAGTGGAGCCTAGAAGGGGAAGACTGAATGTGAAGGCATTTGGAATAGGCGATGCCATCAAACAGATCTTACTGACTGAAACTTCGCTTTTCTTTGCTAAATCGAGTGTCCACTTGACGATGCTGTCTCGGCTGTATCTACGTCTCCAAGGAATGTCCTTATTGAATCGTGGGTAGAGTTCCATCAAATCGGGGCTTCGCATCATCTGAGCAACAGAGGAATACAGTAGTATGAATTGCAGAAGTGCGATACTGAGAAACAGCGCTGCAGAAACAAGGAGATTTGTCTGGGCGAAGTTGATGCCTACGACAAAGAGCGTATTATCATCAAGGTATAGTAGAGATACGATGAGTATCTGAATGAGGTCCATTATCAGGAATGCATGGATTGCATTCCACTTCTCATGTGAAACATCTTCAATCATGGGTGGCACCCGGAATTATATGGATTGCACAGAGAGGCACTCAGAAGATCATCATTTGAATCCTGCGGTGACCCCATAGCATTTATCATTAGGCTTCATTTGGAATACCTAGGCGTCTATAATGAAAGATGGGATGGATCTAGCAGATTACTGCATCGAGTTCGGACAGGGTCTCGGATGCAGCTATGTTGAAGCCAGGTATGTCAGAGATATGACTAGAGGGATGGCATTTAGGAACGGAGAGCCAGTGTCAGGAGGCTATTCGCCCTCGTCTGGCATTGGTGTGCGCGTCCTTGTGAATGGGAATATGGGTTTTGCATCTTTTGACAGACTGGAGAAAGGTTTGGCTGAGGAGTCTATCACTACTGCTTTCAGAATCGCAAAGAATGCAAAGAGAAAGATACCCATTGATCTCGGACAGTCAGTTTCCAATAGAGCAAAATGGAAAATGAAGACAAAGGAGCCACTCAATGATGTTGACCTGGATACAATGATGCGGTTAGCTGCAGATGCAAATGAACAGATGGAAGGGCTTGCATCCTATGTGTTCATGTTCAATCCGAAGGTGATCGATAAGTATTTTGTCACAAATGAAGGCACTCAGATTGAGAGCCAATCGTCCTATATTCTCATGTCTTCGATTATGACCGCACAGGCACCAGGAGGTTCAGAACAAAAATACCTTGACCTGACACTTGCTGGAGGATGGGAACGAATCCGAGAGTCCGATTTCCTTGAGCATCTCAAAGACGAGGTTGCGAGATTGAAGAAAGCGGCCGAGACTGCCATTAAGGTCGATGAGCTGTTGAGCCAGCCAATTGACATGATTGTTGGACCCGAGGTAGCAGGTATCATGGCACATGAGAACGTTGGTCATCCTAGTGAGGGGGACCGTATCATGGGCAGAGAGGGAGCACAGGCAGGAGAGAGTTTCTGGCGAGACCTCAAGATTGGGGAATCCCGTGTCGGTTCTAATGCCGTCAACGTCAGTGAGAATCCGACAATCGAGAAGACCTCTGGGTATTATCTCTATGATGATGAAGGAGTGAAGTCGCGGAAGCGGCAACTTATCAAGAAGGGGATCATCAACGAACCGCTCCTGAACAGAGAGTTTGGTACGAGATTTGGAAGCGGCTCAAACGCAGCAGCACGTGCTTCAGCGTACGATAGAGAACCAATAATCAGGATGGCGAACACCTATTTCGAACCAGGCGACCACTCCTTCGAAGAACTCGTTGAGGACGTCAAATTGGGAGTCTTCATGAGAAGCTTCCAAGAGTGGAACATCGATGACAGACGATACCAGGCCAAATATACAGGCTCTGAGGCCTATCTGATCAGAAAAGGTGAGATAACAGAGACAATGGTAAAGAGACCTGTCATGGAAACAACGAGTGTTGGAATGTTGAGTGCAGTGGATGCCGTCTCAAAGAACTTGGTCTTTGATTTCCCAGGAACGTGCGGAAAAAGCGACCCGATGCAAGGAATACCTGTCTATGCAGGAGGCGGGGATATCAGATTCAGAGGCATCAGACTTGGAGGTGTTGGCTAATGAAGAACGACGACCAGTTCAAGATATTTGTTGACGAGGCTGTCGACTATGGTGCGCGTAGGACTGATGCAATCATTGCACGGGTTACAAAGAGAAAGGACTCACAGATCCGATTCTCGCAGAGTGATATTGACATCAGCAATCGATGGAATAGCATGCAACTGGAGCTCTTCGTTTTGGTGAAAGGCAAGAAGACGGGATCTACTGAGCGACCCGTGACTTCGATCGAGGATGTTAGAAAGACTGTTAATGATGCTGTCACCTTCACAGAGATTCTTCCTGATTCCATGTTCTTTGCAGGACTGGAAGACAGGAAAGGAGCCTATCCTCGATTGAAGGGGCAGTATGATAGTCGAATTGACGAGTTTGTTGAAGAAGCTCCGGGAATCGTCAACTCCGTTGTGGACCAAGCCTTGCAGGAAGGAGCCAAGAGAGTGGCCGGTGCACTCATGGTCAAAGAGCAGAACTTCTTCTTTCGCTCGAGTCAGGGACCAGAGGGCACGGGCAGAATGACTTCGTTCGACCTCAATGTCAGAGCACTTCAGGATGAATTGGACTACTCGGGGCAAGGCTTAGAGTGTGGAACTATGCCAACAAAGTCGAAGAAGAAGATGCTCGCTGCAGGTGGAAAAGCCGGGAGACTATCGAAACAGGCGGTCGGAGCAATTCAAGGCACACCGGGCAAATACGACCTCATCCTGTCACCGACTGTGGCAGCTGATGTCATCGGCCAGATCCCGGTTCAAGCGAATCCATTTCTGATCATGATGGGTTTATCGCCGCTGAAGGACCGCATGGGAGAACAGATAGCGCCTGAATTCGTTACAGCCTATGAGGACCCCCTATTCGATGGGGGCCTTGAAAGCACCGCATTTGACTGGGAGGGCACTCCGAGCAAGACCGTAACCATTACCGAGAGAGGAGTGCTCAAGGCTCTGGTACACAATACTACTACAGGCAAGCTCTTTGAGTCCGAGAGCACTGGAAGCTCAAGAATGGCAGTTCTAGGCATGGGAATGAAAATGCTTCTCCCCGGTCCGACAAACACTGTGTTCGAGAATGGAGATCATAGCTTGGAAGAACTTCTGGATGTCAGTAGACCAACGATCTATGTGACATGCAACTGGTACTCACGATTCCAGAATTACCAGTCAGGCGATTTCTCGACGATTCCAAGGGACGCCATGTTCCTCGTTAAGAAGGGCGAAATGAAGCCCATCAAAAACATGCGCATCAGTGATAACACAATGAGAATGTTTGCGAATATCGATGCTCTCGGTAGCGACCGTTCGCAAATCTTCTGGTGGGAGGTTCAGACCCCAACGGTCATTCCGACCATGAGGATTCGTGATTGCAGAATGACAGCAGCAACGCAGTGAGCAGTCATCATTTAGCTACTATATGACTTGATGAAGGCGGGTACTACCTCACCATGGTTCTGAACTACCCAGCCAACCAAATAGGAAAGCTGAAGCGACTTGGACTCCTATCAGGAGGTTCACCAAGCAAATAGTCGCCCCAAGAGAGGTGTTGTGAAGTCTACAGAAATCCATTACATATAGATATCCCACCCAGAGACCGGATATGAGTCCAAAGTACGAAATCCATCCGAACAGCAGGACTGGTGAAGCCGAAAACACACCAATCTTCAAGGAGTCAAGAATAGTTCCAGTTCCCCGCAATCCCTTCGCAATAATGTGGAACAATAGACCCAGAAGGGGTATCTTCAGTACATTGCCAAAATAGGTCAGGATGCCAACCCAAAAGTAGCGGCTTATCCCTGTAGATGCTTCAAGGAGAGGAGCCTGCAGGTAGGCTCCCACTTGTGCATTCGTACCTGCGTGAACTATATCACAAGGAATGTGGAACCAGTTTACAAAAGGGGTTAGTAATGCCAAGATCACACTCAGAACTAAGAAGAAACGCAGCACAGGCCAATATCCTTGACTCTCTCGTTCACCTTCGAACACTACGTCAGGATGCAACACCAGACTGAGAGCCTTCCGAAAATCCCCAGTGAGGTTCATGTTAGCACCTCAAGTCTATACCTTGGCGGCATGACGAAGTCGTCGTGACTCCGCTGCTGCATGCAGGAACATCTCTGATACATTGTAACCTGTTCGTGCTGAGGTTTCAAAGTACTCAAGCTGAAGCAGGTTTGCCAGTGATCTGCCTTCCTGTTCAGAAATGACAGCTTCATTCTTGAGGTCGGCTTTGTTGGCAACAAGTGAACCGCTGAGGAACTTGTCCTTCTGGATGCATATCTTTTCTGTAAGTGCCTCATAGAGAGGCGTGATTCGTTTGAAGGTCTCCTTATTGGTCATATCATAGACCATGATTAGATGATGAGCGCCCTCATAGAATCTATTCCGAAGGCCTGCAAAGGTTTCCTGACCGCCAACATCGATGATGGTCAGAACGACTTTTCCTTCTGGGAAGTTGAAGACTATGGCACTGAGGTCGGCAGCAACGGTGGCAGTGTGGTCTTCCCTAAACTCATTAGTCTGATAGCGTCTAACAAGACTTGATTTGCCCACACTTGGTGCGCCAACAATGATTGTCTTGTATAGCTCTGCTGCCAAGCACTCCACCTATTGACTAGTTCCTACTGGAGAATGTGAGTCTATCACTTATCAGGATTACTGATGTCTTGCAGAAACACCAATCGAAGAGTTTTAGAAGACTCACCAGCTCACCTTCAGAGTATGATTGACTTCAAAGACATCAGGAAAAGAACAACAAATGTCAGGGGATACATTGACGCCTTATTTGAGAAGGACAAAGACATCATAATGGAAGCATACAAGGGATACAGACTCAATGAAGCAGCACTTGGGGAGCTGAAGGTCCTGACAAAGGGTCTGAAGTTTGTCGTGTTTAGTGCTGCCTGGTGCGGTGACTGCAAGAGAGCTATGCCAGTCATGCTCCATCTTGAGGAGCAGACAGGCATTGATGTCATGGTTTTTGGAGACATCAAGACGGATCCTCTGAGCAGGACTTCTAAGTGGAGAGTGCCACCTTCGCCTCCAGAGATGAACAAGTGGGGAGTGACTGCAATCCCCTGGTTCGAATTCTTTGATGCTAAGGGAAACAAGATAGGTACTCTTATTGAGAAACCAATAGTGAAAGATACACTCGAAGAAGAGATTGTGTACATGCTCAAGAATAAATAGTGATGTATCGCGTAGGAGTTCATTCACACGGAGGAAAGGACTTTGGAGATTCCAATGCTGTCAAAATTCGTTGAAGGTCTGAAGCTCTTCTTTTCATCGAAGAGACTGAAGTGGTTGACACTGGTATTCGCGCTCGGCGCGGTCCTAATCACGCTCATGGAACGAGTTGTGGTTCTCATCCCCTCCCAAGTGACGTATCTGCTAGCCTTGCTCACTGGTGGCATATTCCCGACATTCTTCATGTTCACAGCCTTCTTGTCCTTGGTGGGACTCGCAAGATTCGTAGCCAGTGATGAATCATACGCAAGGTCAGTCTTCTTCACAATCATTTGGATGGTGGCTAGCGTTGTTGTCTTACTACTACTGATCTTCGTAATTCGGGATTTCTTCAACATCATGTTCATCGGCGTTGCCTTTCTTGGGTGGATTGGTTTCCAGTCATATTTCTCTACGAGAGCTTCGCTAGGGTATGCAGAGAGTGCTGCAATTGAAAGCAAATCAAAGCTAGTGGGTCTGCTCTATGGATTCTTGTACATTCTGAACTATGTGCTGATTGTTGGCTCTTTCATCGTTACATCAGTTCTCAATGTGTCAATCATCTTCACAGCGACATGGTTCCTGGCAATCCTAGGAGTACTGCTTGCGGCCGGCTTCAACTTCCTGAATGGTTGGGTCTTGCTAGCGGAACGTAACAAATCAACAGCGAGCAGCATAGCATTCCTAGGTCTGTTCATTTCATCCTACTCTGCCTATTTCATATACAATGTCTTGAAAGGGTTTGATGCAAGTTTAGACCTCTTAGCGATGGGGATTTCTATCTTCTTCATCATCTATACTATGAGTAATATTGGCCGGACACTGGCTAGTCGAGCTGAATTAGATACAAGATGGAAACTGAGCAAGGAACTGGCCGCGACTTTCACATTCTTCCTGGCTTCAGGTTATATGTTCACGGATGCCATGTTTACTGTGATCCTTGCTGACACGAATCCTGCGTTAGCAGGCGTAGTCGGAGACATCATAAAACTGATCATCTTCCCGTTCGTTGCATTCATCATGGAGTTGAACTTCATTAGGAAATCGAGGAAGATGCTCAAGGAAGCACCTATGCCTGAGGCCCTGCCTGCTACCCCGATTGAGGATGAGGAGCAGCTTGAAGAAGAACCAGAGATTCAGCAACCTCAAGTTGACAATTCTCAAGAGATGTTACCTGAGGACTCAGAGTTTCCAGAGGATTCAGAGGCTTCATCAGCAGAGGTGCTGGAAGAGGATACAACAGAGGCATCTGAAGAGGATTCCAAGTCATCGAGTGAAGATGAACACTAGCATCCACTTCTCTCCGCATGTCTAAGCGAAGTTTTTTAACCCGTGAGGATTAGTTACAGTCGATACGCGGTACAACTTCGATAGTATCCGAATTCAATAGAACATCTGCGGAGAGACTAAAATGGCAAAGTATGAATGCATGGTCTGTGGCTGGATCTATGACGAGGACGTGGGTGACCCTGACGGCGGAATTGATCCTGGCACCAAGTGGGAGGATGTGCCTGATGACTGGGTGTGCCCCATGTGCGGAGCCGCGAAAAGTGATTTTGAATTGATAGATAGCTAATCAATTAAACACTTCTGTTAGGAGTTTCGTCTTGAGGCTCCTTGTCATAGTTTTCCTGACCGGAGAAGTATCTGTCCAACCTACCTAGTTTTCTCACGTTATTTGGAGGAGCCTTTCTCCACCACATTTCTACATCCTTTTGCGAACGAGTGTGAGCCTCCCAATGTGCAGAAACACGACCAGATGTATTGTAGTATCTGACGTAACACAAATGCCGTCCTGTGTTGATTCCCAGATTACTGCACAATTTCGGTTCATCGAGTTGGAGTGCGTTCTTATGGGATCTAGCAATGGTATCTAGTTTCGAGGCGAGGTGTGCTACTGACGAGTCTTTCGATTTCTTTAGTTCGCGCAGCCGCCCAGCAGAAAGACGATAGCACTTCCGTCCCTCCTCATACACTCCATGCTTCTTAATGAATTGAATCAAGCTTCCGTCGAGGTGTCTCTGCGCAGCATATTCCTTGGTTGCTCGCTCCTCATGCAGTACGACCGAACGACCCCAGAGTATCTTTAGGCCACCATATACACCATAGGTAATTGCTCCCTCCTCGGGAATCAACTCCTGAAGGTATGCGGACTGAACCTCTGGAGGTCCATTCATTACAAAAAATGGGATTCTAGCACTTTGCAGCACTTTGTCGCCAGATGGAATTCCAAGTCTGTGCAAAAGTCGACCTAATACCGAAGGTAATTGGAACGTATCAATTCTCTTGAGGTAGTGAAGTCTATGTATCCAAACATCTCCCAGATCGGCCAGTACAGATCGAACCCTTAATTGCCTCGCAGGATCTTTTTTATTGTATACGAGTTTGTAGCCGTCCTTGCTAATGTGACCATCAGAAGCAATAATGGCATAAAGACGAGCGAGAATCTTCTGCAGTTTTAATCCTTCAGGAATCCGGGGATTTCGAATCTTTTTCAGAGCCATATGTAACAAAGATGATAGATAGAATTCACTCATCGGGCGCCTACGGCACTCTGCATATCTGCGGTAACACGAACAAAATAATCGAGGCAACGTGCAAGACTGGAGCAGATGCCCTCAGCATTGACTCAGCGGTGAATCTTCTATCAGCAAAGCAGAAGGCAGAAGGACGAGCAGCACTTTTTGGAAACGTAGATACTACCATGCGTCTCCAAGGGTCGCCACAAGAAGTATTCTCTACTGCAGAAAGATGCATAGAAAATGCGGCTAGCGGAGGGGGCTTTATATTGAGCAGCGGATGTGATGTCCCTATTGAAACTCCACCAGCTATTCTTGAAGCGCTCATTCGGCCATCTTTGCGATAAGACATCAGCTCGGAAGTGATTCGTTGAAGAAATGGATTCTTGTTCTTGAGCCATCGGGAGTCAGGATAGAAGTACCTGAAGGGACATCCTACCTATCGGCATTAAGAGACTCTGGGAGATTCATCCAAGCTGATTGTGGAGGTCAAGGAACATGCGGGAAATGCAGAATCTCCATTAATCCTGCACCCGCGCCGGGTGGACGCGATCGGCAACACCTCACTTCAGGAGATGTCAAGCTTGGATTGAGGCTTTCCTGTCAGCATTCAGTAGAATGTGACTCTCGTATCAGTGTGCCCACTGCGAAAACAGAGACCAAGATACTGACAGAATCTGTGACATCAGACCATCTCTTCGAGCATGATCAAGAACATGGATTCGGAGTCGCAATCGATATTGGAACAACAACAATCGTCTGTTACTTCCTAGACCTGCAGTCGGGAATTCAGATTGGGTCAAGAAGCACCCTGAATCCCCAGATCATGTTCGGTGAGGATGTAGTTAGTCGTCTGACTCATGTCCTCCGAGATGTCAATGGAAAGAAGGATCTACAAGTGCGTCTTTGGTCCAGAATAACAGATCTAATCGAATCCTTCTTCGATGACCGTAGTATCGACTACAGGGACCTGCGTCGAGTGGCTGTCGTTGGCAATACTGCGATGCACCACCTAGCTCTAGGATTGGATGTGAAGTCGCTTGCACTATCACCATATATTCCAACGATGAAGGAGTCATACCAGACATCGGGAGACAGACTTGGTTTGACGAGTTTTGCAGAAACAGACTTCTACATCGCTCCAAACATTGCTGGATATGTTGGTAGCGATGCTCTGGGATTCATTCTCTCACAGGGAATCCATGAAAAGACCCAGTTCACAGTTGCCATTGATGTAGGTACGAATGGCGAAATCGTGGCAGCGAAGAACAAGAGACTGGTGTGTTGCTCAGCCGCTGCTGGCCCTGCATTTGAAGGAGCGAGAATCACACAAGGGATGAGAGCTCAAGATGGAGCCATTGAATATGTCAAAATCGATTCTCCTGATGAACCACCTGAGATTTCTGTCATTGGAAGTAGAACTCCAGAAGGTTTCTGTGGCTCTGCAATTCTGGATGTCGTATCAGAGCTGCGGAAAGTGGGACTCTTGGACAAAACGGGGAGGCTTCTCGAAGGTGAGAGGATCGTGGAACTTGAGGATTACGGTCGCTCTTACCTCGTTAGAACCGTCGAAGAAACCAAATCGAACCGGAGTGTTTTCCTAACACAGAAGGATATCAGACAAGTCCAGCTGGCAAAGGCAGCAATTCGAGCAGGAGTAGAAATACTGGCGGCATACATGATGGTGCCATCTGTACAGATAGAGACCCTCTATCTGGCCGGAGCCTTTGGCAACTACCTGCGGCCAGAGAGCGCCTTACGGATTGGACTCTTGCCACCAATCGATCTAGATAGAATACAACCTGTTGGAAATGCAGCAGGAGAAGGAGCGAAGCTTATCCTACTTTCATCAAGAATGAGGAAAGAGATGGAGCAAATCGCAGCAGCAGCAGAATACATTGAACTTGCTAGTACTCCCGAATTCGAAACCCTCTTCTATCGTGCAACTCAACTATCTCCAGAGTTGGGCGAGTTTTAGTATATGCCGTCTCGTTTTCCTGAAGAATGGAACAGGGTCAGGTGTACTGAAATCCTTTCCATTATGATGCCTGTATCAGGGATCGTTCCCAAAACAACGGATTGACTTGTGAAGCTCTTCACTTTCACGAAATACTTCTTCAATTTCCAATTGGATTAATCTTCTTTTCATAATGGAATCAGAGGCATCTCAGAAGCAAATTTGGAACTCACAGAGCATTTCCCTGATGCATAACCATTTAACAAGGCAATCTGGGAACTCATAACTCTCGAGTTAGGATGAGTATATTGCTAAACGGACAAGAAACTGCGGAAGAAGCAGAGGAATCTGCTTCAATCAATATCCGTGCAAAGATACGACAGCTTTTAGAGACCTATGAAGCGACTGAAACTCTTCTCACGCACGAAGAACTCGCTGAAAAGGCCAGATCCGAGCTAGATATTGAAGATGAAGACCTTGTCAATTTTACATTCATCGAAGCACGAAATGTCATCAATCGGAGTGCATATGAATATGTAAAACAAAAAGACAGGATTGTCTTAATTCCTCATTGTCTGAGAAACGCAGAGAAATGCATAGCACCAATCGATGAAGAAGGTTATCACTGCAAGAAATGTGGTGCCTGCGTCATTGCAGAAATCACCCAAGCCGCAGAAGATAGAGGAATCAAATGGTATATGGTTGGCGGAGGTTCTCAAGCAATTCAAATTGTTAAAAATGCACGTCCTCGAGCAGTGTTTGGAATTGCATGCTTTGATGAGGCCACAATGGCTGCCGACAAGATCGCTGAATATGGTATACCTGCTCAAGCAGTCTTGCTTAGCAGAGCGGGTTGTGTCAATACTGAAGTGGAAATTGATAGAGTTCTGGAGAAGCTAAGTATCCCTGAATCTAGTGAATGAATCAAACTGTAATCAGCGATTTCGCAATATCCGTACAACATCGCGCCAGCGCAAAGAGTCGGTACCGTGGTGCAGCACGAAACTAGGCAGGTTGTTGAAATGAAGTGGGGATTGGTTCCCTCATGGGCGAAGGACTCCAAGATTGGTAATCGCTAATCAATGCTCGCGCAGAAACTGCTGTCACAAAGCCTGCCTTCCGGAGTGCCTTCAAGAGGCAGAGATGTTTCATTCTCGCGGACAGCTTCTTCGAGTGGCAGAAGAGCGGAGATATCAAGACACCCATGCTCATTCGACTGAAGTCCGAGCAACCCTTTGCTATGGCGGGGCTCTATGAGTATTGAAAAATGAAGTCAGGCAAGACCTTAGAGAGCTGTACCATTGTGACCACAGCCGCGAATGACTTCATGAAACCAATTCATGATATAAAGCCTGTCATCCTCAGACCGGAGAATGAGGATAGATGGCTCGACCCTGTGCTACAGGAGATCGCGGAGATTGATGACCTACTGGAACCAGTTGAATCTGACCTCTTGGAGTCGTATGAAGTATCCACATATGTGAACTCTCCAAAGAATCGTGACTCTGTTGTTGTTCGGCCAGTGGGCCATCATGTGGCGCAGCTAATCTAAAAGAGATTCTCAACTCGTCCAAAACTCATCATCAGAACACGACTAATACTGTGCGCAGTTTGAAGCCATAGCAGCGCTCTAGCCGGTCCGAGCAAACCTGCGATTCTCATGTCAGAACCTATCGTCTGTGAGGGCTGTATTTCAACTCCATGCCGCCATCGACTAGGCGCATGTTATATGGGAATAGTCCGATTCTATCACCGTCCCTCACATACTCAGATTGACCTGCTATGGTGCCATTTATGAAACAGTCTCCAATGTCTGATATCTTCAGTCCTAGTCTATTGACGAGCTGATGAAATTCCTCTCCTTCTCTGAAATCAGTATAGAGAGCCGTATCCTCATCCACTCTACTCCCCGGTACCATCTCCCTCAGAATTCCATAGAGGTGGATCTCAATCATGACTGCTAAATGCCATCAATCTCAAATAAACATTGTAGACCCAATTCGGGTTTCCCAATAAGGCTAATCACACCCTCCTTTAACCGTGTTTGATGGTGCAGCAATTCGAAGCCTTGATTAGAGGACAACCTCATGCTCGCCTTGTGACAGTTCATGTCAAAGGAAAGAAACCGCAAGTCCTGGGACACTCTCAGCAAGTGTTACCAGTCAGAACATATCATATCCGTTGAGGATGTGCACTACGGACCGCATGCTCCTGGGGAAAGGAGTTTAGGTCTAATCGGAGATGTGAGCGGTTTCGATGTGCTTGAGATTGGATGCGGCGGAGGACAGAACTCCATAGTGTTGATAAAGTGGGGCGCAAGAAGTGTAACGGGCATTGACCAGTCAGAAGCCCAGCTAGAGTACGCGAAGAAGTTGGCTCAGAAGGAAGATGTCGTTGTTCGTTTTCTGCAAGCAGACATGGAGGATTTGCATGTCTTTCAAGACTCGACATTCGACCTAGTTGTGTCCTCACATGCATTCGACTACTCTGAAAATCTGGACCGAGTCTTTCAGGAAACTGCACGAGTGCTCAGCAAGGGTGGCCGGTTTGTATTCTGCATGCTCAACCCGGTCTGGAGTGTGGTTGGGACGGCATTGGAAAGCGAAGACCTTGCGAAGGTTCAAGCATACTTCGGGGAAAAAGCAGAGAAATGGTCTTGGACAACATCTGATGGACAATCCATCGGTGAGTTTGAAACCTCCCCTTGGCGATTCGAGCAAATCATCAATGGAGTCATCCAATCAGGCCTGCATATTGATCGCGTCGTTGAACCTCGTGGATACGACGAAAGTGAGGCAGAGGAGATTGGCGTGGAATCCATACCATATCGGGATGCATATCCCAGTGAGAAGTTCCTAGATCTCATACAGCGAATACCATTCACAATAATCGTTTCTGCCAGGAAAAGTTGATGTATCGAGGTGGAGAAGGAGTTTCAGGAAATCGCTCGAATGTAATCACCTTCTGATTGGCGGCAAGTCTATGCTACACAGAGGCCATGGCCAGTCAGAAGGTGAATCCAAACTCGGAGGACATCCATAATTTGGCCTCTCCTTTCGAATTTGACCTTTTCGGCTTTCGCAGTTCTCATCCAGTCCCATTCGCCTTGACTTGTTCTCCGCAGCTCAAACAGAAGGCATTATACGTGCTTTGGCTGGTTTGGAAATCTCAATAATTATCCAAAAGAAACCAGCTTCTCAAAGGTGAGCCAATGTTAGAGTACAGAGTCCGTCGAGTGGTTGAGTCTGATAGAGCAGACATACTTGAGATGGCGAGAAGGACATGGGGCGGTCATGACTACATGCCATCCCAGCTTGACAGCTGGCTGAAGAGCCGCAAGTGTCGTCTTGTGGGCATCGAAGTAAAAGAACACCTCGTAGGAATGGCGAACCTCCACCTGATTGACTCAGGAAAGACAGGCTGGATGGAAGGGCTCCGAGTCCATCCCAAGTATCGAAAAAAAGGACTAGCTCGAGTATTGACACAAGCCCTCGTGAACGAAGGCATCAAGGCAGGTGTGGATAGGTTGAGATACACAACTGACGCGACAAACTCAGCCTCGATAAGCCTCGCGCACGGAATAGGAATGAGCGTCAGGGCCAAGATGGGAGTCTTCTGGAAAGGGAGCCTGAAGAGGGTAAAACGTGGAGGCGTGAGACAACCACCAATACCGGTCAAGCCAGCAGCCGCAAGAACTCTGCTCGCGGGCGCAGGGAGGCTATTCTCTGACGATGTGATTATCCATGACTGGAAGGCTTACGACTTTAGTCCAGAAGGTATTGCCCAATCTGTGAAGCAAACAGAAGTCTTCATAGGAGAGAACGGAGGAAAAGTCGACTCGGTGACATTCGGAACCCTGAGGAATGAGGGCGGCGAGAGCGGGTGGTCAATCTCAATATACGCGGAATCTCAACAAGCCTTCCTCCAAGCAGTCTACTCACAGATGCTGCTTGCCAAAGAGAGACTCAGCCCCTTCGTGATGGGTATTTACCAGATGCGATTTAGGGAAACACTCCTTGAGCAACGATGGATCCCAAAGTGGGTGCAGAAATTCACAATCCTGCTCTTTGAAAAGGATATGAAACCATCAAGCTAGACCTAGACCGTGAGCTAGGTAAAGAAGAGTAACAAGTCTATTCAGTGAAGTCAAGTTAGCTTGCTAGAGAGCATAGAACTGGAAAGTGCATGCGACGTAGATGCAGTTCAAGTTAAAAAAAAAGCTCAGTTCATTGATATGCGATAGTCCTTGTGTCAGGGCTCGCACAAAGGACACCAAAAGGGTCCAGCTTATATAGGTGAGAGCAACTACAAAGAGCTACTTCTTGAATTTGCGATTCATTCGCTGTGCAAGGAGGAGGACAACTACTGATGAATAAGAATCAGACTATTGCAATAGCTCTCATCGTTATCATCGTAGTCGGCGCTGCCGGTGTCTATCTATTCATGGGACAAGCACCAGCTGTACCCACAATTGTTATGGGTACAACGGACTCGGTCGAATCTAGCATAGACATGGCGCAGGCATACGACTACTTCGGATGGGAGATGATTATTTCACTGAGCTCAGGCTTAGTAGAAATAGAACCCGGGTCGGAAGCCGGGGCAGACGATATAGAACCTGCCCTAGCAACGAGCTGGGAATCAAGTGCTGGAGGAACAACTTGGGACTTCACACTTAGAGAAAATGTGACATTCCCTGACGGTCGTGAGTTCAATGCAACGGATGTTAAGTATACATTCGATAGGAACTGCAACCTCACGGGAGTAGGTCTCTATGAGGAAGATGGGCCGCAGCTCAACATGGATTACCAAGGAGTCATCAAGAACGTGACCATCTTGAGCGAGTTCGAGGTCCGTTTCTACCTGAAGATCGCATTTGCACCATTCTTACAGCTCCTGTCATGTGCTGCATCGTATATGGTAGATAGAGCGGTTGCTCCTATGGATGAGCTTGTCGGCTACAATGCAACTGCTCAGACACCATGTGCGCTTGGACCATTTCTCCTGCAGGAATGGGTCAGGATAGGTGGAAGTGATGACCACATCACCCTCGTCAAGAATCCAGACTACTGGAATGCTGCTGCAGGCTATCCAAAGATGGACAGAATCATCGTCAAGATGTATGCAAGCAACACTGCACTTGCGTTAGCAATGAGTGCAGGCGAGATTGACATTGCGTACAGACAGCTCACAGCACTACAGATCAATGCGTTCAAGGCAGACACATCTGTAAAGGTGTGGGAAGGCATTGGAGCGCAGATTCA
>CAYHAA010000014.1:0-9260 GCA_964354495.1 uncultured archaeon | reverse complement strand
GACTGGCCGAGCTACCGACTTGCTAGGAATGCTGGAACAATGGATGTCTTCATCTACGGATGGTATCCTGACTTCATTGACCCGGACAACTATGGATTCCTACCATTTGCCTCCTGGCTGAACATGGGTTACAATGACACCTACCCAGCGGGCGGTGTTGCTCAATGCGCTCTATGGAACGAAGGTAGAAGTGCGCCAAACGCTACTGCACGAGGCGTAGCATACATTGCGCTTCAGAATCTGCAGGCTGATGAGTGCTCAGTAGTTCCACTCTGGCAGAGCAGCACAGTTGCTGTTACTAGTCTCGCTGTCAAGGGCGTTGTACTGGACATCACTGTCAACTGGCGTCACTGGTTAGTGTATCTTGAAGCACCTTAGTGGTTGCGAATAGTCCTATTAGAGAGCAGGCGGAAAGCCTGCTCCATTCCCTTTTTTTTTATGTAATTCTTCGTGGCGTGAAGCCTCTTCTTCAGACTCTAACTACTTACGTCAGTCGAAGAGCTTAAGTTATAGTAAGAAAAGAGTCACACGGGTCAGTATGAAAGCATAGGTGATAGAATTGACTCTAAAGACATATGTGATCAGTAGAACTATTCTCACCATCCCAATGATTATTCTTCTGTTCACTTTTGTGTTCTTGATTGTGAGAATACTGCCGGGAGACCCTGCCTTACTTCACTTTGAGAAAGCTGTCGACCCTGCGGTCCTCGAGGCGTTTAGGCATCGTCTCGGTCTGGATGTGGACCCGGTGACACAGTACATTAATTACCTCGCGGGTATCCCGTTTGGCAACTTTGGCCTCTCTATGCAAGACTACTCGCCCATCTGGAGTCACATTGCAATCAGATTTCCAGCAACTCTTGAGCTGACCATTTACGCCATGCTCTTTGCCGTTCTCTTTGGAGTCGCTCTTGGAGTTCGTTCCGCGAAAAAATATGACACTGTACAAGACCATGGTATCAGATTCTTCGGAATAGTCACCTATGCAATTCCTGTGTTCTTCCTTGGAATGATCCTTCAGTTCATCTTCTCAATCTGGCTAGGCGTGCTTCCAACGGGAACTCGTTTCGATCCTCGATATGATGCACCAACCACTATTACGGGATTATATACTATTGACAGTCTCTTAACAGGAAACATTCAGGCGTTCGTCATTGCAATTAGATATTTGCTTCTGCCATCTATTACATTGGGGCTAATCCTGTGCGGTATCTTCATCAGGCTCACAAGGACAAATATGCTTGAGACCCTAAGGATGGATTTCGTTGTGGCTGCAGAAGCACGCGGACTAACGAATGCGAAGATTACGTATGGTTATGCGCTGAAGAATGCGTTCTTGCCGATTCTTACGATGATCGGGCTGCAGTTCGCTGCATTGCTCGCTGGGGCTATCCTCACGGAAACAACATTCAGCTGGCCGGGACTTGGTACTTACCTCGTTCAACGAATAAATCATAGAGACTATACCGCGATTCAGGGAGTCGTTGTATTCTTCGGTATTCTTGTGAGCCTGGTTACGCTGTTTGTAGACATCATATACGCGTACCTGGATCCACGGATTAGGCTGTAGGTGATAGACAAGTGACTCAGACAAAAATCGTCAGCGGTATTTTCCTTCGACTGAAACCACCCAAGGAAACATTCCAAGAACGATCCACGAAGTGGTGGGTTTCATTTGTCCTCATTCTAGCAGCAACAGAGATACTTCTTGCAGGACTCGTATCGCTCGCCGCAGTCTCACGGACTGGGCTAGGCCTGCAAGTACTCGGCGCTACGTTTCTCTTTGGGGCCATAGTCTTGATTGCCTGTGCGGCGCGTAGAGAGATGATACAGGTACTAAACATGACGGTCCGTAGGAGTAACGTCTTCCTTGTGATTGTGTTTGCGATCCTCGCTGCAGTAATGGTACAGGTAGGATCCATCACGATTGCAGACCCCGTCCTGAGAGCAAGTCTTCCTGAACCTCTGAGGGGCACTAATCTTTCGATGTCCCTAGCGCTAGGCGGCATAGTATTCTCTCTCATTATTCTGTTACTCTACGAGGGATATCCAATACTCAGCAAGAGAGGGTCCCCAGGATTTGTTGCTATGTGTGGACTGCTGATAGTATTCGCAGTTGTATACATGACTTTGGTATCTTGGTGGATTGTTCCCTATGATCCAGGAAGACTAGACGTAGGTCCATATGGAGCTGCACCATCAGCGCAATTTCCGTTGGGCACAACTGCACTTGGGCAAGACCTTTTGAGCAGAGTAATTGCGGGGGGCGGAATAATGCTGCAGGTGGCAATAATCTCAGTTGCCGTATGTTTCTCCGTAGGCGTTCCACTTGGTCTGGCCGCATCGTATCGCGGAGGAATTGCTGATAGAGCCACGTCACTAGTGATGGACAGTCTCTTTGCGTTCCCCGGGCTGGTTCTAGCAATAGCAATTGCAGCTATATTGGGACCAGGTGTCACGAATATGGCTTTGGCAATTGCTGTAGTCTACATACCATCGTACTTCAGGGTGGTCCGAAGTCAAGTTCTAACAGTGAAGGAGCTTCCCTACATTGAGGCAGCAATTGTCATGGGGGCAAGAAATCGAGACATCATATTCCGTTACATCCTGCCTAATATCCTCCCATCAGCAGTTGTTGTTATGTCAATCAACTTCGCAGATGCGGTGCTCACCGCGGCAGGTCTGACTTTTGTCGGCCTTGGTCTGCCAGTGGACGTGCCAGACTGGGGGTGGGACCTGACCTTTGGATCACATGAGTACGTTACTGGAAAGTGGTGGAGTATCACGTTTCCGGGACTGATGATAGTCATTCTGGCATTGGGCTTCACATTGGCGGGAGAAGGGCTCAATGAAGTACTGACTCCCAAACTCAAGGAGTGATGAGTCGTGATCGAGAGTGAGAACAACCTTCTTGAGATCAGAAATCTGTCAGTCGAATACAAGACGCGAAGAGGTGTAGCTAGAGGAGTCGACTCAGTTACGCTTGATATTCCTGAGAATAAGACTCTCGGGATTGCCGGAGAGAGCGGTTGTGGAAAGAGCACTCTTGGCAGGGCAATCATGCGGCTTGTGCCCTATCCAGGGCGAATCATAACTGGCGACATCATATTCAATTTCAAGGAAGATATCGTGACAAGTGATGCCACGATTGAAAGAGGACAGATCAACCTCATGAAGTTGAACGAAAAGGAGATGAGGGCCGTCCGTGGAAAGGAGATCTCTTACATTTTCCAAGATCCTATGACTTCCTTGAATCCGATGGCCACTGTTGGTACGCACTTCATCGAGATTATGAAAGCCCATGACCCTGCAATCAAGGATGAGAACGCCATTGATAGAGCGAAAAAGATACTCATCGGCTTGGGCATCAATCCTGAAAGGGTGACCGACTATCCCCATCAATTCAGTGGGGGGATGAGGCAGCGAGTCATGATCGGTCTTGGTCTTGCCCTAAGACCCAAGCTACTAATCGCTGATGAGCCTACGACCTCTCTCGATGTAATAGTCGAAGCGCAAATACTTGAGGAAATTGCAGCGCTCAAGGACCAGTTCAATCTCACGATGATCCTCATAACACACAATCTCGGGGTGCTCGCTCAGACAGCTGATAAGATTGCCATCATGTACACAAGTAGAGTGGTGGAATTATCGCCAACACTGGATTTGTTTGAGAAACCCCTCCATCCATATGCACAAGCGCTGCTTCAATCCGTTCCTGATGTCACCCATCCCGAGAAGCAACTTGCCTGGATTCCTGGTGCTCCCCCAGACCTTGTTAATCCACTTCCCGGATGCATGTATCATCCAAGATGCCCCCATGCAATGGATATCTGCACGAAGATTGTACCACCACTGGTTGAGGTAGAGCCTGGACGACTCGTGGCATGCCATCTCTACTACGGAGGGATGATGATTGGCACTCATTGAATTCAGAAACGTAAGCAAATTTTTCCCGGTACAAAAGGGCTTCGTTGAATCTCTCATATCAAGAGGCCAAGAGTATGTGAGAGCTGTGGATGGAGTTTCATTTGAAATCAAGAAGGGAGAGGTCCTAGGGCTTGCTGGAGAGAGCGGCTCGGGAAAGACCACCACAGGCAGACTGGCAGTGAGACTTCTGCGGCCAACTGAGGGTGAAATCATCTATGATGAACAGGACATTGCCTTGATCAAGGGACAACAACTACGTCTGCTGAGAAGGCGTCTGCAGTTCACATTCCAGGATCCCACTTCGTCGCTCAACCCAAGGATGAAGGTAGGAGACGCTATTGCTGATGCTTTGAGACTTCAGGGCATTGGAACGAAGACAGAGAGAAAGGAGAGAGCTGAGGAAACATTGGAGAAAGTAGGTCTCTCTCCACCTAGCTCATTCTATGACCGACTTCCTCATCAGCTGAGCGGCGGCCAAAAACAGCGCGTGGTCTTTGGCAGGGCAATCATCCTCAAACCTGAATTCATCGTGACAGACGAACCAGTAGCAATGGTGGATGTTTCAATTAAGGCACAGATTCTGAACCTGATGACAGAATTGAAGAAAGAACTCAATTTGACCTACCTATTCATCAGTCATGACCTGGCAACAGCCAGGCATGTCTGCGATAGGATTGCAATCATGTATCTTGGGCAAATCATCGAGCTTGCGGACAGGGACAGCATCTATGAGCATCCTCTTCATCCCTATTCAGTTGGTCTAATGAACGCGATACCAGTGCCGAATCCGAGAGCTCAGAAGAACGAGGCAGTCCCGCGTGGAGAGATTCCCAGTCCCATCAACCCACCAAGTGGATGTAGATTCCATCCTAGGTGCCCAAGGGCTTTTGAAAGGTGTCCGCTTGAAGTGCCAAAACTGAAAGAAGTATCCGATGGTCGAATGGTCGCATGTCACCTCTACTGAGTCAGAGTCAGTATAGATAATTGGGCGAGCCACCCCGAGCTTGTTGCCCTCTTCATTACTCTACGCCCTGCCCTGAAAGAATAAATGGACCTGTGTACACCAAACGGGCGGGATAAATGCAGTGACAGAACTAGAGACAAAGATATCCAGTGTATCTATCTTTCGAGATGGCGCGAGAGTCACGCGTGTAGGCAAGACACACCTTGGAAAAGGTGCGCAGAGAGTCACGGTCGGCAAGATTACTGAGCTTGCACAAAGGGATAGCTTTCGAGTAAAAGGCAGAGGACCCGCAAAGCTCTCCAGTATTGATGTCCAGCAAGTATCGCAGGTATATGAGCCATCCGAGGATGTGAAACCTCTGCACGAGGAACTGAAGCAGCTCCAAAAACAATATGATGAAACCAAGGATCAGATTGAGTTTCACAGCTCGAAACTAGCGAATCTCAAGAGTATGACCTCGGAGTTTTCCAATCACTTTGGACTAGTGTATGCTGCAAATGAGGGAGAGATAACCCAACTCACAGAGATGGACAAGAAGTCCTCCAAGCTGATGCTCGATACTCAGAGGACAATCAGAGAACTGGAGGATAAGCTGCAAGAGATAAGCAAGAAGATTGAGGTGGTGAGAGCAAACATAGGAAGAATCGGTTCTGAGCGAAGGACAGAGATGACAAACACTGTTGAGGTTTCTCTTGAGGTATCTGAGGAAGCAGACATTGAGCTGGAAATCACCTATCAAACACAGAATGGTCATTGGCAACCAATCTACGATGTGGATCTCTATCCAGGAGAATCCAAGCTACGCAGAATGGCACTTCTTTACAATCGGACCAGAGAAGACTGGAATAATGTCAGTCTTGTCGTATCAACAGCCACAGCAAGGCCGACTGAGGCAATAGAAGCCACTCCATACTATGTCGGAGTGTATGATCCGTCAGAGGAACTCGCAAGGATTGACTCACGAAAAATGAAGAGAGCGCTTGCTATGCCATCAGCTGCATCCATGGCCATGAAGGCGGAAGCACCGCCTGCTCCGCCTCCGGAAATCGAAGAGGAATTTGCAGAGCCATCAGAGGCAGTTTCGGGGATTGCCATCTACGAACTCCCGAAACCAGTCATCATTCCCTCTGATAATGAGAAACATCCAGTCACACTGATTGAGGAGAACCTTGGCTCTGAAACGGTACACTACTGGTACGCAGAGGGAATGGCAGAGGTAGTTGCACAAGACAAGGTTACGAATGCCGACAACGTCATCCTGCCGGGAACTGCCAGAGTCTACGCAGAGGGAGATTACATAGGAGAAACCACTGTTCCTCAGATATCGCCTAGAGAGTCGTTCAAGATTGGAACCCGTATTGCACAGGATGTCAAGGCAGAGAAAAAACTCACCCGTCGAGAAGTTGAGAAGGCCGGTGTGACACACGGGAAACTGAAACGCTCGTATGCGTATCGTCTCGAGGTCCAGAGCTTCTCGAAGCGTGCGATAGAGATTGATATCTTTGACAGGATTCCCCATAGTCTCAATCCTGCCATTGAAGTCAAAGCTGACTGGGAGAAGACTGGAACAAAGAGTCAGAACTTGGGTGTTGTTGAGTGGCATAAGACAATCCAGCCGAATCAGAAAGCAATTGTCGAGTACGAGTACGATGTTTCATGGGAGAAGGGAGTCACAATACACCCGCCATTACCATAGGAGGCCAACCAATGAAAGACATGGATACAAGAATCACAAGCGCAACAGTCTTCCGCGATGGCGCTAGAATAACAAGAATTGGCAAAACTGAACTGATCAAGGGAGAGCAAGTCGTACGAGTCGGGGGAATTACCGAGTATGCACTGCAAGATAGTTTTCGCGTAAGAGGCCATGGGAAAGCCATTCTCCGAGGCATTGACGTAAAGAAAACGACGCAGACGTACGAGCCACAGAGTGACATCAAAGAGGACCTGATGGAACTGAAGAGTCTTGAGAAAGAGAAGAGAGGTATTCAGGATCAGATAGAACTTCAGAAAATCAGAACCAACCACCTTACGACGATGATGACACAATTCAGTTCCGAGTTTGGCAAATGGTTCAGCGTGGGTGAAACAGGTATGGACCATCTGACCAAAATGGACAAGATGAATCAGGACCTGGTCTTGGACACCAAGAGGACCCTTCGCACATTATCCACGGAACTTGAACGAATCGATGGTGAAATCGCTGCTCTTCGCAATAATATCCAGCGGATACAGGGCGAGAGACGGACTCAGACATTTACTGAGGTCTATGTGACCCTTGACGTAAAGGAGAGTACACCTCTAGAACTCGAAGTGATTTACCAACTATCAGTTGCGAGTTGGTACTCCACGTATGACGTAGACATTGGACAGGGTGAGGCATCTCTGAAGCGCATCGCTATGATATACAACAACACGATGGAGAACTGGGAAGACATCGATCTGGTTGTATCAACAGCCTCTGCACGACCAGTCGAGGCAGTGAAGCCGCAACCATTCTACGTCGACATATATCGACCTGCTCCACAGGCACGTGCTTATGCCGGGGGAGGTCGCTATGCTGAGGCAGCACCAGCGATGGCGATGGACTCTGAAAAACTCATGGAAAAGGAGGAAGCAGAGCCCATGCCAGAGATGGTTGAAGAGTATGCTGAGGCGTCCGAGAGCCTGAGTGGAATCACAATCTATGATGTACCTGGCAAGATCACAATTGAAGCCAATAGAGACCCGCAGCCTATCACACTGACATTGGATAGCTTTGAGTCAAAGAGGCTTCATTACTGGAATGCTTCAGCAATGACCGAGGTTGTTGCTCAAGATGAGATTACTAATGGAAACCTTGTGATACTCCCAGGAAATGTGAAAGTGTATGCAGATGGAAACTTCATTGGCGAAACAGGCATCAGTACCATTGCTCCACGTGAGAAATTCAGATTGGGAACAAGAGCTGCCTATGATGTGAAGGCCGAGAAGAAACTGAAGGAGAAAGATACAGAGAAGGCCGGACTGACGCGGGGCAAACAGAAGAGGGGCTACAAGTATCTCCTCGAACTGAAGAACTTCTCCAAGAGTGAAATCGAGATACGCATTGTAGATCGAATTCCATATAGCACGTCAGAGAAGATCATCATTCAGATGAGCCAACCGACGTTGGCGTACAAGACCTTGGAACTTGGAATTGCCACCTGGGAAACCAAGCTCGAAAGCGGTAAGGAACTCAAGATTGAATACGGTTTTGAGGTCGAATGGGAGAAGGGCCTCATTGTGAAACCCCCACTTCCGTGAATTCTCTAAGTACGCCGAGCGCCATCTCTTACCAGCGGCTCATCTCATCCATGATAGCCACTATTCTATGCTGCGCCCTGCGGAAGTTCTCGAGCGAAATGCTCTCATTAGGTGAGTGCGCGTTTCCGAGATGGTCACTACATCCCACAGATACCATTGGAACGTACCTGTTGAATAGATAGAGCGGACCAGAACCCGGACTTGTAGGATGGATGATGAGATCACCGAAGACTCGTCTGTTTGCAGCTTCAACGATCTTGACGAACGGATGGCTTATGGGAGTCTTCGCCGGTGGATAGCCCTCGATATAGCCGATTTTGATATCGTTGAAACCATGGCTATCAAGATGCCTGCGGAGTTTCCTATGAATATCGTCTGGGTGCATGCCTTCAACCAGACGAAAGTCAATTTTCACCGATGCTTTCGCGGGAAGGACTGTCATAGATCCCTTTCCTTGATACCCGCTGGTGAATCCACATATGTTGCATGTGGGGGCTCCATAGTACGCTTTCTTGAGCTCCATACCACTGAGCCCATTCAGGTACTTATCAATCGCATATATTTCTTTGAAGTCAGCCTCGTGAAGATCAATCTTCTCAATAGCCTTGATCTCATCCCTCGTCAGCAGTTTCAGGCCATCATAGAATCCGTCAATCAGTATCCTGCTATTCGCGTCCCTGAGAGTACTGAGTGCCCAAACAAGACGATAGGCTGCAGATGGCAGGATGCATGCAAGACTTGAATGGACATTCTTGGACAGTCGCTCAACCTCCAGCTCTACATAGAAGATTCCCTTGAGGCCCAACCACGCCTCTTGTCTCCCGTCAATACCTGCTCCGCCAAACTCCCAAATACCTCCGTCTGCAGTGATGAAATCCTTATTCTTCTCGGTGTATTCTGAAAGATGGAGACTGCCTGTTTCCTCTTCACCTTCGATGACGAACTTGACATTCACTGGAAGATCTGTGCCCGTTTCCTTGAATGCCCTGATGACCTGAATTCGCGATGTTGTGTCGCCCTTGTTATCAGCAACGCCTCTTCCCCACAGACGCCCATCTCGTACCTCCGGTTCGAAAGGCTGAGA
>CAYHAA010000013.1:0-90680 GCA_964354495.1 uncultured archaeon | reverse complement strand
GACCTCGCCAGCCGAGATCAGGGACACAAGGTCCTTGGTCAGAGCTCTGACCTTGCCCATTATAACACCTCAGGGTCGCGGCGCAGAGTACTCTACGAGGCCGCCTACAACTGTCATCTCTATGCGGACATCCTTGATTCTGGCTGGCGGTATCTCTAGAATGTTTTCTGAGAGTACAACAAAGTCAGCCCGTTTGCCAACCGCCAGACTTCCCAGTGTCTTCTCAAGATAGACAGAATATGCGCTCTCCATCGTGTAGCACCGCAATGCCTCATCAACAGTCAATCTGACTCTATCATTCGAGTGTGTTGTTGCTGACCAGATGCCATAGAGCGGTCCGTATGGCATGCCATCTGAACCAAAGCACAGTCGAGCACCATTGTCTAGCGCCACACGAAACATGTTCATTCCTCGGACAATTTCTTCATTAAATCTCTCCTCATAGAGCCCTCCCTTCTGTTGCCACCTACCAACGAAGTTCGGCTGCATTGAGAGAATCAGTCCTAGACTCACTGCTCTTCTGATTTGATACTCACTAATCAGCTCTGCATGCTCAATTCTGTGACGTTGGACACGAAGCAGGCTCTTGTCCTCGATATCTTCGAAGGTCGATATCACCATCTCGATGGCATCGTCACCAATTGCATGCGTCGCAGTCTGGATATTGTTTTCAACTGCTTTTCGTACAATGGATGCATACCTCCTCTTTGGGAGGAGTATTCTGCCCTTGTTCATCAGTTCTCTGCGATACCCCTTCGAAACAGCTGCAGTCATTGCGCCAATTGAACCATCTGTGAAGATTTTTACACCGCCAATCTTGACGAGCGGGCTTCCCATTCCTGACGTCAAACCTAATCCAACAAGGTGGTTCATCTGTTCCACAGGAACGTTCACAATCATTCGCGTTGTGAGTTCGTGAATGTCTTCCACTTCGCGGATGTGTCTCAAAGTGCCGATGGCTGCATTATCAACGGCTGCGGTAATCCCACATTCATTGGCGATATTGTTCCCTGCAATGACACCTGCTCGTGTTTTGGCTGGAGATGGTCTCACCTTCTCCCATACTTCGTCAATATCCGTTAGAATACCCGTAGGTTTTCCTTTCTTGTCCTTCTGAACTCCTTCTTGATTCAGAGATATTCCCAACTTCTTGAGGCCCACTCTATTCACGCTTGCAAGGTGACCGTCCACACGTGTGACCATAATGGGCTGCGTAGTGCTGACGCTATCTAGGTCCTTTCCATCGATGTAACGTTTGGTTGACCATTCGCTTTCGTCCCAACCAAACCCCAAAACCCACTCATCTTCAGAATATTGATGCAGATCATCTCTGATTACCTTCAGCGCCTGAGCAACAGATTTGACAGTATCCAATTTGATATACGATTCTTTCACACCAGCGCTAGTCAAGTGTGTATGTGCATCAATGAAGCCAGGAACAACTGTCTTGCCTCCAAGGTCAATGACCCTCTTTGCATTGGGTACGAGATCGAGCACTGCCGCATCGTCACCAATAGCAAGGATCCTATAGCTCTTCACAATGAAAGCTGTTGCAGTTGGTCGCTGTGGATCCATGGTTATTATGTTTCCATTAAAGACAACGAGGTCGGCTTCAATCTTCAAAGGCCATCCCACTAACTAAAGACACACAACGCAGCGGCATATCATTCTTGTCATTCATTCGTGCGACGTTCTTTCTCTCTTTTTTCACTCCTGATATATCGAGAAGCGTGTTCCTCATTTTATCTTTTTGACTTTCTCCCAATCCTCAAGGAATCTCTTGATACCGACGTCAGTAAGCGGATGGTTCACCATTTTGTCAAGGACTTCGGGAGGAATTGTGGCAATATCAGCGCCTATCAGAGCAGCCTCATAGACATGAATTGGGTGCCTGATGCTCGCGACGATGATTTCTGTATCTATCCCATAGTTTGCATAGATTTGACCGATGCTTTCAATCAGCTCCATACCGACCTGACCGACATCATCTAGCCTGCCAATGAAAGGTGAAACGAACGTTGCTCCTGCCTTTGCAGCCAGGAGTGCTTGATTCGCGCTGAAACAGAGTGTGACATTCGTCTGGATTCCTTCATCCGAACATTGCTTGACTGCCTTCAAGCCTTCCCATGTCATAGGTATCTTGATTGCAGCATTGTCAATCCAGCTGTTGAGCTCCCGTGCTTCTTTCAGCATTCCCTCAGCTTTCTCGCTCACAACTTCAAGGCTGATTGGCCCTTTGACGAAAGAGGCTATCTCATCGATGATCTTTCGGAAGTCCTTTCCTTCCTTAGCGACCAGCGAGGGATTTGTGGTAACTCCATCGACCATTCCTCTCTCGTGCGCTTTGCGAATCTCTTGAACATTGGCAGTATCTATGAAGAATTTCAATTGTTCTTGCTCCTGTTAGAGCCATGATGTGCTCCGTGCTATCTAGTCTAGAATTCCTTCTGATTTAAAACGTAGGGTCGGTAACAAAAGACCTGAAGCAGCCCTTATTTCATGGCTTTCTTCATTGCGCGTACTCTCTCTTCGATATCCGGTGCCTCGAATACTGCAGAGCCCGCAATGAAGAAATCAGCTCCTGCCTTTCGGAGGTTTCTAATGTTCTCAAGAGTTACTCCACCATCAACTGCAATCCGAATGCTTGGTTTGAGGCTGTCTAGCAGTTCCCTTAACTCGGTTATCCTGTCCATGCTCGATGGAATGAACTTCTGACCCCCGAATCCAGGACAGACGCTCATCACCAAAACGGCATCAATGAGGTCTATCACTCCCTCAACAGAAGAAATCGGAGTTGCTGGATTGAGGGTGATGCCCGCTCTTGCCCCATGATCAGTAATCATCTGGACTGTGCGGTAAATGTCGTATGATGCCTCTATGTGGGGGTAGATGAGCTCGACCCCAGCCTCTATGAATTCTGGAATATACTCCCGCGGGTTCGTAATCATTAGGTGAGCGTCAAGAGGTCTGTCGGTGATTTTTTTCATCAGCTTGGCTACCCAAGGTCCAAAGGAGATGTTGGGCACGAAATGGCCATCCATTATATCAAGATGGAAGTAATCTGCTCCTCCTCTCTCTGCAGCCTTGATATCTCTCTCAAGATTGGCGAAGTCTGCAGCGAGGATTGAGGGTGTAAGTAGTGGCTTCATCATCTGCTACAGTTGTCGAGGCTGGCTTTTAATCTTCGCTCAGAGGAATTCAGAGGGCTCAATCCCTAAGCAGTCTCGGAAGTCGATAGTGCGCTATGATGACCAAGGCCAGTGTACAAAGCATCTGCGCGATAAGACTGTACACTTGAGACCCCGTGAGTAACATGGTGATGCCAAAGCACACCAGTGGGCCAAGCCCAACAACTGCTCCGACAAATCCTGCGAGTAGGCCCATTTTTTGATCAGATGTCAGATTGATTGCCACTGCGCGGCCATCTCCCTTGTAGCGATACAAGGCTGCTCCTACAGACATTGGTACTGCATAGCCAAGTGGAATGGCTATGATCGGGATTAAGACAACAAGCGGTGTGATAGGGTTGAATAGAGAAAGCAAGATAGCAACCAGAATCATCGTCATCATGTAAGGAATGACTGAGATTGCAGTCTTTCCTCTTAGAACCAGTCTAGAACTCAGTGGTAGTCCTTCATGGATTGACGCACCCTGAGTATCAAACATCATGACTGATACAACTGTGAGCCCTGCAAAGAGATTCGCATATGCCACTGCCGTGAGGGCAGTAATGCTACGGAGGTGTCCCTCGTCTGACCATCCTGCAATCATTGGATACAGCATGACCACAAGGAAGATAGGGAATGCAAACACGATTGCTGACCCGACGCTCTTGGTCGCCATCTTCACGTCCTTTCGAATGACGGCCATTAATGGTGTTCGAGTTTCGATGCCAATCTCTTTCAGGAGTCCTGTTTTCCCTGTTGATACTCCTCCAATGGCAAGACTTCTCAGCAATCTCCCACTCTGCCTGTAGAAGACAAGGGCAATCAATGCATACAGGCAAGACATACCTGCCGAGGACAGAGGTATTATCCAATCAGTAAACACTACTCCTGGGCTAACAGCTGAAGCCAAGAATCCGAATGAAAATGGGAATAGTAGTGAAAGGACTAGGTAAGTCCCACCAAATGATTCCGCGAACACGATTACTGCTTCAACGATATAGACAACATAGCTGGCTAGCATATAGATACTCATGATTCCAACCACAAGCCCAATAGTAGCCGCCATTCTCACTATGGTTCCTAGCTTCGATTCTCCTGATGAATGGATCTTCACTTGGAACCATCGTGAGAACCCAATAAGTGAGCGAAGAGAAATTGAGACTGTCGCCAGACACCCAATGAACGTAACTAGACCTGCTAATGGTCCGAATAGAATAAGACATGCGACTGGGAACAAGGTTGCTGTCAATACTGCAGGCGCAATGAAGACCCGAGCAAAGGCAAGTATTGCCAGATTCTCAAGGTCTTTTCGACTGAGGGGCAAGGAACTTGGCAATTTCATGGCACCCGAAGTGAAGAATCCAGTGGTAGTTGTGAGATTGAGGAAGAATATCAAGACAAAGGCGAGTGCCATAAAGAATGAGAATCCTATAGCAAGCCTGACATTAAGTTCTCCCACTGAGCCACCAAAACCAGCTGCACCGACTGTGAGAGTGGCCAACAAAACAATCATGAAAGCGCTCATGAGACTATTGATCCTACTCGCGGACTTTACGCTCCTCGATATTCTCTGAGGATCCTCCTTGATTCGAGCCACGTTGCCTGGATTACTCTCAAGAAATCCGTCGAACCTCATCTGAGTTGCGATGATGCCTGCTATTCTCCATCGCTCTTTGAAATTCACTCTGAGAGGGCCTCCCGAAGTGCATCTACACCCACTTGAACCTCTTCTTCCTGTTCTGTGAGTCTGAGAAACAGCTTCTCGAGGGTTGCGCTCTCTTCGTGGGCTTGACTCCTGAGTTCCGCAAGCGAACCCTCAGCGACTAGGACGCCATCATCGATAATACCAACACGATCGCAGAGTCCTTGGGCAACCTCCATGGTGTGCGTGGAGAGCAATACTGAACCTGCGCCCTCAACATGTATCTTGATGATGTCCTTGACCATCCTTGTTGTTCGAACGTCCAGACCCACAAATGGCTCATCCAGAATCAAGAGCTTGGGAGCATGTAGTAAAGCAGAGATTAGCATGGTCTTCTGCTTGTTGCCTTGGGAGAGAGTCACAATCATTGAATCGTAGTACTTCTCAAAGTCAAATGCTTTCACCATCTCTTTGATTCTTTTATTGGTTCTTTCCTCTGGAAGCTCCCTGATAGAAGCGATAAACTCGAAGAGCTCACGAGGAGTCAGAGAATCATAAAGTTGGTGTTCTTCTGGCACATAGCCCACAAGCCTCTTGACTTCAATTGGATTTTCCAATGAATTGACCCCGTAGATAGAGGAAGATCCACTGTCCGGATCTAAGAGCCCCATCAGGCATTTCATGGTAGTAGTCTTGCCGGCTCCATTCGGCCCCAAGATACCATATGTTTCACCCTCCCGCACTTCGAGGGTTACATCATTTACTGCCACGAGGCTTCCGAAGGACTTGACAAGATTCTGAATACAAGCAGCGACCAATTTCCTCAAGCTCCAATAGTAGTATGTACGTTATGAAATACAGTTGTAAAGAATCCAGTATTGTAGGAATATGGTTCTTTACATCCGCGCGGTACCTCCAACTAGGACCCCTCCACGTCTTCTGTGTCAATTCCGTTGCCTCTCAGACGAATCCCTCTCCTCACAAAAGTCCAGTAACTATAGAACACGATCCAGCAAATCGTTGGGATAGCGGTGAAAATGAAGAGGTCAAAGGCTGCGAAGAGAAAGAAGATGTTGATCATGGACATCAATAGCACATTGACCATCCAAGACCTTCTCTGCCAACCATAGTTCCTAACAATGTTGATTGCGCGAAGGGCGGCGAATCCTCTGTCATTCAAGGCGTACAGTCCGTCTCTGTCAGTTGTCAGAATCAACACCATCTTCTTGAGGTGGAAATCTAAGAGACCACTGCTCTTGATTCGTAATCTTCTCTTGATATCTGCAAATCGAATAGGCCCCTTTGCCAATTCATTCAGAATAGCGATTCTCATTGGGTGCGAGATTGCTTCAAACACTTCATCCGAGGTCATGGCTCATCACGAATTACATCTAACGGAGAGATATAATCCTACGTTCCTTGACCAGGCAGTCAAGAGGTCTTGACTTCATTATTCTGAGATAATTGCAGCAGTTCTCGGGGTTGATAAGTAACAGCCGAGCCCTTTTTTACATATTTGATAATATTATTAACTCTTATGCCAATCATGACTTCAGAAAGACTACTCAAGTCTGAATACGATGTAATTATCGTAGGAGCAGGAATTGGAGGTTTGACTGCTGCAACTAGGACCCCTCCCCAGACCTTGCGTGTACTATGTACCTCAGTCGAAGAAAGTCATGGAACTACGATCTGGTTTGACGTAGTCTTGTTGTTGCCATGAGCGAGAACGCGATGATACAATATATAGAGAATGATCAGCCAGATTGGAATTATCGGATCAAAACCGAGTACTAGATAATGCAGAAGAATACCAATAGAGAAGAAAGCAAGCAAATTATTCGCTCCCGACCAGAGCATGTCAAGAGATCGAGTTCCTTCCTCTTGGAATCTTTTGCCGCTATAGATCTGAAGCATTGACGGGCCGAGAAAGGCGTACCAAGCCGCCAGAAAGAGGAACCATGAATCAGGATAAACTAGCAGAACCAAGAACATCATGTCAGCAAAGTGGTGAAGATAGTTCTTCTGGGCCGCGGGAGTCCTAACAAATCGAACATAGCTTCTGAAGAATATGAAACCGCCCAAAATCATGATGGTTGCGACTTGAAGAAGAAACGAGTCTGGGAATGCTGTGAGAGCTATGATCAGCTTGGTTATGCTTGTACTGTGTTGACCTGTGAGATCCTCGACGAGATTCACTTGAATGAATGCGTCTAGCGCAGTCGGGTAAGTGATGAAGTAAGCAATATTGGGGAGCGTTGATAGAAGAAATCCTGATGCCACCCCAGTAAGCTGTCCACGTGGGATATTAATGCGAAATTGGCTAGACATGCTGATCGGAATAAGAAATGGAATGAAGATGAGAAAGAAAGGTTTGAGGGTTGAGGCTATTCCAATTAAGGCACCTACACAGAGAAACCAACCAAATGAATTATGTTTCGAGGATTGCAGGAGAAACAAAGATAGTAAGACAAGAAGTATCGCGAGTTGCGTGACTTGACCAAATATGATATTGATGATGTGTTGAGGTGCAATGAACACAAAGAGTAGCGTTCTTTCGAAGTTCTTTGTAGAAGGGGTCACTCCAACTTGCAGACTCACTCTATACGCAGAATAGACTATGCCCAGATTACATATCATCATCAGCGTGATGTTGACCAAGTAGAGGGTGAGTAACGGTACATTTGTGAATAGAGCCATGTATGCCGCAAACGAGGGGAAGTATCTGAATGGGAGTCCATTCGGATTGACGGAGTAGATTTCGCTTGGAGTGATCAGGAATACTTGACCCGCCTCATAGAAAACTCGGAAATCTACTACAAAGACTGTTTCATGGAGTGTTCCCTCAAGGAGAAAATAGATCAATCCTGAGATTACACAGACAAAATAAAGGAGATTAAAAGCTAGACCCACCTTGAGCAATGTAGATTCCTTGAAATATTCCAAGAACGAGTCACATGACCTATCTCTTTCGTCTACCAAAGTGGAACACCCCAAAGAAGTATTTCTGCAAGAAGCAAAGATATCCCAGAGGAGACAATCAGCCCAATCACGATTAGAGCCTCCGGCCATTTGTAATGTCGTGTCCAGCGTTCATCAAGGAGAAAGAACGGAATAAAGAGAATGAGAACACTGACTACCATAATGACTAGATTAGGAGGTTGGATGTAGTTTCTGGCATCATTGAAAATCATGAATAGAGCTATTATGACTATAGGCGGATGTAGAGTAAGTCTTTCAACCAGAACCCATCTTCTATTCTTCGTCCAATAAGCTTGGGTACTGAACCTGCGATAAAAGTTAACATCCCAAATTGATGTCACTAGTAGGATTGGAAAGGCTATCATTACCATTATGTTGAACGGATAGAAACCTAGTCCGAAAACGAGCGCTAGGCAACCATAGTAGCCAAAGAATCGGCTGAAGTACCTGCGTCTAAACTGGAGCTCGTCGACCAGCTTGATCTCTACAAGCCAAATTCGAAAAACAAGAAAGGAAATGCCCAGCGTGATTATGACTATGGGATAATCCACTTTCTCAATCCTCGGTCTGCGAGTCTACTCTACGCTGCACCTCTCAATCAGGATGGCTCTCGCAAAGATATTCTCCGGCATTCTTGTTTGTGTCTAACAAAAATCTGTTGGTTCGTTCTTCATGTCTCAAAACAACACTCGTGTTCCAGCTTAATTCAGCGAGACTGAGTAGATTGTGGAGAGTGCCTCTTGATTAAAACCATTGAAGAATCTTGCATGTCGAAGAAAGTATGGACATATGAAACTGATGAATCTATGACTTGCTCTCATTATTGCTGATTCTCATCTTTCTCTTCCTGTTTCATAGTCTGCTAGTAGTTCGAGGAGTTCTTTCTCAGCGAAGTCACTGCCCTTCAATGCATCCTTTGCCCTAGCAGTGTATTCCTTTGCTAGGCCTTCAGCATACGCTACCGCAGCTGGAATGCCGCATCAAGATATCCTGAGGACGATTGAACTCCTTTCTTCAGACCTTCCATTCTGTTAACTATAATGAATATACCAACGGTTACAATTCGTAACTAAAATGGCTTTCCATCTGACTAGACATTCGTGAATTTCTTCATCTCCATGAAAGCTGGAACGACTTCCGCACGATAAACAAGAATGCCTTGAAGCAATGACACATCATGCGTCTATCGCGACGTTCATTAGCCGTTCACTGGTGATTCGTTTCGCGTTTTCTCAACATACATTGCATTAGGTTGTCTGACTGGTCATGGTCGATGAGCTAGGTGATACACCAATGGATGTGCCCGATCCCCCTTCCAAACAAACAATGGATGATACGTGGAGTCAGATTGTCCGAAAGTTGATGTCAAACAAGAACTTCAAGGTCTTCATAGTAACAAACTGGATCATGGCGAGTCTCAACATTGTATGGAACTTTCCGGGTCTGTATCTCCGCGACCTCGGTATTGCCTATGTTACACTAGGTCTGTTGTTTTCGTTAATCACAGCTGTAACACTGGTTGGGAACCTCGTCGCTAGTTATCTGGCGGACAACTACAATCGGAGAAATCTCGCAATTGCCACCATGGTCTTCAATGGTGTTGGTTTTCTTATCCTTTCGTTTGCTGATAGGATTGAGCTAGTTGCATTAGGACTGCTCACCATGGCCTCAGGGAATTTCACAGGCCAAGGCGGCACAGCCTACATATTTCAGGTGACCGATCGGAAGTACGGTGGCGTCGCAGTATCACTCTTCACCCTAGGAGCTCTTTTCGGACTTGGCCCGCTCTTTGCCATGGGTGTATTGTTCAACAGTGGATGGGAATTCATACTGATTATGAGAGCAGTGTTCTTCTTCGGTGCTGTTGCCTTTTTTGTTCACAATCATCATCAGAATAATCTGGCTTGATTCAACGCCAATTCCTGAGCGAGAACGAGACTCGTCGATAATCAGGGACTTCGTTAAGGAGAGCCTAAGAGGACTAAGACTGCTTGTGAGAATATTCCCGGTGTTCATCCTCGTGATGATGATTGACGCGCTCAGCGATAACATGTATGGGTACTCCAACTTATTCTACGTCAATGAAACCTTGGAGTTCAACATAGGCCAGATATTCTTGATGATGTTGATTACCCTCGCATTGTCAGTTCCATTGACACTTCTATTAGGTCGAGCCTTCGATAAGAGGGGCGGAAAGAGGATAACCATTGCAGTATATTCAGTCATGCCCGTTGCGTTGAGTCTGCTACTCATCGCTCAGCAAGTGAAGTACATAGCCCCGGAACCATGGGTTGCAGTTCTCGATAATATCTATCCCGGTTTCGGAGTGATACTCTCGCTTGCATTCATCGCTACCGCCATGAAGACAACGAATGATAGTCTCTGGTGGACAACAATAGATGCCTACATTCAGAAGTCCCTGCCAAGGAAAGATCTCGGCAAGATGTTGGGTCTATCGACGCTTCTTGTCTTGATTGTGGGCACAATCGCGCCTATCTTCTCAGGGTTGATCTACACCTATTATGAAGGCGTTCCGCTCATTCTTGGCGCCCTTATTCTAAACATCGTCATCTTGGCTATTCTTGCGACTAAGAGTATTGAACCGAGGGTCAGTGTTGAAGAGCTGGAGGTAGAGCTGAAGTCAACCAAGAAATCAGTTGAAGCAGAGTAGTCTACAGGTCAGTCGCAGATTCAGAGTTTCCTCTTCTTTGCGTCCTCTTGCATCTCTTTGAGTTGTACCAGAGCATCCAAGGGGGTTGTCCTGTCAAGGTCCATATTTCTTAACTTCTCTACTAGAGGATCCTCTACGGCCAATGACTCAAGACTAGCTTGTTCAGTTTCACTGAAATCTGGAGTATTCTCGCCAACAGCGACTCTGTTCTCTCTCTCAATCTTCTGAAGAATCTGCCTGGCTCTCCTGACAACTGTTTCAGGAACTCCTGCCAGGGCAGCCACATGAATCCCATAGCTCTTATCACTCCCGCCATCAATCACCTTGTGCATGAAGATAATCTTGTCACCGACTTCCTTTGCTAGGGTGTGCACGTTCTTGACACCATGGAATTGGGCTGCCATGTCTGTGAGCTGATGGAAATGAGTCGCAAACAGGGTGCGCGTTTTCAATTGGACAATTCGCTCAGCAACTGCCCATGCTAGTGCCATGCCATCGAATGTCGAAGTTCCTCTTCCTATCTCGTCGAGTACTACAAGGCTTCTCTCAGTGGCATTGTTGAGGATGTTTGCTGTCTCTATCATTTCGACCATGAATGTACTCTGTCGCGCAGTCAGATCGTCAAAGGCACCAACTCGAGTGAAGATTCTATCCACGAGACCTATCTCTGCGTTCTTTGCTGGAACGAAGGAGCCCATCTGTGCAAGAAGAACGATGATGGCACACTGCCGCATCCACGTCGATTTCCCGGCCATATTCGGCCCTGTGACAATTATGAGAGATGTGCCTCCATCACCTATTTCGATGTCATTGGGCACGAATTCATTCGCACCCAGCATGACCTCAAGTGCCGCGTGTCTGCCATCTGTGATTCTAATGCGTGTGCCATTGGTCAGACTCGGTCTACAATACCTCCCTTTCACAGCAACATCAGCAAGTGATACCAGAACATCGGCTGTAGCCAATGTGCCGGAATTATCACGCAGTATGCTGGATGCGTCGCCAACCTTCTCACGCAGTTCCTCACAAATTTCGAACTCAACCTTGTTGATGCGTTCTTCGCCAGCAAGGACTGCTGATTCCTTATCTTTGAGGTCAGGTGTGATGAACCTCTCTGCATTGGCAAGAGTCTGTTTCCTCTCATATTCCTTTGGTGCCATATTGAGATTGGACCTCGAGATCTCGATGTAGTATCCAAAGACCTTGTTGAATCCGACCTTCAGCGACTTGATGCCAGTCCTCCTTCTCTCGGTTTCTTGAAGGGCCGCAATCCATTTCTTATCAGAGGCAATCGAGTCCTTCAGTGAGTCAAGCTCCTTGCTGAATCCTCGCTTTATCATTCCTCCATCTCTGACTGAGATAGGAGGATCGTCTACTATGGCTGACTTAAGCGTGGCGTGAAGTCCAGTCAATGGATCAATAGACCCAGCGGAGTCCCGTATGACCTCGGCAGAGCAGGATGAGAGTGCTTCTTTTGCTGTGGGCAGCTTGGAGAGGGAATTTCTCAGTGCAAGGAGGTCTCTTGCTCCAGACGCTCCAAAGACGATTCTGCTTGTGATTCTCTCTAGGTCTCCGATGTCCCTCAGACTCCCTGCAATCCGCTGACGTATCAGTGCGTCCCGTGCCAGCTCTTCCACAGCGTCTAATCTCTTTTCAATCGCTTCAACATCTCGAAGAGGCTGCAGAATCCACTGCCTTAGCTTGCGCTTTCCCATCGGCGTGACTGTCCTTGATAGGACACTGAGAAGTGTTCCGCGAGGTGTTCCATCTCTGGCATTCTTGATGAGCTCAAGATTCCTCTGTGTTTGACTGTCAATGACCAAATGAGCATCAACAGTATATGTTCTGAGCCCTGAGAGAGAAACCGTACTCGTTTTATGTACGTCCCTCAAGTACGACAAGACTGCACCAGATGCTCCCATCGCCGCTGGCTTATCCGTGATACCATAACCCTCGAGAGTGGCGACTCCAAAGTGTTCCTTGAGTATGACTTCGGCGTTTGCAATAGAGAAGTCAATATCGTTTCTGAATGTGATGTGAGTGCCTGTTTCTTGCAGCCTTCTCATTGCTTCCGACCTGGCCAGAGCATCGGGCAGGAGTGTTTCAGAGGGGGCTAGTCGCCCTATTTCATTCATCACTGGCTCGCTGTCAATGTGCCCCTCAATCTGTGTTGCTTGGAATTCGCCTGTAGATACATCAACGGCTGCTATGCCAACAACACCTGAGTGTTCAATTGCCGCTACCAAGAAGTTGTTCGTTGCATCCTCGAGCATGGAACTCTCCAAGACGGTTCCAGGTGTGATGACTCTGACAACATCTCGTTTGACAAGACCCCTTGCTTGCGCGGGGTCCTCCATCTGGTCCGCCATTGCTACTGTGTAGCCTTGCTGTAGCAGCTTGGCAATATAACCGTCGACGGCGTGAAAAGGAACCCCGCATAGCGGCCAGCGGCTGACCCCCTCTCCCCTTGCAGTCAGGACAATGTCTAATGCTTTGCTTGCAGTCTTTGCATCCTCATTGAACATCTCATAGAAGTCACCAAGTCTGAACATCAGAATGCAGTCCGGATACTGTTTCTTCAGCTGAAGATACTGCCGCTGCATCGGTGTCTGCTTGGTCATGATGACTCCCTGCCTATTTTGGATTCAGCTGACTCTCTAATAATCGCATCGCCTTGTGAGTTCACTTGCAGAGTCTGACCAATGGTTCACTACGTACACAACAAGAAAGATAGGTCTTCATCTTCTATACTTGATACCGGTTGGTAGGTCTATGAGTCGAAAAGAGATTGCATTGTTTCTCGCATTCAGTTTGCTATCCCTGACAATTGCTTCCATAAAGATTCCGCGGTGCGATGCGAACATGGGAAATGTGGCAATGATGCTGGAGGGCTCTACGTTTCACAATGGGACTGATATTAGCATGCCCTATGCAGACGTCAGCATCAATATCACTAGAATAGCCGACTATGCAACGGTGAATATGACAGCTGTGTTTACAATCTATACAAACGTCACACAGAATGCGACTCTTGCATTTGTCTATCCTTCCTTCAGCAAGATTGGTATTGTGTTTATGTCAACAGATGAATCTGGTAATCCAATATCCTTCCAGACCAATGGGACCATGCAGATCGCAGCAAATGGAACCATAATGAATTACACAATCGTGTTTTGGGATGATTTTATCGAAAGCGGATTTACTGATGACTTCCTATACCATGCTCCATTTGTTCATCCGTTCGCCGACTTTGCTGTGTTTGACCTTGAACTTATGGCAAACACAACTCTCATCTTCACAGTAGTTTCTGACTCTGTCCACATCCTGACTAACACAGACCTATTCCAATACTATTACATCGTAGGAAGTGCTCGGACTTTCATAGGTGACACTCATGAGAAGATACACCTTCGCATCATCGAGCATGCCGCATTTTTGGAAACAGAGTTCCACCCAGATGAAACGCTAACCGTGTCACAGGATGGAATCCTTACTGAGGCAATATGGGAGTTCAACATCAGTCAGTTCACTGAGGATGTCATTGTATTCAACGGTCGGATTAGATACAGCCAAGGCGGCTTCGTCGATACCGGCTGCATACTTGTCGTTGGGGCGGCTGTGATTATAGTCATAGGAGCAAAAGCTCGATTGAGGACCCACTTTGATAGTAAGTTACAGCCAACTGTCTGAGTTTCAAAACACTTTATACCTGCGCAAGCCATTCACTTCATGGAGTGGCTACTCGTGAGTCAAACTTATGATGTTGCAGTAGTTGGAGCTGGACCAGCAGGGTCTTCTGCAGCTCAGGTAGTCGCTAGGAGCAATCTACGAACACTCATTCTAGACCGAAGGTCTATAGCGGGCACGCCAGTCCAGTGTGGCGAGATCATACCCACGCAGTCAGAAACACGAAGACTGTTTCCCCGCTCCAAAATGATGCCTAGAGCTGTCGATGTGCCAAGGGAATTCATCACGAACAGGACGAAATTCATTCGCCTGATTTCACCACATGGCAGTACATTTGAGTTTCCCTTTGAAGCCAACATTGTTGACCGGTCGAGATTGGACAAACAACTTGCGCAGAACGCCATAGATGCGGGTGCTGAGCTTCAGCTTCATTCAACGGTATTGAAACGACAAGGCAAGAATGAACTGACTGTCAGAACTCAGAGTACGACACACAAAATGACTGCTAAGGCTATCATAGGAGCCGATGGACCTAGATCCATTGTGGCTCGCTCGATGGGACCGAGATTCATTCACCCCGAGTCAGACCTCAGCCCAGCTCTCCAATATGTAATGAATGATTTCGATGTGGAACCGTCTGTGGTAGAGATGTATTTTGGTGAGAGGATAGCACCAGGCGGTTATGCTTGGGTCATTCCTAGGGGTGAAGGGCTTGCCAACATCGGTTTTGGTATGAGACGAAGTGTCGGTAGTGATGCAACCCCTCTCAAGAAGTATCTAGAACGGTTTGTGTTTTCTCTCCTAGCACACAGGGTCGAGAGCGCGAAGGTCATTCGAAGAATAGGTGCAATAATCCCTATGGGCGGTCCCCTTCACCAAACGTGGCATCAAAATGCATTGCTAGTCGGGGATGCAGCTGGGCATGTGATGGCATCAAATGGTGGAGGAATTCCGACTGCATTATGCGGAGGCCGTATCGCAGGCGAATCTGTTGTTAGGTACCTGACAGAGAACGAACCTCTGTCGACCTACGAAGAACTATGGAGAGCTGAGTTTGGTCATGAGTTAGTGACTGCACTAAGAGTCCTTAGAGTTGCAGATCTAGTTATGCCATCAGACGCGGTTACTGACATATGTATGCGGCTAGCTGGAGTCAGATTTCTTGAGCCACTTATTCGGTGCCGCCTGCCACTTCCTGTGGATATGGCGGCGAAGACCTTTGTCAGGCTGCTGAACCAGTTCATGTAGTGTGAGCTGAATTAGTATTGCCGTTTCACAGCGAAATCTGCGAGGAGCATCAGCAACTCTTCATTTGAGAAGTTGGATCCGCGAATTCTGTCCTTGGCAGATTCCACGAACTCCTTGGCAGTCTCAGTGGAGTATTCAATAGACTTCATTTCCTTGATATGTTCAAAGGCAGAGTCTACATCACCCTCGTCCAAATTCTGAATGAGTTGCTTCCTTCCTTTCGGAGAACAGCTCTCTATGGCATGCGCAAGAACGAAATTACTCACATTACCTTTCAAATCGGACAAACCTGTCTCTCCTGTTTCATTTTGAGTGGCGATTATATCGAGTATATCGTCACGAATTTGGAATGAGTAACCAAGTTCTTCGGCATATTTGGTTAGAACTTCCGATTGCTCCTCAGTCGCATGCCCCAGAACCGCTCCTACCTTCGCAGCGTATGTCATGAACGCGACTGTCTTCATTCTAATAATATCAAGCGCTGCCTTTGTCGTGTAAGAATGTGCTCTGTTTTGACTCATCAAGAGGTCGGCAGCTTCGCCTTCACACATTCGGATACCAGCTGTGGCAACACTGGATAGAAGTTGGGGAGTTGCTCTCTCTCCAATCAACTTGATTGCCAGGCCGACAAGTAGGTCTCCGGAGATTATTGCCATCTTCTCTCCATACTTCTTGTGCATGGTTTCAACTCCACGACGCAAATCATCTTCATCAATGATATCATCATGGATCAAGCTAGCGGTCTGTATGAACTCTGTGGCGACTGCAAAAGGCAATGCGTCCACGAGAGCCCCACCCACTGCTTCGCAACTCAGTATCAGCAAAAGGGACCTTAGTCTCTTGCCACCTGCAAGGACTAGGCTACGGACTGATTCATAGAGTTGTTTCGGTTCTCCATCTTCATCCAATAGGCAACGTTTGATCTCTTCATTAATGAGGTTGATTCTTGTCCTTATCTTCTCATTCTCTAGAAAACACGAAGTATCAGATGGCCAAGGTTCTGATGTGTTTAGTCCATACTCATGGCGGACGGATGGGCGTTCTGACATCAGATATTCTCCTCAACTTTTGGTTCAGACTGTATGCGCCTTAAAGCAATGTCGTTTTTGCATCAATCGCATCCTATAGTAAGTCTTTTCTTAAACTCAAAAGGATTTCAAGTTCATAAGTCGTGATTGATTTGATGGATGTAAGACCTTCGAGAGTCAGAACCTGGCTGGCCGAAATGCGTGCCCCCTTCCTGACGGGTGCCATTGTACCTGTAGTCATTGGAACGTGCGTGGCTTGGGCATCAACAGGCACATTCCTTCTCGACATCTTTCTTTTGACCCTAGCTGCAGGTGTGTTCATCCACATCGGGTCTAATGTTGCCAACGACTATTTCGACCACAGAAGTGGGACTGACGATATCAATGTGGAGTATGTGCGTCCTTTCACCGGGGGAAGCAGGATGATCCAAAGGGGGCTGATGTCTCCGGGAGAGGTCTTCCTAGAGTCAATGGTATTCTTCTCTCTTGGGGGCGGCATTGGCCTGTATCTTGCCTACACAAGAGGCATAGAAGTCCTAATCCTTGGAGTCATTGGTGTGTGCTCGGGTTTCTTCTATACTGCTCCGCCTTTTAGATTAGTGAATAGAGGCATTGGGGAGGTCTTCATTGGGCTCAATTTTGGCGTTCTTATGACTCTCGGAGCCTACTTCGTTCAAACTCAGGTGCTTGCTTGGGAAGCAGTCTTCCCATCTATTCCAGTCGCGATTCTAATCACAGCTGTTCTATATATCAATGAGTTTCCCGACTATGAGGCTGACAAGTCTGTTGGAAAACTGACTGCAGTAGTGCGTCTCGGCCGAAAACGTGCCTCGAAAGGGTACGTCGTCTTGATGGTGGCCCTATATCTCTCAATACTCCTACCCATCTTTTTCGGCCTGACAAACTGGTATACAGTAGTTGGGCTTTCTACTGTGCCTATCGCAGTGATGGCCAGCAAGCACGTACTAGCACACTATGATCAATCGCTTCAGATGTTACCCGCATGTGCGGCGACGGTCACGAATCACTTGTTCACGGGGCTCTTTCTATCACTGTCTTACTTGTTGATTGGATTGGCATCACCTCTTCTCTACGTCTTTGTCGGGGGCGCTCTATGTCTTGCGATGTCCCTTGTGTTCTACTATCAATCAGAACGCAAAGCGAAAGCAGCAGCTTCAGCATCTCTCAACAGCTGATATCTCACATTCGTTCTCAAGCTTACTCCTTGCTGTCTGCCGACCACTCAATAGACTTGGCTAGTCGTCAACTGATTATTGACTATTGAAGCGACCTTCTGCAAATCAGCCGTAAATCTCAGTGAGTCCGTCCCATGATAGACCAAGAGCCTGAGCGACAAGAACAGCAAGATCTTTCACAGTCTTACTCGAACCTGCCTGTGGAAGTTGAGAGTGCATGAAATCTACACAAGATGGACAACCAGATGCTACGATTTGAGCATTCGTGGCTTCGATATCTTCTACCTTGAGCCTATTGATTTGATTGGCGAATTCAGCATCAATCGCTCTTAGTACGCCACCAGAACCGCAACAATAGCAGTTTGCTCTGTTATGCGGAAGCTCTTCAAATATCACACCCGGAATGTTCTCAAGCACTTTTCTTGGTTCTTCATAAAATCCCGTATTCCTACCTGCGTCGCAACCATCATGGAACGTTACTGTGGCATTGAGAGGAGTATTGAAACCTGTCAGTCTTCCTTTATCAAGAAGGTCAGCAAGGTATTCGTAGCCATAGCGAATCTCAAAACCATGATCAATACCTAAGAACTCATGATATTCATGAGCCCACATCTTATAGCAGCCCGGACAATTGGTTATTATGGTTTCAACGCCAAGTTCTCTATACTTCTGAATATTGTGTTCAGCGAGGACTCTCGCTCCGTCGAAATCTCCCGACATGATAAGAGGAGCGCCGCAGCAGTATTCCTCTTCACCCAGCACGGTATACTCTGCTCCAATCTTGTCCAAGATCAGTGTCATGGCAATTGTGGCTTGAATCGAAACGCCTCGAAACGAAGATGCACATCCAATGAAGAAGGCAGTCTTTGCCGGAGTCCCTTGTTTGCCCAGCAATTCATCCTCGTTAGGAGTCCAATAGGACCATCCCTCTATCCTATCCATTTGTGCCTGGCCCTGAATATTGAAGTTCTTCAAGACTGTGTCCCTTGCTACCTGCAGCTTCTCTGGCCACATGTTCCGCTTCATGAACTCCGAGCGCATCACTTGATAGAGCTTCACAAACGGAATATCCACTTGGCAGACTTCTTCACAACCTCCACATAGAGTACAGCCAAAGATCCCATCCCTTAGACCTTCCAGACCCTCGGACGGTCTAATTCGTCCTTGCATCAATGCCCGGGTCAAGAGCATCTTACCCTTACCAGAATATGTGTCCCGCCGTTTCACCTTGTAGGTGGGACAAGCACCATGACCTACCTGACAAAAACCACATTGCGCGCAAGTGAATGCGTACTTCTGAAGGTCATATTCATTCAGTGTTGGAAAGTCCATCGTCACTTGTCTCCGGTGATGACTTACTCAGGAGGTTCGATGCAACGCTCCTTAAAATCCTTCCATTCGGACTGCGAATAGAGAAGACGATCTGCTTTTGCGCATTGGTGAACTATTCGTACCCATGAACTTGTACGCTAGGTTTTTATCTTCCTGCTTTCCAAGCCTCGATTTGTAAGCGGCTCTGCTCATGAGCTGGAGAGTGGACTCATGGTCCTTAATCAAAAGCTGATTGAAGAACTAGGCAAAATTTTTGGAGACCGCTTGATTACTGCGAAGCATGAGCTGATTCTGTTTGGACAAGATGTTGGTTCTCTTCCGAAGCAGGTTGGTTGGCTCATGAACACAAAACCCGATGCCCTTGTTCAACCCTTGACTCCTGAAGAGGTTCAGGCGCTCTATGAGATTGCGCGAAAACACAAAATCCCCCTTGTGCCCAGAGCGGCAGGAACCTCAGGATATGGCGGCGCTATACCCCGAAAAGGAGGAATCATTGTTGATATGCGTCGAATGGACAGGATTCTTGAAGTTGAGAGTGAGAATCTCACCGTCACGGTTGAACCAGGAATCTCTTGGGCAAATCTTCAGTTTGCGTTGAACAGGAAGGGTCTGGATATACGATGCTATCCATCATCTGGCATCTCAGCGACTGTGGGCGGCTGGATTGCCCAGGGCGGCGATGGCATTGGTTCGCTGAAGTACGGGAAGATCAATGAGAACATAGTCGAGCTCGAAGTGGTTCTGCCAACTGGAAAAACAGTCAAGACAAAGGATTTTGGCCTCTTCTGTGACACTGAGGGAATTCTGGGTATCATCACCAAAGCCACTCTTAAGATCAAACCTCTCACACCGATGAAGGTAATTGTTTCCAGTTTTGAGGAAAACTACCAAATGGTCCTTGCAATTGAGAAAATACTCGAAGATGGCCCACTCCCATACACGATATTATTCGAAGAGTCAAAGTATACTGACCTCAAAAAGGCCAGTTGGGAGGGCAAGAAGCCATTCCCGATACCTGCCAATCATTGTTCGTTAATGATTGCGTATGAGGGCAACGAGGAAGAGATTGAAGAGGGGTTAGGAGTTGTCCGCGAAGTCACTGAACTGTATCGAGGGCGCATCTATGATGATGATTTTGCAGAACATGAATGGCAGCTACGCTACTATCCAATGAAGATTAAGAAGAGAGGGCCAACCCTAGTAGTCGGTCAAGCTTTTGCCCCTCTCGAGAATCTCGTTGCAATTCTTGATGACTTCCAGTTTGAACAAGCCTCTGCGAGAGCTGGAATCGACGGCTACGTCACCTCAAAGACCGGAGTAACTATGATGGGCTACTTCCTTGAAGATGAGCGAAGGCACTTCTACATGCTCTCGTGGTCACAGAGCTTTGTCATATTCAAAATTGCACAGCGTCACGGAGGGCATGTGCACTCCACAGGAATTTGGTTTGCAAACTACGCGTATCAATACTTTGGAAAGGAACGACTGTCCCGAATTCGAGCAGCGAAACTCCAATGGGACAGGAACGAGATCTCGAATCCCGGGAAGATATTCGCCTACTGGCTTCCATTTATTTTGAGAATAGGGAAATACTTCATGTGGATCTTCTTCGATCTGTTCAGAAACGGTTGGGGTCGGATTGCTCCCATTTTGCTGAAATGGTTGCAGAATGTACCGCCGCTGAAGTGGGTACTCAGATGGGGAAGGGCATATAGTCCCTGGCCAATGCAGTATGGTATTGGGTGTTGCATGGTGGATGGTGCTGCAGGAATAGCTCCTCGATGGGACTTTGAGCGATTTGGCATGCTACCCCTGTTTGGTCCGAGACAGACCGACGTTCTGTGGATCTCGGGTTCGCTCACCAAGAAGATGGCACCGCGGCTCAGGAGGATTTACGAGCAGATGCCTGAGCCCAAATATGTGATTGCCTTTGGTCAATGCGTTGCTTCAGGAGGCCTCTTCTGGGAGGGATACAGCCTGATGACACCGCCTGACAAGGTAGTACCTGTCGACGTCTACCTGCCTGGATGTCCTCCGAAGCCAGCAGATTTCATTCGAGCACATCTGATTCTTCAGAATAAGATACGGGCTGGCACGACTCACTGGCAAAGGAGATATGAGAACCAGGATGCGATGGGGATGATACAGTGATGTCGATTCGACAAGATAGCGACCCGTTTTGCATGCTCTGGCTAGGCATAGTCATTTTGTCATCGTTCATCTTCAATTTCATCTATCTTGGCTTTCTGATGCCGGAATCGGTGCTGGTCATTGGAAGCGCCTTTGCTCTGCTAAGCGGGATTTCCCTATTGATGATCTTCCTGCTAGTTGGGTATTTGCGACCTGCGAGAGGTAAAGGAAAGAGCCTAATGATGGCACTATCGATTGTTGTTGGATTCTTCTTCGTTATCTTTGTTGATGAATTTGTGAATGCTCTCCCTGCAGTTGGGACTACACTGTATCTCTCGGCCTGGGGCCTTGGAGGTTCAGTACTGACTGCTGGAGGTCTCTCGGTGATGCATACTCGCGAAGAGAGTCACTCTCCAGGCATGTTGGATGTAAGGTCACTCCATTATGGTGGTGCGCCAAAACCTGCGGAAGAAGCGGCACCTAAGACTGAAACAAAACCCGAGAAACCTGCTGATGCTATTGATCCTACATCTACTGGTCCAAATGAGTAGGGATTTTGCTCTATTCATGAATCCAATTGAACGCAGCAAATGCTAGCATGAGTCCAAGGGCCATCAGAGCGAACAGGATGACATTCGTGAGAAACTCAAACAGAACGAAGATGAGATACGCATGAATGCCACCAAAAACACCAGAAACCATTGTCAGCGCTACTCTACTAGATCGGGTATCAGCAACGATAAATCCGAACGCCGAGGCAATGAGTAGAATCCCGCTTATGAAGAGGATTAGATGGAAGAACACGTACTGCGGAGCCAGTGCTGCACTCATTATTATCCACATGTAGACTCCAAGAAGCGACATTCCCATGAAGAGCGATAGATAATAGAAGAATTTTCCTTCTTCGGCACGAGTCAAATGAATCACCCGACAAAGTAGAAACCTATGTCAAGTAGCTCCTCGACGTCCTGCAGTATATAACTTCTTTGCGAGGTGCCCCGAAGCGTTTTTATCATGCTGCTTTCCTACGCGAGTAAGTCTGGCGCAGATTGCCGACCATAGTCAGTCTTGAATAATGATGAGAGATCGAAGGTTAGCAAGGCGGCCTCTCGCACTTGAGTCTCTCAAGAGGATGGTTTCAAAGAATGATACAGACCAGCAGATTGTTCTTGGATTTCTTCCCTGTCATAGTCTGGGCGCTACTTGCAATAGTTCTCGTCATTCTAATGCTACTAGCATCTTGGGTGCTACGACCTCATGTACTCCAGAACTCCGAGAAGACCTCGACCTACGAATGTGGTGAGGAACCAATAGGCACCTCGCGCATTTCTTATCCGTACAATTACTTCGTATACACAGTCCTCTTCGTAGTTGTCGACGTGATGGGCGCATTTCTCTGGCTCCTTTCTTCTTCGACCATTCTATGGGCTGACGCTACGAAATACGAGGCTGTATGGCAGGTCATCCTCTTCATTTTCATAATCATGGGCGGAATTGGTTTTTCCTTGAAGATGATCCCACACACATTCCTCGATGGGAGAGAGACTGTTGAGCTATACAGGAAGATGAAGGCTGAGAGAGAGCAAGAGCAGTCGGCTGCGGGAGGTCGATAGAGATGCAAGGTTTTGATCCTGCATTGCTTGAGCAGATCGAGTTCCTAATCTTGGCAGGCATGGTCCTCGTGCTTGCATATTTGGCCTTGGAGCATAAGGAGATTGTCTATGCCGCATTCTTCTTTGGTTTTATGGCATCCTTTGTTGCTGGTTTCTTCCTTCTCCTTGAAGCGCCCTTCATTGCTGGAATGCAGATTGCCGTGTACACCGGCGGAATCAGCGCTTTGATTATCTTTGCAGTTCTCATATTACCAAGAGCCCAAGACTCGACTCTAGAGAAATTCGCGTCCCCTAGAGTTCGTCATATTGGTCTTCTCATTTCAGCAGTTGTAACAGTACTTACTGGCTTTCTTGCGATTATCTTCCCATGGGCTGAGTCGTTCAACGAGGCATTCGTCAGTATCTCGCAAAATCTGAATGAACTTGCGCGCTGGTTGTGGTTCGAGAATGGTATCTACGTGCAGATGGTCGCCCTGATCATCCTCACAGCTCTTGTGGGTGCAATCGCTCTTCTGAAAATCGACAAGGCCGAACAACTCGGAGTTGTTATTGGAGCTTCAGGAGGAGAGGCAGGCTCTACCGAAGGTGAGGGAACCATCGTTGACGATGTGCGAACTATCGATGAATCAAAGGAGGTTGATGCCTGATGATCCCGCTCACTTGGTATTTGGTTCTCTCCTTTATGATGATAGGTTTGGGTGGATACGGGATGATGGTGAAGAGGAACCTCATTAGAATCCTGATAGGTGCTGAGATAATGGCCAATGGAGCGAATATCGCCCTTGTTGCCATCTCTCTTTACAATCCGATATTCAACTTCACTGGTCAGGGTCTAATCATGCTTGTCATCTCTGTCTCTGCTGCACATACTGCACTTGCACTGGTCCTGATGTTGATGTATAACCGTCGATATCATTCGGTTGACTTAGGCAAGCCAATTGAGATGGAGGGATGATGAATTGTCGCAACCCTCCACCATTGATGCTTCAACGCTCGCGAGAAAACTCATCAACAAGCATCCTGATGTTAATTCAAGGCTTTTAGGCGCGAATCAGGTCGAGCTCCTGGTGCCTGCCAATAAGATTCGACAGGTCGTGACGATGATTGATGAAGAAGTGCATGATGCTCTTCCTGAGTCACTCTTTGGAATCGACCTTGAAAACGACAAATACGAGCTCATCTACATCATTTGGTCTCACTCAAATCGGATGCTGCTTCAGCTAAGAGTGTCGCTGGAAGGGGAGAGACCTGAGATCGAGAGTACCTGCGACATCTTCCCCGGCTTTGAATGGCACGAACGTGAAACACGAGAGATGTTCGGGATTGAATTCAAGAGTCATCCTGATCCTCGACTGCTCCTTCTGCCGGATGAACTGGCGGGCGCATTTCCTCTTCGCAAGAGATTCCAGACAGACAGAAGCCGCTTGGATAAAACAGGCCTCACTCCACCAAAAACACCGACAAAAACCGGAGGGGCAGACCAGTGAGCCCTAACATTCTTGATGAGGCCATAGACGTCTGGTTCGGACCCCAACATGTTTCTGCTCATGGATGGGCGACAAAACTGACCTTGGTCGGCGACTACATTGTCAAATGTGACCCAAATGCCGGGTACTTTCACCGTTCTGCAGAGAAGGTCCTCGAGTACAGGACCTTCAGGCAAGGATCCCTGGTTATGGAAAGAATGTGCATGCTTGAAGCATTTCTTGCTGAGTATCCCTTTATTGCTGCAGTTGAGAAGATTGCAGAGCTTGAGGTGCCAGAACGAGCGAAGGTCATGAGGACCATCATGATGGAGCTGTCCCGTCTGCACAGTATACAATTCTGGTGGGGACAGTTCAATGCAGAGCTTGGATTCTTTACAATGGCTCTCTGGCCTTGGGTCGACCGAGAGTATACCCTTGATGCCTTTGAAGAGTTAACAGGTTCGCGACACACTGTATCGTTCTCAACTCCTGGTGGAACAAGGTTCGACTTTAATGAGAAGGTCTTGAAACAAATCAATAGAGCCGTCAAGAGGTTTGAGGACAGACTGCCCAAGTTCCGAGATATGCAGATGGGAAGTCCTACTTTCAGAGCGAGAACCAAGGGCATAGGGCAATACACTGCAAGACAGGGTCTCAAATGGGGACTGAGCGGGCCTCCGATTAAGGCATGCGGAATCCCTATGGACCTCAGGAAAGATGCTCCCGACCCGAATCTTGCCTACAATATGTGTGATTGGGAAGTACCCATAACTGAGAATCCAGATCATCCCGGAGAGAGTGATGCTCTGGACAGGATGGAGCAAAGATTCAAGGAGGCAGAGACCTCTGTAGAGATCATTAAGCAGCTATTACCACAGATACCCGAAGGTCCTATTATCGATCCCAAAGCTCGTGCCAAAGTGAACAGACTTCCTGCAGGAGAGGCATATGGTCGCGTAGAAGGAACACGAGGCATCACATCACTGTGGCTCAAGACTCAAGATAAGGCACAGAGTGCATATCGCGCAAAGATACGTGGACCCTGTTTTGCATCTTACTACGCCTTGAAGGACTTAGTCCCTGGCGCGAAGTTTGCAGACTTCATTGTGATATTCGGAAGCTTGGACCCGTATCCTGGATGGTGGGACCGATGAATGGAGGTGTGATGTTGCAGTTCGATTTCTTTACCTGGCTTGCGGGGATTCCCGATTGGATCTATGGCGTACTGCAATGGATAATCAATCTCATCCTGGGTGTCTTCTACTGGGCCTGGGGCATCGTCGAATGGCTCTGGGCAATGGTGTTCTCACCAGCGAACTTCATGTTCTTGTTTCGAGCTGTCTTGTTTCCGGGTCTCATCTTTGTCGTTCTCACCCTCATATGGGCGGTGTGGTTCACACGAAAACTCTGGGGTCGCATTCAGGACCGACGAGGACCACTTCATATCGGCAAGTATGGTGGACTTCAGTTGTTTGCTGATGCTATCAAGCTCATAGCAAAGGAGACTATCATCCCTGATAATGCAAAACGCTGGATGTTCAGATTCCTACCCTGTCTCCTTCTTGTGGTTGTACTATTGCCTTTCTGTTTCATACCTTGGGACTTTGACTTCTGGTATATTTCAGACCTCTCTGTGAGTCTTGTCCTGGTGTTTGCCTTTCTGACAGCGGTTCCTGTTGTATCATTGCTTGCAGGTTGGGTCAGCGGCTGCAAGTACTCGCTCATAGGAGGATTCCGAGCGGCAAACAATCAATTCGCTGCAGAGATTCCAATGATTGTTTCTTCTGCCGGACCTGCCATGCTTGCGGGTTCTCTGAGTCTCATGGGCATCGCCCAAGCACAGACTTCTGTCTGGTTTGCAGTTGTATTGCCTGTTAACCTTGCAACATTCCTAATTGCCGCCATTGCATCAGTTGGTGTGTTCCCCTTTGACGCACCCGTCGCAGACTCTGAGATAATCTTTGGCTGGAGGACTGAGTTTACTGGTATCTACTTCACTCTCACTTACTTTGCAGAGTTTGCAGAGCAGATGCTCTACTCCGCAATAATCGTCGCTCTCTTTTTGGGAGGGCCTGTTGGTCTGCCCTTCCTCCCTGGTGCAGTGAACTTCATTATCAAGTTCATCATCACCTTCTTCTTCTTCGTTCTTGTCAGTTCGTCATTCCAACGACTTAGGCAAGATCAGATTGTTCACTACTGTTGGAGGTATCTGCTTCCTCTTGCGCTACTGAATGTCATATTTGCAATGCTCGCGATAGTCTATCTTCCTGGACTGGCAGCATTGCTACCCTTAGGAGGTCCATAAACAATGGGTTTCTTCAGCGTACTGGGTGACATCTTCAAGATTCTGAAACACACATTCAGGCAGGTCTTCATGAGACCCTTCACCTACTTCTACCCATTTGAGGACAGAATCTATCCAGAGAGGACGCGTGGAAGGCACATCCATGTCCGACAGAATTGCACAGCATGCGCGCAGTGTGTTCGGTCATGTCCAGTCGTTGCGATACGAATGGATAAGGACGATAGAATGTACGAGAAAGATGCAGCCCTCTACTTTGACTACACTCGCTGCATCTTCTGTGGGCACTGTGTTGAGGCCTGTCGATTCAATGCACTATTCCACACTCCAGTCGTCGACATTAGTGAGGGCGACAGAAGAGACCTGATCTACGGGCCCGATAAGATCACAACCCTAGAGAGGAAACCGTTAGAGTGGCGTGGAAGGAGGTTCAGGTAATGCAGACCTTCCTCTCTGAATTCCCCTTCATGGCACTCTCTCTAGCTGTCATGTTCATAGGAGCACTTCTCATCTACGTCTTCAAGGACAGAATCGGTAATAGCGCGGGAAAGATTGCCACTGGCGTTTCTCTTGTAGGCTCTGCTCTAATGATACAGCCCTTCTACGAGCTTTTGACGGAAGGCTTCTCAGAGGAGACATACGTCTGGTCTACGCTTCTGGAACCGTTCGGGCTCTTCCTTGACCCCGTAGCATTCCCCATCACCCTCGCAGTCGTTGTGCTCGGATTCCTATCAGTGGTGTATGCAGTAGGATACACTGAACACACGGAGAACAAACCGACCTTCTTCGCCAACCAGTTGTTCTTCATCATGGGCATGATTTGGGTGACGCTTGCAACTAACCTGATAGAATTCTTCATTGCCTGGGAAATCATGCTTGTCCCCAGCTATTTCCTCATCCTATTCTGGGGACTTCCAGAGACTCGAAAGCGCACAGCTCTCAAGTTCTGGCTCTATACCCAGTCCGGTGCAGTGTGTATCCTTATTGGATTCGGACTACTGTACGCCAACGGTGGTGGTTCTTTTGTACTTGCGAACATTGGAGCTACTGGGGACTTGATCTTCAAGATTATCTTCATACTACTTGCTGCCGGGTTCTTGGTCAAGATGGCAGTATTCCCAATCCATTGGTGGCTTCCACCGGTTCATGCAGAGGCACCTACTCCAATCTCAGTTCTCCTATCCGGTGCAATGATTGAGACAGGCGCCTACGCGCTCGTGCGATTTGGCACGTTAACTCTGGATGTGGTTGCAAGTCAGTTTGCTCTCTACGTAGCAACACTTGGTGTTATCACAATCTTCTACGGCGGTTTCATGGCTCTCGCCCAGGTGGACATCAAGAGGCTCCTTGCATATTCGTCTGTTTCGCAGATGGGATACGTACTCTTTGCTCTGGGCACTGCAACAATTGCAGGAGTGTCTGGTGGGATGTTCCATCTCATCAATCATGCATTCTCCAAGGGACTGCTGTTCATGGTCGCTGGAGCTGTCATCCATCAGACAGGTCTCCGCGATATCAAGAAGATGGGTGGTCTCTCCAACAAGATGCCAATCACTGCATTCGCGGCAGCGATAGGAATGATGAGCATCGCTGGCAGTCCTCCCCTCTCAGGTTTTGCAAGCGAATGGATGATGTTCCTGGGAGGCTTCCAAGCGGCGATTCCAATCCCCGGTGCGGAGCTCAATATGAGTTTTCTGCTACTAGCCATCATTGCAGCATCAAGTTCGATTCTGAGTGCTGCCTATATGTTGCGATTCTTCTGGCGTGTGTTCTTGGGTCCACATCCCGAGTCTCTTGCGGACGTGAAGGAGAGTCCTCGATCAATGACCATCCCGATGGTCATCCTTGGCATTCTCATTGTAATCTTTGGAATATTCCCGAGCTTGGCACTGGATGTCATAGTCCCGGCGTTCACAGACGCTTTCGGTCCATGAGGTGAGTCAGATGTTACTTGGTCTACCCTATTACCTAATCCTCGTCATCCCTCTGGCTGGATCATTGTTGGTGCCACTCGTGGGAAGATTCAGTGTAAGACTCCGTGATTGGACGCCATCTATCTTGATGGGAATGACTATGGTGTTGTGTTGGTCTCTTCTTTGGGACCTAGGCATAGAGCACATGCCACACTATGAGTGGATCAATATCCCAGGTCTCTATGTTCCCTTCGAGATGCTCCTAGACCCGCTCTCGGTCATTATGGCCATTCTATCAAGTACACTGTGTTTCCTCATCTATGTGTATAGTACTGAGTACATGGCGAATGAAGGCGATAGAAACAGATTCTTCTTCCTGATGCTCCTGTTCGGAGGGGGAATGCTGACACTTGTCCTAAGCGGTTCCCTACTGATTGCTTTCATCGGATGGGAGATCATGGGATTGTGCAGCTATGGTCTCATCGGTTTCTGGAATGACAAACGGAATAGACCGGAAAAAGACCCCACGGGTTATGAACAGAGCAATCCATTGCTCCAATTCGAGACAGAAGGCGAGTATAACACTCACTGCGGCACGAAGGCTTTCATCGTCACTAGGATTGGCGACGCTCTCATGCTGGGCGGCATTCTCCTACTCTTCACGTTCACCGGATCCTTTCTATTCACAGACCTCGCCAGTAATATCAACAATTGGTGGGGTACGATGGGCAACTGGGGTCTCCTGCTCCCAGCACTCATACTCATCTTTGCGGGTGCAATAGGAAAATCTGGTCAGGTTCCCCTCCAGGTGTGGCTCCCCGAGGCGATGAGCGGCCCGACAGCTGTTTCTGCACTGATTCATGCCGCGACCATGGTGAAGGCTGGTGTGTACATCACCGCTCGTTTCTTGGTTACCATTGTGGATGCTACTGCGACTCATGCTCATGAAACTGGTACCGAGTCGGGCTTCGCAGCACTCCAGACATTCGGCATCGAGATGGCCATCTCATTCTTCATCATCGTTGCAACCGTCGGAGCGATTACAGCCTTTATGACAGCAACAATGGGTATGGTGTCCAACGAACTCAAACAGGTCCTCGCTTTCTCAACCCTGAGTCAGCTTGGCTACATGATTCTGGCAATTGGCACAGGTGGAATTCTCGCAGTGAGCGGTCATTATGATCAGGCGTATCTCAGTGGCGTGCTTCATGTTGTGTCCCATGGTGCCTTCAAAGCCCTTCTCTTCCTTGCTGCGGGCGGAGTCATCCATGCTGTCCATACGAAGTATATGTCCAACATGGGCGGTCTGAAAATGAGCATGCCTCGGACTTATCGGGTCATGCTGATTGGTGTGCTCGCACTTGCAGGGATTCCACCGATGTCTGGTTTCTGGTCAAAGGACTCCATCATTGAGTACACCTACGAGCTTGCAGTTGAATATTCATTTGGTATTCTGTTGTTTGGTCTTGCAGTGTTTGCAGCAGCTAGTACCATCTTCTACAGCATAAGGCTGATGGGAATAGTCTTTCATGGTAAAGAACCGGAACACCATGATGAAGAGCATCACAGCAGTCCTCATGACCCCGGTCCTGCAATGATGGTTCCGCTGTATATTCTTGCAGGATTCACAATCATTGCATTCCTTGTGTTTCCATTCATTCAGGCAATCGTCCTTTCTGAAGGCCCCATGACGATGGAACTGTTCGTCGAGATACTCACAGAGATGATTGTTGTCAAGTTCACACTACCAGGAGTAATCCCATTCGCAATCACTATTGGTGCTCTCCTTCTTGGTGGTGTACCAGCGTATTGGATTTACATAAGGAATGCAGAGAGACCGAACTCCGTTATTCCAGAGAATGGCGTCCGCCGGAAGCTGTACAACTTCCTGAAGCATCGATGGTATATCAATGAGTCCTACTACTGGTTCGTAAACAAGCTCCTTCGCTTCGCAGATGTATGGCGAGTCCAGGTGGATGAACCCGTAATCGATGGGATTGACTTCAAGTCTGCCGGAACTGCACAGACCCTTTCAAGAAAGATACGCTGGTTTGATGACCATGTCATTGATGGTTTTGCAGAGGGGGTTTCAACAAAGAGCGTAGAGGCCTCGGAAATAGGTCTTGAAACACAGACTGGGCGAATCAATGACTACGTAAGTGTGGTAATCTTTGGCATTGGCCTTTTGATAATCATCGGCCTTCTAACAATGGGGGTGCTCTAGATGCAGCTGGACTTTGCCACGGGTCTAATCAACGGTCTTCCATTGAACATCCTTGTTCTAATGCTTGTGATGCCTCTAGGTGGCGCATTCCTAGCGTATCTCCTCGGAAACAAGGGAGCGCGAGCCATCACGCTGGCCATCACAACTCTAGAGCTGGGTCTTTCCGTACTCCTGATGCTGGGCACTCCATCAGTAGGTCCAGCTCCAGGCGGTCTGAGTCACACCTGGAGCTATATCTTAGCTCGACTAGGTACAACCACAGATTCTCCAGTCTTTGAGATCATCCTTGGTGTCGATGGTATCTCGATGGTCTTGGTCCTGCTCTCCACCCTCGTAGTATGGATTGCGGCCATCGGGTCGAATCACATCAAGAATTCAGCAAATGTGTACTATGCTCTGTTTCTTCTGCTGCAGACAGGGCTGCTGGGAGTCTTTGTTTCATTCGATTTGATTGGATTCTTCATATTCTGGGAGCTTGTTCTAGTGCCCATGTTCTTCATCATTGGTAAGTGGGGTGAGGAAGGCAGCAGACATGCCTCAATCAAGTTCTTCATCTACACCCACCTCGGCTCTGCTGTGATGTTGGTGGGATTTTTCTATCTCTACTTCATGTCCTCCAGCTTCACAGTTAATCATGTGCCTACCTTCGATATGGTCGCGCTACGCAACATTGGACTTGATCCAACCATTCAAATTGGATTTGCCCTTGCACTCTTTGTGGGTGCAGGCGTGAAATTGCCCGTCTTTCCGCTTCACAACTGGCTTCCATGGGCACATGTGAAGGCTCCGACACCTGGATCTGTCATTCTTGCTGGAATCCTGCTGAAGATGGGAGGGTATGCATTCATCCGTCTTGGTTTGTGGATGGTACCTGAGGCTATGGCACGATTAGCCATTCCTTTTGCAGTTGCCGCTGTTTTTACGTGCATCTATGCTGCTTTCACTGCACTGGCTCAGACTGACATGAAGAGCCTAGTCGCGTACACCTCGATCAATCATATGGCTTGGGTCTTGCTTGGTGTAGCTGCATATGCCGCTGGTTACAACTCCGCAGATCCTGCAATTCAGGCTGCAGCAAACTTGGCCGTTCAGGGTTCAATATTCATGATGTTCTCTCACGGGACGATAATTTCCGTGATGTTCATTGTTTCTGGTCAGCTCAAATACAGTGCAGGGACAAGGGAAATTCCTAATGTCAAGGGACTTATGACAAAAGCACCGCGCCTTTCTGGAGTGTTCATAATCGCCACACTCGCGGCTTTTGGTTTGCCTGGCTTTAGCGGCTTTATCGCAGAAGCACTGGTCATCTTTGGATCTATTGTGATATACCCTCTGTCGGCACTGATTGCCTTTGGTATCTTTCTCACGGTGGGCTACATGCTGTGGATGCTGAACAGAATTGTGTTCAGCGACCCTGACCCTCAAGTGGAGGTCTCTGAGGCCTCTTGGAATGACCTGGTCGCGCCAATACTGATGCTGATTCCTGTCATCTTGCTTGGAATATGGCCTGACCTGATTCTCGGAGTAGTACAACCAGTTATTGAACAGATGCTCCTGGGAGGTATGCCTTGATGATGCAATTGGACTTGATTGCGAGTTTCTTGCGAAGTATTTTCTCTGGATTGACAGATGCAATCCTTGCTTTCGTTCCTGATGGTTGGATCATGTCGCTCCCAGCGATAACCCTTGTACTTTTCGCATTACTCGCATTGGTAATTGGTCTTAGATACAATCCCCTCGGTGTTAGCTTCGTTGGTGTAGCTCTTGCAACACTTGAGATGGTCTTGCTCAATCCAGAGACAATGTCAGGCTATTCCTTTGGAACGCTCTTTGTTCGAAATGCTTTCAGTGACAACTTCATCTACATTGTGCTGATTGTGGCCTTCCTGGTCCTGATGTCATCGAGCGTATGGGGCGGAGACAAGGGGACCTACAACTTTCTGCTTCTCATCTCATTCGCAGGTGGCCTGTGGGTCGTCATGGCAACCGATCTCGTAGCCTTGTTCATTGCTTGGGAGCTAATGTCTACACCTACCTATGTACTGGTCGCTCTTGGCCCTCACAGGGAGGCCGTAGATGGTGCGCTGAAGTACTTCGTGATAGGTCTATTGGCAACTGCTCTTATGCTACTAGGCATCGCTCTCGTCTTGGGCGTTACAGGCTCTACGGACTTGCAGACAATCAGGATCTACATTACAAGCCTCTGGGCAACTCCCCTCGGAAGCGAGTCTTCTGCCTATACGCTGCTTCTGGCCATGGTCCTCTTCATTGTATCATTTGGATTCAAGGTAGGTATCTTTCCTGGGTGGCAATGGGTGCCAGATGCGTACGCCAGCGCTGACGGAAGCGTTACCGCGTATCTAGCTGGTGCGTCAAAGAAGACTGGCGTGAGTGCTCTCATGAGAATTCTCATGATTGCTTTCTTCGTTGCTAAGACAGAGTGGGCTCCTCTGATAGCTGGAGTCGCTATCCTGACAATGGTCATTGGGAATGTGCTGGCACTGGCTCAGAAGGACATCATGAGAATGCTTGCATATTCAAGTATTGCAATGATGGGATACCTGTTTATTGGCATCGCCGCCGGAAACGAAATTGGAATGGCATCAGCAGTCTTCTTTGCCTTCGCCCATTCCATCATGAAGACAGCGGCATTCATTCTGGTATGGGCAATGTCCCTCACACTAGCAAAACGGATAACCTACGACGATCTGGCTGGGCTCAGCAAGAAGGCTCCGGTGGCGTCAGCAATGCTTGCAATCTTGATGCTTTCTTTGGCTGGTCTGCCAGTCGGTGTCGGTTTCTGGTCGAAGCTAGTTGTATTCCAGAGCGCAATTGTTGCAGGCATGTGGTGGCTGGCTTTGGTGGGCCTCCTGAACTCAGTCTTTTCTCTAGGCTACTACTTGCGCGTTTTGAAATACGCCTACATGCTAGAGCCAGCCGATGATGTCAAGCTGCGTCTGCCACGCCCTTCGATGCTCTCAGCAGGCATCTGTGTCGCGGTAGTGCTCTTGTTGCTTCTCATGCCAAACCTTGTGCTCGATTATGCATTTCAAGCGGCTCTAACATTCTACCCGTAGTAGCACCACGCATCAATTGAAAGCAGAATCAGATGGGCAGACTAAGTCCGCAGCTGTCTAGGAGTGCTTGCTAGGTTTCCTTAGCCAGTTCCCGCTCGATTGCCATCTCTGCACACTTCTCAAAGAGTGCGTTGATGTTTTGTCCGGTAAGGGCCGATGTTTCCAAGTACAAAACATCAAGCCATTTCTGAAGCATTGTACCTGCTTCAGGCGGCACTATTCTGTCCTTTCTATCAACCTTGTTAGCCACCAGTGCGACAATGGCATCTGGACACACCTTGCGGAAACTCCTGTACCAGTCATCGATATTGAGGAAGGTGGTTGCACGTGTCACATCATAGACAAGGAATGCCATCGATGAGCCGACCATGTACCTTTGACGTAGGTCCTTGTAAGTGGGCTGTCCTGCGAGATCCCAGAGGACAATCTGCGCATTTCGGGTCATTCCCCCAATCTTCACGACTACATTCTTGACTGCTATACTGGTCCCTATGGTCGCCTTGTATTGCTCACCGAATCTGTTCTCAGTGTATCGCATGATGCAGCTGGTCTTTCCGACCGCGCCGTCACCCAATGCGACCATCTTGAGGACATAATCAGACCCAGTTTCGACCATTTCAGGCTCATCCTGTGCGACATGCAGATGCCGGAAGTGAGATTTAACAGTTCTGGGAGAAACTCCAACCTCTGAGTGCCTCGTACATCCGTCGGGCAGTATGACGACGAGTCCGTGCTCTCCCATCCGTGAATTCCTTCCTAGAATATACAGAATGCGTAACAGCTCCTGCAGAAGTCTCAGTGTACAGAAATATACATTAATGTCGCTTTCTGCACAATGTTTATATTTCGGCGAAATTGCTCAGGAGTTACCGTTTCTGGGCGTGAAAGCATGATTCGAGTGTGCCTTGGCCAATGGCAGTGGGGCCTCTTCTGGCCCGTTTAGCTGCTTCGCCAATTATGGCCATCGGTGGCACGAATGCGTCTTCTTCTCGAAGACAAGTCACAGAATGCTTGTCTTTCTGTGATGGCATGAACTGGACTCACAGTCGATTCATCTTCAGAAGAGGTGCTGTCACTCAGAAGCGGCAAGTAGAATGAGTCTGAAAAAAATGAGTCGAATGAAGACACGGATACTCTTAGATCCTGAAGAAACGCCGAACAAATACGTGAATATCCTGCCATACCTGCAGAAACCTCTCCCCCCGCCGTTGAATCCCGCAACTGATGAGCCAATTGAACCCAAGGCATTGCTCGACATCTTTCCTAGGGAGTGCGTCAAGCAAGAAGTCGCAAGAGAGAGGAGAATCTCTATTCCCGTGAGAGTGCGAGAGATACTAATGGCCTCAGGAAGACCTACGCCTTTACAGAGGGCTGTTGGTCTTGAAAAGAGCTTGAAGACGCCTTGTCGCATCTACTACAAGAGAGAGGATGTTTCACCTACAGGAAGCCACAAGCTGAATACTGCTATCGCACAGGCGTATTATGCCCAAAGAGAAGGAGTAGAACGACTGGCGACCGAGACTGGAGCTGGACAGTGGGGAAGTGCTGTTGCTCTGGCTTGCTCCTATTTCGGACTTGAAGCCATGATCTATATGGTTCGAATAAGCTATCAACAAAAGCAATACAGAGGTATTCTGATGAGGATGTATGGTGCTGAGGTCATTCCCAGTCCATCGGATCGGACTGAGTTTGGAAGAAGGGTCAATCGTGAACAGCCAGATCATCCAGGGACTCTTGGGATTGCGATCAGTGAAGCTCTTGAAGACACTAGGAATCATCCGAATACGAAATACGCCCTCGGGTCAGTTCTAAACTTCGTGCTTCTTCATCAGACTGTGATTGGTCAGGAAATAATCGCTCAACTGGCTTCTATTGAAGAGACTCCCAATGTACTGATTGGCTGTGTGGGCGGAGGCAGCAACTTTGCAGGAATGAGTTTCCCCTTTCTTGCTGATGAGCGTTTTCGTGACTGCGAGTATATCGCTGTGGAACCATCTGCCTGCCCCTCTCTAACAAAGGGTGAGTACAAGTATGATTTCGGTGATACTGCTGGAATGACTCCCAAGCTCAAGATGTACACCCTCGGGGCAGACTTCGTTCCTCCAAAGATACATGCGGGGGGCCTCAGATACCATGGCATGGCTCCTACAGTTAGTGCCTTGGTGGAAGAGGGCAGAATCACGCCCCGCGCCTATGATCAGATTGAGGTCCTGCAAGCGGGTATGCTCTTTGCGAGAACCGAGGGTATCATTCCAGCTCCAGAATCTGCCCACGCGATAAAGGCTGCAATCGATATTGCACTCGATGCAAAGAAACGAAATGAGGAAAGAGTGATAATCTTGAATCTCTCAGGTCATGGGCACTTCGATATGGCAGCCTATGGAGCCCTACTAGATGGGACGCTGAATTCCGTATCGTACTGACTCTCAGGAAGTGAATTGATCTATTGTGATGCCGCTGATACGGCGGCTTCTTTTTCCCATGGCTACGCCAATCTGGCTTGTGCAAGTCTGATTGCATAGCTGAGTGCTCTTGCAGCTCTCTGCGGACTAGAATAGAACGGGATTCCGCCAGCTTCAAGAGTTTCATACCCGGGCGGTTTTCGTGAATCAGGCGAAGTCAAGACACTGATGACTGGTTTGTCGGCTTCTTGAGCAAGCTTGACAATCTCATTGATAGGCATCCCTCCCCCTATACTCTCCTGATAGTTTGGTGAAAAGACAATGACTACAGCATCGTATTGCTCCTCATGGAGGATGAGCTCTAGCGCACCAGCGAAGATCTTAGGATTCGCCCAGCCGGTCGCCAGCAGGTCTATGGGATTCTTGATAGGTATCTCAACGGGCATGCCAAGACTATCCTGAATCAGCTTCGCATCTCTCTCAGATGGAGCAGGTAGGATCACTCCATTCTCTTCAAGTACCTGTGCAACAATAAGCGCAATTCCAAGCGTATGGGTCACGACTGCGACTCGATTTCCTTTGGGGCGATGTTTCGAGGTTGAGAGGAGATACCCGAGGTCGATCATATCCTCAATCCCGGAGACCTCAATCCCTCCTGATTGTCTTATTGCAGCGCTATAGAGTTCTGCGTTCCCAGCAAGACTCCCAGTGTGGCTCAAGGCGGCTTCTCGAGACGAGGGTGTTTTGCCCACCTTGTAGACGATTACTGGTTTCAATGGGGTTGTCTTGCCAATCTCACTCATCATTTCGCGACCATACTCAGTCCCCTCGATGAATAGACAGATTACTTCGGTCTGAGGATCATCTCGGAGGTAGCGCACCATGTCATGAAAATCGATATTCACTCTGTTTCCAACGCTGGCGAACTTGGACACTCCAAGGCCAACGTCCGAGGCGCGATAGAGCATGAGGCCGGTGACTCCTCCACTCTGGCTCACCAATGCGGCTGTTCCTTTCCTCATCGTAACCGGATGCGGGAAGAATGTAGCATTGAGGCCGATTCTCGGATTGCCAGCACCCAAACAGTTTGGCCCAATAACAGCTATGTGGGCTTTGTCGACCAGCTTTCTGAGGAGGAGTTGGTGCTCTATTCCAAGTCCGCCCAATTCCTTGAATCCCGCAGAGAAAATGATGGCACCTCCTACCTTCGCAGCGGCACAATCCTCCAGTGCAGGAAGTACGTGCTGTGGGCCGACGGCTACGATTGCAAGGTCTATTTGGGCATCTATCGACTCCACGGTCGGATAGCATTCAAGTCCTCGGATTGATTTGAGTCGAGGGTTCACAGGTACAACAGTTCCCTCATAGGAATGTAGCGCTAGCAGAGACAGGGCACCAAGTTTGTCTGGCTTGTCCGACGCTCCAACTACTGCAATAGCACGCGGATTGAATAGTCTATCAAGTGAATCGTTTTTCCAGCTCATAGTGTGTCCTTCTCCTCAGTCATGAATTCCAACAAGATCCCTCACTCTCCCAATGATGAGTTTAGAGATTTCAAGATGAGCCATCTCATAGCTCTCCATTTCAACTACGGGCACACCGTGCTTCAATGCGCAGGAAACAAGGTAGTCTTGAATCATCCTCGTGGCCTTGAATTCCTTTGTGCGAACAGATGAGTTCTCCGAAACAGTTCTCAACTTGCCTGCTGCATGCTTACTCAGGAACATGGCTCTGTGAGTCTTGAAACTCGGATTGATGACGACTTCAAGTACATTCGCACCCATACTCTTGAAGCTCCCGGGCTCAACATGAACACCTTCGATAATAGCAATTGCTCCCTCTTCATTGATTCTTCCTACTAGGCCTTGCACATGGGGCATGATTAGTTCGGACTGTGCAATGAATCCCCGGACGACCGAATCAAGTGATGGGTCGCCTGACTCTCTATACTTGTGTGCTTGGTAAGTGTGGCAATATAGTTCGGGATGGTCCTGCTCGGTATGGATTCCTTTGATGACCTGCCGTATTGTGTCAGTGCTGATGAATCGCGTAGCCGCAAGGTCTTGAAGCAACTCCATCGCGAGCATTGATTTGCCTGTCGCTGAAGCTCCCTCGAGGACCAAGATGAGAGACCGACCCGAGTCTGACATGCCGCGAGTCTGCTCATATGCAGTCAGTAACCGGAAGTTCTCGCGAACATGCTGCGGATATTCCTCTAGGGCATTCTCGATGGAACTGACAAGGTCCATTTCAGTCTTAAACTCCGAAGAGGGGTGGCTTACGATGGAACCAGCGACGATACTAGACACCTCGGTGTCCTGCAGCCCGCTAAGCCTGAGTCTTCCTCTCAGGAGAGAAAGCGGATAGGGAACATCAACATTCTGGAATCTCAGTATCATTTTCGACGCACCAATCACGGCAAGTCTTGTTCGTTCGACCTCAAAAGGACTTCCGTGACGGGTATCCGCCCGCTTCCCGGCCAATTGTGCCCTGAAGGACTCTAGAGGTTGTGAATCGGGATTTCGGACGCTTGGGTTTCCCCATGAAGGGACGACTCATATCAATCTCGTCATCTGTGTTCTCGATTGGTACATCTGATTCTATAATCTTCCCGTGGTGTCCTGCCGAGAGACTCATGCATTCGTCAAGGATGTTGATGTGTCCATTCAGGAGACAGTATGAATGGTTCTGACTAATGCGGTCAACATCTTCATTCCAGATAGTCAGATTGATTCGTGCAGTAGAATCCGCAACTACGCAGTCCGAGACTTCGTACTGCCTGCCTGAGGATTTCGAACTAACTCTCCTCGAGACTCCCTTTCTGATGATTCTAAACCGGACATTGACTTGTCTGCGCTCAGGCGTGAGGTGCACAATATCAGTCCAGACTGCCTTGGTATGCTGCTCTAGCGAATCATCTGATTCGACCATTTGACACGACACATCCAACTACACGTCCGTCCGTACCCTAATGAACACCTATAGAATACTCACTTATGGATCTCTTTCAAGGCTAGACCTAGCTGTTCAAGTCCTTTCGCAAGTTCTTCTGGTTCTCCACCAAAGCCTATTCTGAGGTGTCCATCAAGTTCCATCCTTGAACCGGGCACTGTGAAAGTACGATACTTGGTCACCAGCAACTGGCAGAGTTCATCGGTGCTTCCTCCACGGACAAGTCTTGGAGCTCCCACGACACCACTCTTGGGCTCAATCCATTCGAGCCATTTTTGATTGTTCATCCAATTCTCAAGAATCTTGAAGTTCGTCAGCATCGATTTTCGAAGATTCGTGAGCAGTGTCTTCCTCTGTTTCAGGATTGCTTTGGCAATTGCTTCTCCCAGAGAGGAGTTGCAGATTGTCACCTGTTCCCGCACTGTTCTGATCGCCTCAATGATGGATGTGTCAGCGACGACCCAGCCAATACGAATACCAGGAAGTCCCCATGTCTTAGACATACTAGTCAGACTAATAGCGTTCGGGCTCATCGTTGCTGCCAGTGGCGGGGGATTGCCAAACATCATATCCCGGTAGGTCTCGTCCACCATAAGATACGCGCCCGCTTTTTCAGCAATCTCAATGGCCTCCTTCAACTCGTCCTCTGTTATCACAGAGCCAGTCGGATTATTCGGATGGGTTAGCGTGATTAACTTAGTATTTGGCTTGACCAGTTTACGTAATTCATCCATATCTGGCCTGAACTCATCATTCCATTTCAGTCTGAATAGTGAGAGATCTCTCTCAAGAGATCTAGGTATCTGATACAATGAAGGATAGGTGGGATGCTCCACAATGATATGGTCCTTCGTTCCAACTAGATGCCCTATGACTGAAAAGTTGCCCTCACTTGCACCCGTTGTGACTGCAACATTCTCCCAAGTCATGCCCTTATACTGCTTCGCTATCTCCATCCTCAAATCTGGATGTCCGAGATGGTAGCCATAGCGCAATTCGACTTCATTGAGATCAATTCCGAGCTTCTTTAGGGAGAGGAACTTCATTCCACTCTCGCCGATATCATAATCGATTTCGAATTGGTATTCGTCAAACCAGATTTCTAGAGGCATTCGTTTAAAGACCATGAGTAGCACCTGAGAGCATGGATTGCAAATGCTAGTTAAATAGATTCGCGAAGAGCACTGCCACATCATAAGGGGTAATCGGAACAAACTATTGATAAGGTGTCCTGACTATTATTCATCGTTGAATCCATTGTGGTGAATCATTCGTGTCACTCCGTATCCTGATTGTTGATGATGAACCAGCGATTCATGAAGTAATGAACGCGTACCTGAAGAAGTTCCTTGACGACTTCGAACTCATTACAGCATCAAATGGTCAGGAAGCCATCGGATTGGCGAAGAACTGCATCAAAGAGGGTCATCCTCCGGACTTTGTTCTTATGGATATGAAGATGCCTGAGATGGGGGGTCTTGAGTGCACCAAGACTTTGACGAGCATGGGGATTGCCAACATCCACCTTCTTACTGCATACTTCGATACTGATTCAATGAGACAGGCTGCTGAGGTGGGTGCCAAGGGTGTACTTAAGAAAAGCGAAGGCTTTGCATCTGTTGCAAGGAAAGTTGCAGACATGGTGCGCGGAACTCGAGAACCAACACCGCAATCTAACCCCCGATAGACCAGAAACCCTTTTCAATCGTTGACAGTCAGTGAGCACTCTCAGTGTTACCTCAGGAGTTGAATTCGATAAATGCCTCGCTCGCCATCAAAGATTGTCTTCGTTGGATTCATGACTCTGCTTCTAGTGATGTTGGTTGGGGGATCTACCCTGACCATAACGACCGCCCAAGTTCCTGTATTTCCAACTGACTTTCTCCATGATGACACACTCTACGTCTATGCCGCGTTCGACGGACAAAACGTCATTGATGCCTATCACCAGTCTTCTCCCCTCGTGCTCAATATCGAAACCCCGATGTTGCTCAGACTCCAGATTAATGTGACAAGTGCACACGATTTGAACATGAGCGGCACCATCATGTTCTACTACCAGGGAATCGCAATCTTTCCAATAACGATTATCGAGCCGGTCACGAACTCAACTTGGGTTTGGGTCGACCATACTATGGCGATTCCTGTTATCAATGCGTTCATTGATTTCTCCTCCATTTTCAACTATGGCCCTCTCAAACTCGTCACGGGCATCATAGAGGCTTCAATGGACTTCAGATACTTTGTTGAGGGCAATGCGACAGTGAATATTCTGAAGAGCCATTCCTTCTATATCAGTATTCCAGCTTCACCACTGGATATAGTCACTTCAGTAACTGGAATATCCACAAGTGTAGCAACTGTTGGTGCTGTCTATGGTGCTGGAAACGGATTCATGAGCCTATTTGATGGTCTGAAGACTGCGTACAAGCTTCGGGGAATTCAGAAGAAGGCTTCGGAACTGAAGTCGCTACCTAACTTGACAGTTATCGGCGCGCTGCCTCTCCTCTTCTCTATGCTTGCTGGAATGACAAAGTTTGGGAAGAAGAAGAGCTCCGATGAATCACCACGAGAGGACAGTAGTGTCAGCGAGTACATCATCAGACAGCGTCTGAGAGAGACCGCGCCGGAGGCTTGGCAGGGTGATAAGTGTCCAAAGTGCAGACGCGACTGGAACAAGAAACTCGACATGTGCAAGAAGTGCAATTTGACAAGTGATGATGCCCGAGTTCAATACGCAGACCTTCTTGCATCAAAAGTGCCTGTCGCACTGAAAGTCATGGGCAAGAAGAATCACTCAGATATACGTACCCTTGCAAAGAAGACAAAATCGACAGACTACAACGCTGGGGTAATTGCTGCAGCAATGGTTGATACGAATGTCACTGAAATCGTCAAGGTCGGAACACCCCTACGATCTTTCGTCATGAATATTGCAGGTCTTGCATTCCTTGTCATCACTTGGCAGCAGTTGCTTGGCGACAGTGCGAGTACGTTTCAGACTACTATAACAATCGTAGGCGCAACAATGTCCCTTGCAGTGATTGTTGCTCTATATGTTAGCCGCAAGACTCAGATCAAGAAGTTCCAGGGCGATATTGATGCAGGTAAAAAATGGATACCGACTGAGACGGAAGCCAAGACTGAGGCGGGAGCTGCTGAGGAAACTGGCATTGCTGTCAAACAAGGAGAGGACACAGGCTCTGAAGAACCAATGGACGATGCCGGCCAATCAGGACAGACCATGTCTGGATCTCAGGATGAATCGAGAAAAGACGCGCCTGATGAGGAGTAGCTGGATAGCGTCATTTCTGAGGCTAGAATTGGGGCGGGAACTACATCCGCCCCAAATACTGCATCGTTCTTCTGTTCCTAATCTGAATCGCTTCGATCTTCTGGTTCTTTGTTCGCTAGATCTTCTTCCATTACAGACTCTGAATCCACTTCAGAAGTATCGCTAGGCAATCTCTCAGCTACTGCTGTTACCGAATCCCCCGCAATAGATACGCTAGTCTTCCTGATTTTGACGTTTGAGGCCCGGTTCAGCGCTTGGACTATTTTGGATGAGATGAATGGTATTACAACCAAGAAGGCAACAGGCAGGAGCACAATGATTCCGAGTTCATAGCTCTGCAGGAAATCCATTGTTGTCACTGCGGCAGCACCTACAACCACCAGAAACATCAGGAACTTGATTCTGATTGATGAACTGAACCTATTGACCATTGTTTCCTTTTCATCTTCGAGAATAGCGATGGGTGTGTCAGCCTCTTGCATTCTCCTGAGCTTCTTCAGACCGCTTTTCACTTCTCGGTAGAGATTGACCACTACAACTAGTATAGACGATAGATATGCAACGAATATCGTCGTCATGATCGTAGGTATGGAGAAGCTACCTATGCTAAATGCCTGATCTATCATGTATGCTTTGAACCAATCAATCTCTGTTCCATAGTTGAGAATCATCACAATCACAATAGGGACAAAGAATAGATGCCATAAGCCTGCGACCATCCGCTTCTTGTTCAAAGCCCCGCTCACCATGACTGCTGATACTGCATCTCTGTAGAGCCAGAGACCATAGAGGAGTACAGAGGCTCCAAGAAGCGTCACGGCAAGGACTAGAGCTTCTCCATACTCGCCAATCGCGCTGAGCCTCATAGAAAATACGATGCCTGCTGCGCTCGCTAGCACAATGGCGAGATAGAGTCTATCCATGCGTTTCACGGATTTCTGTAGCTCTCCCGTGCTCGTTCCTGTTCGTCGTAGCGAAGGTGCCATTCTGAAGTAAAAGAACATGCCAATCAGGCTTACTACAAATGAGATGCCCGTGAATGATATGGCAGTCTCAGTGTTCAGGCCGATATCAGGATTGGCGACAAATAGATAGAATGTCTCTGACATGGCTTTTGGCTGAACGAATTGACCCGTCACATCTATGCTGATGTTCTTTGTTCCATATCCCTCTGTTGTAGGAAGATGCTCGATGACAACGATATAACTTCCGACCAGATCTGACTCTTCCGCCACGATTGTCGGCATGTCCATTACAGTTACGTACACTTGGAGTCCTGGAACAGGATTCCCGTAGTGATCCGCAATGAGAATCTCAATGACGAGAGAATCACCCTGAGATGGTTGTTGTGAATTGAGTTTCATATCGAGTACCAAGCTTCCAAGTACCGTAAGATTGCCCTCTATCGGCTCTCCTGTTTGAATATCCTCATGGTTCACTGCAAGCGTGTATCCGTATTGTCCCGGTGCCCAACCTACAGTAGAAACATCCGCCGCATAGAGACCGGGGCTGACCTCAACGAGAGTGTATGCAAAAGCCCTGACATAGAATGATACTCTTGCGCCTGAGACAGGCCTTCCAATCCAGTCCTCCAGAGTCAATTCCAGCCCAGTTGTTTCTCCCTGCAAGACGGTCCATCCAAGCGTTGACACTATCGATGAAGATGCAGAGGCATCAGCGTAAGCTCTTATCGTGAAGATGCCCGTCCATGGTGTTGCGTAGGTTGCATTGACATAGATTGTGAAGTTGTTCTTGCCCACTAGGAAATCAGCCGGAGCGAATAGGAAGTAGTCCGGATTGTCGGTTGTGCCTATCGATATATATCTGGTTCCATTTATCTCGACGGCTACACTAGCTCCTGCAGTTACAGGTCCGTATTTGTCCTTCACGAAGACATGTATCTGAAACATGGAATTGCCCTCTACACGTGTTTCATAGAATACACTTGGTTCGAGATCGCCATAGACCTCAACACTCACAGTTGTCGCTGGAGGTCCAATGATATTCGGTTTTGCCACTCTGAGGTCGAAGCTCTGTACTCCGAGAGTCAGGCTCATGTTGTGAATGAACCTGTAGCATCCGGGTTCTGTTGGGCTCTCGGTCATAACGAATAGTCGCGGCCCGTTCTTGAGTGTAACTTCTGCTCCGGATATGGCATGACCATATGCGTCAGTGACGTTGAACCAGGCCTCGACTAGGTTGTCCTGCTGAACGCTCGCGGGAAAGTCTGTCGAAATCACCAGATTCTCTGTAAGTACCTGCACTGTGAATGCTCTGCTTCTCTCTCCATCAGACAGTGCAAAAGGATGACTGGCTCTACCTGCAACTATGTGGATTCCTGCCTCTAGTTGCACTTCAGAGATCATCAGGACGTGTACTTGCCCAGTGACCGTTGTGGGATAGACCGTGCCTCCAATGGAAATGGTGACCGTCGCACCTTCTACCGCGCCTCCAAGATTATCGAAGACCCTCGCCCGGATTGTCGTGTTTGCACCTTGTTGTACGATATCTGGGACCTCCAGATCCACCTGCAGGTAACTCCTGACAATCAGTGCATCTGTGTAAAACTCACGAAATACATGGTAGAAACCGTTGTCCACCTCGATAGTCAGGTCAATAGTCCCAATAGGCCACGTAACATCCATCAATGCCGAGTACTTGCCCTCTGCTCCCAGGTAATAGAATCCATACGTATTCGAGCTAGCCCCTTCGGGAGTCATATAGTGAGCAGCCATGTAGATGGTTGCATCATGTATGAAGTCACCATAGATATTCATCACTGTTGCGTTTACGTTTAGGCTGTTTCCCTGAATCAAGTTCGTAGAAGAATGCTCCACAGTGACATCAAGAAGGTAACTACTGTCGAGATTTCGAACTGCACCCAAAATCATGCTGTTTATCGATGCAAACGGGTAGGCAGCAATCTCCACTCCGGGCACCAAGTCTATGTTGCCAACGACTAGTGGATTGCGTACCTCGCCCACCTTCACTGTCCACTCAATTTCGCCGATTAAGGAAACCGATGTGAGAAGCTCGTCTTGATCTGTGAAAAGCAGAAACTCACCACTGCCATCTCCGTCAAAATCAGCGACTGTGGCGCTGAGAGGTGTAGCACTAGTGACAAATGTGGACCAGAGATTCGTCAACGATGTGGCAGCCTCTGCTAAGCGGAGTTCTCCTGAATTCAAGAGAATGAACAGCTCATCAGTGGCGCTGTCAATTGTATCATATGCGAAGGTGTATGTGATTGCCTCATGAGGCACTGCGTAGTAGGGTGTATCGTTCATATTTGTCGTTGTGCTGTCAAAAATGAAGATGCGTCCCGTTGGGTCAGTGCCATTCCAATAATTGACAGTAGCCACGAATTCTTCTCGTGTGACAAGTGAATTGTATCTACTTGACAAGCCTATAGCGACTTGGTCAGAATATGCACTGAGACTAATGTCAAGGGAGCGAACGAATGATAGATCCGATGCCAGGTGGATATCAATTGCTAGGTTTCCTCTAAGGACTGCAATATACCCATCACCTGAACTAGGGTCATGAATCACTGAATAACCCCGAGGTGCTGTAACGCCCGAAATATCGACCTCTGACCAGCTTGTATCCGAATCCATTTTTATCAGGGATAGGGGTGTTGTATCCGATACGAGCAGTAGCTCTTCGTTTCCATCACCATCATCATCTATGATTCCAAGATAATTGAAGCTCTTGTATGGGTAAGGACATACTCCTTCGCCAATCAATAAGAGAGTGTTTCCATGATAGGCGTGATAACCAAAGAAAGCTGTACCTTTGAAGTTGTAGTAGTCAAGAACGATGATGTCTGCTACATTGTCTCCATCGAGCATGGCTGTATAGATTTCGAACCACACCCAGACGTCCGCTGTGTCTATTATGGTCACCGTGTCAAGAACAGCACCGCTGCTCGAATACTGCGTTAGCGTAAGATTGCTGGCACCTTTTTCTCTCTCAATTGTGTATATGACTCTCTGCCCGTCGGAGAGATTTCCAATGTCCGATTGATGTGCCCTGCTTGCAGCATAATCTGTTTGGCTCTTATCGACTTGCCAGACAAAATCCCCTGCCACCACAAAACTCAAAGGGCCTGTAGAATTACCTACATTTCTCGTATTGAGGTATGTGTCCTCGAATTCCATGTAGTATTCATAGATGCCAGCCTGCAAGTTCGCAATGAATGCATAATAGACTCCTTCCTGATGAGATGCATACATCTCATCCTGCGGTTGAATCCATGATCCGGCACCCTCAGGTCTCATGAAGATATCCGCATACTCGATTCCAGATGATTCGTCGACTTGCACTTCGACCGTAACATAGTCATCGAGAGTCGTTGGATGGCTGGGATTTATTGGCAGTTGCAGGACATTCGGGGGTGTTGAATCGCTCAACAGCAGATACACATGACCAGCCACTCTGCAAATCACATCTTCCCGTGAGTCTCCATTGACATCAATCATCTCGATTTCGTACGATGATGCACTCCGAACATCAATCATGTATTCTATGTTAGCGAACTTGCCATCTTGCCCACGGACAATGCCAAGACCGCCGTCTACGGTGGCCACGGCAAGGTCATCAAGCGTGTCGCTATCCATCAGACCAAGATCCTGCCGCTTGAAGCTGGATGTGTAAATACCGCTAGTTTCGCCTATTTGGAATCCAGCATTTCCATCTCTGAAGTAGGCCTTCTCTTGATTTCGGCTAGTGACTACTAGATCCTCTTGCGAATCAAGATTGAAGATGCCAGTCTGGATCGTTCTGAAAGAACTTGAGAGGGGATCCACGTTGTTTGTGTATGTAGCACCTAGAGATGGTCCCGAATAGACTACAATGTCTCCATCCGATTCGATTGTGGCTATTTCATCAAGTCCACCTAAGTGGTGGAATGTCACCAGATCTTGTATGGATGGAGTGAGAATGATAGAGTCAATCCGAGTTCCATCTGCTGCAACCAGAGTCAGATTTCTCTGCTGAAACGAGTATCTATTAACGAGTGCAATCGAGTCCTCTGTGAGACTAGCAAACTTTCCCACGACCTGACCAGCATAGCAATAATCCACATGGAAAGAGCCTATTGTGGCATTGGCGAGAAGATCAAGGGTCATGAAGTCGTTATTATTATTGATGTTCTTTATCAGTGTATCAGGATAGACATCTCCGTTGAAGTCACCAAAACAGACTGCAGCAGGGTAGTTGAAGGGTATTGGATACTGTGATACAATTGCGTCATCGATGTCGACCACCAGAATATAGTATTGGGAATTGACAAAATTGCGAATTAGGAACTCTGAATCTCCATCATTATCAACATCATAGCCAATGATGTCGGATCCAGAGCCTTGATTCCCCGAAGGGAGTGCAATGTCGAGTGATACTCCATTGAGAATATCCACAAAAAAGAGCTTATCTTCGTCATCGTTTACGTACGCAAATCCATTGTATCCTTGGACCGTCCCAGTCGCTATCTGAATGCTTGAAGAACCTGGCAGCGTATAGTGGTAGAGAGCTTGAGATGGCAAGAATCCGGAACCATCTTCTGAATCCAGATTGGAGACTGTAGGGCTATTGCTTAGAATAATTGGCGCAACAGCCATGAACGAAATGAAGAACAAGGACAACAGCTTTAGCATATTCAGATTATTGCCATTCATTGGTATAGACATCGGTCGAAACTTACTTTCTCTTCTACTCATAGAATCTCTACTCATATCAGACACATTCCTCTCGATTTTGAAGGCGATATAGCAAGCACAGGTCTTGAGCCACACACTTGTGAATTTCCTACTTCTTTCGGGTAAAGAGTGATTTCTCAAGTCACTGCACAGAAGTACTCAGTTACCCTCCTTTTATCGATTCTGTGCTTCTCTATAGTGGTACCGATAGCCTAAATATGATGAGCCAGGGGTGAAGAGGCCGAGATATTCGGAGACCATCATCATGGTTGAGCATATTGCCATAATCGGGTGTGGTGCCGCAGGTGCGACTGCTGCAATGCAGGCTCGAAAATTCAATCGGAAAGTCGCAATTTCGCTCTTTAATTCTGAACCTTATTCCCAGTATTCTCGCTGTGGATTGCCCTATACTGTCTCAGGCAAGGTGAAGGCCTTCAATGACCTTGTACTCATGCCGCCAGCGAATTGGGAAGGCCTTGATATACAAGCCAGACTGGGTACAAGTGTCACTGATATCGATCACAATTCAAGGCAGCTCGCTTTTGATGGTGCAGGAGGCAAGGGGCACCAGGACTATGATGCTCTGATATTCGCAACAGGTGCCAGGAACGCAGACCCTCCTCTCAAAGGTCTTGACAAGAAACGCGTCTATGGCCTGCGGACTCTCGATGATGCCAAGGCTCTGGCAAAGGAGGCTGACAACGCAAAGACTGGTGTAATAATCGGGGGAGGTCTTGTTGGAATGGAAGCAGCTGAGGCATTTCATGAACGTGGTCTTGAGGTCACAGTTGTTGAGTTTCTGCCTCACATTCTCTTGGCTATGGTAGATCCTGATATGGCACAAATCATCGAAGAGCATTGCAGAGAGCATGGTCTCAAGATTCTCAATAACACTGCGGCTCAAGAGATAACAGGAAAGGAGAAGCCCACCGGTGTGATTGTGAAGAGCAGGGAGACAGAAGAGACCTCGGAGATTCCTGCTGACTTTGTGGTTGTAGCCACTGGTGTCAGACCAGTGACTGACCTTGCTCAAAAGATTGGCGTTGAGATTGGTCCATCACGAGGCATCAAGACGGATGACCGAATGATGACGAATCTCAAAGACGTCTATGCGGTTGGCGATTGCGCCGAGAACTCAGAGTTCATCACGCGCACCCCTATGACTGCAGGTCTCGGAACTGTTGCAGTTCGTCAGGCACGAGTTGCAGGAATCAATGCTGCCGGTGGCGATGTCAGATTCCCCGGCATTGTTGGAGCCAAAGTAACAAAGCTCTTCGGCCTGGAAATTGCCAGCACTGGGCTTACAGAGGAGATGGCCAGTAGGCTCAAGATCCCTATCGTAAAGGGTTCGATCAAAGGGAGTACAAAACCACCCTACTATAGTGGAGGATTGGACCTCAAGCTGAAGACATTCTTCAACAAAGAGACCGGCAAACTCGTCGGAGGTCAACTCGTGGGACTTGAGGATGCCGCAATGAGATTGAACGTGCTGACATTGGGCATACAGCAGAACATCGATGCAGGAGAGCTCTTCGATTTTGAGAATTGCTATGCACCAGCTGTGTGCGACACTTGGGATCCTCTTGTGCAATCTGCAGATGCTGCACAAAAAAGGCTGAACCGATAGTCACTGATTAGGTCGACCTGTTGCTTAGCACGCTGATGTTGCCTAATGCGTACTGGAAAGAACTAACTTGAATTGGTGAGCTCGCTACAAGCATGACTCTATCAAGGCCTGTACCTTCTTTCGCATGGTTATATAGCGCCTTGACTATCTCTTCTGCTACCTCCCAACTGGGAACTCGTGAGGCTTCCAACCCTAGAGTGAAGAATCCTACGCTTGAAACGTTAGCTGCCTCAGCAGCATTCAGCGCGTCTCTTGCTGCTCTGTAGACTACTTTTCGCCTATCAGGGTCCTGAATCGATACGTTGGGCCAATGCCGCACAATCTCCGCATTGGTTGCTTCCTTTATGGAGACTCCAAAGCCCCGCATTGTGCCTATGCTGCCAATGGCACCTGAGGGAGATGCTCCCAGCTGTATATCCTGAGCCTTGACAACCAGACCTATGTCTGAATCATCGCATGGTCCTAGTTGAACTGAAACATGAATACCTCTGAGGTCATGATGTTCCAAGGTGTTTACTCCTGTACATCGTCAAGTGCCTGATTGAAGCAATCGCAGGTGTACTTGTCAAGACCGACAAGTGTTATTTCTTTTACTGAACTGGGTGACCTTGAGTAGTACACTACTTCTCTGGCAATTGCCCTTGCTGACTCCCGTTCGGTGAGTCCACCAACGCCAGCGCCAATTGCAGGAAATGCTACTGACACTAGATTACGTTCAGATGCAATGGTATGCACATTCCGAACCGAGGAAGAGACCTTCTGAGACGTTGCGCTTCCCCCAGGAGCCATGCCTGCACAATGAATGACATAGCGGGCAGGCAGAGCACCTCCCGAGGTCAAGACTGCTTCTCCAGGCCTGATGGGACCCAACGACATAGCCTCATGTTCTATATCTTGCCCTCCTTTCCTCTTTATCGCTCCTGCTACACCAGAGCCCATCCATAGGTCCGAATTCGCAGCATTAGCAATAGCACCGACTGCGAGTTCAGTGATGTCTCCCATGTGCGTCTTGACTAAAACTTCGCCAACTCTTCTCTCCAAATTCCTCACTCCCTTCTGAAATGCGCTGCGTGTTGCATCCGTATTCGTAAAAGGTTATCGTCCCACAACCTTTTGAGAGTGTCAACGTGTTGCCATGATGGCGAGAACCCTGAATGACATAAGCAGTGAAGAGATGAGATCCCTCATAGAACGGTATGGCGAACCTTGCAGACTTCATTTCACAGCGCAATTCCTGAAGTTTGAGTGCGACCTTGTAAGAGAGAGCCGCGCAAAGAATCGACTCCACGACGTCACCTGCTTCATAAGGACATCAGAAGGCAAATATGTCGTAATTCAGAAACATCAGTATGCAGGCACAGGGATATATCGCGCTCCCTCAGGAGGAGCTTTGGCAGGGGAATCCATCGAGGAAACAGCCATTCGTGAGATGCGGGAAGAAACCGGTTTCACAGTTCGTCTAGTACGGCTGGTCATCGACCTCGATCTTGATATCGTATGTAGGGAGGAGATGATTCCTTGGCGTTCACTAGTTTTTCTGGCAGAGCCTCTCAGTGGTGAGATGAAACCGCTGGACACACATGAGATTTATGACGTGGCTGTCATGTCCCGAGAAGAACTGCTGGGCGATATGAACCATTTGATGGCTGAATCCGGATGGGGCGGCTTTGCGTATCGTGCTTTCCTCACCAAAGAGTTCTTCAAAGCCCTTGATGAGTTCAATAGGTGACACTGTGTTACTCAGCTCCTTATTTTCCGATTACTTCAGACAGCGTAGAGCAGAAGTATGCTCGCGGGTTGTCTCTCCTAGCTATCCTGCGACACCCTACTAGTTCAATCTCCTAACCCCACGACCCCGCAGATACTTTCTGCTCTTCCCCTCGTTTACTAAGACCGACGCTGAATCAGGAAAAAAGCCGTTCAAAAGGACTGTTTGACCGGTATCTATATTAGCACTTGATGTAACAAATAGCTTCAAGTTGGTAGAAGGTCCAAAAGGCTTAAACTCCTATAGGACTCTACCGCTTCTATCCAATCCGTTCCGACTTATTCTGTCGCAACTGAATGTACTTTCTAAGGAAATTCCGGAGGAAGCTAAGTGCAAAGAAATCAACTCCTAGCAATCGTTGTTATCGTAGTTGTTATTGCGGGTGCAGGTGTTGCCTTTATCTGGATGCAGCAGCCGACTAGGCCGCCAGAGAACACTCTGATCTGGGAAACAATTGGCAACCCCGACTATTTGGACCCACATGTCGACTATGAAACCTTCGGTTCATGGATATCATACAATGTATATGAAACGCTGTACACCTATCCGTGGAACAGCGCTGTAACCGATCCATCAGTGCCACTATTGGCTGCGTCAACATACGAATTGTCCGCTGATGGTCTGAACTACACAATCACGTTGCGGACGGGTATCACCTTCCACGATGGTACTCCATTCAATGCCAGTTGTGTCAAATGGAACATCGAGCGTGCAACGAAGATCTTCTATCTTGACGGTCCTGTCTGGATGGTTGCTGAACCCCTTGTTGGTGGTGGTGCAGTTGAGGCCGCCGCATATGGCGATGGACCTTCCTCAGCCGCTTTCGCAGCAGCCTTCGAGGACTGGGTAGAGAACTCTAGCTCCATCATCGTTATCGATGAGTCCACGATCAGGTTCCGTCTTGCTGAACCATATCTGCCATTCATGGCAGCCCTGACATACGAAGTCGGTGCTGTGATGAGCCCCAGCTTCGCTATTGCCCATGCAACCAACACAACTTATGCAAACTGGGCGGGCTATGGTGTTGACTACGGTGAGTACGACAACTACATGGCAAGCCACACCTGTGGAACTGGTCCATACATGGTCACGAACTGGGTACCAGATCAGTACATTCAGCTGGACATAAACCCCGACTACTGGAGAACTTCAACCAGCACTGGTGCAGGTTCAATTGAGAGGATCTACATCAGGACCAACGAGGACGTCAACGGCAGGTCACTCAACCTTAGAGCCGGTACAACAGATGGTTGTTACTGGCCGACCACAAACGTTCCCGATATCTATAACACAACATCTGCTGAGTCATTGGATGCAAACATTCACGTTAACACTGGCGGCGCGAGCTATACAGTGATGTTCTTTGGATTCAACATGGCTACCTTCAACTTGACCAGTGGTGAGGTTGTCAGAAGCCCCTATGCAAACAGGGACTTCAGACAGTGCTCATCCTACGCCTTTGACTATGACGCCTTCATGGGTGCTGCAGTCAACGGTATGGGTAGGCAGGCTAAAGGTCCAATTCCGTACGGAATGTTTGGCTACAACGCATCATACTACACATACGCCTACAACATCACACTAGCAGTTGCTGAATGGAACGAGGCTATGAACGACCCACTATTTGTTCAGACTCTGAATGACATGGATCAGACCCTCACTATCTACTACAACAGTGGTAACACTGTGAGAGAACAGGGTTCACTCCTGCTCGCAGACGGTCTATCACTCGTGGTCGCTCATGATGACGCGAACCTAACAGGGATTGCTGGCACAATGGAGTTCACCACCCAAGCTCTTGAGTGGTCCAACTACCTAGACCAGATTAGGAACCGCCAGATGCCTATCTTCTTCGTAGGCTGGGCACCCGACTATGCAGACCCAGACAACTATGTCTATCCGTTCTGCTATGAGTGGGGTACCTACGCTCAGAGAATTGGTTTCAACAACAGCATAGTCAACGCAAACTACCTGTTGGCCAAGTCTGCGACAACTCCTGAGGACAGAATGGGGTACTACAACCTTATTCACCAGGAAGTAGCTGATGAGGCTCCATACCTCTGGGTCTACCAGGCAACTGAGTTCAGAACTTGGAGAGTATGGATGCACGGCGATGGTCTAATCTACAACCCAATGCACGACATATACTTCTTCCACCTGTACAAGACGTACACTACATAGAAGTAGCTAAGTGCAAGATGCAGAGGCTTCGGCCTCTGTCATCCTTTTCTTTTTCTTCACCTCACTCTCCCCAGTGATTCCTGAATTTGGCATCTGATTCTATTTCGAAATGTCAGAACAGGACTCAGTCGATTCGGCAGAAGCACACGTGTTTCAATATCGATTTCTTGTTTATGTATGCTACTCTAACACTTTGATTTTGCTCAGTGGCTAACTGTTATATTGACAGCTCTGTTCTGCTTACTGAAGAAGGAAATTGAACTGATGAAGAATCTCTCGACCATCACTCCAATGGAGCTATTCACAGGTTGGTCAACGGTCCGATGGGTTAGGTCGCTAGTGCTGATGCTCATCCCGATCGGGATTGTTGATTCAATCTATACGATTGGAATGACGGAGATCTACGGATATGAGGTCGAGTTCAATCCCATTACCCGGGAGCTGCTTGCTGCTGGTTTCTGGCTTCCATGGTCTCTGCTCAACATTCTGGGTTTCACATTCTTCTGCATGATGGCCGGTTCGTACTATCTCCACACGCGTTGGAGGCCTGGTGGTCCGGATACCTTTGCGTTCTCATTCGTAATTGCTCTACGAATTGCCATGGTCGGCTATAATGTGACTTTCTTCTACATTCCATGGATCGGTGGTATGGCCTATCCTCCCTTTTGGACAGGTGCTTTCAGTTTCGTACTCTCCCTCTATTCGATGAATAAGCTTCTGAAGCGTCAGTATGACATAACATGGGCACAGACCAAATACTACTTCACAAGCAGGCTGGTCAACTATAGAGATGCGAAGTTGATAACTTCGACTGGAGTCAGGAAGAGAGTCACGACTAGCACAAAGAACTGGAACAGAGAAGCAAAGCACGAAGTACTATCTAGCCTGCCAAAGACGAAAAGGCCATGGTGGAGAGGGGCGTGGTTGAGACGCGTTGCCTTTCTTGGAGCCTCTCTTTTCTCGTTTGTCATAATGGGTTTCTCGCTTCAATTCATTAGCGAAGTTACAGGGCTCTCTCATTGGAGCGAAGTTCACGGGCCTTTCTTTATTCTTAACGAAATAACAGGGCCTCCTGTCATGGCTTCAATCTTGGCTATTATTTGCTTTATCAGTCTCTCGTTGGCGTTCATCTACAAAGCCTTCTCAACAGCGGATCAAATTGAGTTTTGAGTTGAACTGGATTGTGATATAGAAGGGCAAGTCAATAGATACTGTGCTTGGATAGGAGTATTCATAACGGACAGGCAAGAAAAGGTGATTAGTTTCTATGCTCCATGATTGTAATGGAACAGAAGGCGTCAAATTGCCGGCACGGAGTAATGGTCTATGACAACGTCTACAAAACCGTGGCATAACAGACACCCGTGGATCTTGAGACTCATCTATATTTCAGGAGCGCTCCTCTCGCTTCCAGCTATGTGGGTAGTAATCGAATTCGTTAGCGAGGTCACGGGTCTTAGCGCTTGGAATGAAGTGCACGGCCCATATTTCATCCTGAACGAAGTGACAGGGCCAGGTGTCATGGCAAACTTCTTGGTAATCCTCTTCTTCATAGGACTTTGTATGGCTTTCATATTCAAGGCCTTCTCGACTACTGAAGAGCTGCCAATAGACTAAAGATCTGGACAGCCAAGAGGAAGACCTCTCTCAGGGTTTGTCGTTAACAACGCCAATGACTACTCCACCGCATGAATAATCCAAGTGAGCGGTGTGGTGATGATGAATGTGTCATTCGTATCATAGGTTATTAGTAGTCGTCCATAGGCCGTTCCACCACCCCCGCACAGGTCGACTGGAATTTCAGGCCAGTCGTATGCGTTGTCAAGATCCAGTTCGATTGTGAACCCAGCCCCAATTGTGTGATTCGTTGACGGTAGGATTCCTGATGTGAAGTTTGCCCCTCCGTCTGCCCAGTAAACAGTCATTCTCTGAAAACACAGATCGTCAATTGTATCTGTTCCGATATTCGTGACATTGCCTTCTAGATAGAAGTCTACTCCCTTTATTCCGCTGTGTGTGTGAGAAGTAATTATTCTGCAGTCGATACAAAAGATGAGACTCCCAACTTGAGTAGGACTCATCTCTTCGCCCGGAAGCTCTGACGCAGGAATCACAGGAGGAAGCGGATGCGCTTGATTCATTTGGTAACGTATGAATGCAGCAATGAATGTCGAACCCAAAATTATCGTAATCATACACGCTACCATTACTGTAACAACGAGAAGGTCAAATCTCTCTCGACCTGCCATGTCTGTGATACTCATAGCAGACACAAATCAGTGTTGTTGTTCAGGCATACTGTCAGAGAGAATACAATCGTCCGTGAAACTGTACTTCTACAGCTCTGGTTATGGACTCATCGCCAGAATCGCGGTATATCCCCAGCAAGTCGACTTTGTGGATAGAAAGAAAGAGGGTAGCCCTTGTGCGAGCTACCGCATTGTTAGTGCCATGACTGCCTTCTGAGCGTGTAACCTATTCTCTGCCTGATCGAATGCGATCGACTGAGGACCATCAATAACGGAGTTCGTGACCTCGAAACCACGGTCACAGGGTAGGCAGTGCATGTAGGCTGCCTTTGGTCCTGCAATCTTCATCTTTGCATCATCACAGATCCAGTGCTTGTTCTTGTCGAAGAGAATCTGCGACTTCTGAAGATCAGGTTTGGCGCTCCAAGGCGGAATGTTGCCTCTGCATGTCCAGGCCTTTGGATACACAACATCTGCTCCCTCGAAGGCTTCGTCCATGTCATTGACTATGTCGAAACTCGATTCATTCTCTTCAGCGTATATCTTGCACTGCTTGATGACTTCATCATCAAGTTCCATACCCTTTGGGTGAGCCAGTACTGTTTCCATGCCCATCTTGGTTGCTGCAATGACTGCACTCTGTGGCACAGCCAGTGGCTTGTGCACTGAGGGCGAGTAGGCCCAAGACATGACGAACTTCACACCCTTGAACGTGCCAAACTTCTCCTTAACAGTCATAAGGTCTGCTAGGGCCTGGCAGGGGTGATACTTATCGTCCTCCATGTTGATGACCGGGATACTGCTCCAGTATGCAAAGTTGCGGATGATCTCGTTCGCACGACCATATATCCAACCAACAGGGTCTCCATAGCATCGAATCGCAATACCATGACCCATCCGTGCGAGAACACGTGCTACATCGGATACGCGTTCCGTGGAATAGGCCTTCTCATCGCCTTCCAAGGCAGGCGCATATATCTTATCGGGGTCAAGAAAGTGTGCATGACCGCCTAGCTGCGTCATTCCCGCCTCAAAGGAGTTGCGAGTTCTCAGACTCTGGTTATAGAAGATCATGAAGAGTGTCTTCGCATCAAGCAGCTTGTGCGGCTCGCCTGTTGCGAACTTACGTTTCAGGTCAAGACCGACCTCAAGGAGGGTTTCTACCTCCTCCTTAGTGTATTCCAGCAGGGTGATGAAGTCCCTTCCTCGAAAACTATCTGTTTTAACCATGGTAGATCACAACCTCTCTAACCTCAATGCAGCTTGCAGAAAAAGATTGCCTATTGTCAAAATGAAGAGATGAGGTGTATCATTGTTCTCAGATACTGGAATCAGTGATTTCATAACTAAGCAGATACTATTCATTTCAGGATAGGTCGGTGGAATAGTTGGACTTCACTCTCTTGCCGTTCTCTTTTCTTCTCGGGTGCTATGTTCCATTGGTCTTCTTCTACCTGTACTCTAGATTAGGTCCCCCGAGCATGCACAGAATCAGAATATGCTATCTGGTCATGTCTGCTTTCATAGTTGCATGCCTTCTCTTTGATTTCTATTGGGTGTCCGCGATTGCTGTTGTAGATAGATTCTATCTTTTTATTCTCCTTACCCTGATGGCGCTCTTAGCTGCGAGTTTCTTCTTCTTTGATATTGTACTGCAACTAATCAATCTTCGAAGGATGCGGATTGGAGCTCTCCAGAAATTGAGTGCAAGTCATTCATTCCTGCAGTTGCAGATTCTCTCATTTCTCAGAATGCTTAAGAGATACTTCGTTCATTGCTCGTTGATTGAATTCTAGGAAGAGTTGGAGAACGTGAAGAGGAAGTTCATCAACTTCGGCCTCTCTTTCATCGGGCCAATTGCTTTGACAGTGCTACTAACAATGCCAATTGGTCCACTGACCGGTGGCCTCGGGATATTGCAGCCTTGGGGAGGAGTCTTCGATGTAGGACGTGGTTTGAATGAACCCGTCGTGCAAACACTAAGGCTGCCAGGCCTTGAAGATGAGGTAGTCATCTTGATCGACCAATATGGAGTTCCGCATATCTACGCAAACAACACTGTGGATGCTTACATGGGTCTTGGTTACATGCATGCCAGGGACCGCTTGTTTCAGATGGTCATACAGAATCGCCTTGCTGCAGGTCGCATTTGCGAGATTGTCGGAGGCTATGCGAATAGTTCTGATAAAGTGTATAGAACTATCGGATTGAAAAGAGCAGCTCAAACAAGCATGGACTGGTTCGTCGGAAATGCTGCAGTATATCCAGAGGTACAATATGCCCTTGATCTCATGGAAGGTCAGGTAGCTGGCATCAATTATTTCATAGACCACATGACCAGTGAGAGCACTCCAATTGAGTTCAAGCTTCTAAGAATAAGACCGGAACCATGGACAATGGTTGATATGTTCCTTGGTGCATCTTTCATAACCTGGGGCCTGACAGGGGATTTCAATGATCTCATGAGACTATGGCTCAAAGGAAATATCGAGAATGATACTCTATACGAGGCACTGTATCCTGATATCATGCCATATACGAATTTCACGATAAGTGAACAGACCAATCTGAATTCTTCAGAGTATCCCGACGCACCTGGTGGTCATGCTGCACCTATCGTGCCGTTGCTGACCGCACAAGAGAATATTGCCGTGATTGAAACCCAGAAACTGGATTTACTGATTAACGAACTAGCAAGTATCGTAGACCCCTTTGGCATCAAGAATGCTCTTGGAAGCAATAATTGGGCTGTTTCTGGATCCAAGTCTGCCACAGCGTATCCAATTCTATGTATGGATGCTCATATGCCACTGACTGCGCCTAATCTAGTCTATGAAGTTCATATCTCCGTTCCTGGTGAGTTGAATGTTCGCGGTATCAGCTTGCCCGGAATGCCTTCGATTGAAGCTGGTTTCAACGATTACATTGCTTGGGGCTTCACGAATGGCGGAGTCGATGTTCTAGATATCTTTGCAGAAGAACTAAATCCAGAGAATGAAAGTGAATACTACTATAACGGGGAATTCAGGCCTTTCGAAGTGATCAGCGAAGACATCCATACTTCAGAGGGTGTTGATATCCCATTTGAGGTCAAGACTTCTGTCCATGGCCCACTCATCGATGGTGTCGTAGAAACGGAAGATGGCAGTCCAAGTAACTTGGCTATGAATTGGACAGGCAACGGTGTGAGTCATCTAATCATGGCTGCTCTTCAATTCGACAAAGCTCGCAGCATGGAGGAATTCTTTGACGCTATCTACTGGTGGGATAATCCGGTATTCAATTTCGCCTATGCTGACAACGAGAATAATATCGCCATGACAGTATGCGGGCTGTTTCCAATAAGAAGCGGCTATAGTGGATTATATCCTGTCACTGCTGTGAATGATTCAATAGGCATGGTCAGTTACATACCCTATGCTCATTTGCCGCGCGAGATAAATCCGTCAAGGGGATTCGTTACTTCAACTAATCAGAGGCCTATCGACCCCTCAACCTACAATTACACGATTGTAGGTCCGTTCGTTGATGGCTATCGCAGCAGAAGAATCAGTGAGCTACTCTCAAGTGACAATAGTGTGACCGTGGAGGACATGATGAGGTTTCAGGCCGATGCCATCGAGATCAGAGCAAGAAGCATTGTGCCTCTAGTTGTATCTGCATGGGATGATTCCGGAGATGACAACACGACAATTGCGCCAGTAGTCGAGTACTTCCGTGAATGGGATTTTGAGATGGCGACAGAGCTTATTGCTCCCACAGTCTGGATGCATCTATTCGATGCAATCCAGTACGAGATCTTTGATGAATTGCATTTTCTTGAACCTGAGCTGTTAAGCTCACCGCAGAAGTCAGCTGCGCTACCATCTAGCATCTATCCGCGCTCCCCGGTAATTGAAGAGCTCATTCTGGACAACACATCCGAGTACTTTGATGATGAACGGACTTCGGGCATCATCGAGACACGGGACCAGATTCTAGTTAGAGCATTGCAGAGAGCTATCAATGCGATGCATGCAACCTATGGCTCTGATACAGACAACTGGGTCTATGGTCTTCATCACACTCTGAACATAGAACACATGGCTGGGCTGACTACCATTAAAGGAGGTCCGATCCGAGGACAGCACACACTCTTCCCCTCACATGGTTGGGAAATGACCTCCGGTCCAGTCTATAGATATGTGCTTGACCTCAGTAGTCGACAGAACTCTCGAATAGTTGTTGCCGGAGGACAGAGTGGCAATCCCTTCAGCGAGCATTTTGATGACTTATTCCATCTCTATTTCGATTACGATGAAGAAGCTGAACATTATCACTATCATGAGGTCTATGCCTACGCGTCTGTGGCGCAGTTCTATGGTGCGGACTCAAGCGGTACATGGATTGAGAGAAGGATGAATCTTGTCCCCTGATTCCAGTGATTTACTTGCTGGCTTCTCCGTATGCTTAAGAGCCGCTTCGCATACTGTATTTGGAATCCATACTTGAGAGTGGTGAGAGTTGAAAAGGAAATTAGCCAATTTTATCCTCTCGTTTGTTGGACCGATAACATTGATTGTGATTCTCTCGATGCCTCTTGGTCCACTGACTGGAGGACTAGGCATTATCCAACCCATTGGTGGCATCTTCGACAATGGCACACCGGATCCGGGTGACCAGACAATTTCGTTACCTGGACTGGGTGCCAATGTTGAAGTGATTATCGACCATCTGGGAATCCCCCACATCTATGCGGCTGCAGCAAAGGATGCGTTCATGGCGCTAGGTTACATGCATGCTAAGGACCGTCTCTTTCAGATAACTATGCAGACCTTCGTAGCTGCTGGGAGAATAAGTGAAATAGTAGGCGCGTATGCTGCAAGCTCGGACAGGTTCTACCGGACTATTGGGCTTGCAAGATCCGCCCAAGAAACCCTTGACTGGTTCATTGCCACTGCAGATTCGAATCCTGATGTGGCTGCAGCACTCGAAGCCCTTGACGCTGAAGCAGATGGTATCAATGCTTTCATTCATTCTTTGACAAGTGCTACGCTTCCTATTGAGTTCAAGATTCTGAAATATACACCACAAGAGTGGAGCGCTGTAGACCTACTCGTTGGGGCGAAGATGCTGGAGTGGGGGTTGTCGGGAGGGATTTACGACTTCCAGAGACAATGGATCAGGACGACTATGGACAATGATACGATGTACAATGACCTCTTCCCGGACCTCATGCCTTACACAGTTCCGATCGTTCAGGATCAAGTGAACCTCAGTATCGCCGAATATCCTCTTGCTCCAGGTGGATTTCCTGCTACAGAGAATCCTGGCGACCTGATGGGTCCAACCATCGCTGACGAGGTGGTCATCGCTCAAGATAAACTCGAACTTCTCATTAGTACAATTAACAACGTCATCAAGCCCTTTGGTGACGGAATGTATATCGGAAGCAATAATTGGGCAGTCAATGGCTCCAGGTCTTCCACAGGCATGCCAATTGTTGCAGGAGATCCGCACCTCAGCCTACAAGCTCCCTCAGTTTGGTATGAAGCACACATCGTGGTACCGGGTGCGGATGGATTTGATGTAACCGGTACGACTTTTCCAGGTTTACCTGGGGTCCTCATCGGTCATAATGATTACCTTGCATACAGCTTCACCAATGTCGGTGCAGATGTACTCGATATCTTTGTGGAACAACTCAATCCTTCAAACTCAAGCGAGTACTTGTATAATGGTACCTATCATGCATTTGTGGTCCATGATGAAACCATCTACACCAAGGAAGGAGGCACAATTCCCTTCTTTGTCAAAGAATCGGTTCATGGTCCGCTCATCGATTCTGTGGAGCCCACATTTGACTCAGATGGAGAGAGTGAGGCCAATCTTGCAATGACTTGGACTGGCTCTGGGGTCACGCATGAGCTGGTTGCAACTGCAAAGTTCATGAAAGCTGACAATCTCACACAGTTCATCGATGCGATGTACTGGTGGGACAGCCCCCCACAGAACTGCGTCTATGGAGATGATTCCGGTAACATTGCTATGCTAGTTGTTGGACGATTTCCAGTCCGTTCAGGATATACTGGTGAATATCCAGTGATAGCTCTCAATGACTCAGTTGGAATGGTCAGCAACATACCATACGCATACAATCCTCGGGAGATCAATCCGGCTCGTGGATTCGTTCAGTCAGCGAACCAACGAACGATTGCTCCAAGCCAGTATGGGTATTCTATCTTGGGTCCACAAGACAATGGCTACCGAGGCAGACGTATCACTTATCTTTTGCAGAACGACGACAATGTCACTGTCGCTGATATGAAACGATTCCAGGCTGATGTTGTAGAAGTTCGAGCTCAGTCGATACTGCCCTATGTAATTTCTGCTTGGGATGACTCCGGCAACGCCAATACAACAGCTGCAGATGCTGTTGATATCCTTGGTTCTTGGGAATGTGATATGGAACCAGAATTGGAGGCGCCTACCATATGGTTGTATCTTCTCGATGCAATCCATTATGAGGCATTCGATGAGCTGAGGACTCTAGATCCTTTGCTCCCGCTATCACGGACACCTATTCTTGAAAAACTGATTATCGAGAACAATAGCTACTACTTTGACGACCACACAACGACTGGAACTACTGAATCGCGAGATGATATCCTCGTTCGCTCGCTCTTTACAGCGCTCGATAAGCTTGCAGGTGAGTGGGCAGATGAACCTGATTACAAGTATGGAAACCGGCACATAGTCTATGCTGAACACCTTGCAGGACTGAACTACATCGGCGGAGGACCTCATCGAGGAGGCAACACGTTGAACGTGGCTCCGGGGTGGACAGTCACACATGGTCCCTCAACAAGACTAGTTGCTGACTTGAGTAACATCCAGATGTCGTATATGGCATATCCTGGTGGGCAGAGCGGTAATATGTTCAGTCCTCATTGGGATGACAACTTCGATCTCTGGTATGCCTTTGACCCCGTTACGGAACATTACGGATATGAGGTGCTCTACTTCTACGCAACTGCTGATGCGTTTAGAACCATAGACACTGGTCACACGTTGATAGAACGGACTATCATCTTTACACCATAGGAGGCCTTGAGATGAAAAAGATAGATGAAATAATGCCCAATCTAGGGTTTCTACCTGCGCTCATAATCACCATTGTCTTTGGTATTGTTTTCCAGCTCACAGGGGACTGGAAGATGATGCTCATTGCTGGAGCTCTCGGAGCTTTGTTCGTCAGAAGAATTCGAAAAGCATTCCTTGTCGGATTCCTTGGTGTCGGCATCGCATGGAGTCTGCTCTTTGTCTACCTCGTGCTGACAGCTCAGGCCATGGATGTTGCCAACTTCTTCATCGCCCTTCTTGGCCTTGAGGGCCTAGGTGCAGTGGTCATCATAATCAGTGTGCTCATTGGAGCCCTCCTTGGAGGATTCGGTGGCATCCTCGGACGTGCTCTCTATGAGTTGATTGATGAGATTATCTCATCAAGAAGTGGAGAAGCAGCGCAGAGCTCTGCAACTGCGTCAAAATCCTCGGAAGGGTCTACCAAAGAATAGTGTTGAAATGCTGTGGCAGCAGGTGCCACAGCTATCTCTTTCTTGTCCTTTGTGCCAGACCTAAACCAAGAACGACTATCAGACCTAGTAGTCCAAGAACCATGGGTAATGAGAGGTCTGTGGATCCTTGGTGAGTAATGCTGCTCTCGATTTGTTTCATGTAGATTGTGTTGTTGATGTAGATTAGATACCATGTGCCAGAACTAGGTACACTGAATTGCCATTTGAGTTGGATGACATTGATTCTTTCGTAATGTGAGGATATTGGCTCCAACTGCATCCAGAAATCATAGTTCAACTCATCTAGGATTAGAAAATCTATACCACCTAGCAACCAATTATCGTATTTTGTTTGATCCCCGGGAAAGCGGTCGCCATCGGAAACAATCCTGAATTCGCCAATGAGAGTATCTCCCTCAGTACAGACAACATCGTAGACCGTTGATGAAATCGGATTCAGAACCAAGTCGTCAGTTGATAGCGGCGTTCCTACGGAAGTTGTTTCGTTCGTTTGCGCTCCCGGACCAGAAGAAGAGAGCAATGTGATGATCATGATGAGCAGATAGAAATGTGTCCTCATGTCCGACTCTCCGTTTCTTGGTGCGGTACTCCAGTCTGTTCGCTAGCTAATAGTAGTCGAACTAGGTTTTTAATTCATGCCTACGGACTCTTTCGAAGGCGTTCCAGTGACAAGAGAGTCGAAGATGAGTAGAAGGTTTTTTACTTAGGAATCTTGGTGTATATTCTCAGACTTAGGAGAAACAGGTGAAACAATTGTACAGGAAACTCGCGAGTGGCGTATACTATGTTGGAGTTGATGACCATCACACGGAGCTGTTTGAGAACCTATGGAAGCTGCCCTTTGGAGTGTCCTACAACAGCTATCTGATTGTGGATGAGAAGATAGCTCTCATTGAGACTGTAAAGGGTCCATGGGCCGATGAGTGGCTTGGCAATATCCGCGAGTTAGTAGATCCCGCGAAGATTGACTACATCATCTTGAATCATATGGAGCCCGACCATACCGGCGCCCTGCCCGACATTGCCCGAATTGCCAAGAATGCGACTCTGGTCTATACGCAGCGGGCATCAGATATGCGCAAGTCCTTTTACGATGTGGACCTTGGCGAAAAGAAAGTGGAAGACCTTGAGGAGCTTTCACTGGGCAAGAAGACTCTGAAGTTCATCCACATCCCGTTCGTTCATTGGCCAGAGACCATGGCCACCTGGATTGCGGAGGACGGTATTCTGTTTAGCTGCGATGCCTTTGGAGCCTTCGGCGCTTTGAATGGTAAGCATTTTGACGATGAGGCAAATATAGAACTTGTGGAACGTGAGAGTAGGCGGTATGTTTCAGTCATTATCACCTCGTATTTCAAGTTCGTCCAGAATGCCATCAAGAAGGTCAAGGATCTTGGACTCAACATCAAAATCATAGCACCGAGTCACGGGATTATCTATCGAAAGAATCCGAACTGGATAGTTTCCAAGTACGATGAGTGGAGCAGCCCGAAGCTAGACAAATGCTGCGCGATAGTGTATGGAACAATGTATGGGTATACTCATCGTCTAGCAATGAGTCTCAAGAAGGAGTTGCTCAACCTCGGCGTAGAGGTGAAGATAGACAATGTTTCATACTCTGACATAGGTGACATCATTACGAATACAGTCCGAGCTGGAGTGATTGTCATTGGTGCCCCTACATATGATGCTTTCCCATTTCCCAAGGTATGGACATATGTCAATGAATTGCAGGGCAAGCGCTTTGCATCCAGGCCGATTGGTTTCTTTGGGACATTCGGCTGGGGTGGCGGAGGCCTTGAGAAGCTCAACAAGATGGCGGAGGAGATGAAGTGGGAGGTGCTCGAACCCGTCATTAGGGTAAGAGGTAAGCCGTCTGCTGAGGAAACTGATATGCTCAAGAGGCTCGCGGAAGCAATCGCTTCAAAGCTTCGCTGATGGTTTCAGAGGAAGAAGCCGATTATAGTCAATTTGGTCCAAAGACAGTCTTAATAACCAAAAGCCGCTCGTCATATCATTCTCGCTTCAGAGAAGGAAGAACGCGGAGCATAGACTCCCCTAAGAGAGTTGAGGATCATGAATCTAAAAGGAACACAGACTGAAAAGAACCTATTGACTTCTTTTGCTGGAGAATCCCAGGCAAGAAATAGGTATCAGAGATATGCAAAGGCAGCGATGAATGATGGTTACGAATACGTTTCGCTAGTGTTCGAGGAAACAGCCAAACAGGAGTACGAACATGCATCAAGGTTCTTTAAGATCATGAACGAGGGCGAGTGCACACCTGAGGTCAAGATCGAATGGGACTTTCCGACTGGTCATATAGGCACCACCGAGGAGAACCTGCGTTCAGCGGCAGCGGGAGAGAAGTTTGAGTTCACAAAGATGTATCCTGGCTATGCGGACACAGCGGACAAGGAGGGTCTAAGCAAGATCGCGACCATTTGGAGAATGATAGCCCGTGCTGAAACCTGGCACCATGAGAGATATCTTGCCCTTGCTGAGAAAATAGCTGATGGTTCAATCTCGAAGAAGAAGGAGAAGGTCAAGTGGCGATGCGCAAACTGCGGCTACATCCACGAAGGGACTAGTCCCCCAGAGAAATGCCCCGCGTGCGATCATCCCAAGGGATACTTCTTCCCGCATGTCTTTGTGTAGGCAAAGTCATTGGCAAGGACCCTGTCTACAGTGCAGGGTCTTTCCATCCTTCTTCTTGCGAAGACTCACGCCGCTGACTAGCAGCTCTCTGTCTTTGAGAAGGTTATTGCGCACATCCATACCCAGTTATTAGGCGAAATATCCTAGGTAAATGAGGCTGCGGTCTATTCCGAGAACCATAGCCTTAAATAACGCACAAAAGTTTCGCCCTCTTCATTGCATTAGCAGAACGGCTTACTGACTCGTGTACCGCGGGTGCTAGTTCCACCATGAGACTTAGAGATTATATAATACGGCGGCTCTTGCTCGCAATTCCTGTAGTGATAGGGGTTCTCGCGATTACCTTCGTTCTTTCATATTTGGTCGGAAATCCGATTACACTATACACAACTGAGAGAACACCCCCAGAGGCTATTCCTGGAATCATGGCTGAGCATGGCCTGAATCAACCTATCTATATTCAATTCTTCTTCTATTTGAGAGATTTGATGATGGGTAATTGGGGATACTCCCGATCAGCAAGAATGGACGTAACAGCGGCAATTGCCCAGAGATTCCCAGCGACCATTGAGCTCGCTATGGTCGCGTTGGTTTTCGCAGTTATAGTCGGTATTCCACTTGGCATCCTGTCCGCAACCAAGAAGGACAGAGTTCCTGATCATGTGACTCGTGTGGTTGCCCTTGCAGGAGTGTCTATGCCCATCTTTTGGTTTGCATTGATTCTGAAGTATGTCTTCTTCTATCAATTCTACGTCTGGGGCCTACCCTTCCTTCCGGAAGGAGGTCGATATTCATACGAGTATATTGCCTACACTCCTATTACCAACTTCATGCTGGTGGATTCTATTCTGACTCTTAATCCTGTCCTGTTCTTGGATGCAGCAATCCATCTCATACTGCCCGGTTTCGCTCTGGGCTATCTTACACTGGCTATCATCACTAGGATGATGCGTTCTAGCATGTTGGAGGTGCTCAAAGAAGACTACATAACGCTCGCTCGCTCCAAGGGTCTTCGGGACAGAGTGGTCATCTATAAGCATGCGCTGAGAAACGCTATGATACCAACTGTAACAGTCATTGGTCTGGCATTTGGTGGATTGATGACAGGTGCAGTCCTTACAGAGACCATCTTTAGCTGGCCCGGTCTGGGTCGGTGGTCTACCCGCTCAATCCTGACCTCGGATATTCCTAGCATAAACGCATTCACGCTGCTCGTAGCTTTCATCTTTGTTGCTGCGAATCTAGTAGTCGATCTGATCTACGGGACGCTGGATCCAAGAATCAGATATGGATAGGAGGGAGTGAACAATGACACGAGAAGACACGTGGAGCGCTGCAATCACAGGAGACTTACAGACCCAAGAAACGCCATCATCAATCACAGCACTTTCTGGCTTTCAGATTTTTATTACCCTCATCGGTATGCTGACTGGTTCCTTAGTGTTCGCCAACGCCTATTTTCTTTTTGACGAAGGGGATATTCCCTTAGTCGGAGTGTTGGGGTCATTCTTCACTATAGCAATACCAACAATCGTGATTGGCTTTCTCCTTATTCGTGTCGCACTGGATTTGCGAAAACTCGAAACCTATGCCTTCACATGGGTAATCTATGGAAACCTGATTATGAGCCTGTTGATACTGCTTGCTGGCAGTGTCTTTATCTCGGCAATTCTGTTCAATATTCTAGCAATTGCATTGTTATTCGTTCCTTCGATCAAGAAGTACTGGTGGGATCTCTTCAAGGAAGATATGGGCCCAAGAGCCAAAGAATCGAGGTACATGCTCTTCCTTATTCGAAGGAGTCCTCTAGTGATTGCCGGAGTTATCATCATCACTGTGTATGTCCTTTTGGCTATCCTCGCTCCATACATAACTCCCTACGGACCAACAGAGAGGAATTGGTATGAAACGCTTGACCCACCCAGTCCAACGCACATCTGGGGGACTGACCAGAATGGTGGCGATGTCTATAGCATGGTCATTTGGGCGACTCAGATCGACCTGAAGATTGCGATCTCCGTTGTGGCAGTTGCTCTTGTCTTGGGTTCCTTCATTGGCGCCGCTGCTGGCTACTTTGGCGGTGTGGTCGATGAGGTTGTCATGAGAATCACTGATGTCTTCTTTGCATTTCCAGGCCTCATACTGGCGATGGCGATTGTCGCTGCGCTTGGTGAGAGAAACCTTGACAACATCAGTATAGCTCTGATGATGGTGTGGTGGCCAACATATGCTCGATTGGTAAGAGGACAGGTACTCATTGAACGCGAGAAGTTGTATGTTGAAGCTGCGCGTTCTGTTGGTGCCTCTGACATGAGAATACTAGTGTTCCACATTCTGCCTAACACGATTCAGCCGGTCATTGTTCAAGCAACACTCGATATGGGGGGTGTTCTCCTGACCGCAGCTGGTCTGAGCTTCATAGGATTTGGCGCACAAGCTGGGACCGCAGAATGGGGATGGATGATATCTCAGGGGCAGAATCACTTCATGAACTATTGGGTGACATTCTATCCAGGGATGGCAATCCTTCTCTGCGCACTCTCATTCAACCTTGTAGGTGATGGAGTGCGAGACATATTGGATCCCAAATTGAGGAGGCGCTAGACCGTGGCTCTAGATGAAACGTCGCATACTGACGGTAGCTCAGAGTCCGAGGTTGAGATGGATCCCAACCTAATCCTTGACATAAGGAACCTGAAGACGAACTTCTATACGTACGAGGGTGTTGTCAAGGCGCTTGATGGTGTCACAGTCCAGCTGAAGCGAGGCGACACTCTTGCGTTGGTTGGCGAGACTGGGTGTGGTAAGAGCGTGACAGCAAAGTCCATCATGCGGCTCGTGGACTCTCCAGGGAGAATCGAGGCTGGCGAGATCCTCTTCATGGATGAAGAAGAAGATGGTACACGTGTTGTCAAAGACCTTCTGAAGATTTCAGAGGATGAGATGCGGAAGATCCGGGGCAATCACATATCGATTGTGTTCCAAGATCCAGCAACCTATCCGAATCCTGTGTTCAGAATCGGCGATCAAATTGCTGAAGTAATCACGCTACATCAGGATCTATCACTCGATATACTTGAGGAGAAGATTGCAGCAATGGAAGACGCTTTGAAATTGACAGAAGGAAGAACCGCTGATGAAATATCATCACGTCTTGCTGAGCTGCGAGGACAGCTTTCCAATCCTCCGAGACCAACTGACGCTGAAATCAAGAAAGCCGCAAAGCGGAAAGCTGTAGAAATGCTCAATATGGTACGAATGCCTTCTGCAGCAGAGATAGCCAATCAGTATCCCCACGAACTATCTGGAGGAATGCGACAGAGAGCCCTCATTGCTATGTCTCTCTCCTGCAACCCAAAGATTCTGATAGCCGATGAAGCTACAACTGCTCTGGACGTCACTGTTCAAGCACAGGTACTCAAGCTCCTGAACGATCTCAAGGCAGAATTGGATGCTTCCATCATTATCATCACTCACGACCTCGGTGTAGTCGCTGAAACCTGTACGCAGGTTGCAGTGATGTACGCAGGGGTTGTTATAGAATACACGAATACGAGGGAGCTTTTTTTGGACCCCATTCATCCCTATACATCCGGGCTTCTTCGTGCCATTCCGAAGCTGACTGAGAAGGTTGCCAAACTGACACAGATTAAGGGTACAGTCCCCAACTTGATCAATCCACCAACGGGCTGCAGATTTCACCCTCGCTGTGAGTTTGCGACAGAGCAATGCATTAACGAGCGACCTCCAAGAGAGGAGATGAAGTCTGGGCACTGGGTGGAATGCTGGCATCCCCAGGGTTCACTTGCTGGGAGGAAGTGATTCAATGGCAAGCGCAAATACACTGATAGAAGTCAAGAATCTCAAGAAGTTCTACCCGCTAAGTGGAGGAGTATTCAGAAAGGTAGTTGGCTATGTACGAGCAGTCGATGATATCTCTTTTGACATCTACAAGGGTGAGACTCTTGGATTGGTAGGCGAGTCGGGCTGTGGCAAGACTACAGCGGGACGCACCATTATCAGGCTTCTCCCTGCAACTGCTGGCGAGATTTTCTTTGAAGGCGAGGACATCAACAAGATGTCTCGAGGAGACCTTCACAGACTTCGTCGAAACATGAGTATCATCTTTCAAGACCCAATGGCCTCACTTGACCCTCGCTTGACCATCAAGAACGCAGTTGGTGAACCTCTTCTGGTCAACGGAATTGCCCGTGGTCACCGTTTGCGAAACATGGTGCTTGAGTTGCTGGAGAAGGTTGGTCTTAGTGAAGACCATCTGAACAGATTCCCTCATGAGTTCTCGGGCGGTCAGAGACAGAGAGTATGTATCGCAAGAGCGCTTGCGTTGCGACCGAAATTCGTTGTTATGGACGAGCCCACGTCAAGCACAGACGTGTCTGTTCAGGCTCAGACCCTCAACCTAATGAAGGATCTGCAGCAGGAGTTCGACCTCACATACCTCTTCATCAGTCATAACCTCAGTGTTGTGAAACATATGTCTGACAGAGTTGCAGTGATGTACTTGGGCAAGATTGTTGAACTCACTCCTACTGATATCTTCGAAGATGCTATGCATCCGTACTCTGCAGCTCTTGTTTCCGCAGTGCCTGTCCCGGACCCGTCTCTAAGGGGGCGCGCGGAGATTCTTGCTGGAGAAGTGCCAAGTGCAATCAACCCCCCAAGTGGATGCAGATTCCATCCGAGATGCCGATTTGCTACTGAGCGTTGCAGTGAGGAGTGTCCTGAGCTACGTGACATGGGCAATGGGCATATGGTAGCTTGTCACTATGCTGGAGAGCTCGACCTCAGGTACAAGGAAGACCTCAATGTGGAGACTAGAACCCCTGCTGAGGCCTGATATGTCGAAAGATGTGCGCGCGCAGCCTGACAATGTCTATTAGGCTGCGTTCCCACTGTTCATCCTGAAGGAGAGGAAATGAATTGTCGTTCGATGATGACGTAGATTCGAGGGAGCACGAAGAGAAAAGCAATGATTTCGATTGGTCTGTCTATGGTGATCATGACCAAGCAACGACGAGTCTTGAGGGAAAGGACATAATCGCATTATTCATTGCATCGCTTCAGACTATCTTCCTTCCTCTTGTTATACTTGCAGTTTTTCTCATCATAATAGGTTTGTTGGCCGGCACATTTCTTTGATGGAGCTATTAACATGCTAGACAGGGACCTCGAGCGTGGCTTGCTTTTTGCCACGGCCTTGATGGCATTGAATCTCGTTGTAGGATTTGCCGCTGCAACCTTTGCACCACCTGTATTGGCTTCGACTGTTGCAGGAGGAGGAGCGTTTCTTGAATTAGGCCTTCTTCTGATTGTGGGGGGCTGTATGATGTCCAGACAACCCCTTGAAAACAAGGGCAGATACACTGAAGATGGCAATGTTACAACGGCATGGAGAATGGCTCTCATCGGAAGGCAGATGCTGTTGACTGCCCTCATTCTGTTTCTATATGCCGCTGTCGTGGCTCTTGCTTCGTTTCTATCTCTCTTCTAAACCTTGAGCTCATCCGAGTCTGTCTGCGCTTTCTTGTGTGCCACCCTTACTCCGACGATAATCATCGAGAGAACAAGGGGTATGATAGTGAAGAAGATCATTAGGGCAAGCGGCATTGAGTACAGTGAGACCGGGAGAAAGATGTTTGCGTAGACGAATCCGACGAACAGGGTGAATACGAAAGCGAACGCAGGCAATATTGACTCTCCCCAGGGAGAAAGAATGAAGCATATGACACTTATTACCGACAGTTTCGTAATCCAGTTCTTCATGGTCTTTTGGGATATTCTCGCATAGGCAAGGTCACCCATGTCCAGAGCACTGTATTCCTGTTCAGTTTGCCACTGAACCAATTGCTCTGAAACCTCAAGGTCGCCAGGTCCTAGGACAATGAACACGGAGAGAACGACTAGAATGAGCGAGGTGCCAATGAGCTGGTAGCTCTGAAAGAGGAGGTATACGGCAATCACAGGGATGAGGCCGAGGATCATGCCCAATACTAGAGTACCGGTGAGAGTTCGATTCATCATGAAGTTTCTGAGACCCTCCGCAGACTTCAGGTAATCTCCGTGAATGACATTTTTCATCAGCCACTGATGAGAGCCGCAGTTCGTGTATTTCGTCTTGCCTGAGATGTCCGGTTCCCCTATGCTTTCTGCAAGGGGAGCAAGAAAGCGATTGAGCTGATGGACCTTTCTAAACCAATGGAGGGCTATGCCCAGCGAAAGGAGTCCCAGTACCAACAACCCACCATTCATGAACATCTTCTATGTCACCGATGCCATTCTTCTTTCAAGAGCTTTCAGCCAGATATCCACAAGAAGTTCTAGGTTCGCGCCATCCTCCCCACCAAAACGTTTTCCGACAAGTAGCAACACATCTCCTGCCATTTGTGTTGGCTTCCTCTTGCCAACCTGAACGGTGACATCTTCTCCAGGAACATGAACCAAGAAACCATGCTCAAAAAAGACCCTTGCATGCTCGGAGAAGTCATAATCGAGATCCTCTCTCGGGCTTGGGTGGATTTCTAGGATTGCTCGATTCAACTTCGCTTCAATTCGCAGAGACTCGAAAATATAGTTTGGCAGCAATCTTCTCGTGTCAGGAATTCCCCACTTTCTCATTGTCAAATGACTCTGCTCAATGAATCCAGAGAAATCTCCTCCCTCTCCTTGAATCTCTAACGTAGGCTTGGTTCCCAAATCGATGCGCAAACTATTGGGCTTGACAGGCCATCTTTTTGCTCCCTTTGGATTGTGTGTTGTTTCACGGTCATGGTCCCAAGTGCACAGGGGTATTGTAGTCATAGCCAGCATCCTCTTGGGATCCCAGGCTTTCCTCTCCATCATCTTCCAGAGTCGGTCATTGATTACGAAAAGTGAAGATGAGAATGGTAACAATGCTTCGCAGGTCGTTTTCAGAAATGAGTCCAACCCGTCTTGAGCAGTCAATTGACCCACGATTCTCTCAATCTGCGTTTCTGATAGACTGATTTCCCTCCCCTCAGCTATTGCCGCAGACTGTTCAGGTGCCAAATGCAAGGCGATGTTGTGTTTTTCGATTACCTCTGCATAGGCCTTGGCAGGATACGCGTTCTTCATGGCAAGGATGGGTGGAACTTGATGCTTTGAAAAGCGTTTCTTCTGCGCACAATTCCCTATTCCAGAAGTGCGCTGCGGCGATTGAGCAAGGCTGTGTTGTCGAAAGAGAGAGGCTGAGGAATAATGCGATAGACCTAAAACCGAAATGCAACCTCGACTGTAGTGGTGAGCACAATGAGCGACCTCTATGGACGAGATTTAATTACAACGCAGGATTGGAGTATCAAGGAGATAGAGAAAACTCTGTCCCTTGCGTTTGAGTTCAAGGCAAATCGATATGATCATCCATTGAACAATTGCCTTGATAGGCGAACATTCTTCATGTTCTTTTACAACCCATCGGTGAGAACGAGGCAGTCCTTCGAAGCCGCTGCAACAGAGCTCGGGGGACACGCTCAGTTTCTCGAACCAAAATCGATGCGCCTGAAGTCGTCGAAATCAGCAGGTGAAACAGTCGAAGACGCAGCCCAAGTAATGAGTCGGTATGCAGTCGGAATCGGTATCAGAATTCTGGAGACTGCCATCGATTACTACGGTCAGGGCGAGGAGTTGCTCAGAGAGTATGCCAAGCACTCAAGCATACCTATTGTCAGCATGGCCCATGATAAGTACCATCCATTCCAGGGTCTTGCTGATGTCATGGGATATAGGCAGCATATTGGTAAGAAACTCAAAGGCAAGAAGATTCTCCAAGTCTGGGGGAAGGGCGCTCTTGTACGTTCTTGGTGCAGTGTCCAAGAGAGCATTCTGCTCAACTCAAGACTCGGGATGGATGTGACGCTAGCATATCCTCAGGGATATGATCTTGACCCTGAAGTCATCAAGATGTGCGAGGAGAATGCAGCTGCCTCTGGAAGCAATTTCGAGATTGTTCATGACCTGGAGGAGGGTTACAAGGGTGCTAACATTGTATACTCTCGAAATTGGATGACATCCAACTTCTATGATGATATGGCGAAGCGCGGAGAGGCTGAAGCCAAGAAGAAAGAGATTGAACTTGCAGCCAAGTACGATGACTGGGTCACAACCAAGGAATGGATGGCCAAGACAAACAATGCTTTCTTCACTCATTGCGGTCCTGTGGATCGAAATGCTGAGGTGACTGATGAGGTCTGTGACGGTCCACAATCAATCGTATACGATGTTGCAGAGAATCGGCTTCACGTTCAGAAGGCAGTGATGGCTCTAACGATGGGCAAGCAGTAGATTAGGCACCCGCGTGAAAGTCTTCTTTCAGCCTCATGATGACTTGTATGCTTATCTTTGCCCAAATGGTGCTCTTAAGCAAGGCGTATATATGAGAACCGCACACGGACAAGGTTGTCGAGCCGGGAGAAACCAATCACAACTGATGTGATGTCTCGCGTGATTTCTAGAGAGAGAATCACGGCCCAGAGGGTCAAGACTTGGGAATGGTTAGCTCACGTGGGCGCCTCTTGGCGCTCACACCTTATTCGTCAGATATCTCGCCCCAGCGGTGACACTGTATGTGGTGATCCGGTTCTACCTCTCGATCTTCTGGGATTGTTACTCTACAGATGTCGATGACATACCTACATCTCGGATGAAAAGGACAACCAGACGGGATATTGGCGAGGTCTGGAGGGTCTCCCGGGATGCCTCGCAGTCTTGGTCTCTTCCCTGCTTTCATCTGCATCATAGCGATTGTTGGAAATGAGGTCATCAAGCCCATTGTGTAAGGATGTTGAGGGTTGTGAAACATCTGAACCGCGGGTCCTGATTCGACTATCTTGCCTGCATACATTACAGCAACTCGATCTGCCAACTCAGCAATCACACCAGCGTCATGGCTTATCAGGAGAAGGGATACATCAAACTCCTCCTTGATCATTCTGAGAACATTCATGATCTGACGTTGCATGGTCACATCCAAAGCTGAGGTTGGCTCGTCCGCAATGACCATGTATGGTCCCGCTATCAGTGCCATGGCGATGAGAATGCGTTGACTCTCGCCCCCGGAAAAACAACCAGGGTCCATCACATACCTAAGGCCCGCATCTGCCAATTGAACGATACCGAGGTATTCGAGAACTTTCCTCTTTAGCTCAAGAAGCCGCACCTCATCCTCATGGACTTCAATAGGTTCTGCAGTCTGGTGCCCAATGCTATGTTGAGGATTCAGAGCATGTCCGAGACCCTGAGGTATCAGGCTCAGTTCTTTTCCTCTGATTTTGACGAGTTCCTCTTGAGGCAAGCTTGTCAATTCCCTATCTCTGAAAACGACCTTCCCCCTAAGACCGGGTTTCTCGTTATCTCCAGAGGTTCCTCGGTCAAAAGCCTGTTTTAGTTGAGGGTCATTTGATGCGCCTGCAGCAAACCGTGCGACCTTCTCAAAAAGCCCCAAGATAGCGAGGGCCATGCTACTCTTGCCTGACCCACTCTCTCCAAGGAGACCAACGCACTCACCCTCACGTACAATGAATGATACATCATCAACAGCGCGGACAAGTCCCTTTTTTGACGGATAATAAGCCCTCAGGTTTTGAACTGTGAGTAGCGGATCACCCTTGGCCATTGTGCATCAAGGCTGGCGATGAATATGGCGCTAATAAATCGTGTCAAAGGAGCATTACTGAGTTCCTGCCTGTAGGCAGATGCGCAATGGAGAGGTGCGTGGCGGTACTCCCGCGGGCCAATCAACTGCCTAACTCTTGCCTCTGTGAAGATTAATATCTGCGTTTCTGAACGGTGAATACCATGGCTGAAAATATGATGAGGGAAGAGCTGATTCAAGCTCATCTGAACATGCGTACACATCTATACCGTGTTATTAACGGATTGACACAGGAGACTCTGTTGAAACAGATCTCTGATGAAAAGCAGTTCCCCCACATGCTCTCGCTCATTTGGCATATCGGGGGAGCCGAAACCTACTGGTTCCATCGGGCGAAGCACGATATTGGACCAAAGTTCAGTATTGAGACGTTTGACGACATCGAGGCAAAGCTGAAGGCGAACACCGACGGAATCAGGCGTGTGGTTCGCGAGTGTGATGGAAGACAGATTCGGATTGTCCCGCCTACCACAGAGGGTGGTCCGAGTGTTGCGTGGTGTATACTGAGAACATACCAGCATGGCGTCTATCATGCAGCACAGATTTCCAAGATTCGGCATATGATCGGAGGAATTCCGCCGCTGAGTTCTCAGGAAGACACCTGGAGCACTGCAGTCGATTCTGTTATTGAGATTGTGAAGAAACTATATGACGAGAAACTGGGGCAAATGTCAGAATGAATGACATTCTTGGGATTCTGTCACCCTCTGGTAATTCGCGTCTGAATGATTGTTCATAATGTGCTATCCAGAAGCCTTCCTTATTCCATCCCATGTGTACTTGGCAGAGTAGCAACCAAGCACAATGCAGAGTAAGGCTAAGATCGCGAGCCACCCGAGGCCATAGGCTATAAGAGACAGTGAGAATAGAAGGAAGACGAGCCCGAACATGCATCCGAAAAAAGCTAAACAACAGCCACCTGCCAGTTTGCATAATGTTCCTATACTATCATCTCTTGTTCCGCTCCTCGGAGGCGGCGGTGATTTTGGCACATCGATTTCAGCCATTAATGCTCCCCACAATAGTGAACGTACTGAATTTCCTATCGTGATTTGAGATATAAATCATCACATGAAGGGAGGAGTCAGATTGCTACCACGCCGGAAGTTTCTCATATCGATGGCACATTATCCAGTGACCTGCTTCAACCTCTCTGTATTCCGGCTTCAGTTCTCTGCAGATATCCATAGCGTACTCGCACCTCTCTTTGAATGGACACCCAGCGATTGGCTCTGCTAGGTCCGGCGGCTTGCCTGGGATCCCACGAATTCTCAGTTTCTTCTCTTTGATCCTGCGAATGACTTGCATTGTCGGATTGCTCATGATGAATGCTCGGGTGAATGGATGACCCGGGGAATTCATGACTGTGGCTGCGGGTCCGAATTCCATAATGTGACCAGCTGTCATGACCGCCACCTTATCACAGGTCTGAGAGATTGTTCCCTGATTGTTGCTGATTATGAGCATTGAGAGATGCATCTCTCTCCTGACAATCTGTATAGCCTCAAGGATACGCAGCTGTATCGCCATATCCACAGCAGTTGTCGGTTCGTCCGCTATCATGAGGACTGGATTAGGAATGAGCGCCATAGCAATGAGAACCCGCTGGTCCTCTCCGACGCTGAACTGAGATGGTTTCATTGTCTTTCGAAGGTCCACGTCCCCCAGTTCGATGAGGTCAAGGGCTTGAAGGACTCTCTTCATCACGACATGTTCAGTCAATCTGTTATCTATATCGTGAGCCCAGAGGCTCTCTGCGGTCTGTTCTGCAATATTGGAGTAGGGGTTGAGCGATTTCGTTGAGCCCTGTGGTACATATGTTATCTCGTTTCCTCTGATTTGGCGATAGTCTTTCTCTTTGAGTGTAAGAAGGTCTCTTCCTCTGAACCAGATGTGCCCTTCAATGCCAGGAAGCTCCTGTCCCATCTGCTCCGAAGTAAATCCTCTCTTTCTCGCACTGTCCCTCAGCTCCCAGAGCCGTTTGCTGTCCTCGTTGGCTGCTATCGATGCACGGTGTCTAGAGAGATTCTCAAAGAGACCAAGAATCGCAAGCGCAACAGTCGTCTTGCCAGCGCCTGATTCGCCAAAGAGACCCACTGATTCTCCCCTGCGGATCTCAAATGTGATGTTGTTCACTGCTCTGACAAGACCCCTACTGGATGTGTAGAAGGCCTTGAGTCGCTCGACTCGAAGAACCACCTCATTGTCTTCGGCAGCCATGAATTCCCGATAGAGGCAGGACTCAAATACCCTACGGCTAGCGCAGTGTGATTATGCTTAGACTGGAATCTCGCTATCATCATGAAGGGTGAACGCTCTGTACATCAACACCATACAGAAACCAATGAAGAATAGAATAGCCAGCAAGCTGAGCATGATTCCGGGTCCCGTAATCTCATTCAGAATGAAGTCTGCTCCATGTGTCTGACTCCATTCAGTCAGCCCGGTGATGTCGCTGATGAATTCAATAGCTGCCCCCATCAATACCAACGACATGACTGCGCCAAACAGGTAATATATCCTCCTGAACCAGACATGCTTCCACCAAGGTTTTCCTCTTGCGCTGGCTCGCCTCTCTGCCTCATACCACGCGAGTCCACCAGTGAGCGATATTAGGAGATTCATCAGGTAGAAGGAAATGTAAAGGAGAGGTGTTGACCAACCCAGGATGGTTGCGAATTGAGGAATCTCATGGTAGTAGACCGCTTCGTGTGAGGTTGACCAGTAGACGATTGACATCCAGAGAATCTGGAATAGAAGGATGTGATACGAGGCTCTCCCTATCTTTTGAACGAATATCTGAGTACCCCCTTTTGCAGTCTGAGGGAGCACTGACAGAGTTACTAGCATGAGAACGGCGGCCCATCCATAGAAGAGGAGGGTGTAGTCTCCTCTGAAGATATTGTCAATCAACGTAAAGGCGTAACCGACATCGCTTCCGATAGATCTTACGATGTGTGTAGTATAGTCTATCATGAAGATGAAACAGACTGCTGCATATACAGCAAGGAACCAGTTGTGTCTCTCGAATAGGTTGTGACCTTCGGAGAACCAAAGCCCGAGAGCTACAGCTGGCAAGTAGAATAGGATATTCAAACGTATGGCTGATACTATGAATCCTTCCAATGCAGTTTCATTGGGATACGGGAACCAGATGTACATGACTAGTTGAAGGATGATTTCGCTCATGAAGCACAGCAGCATTGTAAGGATTGGCTGCTTTTTGAATGCCCAACAGACAAGTGGAAACACAACGATAGACCCAAAGAGAAGTGGAATGAACCAGTCTCCAGGTCCCCAGAAAGGAAGAGAACCCAGTAAGGTATACTCATTGAAGCTTAGATGTCCGAAGTACAGCCCAAGGAGTATAGAGCCCATGTAGAGAATAGCGAAAGGGAGAACATATCGTACAATCTTGCGCTTGAGATATGCACAGCTGTAGAATTCTCTAAGACTTGTGCTTCCGATGTATTTGAATGAGATCGCCATATTGAAACCCATGACCATCAGGAAGAACGGAATGGAGAGTCTCTCCCAGAAGAGGCTGCCAATTGATGCCTTGACCTCCCAAGTCAAGCTGTGGTCCATGACTACCAAGACGATGGCAATGGCCTTCAACACATCTAGCTGGAAGTAGTATGGCCTCTTATTCTCGCTATCCAGTTCGAGTTCGCCACCTGTTGCATCGACAGCTGGCAACTCTCCCGATTCCATCATATGCGTTCGCCAAAGGCAAATAGCTCAGGATACATATACCATCCTACACGCGCATCTGCCTCTCAATACGGTATTGAAGCCCGTTGGGTTTCCTGCTCCGTCACATCCATAAGGATTCGTTTTGGTGTTTGGCCTCAATAATCGAGGCTTTCATTCTATGGCATTCCTGAACCGGTCTATCGCATCAGTCTACATTGCGTATGCATTACAAACTACAGCGCAAGCGATAAGCTGGCAATATGTGACATACTTTGTCAAACATGAACTAAGTTCTTCTTCGTTCCTCGAACAATCGCTAGCCTTTGCGTGTCCAGCCATTGTGACCATGATTATGACGAATGTCTGGGGTTCGCTGTCCGACAGATGGAAGAAGAGAAAGATGTTCATGGTCATCGGTTTTGCGGGTTATGCCACTACATTCCTCTTCTATGCTTTTGTCGCTGACATCTTTCAGTACCTGTTTGTTGCAGCAGTAGGAGCAATGTTCTCTTCAGCGGCCTTGCCAATGGGACAGGCCCATCTGACAACCAACGCCACCAACAAGGGTGAACGTCTTGGTTATTTCGTTGCAGCACAGTCTGCTGGATGGTTCTGTGGTTCATTCATCAGTGGAGCGCTGTATGACTACGTTGGGATGAGAATACTCTTCATCTTTGCTGCGGTTTTGTCATTGGGGGCGATACTAAGCTGCGCAGCATTAATCCATGATATCGCCTTTAATGAGGTTGATAAATCCATCAAAAGAGGCTATCAAGATCTTTTGAGAAGGGAAGGAATGGGCTGGCTTGCTGCAGCGGCGGCTTTCAGTCAGATTGGGATGAACGCTGTTTCTGCCTTTATCGCAATCATGATTGTTGATGAGCTAGGCGGCAGTACAGCGTACGTAGGTTATGCGAACGCAGCCACGTCTCTAATGGGCGTTCTCATTACTGGACAGGTGGGGAAGTTCGTCGATAGGGGCGGACCCTACAAGGCACTAATACTAGCGTATACGTCCTATGTCGCATTCGCTTTCTTCTTTGGCATTGTCAAGGACCCTGTCGCAGCCGCGTTGTTGTGGGCGCTACCAATCTATCCGCTTTCTGCAACTGCGACTGCTGCTCTCGCCGCTCGTATCTCAGGAGAAGATGAACGCGGCCGTGCAATGTCTCTCATATATGGTGCTCAGAACGCAGGAGGATGGATTGGTCCACTCATCGGGGGTCTATTTGCGGAGTACGTATTTCTAAGTGTGCAGCCCATTTCATTCCTCAATATGGCATTGAATATCATTGCTCTTCTAATAGCAGTACTGCTTCTCGGAATACAGAGGTCTAGGAGGCGAAAAGAGCTTGTTTCAGACTTCGAACCTCAGACCTCTGCTGGACGGCCTGCTCCTGAGTAGAGCTAAGCAATATTGAAATGAATAGGATGAATGCATTCAGCCATGCCAGACGGATGTACTGCGTTAGCAAAGATAGTCGGGAATAGATACATAGTAGCAAAGAATCGAGACCTGATTTGGACCGACTTCAGTGACAGCATAGTGTTTGAGAGAGATGTTCTTCTTGTCAGTGGTGTCGATGTGAGCAATGCGAAACCTTGTGGTGCATCCTTCGGTATGAATAGGTGGGGTTTCTCTGCCTGCAATACTACTGTACTTGTCACTCATGATCCGCCCTATGATACACTCCTTGAACGTGTCCTTCGTGAATGCAAGACCATTGAGGAGGCATATGATCTTGTTAGTGATGACTTGAATAGCGGCTCAAGGTATCAATGGTGCAATTTCATTCTTGCATCGCCGCAAGGCGTTGGTGCGATTGAGATTGGTGATGGCGTGTGCGTCCTTGAGCGGGACAATTCAATGATTACAAGAACCAATCATCATTTAGTGCTGCCGACTGCTGAGATACTCAAGAAGGCTTCAGCTGAGGAACGTGAAGCAGGAGGTCCTCTCGCCAGCAGTCAAGGTCGTAGGCAGCAGGCGGCCCAACTTCTGAGAGACGCAGCTTCAACGATGGACATTGTCAAGCTCATGGGGACTCACGCTTCAGGCAGAGGATTCGATTCTATATGCAGACATCGAAAAACCGGCAAAGTATCGAATCCCTATCTAGGAGAAACAGTGTATAGTTACATTGCCGAGGTTTCCGGACTTGCGTCGAGGGATATGGAATTCAGAATCAGTGTCACTCCTGGCAATCCATGCAGTGGCGTCTTCAAAGAATTCGTGGTTGATTTTGACGCGTCAGATGAGAAAATGGAACAACTTGCTATGAGGTTTCCCTAGGACCTGGCCTCAAACGTTGCATATATGTGTCAGACTTGTAGCAGTTGCTACGAACGAGGTGACAGCATGGACTCTCAGAAATTCAAGAAAGCCCTGAGTGGATTCTCAGTGACTACTGTTACTCCATTCAGTAAAGACCTGTCGCAGGTCGATGTGGATGGAGTCTCTAGTAACATCGAATTCCTGGTCAAGCATGGAGTGCCGATGATAATTCCCAACGGCAATACAGGAGAGTTCTATTCACTCTCAGAGCTTGAGTGGTTTGAGGTCTTGAGGTCCGCAGTCGAGGCCTCAGGGGACCGGATTGCTGTGATGTCCGGTATTGGTCATTCAACCAAGACTGCTATCTCACAGATAGGGAATGCAAGAGACCTCGGGATCCCTGCTGTCATGGTCATGTATCCTCAACACGTGTTCGCATCAGAGGAAGGAGTACTCGCCTACTATAGAGCTCTCCTTGATGCCTCTGGGAAGATGAATGTCGTCCTCTACAAGAAAGGGCCGCTTCTCTCAGATGCTGTATTGGCAAAGCTGTTTGAATATGAGAATCTTGTAGGTGTGAAGTATGCGTTCGGCCGCATTGTGGACTTCTCTCAATCAGTTCAAAAACTGGGACACAAGGTAGTCTGGTCGTGCGGTACAGCTGAACGTTTTGCCCCATTCTTCTGGTTGGCAGGTGCGAAAGCGTTCACAAGTGGTCTCGGGAATTTTGCGCCTAAGATGACGAAGCAAATGCATGTTGCCCTGAGCAAGGGTGACTACCAAACAGCAATGGCCATACAAGAGAAGACAAGCGATCTCGAGTTCTTGCGCGAAGAACATGGTGCCGCGAATAATGTTCCAGTTGTGAAGGCTGCGATGGACCACGTTGGACTTGTTGGTGGACTCTGCCGCCCTCCTATTCACAGGCTAAGTGATTCAGAACGCCTGTCGGTAATTGATTCAATCAAGGATTGGCAGCTCTGAAGTGACTAGACAATGCTCTTCCGGATTTGGATTTGACTCGAACAAAACGGGCATCGAGCTTCCTCATGCCCAATCCATTCCAAGCTATGAATCTCTAAAGCCTGCTTGCATTCGGGGCATGTTCTTGGGAGCTGGATGACCTGCCATTGCCCCACCTCGTAGGTTGCTTGATGCTTGCTGACAAAGGCCCATGCTATAATGCCAGGACCTAGAGAAACAAGGGCAATACCAATCGTGAGGCAGATGGCCCACATGATCCAATCGAAGGGGAGTGTGATGTTGGTTATCATGAGCATCGACATGACGAAGAAGCAACCCCCTATCACCAACATCCCTATTCCAAGTCCCAAAGATCCCTTTCTCAACGATTGTCACTTCCTACTGAATTGATCAAATCAAGGAGTCGCACCCTTGACGCATCCATTCATTGAATATGGTATCGTACAATTGATAGGAGGTATCACAAGATAACCTTCACTCATATGTCTTCTATGTCTTGGACATAAAGTGCTGCTGACATTGACTACGAGTGTTGCTGCCATTCCAGGACGTGTGCCATCCAACCAGCAGCCCTTGATACTGCGAATAGCTCGGTGTTCAATTCTGGCGGAAACCCGAAAGTGTGGTAGGTCAACGCATTGTACAGGTCAACATTGGGATACGCCTTGATTCCTTTGTGCTCATGAAGAAGAGAGCTACCTCGTTCTGCCACTTCTTCAGCTATTCTGAAGAGCTCCTCCTCCCCGGTTCCCCTAGTTCTTTGGCCTGAAATCTCACGAAGCACAACAGCGCGCGGGTCAATTTCCCGGTATATTCTATGACCAAGGCCGGGTATCTTCTGACCTGAGTTCAATCGCTTTCTCAGATACTCAGAAGTGTTGTCCTTATTGCCAATAGCAGAAATCATTCTCATCACCTCCAGACCTGCTCCGTGATGGCTTGGCTTGACATGCTCTGCAAGTGCTGATTCAAGCGCACTGGGAACAGAAGCTCCTGACTGAAGGGACGCGTGAAGGGCTTTGAGTGAGGGATTGTCAGGATCATCCATGTGGAGAATCAAGCATGTGTCGAACTCCTTGATTTCTTCCTCTAATGGTATTTCGCCGCTCGTCATCCATAGCAGATTTGCAGCATGTCCCAAGTCTTCATTCTGGTTATTCATTCTCCTGCTTCTCGATGCAGCCAATTGATTGCTGAGAGCGAGAGGGGCAAGTGCCACAAACGCAAGAAGTAGGTCCTCTAGTGGAAGGTGATACTCATCAAGTATTGACTGGAGTGCTTTCACCAGACTCTCAATCGAATCCATCTTCGGCTTGTAGAGATCTCTCAGCTTGACTAGTCGTTGTCCTATTGAATGGTGTTGCCTACCTGTTGGAAGTTGCCCATGGACCAGAAGAAATAAAGCCGACTCGTAGTCCTGCTCTCTCGCCAGTCTGACAGCATTCAGTCCCCTGAAGTAGAGCTGGTTGCTTGAACTGTCGATACTGCTGATTGGTTCCATGAGACAAATCATCCCACTACTCTCTGTGGAGAACAACAAGAGATGACCCCTCTTCTCTCGAGGGGTCCTTTTCACTGTGTTCTACATCTTCTTGCCAATCACATAGGCAAGATCGGCAAGTCGGTGACTGTAGCCCGCTTCGTTATCATACCATCCGAGAACCTTAATCATGTTGCCCTGAGTCATCGTGAGCAACGAGTCGAATGAACATGAATGAGGGTCATTGATGAAGTCTGACGAAACGAGTGGTTCGTCGACATAAGCCAAGTATGGAGCAAGACTGCCCTGCTTCGATGCCTTCTTGAACGCACCATTGACAGTATCAATGTCCACAGGTTTCTCCACAACGACGTTCAAATCAACGATGGATGCATCCATCACAGGAACCCGGAGAGCTATTCCGTTGAGCTTTCCTGCAGCCTTAGGATAGACAAGACCAATCGCTTTTGCAGCTCCGGTGCTAGTCGGAACTATATTCCAGCAGGCAGCTCTTGCTCTTCTAAGATCTTTATGAGGCCCATCCAACATGACCTGGTCATTCGTCACTGCGTGGATTGTGGTCATGAAACCTTGCACGATCCCGAAGGCCTCATCGACGACCTTGACCATTGGAGCCAAACAGTTGGTTGTGCAGGATGCATTGGATATAACGTTGTGTTTTGCAGGATCATAGTCATGCTCGTTGACTCCTGGCACGATTGTAAGCATCTCTCCCTTGCCGGGTGCACTCACAATGACCTTCCTTGCACCCGCCGTAATGTGCTTCTCAGCATCTTCCCGTTTGGTGAAGAGCCCGGTCGACTCAATGACAATGTCAATACCGAGTTCCTTCCATGGAAGCTTCGCGGGGTCTTTCTCAGAGAGTACCTTGATTTCATCACCATTGACTGTGATTGAACCCTTACCTGCCTCAACGGTACCGTCGAAACGCCCCATCACTGTATCATATTTCATCAAGTGAGCAAGGGTTGATTCAGTAGTGAGATCATTTGTTGCCACAATGTCGAACCCTTTCTTCGTTAGGACCGCGCGAAGAAAACCGCGACCTATCCTTCCAAACCCATTGATTGCTACACGAACTGTCATAATTAAGCCAACTCTCCTGTGTGACTGCGTAGAATTGAGAAACTGCTCTTTGATATATCTTTGCTCATAGAACGTTTTTATCTATCGGGCTGATTCTATCCGTTGCGTGTCCGCGCTTCTACTTCTTCTAAGAGCAGTCAGAAACACAGACGTAGAGTCTATGATGCTTGAGCAAGTCCTAATCCTTATTAAAGACCTCAATCCTCCTTAGGACACTCATGGAGGTATCAGAGTTGAGTGAACATAAAGAACACATGTGTGAGTTTGCAAAGCACAATAATGTAGCAAAGATGCGAGAACGAGTAAAGAATCCAAAGTACATCTGTGAAGTCTGCGGGCGAGCAGCTACCAATAAAGACTACCTCTGCCGACCAGTAGACCTCTAGTGAATCTTTTGCTATGAAGCCAAATATCTGGAGGACATCCCAGTACTTGGGTGCCCTCCAGAGTTTTACATTAGTTCCAACAGGCTACAAAGTGCTTCTCAGACACCTCCACTAGTTGAGGTTCATCATCCTTACACTGCGTTCCAAACTCCTGACATCTGGGCTTGAAGCGACAGCCGGGAGGTAGATCGATTGGAGTCGGGGTTTCTCCGGGCAGCATAATCCGTTCTCTCTTGATGGTCGGATCAGGAATTGGAATGTTCGAGACTAGTGCCTTCGAATACGGATGTTGCGGATTCTGAATCACTTCCTCTATTGGCCCCATCTCTGCGATGCGACCAAGGTACATCACAATCAGGTAGTCCCCGATATACCTGGCCTGGGCTAAGTCGTGCGTTATGAATATGTATGTCAAGCCTCTTTCTTTTTGCAGGTCAGTCATGAGGTTCATGACTTCCGTTCTAATGCTCGCGTCCAGCATCGAGGTGGGCTCATCAGCTATGATCAGCTTTGGCTCAAGAATCAACGTTCTCGCTACGGCTACTCGCTGTAGTTGCCCGCCAGACAATTCATGTGGATATCTCCGAGCAAAGTCCTCTGCCGGAACGAGTCTCACGTCTTCAAGGGCTCGAATTACTCTATCATGTAGTGTTTCCTCGCTTTCCTCTACGTGGTGGATGACAAGGCCTTCGCTGACGAGGTCCTCTATTTTGTGTCTTGGATCAAGAACCTCGAAAGGATTTTGAAAAATGAGCTGCATCTTAAGTCGAAATCGGGATAGCTCAGCCCTGTTCATCTTGAAGATATTCTCTCCCTCGAAATAGGCATTCCCTCCTGTGGGTTCGACAAGTCTCAGAATGGTTCTTGCTAAGGTTGTCTTCCCGCAACCTGATTCGCCAGCGATTGCGATTGAGCCTCCTCTTTCAACATCGAAGCTTACATTATCCACTGCCTTCACGTATTTCTGTTCTTTCCTGAATGAAAACAAGCCTGAGCGCACCGAGAACCATTTCTGCAATTCGCGGACTTCAAGAATGTTGTCTGTCATGTCTATCCTTCCTCCGTGAAGTCAAGCTCTCCAGCGAAGTGACACTTTGCAAAGTGTCCATCATTGATTTCCCGAAGTTCTGGAAGTTCACTTCTGCAAATATCCTGAGCGAAGGGGCATCGAGGGTTGAAACGGCATCCTTGTGGCAAGTTGAGGAAATTCGGTGGATTACCAGGTATGAAGTGGAGACGCTTCTTTGGGCCGACGATACTAGGGAAAGCACCAATGAGTTTGAAGGTGTATGGGTGGAGACTTCCCTTGAACACTTCCTCAGCGCGTCCCAATTCGACGAGGTTGCCAGCGTACATGATTCCGACATCATGGCAGTTCTCGGCAACCACAGACAAATCATGAGTAATGAACAGGACTCCCAGACTGTATTTCTCTTGGAGCTTTCGAAGCAAGTCCAGTATCTTGTTCTGAACTATGACATCTAAAGCAGTAACGGGCTCATCAGCAATGATAAGCTGTGGATCACATGCGAGAGCCTGAGCAATGATGGCTCTTTGTAGCATTCCCCCTGAGAACTCGTGCGGATAATCACTTTGGCGCTCTGGCTTGATTCCAACTTCATCGAACAGAGTAGATACGGTCATGATCGCCTCTTCTTCACTTACTTCGTCCTTCTCTCGGATTACCTCCACAATCTGACGTCCTATGCGGAGAACCGGGTTAAAGGCATTCATTGCGTATTGAAATACAATTGACGCCTTCTTCCACCGTACTGCCCTCATTTCTTCGTCAGTTAGCTTCGTCAGCTCTTGGCCTCCAAGTTTGATACTGCCTCGGACAATACTTCCATTTTCTGGGAGGATTCTCAGAATGCTATAGGCTGTCGTTGTTTTCCCGCATCCTGATTCTCCTGCTAGACCAAGTGTTCTTTTGCTGTCAATATTGAACGTCACTCCATCAACTGCCTTGACCACTTCTTTTCCAAGTTGGTAGTAGGTAGCCAAATCGTTGACTTCTAGAACAGCCATGTTCCTATTGCCTCCTTTTTCTGAGCCGAGGGTTGATGACCTTGTCTGTTGCGTGGCTAATGAACACGAAGCCCAAAGTTGTGAGCATGATTAGGAGACCCGGCGGAATGAACCACCACCATCGATTCGCGAGGAGTGCTGCATTCTTCCATGCCCAGTGCAAGATAATTCCCCAGCTGGGCTGGCCGTGAATATCAACGAATCCGAGAAATGCAATTCCTGCCTCATTGAGGATGGCATTCACTACGCCCAGAATCATGTTGGCAAGGATGAGAGGGAGCGTATTCGGCATGACATGATGCAAGATGATGTATGCATCACTAGCACCAAGTGCATGTGCCGCCTCTGTCAGAGGACGCTCTCTTAGAGAGAGTGCTTCGCTTCTCACCATTCTTGCCGTTCCCGTCCAGCCTAGTATTGCTATAACGAATATGACATTCTGTAAGCCTTGGCCAAAGAGGACGAGAAATATCAGCATCAAAGGTAGCGTTGGCAGACACAGGAACACATCTGTGATTCTCATCAAGACTGAGTCGATCAAACCGCCAGAGTAACCTGAGATTAGTCCGACAGTTGTTCCCATGAGTACAGCCACGATGCTGGCTGTGAATCCAACAAGAAGGGATATTTGACCAGCATAAAGCAGCCTGCTGTAGATGTCTTCTCCACGCTGATTGGTACCAAGAGGGTGCTCTGGGCTTGGGGGTTGAAGCAAATCCTCGATTTCGAGCGAACCTTGGCTCCAATGGTATGGTGCAAGAACAGGAGCCAGTAACGAGATCGCGACAATTGTTCCTATAATGATTATGCCCACCATACCAAGCGGCTGATGTAGAAACTCTATCCAGAATGATTCGATTCTCGGCCTGTAGTTCCACAGCTCGAAAACAAGTCTGGGCAGGAGAAGATAGAGCGGAAACACGAGGAAGAGCGGGATTATCGACATCCATGCCTGACCAGCAGATGCTGCAATCTGACCAAGTGACAGATTCAGAAACCGAGGAAGCAATGTCACCCCAATAGTTGCTGATGTCAACATCAACTCTGCAAGCATGATGATACTAATGCTTCCGACAATACATGCCCGGTAAACCGTGAGGTTGCGACGGGACCAATTGACAGTAATCTTGGGAGTCCAGAGGAATAGGCCGAATATGAGAAGCAAGCCCCCTCCGATATTGAAAGCGAAGAGCACTAGCAAACAAATACCAGCCATCAGGAGTTTTAGCATTATTCTGCCGACGCGATGCATGTACAACTTGCGTCCAAGAGCACTAGCAACGAAGGATACAAGAAGCGCTATCAGCGAAGCAAGACGAATCGTGAGCGAAATCAGGGAGCTTGTAGCTTGATCAAACCCAGCGTTGGCATAAGCAAGTCCGTCTACAAGTACATTCACAAATAGGTCCAGAATGACAAAGAAGGTAATTGCCAACAATAGGAAAGCGCCAATGGAGACAATTCTTACATGCAGTGGATTCCTCCTCGATTGCATTCTCACTGAGTTCTTCGTTTCAATGGGTTCGGGATTTTGGACGCCAACAGTCATGTTCTTTTCTCCTTCTAGTATCTGATTCTGGGGTCCAAGTACAGATAGATAATATCAGCTGCCAAATTCGAGAAGACTGTGATAGTTGCGAGGAAGAGAAAGATGCCTTGCAAAACAGGATAGTCCACAGACAGAACAGAGTTGTAGGTGAGTAATCCCAGTCCACTCCAGCTGAATACAAATTCTGTCATCATTGCACCGCTTATGAGATAGGGCAGCTCCACCGCAATGACACTGACCATAGGAAGCATGGCATTTCTCATGGCATGTCTGAACAGGATAGTTCTCTCCTTGAGTCCCTTTGCTCTAGCGGCGAGTATGTAGTCTTGAGTGAAAACATCGAGCACCGTATCGCGCATTATGAGATAGAATCCGCCGATGAACGAGAGTGTAAGGACAATCAGAGGGCCGGTCATATGCCTGAGATAGTCTGCCATGTAGGAGAATATGTTGGTATGGACGACTCCGTCCGTGATGGTTCCGGAAAGCGGTAAGATGTTCCATGTATAGCCAAAGTAGTACAAGATCAGGATTCCAATCCAGAATACCGGGAGAGCATACGCTACCAGGAAAACAACTGTCGAGCCAGTGTCGACAAGGGAATCACGCTTAGCAGCGGCCACAACGCCAATGACCATTCCAATGATTGTTGAGATTACAATAGACGTACCCATGAGTATGACCGTATTCATGAATCTATAGCCGAAAATCGTCTGCATTACCGGCTCATTGAAATGAGAGAAGGAATAGCCAAGATCTCCGCGAAACAGATTAACGAGATAGAGCCAGTATTGCTCTAGCAACGGTCTGTCAAGGCCAAATCTTTCAGCTAGAGCGATGCGCAGTTCTGGTGACAATCCTTCATGGAGAAGAGCTTGTCTCGGGTCCCCCGGCATCACTCTGAAAATGATGAAGTTCAATGTGATGATGATGAACCAAATGATCAAAGTCTGAACTAGTCTCTTCCCGATGTATCTCCAGGTGCTTGTGTGTGTTCTTGTCGACAATCATCCTAACCCCTGACTGTCAATATCCTGTTTCGATAAGCCTCCCCGCCTTAAAGGGTATCGGAATAAGTAAGATTCACTGGTCCGGACTTGATTCTGAAAAAGAGAGAAGAGGGACCAACATGGTCCCCCAATTGTGTTTGAACTACTTACGCCGCGTGAAGAGGTATGTGATGATGACACCCACGATTAGAGCTCCCGCACCGACACCCACCAGAAGGAGCATGTCAACACCTCCTGTTGTTGTGGTGGTCTGACCAAACTCTTCATCGTACATGAAGACCATGCTTCGAATGTTGAAAGATGTGAAGGGCCCTCCTGCTGGAGTCGTAAAGTTGACCCATTCTTTCCTCATCGCATGTGTGTCGTCTGACAGGTACAGCGGTACATATGGGACGTT
>CAYHAA010000012.1:0-95208 GCA_964354495.1 uncultured archaeon | reverse complement strand
GACACCCACATCTTCTGGAATGTCTTCAGTGAGCCGAGAATACTACCACCAATCCAGACAGAGTACTGTCTCTCGGGTGGAGCAATGATTCGGACCTCGATGTTCTCTGGGACTAGTTCGGTGATCTCCTTGTGGAGTCTCTCCTTGAGTCCTGGGAACATGGTTGAACCGCCTGATAGTACAATGTTGGCGTACAGGTCACGTCGCAAGTCGACATCACATGCCTTGATTGACTCGACAATGTGCTCGTCGAGGGGTATTGTGTCAAGACCAATAGCACTTGGGTTGAAGAACAACTCAGGAGCCTGGAACCTCTCAGCACCCACAGTGATGACCTCACCGTCAGGGAGCATGTAGGGCTTGTCGACACCGGCCTTGTCAGCGACTATTCGTTCCCTCTCGGGATCAAGAGCTACATAACATAGCTTCTCTTTGATGTCTCTGACAATCTCTTTCTCTGCGCCGCTGACAAAGGAGTATCCCCTCTGTCTGAGCAGCCTACGCAGGTACTCAGTGATGTCTCTTCCAGCCAGGTCGATTCTGCGGATGGCGTGATTGATTGAGAAGCCCTCATAGATAGGTACTATGTGGGTCACACCGTCACCAGAGTCGATGACCAGACCAGTTGTTCGGCCAGATGCGTACAGTGAGAGTACTGCCTGTGTGGCAACGTACACTGCGGGCACTCCGAAGTTGTCAAACATGACGGATGCCATACGCTCTCTGTTCTCTCTGGGGTTGAATGGTGCCTCAGTGAGGAGCACCGGGTTCTCACTTGGGTCTACCTTCAAGTCGTTATAGAACGTGTAGCTCCATATCTTCTCGATGGCATCCCAGTCTTCTACAATTCCATGAGAGATCGGGTAAACCAGACGCAGGACACCACGCAGGTTGATAGCCTCTTCGCCAATGTAGTAGTCACGTGTGTAGTGATCAACATCGGTCATGATTGACTCATATCTTGGATAACCAATCAGAGTCGGCCAGACACTTCGTGGCTGATCTTCGCCGGCGTATCCGTTCTTGCTCAATCCAGTGCCGTTGTCAATGACAATCGGCTTGGCGCCAAGAAACTCGTCTTCAGCCATTTTTCGGTCCTCATGTTATTTTGTTTTGGGTAAATCCAATAATTCAGATTTGCCAGTTCGGAACTTAGTAAGCTCCTTGCTACGACATCGTTTCGGTAGTATCTATTTAAGGGTTCGTCTGATAGCTATCAATCAATTCGAAAAGTATCTTACCAATATATATTAAGGAGCCGTTTCTGACCGTTTTTCGGGCAGTAGACCACAATACATTCGATAAGTATAATAGGTTAGTACACAAGATTACTAGATAATATATCCGCATAAGGTGACGGAAGATGCTCAGAAAACCTCTCGAAGACATCATTAGAGAAGAGATTGAAACGGTCAGAGCACGACGAATCATCTTGGACCAGCTTGAGGGGGGACTGAAGACTGGGGCAGAACTGAGAGAGAAGATTGCGACAGATATCAAGGCTCAGATGATGCTGGAGGGAGCAAGCAAGAAGGAGATTGAGAAAGTGGATGTGACGAGTCCCAAACTCTATCACAACACATCCCGCCTCGAAAATCTTGGCATCATTGTCAGTTGGAAGCAATCTCAGTACCGCCTCTTTGAACTAGAACCGAAGGCAATCCATCCAGTACGTAGAGCTCTGGGGATTACTAAACCATTACTGTACGTCACATCATTGAACAGGCCGGAGGATCAGAGGCCCTTTGTACAGTGGCTGACGAACAATCCGTATTTCAATCCAAAGAAACTGCTGGTCTTTGTTGAGGCTAGACATTGGACACGTGGTGTGTCAAGGATTGTTGACAGATTCATTCCTGATGATGCATTCAGACGATGGACTACAGAATGGATTGAGGTGCCGGATGAGGTGATTGGAACTGACGATGAGAATGAGTATGGACATCTTCAGGGCACCTTTGATTTCATGGAAACAGGAATAATCGATAATATCCTCGTCCATGACATCGTCATCGACTTGACCCTTGGACCTTCATTGATTGCTCTGGCGTTGGCAAAGATCGCGGCAGAGTACTCAATCACTGCCTTTCATGTGACTAGGTATGATAGGACCAATGCTGAGATAAGCTACTACTGAGGATTGTGATTCGTTCAAAATGATAAGACTCGGCTGGAAACCCGTTGACATAGTAGTCAAGCTTGACATCCTGCTAGAGGCAATAGAACAAACTAGGAATAGAACCCCCTCGAATAAATTGCGACTCTTGGCCAAGACTCGTCGGTGGAAAGAGCAGATTGAACAGATGAAGGAAGGCATAGAATATGTCAATCACAACCTTGCTCCCAAGTTGGAAACAATACTAGGTCTAAGAATCACAAATCTAGAGCTTCTTCAAGTGGCAATGTTTCAGCCAAGCACAAAGAACTTGTTTCTGGAGCTTGAAGCACACTACAAGAGTGAGAATGAAAACCCCCTGGGCAACCATGGCCTCGCGGAGCTGATAGCATTAGGTGAGATAGCTATGGTCATGGCGCTACTTGGGGATGCTGCAATAGCAATGGGAGTTCTATATCAGCTGTGGCGACCTGAACCGAGTGATGTGGGTCATCTGACTAAGGAGAAGTCCGAGATTGTCAGTAATGAAAACATGGCAGCGCTCTGTGATCGATGGGGGCTCTATGAACATCGTATTCATCTTGATTCAGAGGTTCCTAGCAGGGAAGAAATAGAGCACGACAAGGGAACTTTGGTAGAGGCCATCTATGGAATTATCCAGATGGAGTATGGTTTTGATAGAGTCCTAGACAACATCAGATATCTGCTCTAGTACTCAAGGAAGTCATGTTCATCATCCCTATGGAGGGGCGTGTCGGCCATAGGAAACATTCTCTCAAACTTCTTCTGTACGATGCCTGCAATGCGGGGGTCCGAGTATACACGTACTGAGGGGATTGTACGTGTCTGTTGTCTGAGGGTCTGCAGAAGAGGGTAACCCTCACCTGTTTCATCAAGGCTCACAATATCAAACCCATGTTCGCCTCCCACAAGTAGCGGTATCTTGCTGAGGCTCTTCGCCCCCAAGTCAGGCACTACAACATCAATCACTACACTGCCAAGTTCCTCAGAGAGCTCATTCTCTGCTTCAATCAGGGTTTGGATTCGGGTAAGCATCGAGAGAAGCTCCTTTCTTGCACTTGGCTCAAATGACGCGAGAGACTTAGAGAGAGCAACTTTGAACAGCCGCCTATAGCGAATCCGCGCTGCATATTCTCTCACAAAGGCGATATCAGATTCAGAGAGCCAGCGATACAGGTCTCCATCATTCATTCTGGTGAATAGACCAATACACTCGTTCTTTGAGAGACCCTCCTCTTCCATTCTGAAGTACGTCGCCTTTGAAGTCAGTGCCTCTGCAAGTTTCACAGCATGGTGGAGATAGAGATCAGAGAACATCCAATTGCGACTAAGAATGAGAGCCTCGAGAGAAGAGATTGCCTTCAACATGAAGGCTCGAACGTATCTTCCGTCTTTATCCATGACCACTCGGTTGGTGAGTAGAACTCGTTCGGCAGGAAAGACACCTAGCTGCACGCCACTGAAGTGCGCATCACGTATCAGATAGTCGGTCTTGTCAATGTCTAGGGGATGATCAAGAAAGTCTGCTAGCAGGTTCAGTATAGGGTCGTTTGTCTTCCGTCTGATGATATTCATGATGTCTCTCGGGTCAATGCCGTTTTGTCTGAGTGTGTCAGTGAGACCACTGTTAAGGATCAAGAATTCTCCAAGGTCAACATGATCAAGGCCGGCCCAAGATTTCAGAGCATACTCGATTGTATGAGAGGTCGGAGGATGACCGACATCATGGAGCAGAGCCGCAGCCCTGAAGAGCCTCTTTTGATAGTCATCAAGCAAGTCCGAAAACGGTTTGAAACAACCGCCCTCAAGGTCCTCACAGTAGTTCACAACTCGAATGGACTTTTGAGCAAGGAAATTCGTGCCAAGGCAGTGCTGAAATCTTGTATGAGTGGCTCCGGGATAGACAATATGAGCTGGTCCCAGCTGCATCACATAGCGGAGCCTAAGCATTTCCCAAGAGGATACTACATCAAGTTCCCAAGGATCTAGAATGATGGCTCCATGAACAGGGTCTTGGATGGCTTTTTGTCGTGTATGTTTCTCGCCCATTCCTATGAGACGCTCATGTTCCCGTATAGACTGGTCTATTCTACTCCATTTCTTACCACCCTCCTTCTTTGCTGTGTTAATCTCATTCTCCCTGAGACCAGTCAGGCGAATGAGTTGGATGGCATTCACATCTGTATCACTTTGCAATGCAGTCCGACCCAAGACTGGGAAGACATGTCCGATATATAAGCCATGACAAGAGTAATAATATCAGAAATGTGTTCTCGAGAGCTTCACACGTTCGCGAGCTGCAATATACTCGAAGGTGTTATCGGTCTTCATGGCTCTGCAGTATTCATTAGGATGACAATACGCCCAGCGACGCATAGAGTTGCAGGAAGGAGCGCTCCGCAATTTGTAAAATGGCGGCGCAAGAAGACCTACTGCTGCGAGGTAGTTCGTGACTGTCTTGATTGTCTTCTTCGCATAGGCCAAACGTATGCATGGTGGCGTTCTCTCTACGATGTCCCAGGTCGCCATCTTGTACAGCCGGGACCAAAGTAGGCAATTCTTGGCAACGTAGAGGAGCTCACACTTGGGGCAGGTCTTGATGTGAATGGAGATCTCGCACAACTCATCACGAGTTGCCCTAGTGAGACCCTCCCTACGAAGATGATGAAAGTTGACTTGAGCAAAATGATGGGGTGTAAAGGAGCCAAACTCATCAGCAAAGGATTGAAGCTCCTTGGCGATGGTCTCGGACGTGGAGAACCATTCATCCTCGTTCAGTTTTGGTGGTTCCGCGTCTCCATCCATAGTATCAGGTCTCATACTTCGCTCTTAAACACATTAATTCCGGATACGGCCTATCAGTCCAATAACTCTTAAATGGTATCGGAGTCCTTCACGTGTCTAATCAACCCATCACTGTAAGAGGACCGCCTACATGACTACGTTCGACGTCTTTTCAAAGGTTACCTTCAAGGAGGTAATCACTTCCGTCGAACTGGTGGACCTGCAGGGAGTAGGGAAGAGCAACGTTGTTGTGACCACGCTCAATGGGGATGTAAGGGTCTACGAGTTCGACAGATCTGAGAAGAACCCGCTTGCTGAGCAATGCAGTCTAGCGGACATGCCACCTCTGGCAGCCATTGCTATCGGTGACGTCACCGGTGATGGCGTCGCTGACTTTGTCATGGGCGGGCTTGATAACACTCTCAGGGTCGTTGTGTATTTGGACGATAAGCTCAGCGTGAAGGCTTCAACTCCTCTTGGCAGCCTTCCCACATCTGTGTCAGTTCTCAACATTCTCGGTAATGAGAGCGTGGATGTTGTTGTGGCTACCAGCGATGGCAGTATGCGATGCTATGGTTGGTTTGATGTTGCTCTTGACAAGCTAGCACACAAGGTGCTTGAGCGGCCGGTATTCTCGATACAGCCTCTGCGAACAAAGATGTTGCCCTATAATCGTTTCATCTTTGGTGACGATTCGGGGTATTTCTATATCTATCAGTATGCTGATGATAGACTGCACGAGAGAGCGAGAACTAGTGTTGGAGGAGACGTTGAACTCCTGTCCTCCGGAGACATCACAGATGATGGGAACGATGAGGTAGTGACCGTATCTGACGCGAAGACACTTACTCTGTTTGGCCTTGTGAAGGGGACAATGGAGAGGATTGACTCTATCAAAGCGCCTAACACTATCACTGGGATCAAGATGGGTCGCTTCTGGGATCTTGAGCCAATGCGAGGTCAGATGGTCATCAGTCATGCCAACTCCAACATTGCACTACTGACACTTGTCGAAAAGAGAATCAATTTAGAGACAACACTAAGAACATCAAAAAAGGCAACAGAGTCAATTCTAGCCATCGGAGACATCGACGGGAACAAGAGGTGCGAGATAGTACAAGCAGTGGGAAACAGCCTGTATGTCATCGACTTCATTGATGAATAAATCCTACTCGAGCTTGGGCATGAATATCTCGATGGCCTGAAGAACTTTCAGTGTCTTGACTGAGGTCTTTGCCCTTATTCTGGGTGCGACATTCTTCTCAATCCACGCTCGTACATTGGCACGAGCAGCCTCAATATTCTCTCCCTCTGCATTCATATCAAAGCGAATGAAAAGATGATAGGGTTCCCGCTCAGAGAACTCCTTCTTTATCATCGCCCAGAATTCCCTGGATCCTGCGGGAACATCAATTCGGCCCAATATTTCCGACCAGCTCTTTCCCTCTAGTTTCTTTGAAGCAATGGCAAGGTCCTTGAACTCTGGCAGACCCTTGAGTGCTTCGAGAACCTGCTCTCCAACTTTTCTAGTATCCGAAATCCTGTCGAATTCTGCAATGAGATAGTGATCAGCTCTGAACTTGGGCATTGGTTTGGGACCCCGCTTGCTGGCTCTATAGCGGCGTCTAGTGCTTGGCTCTTAAGCATGATGGTTCAGCGTTCAGGCAGTCAGTGACTTCTTGAGCAGTTCTTGCCTGTAGTAGTAGTATCGATATGCCCCTGTCCCAAGTCCCATGATTGTCACGACAACTAGTCCCCAGAGAAGAAACCCAAAGATTGAGAAACCAACAAGAGTGAGAAGTCTCTCTGACCGACCTCCAAGGCCAATATCAAGATCCATCACTCCAAGGCTCTCCGCTCGAGCTCGTACATAACTGGTCATGAGCCATCCAAAGACACAGAGAGCCACCCATATTGAAACAGACATTCCAAACAGGTCAGTAGTGGGATAGGCAACTCCAATGCAGACTAGGACTACCGCTTCGGCCACCTTATCCACAACAGAGTCGGTTAATGCACCCATTTTCGTAGCTGTCTGGTTGAGTCTGGCAACTTCACCATCAACACCATCAAAGAAACCGACGAAGAAGACCAATATCCCATACAGGATTTGGGATTGAAGGAGGCCGAGAGAGAGAGCAGCGAGGACTGCAAGCAGGAGAGTGAAGTATGTTATTGTGTCGGGACGAACTCTAAATCGAGCGAGGGGTCGTGCCATCACCATGACGGCGCCCTTGAAGATTCCTCTTACTCTCAGCCTACTAGGCATTAGTTACAACTCCACTTCGTATATCTGACGACCATAGACAATCGCGTTTTCAATCCGACTGTTAGGTGGGACTCTAGAGCTGTCATGCACAATGGTGTCGATAAGTTCACAGCCATTCGAAATCCTCGCGGAGGAGCAAATGGTGACGTCCGGACCAATTCTACATTTCTCTTCGATTCTACTGCCAGGAGAGAGCAGAACGGGACCCTGAAGGGTGACATCTTCGCTTACAACTATATTCGAATCCTTCACGGCCAGCCGACCATCAGTTACCATTGAATCACCAAGGGGAATAAAGAAGCCACTGCCTAAGTCCTGCACATCTCCAATCCTGAGTAGGAGGCTGTTTGTTGTTAATACATCAGACAATGTGTCAATATCATACCATTGTGTCTGCACATCAGAACAGACAACTTCGGCACCATCAAGAATCATCTGATTAAGAACTGGCACTAAATGACTTTCACCTTTCATGAGGGCACACCTGCAGTACTCCTCAATTGTCCTATCAGCAATCAAGAGCATCGCACTACGTCCCACAGAGAACTGGCCGGCAGGTACTGAGTCGCCAATGCCAACAATCAAGCCATTGTTGCTGACATAGACAGGAGTTCCTGATTCTGCAGTAAAGTCAACGGCCAGTATCATGCTCGTCGGTGCCTTAGAATGCTGATTAAGCATGTCAGAGAGAATATCGCTACTGACAACAGCATCTACTGGCGTGATGAGAAACTCGTCATCCGCAAAGCTCTCAATGGCGGTCAATGCTGTTCGGAGAGGACCAATTTTGTAATCAGGCACAGAGACAGCTGTGACACGGGATCCGCTGCGAATCATCGGTCCATGTGAAGTGAGATAGCCCCCAATCATGGCTGCTTTGTACCCGATAGCGACAGTTATGTCCCGTATACCAGCTCGAGAGAGTTCTTCTAGATTCCTGCCCAAGAGTGTCTTTCCAGCGATATTCAGCAGTGCCTTGGGGATGAATTTTGTAAGTGGACGGGCACGGTTTCCTGTTCCTGCTGCGAGAATCACCCCGCGGATATCAATTCCTCCTGCTGACCAACACGAAGCGTAAGTTCCATATGTGTGTTTGCAGGGTTGCACATGTGATGCCAGTTGACAGCTCAAATCATGACTGTGGAAGATCTGAAGAACGCTGATGCAGCTATGGAGAGAGCTGCCGAAGTTGTCAGATCTGGCGGTATAATCGTCTATCCAACAGACACCAGCTATGGCCTCGGCTGTGATGCAAGAATACCAGAGGCTTTGGATCGCCTCATTGCTGTCAAGAGGCGGGACCGCAAATTAGGAGTACCACTCCTCTTTGCAGACCTTCCACAATGTGAGACATACCATGACTTTGGAAGCCTTGAGAGGATAATTGCACGGATATTCTGGCCAGGGCAGCTAACACTCATTGTCACGCCAAGACCCAATGTGCCGGGCCATATCACAGCAGATCGAAATTCGGTTGCAATACGGGTGCCAAATCATGTCATACCAAGAGGAATTGCTCAAAGGATAGGTAGTCCGATTGTCGGAACCAGTGCAAACAGGAGCCAAGGACCCAGCCCATTTGATGTGAAAGAGGCATTGAATCAATTAGGTAACGAAGTGGATTTGTACATAGATGCTGGGCCATCATCTGCCACTGGCAATTCAACTATCATCGGTGTGGAAGGGATGGGTGAGGGAGAACCGTTGAATATCAAGATATACAGGAAAGGCGCATTGTCAATCGATATGATATCTGATAGTCTCAAGGTAGATTCCGATGCGCTACGGGTATGGACGAGCAGGTTCGTATTTACTGACATGTGAGGGGAATCTCGCTGAAAGAGTTCAACCTGCTTGTTGGTTGCCCTAAGGATCGCGAGCAAGCAGCAAAATCAGAGATTCAGTACTTCATTGGTGACCTGCTGGCGGATGCCAACCTCATAATCACGGTGACGAGGATTTCAGGACTGATTACTTGTCGGACATCTCTGGACCCTTTCCATGTTGTACATAGGCTACGAGAGTTTGCCCTTGAGAATCCGTATCAATTCCGGTTTGCAGTTCGATTCACGCCATTGGAATTCTGCGTGAAGTCCAATCTTGCAACCCTGGCGGAAATTGCACGCCAGCTCCTTCAGAGAATCAATGAACACGAAACATTCAGAGTGACAGTCAGAAGAAGACAGACGACTCTTGAAAATATGGATGTAATCAAGGCAATTGCAGAGGAGATACCTAGGACTGTCAACCTTGATGATCCTGATAGGACAATATGGGTCGAGATTGTTGGAGAGATGACAGGCATCTCTGTACTAGATGAGGGAACAGATATTCTGTCAATCACAGCGATGGAGAAGACATAGAGAGGCTCTAGCCCACTGCAACCTGCGAAATCCGACTTACTAGACATCTTGACACTGCCCTTTGCCATGATTTCTTGTCATGCCGGGTAAGAAAAAGAGCGACCTCGGAATCACTGATGCTGAAGACCTTCATTATGGCCTTAATCCGATCAAGGGTCTTATGAAAGGCCGGAGTAATCTCCTTGCCTATAGCGAGCCCGAGGATCCGTATACATTCCTTGACGCTTCCCAATTGCGCTCCAAGTACGACAACAAGGACTCCGTTAGTGTCATCAGTGACACCCATGAGTTCGAGAGCTCGACCAATCTGATGTTGTGCGGATGCATAGACAATCATCTCTACGTCCAGACCCCTTGACTTCATGTAGCCGCCTCTCCAAGCATTGACTGCATTCTGGACGGCAGACAGTAGATGCAACTCATCGACGATCATTGAACTATCGAAGAACTGGATGGCAAGAACACTTTCAGCCTCCGAACGTGCCAGGGTGAGCAGGGCTTTTCTGTTGAGATGTCTGGAGTTCTTGAACTCGGACATACCGACTTGAATGACTTCATCCTTCCATTCGATCGTTTCGGACAACATCATGAGACCTCAGAAACTTGGAACCTATAGACGCTTGATGAAGTAGTCGGCAACAGTTGGCTCAAATCCCACCTCGAACACTAGACGGTCGCGTATGTCCTTCAGGTCGAGTGAGGGGTCTTCTTTTCTGAATAACTTGATAAGTGAGATTATTGACTCACGATTCTCCCACGGATAGACCGTCCAGCAACTTGTCTTGACCATGTAGTAATCAGGAATGATTCTCGACCCAGGTTTTAGGTGAAGCACGGCCGAGCGATGCTCATCCACTCCTAAGGACTTGATATGATTGATAGCATAGAAGAGACTGTCTCCCGTATCTGCAACCTCATCCACTATGAGGACGCTTTTGTTCTTGAGAGAACCAGAAAGAGGCTGTGTGATTTTGGGTTCTCTTCCCTTAGCACCAACATCTGTGTAGTACTCGATACGAATGTTCTGTAGTGACTCCATGTAGAGAACATCAGATAGTATTCTCGCGGGAATCCAACCGCCACGAGCGATTCCCACGATGATGTCAGGACTGAAACCACTTGATACGATTCTTTCTGATAGCCGTAGAGTCAGATTGTAGACATCCTGCCAGCTTAGAATGAGATACTCCATTGGTTGCTGCCTCAAGTTTTCTCTTGCACAACTCGTTATCCACTGCCTAATTAATTCCGCTACTGGCAGCACAACGTAAATCAGTGACATTGTGGGTCAAATTGAAGGGACAACTATGAAACCGGATATGCTCTTGACGAACATTGGACAGGTCGCGACTCTTGAGGGAAACAGTGAACATCCAAAAACAGGTGCGGATCTCGGAGAGCTGTCTATCATAGAATCTGGCGCGATTGCGATGAAGGACGGCATTATCACTGCGGTTGGACCCACGGCTGAGGTATTAGCGCATATCACGGAGATGCCAGACCTACCTCCAATTGAGTTCCCGAATATGCTAGCGACACCAGGATTCGTTGATAGTCACACGCACCTTGTCTTTGGAGGCTCACGAGAGAATGACTTTGCAATGAAACTGGCTGGAAAGACCTACATGGAGATTCTTGATGCTGGCGGCGGGATTCTCAGCACACTCCGAGCCACAAGAGCCGCCACACAAAAGCAACTGACTAGTAATGCGTTCTCCTACGCTACAGGTATGTTGAGCATGGGGACCACGACAATTGAGGCTAAGAGTGGGTACGGGCTTAATACCAAGGACGAACTCAAGATGCTCAAGGCAACTGATGCATTGCGTAAGAGAATGCCTCTTGGGCTTGTTTCGACATTCTTGGGAGCTCATGCAATACCGCCAGAGTTCATAGGTAGACCAGACAACTATGTTGACCTCATCATCAATGAGATGATTCCTGCAGTGACAAAGGCAGGGTTGGCTGAATTCTGCGATGTCTTCTGTGAAAAAGGCGTATTCGGAGTTGACCAGTCACGAGATATCCTGCAGGCAGCCAGATGTTCGGGATTGAAACTGAAGGTCCATGCTGATGAGATCGTTCAGCTAGGAGGGGCTGAACTGGCTGGTGAACTGAAGGCTGTTTCAGCAGATCATCTTCTCATGGCATCAGATGACGGTCTCGAAGCAATGCACAAGGCAGGGACTATTGCAACACTTCTTCCTGCGACAGCTTTCAGTTTCAACGCCAACTACGCTGATGCTCGCAAGATGATCGATATGGGACTGCCGGTTGCTCTTGCAACAGACTTCAATCCGAACTGCGCCAACGAGTCAATGTTCTTCACCATTGCGCTAGCCTGCTACAAGATGAAAATGCGGCCCCGAGAGGCACTGTCAGCAGTCACAATAAATGCGGCTCACGCAATTGATCGGGGTAAGACACTCGGAAGCCTAGAAGTTGGGAAACGTGCGGATATTCTCATTCTGGACTGCCCGAATCCCGAGTACTTGACTTGGCGGTTTGGAGTCAATCTGGTGCACACAGTCATCTCAAACGGGCAGGTTGTTCACACAAAACTCAGTCCATGAGGTCATACGTCCAAGAAGGGACCTATGACACTCTCAGCGGCTGTCACAATCGTACAGGAGTCCATTAATGCACGTATCTTGGCTATGTCTTGGTTCAGAGGCCTGTCGTCCTCGAGCTTAGGAACGACCTCACGTATCTTGGAATGAGCCTTGTCAAGAGGAACCGATGGTTTCAGTGGGAAAAGCAAGTCAATACCCTGAGCTGCACACATGTATTCGATGGCGATGACATTCTGCACGTTTCCGAGAATGCTCAGTGCTTTTCTCGCAGCAATAGTGCCCATACTGACATGGTCTTCTTGGTCTGCACTTGTTGGAATCGAGTCCACACTTGCAGGATGTGCCAGAATCTTGTTTTCAGACACTAAGGCTGCCGCGGTGTACTGAGCAATCATCATACCAGACTCAAGACCGCTCTCTGTCGTGAGAAAAGCAGGCAGACCACTTAGATGAGGGTTCACCAGCCTGTTGATTCGTCGCTCGGAGATATTGGCTATCTCTGAGAGTGCAATTCCTAGGAAGTCCATTGCCAAAGCAATTGGTTGGCCATGAAAATTGCCACCTGATATTACAGTCGCATCATCAGCAAACACGAGGGGATTATCAGTAGCCGAATTGATCTCGATTTCAACTACGCTCTGCACATACCGTATCGTATCCAAGGATGCTCCCAAGACCTGAGGCGCGCACCGGAGAGAATATGCATCCTGCACCTTTCCGCAGTTGGCATGTGAGCGATTGATCTCGCTATCCTGGAGAACAGACTTCATAGCATTTGCCACATCAATCTGACCTTCATGTGGACGTACTGCGTGAATCCTTGGGTCGAGAGCTGTACGAGTTCCCCGAAGCGCTTCCAGGCTCATCGATGCAGCCACGATGGCGTCTTTTGCAAGGCAAAGAGCATCATTCACTGCCAGTGCGCCAATTGCAGTCATCGCTTGCGTTCCGTTGATGAGTGCTACACCTTCTTTGGCCTGAAGCTTGATGGTCTTAATCCCAGCCTGCTTCATTGCAGTCGCTCCCGCCATCTTCTCCCCTTTGAGGAACGCCTCACCCTCACCAATCATGACAAGCGCCATATGTGCGAGCGGTGCTAGGTCTCCGCTTGAGCCTACAGACCCCTGCTGCGGAACCATGGGTGTTACATCTCCATCTAGCATACTCAGGAGGGTCTCGATGACGATGGGTCGGACTCCAGAGAAGCCCTTGGCCAGAGCGTTGGCACGAAGGAGCATCATGCCTCTGACTATCTCCCGCGAGAATGGCGCTCCGACACCAGCACTATGACTACGAATCAGGTTGACCTGCAATCGAGCTACATCATCCTTGTCTATCGAAATATTAGCCAGGTCTCCGAAACCTGTATTCACGCCATAGACGATTCGATTACTCTTGATGGCATCTTCAACAACATCGCGACTCCTACGAACACGTGCTTTTGCAGAGTCTGCAAGCTCCACATGCTCGTTATACCGAGCGACCTTGACAACATCCTCAATCGAAACATTCTCTCCGTCAACCAAGACTGCCATTAGATCCACCTTGTGCATTCTGAAATCGGTAGATTCATGTTCGTAGTTAACAGAGGTGGTGCGCACCGCGTCACTTTAGTAGTTATCGCAAAGTGCTGTCTGAATCTATACGAGCTTTTCCATTCTTCCTTTCGGTGCTCTCTGGGCTTCATTAAGCAAGAAACTCTTGTCGCAATTCTGGCATCTCACTGAGCCATCTTCCATAACCTGAGATTGTTTGTACATATAGAAAGCGCTGCAGTATGGACATTCAGAGCCAGCAAAACCAGGATGTTTGCGATTGAGCTCCCAGCCATGCCCTCTCACAAAATCCTTGATTCTTTCCATGAATGTCGACTCCGCTGCTTCTTGTGACCCCAGGCTAATTCTAAGAAGACCTTCGCCGCCACCGCTGGCTACAGTGGTCAACTCGCAACTATGCGTATCACCGTAGTATTGCATCACTACTGTAATAGTCTGTTCACTGAAGGTTCTTAGAACAAGCTCAGATTGGATAAAAACAGCATTTGTCATACCCGCGTTCTCCCATACCTTGGCTAGAACTTTCGAATAATTACTCTGCAAGAAAGAGAGTATTGGTTCTAGCTCAGCATTGTCTATTGTGAGAACAATCACATTGGCGCACCTCTGTTCTTGTCTAGGACTGGGGGAATTTAATGATTTGCGCGTTCTCTGCCAGGACATGACGTCTTATTGAATCGTCTATGACTTGTTGATTCTCTTCCTAACGAGCTGTTCCACAAGGCCATCATCTGGGATATATGGAAGTGAGATGTGCCCCTTGTTTCCAAGCCGCTGATTCCACTCAATGGCAGTCTCAATAGCATGTTCATTCCTAGCCCACGCACGACGAGCTACTCCACTCATGACATCCCAGTCCAGAGCAGACTTGATAATGGCATCAACTCGCTCAGACCCGTCAAGGACCAATCCAAACCCCCCATTGATTGCTTTACCAGTTCCCACGCCGCCTCCGTTAGATAAGACACACATCGTCATGCCACGAGCTGCATTTCCGGACCAGCACTGATGAGCCATGTCACTCATTACATTGCTCCCATCATAGATGTTGGCAGTTTCTCTAAATGGAGAGTCAGTACCTCCTGTATCATGGTGGTCTCGACCCAGCATGATTGGACCGACCTTGCCGTCCCGCACCAATCTATTGAATGCCAACGCAATACTCACTCGGCCCTGTGCATCAGTATAGAGGATTCGTGCTTGAGAGCCAACAACCAACGCGTTCTTCTCTGCATCTCTTATCCAGTGATAGTTATCGCGGTCCTGCCCTCTCCGATTAGGGTCTATCTTTGACATGGCTGCTTTGTCTGTCTGAACCAGATCCTCATGCTTTCCGCTTAGGCACACCCATCTAAAGGGGCCGTACCCATAATCAAAGCAGATTGGACCCATGATGTCCTCAACATAGGAGGGAAAGATGAATCCCAGAGATGTGTCTATACCGTTCTTTGCGATACGCGTTGCACCAGCATCAAAGACTGCCTTCATGAAGGAGTTGCCATAGTCCCAGAAGAAAGTCCCACGCTTTGTCATCGCCTCAATAAGCTCGAACTGCCTGTGAAGTGAGGCGTCGACCAGTTTCTTGAAGCGAGGCCGGTCATTCTTGAGAATAGCTCTGCCCTCCTCGAAGGTGACACCCTGAGGAGTATACCCGCCGCAATAGACATCGTGGCATGAAGTCTGGTCAGAAGCAAGCTCGATCTTGATATTCCGCTCTAAGACATACTCCCAAAGGTCCACGACATTTCCATGGTACCCGATAGAGACTGGTTCAGCTCTCTGTCTATACTCAGCGACCTGCTCAAAGACTTCGTCCAAATCTGATGAAAACTTGCTCAACCACCCTTGCTCGTGTCGGGTGTCTATCCTGCTCTTATCGACTTCAGCAATGACACCAATACCCCCAGCAATCTCAATCGCTTTTGCCTGCGCGCCACTCATCCCTCCCAGACCTGAGGTCAGGAATACCTTACCCCGAAGATCCTTGTCATCAGGCAGTCCTAGATAGAGCCTACCAGCATTCAGCAGAGTGATGTAGGTTCCATGCACGATTCCCTGTGGCCCGATGTACATCCATCCTCCTGCCGTCATCTGTGCATAGTTGGCTGAGCCCATCTGAGCAGCATGGTGGAATCCATCAGGAGTGTCGAACATCCCCACCATGAGACCATTAGTCGAAAGGACTCTGGGAGCCTCCTTTCGTGATGGAAAGAGCCCGACTGGATGCCCTGAGCTGACAACCAGGGTCTGTTCGTCAGTCATGACTTCAAGATACTTCTTGATGAGCCGGTACTGCATCCAATTCTGACAGACCTGACCGCTCTCACCGTACGTGACAAGTTCGTAGGGATAGAGGGCGACATCAAAATCAAGATTGTTGTCAATCATCAATTGTATTGCTCGGGCCTCTAGAATTCCTGTGTATTCATCCACTGGTCGCGCCTTGATGGCGCCTTGAGGTAGATATCTATAGCCATAGATTCGACCTCGCCTCATCAATTCATTCAGGAACTCTGGTGCCAGTTTTTTGTGCAGCTCAGTTGGAATATACCGTAATGCATTCTTGACTGCAATCACGGTTTCCGTTTCATTCAGGTCATAACCTCGATCTGGGGCCCTTCGAATCTTAGGGTTGAATACTGGGTTTGGGGGTAACTCGGACGATAGCTTGATTTCCATCGCCTTCGACACGTCAATCGTCATCGAAACACATCCCTTGGCAGTTTCCAAAATGATGCCAGCCCTCATAAAGGACGCGACATCATCTGTTTCGATAATGTATGACTGTAGAGAGAACTACTAGAAGGAGCATGGACCTAGGAAGGTGGTATGAGGGCTTCAAACAGTCTTTCATCGGGATGTTCCCGAACTGCGAGCGAAGCACTCCAGATTCCCTCTGCAGATAGAATCCCTATGAGAAGACCGGCTTCCTCCAATCGGAGCAAATACCTAAGATGAGAGATGGTGTCCTCGATGAACTTCCTTGCAGTCCCATTATGAAGAGACTCGACATCTGTCGAGGGATCAATGGTGCATGGAGGCAGCGATATCTCGACCTCGATGAAGCAGGTCTCTGGTGACTCCCGGTCTCTCACGACCATAATCTTCACCCAGTCTGTGCTGTACAGGATAGAGACTGACTCATCATTGCCGTTTTTGACTGGTTCTGCCATAGCTCGCTGGTACTGATGCAGTAGTTTGGTAGGTGTCAACATGCGTGGATAACTCCAGCGAATCTCATGTCAGGAAGGGACATTCACGAGAACATCTTTCCGTACCTGATGAAGATAGAACGTGCCTTTTCCTGGTCGACGACATATAACGTCCGACGCATATCACCTAGATTCGGTATTTTTTGACAGATATCCGCATTCACAAGCCTGTCCAATGCAAAGGTCACTGTCCTCAGGGGCACTTTTGTTTCCTTACTGATATCTCTGGGAGGCATTGGCCCCTTTTTGTGGAGAATTCCCAAGATCACAAGAGCACTCTTTGGCAGTCTTATTCCAGTCATCATGGCTTGTCCGCTCATTTTGTTGTGTTCACTATCAAGTAGAGATGACATATCTATACGCGTGAGACTGCAGGTTCGGTGTTTGACGATAGCAGCTGAGAGAAAGTAAGAAACGGAAGTGATAGATTCTGAAAGCTGCGGTTCCATCAGATTGAAGATATGACAGCTTTTTTTGACCTTCAGCGGCTAGAACATGTTCTTTGCTATGTAGCGAACATTCCCATCCGTACAAGCAAAGTAGAGGAATTTGTCATCATGCGTCAGGTCAACTATTTTTCCTAGGCCAATATCGATTAATGCAACTTCAGACCAGTCTTCCTTTGAGTAGACTCTAACTGTACTGTCATCTGAAGCGGAGTAGACGAATCGCCTATCGACAGCAAGTGCGTTGATATTGTCCTGATGGCCAACCAGAACCTCAATGCATCTCCAGTCATTCTTGTCCCATACTCTGACTGCACTCTCGAACACGCTGGGACGCGGCGATCCAGGTCCACCCCACCATAGTTCTCCGGAACCAGAGTATGCGTACCTATCATCCACTGCAAGAGCGAGAACGTTTGCATCATGACCGTGGAGTGACGCTACTCGTTTGAGTGAGGAGCGGCTGAAGACATTGGTACAGTTGTCAATGCCTCCAGCATAGATGTATTCATCATCGAGAGCAACTGAGAGAACGAAATGAGTCTGCGCCATAACGGAGCCAACCTGACTCCAAGCAGACTTCTCCCAGATTCTTACTGTGGCGTCACCTGAACCAGAGATCAGGTGCCTACTGTCCGCTGACATGTCGAAGATAGTCCCCACGTGCCCCCTGATGATATGTATGAGATCTAAGTCTTGGTTGTAGACACGAATGACAGTGTCACCAGAGATACTTCCACTGTACAGATATTGCCCATCTGATAACAAGGATTCTATCTGCGTTGATGTCTGTCCAGTGAGGACTAGAGGCGCATCCATGTTCGGTTTGCTCCAAATAGTAAGGTTTCCGTCACTATCGGAAGCATAGAGATAATCGTCATCAACGGCGACTGCAGAGATGCTCGCACGGGTACCGGCGACATTGAGGAGTACAAGCGGTTTCAGTGTGTTTCCGGAGCCTTCACTGGTTCTGATTGTGCATCCCCGAACAGACAGTCAGTTGCTCGTATTTACATCTTCCCGAGTTGTCAGAGGATGACTGCTGCATCCGTTCACAGAGCCACTATTGCGCTCTTTTCCTTGGACCAACCAAGGCTCTTGGCAGTCTTGAATGCCTCGCTTGCCTCATTGTAGTCCCCAATCATCCAGAGAAGAAGACGCAACTTGTTCCACAGCTGGGGATTCTTGGAGTCTGCCTCTATCTCTTGACGGATCCCCGCCTCCATCTGTTTGTAGTGTTTGACCTCTTCCTGTCTTGCTGCTGCTACGGACTCGAGAAGACTTCTGATATATTCCACGGGTCGATCCAATGGGTAGTCAAGAAACTCGGCAGGGCGACCCTTGAGAAAGTCGTTGATCGCAGTCTGTGGCGTGTCCTTGATTCTCCAGAGCTCACCTTCGACTAGCAGTCGTTCATACCCATGTTCCATGAAGTCGAGTGCTTCTCTGAGGTGTACAGTGACAGGATGATTGGTTCCAAGAAGATTCTCGCAGGAACTCCATTCAAAGTAGATCAATTTCGAACCTACCTCACAAAGCAGACCAGGAGACGGGCCTATCTTCTTCAAATCATTCATGACATCCTTTACAGCATACTTCTTCCTCATGGTCAACTGCAAGGCTGTTTCACCTACCGAACGTCAGAATGTATTAGCTCTTTGTTAAGATAAATCATGTCTGGGTGTAGTCAGCCATGTCAAATCACTGCAAAATCGCAGTAACATAGGAATCGACATCGAACTTCCTCTCAAGTCCTCTATCATTCATATACCGGACCTTGCCGAAAATTGGACGTTCGCTCCAAGCTCTATCATGCTTGCCAAAGCACCATGCGACACCCGCATACCCATTTGGATCCCTACCATCTAATTCGTACATATTGTTGAGCCTGAGAGCTGTTTCAAATGCGACAAAATGCGACTCAGTCCATTCCAAGATCTTCTTGCCCCAGTACATCCGCATGTAGCCATGCATTTTTCCAAATCGAACCATTTCAGTCTGAGCCGCATTCCAATACGGGTCGTGCGTCTTTGCCTGTTCCAAGTCACTGAAAGAATAAGAGTACTCCCTGGGATCGAAGGCATGTAGTTCTAAGGACTCCTTAGCCCATTTTGGAAGACACTCAGGATTATCATAGTTTCTGTTGAAGTATACAAAATTCAGACTCAACTCCCTGCGCACTATTAGTTCCTCAAGATATGATGCCGCTCCTGGACCTCCTGCCCTCCGTATCTCAAGAGCGACAAAGAGTGGAGATATGTTTCCAAAATGAAGGTAGGGACTCATATTCGATAGATAATCAAGAGAGGGATCATTGCGTAAATCGCCAAACTGATTGAGTTTGTTCCGAATGAAGCTCTGGAGCTCGCGTTTTGCGCTCATTGGTCCGCCATGGAAACGGACCTGCTGTTCCGCGGAGTTCTCGAGTTTCAGGTGACTCATGACATCAGAAACACTAGTGATGTCCAGCCCCTTGAATCCAAGGTCAGGACATTTCCTCTCAATCCTGTGATGGCTCAAGGGAGTGAAGTATTCCCGCAACACTCTCTGCATCTTGGGGCGGAGGGTCCCGGCAGAGTACTCCTCTTTGTTCGACACTGTTTCGATTGGAATAATAGCATTGGATTCGATTTGATAGACAGGACAATCAACAGATTCGATGGTCGATTGCCTCCATTTTCTCTGCATTCGAAGATAGTCACGGTCAGTGACCAGCAATGCCGCGTTTGCAGATATCTCAGGAACTACATGGGCAGGTTCACCAAGTTGTACTATGAACCCAATACCATCTTCTTCCAGACTTGTGTTGACCTGCTGAAGCCCCTCAAGCATGAACTGATAGTGTGATGCATTTGCATCTGGAAACTCATCGGCAAGGCAGAAGGTGACAAGAAGTGGCAAGTGCACTGAGTTGGCTCGGTGGATCGCATATTCAAGAGCATGATTGTACTCAACTCTCTGTGAAGCCTGCATCCAGTAGAGAACAAACTCACCTCGAGCAACTTCACGCTCCTTCATCGTGATGACTCTATCAGATTGAATCAATCGGCTCTATCCTTGTTGGATTTCCTCAGGAACTGCCTTAAAAGAGAGTTGATTGATTCAGGCTAGAAGGGAATAGACCAGACTGGCAGGGTTATGTAGAAACGAATGTAGATTGAGATAAATAGAACAAGCAAGGAGATGAACACTACTGCCCAGTCTCGCTTCTTGAAGAAGAGCCTATTCATGTATGTTCTACTGGGACTTGCGCCGAATCCTCTTGATTCCATGCTCTCTGCGATTGACAGCGCTCTACGAATTGATACAATAATGAGAGGTACTATGATCGGTACTATGTTTCGGATACGTTTCAATGGATTTCCCTTATCAAGCTCCACTCCGCGAGCCTTTTGAGCATCCATGATTGCATATGCCTCTTGGCCGAGAGTAGGTACATACCTCATTGCCATACTCATGGCAAATGCAAACTCGAACCGAACCCGCATCTGAATCAACGCCTGCGAGAGCTCATCGGGATGGACCGTGAGGAAGAAAATTGAGAAAGAGGTCATGAGGGCCACTAACCTCAGGGTAAGAGCGACCGAATGGTTGAATGGGTATGGGCTTGTTAAGAGGAGCGTGTTGACCACGAGAATGAACACGAGTAATACGGAGAGCCCCTTCATACTTCGTAGCCATCGCTTGAATGACTTCGCAGCGATAAGCAAGGGAATCAATACTGCAAGGATGATCAGGAGGGGCAGTATCTCTAGGAATGACAGAGAAATAATCGCGGATACAATCGACATGAGGAGCTTCGCGCGCGGATCCAGATGATGGATTATGGAGTCTTGGTGGGTATATTGGAATACTTCGAGAAATGACAGACTAGACACCTCCCAGGACTCGTTCGATTTCCTCTTCAAGATTGGACAAGAGTGTCAGGCGTTCAGAGACATCAGGAAATGAGGTGTGAATTGACCTCGCTGCAAGTGTGAGTTGTGGAGTAGTGAGCGAACATCGTTCAATGACTGCATCATTGCTCAAGACTGAGTTCGTTGGGCCGTCTGCGACCACTGTGCCATTTGCCATGGCAATAGTTCTCGGAAAGTTCTCGATAACGAACTCGATGTCATGCGTCACGACAATGACAGTTCTCCCGGTCTCATTGAGGTCTCTAAGCATGCGTGCGAGATTCTCCTTCTGTCGTGCATCCTGACCAATTGTTGGTTCATCGAGTACTAGTACACGGGGTTCTGTGGCGAGCACTGAGGCCAGGGCTACTCGTTTTCTCTCGCCGCCAGAGAGGGTGAATGGGGAGCGATCTGATAGACTGCTTATGCCAAGATTCGATAGAGTTGTTTTGCATCGCTCTCTTGCAATCTCCTCAGAAAATCCGAGCTGTTTGAGACCAAAGAGAACCTCCTTCTCCACACTGTCAAGGAACAGCTGGTGATCAGGATTCTGCATCACAAGGCCGACTTGTCTAGCCAATTCAGCAACGGAATATTGCTTTGTATCAACACCATCAAGGATGACCCTTCCACTGTGTGGGCGAAGAAGACCGTTGAGATGCTTCACAAGTGTGGTTTTTCCAGCGCCATTCGCGCCCACTATGGCGACTCTCTCGCCATCATCAATCTGAAGAGAGACCCCCCGTAAGGCGGTATAGATGCCCTCATAGGCAAAATGAACACTCTCAGTCATTATCACGGGCGGGCCGCCTCCTTCACCATTTGGGCTAGTTCTTGCCCACTGAGCGGAACGTTTCCTAGGCGTATACCTCGCTCTCTCAGACTCCTATAGACAAGAGTTGCCTTGGGTACACCGACACCAATCTCTTGACACAGATCCATCGCAAGAACATCTCTGGGCGGACCATCAGCAACGATTCTTCCCTCATTCATGAGGACAATCCGGCTTGCATCTCTCGACACAAGATCCAGACGATGTTCCACCAGGAGAACAGTCATATCTCGCTTATTCAATCCAGAGATAATATTCAGAATCATCTCGGCGCTCTTCGGATCAAGATTTGATGTGGGTTCGTCAGCAACGAGTATCTTCGGTTTGAGCGCCAGTGTCGATGCTATTGCAACCCGTTGCTGCTCCCCTCCTGACATCTCGTGAGGATGCTTGTTTCGAAGATGCTCAAGCTCCAAGAGATCGATTAGCTCCTCCACCCTGCGGCGTATCTCTGCTGGCTCTACACCGAGATTTTCAGGGCCAAATGCAATCTCTTTCTCGACGTTGAGTGTGACAAGTTGGTTCTCTGGTTGTTGAAAGACAAGTCCTGCAATTGTGGCCATTTCCGCCACTGTATGGTCGCGGGTGTTCATTCCGTTGACAATGACATTCCCAGCAATGTATCCACGATGAAACTGTGGCACAAGTCCGTTGATAGTTCTGCACAGTGTAGTCTTGCCACATCCGCTGGGTCCCGTGATAACGATGTATTCACCCTCGTCAATAGTCAAATTGATCTTCTTGAGTGCAAGGAAATCAGTCCCATAATATTTGAAACTGAAGTCCTGAAACTCAATCAATGACATTGACTATGATCTCCTAGGATTCACTTGAGGGCTCATGCTCTCTCTATGATTGTTCTTATCATCTCTACAGACTTAACAATTGCCTCTTCAAGACCCTTCGTGCCGTTGGCTCCAGCTGCATTTGCATGGCCGCCACCTTTTCCTCCAATGATATCCCCAAGAGGCTCCATCACATCCTTGCCAAGATTGACTGACGTTGCTGCGGAGAATTCACGAGTGCTTCGTGAGCTGACTCTCACTACACCTTTTGAGGGGCTGCCACCAACGATTGCCGCATCGGCTCCCATATCGATGAGAGCTCTACACACGCTTGCCTCGAACGCGCTAATCGTAGAAGTGGCAAGCACCCAGTCCCCAATCGTGTGAATCTTGATTCTTCCTGCTGCCTTCAGACGAGCTATTCTCTCGGAGCGGTCTGGACGCATCAGGAGAGCCTTGATGCATCGTTCATAGTCTGCACCATATTCAATTAGTCTAATGGCTGTCTGAAGCGTTTTAATGTCTGCAAAATAGAACCGCCTCGTATCGAAAATGATTCCTGTGAGCAAGAGGTTGGCAGTGGCAGGGTCAATGTGAATCATTTCTTCCTCAAAGATACCAACGATGATTTCGCAGGTTGACGAACGATCGCTCATCACCAGTCGGTGTTCGGATAGAGTCTCAACCTCGGGGTTATACTCATGATGATCGATTATTATGGTCTTGCTAGGGTCTTGTGGTATTTTCTGAAGTTTCGGTCCAAGCTGGAATATGCTATTCGTATCGACCAGAATGACAAGATCACCCACGACTTCTGATGTTTCAAGAATTGATACACCGGAGGTGAAAGCATCTATGACTTGATGAGACAGACGGCTCAAATCATCAGCTAGGAGGATGGGTGTTCCTGCAGGATGGACTATCCTGTACAGTGTGGAGAGCGCAATCATTGCGCAGACTGCATCCGGATCAGCATTCTGGTGACCTAGAATTAGCGGTTTCACTGATTCTGAAAGGAGAGACCTCAGTTTCATTTTGACTTCAGCTCCATCAGCTGTTTTTCGAGCCACTCTGCACCCCAATCGGTCGCCGCCTGGATTACGTCATCAAGCAAAATGCCAGTGTCAAAACCCTGACCAATCTCGATACCAATATCAACATCCAGTTGACGGTCAACCAGGCTTAGAGCGCAGCTGACGAATAGATCTTCGATGCTCTTCCCGGGTACCCTCTTCAGAAGGAATCCAGTGACTTGGCGTTCACATTCCTCAGCCAGCTGCTCAATAATCTCTTCAGAGATATCGGGAAGACCGATATCGATAATGTTAGTCATCTCTCTCACTGGAGTCGAAGATTCTGTTTAGAGAGTTCAAGTTGTATCTTGTTCTGGAGCTCTTGAAGCTTCCCAGTCAGACTCTCGAGCTGCTTCTTCGTGGATGCAAGCCGCAGTTCTAGGGTCTTTTGTCTATCATCAAGTTCCGCAACGAGTGTAGGTTTATCTACTTTGAACATCACTTGCCCTACCGCCTTGTAAGTCACAACGTCATCCGCCTGCTTCTTCAACTCTTCAAGAGTGCCCGTCACCTCAGTGAGTTCGGACTGAAGCGCTTGTGACAATGTGCCGATATTCTCATGGTTCTTGCGCATCGTATCGAACTTCTGAAGTTCCTGCTCTAATGCTGGAGGTATATTCTGAGCCATTATACTGTATCTCCCAAATCCGACAGTAGTGCCGTCTTAGACTGCGCGTTCGGACTGGTGACTTAAGGCTTTGCATCAGTACTCCCCGGGTCAATGCCTTCTAGTGTTCTCATGCATGCAGAGATCCATGCAACATAGGAGTTCAAGGACGCACGCATCGCGGTCAGGTCATTAGCCTCAATTCTAACAATCAGAGAAGAGCCATTGACTGTGACTGTAGACGTAGCCCTCTCTGATGGAATTGACTCTGTTTCAGGTGTCAGGGCGGAGCATAGAATTCTTGCTTTCTGCTCTGATTCAAGAGGTATTTCCAGAACAGATCTGCTCATGACTTCACTACCGGTCACTCGTTGCACTTCCTCCTGAACGTAGAAACTAGAATCCTTGGTCCAATTTCAAGCCCATCATGAGCATCATAGTGAGTCCAAAGAATCTCTCCTGAGTCATCGTCTTCGAACCAGATGAAACTTTGCGTATCCTCCGTCAATGCTCCACTGGGATTGAGCTGCTCTGAGAGATTGAGGTTCAGTAGTGATGCAATGTCATCGGCCAGCGCTTTAGCTCTCTCACTGCTTTCCGATTTGATGACCACACTCTTGGCTCTCGCAATGCTTGTTGAAGTAGAAGAAGAGACCTCGCGTCGAAGGTGAACACTGTCAAGTCTGATGTTGATGACTTCTTGACCAGCGTTTGAGAGAATCGTCATCTCACCAGGGTTGCCCTTCCAAATGGAGATAATAATGGCTGCCTTTGCGCCATTCTGGTTTATCCGGGCAGTGAGTTCAGAGAGGCTCATTCCTCCACGATTGAACCGCTCAACACCCGGTAGAACTGAACACAGATCACGAACGAAAGTTCGAACTCTGTTTGAAGTCTTCCGTGAAGTTGTAAGTAATAGACTCGGCAACTGGAATCGGCTCGAGATTAGTCGTCATCAGTGTCTTCAGACTCTGATGTTGAAGCAGTTTCAGCATCAAGAATGACTTCGTCCTCTTCCTTTTCGACATTGGGTAAGAAATCAAGAACATCCTCAATGTCTTCGTTTTCGCGAAGCGAGAGAAAGTCACCAGCAACCCTCTGGGCGATTACTCTCCTTGAAGCCTTTCCTGGCTCGGTGAAGGGAATATAGGCACCACCTGCAAATAGAAGATTGCACTTATTGCACTTCCAGAGGCCAGCAGCTTCTCTCTTCAGTGCCTTTGTTGCACATGACGGACACCGGACTGGTTCGCTCGCCTTGTTCTCTATATCAAGGACTCGCCTTCGTAGCTTGGCGCCATACCGTGGTCCGAATCTTCCGGTGCTCCCGACCTTCTTGGTTCGTGCCAATTGTATAATCTCCTTATAGTATCGTATATGGACTACATGAGGTGGCTGCTGGAGCCTACCAATCGCCCGCATGAATCGCTTATTAGCATATCTGTCTGTAAGCAGAAAGAAGGCTCAAAGAGTGACCTAGAGCCCTCCACAGGCTTATTTGACTGCTTTTACAGACTCGTCGATCTTCCTGCGAATGTCCTTCCCTGCAACGAGAGCCATGTCCATTGCCTGCTCGATGAAACCGAGTGATATTGCACCTGTTCCTCCGCCTTTCTGGAAAGCAGTGAAGTTGTTCTTCTCGTCGATAGCCATGGTGAGTCGGCAATCCTGAACGAACTCCTCCTTAAGAGTGGGATCCAGAATCAGATGTTTGCCAATCTTGACGATTGTATGTTCCACTGCAATGTTAGCAACAGGAAGTGGAAGTATCTTACCCGTAGCGACAAGCTCCTTCTCTTCAACCTTCATTTCAGGAAACTTCGTCGTCAGCAGAGCAACATTCACCGCAATCGACGATGCATCGATGAGGTTACCATCATATTCAAGCGGATAGACATCTGCAAATACCATGTATACCTTCTTGCCCTTTTGAATACAGAGCTTCTTCGAATCGATCATCTCCGACTCGCGTACACCTCTGTCAACGATTCTGGCAAGTTCAATTGCATCCTCTTTGGGGGGGCCGAGCTCAAATAGGGGTGATGCAATTGGAGACATTTCAGCAGTCACCATTACGACACCCTCATCGGGAGCATCAGAATAGGGCTCTCCTACAAGGACCTTGACGCCCGCAACAACACTTGTGTCGCCGAGTCGTACAAGAGCTGATCCTTCTGCCTTAGCAGGTACAACATTCGCTTCGACCTGAATATCACGATATTGATCGAATGCACGACCATCGAGTCTCTCTCCCTTTGCAAGAAGTTCAGCTATGAACTCGCGGTCAATGTGACTGATTGTTTGAGATGAAAAATCACTCATTTCACTCATCCTCCTCTGGCATGTCGGCCTCGCCCAAGTCCGTTTCGAGGTCGTCCTCAAACTCATCTTCATCTCCAACAGGCTCGCCGCTGGGGGTCTTCCGGACATATGCTCTCTTCAGAGCGTCTTTCTGAAGTTCGTGCAGGTACTTGCAGGAGCTAATACCCATCTGAATCGCTTCCAGAAGCTCCTCACGAGTGAAGAAACCATCCTGTTGCAGGAGTGTGATTTCGTCAGTTGGGGGTAGAATCGCTATCGGAACATCTCCCTGACCATGTTTGTCTTCCTCATCGCCAAGATCCACAATGATTACGCCATCAGCCTTGCCAACAGCTACGGCCGGAACTAAACTCCTCATCGGGATTCCTGCATCTGCAAGCGCTAGTGATGCAGCGTTGATCGATGCACAGCGGGTACCTCCGTCAGCTTGAATGACTTGTATGAATACGTCAATCACTGCACGTGGAAATTCTTCCAAGAACAGTGCAGGACTCAACGCATTAGCAATTACCATTGAGATTTCCTTTTCCCTTCGAGAGGGAGCCGGCTTCTTTCTGTCAGGAACTGAGAAAGTAGCCATCCTGTAGACTACTCTAAGGTATGCTTTATCGTTCAGTGCAAGATGTCTCGGGTGTAGTTCCCTTGGTCCGTAGACTCCTGCAATGATGTATGTTTTTCCCTGTCGGATTGATGCAGAACCATCGGCTTGCTTCAAAACACCAACTTTCAGCTCAACTGGTCGTAACTCATCAGGTCGTCGACCATCGACCCTCAAACCCTCTGGACTAATCAGATAATCGGGTTTTGTTTCTGGACTCATTTCTTTTTCACTTCCTCATTTTCAACTGTATCGTCTGATTCATCTTCAGCGTCATCAAAAGCTGTAGTTTCTGATTCCTCGTCAGGATAATCCTCCGTATCAGGTTCCAAATCTCGATCATTCTCTACAGCTTCAACGGTTTCATCACCTTCATCAGCAAATTGCTCGATTTCGGCGAACTCAGCCCCAGCTTTTCCCTCGGTCTTCTTTCCAGCCTTCTTGGAGGGAGCAGCAGGACGAAGCTGTGCTACCTCTGCGGCAAGCATCGTATTGATTCTTTCAGTCAGGTTGGATGTATGTGCCTGAGTTTCAATAGTCTTGATGGCTTTGATTGCCAACCGCAATGACACAATATCTGGCGCTCTTATCCAGATGCGTCCATTCTGACCAACCATTGTCTGTATCCTCAGGTGATCCGTAATCATGTTAATCATTGACCCTCTTCTACCAATAATCCGTGGTATCTTTGCTGGGCTAACATCAAGGAGCATCCCTTTTTCTAGGACTCGTAGGCCTCTTCCCTTCATTGAGAGGAATGGACCAATTTGCCTGTCAAAAGCAAGCACTTCAGCGGCTATCACATCACCAATATCCATGTACTCGGAAATATCATCGGAGTAGGGGCGTCTCAGCGCATTATTTGCGTGTAAAGATGCTCCGTAGGGACCACCGATATCCACTTTCCAGTTATTTCCTGCAACTGATGTGATGATGCCAACTACCAAATCACCTTCCTTTGGGATGTAAGCACCCTCCAGCGCAACAACCTTGACAGTGTTGCCTCTAAGCTCAGCTAATCCAACAAGTGTAGAGTAGATCTTGCCATTTTCGTCATACGTGCCATAGGACGGTCTGTATCTGCCTTCTGCAAGCAGCTGCCCAGGCACAACAACTTCACGTTTTCGAAAGTATATTGCCAATTATTCGTTCCCTCTGTAATCTAATTTCAATCTTCATTATTCCTCTAACGGGATTCAGTTATCTAACAACTTCAATACGGATCTGACCCTTTGTCAGCCTATTCAACTCGTCATAGAGCTCTTGTCTCTTCTGGGCAGGAAGCTCAACCAGACCGGTCCATGAGCCATCGAGATTCCACGACTCTGACTTGATGACTCCTGCATTTGAAACCAAATTGTATCCCTTTCCAGAGTGTGCTGCAGGTATGGTGATTTGCAGCTTAACGCTCTCAAAGGATATTGGAATGATGACTCTCAGTGCCTTGACCACGTTGGGAATCTGTTCATCAACATTGATGAAAGGGTCGACCTGCACCTTTGCCTCCTCAAGAGCCTGACGAATCCTGTCAGGTGGATGAGGATGGCCCGTCTGAGGGTTCATCGCACGCTTCGCAATGTGATTAACGATGGTTTCCGTCTTCTCATGCACAAGCTGAACTCGCTGCTCGTGAGTGAGCTTGAACTCTCCCTTCTTGATAATCTGAGGAGCAATCTCAAAGATTTCAGAGGATCCAAATGCATCCTCGAAAAGGCTCTCTGAGGCATGGTCACCTCTCCTCGCATCTTCGTATACAATATAGGACTTGAGTATGTCCTCAAGCGGGACCTCTTCTCCACGTCTGTACTTGAAGGCAAGATCAGGGTCAACAAACAGCTCAAACCGATTGGGCCCCTTCTTAAGACTAACAACAACAGCATCAAGATCAAGCCAAGTTTCGCCAATTCTCCTATCTCCGCCGCTCATCAATTTGCAGTCAACTCCTAATGCTTCTTCCCAGGCTTGGGAGGATTCAGAAACGCGTCAATCTCAGCACGAGAGAGCTTCTCAAACTTGCGTGTCGCCAATGGTATCTTGGCAATCTCAACATTGTGCGCTGAGAGGTCACGCTCAGTTGCTTCGCGAAGTGCACCAAGTGCCAGTTTGATTGCGTCAGATAGTGATTTCTCTCTTGAGTAGTTCTTCTCAAGGAATTCGCCTGCCCTTGCCGTACCTTTGCCGATTACTGCAGCTAGAAAGCCCCAGTACGTGCCAACAGGGTCAGTCACAAAGAGTCGTGGTGAGTTGTCAAAGTCAACAGACCCGATTATCATGGCTACACCGTAGGGTCGGGCACCACCGCCCTGAGTGAACTCTGCCTTCTTGTTGCATATGTGTTCAGCAATGACCTCTGCAGGAACAGGTTCTTCGTAGGTGAGCCAGTATGATTGTGCCTTAATTCTGGCCTCATATAGAAGCCTGCGCGCATCCGCCATCAGACCCGATGTAGCTGTGCCAATGTGGTCATCTATCTTTGCTATCTTCTCAACACTGTCGGGCTCCTGAAGAGGTTCGATTCTCTTCTCTGTAACGAGAGTGACCCCCTCGTTTACAAGGACCCCAATCGAAGTTGCCCCCTGTTCTACTGCCTTCTTCGCGTATTCGGCGGCGAATATTCTCCCATCAGGGCTGAAGATGCTGGTACTCATATCATAACCAGCACCAGAGATTCCAAACACAATGTATTCCTCCAAGTAGTCATTAGAACTCACCGGAAGCCAGAACCCACAAGTGGGCATCGCCTGACAGTTCCAGGGGATTGTAAAGACTCCTTTGTAGTCAGCCCTAAGCTGTTATACTGCCTGGGCTCAAAGGCAATTCCCCGACCTAGCCACATAAAGCTTCTGGTCTATCAGCCTAGCAACACCGGTTCCCTTCCTGCTGACTGATATTGATGATATCACTGTTGGAGCCAATAGAGATACACGATGAATCCGAGAGAGAGTAGTGTAGTGGTGGCACCCACTGCGGATCCAAACATGAGCCAAGCCATTGCTGTGACTATAATGAAGACTACTATCACTTCAAACCAGCCGGCTCTCACTCCAGATGTGAAGAGCTTCAGGTTAATCACAGTGACCGAGAGGAATATGAATATCCCAACCATCGTGAGTGACTCAAGCAGGATAGTGACAAATGGATTCATATCGTCGAGTATGCCAATCGGGCTGGTCTCAATGATGGCAGGCGAGGACCATACCCAAAAAGTAAATCCTAGAATCAAGAATACAACCGTGAGTACCAAAGTAATCACTGTAGAGCGTATCACTTCGCGTCTTTCTGGAACATCATCGCTCACTGTTGTTCACTCCGACCTTGAAAATCGAGGGTTAATGTATCACTCTTAAAGATAGCGACAGACTCAAGGTCGTCCAGCCTGATTCACAATCAGAGACTGGACCCTTGTCTTCGTTTTGGCCAGAAGATGATGAGATAGACGATGCAATCCTATGCATCATGAGATGACCCATCATTGTGCGTATGCACATCGGCAACGGACGGATTGAGCGGCTCAGTGACATCCTCTGGTCGAAACTCAACCTCTGGAAGTTCTGTTCTTAATCGGTCTCTCACTCGTTTTATTTGGAGAGCAAGAACATACGAGAGAGCTGCCAATATGCCGGCAATTGCGCTGGGGGAAACATAGACAACGAATGAAGCTGATATCCCAACGAGCTCTGCAATAAGGGCAATCATGAACACTGAGAAAATCACCCCTCTGACTGACTTTACAAGCTCATTGGATGCCGCTGCAGGAGCAACCAGTATGGCGTAGACAAGAATCGCACCTACTGCTTTGGTAGCAAGTGCGATGGCTAGAGCCGAAACGATAAGCATGAGATAATGATAACCCCGAGCATTCATACCATGGGCGACCGACCCTTCCATATCCACGCTGACATAGACGAATTCCTTGTTGAACATCAGAGTGATTACTCCAAGGAGAAAGGCTGTGCTTGTCAGCATGATGATGTCAAAGTTGTTGAGAAGAAGGATATCACCAACTAGGTATCCCCATATTTGAGGGACTCTGTAGGGAGGTATGTAGTACATCAAAAAGACTGCAAGACTCATCGAGAGGGCGAAGGATACACCAACTGCAACCTCCATCTTCTGTGTGACACCAGATTCTCCGGCATATCCTGTGAAAATGGCTACAAGGACACTGAATAGCAGCGCTCCAAGAACAGGATCAAACCAAGGAACGAGTCCGGATTCTTGAAGGAATATTCCAAGTGCAGTTCCTCCAAGTGCCGCGTGAGCGACTCCGGAAGCCATGAACGAGAGTCCTCTAAACACTAGGAAAGTTCCACTTGCCGCAGCTATGACAGCAATGAGGATAGCTGCAAGCAATGCTCGCTGAAGAAAGGGACTAGTCAAGATGACCTGAATTATATCAATCATGTCGATCAAATCCTGAGTCACGCGTTAGACAGTATCTGTGTCCAGAGTACTCCACAATCTTAGCTGTGGGCCCATACACACTCTTGATCAGTTCGGGCTCCATTATGGAGCAGGGCTCTCCTACTCCGATGACTGTATTCTTCAGAAGAAGGACGTCATGTACCATCGTGTGAATTGGATTCAGGTCATGAGTAATCATGATGATGCTGACATCATTGTCACGACGATATCGCCCTAGCGCGTCAACAATGAGGTCCTGGCTCTCTGCATCTGTGCCAGCAAGAGGTTCATCAAGCACAAGGACAGACCCTTCTCCAGCCAGCGCTCGAGCCACGAGCACTCTCTGACGTTGACCGCCAGAGAGTTCCGGGAACGGGCGGTTCCAAAGCGCTTCCATATTCACTTGGCGAAGTGCGTCCAGTGCCACCTCCTTATCCTTTGAAGATGCGATTCGTGGTGGGAGCTTCTTGAGCAATCTACCCATGAGCACGATGTCCTTTACCTTCATGGGCACTGCCAGCTCAATCCTATCCCTTTGAGGAACATATCTGACTTGCTTTCGTATCTTGCTGGCATGCTTGACTGAGTCATGACCCAGAACGCTGACTGTGCCCTGAGTCGGCTTGATTAGACCAAGGGCAGCCTTGATGAGCGTTGACTTGCCCGATCCATTGGGCCCGATAATTGCTAAGAAACTGGGTGATTTTATCGAGAAGGATACATTGTGAAGAGCAAGCTCTCCATTGGGATATCTGACAGCTAGATTATGCGCTTCAATAAGTAGAGATGCTTCCATTACTTGCTACCTCCAATCAAGTTGATATCGACTTTGAGTACTTTCTTTTGTGATCTCAGTCTCTTGAAGAAGGCGCGGACTATGTCGGCATCCGCATCCACAATCATCACCTCTGTGCAGTTACCATCTCTTGTATGAGCATGAACGGTAGCTGTGAGGTATTCTCTAAACTCATGTTGAACCGCGCTTACGTCATTGCCTTGGCCCTTATTATGGTAGACTGCCGTGAAGACAGCTGTTACCGCTCCTTCTGCCTGTTCAAGAGTCCGATGTTCAGACATTAGATTCTGTACTGCATGCCGAACAACCTCGGACCTATTTGAAAACCGTCCTTCGTTCTGAAGGAGTTCTAACTGATTAAGATCAGAATCAGGCATGGAGATGGCAATAATCGGCATCATTAACACCCTGTGACCTGTACACTTGAGTTAGTAACTATTTCATAATCCTTAATAACATTTCAGAAAGAGCGTCATGCTTGACTGAATTCTGGAGCAATAGAAGTTCTGGTGAGATTATGCTTAGGCACAGAAAGACCATACTTCTTTCATTACTGTTGCTAGTGGTACCTCTCGTCACTAGCGGGATAACCCTGGATGTTCAAGCACAGGTTCAACCCGTGTATGAAGTTGCTGTGTCTGTTGCTTCGCTTGCAGGTATTGTAGAAGAGATTGGAGGATCACTGGTCAGAGTATCTATCCTTATGGAGCAGGAAGCAGATCCACACTCATTCACAGTCAATCCTGCAGTCTTGGCTATTGCAGAGGCCGCTGATCTATTGGTTTTCACAGGACACTTCCATTGGGAAGAGGATATTGCCAATGAAACAGCAACGCCGTTCATAACACTGCATGACGGGATTGCTTTGGAGAACTATGATGAGTACGGCGCTGCGCTCTCACCTTTGCCTGGTGGGATGGAACTCGATGGCCAGGGAGGCAATCCTCATGCATACTGGCTCTTGCCTAGGAATGCTATTGCAATTGCCAATGCAACGCGTGCAGCACTCTCAATATTGAACGTAACTCTCAGCGAGTCATGGAATTTCAATTTTGAGTCATTTATTCAGAAGATGGATGATCTCCAGTCACTCATAGATTCACTGGATGAGACACAAGGTTTCTCAAATATGCGAGCCATTGCGGTTTTCCCTGCAGAGGCATATGTTGCTGAGGCATTCGGAATCCAGTGTGATACTGTTCTTGTAGTAGAAAGTATCACGATTTCCGGAGCCAAACTCTTGGAAGTCCAGAATGCACTACGGAATCGTACAGTTGAACTAATCATTGGCTCTGATGTTGCACAATTCCAAGCAGGAGGCGAATTCGCTTACCAACTTCAGGCGGACTACGGAGGGATACTGATCTGGTGGAAGACTCTGTTCTTTGCTCAATTGGATTACTTCTCCCTAATGACCTTCAATCTTGGAGCCCTCGTATCCGGTTTAGAGGGTAGATCTGGGGGCACTAACAGTGAGACGGTGAACGTTGGACTAATAGTCCTCGTCGCTTCTCTCGGAATAGTGGTGACAATCGAAACAATCATCTTGATTCTGAGAGCTCGAGCAGAGTAGCTCAATCAAGACTACTTAACATCAGTACCAAGGCGCAAGTTATAGATGGCTGTCTCAAGTTCAGCAAGCTCATCCTGTAGCTTCCGATACTTCTCCTCGAATTCATCGACCCCCACCAGTCCTGCTTTCTTATTGGTCACGAGCTGCTTCAACGCCCTCTGACGTTCATGAATCTGGCTCTTGATATGCTCCCAGTCCTCTCTGTTGGATGCGACTGAATCATTCCAACTCGTGCTGGAAGAACTGTCTTGCTCCAACTTCTGGACCAAGTCATCAAGGGACTCTTTGATTTTGGCAGGCTCCTTTTTTGACTCGCGTTTGCTCAAGACTGACACAACTCATCATGTTGTTCCCGTGACTTCGATATATGCCTTCAGATTGCGCCTAGGGGTATCCCAGGAGAAAAGGTATGGCTGGGATAATTGGCAGGAGGAATAGGGTGCCAACAGTCACAATAGTCGCGGCCTTTTCGGCGTCAAGCCCAAAGCTCGTAGCGTAGATGACAGTAAGGACTGCTGGTGGCATCAGAGCCTCAAGAATGATGATAACCGTGGGCAGATGTGATAGCCCCGAGAGAAGGATAACTGGTATCGTGATGAGGGGTACCAGTATCTGCCTTATTCCTACGACTTCTAGGGCAGCCCTTATGTCAACAAGTGAGAATCGCACTCCTACGCCAACACCCACTGAAACCAACGCAAGATACGTTGTTATTGGACCCGCAAACGAGAGTACGAATGAAAGGTCTCCTGTCAATTGAACTCGCATCGAGAACAAGATCAGTGCGATGATCGCTGCCAGAAAGGGCGGAAACATGAGCGCATCCTTCACGATTTTCAGCGGCGCTGATGTCTTGCCCCCGTACACAGCTCCCATGAACGATCCAAGTGTGGCGAGTAATATGATCTGCGTAAGAGAGAAGATGATGACAATTGGGAGCCCTGTAATCCCTATGAACATCATGACCAGAGGGAGCGGTATGAAAAGAGCATTGTTGAAGGTCACACAGAGGTAATAGACGCCCTTTGTTGAATCGTCGATATTGCTTCTCCACAACCTGATGTACATCAACACAGGGCCGAGAAGATTGACAAGGAGACATAGACTCACAATGAGAGGTATCTCGAGAGTGGAGTCTGGAGAAGCGGTGAGCAGTGTTTGGATGAAGAGAATGGGAATCAGTAAGTTGACGAGCAGAGATGTGAGATGCCGATTGACCACTTTTCCTCTACCTGATAGTCTGGCTAATAGGTATCCAACTAGAATGAGGCCATAGAAGAGGCCAAACTGCACAGCAATGTCAAGTACTGTCTGAAAGTTGAACACCCAGCTAGCTCGAACTCAAACAGCGGAATAAGCTGCCGGAAGAGGATGCTGCTCGACAGACTTTTCTAGCAGTGACCCTCCATAGTGATGTACACAAAAGAGGGGATTGACTAATGGTGACACAGGAAGAGCTTCTGACAGCAATTCGAAATATGATTGATAAGGCTGGAGACCCGAAGATGCGAAAACGCTTCGTGAACTTCAACAGGAGCTTGCTCATGAAATTCGAAGATATGGGAATGGATATCTCGGTCGTTTTTGTTGAGGGAAAAGGCACCGTAGAGAGAGGTGCGATTGAGAGCCCAGACATGACCATCAAGACTGACAGTAAGACCATCACTGACATCTTTAACGGTAGCCTTTCAGCAATGCGTGCCTTCATGAGTGGCAAAATCAAGGCAGATGGACCAGCAAGAGACTTGATGAAATTGCAGCATCTACTGAAGAACTAATCATACCCATACGCTAACTCACATTGATTCCCAACTTGCGTAGAGCTTCACTTCGGGGCCTGCCCGTGCCTCGGTCCCAGTTTCTATAGTCGTAATAGTCCTGCAGCTGTAGGTCCAGATCTGGAACAAAACCATCAGTCACGTTCTCAGCTTGAGGTATCAAAAGAGGCGGCGGCAATCGATCATCCTGCGGCGTAAGACCACATCGCAGGTTAAAGAGCCGCTTCATTGTGACCGCACGGCTCCCGATTCTGAGTACGTCTTCTAGCTGATATGAGGAACCAATCGCCAGATTCAGAAGGTCGATGATTCTCTTCAGAGGAACAATAGCAAAGTGACACATAATGACGGAATCACAGAACGCCCTGAAATCTTGAGCTCGAGCTGCAGTCATTCCTTTGGCCTCATTCTCCAGTCGATCACCAGCCGCTATCCCAAGTTCTCGTACATCAGCGCCCATATCAACGCTGTACATATCTCCCTCTAGATGGGTGGCTCCGCGGGACGCCGTTGCGTAGACTGTAGCCATACCGGAGAATGCCCGGGGATCGTGATTTGGGATCTCGAGTCCTTTCACATGAAGGACAGACTCTTCAGCTCCATGAGTCTTTCCAAGCGCGACCGATCCTTCTGCAAGGATGTTACCAATCTCCTCCCGCATAGCTATCATGTGGATAAGGTCAATCACCTTGTCTGGATCAGCCCATCTTAGGTTGTAGCCAGCCTTTCCTGTATCACAGAGATAAGTGGCAAAAGCAATGGTACTACCGCAACTGATTGTGTCCATTCCATATTCGTTGCACAGATTGTTCATCAGTGCGATTTTCTTCAGGTCTGATATCATGAGGTTGGTCCCAAATGCAGCAAGGGTCTGATATTCGGGTCCTGCAACGTCTTCAAGATTGAGCTCGGGTATGGATATTCTCCTTCCACAGGCGATCGGACAGGAGTGGCAAGCGCTTCTTCCTGTGAGTATTTCACTGAGGGCTTTTGCATTAATGCGATCAGCGTCATCAAACGCAATATCCTGGAAATACTTGATAGGCACGTCGTTGAACATCATCCCGACGTCGATGTACATTGCAGTACCCTGGTCACGCAGCATCCCCATTGCTTCACCCAGAATCTTGGAGGATGAGCGCGCCAACTCTCTAAACTCATCAGGGAAGGCAAGAGGAGTGCCGCGGGACCCAGAAACAGTAATAGCTTTCAATTTCTTTGAGCCCATGACTGCTCCCAGACCACACCGCGCAGCCACTCTCTCATCGTTTACGATGCTCGCAAATTTGACAAGATTCTCGCCTGCAGGGCCAATACAAGCAACTTGCATCCTTCTCTGATTGCTTTTCAGAGCCTTCTGAGTTTCCCCAGTGGTCATCCCCCATAGGTAATCAGCAGGCTGAAAGGTGGCATGCCCACTATTCACATCGAGAACGAGAGGAGTCTCCGAGGCACCGGTGATCAGAATTCCATCAAATCCCGAGGCTTTCAGCCGAAACCCAAAGTGACCGCCAGCGTTTGATTCACCCCAGAGTCCCGTGATGGGGGACTTCCCGCATACCACGTGGCGTCCAGTGCAGGGGGCAAGGGTGCCAGTCAAGGGTCCGGTCATGAAGAACAGCATATTGTTCGGGCCAAGAGGATCACAGCTAGAGTCCAGTAAATCATACAATAGACGACTGGCATAGCCACTCCCTCCTAGGAACGATGCAGCAACCTGCTCTTCAATTGTAATTACATTTGTTTCTTTCTTCGAGAGGTCTGCCGCCAGGATCTTTCCGTGATAGCCGGGCATTCAGAAACCTCTCATCATCTCCCACACATCTTGCTCATCTTCAACTACCTCTTCAGGAAGATGATGCGGAGTTCCGCTCTGTTTCGCAATCAGGTATATTCTACAGGTACGTTCAAGAACGATAGCGAGGTGCAATGCTTCTTTCAATGTCTTTCCAATACAGACAACACCATGATTGCCAATGAGTGCAGCACTTCGATCTTCTATTGCAGCGCTAACGTTCTTCGCAAGTTCCTTGGTCCCAGGCACAGCATACTTGCTTACTCGTATCTCAGAGCCAAGTTTCGGTACAGTTTCATCAATTATTGGAGGGAGCGGTTCGTTCAAGACTGCCATGGCAGACGCATAGAGACTATGTGTATGGACCACTGCTTTGGCATCCTCTCGAGTGTTGTAGAGCTCAAGGTGCATCTTGGTTTCAGTGCTGGGATTCTTGCTGCCTTCAACAACCTTGCCTGTCATGTCTAGAACGACCATATCGTCGCTGTTCATCTCAGTATAGGGAATAGAACTGGCTGTTATGACCACATGGTTGCCCAGTCGGACACTGACATTGCCGGAGGACCCAATCACTAGATTGTTCTTCACCATCTGCAGGCAGATGTCTAAGATCTCTTTCTTTGCATCTTCGTACATGCTCACGCACCATCGCAGAACATATTGGACCACTTGGAGTAGTAGGACTTGTATAAATCTGCTCGTTCGTCAGGATTGGCAGGGGACTTCCATCTTACCATTGCCTCGGCAGCATCCATCAGTCTGCGATATTGACCAGCCCCCGTCGATGCGCATATTGCTGCCCCTAGAAGACTGCCCTCTGGTTGAACTGGAGCTCGCACAGGGCGTCCAAGGATATTCGCTAGCATCTCAGGCCAGATTCTGGACTGTGTCATGCCTCCGATTGTCTTGATGCAACTCGCCTGCTGATGCGCTTCTAGCTGCAGACAATTGCCTCTCACTGCATAGGCAATGTTCTCCAGAACCGCATGTATCATTCCAGCAGAGTTCAGGGGAATTACCTGAGGTAGAGCTGGTTGTGGAAAGACCATCTTGGCTTGCTTGACATCAGTAATCTGTTGACAGTTCATTATGCTAGGTCCCAATGCAAAGAAGGTTTCATTGCTTCCCGGGGGAATGCCTGCGAGAATCTTATCGAGATGGTTCAAAGTATCCGTAATGCATCTCTCTGTGTTCTTGGCACGCTCGCAGAGAAGCCGGATCACCCAGTTCAGGTAAGCACCTGTCAAGGTTGCATTACTCTCAAGTACCCAGTTGCCATATATCATGTGGCAGCCAGTCCAAATCTTATGAGCTGGATCACAAAAGAACTGGTCCAGAATCATCATCACAGGTGCAGTGCTACCAGCAATGACAACAATCTCCCCGGGCTGAGCAGTACTTGCCAGAAGTGCGCAATGAGCATCTGCACCACCCTGAGCAATCTGAAGTCCTTTGGGCAGTCCACATGCCTTGTGCGCCTCTGCAGTCACCTCACCTATGATGGTTCCAGGTTCGTGTATCTCTGGCAGAATCTCACTGTTGATGCCCACGGCCTCGGTGACTTCATCGCTCCACTTGCAGGTTCGAACGTCCATGAAACCTGTAGCACTACCTGCAGACGGGTCGGTGGTGAAGGTGTCGCCAAGCCTATAGGTTATCCAGTCATTGATAGGTAATATATGAGCTATTGATTCAAAGATGTCTGGCGCCTCTTCTTCAAACCAAGACAGTCGTGCAGGTGAGAACATGAGCGGCGGCCAGCAGCCAGTGATCTCATGGTACTTCTCGCCGAGCGACTCTTCGATTATGTACTGGGTCATGGCTCCGCGCGCATCAACATTCGGCCCTGCATAGACTTCTACTCCCGCCCTATCGACAAAGACCGCACCATGTCGTTGGCTTGTGGTGGACACAGCTAAGATATCAGAAGCCTTCACTCCAGAGGTCTTGATTGCCTCTCGAACAACTGTGCATATCAAGTGCCAGAAATGCGCTGGATCAAACTCCTTCGCTATCTCCAAATCGACGGGAGTAGTGTAGTCCCAAGACCGCCTACTCATTCCTAGTGGTTCTCCTTTCGCACCAGAGATCATGCAACGCACACCAGTTGTGCCGGCATCTATTGCTGCCACGACCACTATTCGTACACCTCCCGATTCTGAATATTCTTTGGTCGCTTTCCCCGAGCAAACGCAATGATGTCCTCGGCGATAATCTTTGACTGTCGTTCTATTGTTTCCACCGTGTTGCTTCCCATATGAGGCATGACAGTGACATTATCCAATTCCAGAAACGCATTATCACAGTCAACCGGCTCCATGGAGAACACATCTAATCCGGCACCTGCAATAGTTCCAGCCTTCAATGCTTTGAGAAGTGCATCTTCGTCTGTGACCGATGCTCTTGCAGTATTGATGAAGATAGCAGTCTTCTTCATCAGACCAAATTCCCTTTCGCCCAACATTCCTTGCGTTTCCTCTGTTGGTGCACAGTGGACAGTCACAATATCGGATTGGCTAAGAAGGGTGTCAAGACTCACAGACTTTGCGCCTACTGCATACATGCGCTCTTTGGCCACATAGGGGTCAAAGACCAAGAGTTTTACACCAAAGGAAACAAGCCGTTTCGCAACTTCGAAGCCGATATTCCCTAGACCGATGATTCCAACAGTTCTGCCATTCAACTCAAAGCCAGTGAGCCTAGTGTACATTCCCGCGAAGTCTTTGAAGTCATTGACGAAGAAGTCATTCTTGAGCAGACGCTCTGCTGCGTTGATTTTCCTAGCTTGACTGAGCATCAATGCAATGGCTAGCTCGGCGACTGCTGTAGTATTTCTACCTGGTACAGCAATGACCGGAATTCCCTTCGCTGTTGCTGTGCTGATTGAGATGTTATTGGGGGATCCTCGGACAGATCCGACAAGCTTGAGCGTGGTCTGCTCAAGTACTGGTTCCTTGATTTCATCTCCCTCGACGACTACGATGTCATACTTTCCTTCTCTGAGTGTTTTGAGGAGCGAGTCACCCATATGGAGCTTGCCTGTTTCAAGCCAACTACGATAATCGACTTCCAGTCCCTCATCACGTAGTCGTTTCAGGCCGGATTCAGAAAAAGGAGCAGTTATGAGGACTCTCATATCATACCACCTCTGATGCAATTCAAGAGATATACGATTCTGCCCTTTAAACGTTGATTGGGAAACTTGTTGGCAGTTTGCCGCGCAGACTACAATGTCGTTCAAAGATTGTCGACGTATTATAAGCATTCTGTGCAGCCATACACAGGTGAAATACAATGTCTGAATCTGCGATTGTTATCAATAATCTGACCAAGCGGTTTGGTGAAATAACCGCGGTCGATGATCTCAGCCTTGAGATAGGCTGGGGAGAGCTCTTTGGTCTACTTGGACCGAACGGAGCTGGAAAGACAACGATAATCAGAGTCCTCAGCACTCTGCTTGAGCCTGATGGGGGGTCAGCGGAAGTAGGAGGTTTTGATGTCGTGAAGGAAAACGTAAGCGTTCGAAGACTCATAGGTGTCTGCCCACAGGAACCGGCATTCTATCCCTTCCTCACAGGAAGAGAGAATATCGAGATCTATGGGGAGTTTCACTCTGTTAGAAGAGAGGACCTCAAGACACGAGTGGATGACCTCATCAAGAGAATCGGACTGGAGGACGACGCTGACAGACGTGCCAAGGAGTACAGCGGCGGCATGATTCGCCGAGTCAGCACTCTCATGGCACTCATCCACAGTCCAAAGGTTGCCCTGTTGGATGAGCCAACTGTTGCGATGGACCCTGTTTCTCGTCGAGTTGTCTGGGACTTCATCAGGGAACTCAAGAGTAATGGAATGGCGCTGATTCTCACAACTCACTATATGGAGGAAGCAGAGGAACTCTGCGATAGAGTGGGTATCATTGACAAGGGCAGACTCATCGCACTCGGGACTCCCAAAGAGCTGATGGAGGAGTACGGAGCGGCAGACTTGGAAGAGGTCTTCATCAAGCTTACAGGAAAGAATCTGAGGGAGGCGGTCTAGAATGAATATGCGGACAATCTTGGTACTTGTGAAGAAGGACCTCAAGAAGTCTGTCAGAGAGCCAGCAATCCTGTTCCTCCTGTTGCTGTTTCCCTTGATGATCACTCTTGTCTTTGGAATGGCATTTGGCGGCATTGGCACATCAGGAACAGTCAGTTTTGATGTGGCCCTTGTGAATATGGATGCATCATCTGATAATCCTACATGGGGAACAAACTTTGCGAGCAACCTTACAGGCCTCAATGGTATGACTGTCCACTACTATGATAGTAACGAAACAGCTCAAGTTGACCTACTGAATGGCAATCTTGACGCACTCATCATAGTTCCTGAAGGTTTTGGTGATAGTTGTGTGTCCTATTGGAATGCACCTCTGGACTCAACTCAATGGAGTAATGTCACTGTGAGTCTATACGTAGATAGTGCATCCATGATTGCAGGTAGTGCCATACCTCCAATGGTTCAGCAGGTATTGCTCACCACACTGTTCGGAGAAACAGCCATGTCCTTGGATCTTCCTATCGAGATAGGCAATCCCTCAATGATTGAAACAAGCACACTCACAACCTGGGACTATATGGCGCCGGGCATCTTCGCCTTCGCAGTGATATTCACCATCACTTCCGTGGCGCAGTCAATGACTATGGACAGAGATGGTGGTGTGTTGGAGCGTCTGGCCACGACCCCCGTTACATCAGGTGAGTATATGATCAGTCAGATACTATCCAACCTGATAGTTGTCACAGGGCAAGTAGTCGTCGTGTTTGCATCGGCCTTCGCGATTGGATACAGACCAGCGACTGATCTGCTTGGACTCGTGTTCGCCTTCGCGATTGTCTTGGCATTCTCCCTGAGTTGCGTTGGATTGGGCCTAGTGACAGCCACGATCTCAAAATCGGCAGATATCGCTACGGGTGTAGCTTTCATCTTCATAATGCCGATGATGTTCTTTGGCACATTCATGCCGCTCGGAGGTGTTTCAGAAACTATCGCAGCCTTCATGCCCAGTAACTACGTCACCCAAGCCTTGAATACACTCTTTCTTAGAGGTGCTCCGGTTTCTACACTATCAATTTGGATAGACCTGGCAGTCGTATTGATTGCTGGCATCGCAATCTTGGCATTTGGAGTCATTCTCTTCGAGAAACGCGGAAAGCATCTCAGGTAAAGTGTCAATATCACGTATCGAGTGGTGCTGGAATCACGCCAGCGCCACTCCTCTTTTTTTCGAAATTCTTCAGCGTTATTTTGAACACCGAACTACTCATACTTAATACGCAGAAAGTGTATGACGGAAGTGCATACAGAGCCAACGAGGTGTTGCGTATGACTAGTGCAGAGAATGAAAAAGCCGGAGAAAAGACTTCGGATGATATCCTCAACCAGGCCAGACAACTACTGGAGCTTACAGCTATTGTTGACAAGTACCCACAAGTCGTTTCTCGCAGAGTGAGTGGAATCATCTACGTGTTAATAGGAGGAGCAATCTCATTCTCTGGGCTCCTATTCATTGGCATAGTGGGACAGACAGGAGAACTAGGATCCAATCTATGGGTCAATCTGCTTTTCATCGCAGTGAATCTCTTCATTGCCTGGGCAATCTCCTTCAGGCTAGTAATCCCGCTGATGAAAGCGTATCCCCGGCCTGAGGGAGAGAGTACAGAAATGAGCCGTGAGATGAAAGTATCCTGGGCCATCATCGTGATACTGATCATTGTGATGTCAATGCTTACATTCGGGACCGAGCATCCGGAGCTTTTTTCTCCGTGTATGCAGGCGCTCCTGTTCTTTGGAAATGTTGAGAACTACCGAGAGGCCAAGAGGTATCCTGTATCCGGCTCGACCGCCAACGAATCTCTCTACTATGCAGCAGCGGTCTTGATGAGCATCATACCCATTGTTGTATTTCCAGGTATTGCCTTCTATATCCTTATTCTAGTAGATATAGGGGGAATCTTCTTCCTTGGTATTTACATGCTCATAACTGCAGAACGTCTTCTCTTGGAGAGTGTTGGGCGGGAAAAGTAGTGAGCATTGATGGGAGTATTCTGGGTGCACTGGTTGGTCTCATGGAAGAAGACCGTGAGACTTTCGTCCCAGCAAGACTCTCTATCCTCTCATACCTATATTTCACACAGAAAGCCAAATTCACCGACCTGCAAAAGACCTTGAATCTCACATCTGGGAACTTGTCAAGTCATTTGCGGAAGCTTGAATCACTCGGGCTAATTAGAATCTCGAAGCGCTTTGTTGAACTCAAGCCCACCACAATAGTCGTAATCACCCAGGAGGGTGCTGAGCGCGTAAGAGCACAGTTGCTGAAGATGCGGGAGCTCGTTGCTGCAGCGATGGAAGAAGAGTCCATAGCACATCCTCAGAATGCCAAGAGCGTTGCAGAGCTATAGCGCAATGTGCTATACAAGCAACTTCTGGAGTTTGAGGAGGTCTGGAACCTCACCCACAGTCTTCAGCTTGCCAGATGAATAGGCAGACATTGGGCTCTCGGTCTTGTTCATTATTCCTAAGAAGACACTTGTGTCCATTGTCACCTTCAGTTGCGAGTCTATCTCTCCCTCCGCAATCTGCTCGAGCTTGGCATCCCCGATTTTCATGTATACCTTCAAGTCTATATCAGGAAAGATGAATTGGACAGTCTTGTTATAGCCCTCGAACCTGCGTTGTATCTTGGGATCCTTAAATCGGTCTCCAAGAGATTTCAGCTGCGCCAGTATCTTTTCTTTTGTCATTCCGACACCGTGGTGCCAATTCACAAAGGACAAGTTATATTTTATGACTGGCTTGACCGACGATGTTAGGATTTCATCATACCGAGGTGGCAACGCAGGCTCCAGCAAAAGACTATTTCATTCTGCTTTCACCGTAGAAGACCTGACCAAGCTTCTTCATTGCATCTCGAATGCAGTCTTTCTTCCCACTGACTTGTAGATACCGTTCCCCATCTAGCGAAATATTCACTCCGCAGTCCTCTGCAATCTCAGAGACAACCTCTACTGGAACATCCTCTGGAAGTCTGATACGAAAGAAGTCTACTTGCTTGTCCCTCGGTATGTCTGAGATTGGCACTTGTGGCTCAGGCTTGTACTTCTGACTCTTGCCCTCCATTGCTGCGTTAAATCTTGCTTCCCAAGTCTTCCGGTATTTGACGCCCCCATTTTCCTCTGCCCAGACCATGAGTGTACTTCGAAGTCGTTGCATCTTGTTTTCCATCTCAATCTGAAGTTGGGTGTCAGCATCGCATTGACCTTCTGATCTCAGCTCATTCCCAAAGGAACGAAGATACTCGATGCTCATCTTTGAGTTTCGAAGGTCAGCAAAAGTCAAGTCAGGGATGAAGACATCTCTCTCCTTCAAAGCTCCCAATAGGTCATTCAAGACCATCCACCCTGCAAGAAGACCATCCAATGAGACCATCATGTCACTCTCTCAACATTTCTTCTGTCTCGTTGAGGATGCTCTTTTCTCGCCACCAGCGAAGATCACGTGCTCCAGTGGGACAGATCGCACAACATGCGCCACATCCCTCGCACCGCATCTCATCGGTGACGCTCTTCTTGACACCAGGTTTAATCTCCATCATCGAGATTGCGTCATACGGACAGATTTCCGAATAATGGCAGAGATCACAGCCAACACACAGGTCTTGATCGACCTCTGCTGTTAGGAGCTCAATCTCCACAGTACCTAGGTTCAGCGGTATGCATGCCTCACTTGCAGCTCCGCGAGCCTGGTTTATGGAGTCTCCAACATTCTTAGCATAAGTGACACCAAGAAAGACACCCGGTACTGTGGTCTCGACCGGTTTGTATTTCATATGCATCTCTGCCAAGAAACCGTCCTGACCCCGGTTGATGCCCATCGCCTTCACGAACTGATCAATATCGTGCGGTGCTTCGAGCCCAAGAGCCAAAACGACCATCTCTGATTTGATTCTGAGGTTTTCCTGTGAAAATGTGTCGTAGACTGTGACAATTGCAGAATCACTGTCAGGATCCTTTTCGACCGTAATAGGTTTCTCACGTTCCCAGCGGAGATAGATCACTCCCTTCTGCCTATTCTCACGCCACATCTCTTCCATACCCTTCGCGTACGGACGTATGTGCTCCTTGAAGGCTGAAAACATCCTGATATCAGGAAACATCTCCTTCAATTCGTGCTGCATAGCAATTGTAGCTGAGCAGCATACCCTTGAGCAGTATCGGTTGCCTTCACCAGGATTCTGTCGTGATCCCACGCAATGAATGAACACAGGATTCTTTGGTGGTCTCTTCAACTCACCATTCCTCAATCGCCGCTCAAGTTCGAGCGTCGAAATCACACCGGGAACAACACCCCATCCATACTCGCCTTGCTTTGGTTCATAGACATCTGTCCCTACAGCTATTACCATCGAGCCAATGCGATGAATGGTCTTTTCACCTGTCTTGGTGTTTTCTACCGTAATGTCATAGTTTCCATACGACCCAGCTCGCGCAACAACTTTCGAGTCCAAGAGGACCTGTATGCGCTTGTTCTTCTTAGTCCTGCTAGTAAGGTCTTTTACAATGTCTTCTGCAGAATCCAATGCAGGGAAGAGCTGACATAGCTCATTTAGCCTACCACCGAGTCTGTCTAGCTTCTCAACGAGAATTACATCAAAACCCTTTCGTGCAATATCAAGAGCTGCTGTCATACCAGAAACTCCTCCCCCAACAACCATCGACACAGGAGTCACCTTGACGCTCTTTGACGGAACAATCTCGTTATTGACGGCCTTGGCAACAGCGCTCCGTATCATATCTTGAGCTTTCTCTTGCCTTACTTCAGGGTCCTCATTCACATGGACCAGTGCGAGATGCTCTCGTAGGCCGACTGGACCCACCAAGTAGTATCCTGAGAGACCTGCAGCCTGTAGGGCTCTTCTGAAGGTTGACTCGTGCTGCAATGGTGAACAGGATCCTACTACCACACGGTTGAGCTTATGCTCCTTGATTGCTTTGGTCACAAGTTGCTGACCGGGGTCACTGCACATGAAGATATAATCAGTAGCATATGCCACGTTCGGCAAGCCCTTTGCCCACTCTGCAAGACCTGGTGAACTTATCTCATTCCCGATGATTCCACCGCAGTGGCAGATGAAGACGCCCACACGTGGCTCATCGCTGATGAATGCAGGAGGAATCTCCGGTTTTGGCTCTGGAACTGGAACTGGCAGGATCGATTGAGCAGCCATTGCGGCTCCTTTCCCCTCATTGACACTGTCTGTGCCATCCCTTGGACCATGGGCACAACCAGCAACAAAGATGCCTGCACGATTAGTCTCAAGTGCAGATGCATTCGCGTGCTTCTCCTTTATCCATCCAGCTTCATCGAGGTCAATCCGGAGCGTCTTCGCCAGTTCTTCAACACCTTCGCTGGGCCTGAAGCTGGCATTGAGAACGACCATGGAGATCTTGTCGAGTTCGATGATTTTGCCTAAGTCTGTGTCCTCCATCTTGACATACAGGTCACGTGTGTCGGGATCTTCCTGAACCTGGGAGACCCTACCTCGAATGAATTTGATGCCCCGATTCTTCTCAGAGTCCCATAGGAACTCCTCAAGTGCCTTTCCAGCTGTTCGCATGTCCATGTATGTATAGATTATCTCGCAGTGGTCCTTTGGATAGTGCATTCGAGTCACTTGTGCCAGTTTTAATCCGAATGAGCAGCAGACTCTATTGCAGTGCGCGCTGTATCCACTGATATTCTCTCTTACATCTCTACTTCCTACGCAGTTTACAAACAGGATACGCCCTGGTTCCTTCCCATCTGACGGACGCACAATGTGTGAGTCAGTAGGTCCAGTAGGATGTGTCTGTCGATCATACTCCATTGAGGTCACTACGTTTGAAAAGACACCGTAACCATATTCTCCATAGTCCAACGGTCTATACTCCTCGAATCCAGTGGCCACAATGATGGAACCAACATGGAGGTCGTATACTTCGTCTTCATCATCGTATTTGATACAGTCCTGCGGACAGACTGATGCACATGTTCCACAGCCAATACACGCGTTTCTGTCAATCGTTGCAATCAGCGGAATCTGTTGCGGAAAGTTCATGTAGATCGCTTTCCGGAGAGAGAGTCCCTTGTCGTACTCATTGGGCACTTCGACTGGACAGGAACGAATACACAACTGACAACCAGTGCATTTGTCCGCATTGACATAGCGAGCCTTCCTACGAATCGTGACTGTGAAGTCGCCCTCTTCTCCGGTCACCTTTTCAACGGTCGATAGTGGATGGATAGTGATGTTGGGATGTTTGCCAACAAAGGATGTGAGAGGCGTCATAACACAGGCTGAGCATTCCAAGGCGGGGAATATCTTGTAGATGGCCACATAGTTCCCACCAATGTTCACTTTCTTCTCAATTATGTGGGCATGATGACCGCCGTTGGCAAGACTCAGAGAGGCATTGATTCCCGCCATGCCTCCTCCAATGACTAGGACATCTGTTGGCTTGGCCTTCGGTTCTGATTTCTTGGTTGACTTGCGGACCATGGGAATATTCTCCAAGGTGCTAATGCAACAGGAGCTCGAGCAGAGCAGGAGATATAATCTTTCTGTCACGACCTTGGTGTATCATGAATTTGGAACACGTGTTCCAATACTATTTCTCTATTCAGTAGCTGTTCATGGTATGTGTACCTGCTAAATCCTAGATACCGAGAATATCGCGAATTGGATTCAGGCTGACTCTATTCAATTCAAATCCCAATGGCTCGGCATCAATTCCCAGTGCTGCGCCCAGGACTTGCGTGACAAAGAGAGCTGGTAATTCCAGAGAGTTTCCTGCTTCATCTTTGAGACCTATCTGCTGAATGTCGAACTGGGTCTGACATGCGGGGCAATTTGTGACCACGCAGTTCGCCCGTGCGCCATTCGCAGAAACCATCTTCTCTTTCAGTATCCTAAGGGCGACCGATTCACTTGCAATGAGAAGAGGTGAACCACAACAACGCAGCTTCATGTCCCAATGGACACACTTTGCACCTGTGAGCTCAATCAATTCATCGACCTTTTGAGGTAACTCAGGGTCGTCGAAACCCGCAACATTGGACGGCCGAATAAGATGGCAACCCGGATGGAATGCAACCCTAAGGCCATCTAGACGCCGAACAACCTTCTTTTCAATCTCGCCCCTCATATCATAGAGGACCTCTACAAAATGACGTATCGTGGATTTTCCAGTGTACTCTAGGCCCAATGGTTTCAGAACCGAGTTGACCTTCTTTCTGTAAGCTGCATTATTGTGAAGCACATGGCTTGTATCCTTCAGAGAACCGAAGCAACCATTACAGGGAGTGACAATGTCGTGACCTCTCTGCTCAGCCAGTGCTATGTTGCGGCCTGACATGGATAGCCAGCTGCTCTCATCAATTGACTTGAGAACCACGGTTCCACAACATGAGGCGCCTTCAAAATCAATCAACTCAATGTCTAGCTTCTTGGCAACTGCACGCATAGACGACTCGTAATTGTTGAACCTACTAGGAATAGCGCACCCAAGGAAGACTTCATAGCTCTGTGTCAATTCACTCATCCTCCTCAAGCTTCATGAGCCCCGTCTTCTTGAGCATCCTCTTTGTGTCTTCAATATTCAGAACGGGAATTGGGTCAAGTCCGAGATCATCGCGTTCCCAGTCAGTAGGCTCGTACAATCGTCCCTTATCATATAGTGATTGTCGTGCTCCTGAATATCCGGGTGGTGCGATTCTCTTCTTGAATGCCATGTTCTTCAGACCAAACAAGATGTCCGTAATCTCAATCCCCTGAGGGCAGCGTTCTTGACAAGTATAACATGTCGTACACAACCAGACCATATCGGTCTCAAGAACCTCCTTCAGGCCAAAGAGAAGCATCCGCATCACTTCATGAATCTGTATGTTCACCTTATCAGAGACCGGACAACCAGCACTGCATTTTGCACATTGAAAACAGGCAGTGAGATCCTTCCCTCCAATCAGATTCGAAGCCCCTCTTGTGAACTCGGCATCCATTGCCTTGAACTTCTTTCCATCAAAAGACTTGAACTGTCCCCACGTGTCGGTCATTTCTATTGCCTCCTCTGCCTCAATGGGCTTGGTCCAAGCCGGTCTGCCAGTTCCGCAAACTCCTTCACAGTCTCGGCCCATATCGACCCTTCACTTGCACTGATATGTGTGAACTGTAGTCGATCGGTTTCGAGTCCAGCTTTCTCAATGATCTTTTTGGCAATAGCAAATCGACGTTCAAACGAGATGTTACCATCGACGTAGTGGCAATCGCCCACATGGCATCCAGAGATCCACACCATATCGGCGCCTAGTCTGAAGGCTTCCAGGATATGCTGTACGCTCACTCTTCCAGTACACATGACTCGTATATCCCGGACATTAGAAGGCTGCTGAAAACGGGAAACACCGGCACTGTCTGCGCCTGCGTATGAGCACCAATTGCAGAGAATCGTCAGAATCCTCAAGTCGTTAGCAGGCATGTTCTCCAATGCGCTGCGAATCTGCGTGAGTATCTGATCCTCGGTGAAGTGCTTCATAGTAATGGCACCTGAAGGACATCCAGCGCCACATTTCCCACATCCTTGACATAGGACCGGATTCGTCACTGCATAGTCATGGCTCCCATCGCCAGGAACTACCTCGATTGCATTGTAGGCACAGTTGATTTCGCAAGTCCCACAACCAATACAGATCTCGGGATCAACTACTGAAACTATAGCCTCAGCCTTTCTGATTCCTCTGATGAGGGGAATCAGTGCCCTTGACGCTGCTGCTTGTCCTTGAGCGATGGACTCGCCAATGCTCTTTGGAGCGGTAGCAGCACCAGCAACAAACACACCATCAGTCTGGAAGTCTACCGGCCGTAGTTTCGGGTGAGCTTCCATGAAGAAGCCAGAGAGGTTGAGTGGGACCTTGAACAGCTCCGAAATCTCCTTGTTCGGTCTTGGAACCATCGCAGTAGCAAGTATTGTGTGATCAACGTCGATGATGAGTTCAGCACCCAACACTTGATCCATCACAGTAATGCTCAGAGCTTTGTCACGACCTTTCTTCACAACAGGTAGTGAGTCCTTATCGTACCTGACAAAGACAACGCCCTTCTTGCGAGCCTCTCGGTACTTATCTTCTGCAGAGTAGAAGACTCGAAGATCACGATAGAAATGGAATACACGGGAACTCGGGTATTTCTCAAGTAGTTCAAGTGTATGCTGCAAGGCCACCGTGCAACAGATTCCGGAGCACCATGTGCGGGCTCCTTCGAGTGACGCATCTTCTCGCGAACCTGCGCAATGAATGACCGCAAAGGTCTCTCCATCATTGATGCCCTCTCCGTTATCCACTCGCTTGTTGAATTCCACTTCAGTCATTACTTCGGGGAGTTTCTTGAGACCAAAGAGCCCTTTCTCTTCCAGAGCGATTGCACCAGTCGCAACAATGACAATGCCAACAGTCAGCGATTCTCTCTTCTTTCCAGTCTTGACGACTACCTCAAACTCGCCAATAGAACCCTTTGCCTCGACGACCTCGGAGTTCAACATGACTGTAATGTTCTCGTTTCCAGTGATTCTAGACTCATAGTCAGCTATGATTTCCGAAGCAGGAGTATGGGTGAAATTGACCGTGGCAAGCTCGTTGAGGAATCCACCAACCCTGTCCTGTTTCTCTACCAGATAGACCTTGAAGCCCTTCTGAGCAATGATATCGGCTGCAGCCATTCCAGCGACTCCAGCACCAATAACAAGAACAGACGGTCCAATCTGGGTCACCGCCTCTTCCTGTGCCTCCAGTAGTCTGGCGCGACCAACTGACATGCGCACGAGGTCCATGGCCTTCGAGGTCGCTTCATCCTTGTCAGCCTGGTGAATCCATGCGCAGTGCTCGCGGATGTTTGCCAGCTCGAATAGATACTTGTTCAATCCTGCTTCTTCAATCGTCGCTCTGAACAATGGCTCATGAGTTCGGGGAGTACATGATGCTACAACTAACCGGTTGAGTTTGTGCTCCTTAATCGCATCCTTGATTACGACCTGAGCGTCTGAGGAACAGGAGTAGAGGAGATTCTTAGCAAACACAACATTGGGAAGTTCGCTTGCATACCGAGTGACCTCTGCAACATCTACGGTTCCTGCAATATTGATTCCACATGAGCATACGATTATGCCAATACGTGGTTCTGCTGTCAATAGCTCAAGGTCTTCTTCTGTAAGAGCATCTGTTTCATCACCCTTAGGAATTGTTAAATCCAACGCAGCCAGAGCTGCAGCAGCGCTACCATGTGCAACAGAATCAGGAATGTCCTTGGGCATATGAACAGCCCCACACATGTGAACTCCGGGTATTCCAGTTTCGGAGATCATCAATGATTTCAGGTCGGGTTGTATGAATCCAGACTCGTCTTTCTCGATGCCCAATTGTTTGAATATTCCCGAGTCTGAAGAAGGCACCATTGCTGGACACAGAACAACGAGATCATACGAGTCCAAGAGAACTTCATGGCCCTTGGCATTGCTGTGCCGGACTAGAAGGTTCTTGGTGCCATATTCCTCTTGGATTTCACTGGGCAGCCCCTTCACAAAGTGAATATCGTATTCAGTTTCGCCCCTTACAAGAAACTCCTCAAAGCCCTTGCCAAATGCGCGCATATCGTTATAGAGAATGTCGATATGAACTTCAGGAGTGTGTTCCTTAGTGATGATTGCTTCCTTGGTCGCATACGTGCAACAGATTCTTGAGCAATAAGAGCAGTGATTAATGTCTCTCGAACCCACACATTGAATGAATGCAATCCTATGAGGTTCGCGGCCATCAGAGGGACGCATGACAATACCTCGGGTTGGACCGCTGGCCGATACCATTCGTTCATACTCAAGTGAACTCACAACATTGCCATAACGTCCGTAGCCATATTCAGGAACTGTGGCGGGATCAAGAAGCTCATACCCAGTTGCTATAATGATAGAACCTGCATTGATTACTCGAGTTTCGTCAGCAATATCGAAGTTAATCGCCTCTGCTTTGCAGGTCTTCACACAGGTCATGCACTCAATGCAGTTCACAGCATCTATTGTGGCAATGTTTGGAACAGACTGTGGAAAGGGAATGTATGCAGCCTTCCTCATCTTGAGACCGAGGTCATATTCGTTAGGAACCTCAATTGGGCACACCCTCTGACATTCACCGCAGCCTGTACATTTCCCAGCATCAACGCGGCGTGTATGTTTCAGTACCTCGACTTTGAAATCACCTGTAGTGCCCGTAATTCCAGTGACCTCAGAATAAGCTAGAATCTCAATATTCGGATGACGAGAGCAGTCAACCATCCAGGGTCCCTGAATACACATGCTGCAGTCCAATGTCGGGAAGGTCTTATCCAGCTGGGACATGTGACCTCCAATCGAGGGTTTCTTTTCTACGAGAAAGACCTTGACACCCATTCCTGCGAGGTCAAGTGCGGCACGCATTCCTGAGATACCAGCTCCAATTATGACGACTGGTTTTGATACGGGCTCTGCCATTGTACCGTCACTCCGAAGAGGTGTCGCGTTGATTCAAGATTGCCGGATAAAATGTTTCGCATTGGACAGTAGCCAAAAACCTCAATGTTGCATTCCTTGATTGGCGCCAATCTTTTGCAGTTAACGATTCTTAATGCATGCTCTTAATACTACGTCAGTAACGTCCTGAGATTATGAAGGCCGCTAGACTCTACACGCGAGTCTATCTGGCGCGTACAAAGGACCGCCGGGAGATTGGAGCATTGGAGGATCTCAGCAAGATTGAGATTGTGAATTTCGCTCCTCCTCAGTTCAAACTTGATTGAAGCTAGCACGCGGAAATTCAGCATTAGATAATCCCGCGGGCAGCAGCAAGGATTTATGTCTATTAGTTGCGGATGAGCCCACCGAAAGGGATAGATTGAGAAAATCCCGACCTCCGACAGAGGGAGGTTTCGGAGTACCTAGTAATAGAAGGCGCTCGTGCAATGACCTCAGTTGCAAGAAAGATACTATCTGAACATGTTATGTCAGGGTCCGCTTCACTTCACCCTGGCGATGAAATTGGACTGAAGATTGACCGCACACTTACTCAAGATGCTACTGGAACTCTAGCATATCTCCAATTCGAGGCAATTGGCCTGGAGAAGGTTCGAACTGAACTGTCGGTTTCATTTGTTGACCACAACACTTTGCAGACAGACTTCAGAAATCCTGACGACCATCGATACCTGCAAACCGTGGCTTCAAAGTATGGCATTCTCTTCTCAAGACCAGGAAATGGGATATGTCACCAAGTGTTCTTGGAGCGATTTTCGAAACCGGGAGAGACGCTAATCGGTTCGGACTCACACACGCCAACAGCAGGTGGGGCAGGGATGATTGCCATAGGAGCTGGTGGCCTGGATGTCGCAGTGGCAATGGGAGGCGGAGCGTACTATCTGAAGACACCAGAGATCATTGGTGTAAAGCTCTATGGAAAGATGCCGGAGTATGTTTCAGCAAAGGATGTGATTCTTGAGGTTCTACGAAGGCTAAAGGTAGACGGAGGAGTAGACAAGATACTGGAGTACTTTGGTCCGGGGATTAAGCAACTGTCTGTCCCGGAAAGAGCTACTATTACGAATATGGGAGCTGAGACTGGCGCAACAACCTCTGTCTTTCCTTCGGATGAAGTGACAAGAGGGTTTCTGAAGACGCAAAAGAGAGCCCATGATTGGGTAGAGATACCGGAGGCCAACGAGAAGGATTTTGACGAAGTCATCACGATAGATCTGAGTAAGCTTGAGCCCTTTGTGGCAAAACCAGACTCACCTGACAATGTTGTTCCTCTCTCGGAGCTGATTGGATTGAAAGTCGATCAGGTTGCCATTGGCTCATGCACCAACTCCTCTCTAAAAGACATGCTCACAGTAGCGGCGCTTCTCAAGGGAAGAACGATACATCCAAACACCGTTCTAGGAGTTTCACCCGGTTCTCGTCAAGTGTTGGAGTACATCGCTGAGAATGGTCAACTTGCAGACATGATATCAGCTGGAGCCAGAATTCTCGAGAGCGCCTGCGGCCCGTGCATTGGTATGGGTTTTGCACCACCCTCGACAGGCGTGTCATTGAGAACCTTCAATCGCAATTTCAAAGGAAGAAGTGGAACTGCAGATGCTCAGGTCTATCTAGTAAGTCCTGAGGTCGCGATCGCGGCCGCCATCTTTGGAGAGATAACGGATCCGAGAAAGCTCGGACCATCCCCAAGAGTTGAGATGCCCTTGAGAATCACTATCGATGACTCAATGATAGTCAAGCCATCAGACACACCTGGCAGTGTTGAGGTTGTACGGGGACCAAACATCGTCCAACTTCCGAAGATGGTACCACTTCCAGACAATCTGGCGGCCATGCAGGTGCTGATCAAACTTGGAGATGGTATCACGACTGACCATATTATGCCAGCAGGAGCAAAGATACTGCCATTGCGATCGAATCTACCTGAGATCAGCATGCATGTCTTTGAGCAAGTGGATCCATCATTTGTATCAACAGCTTTGCATGCAAAAGAAAAGGGTGGAGGCATCATACTTGCCGGCAACAACTACGGTCAGGGGTCTAGTAGAGAACACGCCGCACTGGCACCAATGTATCTTGGAGTCAAGCTTGTCCTCGCAAAGTCTTTCGCCAGAATTCACAAGGCTAACCTAATCAATTTTGGAATCTTGCCCTGTACCATAGACGACGCGACACTATTTGAGAAAATAGATTCAGGCGACATCATTGACATAAAGAGAGTTCGTCAGGCTCTCGAGGAAGGAAAGACGCATTTGTCTGCCCTTGATAAGTCAAAGGGCATCAAGATACCCATCACATGTGAGCTCACTGAACGTGAGAAGAACATTGTTCTGGCGGGAGGCCTTCTCAACTATACCAGAGAGGGAGGAATCTGAACCCGTAGGAGGAATACTAGTGGCACAGAAATCAATCTATGAATACTCAGCAAAGATACTGATTGCTAATGAATTGGAGAAGCACTTTCCAGAGTTCAGATACCACCGAAAGCTCGCTGTAATAACTCCAGACACTAAATGGACGAAACTAGAGAAAGACCATCCATGGTTGAAGACTGACAAGCTAGTAGCCAAACCTGACCAGCTCTTTGGAAAACGGGGAAAGGCAAACCTGCTTCTTCTCAATGCCAACCTGATTGAATTGAAGCAGTTCATGAAGGAAAAGCTGGGCAAAGAGATGGTGGTTGGAGGAGCAAAGGGAAAGCTCACTAGATTCCTAGTGGAGCCATTTGTTCCCCATGAGAAAGAGCTGTACGTGTCCATAACCTCAGACAGGAAGAACGACATTATCCACTTCTCCTTTGAGGGCGGGGTATTCGTAGAAGAGAATTGGGACAAGGTAATCCATATTCCAATTCCTATTGGAACAGACATCAATGCCATTGATTTGGAGAGCAAGATCAAGGGCCTAGGTACTCTGGCGCATTCTGTCATCCCATTCATCAGGGGATTATTCCAAGTATATTGTGAGCAAGACTTCGCATTTCTGGAGATCAACCCATTTGCCATTACAAAAGACGGTCTTGTTGTGCCATTGGACATGAAAGCGCGCCTTGATGACACAGCTGCGTTCAGACATACTGACACGTGGGGAAATCCCGAGAATCCAATTGCGTTCCCAGTATCTTTCGGGCAAAAGCACTCCAAAGAGGAGGAGTTCATTCAGAGTCTCCAGGTGCAGACTGGTTCATCTTTGAAACTTACGATTCTTAACAGGGAAGGTCGCATCTGGACAATGGTCGCAGGTGGAGGTGCGAGCGTCATCTATGCCGACACGATTGTTGACCTTGGTTTCGGCAATGAACTGGCTAACTATGGGGAATACAGTGGAAATCCCACCCGTGAACACACCGAGTTGTATGCACAGACTCTCATAGACCTCATGACAGAGAAACCGGACCCAGAGAAGAAACCCAAGTTCCTCTTGATTGGCGGCGGTATTGCTAACTTCACTGATGTAAAAGCCACGTTTCAGGGAATTGTGAGCGCATTACGAAGGTCGGCAGAGAAGCTGAAGGAGGCAAATGTCAGAATCTATGTGAGACGTGGAGGACCTAATGAAGCTGAAGGCCTTCAACTCATGCGGGATGTAGGCAAAGAGATTGGTGTCCCCATCGAGGTCTACGATCGATACACCCATATGACGAGAATTGTTCCTATTGCGCTGAAGGGGGTCAAGTAGAATGGACAAGTACAATCTGTTCAACAGGAATACTCAAGCAATCATCCATGGCTTTCAGGCCGATGCCATCCAAAGAATGCTCGACTTCGATTTCGTCTGCAAAAGAAGTACACCCAGTGTAGCGGCTGTAGTTCGTGCTTCACAGGAAGGCGCCATGGAATATCACAAGGTCTTCTGGGGCAGCAAGGAGATTGTGATTCCAATCTATAAGACTCTGAATCTGGCCGTAAAGAAACATCCGAATGCTGATGTGTTGATCAACTTCTCGTCGTTCAGATCTGCTTTTCTGACCTCCAAGGAAGCCCTTGAAACGGATACAATCAGAACTATTGTGATTATCGCGGAGGGGATCCCAGAACGTCAGAGTAGAGAACTTATTGAATTAGCCGATAAGAAGAAGAAAATCATCATTGGACCAGCAACTGTAGGAGGACTTCTTGCAGGAGCCTTCAAGATAGCAAATACTGCAGGTACAATTGATAACATCATCAAATCAAAGCTCTACAGACCGGGAAGCGTGGGATTCGTGTCGAAGTCGGGTGGTATGAGCAATGAGATGTTCTTCATGATTGCCCAGAACTCCGATGGCATCTATGAAGGAGTAGCAATTGGTGGTGATCGGTATCCTGGCTCAACATTAATTGATCACATTCTACGATTTGAAGCCAACCCCAGAGTCAAGATGATTGTGTGCCTAGGGGAAGTCGGAGGGAGAGATGAGTATGCAATCGTTGAAGCCATCAAGGTTGGGAAGGTGAAAAAACCACTAGTCATGTGGGTCACAGGAACCTGCGCTAAGATCTTCCCAGCTGGTGTTCAGTTTGGGCATGCAGGAGCCATGGCAGGAACAGATATGGAAACCGCCGATGCAAAGAACAAAGCGCTGGCAGACGTTGGTGTGATAGTACCACAGTCATTTGATGACTTCGGTGATAGGATTCGGGAGACCTTCGAGAGGCTGAAGTCGGAGGGAAAAATCGGATCCGTAGAGGAGTTCACTCCACCGGAGCTGCCCATGGATTTCAATAAAGCTCTTGCGAAAGGACTTGTAAGAAGACCAACTGACGTTGTAACCACAATATCAAATGAAACAGGCGATGTGCTGACCTATAATGGCGTGCCAATTGACAAAATCATCAGAGAAGACCTCTCGATAGGCTATGTGATAGGTCATCTCTGGTTCAAGAAGGAACTCCCACTGTTTGGTCAGAAGTATATCGAAATCGTGCTAAAGCTGACTGCAGATCATGGTCCAGCTGTCTCAGGCGCACATAATGCAATTGTGGCTGCGCGTGCAGGGAAAGATCTCATGTCTTCATTGGCTTCTGGCATCCTGACTATTGGCCCCAGATTTGGAGGAGCCATCTCAGATGCTGCAAAGTACTTCAAAGACGCACATGATTCAGGTAAGACTCCACAAGAGTTCATTGACTACATGAAGGACGTAATAGGCATCAATATACCTGGAATTGGGCACCGTGTGAAATCAGTACAAAACCCAGATGTCCGCGTTGAGCTGCTAAAGGAGTTCGTTCGTAACAACTTCCCGAACCATCCGTACCTTGACTATGCACTTGAAGTTGAGAAATTGACGACTGTCAAGCGCAATAATCTGATTCTCAATGTGGACGGATGTATAGGAATTTGCTTCTTGGACCTCATGGAGAATCTCGACTTGTCTCCAGAAGAGAAGCAGGATATTCTGGATACTGAGATGCTGAATGGGTTGTTCGTTTTGGGGCGGTCAATTGGGATGATGGGGCATATCTTCGACCAGAAGAGGCAACGTGCAGACCTATATAGACAGCCCTGGGATGAGATTCTGTACACCTCAAAATAGAATTCGAGTTCAAAGAAAAGAGAGAGTTCATGAAATGACCGAATACGAAAAACTGGTACCCCCAAAAAGGGGAAAGAAAATAGTTGTCAAGAATGGTCAATGGATTGTTCCTGACAATCCGATTGTTTGTTGGATTGAAGGAGATGGTATTGGCCCTGAAATCAGCAGTGTAATGCGGAAGGTTGTAGATGCAGCTGTTCAGAAAGCCTACAAAGGAAAACGAAAGATTGAGTGGTTCGAGATCTATGCAGGGAATAAGGCTCGTGCTCTCTATAACCCCAAAATCACTGATGAGCAGCTCAAAGGGCTATCACCACAAGACCAACGAAAGGCATACCTGCCTGATGACACTCTGAAGGCAGTACGCGAATATCATGTCGCCATAAAAGGACCGTGCGAAACACCTGTTGGTAAGGGGTTTTCATCCATCAACGTTGGGCTTCGACAGTTCTTGAGTCTGAGTGTCTGCTTGAGGCCTGTTTGGCATATCAAGGGTGTTCCTGCTCCCGTCAATGACCCCGATGCAATAGACATGGTCGTATTTCGCGAGAACCTAGAAGACATCTATGCTGGAATCGAGGCGTACCCAGGCTCTGAACAGGCTAAACAGATTATCGATTTCCTTAGAAAGGAATGGAAGGTTCCAGTTGACTCCGAGAGTCTACGAGATTCGTCTGGCATATCAATCAAGCCCATGTCCCCTGAAAACTCAAAGAATCTTGTAAGGAGTGCCATTGAATATGCCATAAAAATGAACAGACATGTTGTGACGATTTGTCATAAAGGGAACATCATGAAGGCTACCGAAGGGCAATTCATGATCTGGGGCTATGAGGTTGCCAAGGAGGAGTTCAGAGATGTCATTGTCACTGAGGAGGAACTCAACCAGAAGTATGGCGGCGATGTCAAGAAAGCAATTGCCGATGGAAAAATCCTAGTCAACGATCGGATTCAGGATGCAATGTTCCAACAGGTCCTGCTTAGACCAATGGAGTATGAGGTGCTGGCTATGCCTAACCTCAATGGTGACTATCTCTCTGATCAGCTTGCTGCTCAAGTGGGTGGACTTGGCTTTGCACCAGGAGCGAATCTCAACGATAGCATCTTCTTCGCCGAAGCAACTCATGGTACTGCTCCAAAACATGCGGGGAAGAATGAGATCAACCCAGGCTCAATCATTCTTTCAGCCTGCTTGATGCTAGAGCACATGGGATGGGGCGAGGCATCAAAAATCATCAGGTCTGCAGTTTCGAAGACGGTAGAGTCAAAGAAAGTGACCTATGATATTGCTCGCCAGTTGACACCCCCAGTTGAACCCATATCGACAACAAAATTCAGTGATGAGATTATAAAGAACCTCTAGTGATTGAAGTAGGCCTGGCCCCTGCCGGGGCCAGGTTGGTACTTGACATCCCGGAAGCCGTATTCTTGCTCCGGAGCCTTCCTCAATGGGCTGAAACTACGAGTGACAGCCTGCTTAGAATGTGACAACAATCTCCATGTCGTGGCTGGTCACATCAGGCCGACCTTTGACGCCAATCACGCCTTTCATCATCCAAGTATTGCGGGCGTTGATGCTACGGTAGGTCGGAGGAACGTTAGAGGGTAAGGGAAGACTGAAGGGGATGCTCTCCCTGAACCCGCTGGTGAAGTGCCTTCCTCCTGCAACTGTGAGTTTACCTTGATGAAGTGTGCTATTCTGCTCAGCGCTCACAGGTACCTGCTTATTCTGAACCATCTTGTTTTGGGTGGCTCGGGTCCATTCGTTGACCCAGATCTCAATACGGAGTTCATCGGCGTCGAATTCTTCCGATGCTGAAATATCGAGTTTACCTTGCAGCGGCTCTCTTAGGCTGAATGTTCCCTTGTCAAGCAGCACTGCAATGGACGCATTTGGTGCTTTTAGCTTACCAAGAAATCCCATAGAATTCACATCATTTCATGTATTGAACCCGGATAATGCCGGGTTGTGTTCCATACTGAGGAGGCTGTTCATTTAGCATTTGCGCCTATTGCCTGAAACATGACTGAAGATTGACCTCGAAGCTGGTCGGGCCAGCAATCTGCCCCGTCAAACATCCCCCTTGCCCCATCATGTAGACGCACTGACCGAGAGATAGAATCACCATTCTACTCGACCATCATACTGAACCGCCCTTCAAGCTTGTCCACTCCTTCGAGTCGAATAGCTGTGTTTTGCTCTGCGGGAAAGGGGCGATATGATGGCCGATTTCCACCTTTTGAAGCATCTTGAAACATAAAACAGCAAAATATGTTCTATGGATTGTCTTAGCCGGCCACCATTCATAGAATACAGAATGGTGGTTATTAAAGGAAAAGTCGACGATGACTCTGGTGAACTACGTAATGAAACACAATGTTTCGAAAGTATTGCTGCTTGCACTGATGGTTCTATTGTTAGCATCATTTTCTCCTGCTACTGCATTTTCAAACAGCCAAGGTGATGATGCAACTACTGGAACCAAGCGCGCGCAGTCTGACGATAACAGTACCATCACTGATGATGACGATGACGACGAGCATGAGCTCGATGAACATCGCGATGATGATGGGACTGCCTGGATAGAAACTGACATCATGACTGTGACTCTGAGCCCAGAGATGCCAACCTACCAGTATTGGTATGCAACTGACAACAATGGGAGTCTTGCTCGTTTCATGATCAGCTTTAGAATGATTGTTGAGTTTGAAGACTCCAATGGCGACGGCGTCTTCCAAGCCAACGAAACAATCGCTTTTGCACCCCTTGATGCATTCGAGTGGAGCCTTCAAACTGGAACTATTACTGATAGTCTTGACCAAGTTGTAGAGGTCTTTGCCTCCTACACAAAGGGCGGTTTGAGCGGTGAGTGGGAAGATGACTGGTTCGAAGACTGGATGCCTGAGCTCGATGAGGATGAGGAGGACGATGACAACTCAACACTCCTGGCAAGTGATGGTGAAACCGGCTACAACTTCACAAGATTCTCCGAAATGACCCTTCGTTTCTATGGTCACATCTATACGGCTGACTTCGAGGGAAATGTCACTGACGATTTTGGTTTCCAGTCCAATTACACAATTGCTGGCGGATCGGAGCTCAAAGTAGACATTGAGATTGGTAACTTTCCATTCCTCTCGAATACCTCGAAGGTTGCAGTTCTGAACTACATGCGTGAAGATGTTGCGTCAACAGATGATTCAGATCATTTCTTCAGGCTTCATGAGGATGATGGTGACGATGAGATCGAGTCCGAGGAGATATCTGATGATCATGGAACAATGTTCGAGGACAAGGATGATGACCATGATGGTGAAGATGATAGCATTCAGCAGCTCTCAATTGTTGATGATGCCACCAATACTACCCGCGGATTCTACACTTGGCTGGACAAGGCATTGATGACCTATCTGAATGGCTCTCAAGTTGCAGTGGATGTAGGTGCGTCCTACTGGACAGATGGCAACGGACTTCTGCTGTTCCTAGTCTATCCTAACTTCGATGGAGGTTCCATCCTGCATGACCCATCAATGAGACTCCTTGAAGATGGAGCTCCAACAGGTGGCACCTCAGGAATTCTAGGTCTGCCTATAGAAGCAATCGCTTTGATTGGTGTTGCAGCAGCGGTCATTTTAGTTGCTGGACTAGCAATCAAACGCCGTTAGTCTTGTAGGGGGAGTTCGCTCCCTCTACTCCTTTTTTCTACAAACAGATGGATTATTAGACTCTATGACAAGACGATGAGTTGGTCCTTATGCAAAGAACGACAGCACGCATCCTCGTAATTGCTTCACTCCTAGTTCTAGGTCTATTTGCTTTGGACAATCAAGTCAGTGCAGCATCAGGGACTCAGGACATCATGATGACAAACATGCATATTCATGCAGAACTGGGAGCAGACTGTTCATCTGAGGTCTTGATTCAGACAAATGTGACGAACACGGGGCCAACGGACTTGAGTTCGTTTGATATGAGAGTGGATGTACGAGGTCTGCTGGTGAATTCAGCCAATGTTAATGGATCTCTCGTTGATACCACCGTATCTCCCATGAGCAACTATGTAGTCGTGGCAGTTGAGCCCTATACTCCTATTCCTTCAGGAGCCTCGGTGATGCTGAATCTCAATTTCACAACGCAGTGTCTTCAGGAACGCATTGGCCTAAACAGCGACGGCACAATGCACGTCAGCCATCTGATTTACTATATTCGTTCTTTTGATGAGGTTCGCAATCTCACTTTTACAGCAGCACTCCCACCTCATGCTGTGCTTGACTTAGAGGCCGCAGCACCGCTCTTTCCCAGCGCAACATCAAACCATACGGATGGCATTAGAACCGTATATGCATGGAAAACAAGTGTTCTTCTCCCAGGACAGGAGATTGCTTATGTCATCAAGTACCTGATGCCTGCAGTCCTCTTTGACACAGTTACTACTATCACAGACAATTCGTTAGTCATTGGCATACTCGCCGCAGTAGGTGCAGCAGGAGCTGTACTCATTCTTGAGCGCATACCAACTTGGATAAAACGATTGAAGGCAAGAGAGGTTGTTGTCAGTGGGAGGATATCAAGTCAAGAGCAGGAGATTTTTGATTTTCTTTCCTCTCGTGGAGGATCGTGCTCACAGAGAGAGATCTATGCAGGTTTAGACATGTCTCAGGCAATGGCTAGTATGATGCTTACATCACTTGAGGAACGTGGTCTCATCAAGAGGCTACGAAGTGGAAGAGAGAATATTGTACACATTATGGAAGACTAGGATCCTTCCACTTTGATGCCAATCCGCTGCCATGCAGGTTCGGTTTTTCGCTGCATGTATTGAAGATGCGTGGCCAAGCCGAATTCGTCTGGCTCATGGCCAAATGCCAAGGCAAGTAGTTCAACAACATGGAGAATATCGAAGGTGTACTCCTTTTCGAAGTACTTCTGAATCTCCACCTGGCCCATATCCAGTTGCAGCTCGCAGAATGGACATGGTGTTACGATCATGTCAGCGCCCCCAGCTTCAATCAGACTGTCGAACTTCTGCTTTGTGAATTCGAGGGCGAGCTTCACATCTGCTGTTCTGACTGCGCCACCGGCACCACAACATATCAGCTCATCCTTGTAAGGAACATATTTGGCGCCCGAGGTCTCACAGAGTTCTCGGAATATGTGTGGTCTCTCTGAGTCATCTTTCTGTTTGATGCTTTTTGGTCGCATCCAATGACAACCAGGATGTAGAGCCATCCGAACCCCTGTTAGCGGCCGTGTGACCCGCTCACGGATCTTCTCCAGACCTGCTATCTTGTAGAGAGCGTCGACATAGTGCCAGACCTCAATGGTTCCCTTGAATTCACGATTTACCTCTGCGAGGTTCTCGTTGACCTTTTCCCTGAGTTCGGCATCATGTTTCAGTTCATGGTTCGCATCCCATAGACTAGCAAAGCAACCATTGCAGCCGGTCGTGATTGAATGGCCACCAGCTTCTGCAATCGTAAGGTTCCGAGCCGCGATTGTTGCCCATGTCACTCGATCGAATGATCCAAAGACACCTGGAGCAGGACAGCAAGTGGCACCCTCCATGTCAAGGAGTTCAATACCAAGATCCTTGAACACAAGCTTCGCTGCTTTTTCAACACTCGGATATCTATGGGGAATGATGCATCCAAGGAAATGATAGAAGGATTTCTTAGCCATAGCTACTTCTCCTCTTTCTCAGCTACGAGCTTGTCAAAACCTGTCTTCTTAGCAATCTTGCGTATCTCATCAATTGCTTCAGCGTATCTGCTGGCATTTGGTGGAACTCGCTCAAGACCAACCTTCTCACGTAAGTTTTGCCACGACTCGCTGTCCAGAGGGACCGCATGACCAGCTTGGAGAACCTTTTGAGCTGTCTTCTGATGCGGGACTAGCATATAGCCCTCGGCAACAGCAATGTTTCGAATTGCTTTGATGACATCAGTGGGTTTCACATCTTGTGGGCAACGATCAGTGCAGGTATAGCAAGTAGTGCAGTACCAGAGTTCTTTTGCAGAGATACACTGCTCCTTGAGGCCAAGGAGCGCCTTTCGAATAATGCCCCTCACAAGATAGTTAGTTCGTGCCCCGGCAGGACAGCTTCCGCTACATGTGCCACACTGGTAGCAGTTCTGGATGTTAGGACCACCGATTCTCTTAATCATTTGAACAAAGGAGTCATCAGGGAGGTCGATTTCGATTGTGGCTTTTTCCTCAGTACTGGTCAAGATAACGCACCGACAGGATGGAGGAGGTGATTTTCAGCCTTAAATCCATTACCAAAAGGTCACATTGTCTGGGGCTTGTTCATTAGGTTTCTCGAATCAAAGGACTACACTCCTATGCAGTGAGGTCGCTTCATGATAGATAGTATCTCTCGCGGGAGCGTAGACAACGATACCATTGATCCAGACTTCCTGGACAAGATCACGGAGGCATGAGCTGATAGGCTCAGGGATTTCAAGCCTCGAAACACTTGACCTTCAGAACCATCTCTTCGCCACATAGTAGACAACTAAGGCCATCACAATGCTTGAAGATAGCAATACCACAATGAAAGTAGCAATGCGATAGTCTATCGGCGTTGTAGTATTGCTTGTAGTCGTTATAGTTGTCGTGGTATTTGTGGGCACCTCTCCTGCCATGAACGGGGAGTCAGATAGGTCATACGAGAAATAAATACCATCCGTGGCACGAATCTCCACAACATAGGTATCAAGCCTATCATACTGTGAGCAGTTCCAGTTATACCATTTCTCTGATATTGACGATGCAACTGTATCAAACGTGACCCCGGAGTCAGATGAAATCCGAACATCATAGCGAAGTGAGTCATCGACGTTGATGTCATAGGCATGCCATCTAATTGTGTTTATACCAGTCCACTCTTCGCCACCGTTGGGAGAGAGCACCATGACGTCGGGTGCAAAATAGTTGCCGATATACACGTTTTGATAGACTATGGATAGCACTGTCCCATTTGTCAGCCATGCAGTGGAATTAATGAAACATGACGCGTTGTTGCCCAGACTCCTGGTGTCTATCACGAGTACAGGCGTATTCTGCTCAATTGCAATAGTTGCTGGAATCGCTAAAGCAACTACTTCAAGACGTGATTTGTTCACAACAGACCCGCCCCATACAGACCGGAGAATCACATGGTCACCAGCAATGATTGAGTCAGACAGAACTGGTATCTCGGTCGGATCAGCAAGAGTATGGTATGTAAGATTCAGTCGAGGTGGATCAGCAGAGAGCGTATTTTGTCGGAGATCAGTTGGAGTCATCAACGAATTCCCGGTACTTGGGCTAGATACCAGTATTGAGGATAGCATCAAGAGAATCGAGGCAATCACAAAGCATAGACGGAAACCATGCGGACTGCTGCTACTTTGAACCTGCTGTTTCAATCTCCATCACCTTCTGAAAACGGTTGTTCTCTCCATACCTTTAGGGCTTCATACCACAGCACCACACATACTGATACTAGGAGACAAATCAGAGTGGCAGAGTACCAGTCAGCATACCAAATCAACAGAGAAGCAAAAGCTGCTGTAAGCGACGAGTACAGGGTTGCGTAGAACAGGTATCTTGGTACTAAGAGCCTACCCTTTCCCATGAATTGATTCAATATGCCTATTCGTACATCTCGTGTTACGCTGTACTGTCCATGAACATCTTTCTCAACAAGGCCGTACTGACGCAGCCGCTCTAGATGGTGCATGGACAGCGATGGGCTGGAGAGATCAGCCCCACGCTGAATTTCTCTCGCAGTCAATGGCTCTGGATGCCGAAGCATATACCAGTAGACTGACAGGGTCTTGCCTTTGATTAACTCAGCCAATTCTTCATCAGTAGGCTCCAGTTTGGTCAAGACCCGCGACTCCTATAATTTGATGGAGTTGTGACGGAAAATGACTCTTAAAGCCTGCTAATCTGCCATTGACTACAGAGACCTCAAGGCAAGGCTAAAAAGGGATATTCATTTTTCATGAATCAAACATAGCACTCCATCGATGTCCAACTAGCGAGCTCTATGGTAGAATGAGTCTTGCTTAACCAACAGGAGAAAGCATAGATGTCTTCGGTCCCAACACCAGTTGCACCAAAACCCCGAAGGACGAGAGAGAGGGTACTGGTCATTCTTCAAGAGCAATGCAAAGAGTGTGGACTCTGTATAGAGTTCTGCCCCAAGAAAGTCCTATGTTTTACAGACATCTATAATCGAAAGGGGTATCATCCGGTCACTGCGTGCGATATTGATGCATGTGTGAACTGCGAGTTCTGTGAGCGAATTTGCCCGGATATGGCGATTTTTCTTGCCAACCGCGAAGAGGCAAAGAAAGCATACAAAGCGGGAGCACTTGAAGACGGAGCTGTAATCCCAGAGTTCGAGGCAAAACCATCAGAGAGGAAGGAGAAGCCGAAGTAGATGCCCGAACGTATCATGTTCACAATGGGAGATATTGCATGTGCTGAAGGTGCACTCTGTGCTGGTTGTCGATACTTTGGAGGATATCCAATCACACCTGCCACTGAGATTGCAGAGTGGATGTCACAGAGAATGCCGGAAATTGGCGGTGCCTATGTCCAGTATGAAGATGAGATAGCATCCATTACAAGCGTGATAGGTGCGTCATGGACTGGAACAAAGGCAATGACAGCCACCTCAGGTCCTGGTGTAAGTCTCATGCAAGAAGCAATTGGCTTGGCAGTGATGACTGAAACACCGCTTGTGCTCGTGAATATCATGCGTGGAGGGCCAAGCACAGGACAGCCCACAAGGGGTCAACAGGGCGATATCATGCAGGCAAAATGGGGAAGCCACGGCGACTATCAGATAATCGCTCTCACTCCAGCATCAGTTCAGGAGATGTTCGACCAGACTGTTCAAGCGTTCAATCTGTCAGAGAGGTATCGAACACCCGTCTATGTGCTTGCTGATGAGACTGTGGGCCACATGAGAGAGAAACTAATCATTCCTGATCAAAAAGACATAACGATTGAGAACCGCAAGACACCCACTGTGGAACCATCAGAGTATCTACCATTCAAAGCAGACGATGACCTCGTGCCGCCAATGGCTCTGTTAGGATCCAAGTATCAGTTCTATGCCACTGGCCTGACTCATGATGAGAGAGGGTATCCAAGTGACAGCGAGAAGGTTCAGATTGAACTCATAACCCGTCTCAACAACAAGATACTGCATAATGCGGATAAAATCATTGACGTTGACCGTGTGGAGCTGGATGATGCCAGAATTGCAGTGATCTCGTATGGTACGCCAGCAAGGAGTGCAAAGAGAGCCATTACGATTGCCCGCGAAGAGGGCATCAAGGTTGGAATGCTGAGGCTCAAGACTGTGTGGCCATTCCCTGAAAATGAGGTTGCGCAGATTGCCACAGAGGTTGACCAGATCATTGTCGCAGAACAGAACCTTGGACAAGTCTACTACATGGTGAAGGCTGCAGCTGCTTCGACGCCAGTTCATCTAATGGCAAAGCCAGCAGGAATGCCGCAGCTTCCTCACGAGATTCTTGACAAAATCAAAGAGATTGACGCACTGTAGAGCCAGTGACTATTCTTGGTTTATGATGCTCTAGACAGGGAAGAGTTAAGTCAAGAAGAAAAAGGATTTTGGTCATGCGGGTTCTAGTAACTGGATCTTTTGGCAACATTGGCGAAAGCACATTGTTGGCACTCTTCGAGAAAGACTATGAGATAAGATGCTTCGATCTGTATACTAATGCAAGCCAAAAGATACAAAAAAGGTTGAGAAAGAGAGGCCTCTTTGATACCATATGGGGAGATATTCTTGACATCGAGACTGTGAGGTCTAGTGTCGAAGATGTCGATTGTATTATCCACCTTGTAGGAATCATGCCACCATTGTCTGAGAGAAAGCCTGATCTTGCAAGAGCTATAAACATTGAGGGAACTCGGAACGTCATTGAAACAGCAGAAGCACAGGATAAAAGACCGAAGTTCATCTTTCCAGGATCGGTATCAACATTCGGACCCACTATGCACCTCCCGCCACCACGAACCGTAGAAGACCCACTGGTAGCCACTGATACATACACTGAAACGAAAATCGCCTGCGAAAAGATAGTAAGAGCATGCAGTCTTCCTTGGACAATCCTGCGAATCACAGCGGCACCGCGAATAGCAATCAGCGCAGATATGAGGTCTCTGATGTTTGAAATGCCACTCGACCAACGAATCGAGTTCGTACACTCTCGGGATGTTGGCCTGGCTTGCGCAAATGTAGTAGAGGCCGAGACATCTAGAAAGACGCTTCTAATAGGCGGAGGAAAAGCAAACCAGATGATTCAGCGGGAATTTATTTCGAGGGTGATGGGGTTAATGGGTCTGAAAGTGCCACCTGAGTCTGCCTTCAGAGTGCCAAAGAAGCCCGAGGAGTATTATTACACCGATTGGCTTGACACTGAAGAATCACAGCGACTTCTAAAATATCAGACTCGAACATTTGACCAGTACCTTGAAGAGATGAGGTCTATGCTAGGCATCAAGAGATATATTGCCAGACTATTCAAGGGACAGGCGATGAAGCAAATGCTCGCGGCTTCACCTTATTACCCGAAGACTAATGATTGATTCTCTCTGTCTAGAGAGCAGGAGTATCGTAAGGACTCCAAGGATCATTCAAACTCAAGATAATCGAAACTAGAAAAGTGATTGACAAATGCTTCGCGCAATCATCTCGAAAGCCTTGTTCACATTCTTATCATCTCTAACAGAGGTCTCGATATAGTCCATCCCTAGTTCGCGTGCGATCTTTTGACCCTCTTCAATAGGGATGACTCTCTCTTCCACAAGGTCTGTCTTGTTCGCCACGAGCAAAGACTTGTATTCCTCAACATTTCGATCGACTTCTTTTTTCCACTCAATCACATCATGTAGAGTTTCCCATGTAGTGACATCAAAGAGAAAAATGACTCCCTGCGTGCCAATGTAGTAGTTTGCCCGTACCCGCTCAAGAAAGGCCTGAGAGCCCAGGTCCCAAATCTGGAGATTCACAAAATTGTTGTCGACTTGCATCTTCTTGTAGGCAAAACCAGTTCCTAGGGTTGGAGAATAGTGTTCCCTGAAGACCCCTGTGGAGTATCGGATGATGATACTCGTCTTTCCAACTGATGCGGATCCAACGGTGACCACCTTGAGAAGATAAGTTGGGCTCATACTCTAACATCTCACATATTGCAGAAACCTATTGCGGTGAATATCAGATAACGATTGCCATGACGTATGAATTCATCGACGGAGCTTGCAGAACAACTATAGTGCTAGTATGTGATTGTCGTAGGAGTGGACATGATGGTCTTAGGAATAGTGATACCGAATCGTAATGACAGTATCAACAGAGTCAGCTTCGCTGCCGCTCCCAATTTGGAGTACTCGAGCATAAGACGCTTCAGACCCTCGACCTTCTGCCACTTCACCCAATAGTCAGGAGGTATGTCCATCAGTGGCACCCCAGACGCCGCACAGATTCTAGTGATACGCTCTGTCCCGTAGATGGCCTGCCCCCTTGTGACAAGAGTGAAAGTCATTTCTTCTGTGGCATCATCAACGGTCCGCATCAACGAACCTGTCTTAATCGTTCTAATCTGGAGCCGGTCATGGCTACTCAGCTGTTCCAACCAAAAAGAGTACTCCTCAAATCCGCGGAGGTCAAACGGAGCAAACCGACTGACTATGCGCTCTCGGAAAACAGTAGTAAGGGCAATGATAAAGGGTTCGAGGTTCTTTGGATCTAGAGCCGCTGGGAACTGCGCAAGAATCTTCATCCATTCACCAAAGAGGAGCATGAGCCTTCGGGTGTCGAGACCTTCGAGGATTTTGGCATCAAAATCAACAAACCAATGGTTGCCTGCAAAACGAAGTTGGCCCAGGGTCTCGGGAGTTTCACTTGCATTCATAACAGAGGTCAAAGCTCTAGTGGCATCTCCTGCCGGGTAGCATCCTTCAGCCACACGTAGCGATATTTCGAGAACCTCTTTTGCCAGAAGAATACGTCTCTTTTCAGGAGAGAGAGCCTCAATCACCCCAGTCTCAAGCAGATAGTCCAGTGCTCTAAGTATCTCCCGTTCATCGTACGAGACTCCAAGCTCACCAAGTATCTCTCTGACTGTTCGTCGGCCATCCATCAGACCTGCAATCCGTGGAATGACAACAAGCATCTCGGGATGTAGATTGTGCAATGCTTCGGTTTCCCGAGATGTGGCCTGCACATACCGAAAGAATTCGGTCCGAGCTGAAATGAAATCATTGAAGCTTAGTGTGTTACGAAAGCGAATGACTCGATATGCCCATAACTTGGATATCTCAAGGAATAGGTCTCTCTTTGAAAGTCCACTCACTTCCAGGATCTCTTTCATGTTTCGCGATCCGTTGATCAGAGGCACAAGAGTACCACTGGATGTGACAATTGTATTCGGATCCACTGTGAAGTATGGTACCCATGAGTCTGGAAGGTCGTCAAAAGAGAGCTTCATCATCACGCTCTCGCCAAAGGGCTCTAGGTAAGCCTCTGCGAAGGAAACTGCATTATCAAAGAGTTGCGTTTTTGGAAGCCATTTCTGTTCAAATTCAGTCAGCAGCGAATTGAGCACACGAATGAGCTCGGTGTTAAGACTCTGCACACCAACCGCCACCATGTGCACATTCTCGCCGTTCAATACTGTGAATACGTGAGCTCCATAGTCTACATGGAAGACGGGTGCACTCTGCTGAAACACCTCTTTTGAGAACATGTCAATAGCCGTGAAGAAACTTGATGCAAGAATAGGATTCATACCAAAGGCACGAGGGTCAAGCTGCATGTAGAATCGAGGATTGCTGTTCTTGTCTGTTATTAGGATGGCTTCAATCACGTGTCCAGTCATCTTGACCCACTTTCTCGGATGATGGTAGACGTCGATGAATATTAGCCTTCTTTGGAGAGACAATGAGTAAGCATCTCATCACTTCATTGAGAGAAATCAGTGTGTTTTGCCATCATTGACTATCACGACACGAATTGACGCGTCGACCGCATCAACAAGCCTTTTATCATATTAGCAGTCGAAGCTTGATGGGACTATCCTCCATGACAGAAGCAGTGCATGTCTTGAAGCATCCGATGGCCAAGTACATTCGAACCGACAGGACTCCGTTCATCTACTGCCCGGGCTGTTCTGTAGGGATTGTATCAGGCATGCTCGCAAGAGCGATTGATAATCTTGGCATCGATTTTACCAAGGTCGTAGTGGTTTCAGGCATTGGATGTACAGGAAGAACTTCAGGGTACTTCAAGACAGGGACATACCATACAACTCATGGAAGGGCAATAGCCTTCGCAGAAGGCGTGAAAATAGCTAACCCTGAACTCAATGTCATTGTTGTCAGTGGTGATGGCGATGTTGCAGCTATTGGCGGGAATCACCTCATTCATGCGTGTCGCAGGAATATTGACATAACTGTCATCTGCATCAACAATTTCAACTACGGCATGACAGGAGGCCAGTTCGGCCCGACAACTGAGCACCAACGATTTTCTCAGACAAGCCCGGCTCCAATTGGCAATATAGAGCATCCATTCAACTTGGTGAAGCTAGCAGCATCATCTGGGGCAACCTTCGTGGCGAGATGGACAGCAATCCAAGTTCGAAGGGCAACAAAGTCAATGGAGAAGGCAATCAAGAGGAAGGGTTTTTCATTCGTCGAAATAATAGGAGCCTGCCCCACAGCTTACGGTAGAATGAACCGATTGGGTGATGGTTTGGCCATGCATAAGCACCTACTGGAGGTCGCTGAGATTCAGAATGGTCTGCCACCTCATGAGGCAGAGCTTGACTATGATCATAGAATTGTATGTGGTGAGTTTGTGGATATTGAAAAGCCGGAGTACACAGCTGTTCTAGAAGAGGTGCATCGTCGAGCCAAGGGTGAATGATTTGAGCAGGTACGAGATACGAATCGGAGGCTTTGGCGGCCAAGGTGTGGTCACGATGGCAGTGGTGATCGGAGAAACAGCTGCATTGAATGACAATAAGTACGTCGTGCAGACCCAGTCATATGGGCCGGAAGCCCGTGGCGGTGCGAGCAAGAGCGAGGTCGTTATCTCTGATGAAGAGATTGACTATCCAAAGGTCATAGCACCTGATGTGTTTGTGGCGCTAAGTAGAGCTGCGTACCTGGAATACGTCAACGGTCTAAAGGAGGATGGAGTCCTCATCATAGATGAAGACATGGTGGGCGTGGAGGGTAAGCTTCCGAAGGGAGTGAAGGTTCACAAGATCCCGGCGACAAGGATTGCAGACAAAGAAGTAGGTAACAAACAAGCGACGAATATGGTCATGCTAGGAGCCTTTACCGTCATCACGAGGGCATTATCAATTGAGGGACTGAAAGCCAGAATCGAAGAAAAATGGCCGAAGTTCCTCAAGACGAATATGCTCGCATTGGAATTGGGCATGAGAGCGGGCGAAGAGGCTTTGGCTAAGAACAAAGAGTGAGTGATACATAGGTCGCTGCTACTGACGTATGCTTGGAAATGGGATACGCTATCTATTCAGTCCGCTTATAGCAATAACAGCTGCTCCCAGAGCTCCTGTGAACTGGGGGTTCTCAGGAACCCATAGTTCGGCTCCAAGTTGCTTTGATAGATAGTACTTGAATGCAGGATTCAGAGCCACGCCTCCCGTCAGGCAGATGGGCCGAACAATGCCAACACGTCTAGCGAGAGATGCAATCTTGGAGGCCATCGATGCATGAAGTCCAGCCGCGATGTCCGCAGGGTCCTTTCCAGCACCAATATGACAAATCACCTCACTCTCTGCAAAGACAGTACACGTACTACTGATTGTCGCTGGTGTCTTTGACGTCAGGGCAAGAGGCCCGAGTTCACTGATGGAGATGCCAAGCACACCAGCCATCACTTCAAGGAATCTTCCAGTCCCCGCAGAGCACTTGTCATTCAACTCGAAGTTCACGGGTCGGCCTTCCGGACCGATGTGAATCACTTTTGAGTCCTGACCTCCAACATCGACTAGAAGACGCATTTCGGGATTCAGCGAGTGAACGCCCACACTGTGACATGTTATTTCGGTGACTGATTGCTCAGCATTTTCCACTTGAGTGCGTCCGTAACCTGTACTTATTATTGGAATACCCAACAGCTTCATTTTGGAGGAAATCCGCAATTCCTCCATTATTCTCTCCACAGCCTGTGAGCCGGAGGATCCCGTGGGCATGATATACGAAGCGAGAATCTTCAGAGTGGAATTCACGAGAACACCCTTTGCGGTGGTCGAACCGATGTCAATACCAATTCCATGTTTCTTCACAGTCAGTACCTCAGAGAAACATCTCAAGAAGTGCATCTACTCGGGTCTGTATCTGAGCCTCGTTATATACTCTCGAATCCACCATGTCACCCTCTATTACAACTCCCGGAACCCCGGTCCGTTCGCTAACGATCTCTTTCGAAACTAGCTGACCAAGGGAGTAGCGTTTGCAGGATCGCACTGAGAACATGATGAAGCCATCAAGGTCATAGTCCTCAATCAGCTGACACATCTTGTCTATCTTTGCCCCAAGTCCCTTGTTAAGGTACGAATTGGAATATATGCTCACGACGCTCCCATATAGGTCATCAGTTTCAATGGCTCCAGACCATGCATGCGTGTAAGTATCAGCTGGAAAGGCCACACCTCTCTTTGCCAGACCATTAAAGAACCTGAAAATGGAATGCCATGGCGGAATATTGTCCCAGAGCAGACGTATCTTCTCATCGCGGATTGCACCTATGCCTTCTTTCACTCTTGAGTTCACTTCATCTAAGAGAGCCTGATAGAAGTCGATGATAAGATCAGAACCTCTCATGGAAACCACAGGCGCCATCGCCAAGAAGCGATCAGCACAGTTCAGCGGCGATGGTCGATTCTTACATGCAGCCAGGGATTGATTATAGAGTTTGACAGCTCTACTGGAAAGAGCAGCGACCTCGCGCATTCTCTTCTCTGTAAGGGTCGTGTGAAAGGTCGTCCCAAGAAAATCCACAAGCCGGTCAATCCCCTTTCTCACATACTCTTTGTGATGCTCAGGTTGTTCACCATCAATCGGTGGTGTGTCCAAGAGGAACACGGGTGCGCCGGTCTGCTCTGATACTGCATCGTACCATCTGAGGACAGTGCCACAGATGTTGTTGGAAGCAAGAAGTGCCTGAGGAACTGGTAGTCCACCCATTGGGCTTGCATTCGGCTTATCCACTGAACCTATACTTGCTCGTGCATAAGAGCACAACTCCTGCGAGTAACCAATCTCTTCAGCATAGCCACACAATTCGGGGCCTACCTTTTGAGACCCTACGACAGCTCCATACTGCTCAGGATAACTCACACCAACGCCCATTGCCACAGGAATCTCCACAGGGAATCCTGAGGTCACCCATGCCAGACGCTTTTCTTCACTGGCCTGTTGACCCTCTAACATATACTGGAACATAATCTGTTGGAGTAGTGAATTTGATTCAAGCTGGCGATAGACTTTCTCTTCTTTCTTTGTCTCTGTCACTATGCTCACCTCAGGTCTTATCAAAGGACTCCAAGAAACTCTGAATTCTCACTTCTATACGAGCTCTATCAGACAGTTCTGGATCAATGGGGATTCTGACCGTTCGCACTCCTTGCCGAGAGGCCGCTCTTTCAATTGAGGGAGCCTCGAATTCGTCAGGATCACAGAAGGACTGCTCAAACACCATTAGACCATCAATTTGTAGGGGTTCCAGAAGCTCTTCAAGATAGATCATCCGATGACGTAGTCCTTCCTGGGTTGGTTCTCCCGGAGCCGATAAGATGGACTTCGCCATTTCTTCAAAGGGATCACCCTTCGCATCCAAGGGCGGAGTGAACGCCGTCTTGAAACCAAAGGAGAGTAAATCGAGAACAAGTCTTGAATCAGTGAATCCACGAACACCAGTGATGATGTTAGCAACTGCTTGGGGTTCCACCATACCACCAGCAACAGCAATCCTTGATCTGTGTGATGGTTTGAGTTTCTTGATCTGCGAGAAGTGACCAGTCTTGAATGCTTTAAGGATGGACGTGACAACGTTAGAGAGTGCCATCTTCTTAATCTTATTACGAACCAATGATGTAGTGTCGTGTAACTCCAATCCGACAGCAGGGATTGGTGTCGTAAGAAAGGCGCGTATCAGACGACAGAGTTCGGTATAGGATAGTACTGCCGGATCTGCAACTCGTGCACTGTACAGATACTGCGCATCTTCGCGGAACTGACCCACAAGTGATACGGCACGTTGATAGTTCTCAGGCATAAATGGACGGTCAAGTGATTCCTCAATTCTATTGCTCAATAGTTGGAGTTCCTTTGTTAGGTATCTCACAATAGAGCCATCTTTGACATGCCTTGTGGCAGGATATGTCAGTCGGAAGACCACATCATCCGGGAAACGAAAGCGCCACACATCTGAAAGATTGTAAAGAGAATCACAGGTGTTGCTTGGAAAGATGAAACCAGTGATAGATGGCATCTGATCGTTAGTCCTCTGGCTGTACAGATTCCTGACATAAGAACAGGCGAATGTCTGCAGACTCTCCTCAAATCCGCCGGATACTCCCGGTAGGCCTCGCAGGAATGACGGCGTCAGACCATGAGCAAGTATCAATTCAAGTGGCGTATGGGGATAAATGTAACCTATGACCTCCTCACCGGCCTCGAGAAGCTGCTGCAGGCCAGCACTAGACTGTTCGAGTATTCCTTCGTAACTCAATATTGCTCCCTCGCACAACTGCAGGGTATGCAGCAGTTGCTTCAATCTTGGACAAAGTTGGACAGGTGTTTATATACTGTGCTGAGGAACACAACTCTGAGGTTCACCCGACACGAACGCTGGCCTCACGAAGTTGTGCCCAGTGCCGTTTTCTGGGCGGACAGCACTCCGGTGTCCAGGATTGTCCAATTGACAATGAACGGTAGTAATAGTCAATTTCTAGCACCATCCATCTTATTTGTTATGCTACAGCGAAGAATCACTGTCAGTAGAAGGAAATATGAGCAACGAATGCTACGCTGAATGACAATACTTCAACTGATCTTGACTACGATGACTCGTGTCAGGTATCATTATAGAGAGGATAAAAACATGGAAGAGATGCTTTGGCACAAATACAAGTGGCCAAAAGAAGCGCCCCATTCACTCGAATATCCGGACGAGCCACTCTATGCTTTGCTGGACAAGACAGCCAACGAGCATGGTGACCTGCCGTATACCGTGTTCATGGGGATAAAGAGAACTTACGCAGAAGTAAGAGAAGATGCTAATAAGATTGCCAACTATCTGGCAAGCATTGGAATCAAGAAGGGCGACAGGGTTGCAATTTTCATGCCCAACATGCCGCACTATCCGCCAGTGTTCTTTGGCATTTTGAAAAGTGGAGCGACTGCAGTTACATGTAATCCGCTCTACAAACCTGGAGAACTCAATTTTCAGCTGAAGGACTCCGGCACAAGAGTAGTCTTTGTTCTGGACCATCCAGTCTTCACACCATCATGCTACGAGGCGATTAAGGACACAAAAGTGGAGAAAGTGATTGTCTGTGGCATAAAGTCATTCTTACCCAAAGCAAAGGCAGTGATTGGTGGGCTCCTCGGGAAGATACCCAAGAGCCCATTCTACGAGGATGATAAGACTGTCTTCTATGATGACATTGTGGCAAGTTCTGAAGCCAAGCCGCCCAATGTCAAGTTCAACCGTAAGGAAGACGTGGCGCTGATACTCTACACAGGAGGCACGACAGGAGTGCCAAAGGGAGCAGCATTGCTTCACAGCAACCTGTACTCAAACGTCCTCCAAATCTTCAACTATGTCTGGCTGGACCCGAAGGACCATCCTCAGAGCGGAAGAATGCGCATTGGCGAAGAGGTGTGCGTTGGTGCCCTGCCATGGTACCATAGCTATGGCCTCACTTTGACCCTGCTTATGTCAACCTATCTTGCCAGCCAGCTCGTTTGCATTCCCGACCCACGTGCTGGAAAGCCCCCAATGACAGAACTACTGAAAGAACTTGAGAAGTACAGGGGATCAATTCTCAATTGCGTACCGGCACTCTATGCAGGTATTGTCAACAACCCCAAAGTGAAGGAGTTCGATCTGAAATCTGTGAAGGTCTGTAGTTCGGGGGCAGCTCCACTTCCTCCTCAGCTTGCTAAGGCCTTTGAGGATGTCACAGGGGCAATCCTCTTCGAAGGATATGGATTGACCGAAACCTCACCAGTGACACACGTCAACCCTACAAACAAGACAAACCGCAAGTTCGGATCAATTGGTCTGCCAGTACCAGACACGTACTGCAAGATTGTAGATCTCGAGACAGGTGTCAAGGAGTTGCCAATTGGTGAAACTGGTGAGCTAGCTGTATCAGGGCCTCAGGTGATGCAGGGATATTGGAACAAGCCCGAGGAAAACAAGCAGGTCTTCCGTCAGATTGATGGAAAACGCTTCTTCCTCACCGGTGACATCGGACACATGGATAAAGAAGGTTTCACTATAATCTCTGACAGAAAGAAAGACATGGTCAATGTAGGCGGCCTAAAGGCGTATCCACGAGAGATTGAGGATATACTCTACGAGCATCCTAAAGTGCAGATGGCTGCGGTCATTGGTGTGCCGAGGAAGGAGGACCCAAGCAACGAGTTTGTCAAGGCCTTCATAGTCCTCAAGCCTGGAGTCGAGGCGACACCCGATGAGTTCATCGAGTGGTCGAAGGACAAGATGGCCGGCTACAAACGACCCAAGGAAGTCGAGTTTGTCACCTCGCTGCCGCTCACTAATGTAGGAAAGGTCTTGAGAAGAGAACTACGGACCAAGGAATTACAGAAGAGAGGCTTAGCGTAGACCAGACTAGCGGGAGATCTATCTCCCGCCTTCTTCTTTTTTGATTCCTCAAGATATTTGAGGGACTGCAGCATTATCCTATTGGTAGGTAGCAATCAGAGATTGCAGTGATTCGCTACCAAGAGAGGAGATGAAGTGAATTGGATGACGCATACTGGCAATCAGGTGCTGCATGGCCAAAACGTACTAGGAAGACCCTGAACTATCCAAAGGAACCCCTATTCGCAATGTTGGATAGGGCGGCCGAGAAGAGCGGACACTTACCCTACACTGTATTCATGGGAAAATCACAGACGTACAGCGAAGTGAAAGAACACGCAGACAGGATAGCCAACTTTCTCGCTAGCAAGGGAATCAAGGAAGGAGACAAGGTAGCCATCTTTCTCCCAAATGTGCCTCACTTCCCTGCTGTGTTCTTTGGCGCACTCAAGGCAGGGGCAAAGGTCGTAACATGCAATCCATTATACAAGGCTGGCGAACTGAACTACCAGCTGAAGGACACTGGTGCATGTATAGTGTTTGCACTGGATCACCCAACATTCACACCAATATGCTATGAAGCAGTCAAGGGCACTGAAGTCCACACTGTCGTTGTATGCAGTGTGAAACCATTCCTGTCCAAAGTGAAGGCAGTACTGGGCGGGCTTCTTGGAAAGATACCCAAGAGTCCGTACTACGAACAAGACAAGACTGTCTTCTATGAGCAGATTCTCTCTACATATGAACCCAAGGCACCTCAGGTCACCATCGACCCAATGGACACAGCAGTTCTAATCTATACCGGGGGAACAACAGGAAACCCAAAGGGTGCTGAACTGACCCACCATAATATGATATCAAACATACTGCAGATAGCAGAGTGGGTCTACTTGGAGGAGGAGGATGCAGAGAGATCGGGCGGTGTCAGGTATGGAGAAGAGGTGTTTGTCGGGGCAATACCCTGGTATCACAGCTATGGCCTCACGCTGACAATGCTTATGGCCACATGGCTCGGCGGAAGACTGGTATGCATTCCTAATCCTAGATCTGGAAAGCCTCCGCTGTCCGATCTGTTGAGTGAGCTGTCAAGAACCAAAGGAACTGTCTTGAACTGCGTGCCTGCACTCTATGCTGGTATCGCAAATCATCCCAATGTCGGAAAATACGATCTATCATCAGTCACTATCTGCAGTTCAGGAGCTGCACCATTGCCGCCAGAGGTTGCCAAGGCTTTCGAAGCAGTGACAGGTACACTTCTCTTTGAGGGGTATGGACTTACGGAAACGTCACCAGTGACCCACATTAATCCCACGAACAGCAAATATCGCAAGTTCGGCTCGATAGGTCTTCCAATCTCAGACACAATCTGCAAGATAGTCGACATGGAAACAGGGAAGAGAGAGATGCCAGTTGGTGAGGTTGGCGAGATTGCAGTCCACGGCCCACAGGTCTTCAAGGGATACTGGAAAAAACCTGATGAAACTGCGAATGTGATACGAACGTTTGGTGGGAAGCGCTTCTTCCTGACAGGCGATATTGGCAAAATGGACGAGAACGGCTACACTTTCATCAGCGACAGAAAGAAACAGATGATCAATGTCGGTGGCATGAAGGCATACCCGCGGGAAATCGAGGACATACTATTCACCCATCCGAAGGTGCAGATGGCAGCAGCCATAGGGATTCCACGTGAAGAAGATCGCAGCAATGAGTTCGTCAAGGCGTACATTGTATTGAAAGATGGTGAGAGAGCGACACCTGAAGAGTTCATAGAGTGGGCGAGAGATGAGATGGCGGGCTACAAGCGTCCCAGAGAGGTTGAGATTGTAGACAGCCTGCCCATGAGCAATGTTGGAAAGGTACTGAGAAGGGAACTTCGCGATGCGGAGTTGAAGAAGAGAGGCTACACCTAAATCGACTTCAACCGCAACGGGATGCGTCGATACAGCCTGTGGCGCGTCGAATTGACTGGCGTTCGTACATTTCATTTATTAGTTGGTTGTGACTATACACTAAGACTGTCACTTCAGTCGATTTAGGGAGAGGCGAATGATATGGCTCGGTCGTGGAAGAGAATTAGTGCATATTTGGGAATACTTGGTGGAATCATCTTCATCATTACAACATTCATAGCAATGCTGACATATCCCGGAGGATACTCATTCTTAGAGAACTACTTCAGTGAGCTTGGGTTGACAGTAACAAATCTTCAACCATCAATGCTGAACTACATCCTATTCAATATCGCATGTACAAGTGCTGCAGTCTGCTTGGTACCGTTTGTATTCGCGATGCGCACAGTATTCACAGAAACTGGAGTGCTGAAAGGCCTGAGCTGGGTAGGCACCATTCTGGTGCTTGCTGCCGCGCCGAACCTCTCAGCCCTTGCGTTGTTTGCTGGAAATGTCTATCCAGACCAACATTTCCTGACGACGATGCTCTTCTTCCTACTCATAACCTTGGGAATTCTCGTCTACTCTATTGCAATACTTCTCAACAAGAACTATGGGAACCTCTATGCTCTGATTGGGTTTGTAGTCGTGGTGATTTGTTTCCTTCACGTTGGAGCTTTCTTCAGCCCTGCATTTGACATGTTCGGAACAGCTGTATGGCAGAAATTATCAGTCTACGCACTGATTCTGTGGTCTGCTTTTCAGGGATATACACTCTTGAAGGTATTTCAGTAGAGATGGTTATAGGTCTGTGACTGGATTCAAGTCAATTTGAAACAGACTCTACATGAGGCGAATACTATGTCTTCGGAAGGGCGCAGAGGCCATCGCGTGACATGTCCCTCTTGCGGGGCAACATATTTGTATACTTGGGATAAGATTGATGATGATGGTTCGGTGGAGTGCCAGAATTGTGCACTGCGTGTCTTTACTGGCTCTGTTCGAGGTGAATATCCTGCTGCGAGCAGTGATGATTCTGATGCTATTGTTCCATCAAGAAAGCCATTCTTGACACTGGATACAAGAGAAGGTGTGAGAATAAAATGCCCAAAGTGCAGTGCACAGTACGTCTACAAGGACCACCATAGAATGAAGGATGGACGTGTACAGTGTCAGAATTGTGGCGCACTCATTGATGCAGTTGGCGAGGATGTTTTAGTCTATGAGGCTCCTGCGGAATCAACAGGCCAGGAGAATGCTGTGCTACTCCTCATCGTTGTACTCATCATCCTCTTCGTACCGTTGATCTTTGCAGTCCCAGCTCTGATATGCATCGCGGCCTTCAAGCTCTGTGGTCCATTGAGGAGCAAACAGGATGAAACGAAGATATACCATCGTGATACTGAGGGGCCTGAGCTTAGATAGCCACTGCAAGGGCAAAATGAAGTCTCAGCACGATTTTCCAGAACCCGACATCTTATGGGCCTTGCCCAATTCAATGTAGAGCTGTGCACCACTCATGAAATTCTCGCGAAGCGTTTCAGAAACCTCCTTTACAACTTTTCCGGGGATTCCCATGACAAGACTTCCATCCGGAATGATCGAATTATTGGTCACTACAGAACCAGCTCCGATGACACAGTCATTGCCAACCTCGGCGCCATCAAGAACAATAGACCCCATCCCTACGACAGTACGGTTTCCAATCTTGCATGCGTGTATTACGCAGTTGTGACCAGCTGTCACATAATCACCAATGATAGTGGGATGCATGAATGTGGTATGCACAGTGGCATTGTCCTGAATTGACGTGCCTTTTCCAACCCGTATATAGTTCATATCAGCGCGAAGCACAGCAGACTCCCAAATGCTCGATTCAGCACCAATCTCAATGTCACCTATCAGAGAGGCTCTGGGAGATACATAGGCTTCAGGGTCAACCTTTGGTTTCTTGCCATTGAACTCGTAGAGACCCATAGTTCGCACCTAAGACGGCAAGTGATGCTCAGCGCCTTTAAGAGTGTTGGCATGGAAATGGCGCCAGAACACATTTTACATCCTGTTGTGTCTACAATTGTTAGGAGGCACAACAGTGATTCTACTGGATCCCAATAACCTCACTCGCAAATACTCAGATGCTGAATCAAGAAACATAATGAGGAAGACCGTCCAGTTCTTTGAGAACAAGGGAAAAGTCGCCCTCAAGAATGATGACCATGAGAGAGTCTGGTACCAAGACTTTCTAGACTTCGTTAAGAAGAATGAGATTTTCTACAAGTTACTCACACCTAGTAAGTATGGTGAGAAGGGATGTAGATGGGACACATGGCGGAACATGGAGTTCAATGAGATACTGGCATTCTATGGTCTTCACTACTGGTACACCTGGCAGGTCTCAATTCTCGGTCTTGGGCCAATTTGGATGAGCAAGAATGAGAATGCGAAGAGGAAGGCAGCAAAATACCTCAAGCAGGGGGAGGTCTTTGCATTTGGCTTGAGCGAGAAGAACCACGGAGCAGATCTCTACTCATCGGAAATGAGCCTGAAGGTATTGGGAGACGGTAAGTACGTAGCTAATGGCTCGAAGTACTATATCGGGAACGGAAACGTGGCACGAATGGTCTCGGTGTTCGGGAAGACAGATGTTCCCTCTGACCCAGAGAATACCAACTACGGCAACTACGTCTTCTTTGTGGCGGACTCTCAACATCCGAACTACGAGTGTGTCAGGAATGTGGTGAACGTGCAATCGTACGTTGCGGAGTACAAGCTGAATGACTACCCGATTTCAGAAACAGATATTCTCTCCAAGGCGAGAGAGGCTTGGGACTGTACACTGAACACTGTCAATGTGGGCAAGTTCAATCTTGGATGGGGTTCGATTGGTATCTGCACACATGCTCTCTACGAGGCCATCAATCATGCATCCAACAGATACCTCTATGGAAAATATGTGACCGAGTTCTCGCATATTCGACAGTTCTTCACTGACGCATATGCCCGATTGGTGGCCATGAAACTCTTTGCCCTCAGAGCTGGGGACTACATGAGGACTGCATCTCTGGAAGATAGAAGGTATATCCTCTACAACTCCCTTGTGAAGATGAAGGTCACGAGTGAAGGCGAAAAGGTGATTGACCTCCTATGGGATATCATCGCAGCACGTGGTTTTGAAGGGGAGACCTACTTCTCAATGGCAGCACGAGATATTCGTGCACTGCCAAAGCTCGAGGGAACAGTTCATGTCAACATGGCACAGATCATCAAGTTCATGCCAGCGTACTTCTTCATGCCTCAGGAATACCCTGCTGTGGGTACAATATCTGAGCCAAAGGATGATGAGTTTCTCTTCAATCAAGGTATCACAAAAGGCCTGAGCGGTATCAGATTCCATGACTATCGAACTGTGTACGACACCGTAGACCTACCCAATGTGAACATATTCAAGAAACAGGTTGAGGTATTCAATGAGTTCATGACTGAGGCAACGCCTGATGAGAAACAGGGCGAGGACCTTGATTTCATACTGAATGCGGGAGAGCTGTTTTCTTTAGTGGTCTATGGGCAACTGATAATTGAGAATGCCAAGATCTACAAGATATCGGACCACTTGCTCGATCAGATCTTTGATTTCATGGTTCGTGACTTCTCAAGATATGCCCTCCAGATGTATTCGAAGCAGAGCACTACAGAAAAACAGCAGGAGATACTACTGAGAATGATTATGAAGCCGCATGTAGACAAGGAGAGGTATGAGGCGATTATCAAGGAAGTCTATTCGTTGAATGGAAGATATGAGATGCACAAGTAAGTCATGACTGTACAACTCTTGTTTCGTCGATAATGGCAAATAGTCAGGCTAATCACCAACAGGATGTTGAATCAAGATGCCGACTACGCATCTCCATTATCTATTTGCGTTTCTTGTCTCCAAGGCCGACAAGCGTCTGTCCCTGCCAGGATTGGTCGTTGGCTCAGTCATACCTGACATTGAAGTCCCATTTATGTGGATGTTCTTTGCCAGTCTTCCAGACCATCTCTTCTTGCACTGCCTTCTTGGTGCTTTGACGATTGAAACTCTGCTTGCGGCTGCTATCACACGTTTTCTGTAAGCGCCGATTGTGTCGCTTGTCTTCGGGGTTGAGAGAGATGAACTGAACCATGTATGTCGAGTAATTCCCTAGATGGCAGTATCTTGTTTCCTTGGAGTGATAACACATTTGGTGCTCGATTTTCCGATGCACTGGTATAATTCTATTATCTGGCCTTGGGTAAATCCGTATCACATTATTGGTTCGCTATTTCTCTTGTTTATGCCGACCTTTGATATCTGGACGGCTTTTTTGATTGCCAGTGCAATCATGCATCTTGGGCCATGCCCCAGATATGGAAGCGCAGTTGAAGACATAGTATGAATACCGTGGATGGAACAGAAAGACAGGAAGACCACCCGAAAACAAGCTCGAGAATCTTGGTCTTGGTGACCTTACTTGAGTACCAACTTCTTTGGTTTTGGAAGATTCTCCATGATATCGTTCAGACAATTATAGAGAACCTCAGCATCTATGATCTTCAGTTTATCATTAGTCGAAGGGTTGGAGATGTTGAGATGCAACGTGCATTTGAGAGAGCAAATGAGCTTGGCATATGTTGGAGAACAGTGAGCTAGCTCTTTGAGAGAAAACGAGTCCCCAAGAAGAGCTCCTTTAGGATTACTCTGGTGAATTGTGATCCCATTTTGAGAGTTGGTGATTGCTTTGCGGGACCCACTCTTTCCAATTCTCTAGTGGGAATCTCAACCACTCTCCTCTTTAATTTGAGACATCTAATTGTCTGTTGAATTTCGATATTGTAGCCCTGCGCATCTTGCCTTAGATGTTTCAAAAGGTTTCGCTTTATCAAACGATAGCCATTAATTGCATCAGTGACACTGCCACCCCAAAACAGCCCGGTAAGTCTGGAAAAGAACATATTCCCAGCTCTTCTGATTTTATAGGGATCATCAGAATCGTCACTAACTGAGCCCTCGGTAAATCTTGAGGCAATTACCAGATCAGCATGATGAGCTATCATTGTGTCAATCAAATGTGGCAGGTCACTTGGATCTTCATTTCCATCTGGACTGAAGAAGAGGAGCGCATCAGCGTCTGTCTGTTCAATTGATTCAATCACAGCTTTTCCTCTGCCTCTCTCCTTCTGCTGTACTACACGAATGCCCCGTGATTCGAGAAACTCAACGCTTCCATCTGTTGAATGCCCATCCATACAAAGAAGGTCATCAAAGAGAGCGGTGTCCACTTTTGGGATGACCTCTTTCATGGGCTCCAGCTCGTTTTTTACCAATAAGACCAGGGCCACAGTAGGACGTTTCATTACTATCGCATCTCTCTCATTCCCTTATCAACTGCTTTGATGCGAAATGAGTTGCTGGAAAAATGTTCCCCGTTGTGAGTTTCATTTTTCAAACTGATGGATTATTATAGTATTCCCTTTTTCTATCAGGATGCATGCTAACAGCTGTCGTACGGAGATATTTCGATGGTCATCATAGAGAGAGGGCATACTCCCACAAAGGCATTGATCATATTGACATACAACGAGATTCATGGGTCCCGAGCTCTTGCTGACAAGATACCTCACACTCTGTTCGACAATTCGCTCTTGGTTGACGGAGGCAGCACTGATGGCACGCGGGAGTTCTGGGAGAGCAAAGGAATACGAGTAGCCAAGCGTCGATCTCCCGGGCGTGGGAGCGCCTTCCTAATCGCTCTTGAAGAATGTAAGGAAGATATTCTCCTCTTTTTCAGTCCAGATGGAAATGAAGATCCAGACGATATCCCGCGACTCCTAGATGCAGTATTGACATCCAATCTTGTCATAGCCACTCGTTTCGGCAAGGGTGGGACAAGTGATGACGCAGGAATCCTGAGAACCTTCGGAAATCTCTTCTTCACAGCTATTTGTCGACTGATTTTCAGAGCCAAGGTCACCGATGCGGTAAATGGTTTTCGCGCCATCTGGAGAGAGAGAATGAAGGATCTCAACCTGCCTCACTCGACATTTGAAGTTGAAATGCAGATGACCATTCGCGCTTCAAAACTCAATATGAGAATAACCGAGATCCCTACTCATGAACACAGGAGGATTGGAGGCGTGTCGAAGGTGAAATCCTTTGATGTAGGCCTGTCTTACTTGAAACTCTTCCTGAGCGAACTTCTTCTGCGGAGGAGATTCATTAATAAAGCGTATCCATAAGCGCTCTGCAATGCTGTACGGTGAGTATCGCTAATGGATTCTGCGACTCTAACCCTTATCTTGATATTAATGGGAATCGCCTCTGTTCACGTGATAGGAGAAATCCTATTCAAGAAGGGAGGGATGACTTCATTTGCGGAATCAGAGAGAGGTCTTGATACGAAATCTTGGAAACATTTTCTCTTTTCGCCAATTGTGATTCTATCATTATTCATCACGCTGGCCGTAAAAGGGCTCTATGGAATTATATTGGCATCAAACCCGCTCTACTTGGCAGGGGGAATCTACTTGGCTTCAGTCGCAGTATTCTCAGTACTTGCTGGTCGTATCGTATTCAATGAGGACCTGAAAAAGATCCAGCTTGTCGGATTTGCGCTAGTCACGATTGGAATAATCCTTTTGGTGTGATAGAGATGGACAAGATGACGTCGTATGCACGAGCAACCTTCTGGTTTCCTCTTCTTATCGCTACTGCAATCTATGGCGCCGGTGATGTCCTGCTGAAAATGGGAAACATGGACGTTGGTAGCACTTTTGAACGGCTCTTGGAGGGTGAGTTTTGGCTGGCCTTCATTCTTAGTGCTCCGATTATTGCAGCCTTTGGCCTATCCTTGGTTGCCAAGTTAATCATGGGAGTAGTCCTGTCAAAGAATCCACTCGGAATATCGGAAGGATTCTTCTTGGCCTTCTCGGTGATGACAGTCTTCACTTTGGGCATATTGTTATTTGCAGAGTCAGTTGATTACTTGAATACTGCAGGACTAATCGCAATTGCGGTGGGTATAATTCTGGTCTACTCTCCCGTATCAGTGAAAGACGAAGACTCAGTTCTAGAGGATGAAATGAATGAGTAAGACTGCCTTTATCACAGGAATCACTGGACAAGATGGATCATATCTCGCTGAGTTTCTCTTGTCACGCGGATATGACGTCCATGGAGTCATCCGTCGTACTAGCACTTTCAATACACAGAGGATAACTCACATCTTCCAAGACCCTCATGAAGCTGACGTACATTTGAAGTTGCACTATGGCGATGTGACCGATGCCTCCTCGTTGAGCCTCTTGATTCGGGAAACTGAACCTGATGAGGTCTACAATCTAGCAGCACAGAGTCATGTTCGTGTATCATTTGACCTTCCTCAATACACTGCAATGGTGAATGGTGTTGGGACCATTGCTCTGTTAGAAGCAATCAGACAGAGCAAACTGGATGTTCGCTATTATCAAGCATCATCGTCTGAGATGTTTGGTGCAAGTCCACCTCCCCAGAATGAGCAGACCATATTCCATCCGTTGAGTCCGTATGCTGCTGCAAAAGTCTATGCACACTGGGTCACAGTGAATTATCGAGAAGCATATGGAATGTTCAATTGCTCTGGAATTCTCTTTAATCATGAATCTCCCCGCCGTGGAAGGACATTCGTCACGAGAAAAGTGACTCATGGGATCGCAGAAATCTTGGCAAAGAAGATCGATGTCCTGTACTTTGGGAATCTGGATGCAAAACGCGATTGGGGTTACGCTCCGGAGTATACTGAACTCATGTGGAAAATGCTGCAAGCTGACAGGCCCGATGACTATGTTGTCGGAGTTGGTGAGTCCCACAGCGTCAGAGATCTAATCACTGAAGCGTTCTCCTACGCAGGTCTTGAATGGGAGAAATACATCAAACAGGACGAACGTTACATGCGACCCTCGGATGTCAACTATCTTCTATCTGATCCCTCAAAGGCACGGAAAAAGCTCGGCTGGAATCCAAAGGTAAGATTCAAGGAACTGGTGAGGATAATGGTTGATTATGACATGTTAAGTGTCGGACTTGAGCCTCCAAGTGAAGGTATCGAGTTCCTCAAGAAGAACGGTCTCCTGTGGAGTAATAGTGAAGAAACACCGGGGTAGAGCTATGGCACGGCCTCTGCATTTGCCAGCAACCATTCGTAAGTCAGTCTCAGGCCTGTCCGGATGTCCGTTATCCTATTCCAAGTCATGCGACCGAACCTAGAGCTGTCCATTAGTTTTCTTGGCATACCATCAGGTCTTGATCTGTCAAGTTTGATTGAGCCCTTGAAACCAACAGTCTCTTTCACCAATTCCGCAAGCTCAAGGATTGACATATCGCTACTTGTCCCCACGTTGATGAACTGGTCATCATCATACTCGTTCATCAAATAGACAGCTGCATCCGCTAGGTCATCAACGTACATGAACTCCCTTCGAGCGCTTCCTGTTCCCCAGAGGGTGACGCTTTTTTTCCTCTGAATCTTTGCTTCATGGAACCTCCGTATGAGGGCTGCAATTACATGAGACTTCTCTATAGAGAAGTCATCTCCAGGGCCGTAGAGGTTTGGCGGAACGATTGTGATTGCATTGAATCCGTATTGTCTTCTGTAGAATTCGCACATCTTCAACCCTGCAATCTTGGCAACTGCATATGCCTCATTTGTCGGTTCCATTGGACCAGTCAGTATGTACTCTTCTTTCATCGGTTGTTTTGATTCTCTGGGATAGATACAGGAACTCCCAAGGAACTCGAGCTTCTTCACACTAGACAGATATGCACTATGAATAACGTTCGTCTGAATCATCAGATTGTCATAGATGAAGGTCGCAGGTGAAGAAATGTTCGCTTGGATTCCCCCAACTTTTGCTGCAGCAAGGAATACATAATCTGGCCTATTCACTTCAAACCATGCTCTTACAGCATGTTGATCCGTCAGGTCTAATTGCTCCCTTGTAGCAGTCAGGACATCTGTGTACCCGGAGGATTCCAAGTTGCGGAGAATCGCTCCTCCAACCATGCCTCTATGTCCCGCAACATATATCCTGTCTGTCTTTTCCATATCACTTACCTCAAATCGGTCTGTTTCTCTCTCAGTGCAGAGATGATTCTCTCCGAGAGGTCATTACATTCCTCATCGGTCATCTCTGCGTGGACTCCAATGAGCATTCCAAGACGATCCACATGACTAGCTACACCCAACGGCACTGGAGCCATTGCGGGATAAGTCTGCCTTGCGGGCTGAACTTCCATATTGCCTCCCATTACTACTCTCGTCTCGACTCCCCGCTTTTCCATTCTCTCAACGACCTTGCTTCTGCTGGCCCAATCCCCCTCTTTGAGAACCATTGGAAAACCAAACCAGCTATGCTTTCCGCGCTCCTGCTCATGTTGTACATGGATGTCAATCTTTGCATCTGCTAGAGCATCAAGCAAGATAGAAGCATGTCTTCTTCGTAGCCTCACAAAGTCGTCCAGTTTCTTGATCTGGTGAATTCCAAATGCGCCTTGTATCTCGGTCGGACGCAGATTGTATCCCCGATTGATGAATAGGAACCGAGGGTCTCGATTTGCATATTTGCTCTCCACCCTCTTGCGGTTCACTAGATCCCGGGTCCAACCATGGGCTCGAAGAGCTCTAGCAAGTTCTGCATACTCATCATTATCCGTAACAACCATTCCACCTTCGATGGTAGAGATATGGTGGGAGAAGAAGAAGCTATATGTCCCTAGGTCTCTAAATGACCCTACCTTCTTGCCATTGAATTCTGCCCCATGAGCTTCACAGCAGTCTTCAATAAGATATAGTCCATGCTCATCACAAATCTCATTCAGCTCATTCATATCACATGGATTTCCGATTAGGTGGACTGCCATGATTGCCCTAACATCAGGGGTCATGGCGGCTCTAACCGAATCGGGGTCCAAGTTCAGGGTGGCAAGCTTCGAATCTGCAAATACAGGCAATGTACCCACATCAGCAATTGGATACACACTCGTTGGCCACGTCAACGCGGGAACTATCACCTTGTCATTTGGCATTAGTGGATTTTCAATACTTGAATTTGATAGAATTGCCATAGCAAGAAGATTCGCTGAAGAACCTGAGTTGACCATAATCGCATTACGAACACCTATGTATTTTGCAAAAGATGCTTCAAAATTACGTACCTTTTCACCCATTGTCACTTTAGTCGAAAGAAGAGATTCGAGTGCTTCCTTGATTTCGTCAAAATCAAATGTTGGTTTGACAAGTGGAAACTCATATGATGATGCATTTTTCCTCTTTTGTTCCTCGAATATCCTTTCTAGTTGATCAAGAATTTCTTTCGGAATCATCGATTCTTCATTCACTGGCAATCACTACTCGGTTGTTTTCAGGAGCTAAAACCAACAAGACAAGCATACATTCGGTTGAAGATAATCTATCTTAAGAATAGTGCTTTTAATCTGATTCAAGCTGAGATAGACACAGCCCTTGCGCCAGCTTAGAAGCTTCGTATCTGCTGCCAACCCGTCAGTTGAACTAATTTCGAATCTGCCTTTCAAATTCATCTTCTTTTAATACGGACTTGAGAATGCTGACTGCATCGTCATAGCGTTTTGATGCCCTACAATCAGATGCCCGTTTGAAGGCACGACCTAGTGCGTCCACTCACAGTACACCATGACTTATCTGATGAAGTAAGCTAATCGAGTATTGGTTCAGGTCAGCTGCAACCTTTTTATACCGCCAATTTTGTCGAGTTCTAGAACGGTCTAGGGATGCATCATTCTTGGAAATCGGTCACATATCGTACCAAACCTTACTGAGAGCCTCTACATACGTACTTCTCATTGCATGTTATCTCCTGTTCCCGATTTGGATGCTAATAGATGGAATAATACTGCAAATCGCATTTGTTTTTACAATCGCATTCATCATACCTGAGATTCTGGGATACCTCTTAACTGACATTCTAGGCGAACCAAGCAAGAAGATCGACATTGTGTTTCTGTTGAAGAGAAATGGAGTGACAGTAGGTTACTTTGCAGGCACATCATTCGCATACGCCTTGCTGCTACTTCCTCTTTTGCTCGCCCCGATAAAACCAATTGATGATGAACCAGTCCATCTTGGAAGAATCGCGTTTCTCGAGAGGATACTCACACTTGGTTCTCGTTTGGATTCGACATTAGTCGGGATTGCTATTTCCCTCGCTGTTATTGTTCTGTCAATAGTGATTCTGATCGCAGCTGGCATAATAGGAGAGAATCGGATTCAGTCGTTCTTCCGCTCCTTGTTTGAGAAGACTATGCTGTCGCGCGTTGCCCACATAATAATCGGAGGCGCATTCTGCGCACTAGTTGTTCTATCATCATCCTTTGTAGTACATGAGTGGGATATTGCAAGATTCGGTCCGCTACAGCCAGTATCCTACGTGGCGCCACTCCTTCTCTTTGGTTACACAGATGTCACTCTATTGATTCTAAGGTTGTTTGATGTGCTGCTTATGGTACTGTCCGCAGTGTTCATCATGAAAATCACATCAGACCTCCTGGAAGCCTTCTCGGGGCAGGGGCAGCAAGCAAACAGAATTCATAAGATACTGGGGATGGTGGCAGGGTGGATTTTCCTCCTCTACACGCCAACGATAGTATTCTCTGCTCAAATCATGCTGACCGCGGGAGTGGCGATGTTCTTTACATTGAATTGTTTCTTACTCATCCGATTCTTCAAATCCTCAGGAAACAATGTCAGCAACATCTATCTTCTTTCCCTGTTTCTATCACTCGCAACTGGAAGCTTATGGAAAAATGTGATTCTTGTTCAAGCCGCTGTTTTTGTGTTCATCCTATTGCTATGGGCGATATCCAGATCCAATCATGCAAAGAGTCTGACACTGTGGTTCAAATCCTGTCTACTATACTTAACAATATTCGGCCCATGGCTCATAATTGTACAATTGGGAGGAATGGTGAGTCGGGAGTATGTCCCAGATCCAACATATCTTCTACCACCCAGTCTATTTGACTATCTCTTTAGGCTTGATCTTCAAATGGGAGTCTTTTGGGGAACGCTCGGATATGGAAGCATTTTTCTGGTGTTTCTTCTTGCTGTCTGGAAACGCTCATGGATTCTGTTTACTATTACTCTAACATACGCTTCTTGGTATGCATTCTTCACGCTTGATGCAGGTTGGCCTCATGTAGTTGATCGCTTTTTTGTACCAGCTTTGTCTTTACTTGCAATCTCATCGCTTTTCCTTATTGGAGCATTTCTGCAGGAAACGCTGAAGATTATCACAGATTCAAGAGCAGCTGGAAAGAAAGGAATACCAACACCGTCAATTCAGAGTGTCAAGAAGATCGCAGTGCTGAGCGTGACTATTATTCTACTTACCTCATTCGCTGCTGGAGTAGGAGAACGGGCGATTTCTATTCCGCAGCAGATTCACTATTCTGTGAATAACGAGTATCTAGCATATGATGAGGCCGCAGAATATGTTCATAGTATCATCAATGGGAACTCTAGTCTTCTCTACTCAAGATTCGGGCAAAGTGGATTCAACTACTACATGAGGAATTACGGGGACTATTACTATACCATGAGTGGCTTCGGGGATCCTTGGGCTCCTGATGAGGGTGATGAATCTGCAGGCTATTTCATTGAATATCTGAGAAACAACAGCTATTCCATCCTCGCGATGCCCGATGCAAAGTTCTGTCAGCTTGATTTGGCAAATGCAACAGCTGTCATTGACGAACTAATAGAAAGATATTCTTTCTTTGGGATAACTGAATATCGGGCTTTCCAATATGGAGAAACCTCATTCCATGTATGGAGTTTCTAGTACATATAATAAAGAGAGGTCTTTGAACCGAAATGAAACCTATACATCTATCATGATGGCTCGTCCTCCATTTCTCGGATAAAGAGGAGTGGTTAAAGATACTACAGTGGTGAAAAAACACGGCATGATAGATGCCTAGAATTTCATCTAATGGGGAGGAACCACTCTTCTAACGAAATGTAAGACTCAGTATCCAGGACATCCTCACTCTCATACAATCGTCTGAGAAACTGGTTGAAGGTCATGACGCTACTTGTTCTGACCATGGCAAGAAGGCTATAATCTTCGCTTGTACGATAGAGGTCCCATACTTCGCGCATACTAGTGAGCTTCTGCGCGATATCACTCGCAGTTCCGGGACTCACTTTTATTCTGACAAAGAACTTCACAGGCAGGCCAATTAGGGAAAAATTCGTGTTTATAGAGTAGCCAATTATTGCACGTTTTGTCAAGAGCTTCTCAATAGATTTCGAAACTGCAGGTTGACTAAGGGGGGGATTCATCCGAGAACCAATCTCTTCCTGAGTCAGCGGGAAAGGGCTTTCAAGAGTTGGTTTATGACAGTATATTATCCTAAGGAGTGCGAGCTCTTTCTGAGAGAGGTAAGACTCCGAAGAGTCATTGGGGATGATTCTGAACCGGTTCTTCATGTATATAGTAAGTACTTGGACCAGATTGTACTTTCCAGCCCCCGAAGTTGCCACCACGCTATCCACTCGGTCCAGTAAATCCTCAAATGCACCCTGACGATCAAATCGGAAGAATCCGAGAAGTGAGAAATCACCAGCAATCCCGTCGAGTGACTCAAGTTCTTCTATCTCCATGAGCTTCTCGCTCACATCCTGTTCGCGAGGATTGCTCTTCATGAATAGAACTGTGACTCTTGCACCCTGAACCTGAGCAGGATCAATAATCGTCGTGTAACCCCGTATGATACCTCTCCTCACGAATCCTCTGATAGTGCGCGATACCCAGTTCCGGCTCTTGCCAACTGACTGGCCCAGAATTGCAGGAGTATCCCGAGAATTTCGCACGATAGCCTCAAGGAGATGGCGCTCTACATCTGATGGCATCATTTCCATGCTAATCACTCTCTTCCTGTGCACTTCATTCTGATTCGCTATGGAATATTCATATACTTGCCGGTTTTCTACCAAGCTCGTGATCCACGATGGTTGAGTATAAGGTCAAAGATATGAGCCTTGCAAAGGAAGGCAGAGACCTCATTGACTATGCAGAGAAACACATGCCTGTTCTCATGCATCTGAGGGAGAAATATTCCAAGACAAAACCCTTGAAGGGAATGAGAATTGCTGGATGTCTACATGTGACCAAGGAAACTGCAGTTCTAGTAGAAACGCTGCGAGCTGCTGGAGCTGAGGTTGCTTGGTCAGGATGCAATCCACTCTCGACAAATGACAAGGTAGCTGCTGCCCTTGCTGCCAATAATGTGCCAGTCTTTGCGTGGCATGGACTGACCAATGAAGAATACTATTGGTGTATCGAGCAGACTCTGAAGAGTAAACCAACGCTTACGCTTGATGATGGTGCAGATCTCATCTTCACTCTTCACAACAAGCACAATGAATTGATTCC
>CAYHAA010000011.1:0-108810 GCA_964354495.1 uncultured archaeon | reverse complement strand
TACTACAACTATCCGTATGTCTATGCCCAGCTCTTCGTCTATGCAATGTACAGACTGTACAAGGAGCAGGGAAAGGGATTCGTTCCAAAGCTCAAGACGCTTCTGGCAGCTGGCTCTAGTAGATCGCCACGAGACCTCGCAGCGGAAATTGGCTTCGACATCACTGCTGAGGAGTTCTGGCAGAAGGGTATTGACCAGTTCTCTGAGTTTGTCAAGATGTTCGAGAAGTCTCTTTAGACGAATATTCGAAGAGGAATTGTTGACCACCTCTTCTTGCAGCTGCTCAGGAGCATTACCTCGAGCCCTTCATGATGTCCGCGATGTTTCCGAAGAAGTGGTCTATAGTCCTACTCTTTCCTTTGTATTCCTCTATCCTCGAAATGAGCAAGCTATCCTCATCGCTCCCTCTGATTGCCTGGGAGGCGACAAGGGAATGGATTTCGCCATTAAGGTCAAGAATGTTCTTTGATGTTCGAAGAATCTGAGAGAGCATTCTTACGAGCAATCGAGAGTTTTGAACGCTGCGGATATTAATGACCTGACTGTAGAAGAGAAACTGCAAACGATCCAGTTGTTCCATCATACTTACGAACCTTATCAGATGTGCCTGTCCATGACTCGCAACGAGTCTTTCGTGAAGTTCTTTCCAATAGTACTCGTTTTCAAGCAGTTTTACCAGATACTCCTGGATAACATCAAAATAGGGGGTATTCTCATCTATCTCGTCAAGTTCTAATTCTGAGAACCTGATGGCAATCTTCAGGGAAAACTCATCTAGGTACCGTTTGACCGATGCTTGGTCTTGCGTAAGAACTAGTGCAAGAAGTATGCCATAGATGCACGAGGCGCAGTCCACGGTAATCTCAGTTGGTCCAAGTGAATAGAACTTAATTGCTGATTCAAGCATATTTGCAGCGATGTCAGTCTTATGAATTCTGATTCTGTCTCCCTGTGAGGAGCAGTAGGTACATCCGTCATATGTGTAGACAGAAGAATAGCAGGTGCGACCGTCACTGATCTCGAAACCTTTGATGCTTTTGAGTGAGGCATCACGGTTCAAGATGTCCGGAGCGAATATTGTATGCTCGACATCATTGAGACTATCATTATTCAAGCATATCAGCTCGCCCTCAAAATCCTTGAAACAAGGGCAGAAACTGTAAACGCGTATTTCCTTCTCCACTGTGGAAACCTTCAACGTCAAACGCGAGAATGGGAGTATTGTGAGAATATCAAGCTTCTTTCGACGGAGATTGGAGAGAATCTCTCTGGACAGTCAACATGTCTCAATGAGGAGCCTTTGCCTGCTTCTTTGAGTCTTCATTGAGTAGTATCTTGGTAATCTCTGAGAATGCCTCCTGAATGTTCTCTCCCGTTTTCCCACTGGTTTCGTGGAACACTGCAGGAACACCCAACTTATCGACGAACAGATCTCTGAATCTGAGGCCATCCTCAGTTGAAACCTCGCTTTCTTGCACCTCGGAACTTCGTAGGTCCCTTTTGTTTCCAAGAATGGCCGTAGGAGGTATCTCATGGATATACCTGTAGACCTCTGTCAACCATCTTGTCAGATTATCGAATGTTTCACGCTCCACCACAGAGTACACAAGAAGAAGTGCCCTGCAGCCCTGGTAGTAGTGCTTTCTGACTCGCTCGAAGCTGGTCTGGCCAGAGAGATCCCAAATGACTAACCGCACTGCTTGCTGGCCTACAGACACATATTTCTGGGCGAAATCGACGCCAATCGTAGCGATGTGGCTTGAGATGAATCCCTTCCCCAAGTAGTTTCGACGTATGCTTGTCTTGCCGACCGCCCCATCTCCAACAAGGACTAACTTGTACATTGCCTCATTGGTAGAATTCGAATTCATCGGGATGGTACTCCTGCGGCGCTACTTCAGATACTTGGTATCAGCTTGCTACAATGGTGTGCAATCTATTATAACAGTTATCCTCGTGTAATTATTCAAGTATAGGCGCTACCTACACCCCTGAAGCCCATGATGCTCCTAATGGTTCGCCCTATCGTAAACTATATGATTGGTTCATTGTTTGTAACCACCATCCGTTGCGACGGGACTGAACTGCGATGGGTACCAACTCCAAGAGCACTGGGCAATTGATACAAGTCGATCCTATCAATGGGACTCAGCAATTCTGGAATGCCGAGCTCAATGGTAAGTCGGTCACAGTCCACTTCGGCAAGGTGGGTACTCCTGGTCATCGAGGTTCTCGAGAGTTCCCCAGTATGAATGCAGCGGAGCTGTTCCTTGCACAGAGGGTGCGCCAAAAACTCGAAGAAGGTTACAGGCCTCTCTTGTCGAGAAATGACAAGCACTGATACAGGCATTTTCTTCTTTGATGCGAAAGATATCTTGATAGAAGATGTGATGGTTGCATCGATACTACCCGAGGAAGGTTACAGGCCTCAAATGAGGTGAGTGTCCCCAGTTGATTTCGTTGATTCTTAGGTACAAAGGAATCTCCATACTGCATCTCCACCACCATCGACAACACTTACTTCAGCGTTCTTCCCTTTGGTCTTTGGACCAAGCCAAAGATGCGCAGCCGCTGTTCCAACATCAATGTCATAGTGTTTCCATTTGAAATGTTGATACCTTCTGGGTTTGCTAAGCTCAATCGAATAGGCATCATTAGCTTTCCTTACTAGGTAGTACCATTTCTGCGAATTCATGGCAGAAGGTGCTCTTGATGCAAGTTCAAGCGATGACCTGATGAAATCGGGAAACTCAGTCAACGATTCCTCATGAAGGAAAGACTCCAGAGGCCTATTCTTCTTGGACATGCGTTTCATGGAGAAACGGTCCAAGAAACCTGTCTTCTCTGGAATATATCCAAGGAGAATGATGGAGAATAGTCAATGATCATCCTATGGCATTGAGGTAGCTAACATAATATCATGAACTTCCTTGGCTCTAAAATGACCCATCCAACAGGTTCTGATTCCAATACTCTCGCTATAGAGTATCAATGGCTCTCCCAGAAATCCCAGCTTAGCTTGTTCAACTGGCGTTTCTATTGATGATAGAGCTACGAACTGCTTCGGCCCCTCGAAGTACACGATGCTTTTGTCTTCAGGCACAACGTGATAGGTCAGTGATACTTGATGGTCGAATGGGGCTGTAATTTCAGACAAGAACCGCCTAACCTGCGCCTCATGTTCAGGAGTCAAGGTGACTAGACGGAAGTGTCTACAAGAACGGCGATTTAGAATAGCCTCGGCCATTGGAAGGAAAGCTGGATGCATAGGGGGCCGCTATTGTGTCGGGATTTAAACGCATCCTCAGAATTGCCTGATTTCCAGATTTGCTGATAAGTCAAATTCGACAAATGTGCTGGCCGAAAAGACTTTTTTACTAGAAATCTCGCCAGAAGAGTAATGATAGAGATTAGAGAGGCTCGAGAAGAAGACAGAGAGTCAGTCCTGCGAGTTCTTTGGAGAGCATTTGAGGCAACACAGAGTATTGAGGACATACGGAAAGCTGACTGGTTCAAAAACTGGCATCAGCCCCAGAAGAGTGATTGGGCTTACGTCGCAGTCGACAATAGCAGGGTCGTCTCTAACCTGTCCTTCTTTGTCACCGATAATGACGTGATTCGAGGCAAACCAGTGACATTCGGCGGAGTGTGGGCGGTGGCCACAGAGCCTCACTACCGAAGGCGTGGACTTGTTCGTAGGCTCTTCGACATATCCTTCCCAAAGATGCATGAAGAAGGAGCAGTACTAACAATCCTTGATCCCTTCTATCGACCTTTCTATGAGAAGTTCGGTTACGCACTTGCAGAGAAGCGATCGAAGCACGTGTTCACGCGACAGCAACTAAAGAGAGTGGTAGGACCGTCAGATATTGCTTCTCACGAAGCTATGGACCAAGACGATATTGACAAAGCAATAGAAGTTGAGAAGTCTATGGCGAGATTTGGCTCTCGTTTCTTCATGCCTAGAAGGACTTGGGAGGATGCCATGAAACAGGGAAATCTGCACATTCTCGAGAGAGATTCAGAGCCAGTCGGAACGGTCGCTTTCACATTTCGAAAACATGACAGCACGGGTCAAGGTCTGGATTTGCAGATTGGACTGACTCGATACAAGACTGATGGTGTGCTACCAGCAATTTTGGACCTCGTTTACAACTACGTTGCGAATGTGCAGACGATAACATGGTGGACAGATTCAGAAGTGCCGCTACGCCATTTCTTCCTTGAGTTGAACGCCGAAACCTACGACATTGGCTCAATGATGATGAGGGTTATTGACATTGAGGGCTATTGCCGAAGGATTCGAATTCCGGAACAGGCTACCGAAGGGGTGACAATCGAACTCAAGGATAGCCAATGTCCATGGAATTCTGGAGTATACACTCTAACGCCTGAGAAAGGGAAACTCGTGGCTGACCGTGTCGATAAGGCTCCTGATATTACACTCAGTGAGTTTCAATTCTCAGAGGTGGTTTCCGGTCTCTCATCAGCCACCATGCTTAGAGCCTTTGATGAGATAGAGTGTACTAGTCAAGCGGCATCGAAACTTGAAGCAATCTTCCCTGCTGACGTGTTCCTTTCATACCTGAGATTCTGAGTTCGATTTCAAATAGCGAAATATCAAAAGGCTTCGCAACATAGAAGGACTGAAATCAGGAGGAAGTCTTGGTTGCGGCGCATAGAGATTGTAACGGACCGTAAAGAGTACAGTCCAGGCGACTCGGTCGAAGGGGATATGCTGATAGCTTCTGACGAGGAGTTCCGGTATAATGCGATTCAACTTATCTTCATGGGAAGAGAACACACGCGAATAGTCGTTCAGCACGGAAAGACTTCAACTGTGCATACAGATGAGAGAGTGTACTTCTCTGACAGGCTCAAAATAGAAGGTGAGGGAATTATGACTATCGAGGGTATGCAGTTTCATTTTCGTTTTCAGCTTCCAGAATCCATACCTTCAAGCTACGGCGGAATTCATGGTTGGATAGAATACACGCTCACAGGCATTATTGAGAGATCTCTTGCAAGAGATGCAAGAAAACAAGTTTCTATCGAAGTCGAGAGCCATGAGAGAATGCCTTCTTCCCAGCCGCAACATGCCTCGATTGAAAAAGATGGAGTTCCTATTCTCGATGTTGAGATCAAGGACGATGTATGTAGCATTGGCACTCCCATTAGACTGAGATTCTGCGCGGCGAATGATGTGAAGATAAGGGGAGTAAGAGTCGAGCTGATATCTGAAGAAGAAGCCAGCACAAAGCATCATCATCGGACCTTCAGATCCACTTCTGCGAAGGAGTATTTCGAGAATGCTATGATAGAGCGTGGCCTCTGGATTGATGTTCAATTAGAAACCAACGAGAATATGCCCTCTGAGTTCAGCCGGGAAATTCTATCGAATAAGACCTACATCAAGGTGACCTTGGATGTACCTTGGGCACGGGACAAGTCGGTTTGCTTGCCCCTCAGAGTGGGACACTATTTCAGTGCACCAGAGAGTGACGACAGGCGAGCTTTCGATTTTGGCTGGACCTTCTAGAGGATATCCTCGTAACAATTCCTATCGTAGTAATTGCTTTCATTTTCATCGTGGTTAGTGTAGTATATCTGTGCGAAGAAAGAATTCCTCATTGCTATCTTGTCATAATTCCACAGTGGCGGAAGACATTCAGGACACCAATGACCTCCTTTCAGTATCAGGACAGGAGTAGCTTCGAACTCATGTCCAAAGGCGCATCTCCACCTCAGTTTCTCTCTCATAGCTTCAAAGACTGATAAGAAACATTCGCCTCCACGAAATCGAGTCGCTCCCTGCATATATTCTATTGCCAAATCATCCTCGCTCTTGCTCTCATCATATCCATGGTCGAGCATGTATGCCTTCGCATCGATATCAGGCATGTCCTCATACCAGCTTGGTATCTCCTCCCATTTCTCCCGAGAACCCCAGAATGCTGAAATGCACCCTTCGTTACTGGCCTGTATCCAATGCATCGTACCGTCCTTTCCCTTGGTCATCCTCCCTGTGAATCTACTCTTGATAACGCTTGATGGAACGAGTTTGGCAAGTTTGATGTACCAAGGAGCGGCGTCTTTGACCTGTTGATAGTGATCTTCCAGACTATGACGCCAATGTCCTAGATATCTATTGAGAACATCGCTATCTGAGATCCATGCACAGTGAAAATTGCGTGCACAGAACCAGCGACGATGCATGATTCTGCGATAGTTCCCTAGACCTAGATTCCTCATTATCCGTTCTCTTACTCAAAGAAGATGAACCGGCATTAGGGACCTCCTCCCATATTGTATATCCTGCCCCAGAACTCATCAGGGATTTCGAGGCATTGAACGAGCCCAAATCCAGCATCTTCAGCAGTAACCATCTCAATGTGCTGATCAATAGGCTGATGGAACAGAATAGGATCTAGGAGACTCACTGCATCAGGAATCGCTATGTAGGTCTGCCGTATGGAGACCCAGTGTCCTATGCCAGATTCGATGACAGCTCGCTCTGCTCGTATTTTGGTAGTCGCATAGAAATCATATACACCTGGTTTCAACGGATGTCCTGCACGCACCCAATAGATTGGTGCAAGTCTGTCACCGTAGATTGCCACCGTAGAGATGTACACGAGCTTGATTCGAGCGGCTCCATCCTCCTGCGCTTTGGCGGAATGAATAATGTTCTCAGTGCCACCAACATTGACCTTCTCCGCAGGTTCGGGATTGTGGTCCGCTGCAGGAGCGATGAGTGCCGCGGGATGAAGGACATAGTCAACATCCTCTACAGCTTTGAGCACATCATTGTAGCATCTCAGGTCGCCCCATGCTATCCTTATTCCATTGTCTTCGACGACGCCGTTCTGACCTGGTGCCAGATGATTGTTTGAATGGTATTCTCTGAACATCTTCAGATTTGCCCTAGAGGGCCTGAGAATCAACACTATTTCGTATTTTGAACGTTGTCTTAGAATCTCCCTGAAGGCCTCGCCCACCATGGATCAAGAAGCTCCAGTGAGATGTACTCGTGGCCTCATACCAAATCAAACGACGCAACCATCAACATCTAATAGTGATTCAGTGCACATACGTTTTGTCCGTCAAATTTCAGATAATCAACTCAAGCGGTTGGTTTAAGCCATCCTGCAGGTTGCGCAAGACTTTCTCACCAATTGGTAGGCTTTTTTAGGGTGCGTGTTGTGTAAATAGCCCAGTCAATAGCTATTGACTTGAGATAGCTTGCGGGTTACACTTAGCTAACTCTTAGGAGAGACTGAATATGAATAAGAACGCAATTATCGCGATAGTTCTAATCGTGGTCATTGGCGTCGCTGGTGTCGGCGTATACCTCATGATTCAACCAGTGCACAATCCGAATGAGGTTGCAATAGTATTTGCAACGGGTGGATTGGGCGACAAGTCATTCAATGACGGTGTACTTGAGGGTGCCACAGAAGCGCACAATGACTACAATATCAACTTCACGTACTCAGAGCCTGCGGCAATATCTGACTACGAATCACTGCTCAGAGGGTATGCAGCACATGCTGGGCTAATCGAGCCCTATGCACTCATTATCAGCGTTGGCTTTGATCAGGCCGATGCTGTAATGGCAGTTGCTGATGACTATCCTGACCAGGAATTCGCAATCATAGACATGTTCATTGACCCAACGAACTACACTAACGTGGCGTCAGTCCTGTTCACTGAGAACCAGGGCTCAGCTCTTGTTGGTGCGATTGCTGGCCTCATGACCACGACTGATAAGATCGGTTTCCTTGGTGGCATGGATATTCCACTTATCCGTAAGTTCTACGCAGGTTATGTCTATGGAGCGAACATCACGAATCCAGGTATTGATAAAGTAGCTCAGTATGTGGGTGATTGGGCAGACACCGCCACTGGTAAAACAATGACATCGGGCATGTACGCTGGTAATGCAGACATTGTGTTTGCTGCAGCCGGCAGATCAGGCCTCGGTGCCTTTGAAGCGGCTAAGGAAGACAATGAGACCTCACCGCATCCATTGTGGGTCATCGGAGTCGACTCGCCTCAGATGTACTTGGGTTGCGAAAACACAACCAGTCCGGAACCACCAACAGTTTGCCTGACTTCAATGCTGAAGCGCGTTGATATTGCAACATACGATCTCATGCATGATGCAGTCATCGGCACCTGGGTAAGTGGATTGAAGTTCTACGATCTATCGAACGGTGGACACGACTACGAGGTCAATGAAGCTCTGCTCACATTGCCAGAAGATGTCATTACTCAGGTCGAGATGGTCAGAACCGGGATCATGAACGGAACCTACGTAGTTCCAAACGATGTGTACTGGACATAGGCTTAGTGTATCAGAGGGGAATAATCCCCTCTTCCTCTCTTTTTTCTCCCTGTTTCACAGATACCTCAATGTTAAATACTCGCGTATGTTTTTTGCTTTTGACATGAAATCCGCTCGGAAATGGCGCAGTGCAGCCACTTGGAGGTGCATGCTATCTACGCAGTAGAGCTCGAAAACATCACTAAAATATTCCCCGGGGGCGTTCAGGCGAACAAGAACATCACGCTCAGAATCGAACAAGGTGAGGTCCACGGGCTATTGGGAGAAAACGGGGCTGGTAAGTCCACTGCAATGAACATCTTGTACGGACTCCTCTCACCCACTGCTGGAACTGTCAAGATAAAGGAGCAGGAAGTCGTTCTTCGATCCCCAGAAGATGCGATAAACCGAGGAGTTGGAATGGTGCATCAGCATTTCAAACTCATACAACCACTTACTGTGACTGAGAACATCATGATGGGATATGAGTCGCCTGGCAGGAGCCACAACATAACTGCCCTCGTTACAACTTTGCTTGTCTTGGCCTTCACTGTTTCTCTCTTCTTTCTATTTGTCGGATTCATTCCTGCGCTGGTAACCTCAGTTGCTCTGATCCTTGTCATCATTGCTGCTTACAGATCTTATAGTATCATGAACTACCTGATAGAGAAGCTGTACCCTCGCACCAAGACCAGCGGAATTGTGGGCTTAATCGCCCGATTTCTGTATTCGATATCGATGACCTTCCGATATTTCATCATGAATTTCATCCCCTTGGGAATTCAGGAAGCAGCTGAGAAGATAATGAGAATTGCGAACGAAAACGGCCTCGCCATAGACCCACACGCAAGAATCCTTGACATCTCAGTAGGTCTTCAACAGCGTGTTGAAATCATCAAGGCGCTCTATCGGGAAGCAGAGATACTGATACTTGACGAACCAACCTCCGTTCTCACCCCTCAAGAAGTGGACGAACTCTTTGTCACATTGGAGAAATTCAAAGAGAGCGGCAAGACAATCATCCTGATAACGCATAAACTCAGAGAACCCATGGCCCTGTGCGATAGAATCAGTGTGCTTCGAGATGGTGAACTCGTCGGGACAGTGAATACAGCCGATACATCCCCCGAGGAATTAGCCCAAATGATGGTCGGGAGACCCGTGGTGTTTCGGGTTGAGAAAGGCCCTGCTACCCCTGGGGATGTCGTGCTGGATGTTCAAAACATTGTCGCAAACGATGCACAAGGATTGCCGGCAGTAAAGGGCGTGACCTTCCAAGTAAGAGCGGGAGAGATATTCGGTATAGCCGGGGTTGAGGGAAACGGACAAACAGAGCTAGTTGAGGTTCTAACAGGTCTCCTGAAATCCGAACAAGGAAGCATTTATGTCAACGGCAAGAATGTTGTCGGAAAAGCCCCAAGAACAATGAGGGAGGCAGGCATCGCCCATATTCCAGAAGATCGCCATAAAAGAGGTCTCATCCTTCCATTCACAATAGAAGAGAACTTGGCCTTGGGAAACCACTATCGTCCACCGTACTCTTTCAAGAAAGCAGGACTCCCAGGTTTTCTGAATCTCAATGCAATTCAGAGAAATGCGGAGAAGCTTGTTCGTGGCTTTTCCATTAAAGCAGGTAGGGTTACAGATACTGCAGATACCCTGTCAGGTGGTAACCAGCAAAAGCTAGTCGTTGCAAGGGAGCTCAGCTCTGAGCCTGTTGTCCTAGTAGCTGCTCAACCAACAAGGGGCTTAGATGTTGGCGCAACTGAATACATCCATAATGTACTCATCTTCCTTAGAGATTCAGGTGTCGGTGTACTCCTAATCTCAGCTGAGCTTGACGAGATACGTAACCTTTCGGATAGGATCGGAGTCATATTCGATGGTCGAATAGTTGCAATAAGAGATCCTGAAACGACTACGCCGCAAGAGTTGGGACTGCTAATGGCCGGACACTTGGAGGAGGTGCTTCAATGATTGAAGAAAGTGCTCCTCCGGTGGAGCAGACATCGAAACTCACATTCATTGATCGTTTTGTGATGAGATTGAGTTCGAGGAGCCTACATCGAAATATCTTGCATACCTTTGCATCGATCATACTTGCTTTGGGCACAGCAGCCATTATCATGCTCGCGACAGGATATAATCCACTTGATGCATTCTCAGCTCTAGCGTTGGGAGCAATTCTGAATTTTGACCAAGTACTATGGAGAGCAACCCCGCTCCTCCTCGCAGGACTATCAGTAGCTTTGGCCTTCAAGTGCGGGCTCTTCAATATAGGTGCCGAAGGTCAGCTGTACATGGGCTCCCTAGCCGCAACTGCCGTAGGATATATGATAGCCCTTCCTATTGTTGTTCACCAATTAGCTTGTCTGGTTATTGGTGCCGGTGTTGGTTTCCTTTATGCGTTTCTACCAGGTCTACTCAGAGCCTACAGGGGTGCCCATGAAGTTGTCACGACAATGATGTTGAGTTATGCCGCAGTGTTCTTCACCCAGTGGATGGTTTCACAGGGTCCAATGCACAATCCTGGTGATTGGAGGAGTGTTTCTCCGGTCATTTTCGATTCTGCTGAAATTCCCAAAATCCTTGGAAGTGCATTTTTGCATTGGGGGTTTATCATAGCAGTACTACTCGTCGTGCTTGTGGATTTCTTCATCAGTAGGACTGTCATGGGTTACGAAATGAGAGCAGTTGGGTCCAATGAAGATGCCGCTAGAACCGCAGGGATTGATGCCAAACGCAGCATGGCAATTGCTCTGGGATTGAGCGGAGGACTGGCAGGTCTTGCTGGTGCTGTCGAGGTCCAAGGTTACTATCATAGATTCTACGATGGCTGGTCAGCTGGTCTGGGATTCGATGGTATTACCGTAGCAGTCCTCGGCAGGAATAACCCTTGGGGAGTCCTAGGGGGAGCCATATTCTTCGGCGCTCTCAAGGCAGGTGGGCTGTTCATGCAGACAAATGCTGAGGTGCCAAGCGAGATGGTGCAGGTCATCCAAGGTCTTGTTGTGCTGTTTGTCGCTGCACCTCGCCTAATAGATTGGTTCTCAGGCCATGGAGTCGCTTATGCAAGATGGATAAAGGATGGACCAAGAATAGGCTTTCTGAGTCTAATTGCACTCTCATACGGTGTTTTTGGAGCCTTCATGGGAATATTAGTCACCGGTCAATTTGTATCAACGAACTTTTCACTGCTTCTTCTGGGTTTTGTGACCAGTATTGGAGGCCTTGTTGTAGCTGTATTTCACTTCAAGAGAGACTGGCGGCGAACTAGAGTAACTTGGATCGTGGCTCTTCTCTGGGCTTTGGTGCTTCTCTCGGGCCTGTCCATGGCAGCATCTTCTGTGGTTTCTGTTGCGCTTACATTAGCAGGATTTGGATTGATCATCTCAATTCTACTGATGAGATTCGAGCCTCACAGGGATGAACAGAAGGAGGCGGCTGACTAATGCAAGTAGATCCGTTTTCTGTTGTAATGATTGCCTGGCTGATTGAGACAACCCTCCAAATGGCGACTCCTCTCATCTTGACTGCATTGGGTGGGATGTTCAGTGAGAGATCAGGTATTGTGAACATCGGACTTGAGGGAATGATGTTGATTGGGGCATTTGGGGCTGTAGCGGCCACATACTTCTCAAACAATCCCTGGATTGGCATCGTTGTCTCCGTAGTAGCTGGCGGGCTGCTCGCTGCTGTCCATGCAGTAATAACTGTGAAGCTGAAGGGAAACCATATTGTCAGTGGAACAGGAGTGATTCTTTTCGCGACGGGTTTCACAACTCTGATGCTAGAGGTGATTTGGCAGGCTCGTGGTATATCGGATGAAGTTACAAGAGTACCACAAGTCATGATTCCAGGAATTCAAGGAATTCCTATCATAGGTGAAGTGTTTGGCTCTCTGTCGCCCATGATCTATATGATGTTCTTTGCAGTCATTATTAGTTGGCTGATTATGTACAAAACTCCCTTTGGTCTGAGACTCAGAGCCGCTGGCGAGGACCCGAGCACGCTAGATGCTGCTGGCGTCAACGTGGAAACAATTCGATTTGTTGCTGTCATCATAAGCGGCTGTCTTGCAGGACTTGGAGGAGCTTGCCTCTCTATTGGATTCAGCTCAAGGTTCGGGAAACTCATGACCTCAGGACGAGGTTTTATAGCACTCGCAGCATTGATATTCGGTGGTTGGAGACCTATAGGGTGCTTCTTGGCAGGCATGTTCTTTGGATTTCTTGATGCTCTTCAATCATTCATATCCTTGGTAGTGCCTGAACTTCTGCCGTACAATAACTTCATTCAAATGATACCATACATTCTGGTGGTGATTGCTCTCGCAGGAATCGGTAGGGCAAGGCCACCAAAGGCAGTTGGCACTAACTACGAGAAAGAGAGGCCAGCATAGCATATTGGAGCTCGTTTGCTCCGAAAGAAAAACAGAATAATAGCCATTTGATATCTGCGGTTTCGGGAAAGCAAGTGAAGAGAGCGAACCGCAGGTATTGCATCACATTCGGGCTCGTCGCACTTCTCGGTTTCCTTTTGTGTACACCTCTGGAAGTTGCTGCGACTTTGGTCTGGAGCGAAACTTTCGATGAGCTTGATCATGAAGTGTGGACCACCCTGCTATCTTGTAGACTTGAGGATGGTGCGTTGAGAGGTGTTGATGGAGATCACATTTCTGCAGTCAGAGCCTATCGTCCCAGCAATATCAGTGTGGGCACTTGGAAGTTTGATTTGACCGAGTGCAATGAATTCGATGAGGAACTAGATATTTGCAAAATCTTCTTCATGAGTTCAGGTCTACCGACCGTTTCGGACTACTATGCGTTTAGCATTGTCCATGCGGGGGGCGAAGAGGGCGCGAGATACTCGTATACCCTGGAGAAGTTCACGAATAGTCTTCCAAAGGTGATCCTCGACACCCAAATCAGTGAAGCAAGACCGACCTTCATCGGGGTTCTTCAGCATTTTGCGATTACTAGGTCAAATGATGGTCAGATGTCGGTATATCTGAATTCATCGTTGATTCTCCAGGCCGCTAATACAGACCTCAATTCAACCGAGTATTTCGGATTCTATACTTGGGATGACTGGGCATTCGACAATGTAATGGTCTATGATACCATTGAGATTGGTGGCGATTATGCACCGATGATCATTGGAGTAGCCTCAGTAGCTGTTATTGCTGTCGTCGCACTTGTATTTTGGCGCAGAAGGTAAGATGTAAGAAAGCCGACTACTCGTTCGAAGAAGATCTGCTAGTGAGGAGAGTCTGCTGATAGAAAACCTGATAATCCTGTGACCTGCTTTAAAAAGAATCATGATCGATGATGCAGCAGCACGGGCGAAGAAGTTCTTCTCAGGGAAACACAATTGTGCTCAGTCAGTCATGAAGGCAATCCTCACTGAAATGAATCTCGACTTTGAACAAGTCATACCCCTAACAGCAGGATTCGGAGGAGGAATGGTTCATGAAGGAGGCGTCTGCGGAGCAGTTTCGGGAGCCATCGCAGCCATTGGAGTACTCAAGAGCAAGGACTTTGCTGACGTACAGGCACACAAGGAGGCAACGAACCGTTCAGGGGAGGAGTTCATTCGAAGATTCAAGGAGAAGCATGGTAGCATATTGTGCAATGACCTGACCGGGATTAACATGGCAGATGCCAAGGCCAGAAAAGCTGCTCTCGCAAATGGCACATTTGCCAAACTCTGCCCAGCATATGTCGAAAGCGCAGTCAGAATTGCGCTTGAGATTGTGCCAGCGTGAGCGTACTGATGGAGCAACGGCAAAGCTCAGTAGGGGCAGATGTGGATGAAAACCCCGCGCACATAGACAGAACAAGTCTTCGGGGACATCCTTAGCTTAGAACATCTACCAGACTCGTCAGTGTTCTCAAGCCATTCTTCTCTGCCTCTCTTGCGCTTCTAATGGCTTCAACTGCGGGGCCAGTCCTCCCATCGACTCCTATAGGCTGTTGCTGAAGTGATGGCGAGAACGGATACTCTCTTGTGATGTGTTCCAAGCTCCTCGCGACAATTTCGTAATATGTACGGGCTTCGTCCAGCAGATTCCTAGCCTCGCTGTCAACGTGCTTCCACGCTTCTTTCAGAAACGCAACTGCATACCTTCTGCACTCCGACCAGACAGCAGCATTGTAAGAATGACCAAATGAAAGTCACTGCCATCTTCTATCGCAGCAATTCACCAATCATAGCCAGCAATGCCCGAACGATAGCTGGGGAGTATTAGATCTGAGGGATTGCCCGCATGGTATAGTACATTCTGAAAGGACTCCTTGATTGCTTTGCTAGAATCAGCAGTGTCTGTAGGATGAACTGAATGAATCTCCAGGATGCCAATAGGAGATGTGCCTAGTTCATTCCAAGGCAGTAGTCCAGTCTCTTTAACGTGTCCGGGACGAGAATAAATGTAACCTCCGTCAGTATAGCCATTGATGACATCGTATTCTGCCACATCCAACTCCCAGCCGTAGCAGGGAACACCATTGTCGATGCAATTCTTGACAAACGCCCAAGCTCTTTCCTGCTGCTCTGAAAACCTGGGGTTGCTCTTCAAAGTAAGCATTCCTTCGACCTTGTACCCCAAGTTGGGCGCCAACTTGAAGAGCATGTCTGTTCTCCAAGCTGTAGGTCCACTCGGACAAAGGTCTTGTGCAAGGTTGAGGGCAAAGGCGTGACCAGTGCTTCCGTACAACCAAGCTGTCGGCACCTTGCTCTTCAAGTACTTCAGGCATCCCTCAATGCATCCTAGATGTGAAACCCACCTGGGCTGCCACCTGAGCTTCTCGATTGTTCTCATGTCCTTCTCCCCTAGGATTTTCAGGCATGTGCAATCTCAGTGATCGCTTTCTCAAGCCATCTCCATGCAAGTTCCTGAACTACTATGCGTAACTGCATCTGCTCGAAATAAACATCTCTCTTCTGCTGCCCAATGGCAGGAAAAAAAAGATAGAGGAGAAAATCTCTCTCCTCATCGAATATGCTTCAGACAAAAGGCTGGTCGTCTTCTAGAAATACGTGAGCTTCACCTTTGACAGGTTGTCGTACCTTCAACAATAGCAGTATGGCTACTACAAAGAAGAGCAGTACTGAAAGCATTGAAGTTAGGTGAGCATTTACGATAAGAGCTGGGTTCTGTGTCGGGTTCGCAAGCAAAAGGATTGTACCATAGACGAATGGTCCGAGAATTGCCGCAAACTTGCCGCTAAGGGCATAGAAGCCAAACATTTCGGACTTGTTCTCTTCAGGGATGAATTGACCATACATACTTCGAGCAGTACTCTGGGATGATCCCATACCAACTCCCGCTATCATTCCGACTGTCCACCAGATGAGTGCCCCCCAAGATACAAAGAAATAGGCAACAAGCAGAGCAATAACCCAGATGAATAGGGTAGTGATCAATGTCTTCTTAGTCCCGATTCTGTCCGCAACGTATCCAAAGACAAATGCACCAGGGATGGCTGCAAACTGTGTGACCGCAAAGAAGACGAGAGTCATTGTAGTACTGAATTGGTAGACTGCTACCCCGAAAATCGCAGCGTAGTAGATCACGGTTGTTATTGCATCACTAAAGAGGAAATAAGCAAGAATAAAGAGAGGTAATCCCTTATACTTGCGAATATTCTTGATAGTATTCCGGACTCTCCTGTAGCCCAAGACTGCCAGAGATTGCCCCTCTTCGCCCGGGAATTTTCTTGCCGGCCGGTTCTTTAATTTCCAGATACTAGGGATTCCAAAAACCAAGAAGAAAACTGCGCTGAAGAAGAATGCATAAGTGTACGGCAGGTCCATCAGAATCGTTATGAGGGCCATGACGATTGTTGCCAAGGCTCCAACATAACCAGCTGCATATCCATAGCCGCCTATTCTCCCAATATTCTCCTCCGTACTTATCTCCGGAAGCCATGCATCGTAGAACGGAAGTGCTCCTTGGAAACCAACGTTAGCAATGATGAAAATGATCCACGCCCAGACCCAGACATCAAGACCCAAAATCGGTGGAAAACTAAAGGGAGATAGCTCAGGTCTCGGAACAGGAATCTGCGATTGACGGATGCCAGGTAGAAATATCATGAATGCAGTAAAGGCAATACACACTGACGAATAAAACATCACGAACTTCTTCTTGGATCCGCCATAATCTGCAATTGCACCAAGAATTGGCGCTGTCAAAGCAACTATCAACATGGTGATACTGCCAGCATATCCCCACAAGGCACCACCAAGTGTTTCATTCCAGACTAAATACCCAAAGTAGATTGGAAACAGAGCAGTTACGATAAGAACGGTGAAACTTGTATTAGCAAAATCATAGAGATACCAAGCTACACGTTCCTTTCGATCTGTTGGAACAACATCGATTGCTGTATTTTCTGTCAAATTCTCCATTCCTCCTTCAAGAGAAAGATGGCAAATGACAAACTCATCCTCTATATAATGGCTCGGTAAGTTGCTTTTCCGGTAGACGACAGTGCTTCATGGGCAAAGGATAAGAGGTACCAGATGAATTCAGGCAATGAATCAAAAGCAGAAATCAGATGTGGACGAGTATGGATGAGAAGGAGCTCCAAGCTTTTTGCAGAGATTGGCTGGCAACATGGACGGGCAACAACCCGGATGCGCTATTAGAATACTACCACAAGGACGCCATATATTCAGACCCAGCTCATAGAAAAGGGCTCAAGGGCCATGAAGAGATTCGAAGATACTTTGTCAAGCTTCTTGATTTCTACCGGGAATGGAAATGGGAGCCAATTGAGGTTTTCCCAATCAAGACAGGTGCTATTGTCAAATGGAAAAACAGCATTCCCACAGGAACTGAAGTAATTCACGAAACAGGTCTCGATATAGTCGAAATCGAAGGAAGGAAGATAGTCCGAAATGAGGTCTACTTCGATAGATCACGACTTCTTGCCGCAGTTGAGAAGAGGCGTCGGGACCAACGACTAATCGATCTCTAGATAGTGTCTTCTATCCATTTCCTGATTGCGGAGTTGACTTTCAATGGTTGTTCGAGCATCACCATGTGCCCTGCATACTTGACGGTCTGGAGCTTCGAATTCTTGATTCTCTCGTGAAGATAGTTCGAGAACTTGAGAGGAGTCATCATATCATTATCCCCGACGATGATTAGTGTAGGAATCATGATCTCTGAAACGCGTTCCATGATGTCGAAGTGATCGCATAGTTCGAAATCCCTGCGAATGATATGTTTCGGGCATTTTCGCGCCTCCTCTCGCGATGATTCGACCAATTCTTTTGATGCACTCTGATGGAACATGAACTCGCCCAATGCCTCAATATAGCCTTCAAAATCAGTATCTAGTAGTTCAAAGACCACTGGAGTCACTCTCAGACGAGCTCCCGTCCCAACCAATATGATTCCGCCTAACTTCTCAGGGTTTCGGAGAGCATAGAGTTGTGTGAGAGCACCGCCCATAGAATGCCCACCGAGGATAGGAGTTTGAAAGATTGATACTACTTGGTCAATGTCATCAAGATACGAGTCTGCAACGGCGCTGTCAGATTTGTCTTGAGATCTTCCATGGCCATTCAGTTCAATGGCGATAACATGACAATGCTTGGACAGCCCTCTGAGCTGCAGTGTCCATGTTGCAGCAGATGCTCCCGCTCCGTGAACCAGAATCACAGTGGGCTTTTTCTCTTTGCCAGCTTCTTCCCAGTTCAGTGACACAGTCACTTGCTCGACGTGCCAGAATAAAGCATTTTTGGGAATGGGAGAATCTATATTCTAATGCACGATGAGTAGGTGAGGGATCCTAGAGGAGATACCAAGTGGGTATCTTTAAAACAACATCAGTTGGCGATAGCAGTTCTTGATGAAGATTCACAATAGGAACGCATTCATACTCTGCCTTGTCGGCGGAGTCCTGCTCTTCGCATCCGGAGCCAGTGGCGTAATCGGTCTTATCGATGAACTTGCAGAAGCCCTTCGCGAGATTCTAGAGTTTTCCCTGGTTCTGACACTTGAGAATATCATGGCAGGGCTTGCTTCGATCACCATCATATCAGGAATCGTTGTCATCATAGGTGGAGTGATACTAACAACCTCCGAGGTAAGAATAGGTAGAATAATCGTCAACTTGGCAATTGCAGTGGGTATCATCGGTCTTCTGATGATACTTGTTCAGAGTGTTATGACTGGAACACTATCGATGGATATGACAATGCAGCTCCAGCAGTCTTTTGGTTGGGTTGGCGCAATCCTTGCTTTTGTAGCCCGGATAATCGCTGAACAGAAGCCCTTGATGGATGCGAAATAATAAGCTTCTGAATCAGATGTCAAAGATTGACACTGAAGTCTCAAGATTCTTTGCAGCTTGCACACACTCTCGAAGAATCCCTTGCTTGTCTACGTCCATTGGTGCAAATACAGAAACAAACCAGACTCCCTTTCCTGTACCACATATGAAACTTACAGCTCCATCGGGATTGATTGCCACGAAACCTTGATTCGTCGTCAAAGCTGCGATAAGGGAAATTCCCTTCAACATGAACTGCTGAGATTGGCCGTTCCAAGATTGGATGATCGCACCAATCTCACCACTAATGTCCATGTTATCACTTGCATAGGCCACCCGACCTTCGTAGGTGAAGACACTGAAGCCAATTATCTCGGTGTAGTTTGCCATTGCTATGTCAATCGTACGCTTTACACGGATGACCATCTTAGAATCAGTGTAGAATGTCAGCAATCGTAGAAATAGGTTTCTTGAGTATGTCGGATATCGGGCGAGGGAATGACTTCAAATGGTCGATCTTGCAACCATCATGGCCTTCGTGAGGAGGAAAGTACGTTGATGCAATTCGTCACTGCTGACAGTTGCGACGAACCTGTCATCCTTCAACGCAAAACCGTGTCGTAGCGCGACTTCTCTCAGGCCGCTTCCTTGCAGTGGGCTTGTGACCAACCTGTAGCTGAACCACTCATCAGTTCCTCTGTTTCTGGTTCTGCAACTCACCTCAAATTGCATCCCATTTTCAAGCGTGACCTTGAATCGTTTGCCTATTACTTGCTCAATGACCACTCTGGGTCCGAGAATTCCCTCCAGCAACCCAAGTGTGAATATGGCGGCAGGACCAGGGAGAAATGCCCAGGACCAGAATCGAAAGACAAGAGCCATTAGAAGTATGGAAACGGTGAATCCAATTGTATTGAAAGAAACAGCAGCCTGAAAGCCCTGCGTCGACCCACCTGGAAGACCATTTGGAACATCCGTTCCGCTGAGAGCGAGATTGTAAAACACGTAGCACGTGGTAGTGAAGACAATCAGCATGGCAGATAGAGCAATGCGTAAGCGGTCCTTGTACAAGGCCCTTGCTTGCTTCAGAAGATCGTCTTCCATATTCATTCTTCCCCCAGAGCTCTCAAGTAGAGATTACGGGATTGCTCGCCATGTATCCTACACAGATTCACGAGGACAGACAGAAGTGGATGCTCATTGTTGATGCGAATGGCATAGAGCTTTGGCGTGAGCTGGTCTATCTGTATCATCTCGAGCTCCGTGAGGTGCGCGATAACGCCCCTGTATAGACTTCTTGATTTGCCGCTGTACCCAATCAGACGACTGAGTTGAACACCGCTCACACTTCTCGGGTAGATATGGGCTAGTGCGTTGAGAATTGACCTTCTCGTGTCGTTCAGGGACGACATCATCTGGATTAACTCATACACTGAAGCTGATTCGGTGTTGTTCTCCACTTCTTCTCCGACCCTACTATTACTTGCTTGTGTTCAATTGAACACATTACCGAGTACTCCTTTTCAGGGGATAGAAAAGGTTGCCCCGCACTTCTCATGGAGGTATTTCTCTTTTCCTGATAGTGTAACAAAAACGTTCCGTAGACACAGGAACATCTGCCAAAGTGTTAATAGCATTCAATTATGGAATAGGATAGAATCCTTTAATCGCAAGGAGGTTTAACACAATTTCATCATTTTCAAGCAAATATTTCGGATGGCTTATTGCACTAGCCATTGTCATCCTTGGCGGTTGGTTCTTGTTGCCAGATGGTTATAATACATTAATTGCAATTCTGGCACCTCAGTTTGGTAACTACATGAGGCCGACGATGGTCATGGTCAATTTGATGCTCGTTAATCCTTTGAATAACATCACCATGGTCCTTGTCTGGGCAGGAGCTGGCTTTGTCGGAGGAATGATGGCTGGAACCAAGAAGGGCGCCTTTGTGGTAGGTTTAATGACTTGGCTCTCATGCCTTGGGCTGGTTGTGCTCTGTGGATACCTGCTTCTTCAAGGAGGTATTGCACTAGGGTCGTTCGTAGTCCCACCGGGATCGTCACTGGCTGATGTTCTATCAATTCCCCTGATTCAGGGAGCCATTGAGCAGATTCTGCCATTGATCAGTGGTCTTGGTGGAAGTCTGGACATCATGGCACTATTGACACCATTGATCATCTGGCTCTTGACTCCCATCATAATCGTCATCATCGCTGCAATATTAGGAGCAGTGGTGAGGAAAAAGGAGGCACTCTAAGATGACACTTAATCATAAGCACGCACTAATTGTAGCAATTGCCATAGGCTTCTTGCTAGCCGCACCAAATGTGGCTGCAGCCAATTCAGGTGGAGTCGCACTATCTCAGGATTTCGATGAGGACTTCTTCACTGGTCTCCTTGAAAACGGAGCCGAGTTGGTCTTCGCAGCTATCGGGCCACAGGGCGAACCTGCAGTGATCTATGCACAGCTGGGTATTCCGTCAGATGCGTTAGGCCTGACCGAACCTATGTACACAGACTGTATGGTGATGGCCCTAGTTGCTACGCAGGGTGAGCTTCTGGACTACATAATCGACTTCATAGGTTCAGATCTTCTCAATATCACCGGTGGCGGTGGAGAGTTCTCTGCAACTCAGTTCGGAGAGGGTGGTCTCGATGTGAATTCATTGCTTGCCATGCTCGGAACTGATTTCAGCCTTCTCGTCAATATCTTTGTGAATGCAGAGGCAGCAGCTGCTCAGACGAATATGGCAGCCATAAAGGCTCATCTCAATCTTGCCTTCGGGTTCGTGTTCTCAGACCTACTCAATCTGAGGATTGATGAGAGCTTCTTCCCGCCAGAAATGATTGTCACATTACCCTTCGAGAGCATTGATGTATTCATCTCTCAAGTCAGCAATACGTTTGGAGAAGCTGTCAGCAGCGTGTTTAGCGTGATGGACGACTCAGGTTTTCTGGGCTCTATTGATGAAACGATCTTTTCTGAGGCTCGAGCCTCGGGAGCTGGACTTGTGGCCATACCTGACCTCGGTGCGTTGGCAGACCTCATTGGTGGCTTTACGAACAGTACACCTTCAGCGTCGTCATTCGCACTCTCCCAGATGCCGGAGCTTGATGGTCCACTTGCAGTCGTTTTTGCAGGATACATCGGAGACCAGGTCCTGACTACTTCCTCCACAGAACTCAATATCTTTGAGGATCTTCTTGGAAAGTCAAGTGGCAATGTGAGTGGCCTGGACGACGGTCAATCGTTCGTAGTATTATCCATGCCCCAAACCGTGAATATCACATCTTACAGTCCTGAGTATGAAGCTTTGAATCGAACACACTATGACAACGAATCAGGTATGGTGTTTTGGAATGCAACATCCTCCACAGAAACGGACTACACTGTCAACTTCATTGAAGGAGATTTCCCACCCCTTGTCACCGTCACACGTGAGTTCAGTCCTGCCACAGTAACTCCTGGAGAATCTGTCGATGTTGTCGTTGCAGTACATAATGACGGGCCCGGGGCAATCACCAATGTCACAGTTGTAGATATTGAGATTGGAGAAACCTACGACTCTGTCAATGTCACAGGAGATACTCTCGCAACCTCAGGAAGCATTCCTGCAGGAGGATGGTTGAATTTCACATACACAGTGACATTCGCGTATGAAGGTGGGTATGCATTCATGCCTGCTGAAATGATCTATACATACAATGCAACCACTTACATGAAGTCAACACACATCGATGGCTACACTGTCAGTGCAGACCCATTGGGTCTCTTGACTCAGATGTTCAATGACGGAATGCCATTCACAGGTATTGCAGTTGGTGTAGTAGGACTGGGAGCCTTTCTCAACATTGCCTTGATGGTTCGAGGCAGGGGCGCCCACGGTGGCGCATCGTACCAAGTATAAGTCTAGCTAAAGAGTAATCCCAGCAAGATTTCTAATCTGCTGGGATTCCCTTCTTCATTTTTTCCTCTTTGATTGCATAGCATTGCTTATCTTGCTCGTGAGTTTCAATTGAACTATGCCCCTCAAAGATGAACTCAACGGTTACCTACGATTGCCGCGAACATTCTTTGGTATACCTTCGCCCAAGAAAGGAGAACCTGATGTTGGCATCATTGGGGTGCCTTACGATCTTGCATCTAGCTATATGCCGGGTAATCGCTTTGGACCTGATGCCATTCGGCAAGCCACGGACAGTGAGAGGTCGCACAGCTATCCACTATCCATCGGCGATAGAGCATCATCACCGAAGCCGCTTTCCAAACGCATCACTCTTGAAGATGTAGGCGACCTCGAGGTTGTTCTGCGCATGCCAGATGCCGCGGCAATTGACATTTCTGAGGCATGCGCGAAACTTGCCACTCGACCAAGCTCTCTCGTCTTCCTAGGAGGTGACCATTTCATCACGTACCCAATAATGAAGGGACTGAAGCGAGGCAGGCCTTCGAAGTACGGCTTGGTCTACCTCGATGCGCATGCAGACCTGTATTCAGATATGGGTGGATATCAGTTGTCGCATGCTACCACTGTGAGACGTATCATTGACAACGGAATTGTGAAAACAAGTGATATCGTCGCGTATGACATTAGGTCAGCCGTACCTGAACAACGCGAGGAGCTCGATGGGTACAGTAAGTCCCCAGTTTCAGCACGCATCACTGAACTCGGCCAACGGGTGGATATACTCTACGTATCTATTGATCTTGATGTGCTCGCGCCTCAAACTGCGCCAGGTGTGAGCCATCCCGAATCAGGCGGTCTCTCGATGGAAGAGCTAGTGAAGCTGCTCCAAGTTGCGTTTTCAACTGGAAAGGTCAAGTATGCTGATATTGTGGAGCTCAATCCCCTCGTGGATTCAACAGGAATCACTGCAATCGCTGCACGAGATGTATTGAAGGAGCTACTTGCTGGATTCGCACTTTCACAAAGAATATAAGTAGCAAAAACTACTCAAAAAGAGAGATTATGGCCACTTCAAGTGATACGACTGCTGATGAGATCAGGACGCGAGCAAGTTCGTGTTTGCGAGAATTGGGCTTTGGTGCTCATGAAACTGCAGTGATTCTGGCGTTAATCGGTCAAAAACCAGCAACCGTTGCTGATATTTACGCAGAAACGGGCATACATCATGCTAATCTGTATGCTGTTCTTGACACACTAATTGGGAGAGGGCTAGTCGTTCTTCAGCAAGGTAGACCGAAGGTGTACCAATTTGCGCCCCTCGCTCATATTGAGGAGATGTTTTCTTCCAAGATAGCGCAGCTTCTTCAGGATTTGAAATACCTACAAGAATCAAGCATATCAAGAATTACGATACCTGCCCTTATCTATACTATTAGAGGCAGCACAGACGTCCTTGCGAAAATAATCGCTATGATTGGCAGAGCGGAGAAATCGATATTCCTTGTTGCTCCGGACCTTGACTCTCTGGGTATGATGGTTCATGAAAAACTTCTAGAGGCGAGGGAGCGAAGAGTCAAGATTCGAGCAATACTGGGAAGAAGACCGGATACCTCACAACTAGGAATACAGTATCGGACAAGAACAGATACTCACGCGGTTGATTTGGTGATAGATTCAATAGAAGCATTAATCTCAATGCCTGATTTAACAGTGTGCGGTTGGGCCGATAATGCTCTAATCTCAACGCAGCTTGAAGGGTTTCTGGAACAGAGTTGGAAGTCATCAAGGAAGGAATAGCTATGTTTGACTATGACGTAATTGTAGCAGGCGCCGGTACCGGGGGCGCAACGACTGCATATACCCTAGCCAAGAGAGGACACACAGTTCTGCTTATTGACAAAAAGGAACGTGATAGTATAGGGAAGAAGACTTGTGGCGATGCTCTAGGGTCTCATCACATTCATGAACTCAGGGAACTAGTTGGTATACCTGAACTCCCCAAGGACATTGTCGAATACGAGGTGAACGGAATTGATCTCATTGCTCCAGATAGAGACCACAGAATGCGAATGGCAGGACCCACAACGGTAGGTATGTCATTCAACAGGCTCAAGATGGGACAATGGTTTGTTGGCCTTGCTGAGAGTGCAGGAGCTGAGGTCATGTCATGTACTCGTGTCAATAAGCTGCTTTTCAAGGGTGGCAAGGTTTCAGGTTTAAGGGCTACGAGAGAGGGAGAATCAGAGAAGGAATTCACATCCCGCATTGTTGTTGATGCCACTGGAGCTTCAGGGCTGCTAAGAAGACAAATGCCGGAATCTTCGCCAGTAGAAAGGGAGATTGCGAATGAAGACAGGATGGTTGCTTGGAGAGACATCTATGAAACTCCTGACTTCGACTTTGAAACCCCCGATATACTCGAGATATTTTGGAACCAGCAAGAAACACTAGGCGGCTACACATGGGTCTTCCCTCAGGGTAGAAATCGGGTCAACGTCGGAAATGGCGTTATGACCATAGATGGTCACCGCAATCCGAAGGACATTCAATACGATTTCGTCAAGAAGATATGGATGGATATGTGGGGAGAGATCAGGGTCCTTGACAGTGGTGGTGGAGTCGCCCCGATTCGTAGACCGATTGATACGATGGTCGATGACAACTTCATGCTTGTCGGAGATGCAGCGTGCCAGGTCAATCCGGTACATGGAGGTGGCATAGGATCTTCGATGCTTGGAGGCGCACACGCAGGGATTACAGCTTCAGAGGCCATAGAAGGAAATGATACTTCAATTGAGTCGCTCTGGGCATACAATCCCAGATATCACAAGAGCTATGGTTCCAAGCAAGCAGCCTTGGATATATTCAGGTGGTTCTTGCTTAATGTCACAAATGAGGACATTGACTTTGCTTTCAAGAAGCGAATAATCAAGGCAAGCGACCTCCTCGACACATCAATGACTGGAGAAGTTAAGTTCGGTGCGGGTGAGAAGTTCAAGCGGTTGGTCGCTGGTTTTGGGAAAGTGCCCCTCTTGCTTCGTGTATCCAAGGTTGCCAAATTGATGAATGATATTCGGGCGCTCTACGCACAATATCCTGATTCTCCAAGAGGACTTTCAGCATGGAAAGGGAGGGTAGCGCTCCTCTATGATGCAGCCAGAGTCATTTAGGAGGTAGACGGCATACTCATATCGATTGGGCATGCATGGATCTCTCGCCAGCTAGGAATGAGGAGACGCATCTGATGCGCATTGTTGCAGCCGCGAAGGGAATGGAGATACGAGCTCCAGATGATGCGTACTTCTCCTATTTCAATAGCCCATACATTGGACATGGTCTTGGAACTGCTGTCGATATCTATCCTCGACATCAGGAATGGGGTGGTCCTGTCCTAGCTCCTGTTTCAGGTCGAGTAATAAGGATCAAGAAGCTACACATGGGAAGTATCAAGCCATTTCCTACAGACGATTTCGATTACGGTATTGCGCTCGCACCAGAGAATGCAGAATCGGATATCGTGCGAGTAATGCATGTTGCGCCTGCAGTTCGTGAAGGTAACAAGGTCGACGAGGGAGACGAAATCGGGCGCACGATTCGGTCTCGATACTTCAACTATTGGACGGGTCCGCATTATCACGTCGAATCCATGGCAGCAAGCAACTTCACACGCTCGAGCAAATCAATACTTCTTGACGTCCGAATGGAGATTGAGCCTCATCGAGTAGGCACTGCTCCATCAAACATAGAGATGATAATCACAGAGGTCACTGATGGCCATGCCATTGGATATCCTCAACAAGACATTCACACAGAGATTGGTGATCTCAGTGGTCTATCCGCGCAAGATGCAAGCGGCTCCGCAATGGGCATCATCGATGGAGGGCTGTCCCATTACCAGCACGGTGGTGTCCTGGGCAGAAACAGCATAGATGCCGGGGAGGCTGTCTGTGTAGGGAACAACCAAGTAGGTACTGCTGCATCTAGTCGGGGCCGAGTCACCTACTTCAGAAGAGGGCCTTCAATAAGGACTTCGTTTGACGGAATTGAGTTGCGTGGATTGTCCTGTTTCCTCTATCCGCCTCAGTACAAGAGGAGGGGCATGCCTCAACTCATCCTTATTCCAAAACGTTATGGGGGTTTCAGACACCTCCTTGAAGACGATAATACCGGCATACTAGAAATAGAGCCTGTGCGAGATCGGACAAGGCATGAAGATCGTCATGAGAGTTGATGCCAGTGGTTGAGAGAGTGCGTCTATCGATAGGAACAGCTATCGAGTTTGGACTAGAAACAGGTACTTCAAACCCATATTTCACAACTGCCTTTCTGATGACCTATCGTGATGGCAAATGCGAATCGAACTGCGCGTTTTGCCCTCAAGCTAGGGACAGCTCTTCTGCATCGGATAGATTATCCAGAATATCTTGGCCGGATTATAATATCAATGAAGTCACGAGAGCCTGGCCCGAACGCAGTCAGTTCAGACGTGTTTGTATTCAGACCATCTGCTATGCATCTGTCGTGGACGATGTAGTCGATATTGTGGGAAGACTACGTGAGTTGACCAAGCTCCCGATATCAGTGGCAATTCATCCTGTGGATAGAGATGACCTCAACAGACTGAGAGAGGCTGGCGTAACGAATATCGGGATTGCACTTGATGCGAGTACCCCGTCACTCTTCGAAGAAATAAAGGGTGAAAGGCGTGGCACTCCTTATCGATGGGATCGCCATGTTAATGCTCTACGAGAGGCACTAGAGGTCTTTGGTAAGGGGAATGTTACAACACATCTCATCATTGGTCTGGGGGAAACTGAGAAAGAGGCAGCGGATTTCATCCTGCTGATGTACAAAATGGGGATTGGTGTGGGCCTCTTTGCATTCACAAGCATCAGAGGTACTTCCCTAGAGAGAGCCGAACCTCCATCTCTGTCCTCGTACAGAAGAATCCAAGTCGTCAGACATCTCGCCTCCAAAGGAGGCCTTAGCTCCAAACAAATCGGAAAAGATGACAACGGAAGACTGACGATAGATATCGAACACAAATCGATGACTAGCGCTTTGTCTTCCGGAGAGGCGTTTCAGGTGACGGGATGCGAAGGATGCAACCGGCCATATTATAACGAGAGACCTCAAGGTCCAATGTATAACTATCCAAGACCATTGAACAAGAAGGAAATCCTTGCTGCAATTCAAGAGACCCAGCTGGTGTGAGCTATGGAGGAGTTCCGATTCATCGACCTAAAAGCACATACAGCCTTTGAGAATATGGCTATTGATGAAGCAGTCATGCTCTGCATGAAAGATGGCAACGCAGGACCAACGCTACGACTCTACCGATGGTCTCCTTCTGCAGTATCGATTGGTACTTTTCAGGGCATGATGGATGAGGTGGATACACAATTCTGTCATTCTCAGAACATTGATGTTATTCGTAGGATAACGGGCGGCGGGGCAGTCTATCACGATTGTGCGGGAGAAATCACGTATAGTATCATTATTCCCAGAGAACACAGACTGGGACCAGATGACATAAATGACTCCTATCGAATCCTCTGCAACGGTCTAATTTCTGGACTTGACCACTTGGGTATCAAGTCGGAATTCATGCCGATCAATGATGTCACAGTAGGGGGAAAGAAAGTGTCAGGTAATGCTCAAACGAGGCGGCATTCCTGCATACTTCAACATGGAACAGTACTGCTAGACCTAGATGTCAACATGATGTTTCAAGCCTTGAAGGTTCCCAAGGAAAAGATCTCTGACAAGATGATAGCAGACGTAAAGCAACGTGTGACCTCAATCAGAGAGGTTCTAGGTAGAAAAGTTTCAATGAATGAACTTAGAAACGCATTGCAGACTGGTTTCTCGGAGGCATTAGGCATAGAACTGGTTCGAGGACATCTCACCAAGAACGAACGGGACACAGCCAGTCGTCTGGTTGTAGAAAAATACTCAACTCGAGAATGGAACTTCAAGAGGTGAACTTTCATGAAAATCGCTGACTACAAAGTCCAAGGAGGAAAGATGTTGAGAATCAAGATGAACCTAGAGGGCAAGATGATCAAGTCGATAACAATACTAGGCGATTTCTTTCTTCACCCGGAATCAACCATTGAAGCAATAGAAGACAAGATAGTTGGCTGCAGTGTGGATGTTCAGATTCTGTCCTCGAAAATCCAGAGCGTCCTTGATGAGCACAAAGCAGTTCTCATCGGTGCGACCAGTGTGGATATTGCTAAAGCAATCGAAAAAGCTTCATTGAGTAAGTAACTGCTTCTCTCATTTCTCCAGAGAAGTAATCACTATGCGAAGTCGTGAGCGGCCAACATCACGAATATTCTCTATGAGAATCCTGCATTTGTCGAGTTCTAAGGAAAAGCACTTCTCCACGCCAAAGTACACGTTGGCCAGATTCTCAATTTGCTCTTGCTCAGCCTCTGGTTTCTCACTCAGATAGAGGATTTTGTCTGCCGAACCCGAAAGACCCCAAATCGTAGAGATCACTGAGCTTGCCTTTTCTTTGTCAACCGGATGCGTCACTGCTTCGACAAAGCTCTTGGCTAAATCCTTGCCAAAGGGATTGATGGTCATGGGTCCGCCAATCCATTCCCGATCGAGAACAAGTGTGCCTTCATGGACTCCTTCTGATCTGTCAACTTTCATTGCAACATCTATGAATTCCTGAAAACCACCAGGTTTCAGATGAATTTCCATCATGCCGCTGGATTGAGGCTTACGTCCAATCTCTGTGAAGTTGAAGAATGAAAACAGCTCTGTTTCTTTGAGCTTGCTGTACTCCAAAAGCATGGTCCCTTCAAGATTAGGAGGGGAAAAGTGACACTTTAGTCTTTCTCAAGGGGGAAAGGCACAGTTCTGCGACGGTCTAGACCGTATGATGGAGAAGTAGATGACGAGCATTGATGATTTACTGCTCCGAATGACCCTATTCGTGACGTCATTCTAACTTCAGCTGTATAATCGGTGCTAATCAGTCTTGTCGCCTTTTCGTTTGACCTGAAGAATCTGTACAGCAGTTACTCCTATGGTTAGGAGTATGAGACCTATCCAACCTGTGAAATCGGGGAACTCGCCCAAGAACATAATTGATAGGAGGACAATCTGCGGCATCATTGTGCTGTTCATGAGGGTGGTATCAATCGCTCTCAGTTCCCGCATTGCCCTGTTCCAAAGTGTGAACGCCACCGCGGTGTTGATGACCGCCAACCAAAGAATGGACAGCCAAGATGTCGTGGAAAGGACGTTGGTAGTTTCAGATGCGAACCCGAATGCCAGAAGCATCACTGAACCTATGGTCATGCTAATTCCGGTGACGATGATGGCTGGCGTATCCTGTGCTCGATTGACAGCTCGACCTATGATGGCCGAAACTGAGTTTGCGGCAAGACTGATAATACCAATTAAGAGCCCGATAGCAGAAAGTTCAACCAGATCTAAAGGGTAGAAGTAGATTAGAACGCCAGCTATTCCAATCATGATAAAAAGGAACTCAAGCGGGGATGGGACTTCCCTGAGCCATGCAATCCCCATCGCTAACACGAAGATAGGCGTGAGGTTCAACAGAAGAGCGAGTGTTATGGCAGGGAGATACTTCAATGCCAAGAACTGCGTGCCCTGAGTTGCTGCAATGTAGATGGCTCCGTAGAGTAGCATAGTTAGCCACCACCTTCTTGGCCTTCCTCGCAAGGATGCTCGGGTGTGAGAACGAGCTCCAATCACGACTAGTAGAAGTACAGAAGCAATGGAGTACCTGAGTCCAGCGAAGATCAAAGGGGGTATCTCTTCAAGCCCGAATTTTATGATTACCCATGAAGTGGACCAAAGGAAAGCCACAAAGCATGCCTCAACGACAGCAATCAGACGAACTCGTGGATTCGCTTCCTTGGGTTCAGGCCCAGACTCAATCAACACTCGTGGCTCCGAGAATATCTTGGTTCATCGATAACCTAAAGTGGGGATATACCTATACCCGTCACACGACGGGTGCTTAATTATGATAGAGGCGGTACTCCGAATCGCATCAGAGAATTACTATTCATGTGAGATTACTCGAGCCATTCCAGTCAGGGTAAGTCTCATCGCGATCAACGGACCAGAGGGATTCGGTATTATAGAATCACTTGATGGCACAGAAACCCCTTTGAAGCAATATGTCAAATTCATGAAACGTTCGAAGAGCATTCGCAAGTTTGAGATTTCTCATCGATCAGAAACACAGTACTGGACAAGAGCGATTCATCACATGCGAAACAAGTCGATTCACGAAACTGTGTTGGAGAGCGGATGCATGACAAGACTTCCAATCATCATTGCAGATGGGAAGCAAACACATACGATTCTCGCTCCATCACAAGAGGAGTTCTCCAGACTGTATGACAATCTCAGAAGCAGGTTCACCTCAGTTGCACTGGAGGGCATACGTAGACATCCGAGTAGAATGAGTACCTGGTTGCTCACGAGCAAGCAAGAGGAAGCATTCGGGAGTGCCTACATGAGGGGGTACTATGAGATACCTCGCCAATGCGAAATCGAACAACTTGCGAATGGTGTCGGAATTAGACGAGTAGCCTTTCAAGAACGTCTTAGACGAGCCGAGAGGACAATAATGAGGGAATTTGCCCTCTCCTCAGGCATAGGAAGGCTAGAGTGAAACTTGGGTAAAGGTGAAATACCACAGTGTTCATCGTCGCATGATTGCTATGGTCGATTCAGAATATTCGCAGGATAAAAAAGTGGAGAAGATTGATGCCGATATTAGAACGTTCAAGACGGACCTTCAAAGGGAAGAGATGGAACTAGAGGGACTTGAGTCGAAACTTGACGCTGAGCTAGCACCACATGCAGCGGCAGTGAGCTCAAAGAGAGAGGCATACGAGTCTCTTAGAAGTCGACTGAAATCTGTTGAGCAAGAATGGCGAGATGCAGACAAGAAATACGAAGATCAGTTGAAGCGAAGAGACAAGACTGTATCGGAGAAGAAGAAAGCAATAGAGATTCTCAAGACACGCATTAAGGACGCTGAGAAAGTCAAGGAGAAACGCTTCCGTGAACTCGACAAGGAAAAAGAGAAGCTTGTCGAAAGAGCCAAGAAAGATAAAGCCAGAGAGATGGAAGAACAGAAAGCGCGTGAGATAGAGCGTGTTGGGGAAGAAAAACGTAGAGAACTTGGACTAGACAAATAGGGTTTCAAGAATCAGGGGAAAGCACGCTTTGAACGCATACTTCATGATTGTGGTACTTGGTGTAGGTCTATTCTTCCTGGTCTGGGGACTAGGATGGCTGCTTGAGAGACTCTCACATGTTCTGCTTAGAACAACGCAGAAACCAGGAACACGTCTATGGTTCATGTTGGTCGGGCCTGGTGTTGCGCTACATGAAACCTCGCACTTTCTCGGATGCAAAGTGACAAGAACAGAGGTCGTGGAATTCAAGCCAATCAATATCGAGGTTCAAGGAGACCAGGTCATTCTTGGCTATGTGAAGTATCGCAAACCCACGAGCAGTTTCAAAAATGCGATCATCAACCTTGCTCCAGTCATAGTTTCACTTCTCCTTCTGATTGCCTTTGCTCTTGGTGCTACCTATTTTGTGCCGAGTTCGCCCGGACTTGGCGGCGATGCCCTAGAATTGATCAGCAACCTGATCGGAGCTAAGGCCAATCCCGACTCATTCTACCCGTTCACTTTGATTGGTGGCTTTGTCTACCAGTTCCTCTACACTCTCTCAGGACTCACCGTAATCAATCCCATATTCTGGATTGTGGCGTTTCTAGCAATGACAATAATGTTCTCAAATGCTCCTTCAGGTGCTGACATACGCAACGCATCCACAGGACTGAAAGTCATAATCTTGTTCAATCTCATATGGCTAGCCATAGCGTATTTTCTACCTGATGCAGGATGGCTTCTGTTCGGTCTATATGAGACCCTTGCAGTCTTTTTTTCACTCTCGCTTGCCTTTGCAGCTGTGGGCTACGGTCTCTTCATTCTGATAGCAGCAATGTCGAGATTGAGATCACCATGGCAGGTCATACCGTTCATCGCCAGCCTAGCGACCGGAGGCATACTCTGGTATCTCACCAGCACGGGAGTCCTGAGCCTTGCAGTCTTTACATTAGCTTCGCAGACAATCGTATCTCTAGGAGTATTCATAGGCGTTACCCTCCTCATGCTTATGATACGGCCCTTGAGAAGGTCTCAGTAATACCTAGTGTCTTATTGGTCTAGATGACTCAGTACACAGGTTCTGAGTATGGCAAAGATCGAGTTGGTCCGTAGACCCTCTTTGATAAGTCCGAAGCATCTATTGCGTTATGTCTTTTTTACCGAAATGCAGGTCGAGCAAGCTGCCAAGATACTGAATACATTAATCGCAAATGATGGAAAAATGCCTGACACTGAGTGGGAAAGATTCGTGTTATCAAGCCGGGGTCTCTATGTCAAGGTCATGAGAAAGCTCCGAGATGTTGGCATGGTGGAGAAGAAGATGGGTCACTTCAGCATTTGCAAGGATTTCTCACATGCTGTAACAAAGCTATCAGATTACTGGGCACAGATCGTACAGTCTCATACGGAAGGGGATAAAGGGATAGAATTCTAATCGAGTTTGACTTCTCCCTCTTTGATCTTCAACTTACGAAGCGTTGAGATTACCTTGTCACCTTGTATCTTTAAGACACCGAGTTTTTCGAGCTCGCGAGCATACTTTGTAGCCAAACCTACGGGAGTGCCCAAGGACTTGCCGAGCTCTGTAAACGTTATTGAACCCACTTCGTCGACAAGCAAGAGCACTTTGGTATTGTTCTCCATTCCGAGGACTTGTATATACCTCTGCGTACGTTCATCGGAGATGTCTCGTTGCTCAAGCGCAATATCACGTTCCTTCTCCATGAGACGTGTGGCTTTCTCGAAGGCTTCCTTCTGCATTTCGATGATAGGAATCTCCTCTTTTGTTTCCTTCAATTCCTTTTCCAGAGAGTGGATCTTTTCATCGAGGCTTTTGACCTCAGTTATCCTTTCCTGCATGGAGTCGAGTTCTTTCAGATGTGATTTCGCTTGCTTCTCAGCACCTGCCTTATCAGCAAGCGAGTCTTTGACTTTCAGTTCAAGTTCCTTAATCTTTGCAACTGACGCATCAGCCTGCTTTCTCTTATCTTCGAGAGTCTTTTCTAGGAGTACTATCTTGGACTTCATGGCATCGCTTTCAGCTACTGACTTCTCAGACCGAGGTTTTGCGACCGCTGCTTCAGCCTTGTATCGACCAACTTGAGTCTCATACTCTCCGACCTGAAAACGGAGGTCTTCAATCTCAGCCTTGGCATTCTCGAGATCCTTCGACCGTGCGTCAATCATAGCATCTTTGATGAGTAGGTCATCTCTGAAGGACCTCACTTGCCCATCAAGATCGGCAACCCTTCGCTCGTACTCCGCAGTTGTGGTACTAGCCTGTCGATCCTCGGCAATTCTGCTCTGAAGATTTCTTACTTCCATGTCCAATTTTGTCAATTCTGCTTGTTTCTCAGCGAGCTCCAACCTCTGAGCAGCGCTCTCTTCCTCCAAGCTCTGCATAAAAGATCGAACGACGTCTTGTTGTTCGACAATGGTACTACGAAGGTCGACCTCAGATTCCCGAACCCTCAAGGCGAATTCTTTGAAGCGTTCTTGGGTCTGCTCCACAATCTTGTCCACTAGTTCCTTCTCAAGCGCTGCGAATTCATTATCAACGATATCGACGAAAGTTGTCTCGATGAATTGCTTGAAGAACTTCATTCTAAGCCTTTCAACCATCTCTTCAGAGATGCGTGACTTGAGATCGACGACTTTTCCTCTGAATGTCAGCAGCTGTGCTGCGAAGACGCCTACAACACCCCTTTGCAGTTGGGAGATATCGGAACGCAATGTCTCCAACTTCATCAGAAGAGCATCGAACCCTGCGACTGCATCGCTGCCACCAAGTCGTTCAACCGGTGCCGTGGTCTCAAGCCCTTCTACAAAGTTGAGGGCGAGGGAAGCAGCATCGATAAGATCTCCACCCTCTTCAACGGGACTGATAGCATCGCCGGATTCATCAACTCCCACAGCCAATCGCTCCAATTCAGCATCGGAGAGAGCCGCGCTCTTTAGGGCTTCCTGAAGAGCATCTCTTTCTTTGTCGGTGAGCTTCTTATCTGAAGACATTGTAGAATCGCCTGAACCGTGATAGCTCTGTACAGTGCAGGGACACTATAAAGTTTTGCCGATAAACCTAGCGCGGTTATACTGAGAGGACCCTTAGAAAGAAGGCTATGCATGGCTGATTCTTCGCATTTCTTATATTGCTGTGAATAATAGAAGCGTATAATGCCCTAGACGACTCATTGTTCCTGGCTCTGCATTCTTCTCAATGAACGTGACTTCCTTTGTAGACAAATCAACATCGAATCCCTCGAGGAACTCAAAACCGGATTTCTCCAGTGGTGCAACGTTATTCAAGACATAGAGAGAACAGGGCATAGTCACTGCCAAGAGACCCCCTGTGCGTATTGAACTGCGAACTTTCTGAAGACCAATTATGACATCACTATGAGTCTTGTAGTATTCCAGCAAATAGCCAATTATGTCGTTATTGAGTACACCTAGGTCAAAACATTCTGGAGGAAAACGACTCTCTTCAATCAGGAAGTCATCAAGCCATGTCGCTGTGTCTGGGTGTTCTTGAATGAACTCAGTCATTGCAGGTCTCATCGTTGCGTCTAGATCCATCGACTCTAGCTTCGCACGCACAACCCTTGCTCTGTCCAAGAGGTGCGATTCTTCATGTTTCCCTAACAGGCTATCCAATCGGAGACCATGCAAATCTATGCTGTAGACATAGACTCTACTTATCGATTCATCTTGAAGCCCGAGGAGTCTAGGGAGATGCCTAATGAAGAATGAGGGAACTCTATCGTGCTCTCCTGAGGCGAAATCTGCGATAGTGATATCCTTATTCGCGCCTTTGAATAATTTCGTCATGAAATCAGTGAATGCGGGACTCACTGTAATCCAGGAAATTGGATACACAAAGTGAATTTCCTTGTCTTCCATCTTGAAACAACCGACTTGAGAATGCTACTATAACTATGTTTCCCTGGTGCTCATGTTCTTCTCGACTGGGAGATTCTTCAGGTTCCACCAGTACACAAAACAACTTATCAGGTATTCTAGAAGAGCCTCTGAAGGTTCATCAACCCTAGTGGCAGTCTGATGGGCATCGTTCGTCCAGTATCAAGAGAGAACAGAGTCGATTCCTTATTACAATGCCATATATTGAGCAAAGCTTAATCAGTAGTATAGAGTATGTTGATTATACCTGAGGTGAGGTCATTGCGTACTTGCGACAAGTGTGGGAAAGCTAATGAGCCTACACGAAAATTCTGCATTAGATGTGGAACATCTCTGATCAAGCCAGAAAAACCTCGAACTCCATCTGCATCTGCTAAGTCGGCAGTTCCTGATACAGGACGAGCAACTACCGGATCCAGACAGCCATCCAGTACTGCCTCAGGAGAGGCATCGCCCACTACAACTCAGGACAGATTCATCAGACCCAGCGAGGTAAGTAAGGATCGTGTTCGAGCCGTGGGAGGGTCAAAGCATAAGTCAGAGCTAGACAAAGCGCGAGAAGCCTTTGCAAAGGCAGAATCCGTGGGTATCGATGAAGCGGATGGATCAGGAATCGTTGAGACCCGAATGCTTCGAGCAAGTGAAGTACGAGAGCTACTAGAAGGGCCGGGCGCGATGGCAGGCAGCGAGGAAGTCCCTGCGCCGCGCATGATGAAGGGTAGTGAACCTTTGCCCTCTGAGGCAGAGGGTATGATGACTCCCTCAGCTCCAACATCGTCGCAGTTGGAGGAGTCAATACTCGGTTCCAAATCCGGTTTTGTTGATAAGCAGGGTCATGGAACGAGACATTTGTCTTCCGACACGCCTCAGGAACAGAGTCGAGTGTCGCCGAGCCTTTCTGCTGGCTTCTCTTCGTCAAGGTATGAACAAGAGGGAGAGAAATCCCAGAACGTCGAAGATGCGGGAGAGATTGCATGGTCTTCGCCAGAGGAACCAGCAGCATTTGCAAAACCTTCTAAAGAGGTAGTCGAAGAGGCGGTAGACCTAGTCATCACTTGCCCGGACTGTGGCAAGACCATCAGTGTCGACATGTTCGAGTACCCTCGAGAAGTGTACAGTGCTATGGCCGCTGCACGCATGAAACAGGCTAGATTCTTCATTGTTCAGGGCAAGGGAGATGAAGCACTCCGTGTTGTCAAAATTGCCTATGCGCTCTATAACAAAGCTGGAGACAAAGTAGGTATTCAGGAAATCAGGAAGCTCATAGACACCCTCGCAAAGAGAGTCTAGGCTGACTGCCAGAGGTCAAGGAATTTCTTGCGTTCTTTTCCAAATGAGTTGGGATCAGCGCAACCCATCAGGAAACGACCGTCATACTTATGCTCTTTTAGAGATGCGAAGATTTGGGCGAAGTCGAGTTTGCCCTTACCTATGGGCAGATTTTCATCACAGTGCCGGCCCATCTCTCGTAATTCTTCTCTAGAGATAGAAGCGAGTGACCTCTTACTCAGCACTTTCTTGTATGTTTCCCCTGCATTGTTATCATGAACATTAACCATCTCAATGTGATTTCGAAAAGATTCGATATGGCCAAGAGCTCGATTCTGAAGGGAGAGGATTTGCCCGTGTCCAATGTCAAGAACCATTCGGACCTCAGGAAATTGGTCGAAGAATAACGTCAGCTCCGTGAAGCTATGACATAACGTTTCAACAGCGAGGATGATTCCCGATTCCCTAGCCGCCTCGTAAGCAAGAGGAAAGGACTCCAGAAAATCATCGATTACTTCGTCGCTGTAGAAGAGCGAGGAAAGTGGAGAGTGAAATGTAACCAATTCAGCATCAATCGTTCCGCCAAGTTCGAGGTACGGAACGATGTCACGGTTGATATCAGTGGGTTTCCATTCGGGATCACTTGGTAGATGCAAGGTACAGGAAACACCAGCTTTGCTCAAGGCAGGCTTTACCACGGAGAACTCAAACGTGTGGTCATAGTCTAACCTGAGATCAACGAAATCAGGGTTACTCTTTAGACCCCGGAGAACTTGTTCAGTGGTGCGAGCAAAGGTTCCAATCTGCATTTTCTCTACCTGCTCATTGAGGCTGAGCACTCCACTTTTTTGGCTTTTGGTGAGAGTTTAGAATACTTGAGGATTCTCTCCGCCGGCCTCCTTGAGGGCGATAGTGTTATTAGATGATTGGCTCAAACAACGAAATATATCGCTTCATGTGGAGTGTACAGGCTCTGGCAGATAGTGCTGCGTATCTCTTCAAGATAGTCTTCCTCGGTGAGGGGGCAGTGGGCAAGACATCGCTTGTTGGCAGATTTGTATACGACTCATTTGAGGGTGACTACCTTGCGACCATCGGAACTGACATCCACCTCAAGATGGTTCAAGTCGACGACACTATGGTCAAATTGGTCATCTGGGACATTGCAGGTCAGGACAACTTCTCCCAACTCCGTCGAGCGTACTATCAGAATGCTAGCGGTGCATTCTTCGTCTTTGATACTTCACGCCCTGAAACCATTGCACGAATTGACGAATGGTTCAAGGCACTCCATGCAGTGACCGGAGATATACCTCTGGTCATGCTTGAGAATAAGGTAGACTTGAAGAGTGCAATTACGAAGGAACAGAAGGACCAGATAATCAAGAAATACGGTCTCAAGATCATCCGGACGAGCGCGAAAGAAGACACAAACGTTGAAGATGCCTTTCAGGAGATGACGCGTAAGATACTAGTGAAAGCCCGTAGCAAAGGGACGAGGATTTTAAAGTAGAACCAGGTCAAGGGTGTTTCGAATTGTCTACAAGGAATCCGGACTTTGTGCATAAGCTGGTCTTTCTAGGTGATTCACAAGTAGGCAAGACATCACTCATACAGCGCTATGTGTATGACACTCTATCCCCAGACATGACGAGGACGATTGGTGCAGTACTACATGTCAAGACATTGGAGTTGGATGGCGAGCTCCATAAGCAGATTATCTGGGACCTTGGAGGAGAAGAGTCCTTCGCGCAGCTTAGGGAGCAATACTGCGCAAACGCATCAGGGGCATTCTACGTCTTCGACCGAACGAATTTGAAGTCGCTCGAGCATATCGATAGGTGGCTTAGCTCCCTGTACACGGCAGCTGGCAAAGTAGCTGTCATCGCAGTCGAGAATAAAATCGACCTTGAGTCGGTGATTACAGACGCACAGATAAGAGGCATCTTGGAGGCTCGAGGGCTCAAGCATATTCAGACGAGTGCGCTTGAGAACAAGAATGTCGATGTCGCGTTTGAAGAGCTTGTAAGGAAGATATGTAGGAGAGGCAAGTACTAGATATCAATAGCGACATCGCTGATATCGTCAATTCCCTTGTAAGCAAGACCGAGTTTCCTTCTTTTGCCGGTCACGAGGAAGACTGCATATTCAGCGATGGACATTGCCTGGTCTGCAGTACGTTCGAAGTATCTTCCAACAATGACGTATAGCATGGCGATATTGCTGATACCTCGTAGATGACCAAGATAGTCTGCAATCTCCTGAAACATGTCAGCGGATTCACTATCACCTTGAGCGTCCAGTTTTTCAAGCTCATCAATTTCACTCAGATCCTCGTCTAATACCGCACGTACGCTAATACTCAGGGCAGCAGTGGCAAGCTCTGAGAGATACGGCAAGGTAATGAGCTCTTTGAAATGATCTAGACCCTCGCTCATTCTTACTATCTCTGCAATCTTCGTAGCAAAACGACCCACGCTCTGGAGGCCATTAGAAGTGTTCAGATATGCAATGAAACGACGTAGTTCTTTGTCTCGTGGTTGGAGTGATGTTATGGATTCAAAGATCTTGTCTTCTATGGCATGATGGGTCTTCTCTATGTAACGAGATTTCTTTGTGACTGAATCAGCCATGTTGCAGTCTAAGTCCTCAAACGCCTTCATGGAACGCTCCAAGGCGGTAGAAACTGTTTCGCATAGGTTCTCCAAGAGAGACCTGATTTCATTCTTGACAACATCCAGAGTTGAATCCATACGGATGTCACCAGCTTGAGTAACAGAGTATTCAGGAGATTAAGATTTCGCGATTGAGCACTAAGGTCAGTGTGGCGCCTGGCTTGACGCCCCTTTGTACGCAAGGCCAAGTTTCACATGTTTTCCCTTTACCATATAGACGGCACGTTCAGCCATTGAGAAGGCATGGTCTGCTGCACGCTCACAGTAACGACCGACTATGACATAGAACATGGCCATCTTCGTGATGTCATTTCTCTTTCGCAAGTAGTCAGTTATTTCCTCGAACATGTCAGACGTTTCCTTGTCACTGAGTGCCTCGAGCTTCTCGAGCTGGTCCAGATGGGTGAGATCTCTGTCCAGCACAGCTCTCATCGCAATGTCGATCGTCTGCTTCGCCAAATCAGCAAGATATGGAAGTGAAACTAGCTCCTTGAAGTGTTCCGTACCTTCACAGAGCCTCACGATGTGAGAAACCTTGTAGGCGTAGCGTCCTATCCTAAATAGATGGTGTACGACCTGAAGGTATGTCGCGAGCTCGCGCAGGTCCTTTGCGACAGGCTGCCTTCTCGCGATTGTTTCAAAGACATTATCCTCGATGCTCAGAGACTTCTGCTCGATTATCTCTGATGTCGAGCGCACTTCAGCTGCGAGATTCTGGTCCAAATCTTCGAATGCTTTCATTGCATTCATGAAGGCTCCTAGGGACATTTCCGCTAGCTCTCTCAATTTGTCATTAATCGTTTTCATGTGCTTCAGTAGTTGTATTGACATAACATTCGCCTACCCTATACGACCTGTAATGAATGCCTCGGTTCTCTCGTCCGCAGGGGCCTCGAGAATTCTCTTCGTCTCATCGAACTCCACCAACTCACCCAGATACAGGAATGCAGCCTGATCTGAGACTCTAAATGCCTGCTGCACATTATGTGTCACCAGAATGATTGTGTAGTCCTTCTTCAGTTCCACGATTAACTCCTCGATCTTGGCAGCGCTTATAGGATCCAATGCCGACACAGGTTCATCCATGAGCAGCACAGGCGGATTTACAGAGAGTGCTCTTGCGATACATAGCCTTTGCTGTTGGCCGCCAGAAAGGTTGGGAGCCGGGTGCTGCAGTTCGTCCTTCACCTCATCCCAGAGAGCAGCTTTGCGCAGTGAACTCTCAACTATTCTCTCTAGCTCATCCTCGTCCTTGCTGCCATGAAGCTTTGGTCCATAGGTGATGTTATCATGAACACTCATCGGAAACGGATTTGGCTTCTGAAAGACCATCCCGATATGCTTCCGCAAATCGTATACACTCGAACCCGTTCCATAGATATCTGTTCCTCGAAACTTAACAAGGCCTTCATGGCGAAAATTGGGCACGAGGTCATTTAGCCTATTGATTGTTCTCAACAAAGTTGATTTGCCGCACCCGCTCGGTCCCATGATTGCAGTCACCGAGTTGTCTTTGAAGAAACAGGTGATATCCTTCAGAATGTGCTTCCTTCCAAACCATGTTGAGAGCCCGTAGATCTCTATATGATGTTCGTATTCTGGCATCTATACAAGTCTCCTTGTTACTTTTCTCGAAATAAGATTCGCAATCAGGTCGATTGCCAGCACCATCATCATCAGCGCTAGTGCAGTGCCGTGTGCTTTGACTTGGAGGTACTCGCGCGGGTCACTGATATATGCCCAGATTGTGTAGGGCATGGAAGCAACCCAGGAGCCGGGACCTGTCAATTCTGTTGGAACGATGAGACTATTTCCTGCTGTGAAGATTAATGGAGCAGTTTCGCCCATGACTCTGCCTATTGCCAGTAGCACTCCGGTGATGACCCCGGGAAATGCTGAGCGAAGAGTCACACTCCATGTTGTGGACCACTTGGTCGCTCCCAGTGCGAGGGACGCCTCCCTCAGAGACATGGGTACTGCACGGAGGGCTTCTTGGGTAGTTCTGAGAATAGTTGGTATCATCATGAATGCGAGAGTAAGACTCCCTGCGACAATGCCCATTCCTAGATGAAGGAAGTCAACAAGGAATGCAAAGCCAAACGCCCCAAAGACAATGGAAGGAATCCCTGCCAAGACATCCGAGGTGAACTCAATTATCTCTCTAACACGACCTGGCCGAGTGTACTCATTGATATAAACCGCCCCACATACACTCAGAGGAATGCCGACTATGGATGCCAGGATCAATAGCTCGACGGTACCGACAAAGGCGTTTCGTATCCCTCCCACCAATCCAGCTCCTGGAAATGTGAATAGGAATTGAAGACCCTGCCCAGGACCTGTGCCGAAAACTTGAGAGAGTCCAACTCCTGCAACCTGAATCAGAATCAAGAAGAAGGGGAGTACAATGACAATGATTAGCATGCCTAAGATAATCTTGAATAGATAGTCCGAGAGGTGTCGTCGGGATTTTGCAGCATCTCGAAGGCCTATGCGTTCATGAAGCCAGTGAAGAAACGTTTCTGAGTGAATCTTGGCCGTCATCTAGATGTACCCCCTTGTCCTCATGCCCCATCTGATGAAGATCTTCGCAGTCAATGTGAAGCATACTGACATGATAAGCAGGATGAGAGCTACAGCGAATAAGGCAGATCTCCAGAGTGGAAACACAAACGCGTACCCGAGCTGGTTCGTAATGATGCTTGTCATTACATAGGTAGGATCAAAGAGGGAATAAGGAATCTGAAGCGAGTTGCCTGTGACCATGAGCACGGCCATGGTTTCTCCGACGGCTCTTCCAAGCGACAGCACGACTGCGGCTCCAACACCCGGAAGAGCTGCAGACAGAACGACTTTCCGTGATGTCTCACTCTGAGTTGCCCCAAGAGCAAGAGAAGCTTCACGAAAGCTCATAGGCACTGTCTGGAGCGCATCAGCGGATATCGTGACCACTGTTGGAAGCAACATGATTGCCAGGATTAGACCGCCTGCCAGTAGTGAGAGACCGTTGGATGTACTCTGCGCCAAGGGTGCAATGTTGTTTTTGATAAATGGCACAAGGACGATGTATGCCCACAGACCATAGACGATTGAGGGAATCGCAGCCATCATTTCGATAATCATCTTGATGGGCTGTCGAAGTCGTATGGGGCAGAACTCGCTCAGGAATATTGCACCTCCAATCCCGAGAGGTACAGCAAGCCCGATGGCAATCCCAGTGCACATCAAAGAACCAACAATGAATATGGCAATTCCGTAGAGGTCTCTATTAGGATCCCAAGTTGGGCTGATGATGATTCCCGGACCTCCATTCGGACTGGCAAATATCGGAACAGATTCATACCAGAGAAAAGCCAGAATGAGAACGATAATGAGTGTGCTTGCAACTGCAGGCACTAGGAGTCCGATACGTCCTAAGCGGTCTATCTTGCCAGGCTTGTCTGCATTACGAAAATCCGATATTGACTTGGAAAACGCTCTTGAGATGCTTCTTCCTTTTAACTCGTCTATTTCCTCAGCCATTGTGACTGCAGTCTCATCGTTCTCAACCACTGCTATTTCACCCTTTCTTATATCGTTATTTCAAGATATGTTCTGAATTAGGCTCGTCACAACGCTTAACGAGTAGGTTTGAGCAGATGTGCCATTGATTGGCACATAGCCAACCTGAGATACATGGATCTGCCCTTGCAGGAGGCACCATCCCAGATATGTGACTGTATGGGTTCGGAGATATTCACGATTCACGAGGTAGAACAGCAATCTGGCAATTGGATATGCCCCATCTATGTTGCAGTTCATTAAATCCTGGCCGGGACTTGTCAAATTGGCTGGAATTGCCTTCACAGCATTCATGACCGACGGGGTTACCCATTGATTATTCCCAGGATTGTAGAGGTCAACGACAACAGCCTCTTCCATGAAGGCGAGGCTTACATACCCAATTGCATGGTCGTCCGAGAGGACTCCAGAGGACACACTTGGATTTCCATCGACAGAGTTGACACCGGCTGGAAATGAAAGAGCCTCTTCGTGCCCTAATTTCCATTCATAGTCTGCTCCGTATGCATTACTATTCTCATGTGCAGTTTCAAGCCATTTGGCAAAGGTAGCTGTTGTACCGCTGGCATCAGATCTAACATACACATTGATTGCACCTGTCTGAATGACGCCTATCCCAAAAGCTGCAGCGAATTCCTCCCACGTTGTCACATTCCTTTGGAAAACTGCAACGGCCATGTCGCAGTCCATTCTGAATTCTGATCCATTCACATCCTCGTTTACGATAATTGCGAGTGCATCTGCACATACAGGCAGAATCTCAACTGCGGGATTCGCGTCAGTATAGTCTTGTTTTGGATAGGAACTCGATGCACCGACATCTATGAGTCCTTCACCGATGAGTGATTGTCCAAGACCGCTTCCCCCTGAGCTCGGATTCAATGACAATCCAGGAATGTCTGCTGAAAAATAGGTTGCCCAAACCTGCGAGAGAGGATATAGCGTCGAGGACCCGGCAGTAGTCACTGTCGTGTTGACTCCTCTATCAAGGGAAGGGCTAAAGAAGCTCAGACCTCCTGCGCCGAGAATGATTCCAAGCATCAAACCAGCAATCAGACCAGTCTTCTGTTTCGAAATGGATATCATCACTAATTGCTCCTTTATTATGCATGGACGCCATCAAAGACTCTGAATTAAGTCCTTCGGAAATCATCGGGTCTTCAATGGCGTCATGTATCGAGAGAAAGAAATCAACTACTTGGAACTAGCGCAGCGATGACGCTTATCGCGTATGTTACAGCTGAAGTACCACTAATAGGCACGTAGCCCACCTCCGGGATGTATTGCTGACCTTGCACTACAACCCAGTTCAAATAGGCAATTGTGTACCAATGGATATTGTTGACGTTGACCAAGTAATACAAGAGCCTAGCTATCGGGTAAGCCCCCGTTGTGTTCGAATTCATCAGACTCTGACCAAGGTCGGCAATTATATCGGGGAGGGCCTTCAGCGCATTGGCAACACTAGGCTGGACATATTCATCATTCCCGGGATTATAGAGGTGAACCTCAGTCAGTCCTTCCATGAAAGCCAGCCCAACGTATCCAATCCCACTACTGTCACCTAGGACTCCGGATGCAACACCGGGATTGCCATCCACAGCACTTGCAGTTGCCGGCCACGAAACGGTTTCCTTCTTCCCAAGCGTCCACTCATATTCTGCTCCGTTGGCATTCGTGTTTTCGTCTGAGGTCTCTAACCATTCTGCAAAAGTTGCTGTGGTTCCACTTGCATCAGATCGCACATAGACGTTAATGTCACCAGTGACACTGACAATGACCCCAAAGACATTCTCAAAATCATCCCATGTTGTCACATTTCCTTGGAAGACTGCAACAGCCATATCACTATCCATCTTGAAACTGCTGCCATTGACAGTTGGATTGACGACGATTCCTAGCGCATCAGCTGAAATAGGAATTATCTTCACATCGGTATGGTTTGTTCTATAATCAGCAGAAGGATAGGAGCTTGAAGCTCCAATATCGATTAGTTGGTCCGCAATCTGAGATTGACCAAGACCACTGCCACCCGTGTTTGGATTCACAATTATGGTGGGAAAATCCTCGTTAAACTCTGTTGCCCACTGCTGGGATAATGGAAAGACTGTGGTTGAACCTGCAGTGGAAATTGCAACAAGACTAGTTCCTCCGCCAGGTGCACTAATGAGGTAGAAACCTCCGCCTCCCATAAGAACACCGACAAGAAGAACTGCAAGATACTTAGCATTGTTATTCATCGTTCTTATACTCCATTTGAGTTTGAGCAGGCTTGCGCAATGATATGTAATTAAGGAAATAGCATTGGCTTCAGCTACTGTAAAGTACGTAAATGCAGCATATGCATAACGTTAAATCGCAGAAGTGCGCTGTTACATCTTGATTCAGGCGGGGTTGTGTTTGGCTACAGACACACTTGAAGCCCATCGCATAGCCTCCGCCAGCTATTGCTTCATGCATTGGCAGGACCCAAAACATGGATGTGATATTTCGTGGGCTCAACCAGAAAACTAAACCAAGTGCGGAATTCACTCTACATCTATCTTCCCAGGGATTGGTGCAATGAACATAAACTTGGGAAGCACTCTGAGGTATTGCTTGAACAAGTACAGGACGGATCGCTTCGCGTGATGCCTTCATCTGCCTCGAAGAGCGAGAGAGGAAAACTGGAGATAGGAATCGACAATGAACACAGACAAGACCTTCCGAACCTGCTTGTTGGAGCCTACATGGTTGGAGTTGGAGACTTGGAATTGAAGTTCGATGACTCGTTGGATATGGCCACGCGTGAAGAGATAAGCAAGTGGGTGAACAAACTCGAGGGTTGGGAAATCCTAGATGAACATAGCGATAGTGTTCTCATAAGCGATCTTCTTACCACCGACAGAGAAGTGATACGCAAGGTTCTTCGAAGACAATTCGCCACGGTCAAGTACATGCTTGAGCGTGCAGTGTCCATCATTGAAACGGAAGACGCCAAGGATTACTTACACATACTATCCAGAGACGAGCAGGTCGATAGGAATAGGTATCTGGTTGAGAGGCTCTGTCATCTTGTTCTGAGAGATCCCGCTCATGCCAGGGTCGTATCTCTCTTTCCGCCAGATGCGCTAAACTTCAGCTTGACTGCGAAGCATGTTGAACGTATTGCCGACCATATTTGTGAGTCTGTCGTTGAGTTATCAAAGTTGCCTACAATCGATACAAAACTAAGAAACTTGGCAACGAAGATCGTTGGCCTCTATGACAAGACAGACCTTGTGTTCTTCAGTATAGACAAGAGAAACAAGGCTGATGACGAAGACTTGACTAGCTATGCCTCAGAGGCTTTCGATGCTCTGAGGGAGGCCACAGTCTTGGCGAAGGCCCTCCGTCAATTCGGACTTGCTAGAAGGGAGAGAGATGCGCACGAGGTCTTGATTGCCTTACATCTAGGAAGGGTTGCTTCATACTGCGCGGATATCATTGAATTAGGGATAAACAGAATAATCATGTCACAGCTCTAAGAGCTAGACTTATGACTGCTGGCTAGTCACATATCTGTGGGTGACACATTTGGTTCGGACTCATCCCATAAACACTATGAATGACCTTGAAGCAAAAGAATGGGTGAAATCCACGAAGTCGTGGTTTATTGTGAATCCGCGATCAAGAACAACAGAGCAAATGGATCACCCGGCAAAGTTTCCAGAGGAACTTGTGCAGCGCTTCATTAGTTTCTTTACCAAGAGAGGGAGTTGGGTCCTGGACCCGTTCGCGGGAGTTGGAAGCACGCTTATTGCATGCAAGGAGTTATCGCGAAATGCCGTTGGAATTGAGCTACATGGAGAGTTTGTAGAGTCTGGGCTGAAAGAAATCCTGACAACAAGGGGGAATGGAGAACAGCATCTGCTTGTTGGAGATACAAGAGAGGCAGAGAGGATTATCGCTGAAGAATTCAGAGAGTCTTTACCTGTCTTTGATTATCTCATCACATCCCCACCCTATTGGGACATGCTTCGGAAGTCTCGTGGAGGAAACGACTCGGCTCAAAGGGCAAGGGGACGACAAGGACTGAAACAATACTATAGTGATTCTGAGAAAGACCTTGGGAACATTGCGTCATACAAAGAGTACATCGAGGTCCTGGGTTCGTTGTTCGGTGGGCTAATGCCATTACTAAGAGATAGGGCGTATCTCACCGTTGTTGTTCAAAACATGAGAGATGTTGATGGATTATTGAAACCTATTGCATGGGACCTGGCAAGGAGGGTATCTGAAGATTATGAACTGCGCCAAGAGATGATCTGGTGCCAAGACAACAAGAAGCTCGGCTGTTGGGGTTACCCTACTACATATGTATCCAATGTGCACCATCACTACTGCCTTATCTTTCAGAAACCTGCTTGATGCAGCAGAGCCATGCCACGCTAGCCATTGCTAGAACCACTCGAATCTCTACTGCTCTGAATAGGCTCTTCAGGTGCTTCTCATTTCGCTGATTTTAGTCTCCAATAGCGGACACGATTTTGTCACAGTTCTGGCACCTGGTCTTTCCTTCTCTGTCCACCATCCGGCGAGAAACGAAATAAGAAGCCCCGCAGCTGGGACACTTGACACTCATACCGCGCCAGCTCGAGTCTCTGCTGTACTGCGCTCTCACTACATCTAGTGTTTCATCCATGCACGCGTCAATGGCATCGCGATGTTTCTTCTCTCCACGCACCCATTCCGAAGGACCACCAAAGCCTGCGAGTGTTGCCATGTGGATTCTCATCGTCCCTCTGTTTGAATCGTCATCGTGCTCTGTTAGAATGACTGCGACACACTGTGGTCCCATATTGTACACATGAACACCGAACAGCAGGTTACCCTTCTCTCCAAAGTTGCGCAAAAGAGGGTTCATTCCCGGATCCAAGACGCCACTCTTCTTCTGCCATATTGATGGAACCTCATCGACAAAGGCTCGCAGTTCCTGTCTGTTTATGCCAGCTAGCTCCACGATCTCCATATGACATCCGCCTCGGATATCCTTCTGTTCTGAGAGAATAAGACGTTGGCGGCTGCATACTCGTGCAACCGTGACAGTTGTGAACGATGATGAATCGAAAAGGTAATTTGATACTGCAATGCGAGACCATGTCATACGGTTCTTAAGCAATGCATGCTGACCAGAGTCGCATGCCAAGCAGCCTCCGTGAGCTCAAAATCAAAGACCAAGACCAAGTCAACAATCTCTGCGCGACCATTTGGGAGGGCAATGACTATGTTCCGACTACCTTCCCAACGTGGGTCAAGGACCCCCATGGCAATGTATTAGGTATCTTTGAGGGAAAGGAGCTCGTTGCACTCTGCAACCTTGAAACTATCGAAGGAACAGACATTGCTTGGGTACAGGGACTACGAGTGAGGGAAGCGTTTCAGCAGAAAGGTTATGGCACCAAAATCACCGAGGCCATCATTCAACGTGCCGTGGAGAAGCAGGTGAGGACACTATGGTATGTAACCGGATCCCAGAATGAAGGATCACAGAAGGTTGCAGAGAAACTGGGGTTCCATCGAGCCAACAGCGTCGGCTCTCTCAGATTGGAAAAGCCATTCCCTGAGCATCCGAAACCAAGTCCTAGCATCGTGCCGCTCAAAGTGAGCCCTTCGCGGCTGTTTGATATCTTGGCTCAGAATCCTGATTTGGTGCCGAGTGCCACAATGCCGCTAGCATGGGAGTTTGACTTCAAGAACCAAGAGGGAATTGAGCGTCTTGGAAAACAGACAGAGTTCAAGGTCATTATTGACGAGGCAGGCAGTGCACAGGGACTGTATTACGGAGTAGACAGACACCGCCCTGATGAATTCACCGTAGTTTCCTCGGTCTTCGCCACTGATAGATCAGTCTTCGTTGATATAATGTCTAGAATTCTCGACGAGGTCATTGCTTCTAAGGCCGACAGAGCTGTGTTCTTCCTCGGACTGGGTCCCTCAGAGTGGGCATTCGGTCTGGGCTATGTTCATGAGGAGTTCATCGGACGCAAATTCCTACTGTATGAAAAGAATCCGGTTGAGGGACGAGACCCTCAACCTCAGACACCTCTGGGTGTTCTCCTTCTCATCATTGCGACAACGAAACCGCCAACAGCAATAGCTGTCATCGATCCGACCCAGACGACAAGGAACATGTCCAAAGGCTGACCGGAACCCAGGACTGTCACCGAGAGTATCATAAGAACCGAGGGATTATGGATTCTTCATCGTACCTAAACCTGGATTTGCCTGCGCCAAGGTAGAAGCGAAAAAGAGAGAGGCTGGAAGACCAGCCTATGCTATCATTTCGTGAAGTGGACTTTCACGTTGGGCATTATCAGATAGAAGAAGCAGATTGCGCTCAGTGCCACTCCAGGCCAGTTGCTGCCTGTCGCATAGAGGAAGATTGCAATGATATTGAAAATCACACACATCATCCATGCGGAGTAGTCCTGTTTCAGAATCATCGTGTATAGCCAAAAGGCAATCACAGCGAGCACAATTCCAAGGAGTGCCAACTCGTCTTCCCACATGTAGTAGTTGATGCCGCCAACTATGAGGCCGACTATTGCCTCAAGTAGGATAAGAAAACCGGCGTATGTCACTTCTTTTGGTCTTGCTCCTTTACTTGTTCCAGGCATTGGTATTTCACTCATATTGAATCACCAAATGGTTTCCAACGCTGCGCAATCGCTCTAATTACTCTTCCGAGATGTCCGGATTGTCGGAGTCCTCATATGATTCATCCTCATACTCGTAGAGTACAGACCAGTTTGGAGCATACGAGATTGGGTCACGGTCTCTGGGCTCCAGCTCAAGGTGCTCTGTTTCAGCCACTGTCTTTCTGAGAGTGTAAGATTTGACACCCTCCCACCAGAGAAACGCATTGAGGTTTCTTGAGAACTCCCCCTGGTATCTCTTGCAGGCTCCAGTGCAGAAGATCTTGTCATCACGAATTTCGAGAGCGCCTCCACACCATTTACAGACTGCCTCTTCACCATAGGCGTGAATGCGGTTGTTATCTATGCGGACTAGTATTACCGTGTCATCCAGGTTACAGACGCCCCATTCCTCATCTTCTTTGACCGTCTTGCTCCATAGCTGGGATTTTGAACGCTTTTGATCTAGGGGAGTTGAAGTGCTAGGTTTGGACCGTTCTACCTTCTGAAACTGGGAACTCGATGAAGCGGCGTCTGTTTTCGGTTCGTCAAAATCAGATAGCCTCATCTGGACAGCCCGTTTCATACTCTTCTGTATTCTATCCGGATTGATAAACTCCCATAGAAGGGGTTAGAAGGGTTAACTCTCTAAACCATAACCTCAACAGAGGGCGGACCATATTCATTCATTGATAGAGAACTGCTTGCCGCAGTTCTGACAGGTTACCACTCCTTCTTTCTCTATGCCCGGCCCATAGTAATATCGCGCCATGCAGTGAGGACACTCATGGCTACGTTCGACAAAATCAGAGGGCATTACTGGTTCTTTATCCTGATGTAGAAAGACAGCAGTCTTTGCTCCTATAATCCCAAGCAGGAGTATGTAGATTGGAATGGCAACCAAGAAAATGATAGCTACTTCTATGGCCGATGGCATCCAATGCAACCAAGGAGGAATTGCGAAGGTCAAACCAACAGGGAGGAAGACTATATTGAAGAGGAAGAATACGAGAAATCCATCTCTCATTCCTGTCCCTATATTCTTCTCACAATCAATACCCCAGAATCTCTCTGCAAGCGCTTGATTCATACCTCCTGTAAGCGCAAATATTATCGCGTGGAAAGCGGCGCCAACCAATGAGGAACCAAGAAGCAGGTACGTTTGAAAAGAATAGCCCATGCCTATTAGCATCATACCTACTGAAGCTGCGAACACCACTACACCCAGGATCAAACCATGCACAAAGTACCTTCCAAGCTTGCGGATATCCGACGACGAGTTACTTGAGTTCTCCAATATCTCCAACCAAGCAAATACTCTCTCTAGGCAAGATAAGGGAATCGGCACCTAGAACTGTGTGACTAATATTCATATTGTGTCCATACGACGTGACCTTCATATTGTCAGACGCTTCGTGGCGACGTCTATCATGCCTCGACAGGAGGCAAACGAATAAACCATAGATGGCAAAGCCTTCTTCCTTCATTGTCGACGACCTACTCAAGCGGCAAATGTAGGATTGTTTCTAAATAGAGCCTCTTGGCCACTTCAGAATCCATTCTGAATCCGTCATGAAAGCGGTTGAGTATCTCATGCCAAACGGGAGCTAAGTTCCTCGCTCTACGTTGAGCATCTTTTGTCGAGATCTCTCGAATCAACATTGCATCCCTCAGAGCATCAGCACAAATCTTGGGAAGCCAAGCGAGCTGGCCAATGTAGTAGAACCTCCATTTGGGTGCGGGCAGAAAAGAGCGATTCAGAGTGTAGAGCAGTCCAAGGATTAGCTCAAGCGCATAGCTCACTGCATACTGAGCTGATGCAGAATCACCCTCTGTCAGACCACAAATCAATCATTGATGGCACATGCTCTCTCTCAGGGAAGCAGTACCAAGAGATGTAAATCATCGATTTCGCAATTCGAAGTTGCCACTCTTCCTCTGCCACTGCTAGCTTCTTCTTGAGAAGCTCGGGGAGTCTGCCATGCCTGTCTAACACAACCATGCTATTCGACAAGTCCCACTTTAGGTATTCATCCCAGTCGCCCTGCATGTATGCATCCAAAACATGAACCTCAATGTCCGTCTCAACAGAGAATCGATGTTCAATCTCCTTGGCAAGAGCCCGAACTGAGGAACGGACAGTGGCATCATCGTGTTCGAGGAATAGCAGAACATCGAGATCCGAGTATTTGTCTGCGAATCCTCGTACGATACCTCCAGTAAACAGGGCGCCGACAACAGACTTGTATTTGGAAAGCCTCTTGACAATCTCGGCACCAGCATCCTTGAACACACCGATTAGGTTCTCGCCTTTCATCTCTATCAATTGAAGCATCTCTGTCGAGTTGATCTAACGAGGTTGATAGAGGACCATTCGCGCTCTCTTAATTGATTTCCTCTCTCCTCATTATCCGCTCAACTCGTCCTACTAATAGTTCAGAAGCTCATCGGATTCTGTGTTTTGCTTGAACTCGCAAAACTGCTATGGGATTTTGAGATATCGTTAGGTAGGTTATGGTTTGTGAAAATGAGATAGGTTGGACCAGCTGGCTGGTTTGAACCACTTAGTCCAACCTATTCGCTCGGGTTCCGCATTAGGGATTGCCTGATTCCCAAGTGCATACATTTCCCAAGATTACCCATGGAAGAGTCTGTTCTGATTGGATCTCTTACGGGAAGATTCCTCTCAGTTCAATGACTTTCGCTATCTTCTCGACTGCGAGAGCCATTGCTGCAGTCCTCAGGTCCTTGACCTTGTATTTGTCTTTCGATGCACGGACCTCTGCGAAGGACTTGCTCATAACTCTCTTCAGTCTATCATTCACTTCCTGCTCGTCCCAAAAGAGGTATGCAATCCCCTGTACCCATTCAAAGTAGGAAACTGTCACGCCTCCCGCATTCGCTAGAATGTCAGGGATAACCATGATGTCTTTCTCATTCAACACATCATCAGCACCGGGTGTCGTTGGCCCGTTTGCGCCCTCTACAATCAGCTCAGCCTTCACATTGTCTGCATTCTTCTCAGTGATTTGATGCTCAAGGGCACATGGTGCAAGAATATCTACATCGAGTTCAAGAAGGTCTTCGTTGGAAATCGTATCAATCTTTGGGAATCCTTCCACGGACTTCTTGGGATGCTTGGATGCATACTCCAGTATTTTGGGAATATCAAGACCAGTGGGATCATACACTCCTCCGAAAGCATCAGCAATTGCTGTTACCTTGTAGCCATTCTCATGGGCAATCTTAGCAAAATTGCTGGCGACGTTACCAAAGCCTTGCAGGGCAATCGTGAGGCCCGCCTTCTTCTTCTTCTTGAGCTTGACAGCTTCATCCATTACTGTGAATACGCCTCTTCCAGTAGCCTCGGTTCTGCCAAGGCTGCCGCCAATCTCAACAGGCTTGCCAGTCACAACACCAAGCTCAGTGTGACCGACCATCATAGAGTATGTATCGAGCATCCAAGACATGATTTGGGGATTGGTATTCATGTCGGGAGCCGGAATGTCAATCTCGGGACCTATTTCGCCCATGAGGCTGTGTGTGAACCGTCTGGTAATGCGCATTAGTTCATTCTTACTAAGCTTCCAAGGATCGCAAATAACGCCGCCCTTTGAACCACCATAGGGCAGATTCACAACTGCGGTCTTGAAGGTCATCAACGCTGCCAAAGCCTTTACCTCATCCAGACTTACAGTTGGCGAAAATCGCACACCGCCCTTGCATGGACCACGGTGGTTCGAGTGCTGCACTCTGTAACCCTCGAACATCTCCACGCGACCATCGTCCATCGTCACAGGAAAGTTCGTTATTACCGTTTTCTGAGGCTTTTCTATTATCCTCGTAATATTCGGATCGAGCTTCATGATTTCAGCGGTGTGACGGATTTGCGTCAACACATTCTCCCATGGATTGACTTGCGGATTCATATTCATCTCCATTTGCCCGCAAACCTTATGCGCTCTTAAGGACATCGCTACATGCGTAGAATGGCTCAGTGAGGTATGTCATTTCAGGAGGCCATGGCCTCTTTCTTGCTGATGTTCCCTTATCACTCCCTATTCCCTTAGGTCCATGGTCAAATCAGGCAGGTGGAACGAACCGCGGCAATTCGAGAATTCTATGTCTAGCTTGAATCAAGCTTTTTCGCCGAGGAACATGAGATAATCTGTCCCCGGAACATCATAGCCCAGGCTGCTCAATACCATAGCGAGTTGTCCACGATGGTGCGTCGTATGAATCAAATATTGAAGAAAGAAATCGACAAGGTCTACTTCGAACGGCGCATCTGTAATGTGTGTCACAGCAATCTTTCCTTGAGGAATCTCCTCGATTGCCTGACTCAGTCTTGTATCCAAGACCTCCCAGCGCTGAAGAAGCTCTTGTCGAGGCAATCTCTTGGCACGCTCAAAGACTGCGTCGTCCTTCCCATTATCAATATAGAAGAAGCATGTCTCCAGAGCTAGTACAATATGCTGGACAAGATCCTTGGGGCTTCGACCGCCTACTTCTTTCTGAAAGGTTTCTGCATCAACGTCACTGAGAAGTTCTCGCATCTTCCAACCTGCCCAAAGATGATAATCAGCGATGTTCTTGAAGACCAAAGGTCTCGACCTCAAGAATCCAATACACTTCGTGCCGTATTAGTCTGTCGAGAAAGGGACATTGGAAAGTCGGCCGGCGGTTGATTCCTCTCGTTAGGAATATATAAGTTGCTGCTAACCGGACAACTCATCAAGAAGTCCCAACATCCACTTGTCTAGGGGTTTCTTCTTCGTCCATGTATCCTCAAATGGTGTCAATTTGAGCCTGCCATTCACCTCGCCAACCATGCCCCCTTGTTTTCCGCTCAAGAGACATTCAATAGCAAATGCTCCGAGACGAGTGGCCAGAATTCTATCAAAATGGGTAGGATTTCCTCCCCTCTGAATATAGCCAAGAACTGATACTCTGCACTTCTCTCCAATCTTCTCAGAGAGTGCTTTCCCAATGGAGTCAGCATTTCCCAGCTCATCGCCTTCCGCAACAACTACAAGAACACTCGACTTTGCCCTCTCCTTTGCCCTAATGACTTTCTGAGCAAGTTCTTCTATGGTTGTCTTGGTTTCTGGCATGAGTATTGCTGATGCACCCGTTGCGACGCCCACATGAAAAGCAATGAATCCTGCGCGACGTCCCATCACTTCAACAAGAAAGACACGGCTGAACGCTTCAGCTGTATCTCGAATCTTGTCTAGGGCGTCCAGAGCATTGTTAACCGCCGTGTCAAAACCAATCGTGTAATCTGTTCCGTACATATCGTTGTCAATGGTTCCAGGTAGACCAATCAATCTTCCCTTCCAATATTTGCCTAGTTCAGCGAGTCCACGCATAGTACCGTCTCCGCCGATGGCTATCAGTGCATCAAGACCATGTTCAGACAGTATCTTGGCAGCTTTTTCTAGTCCCTCCTCCGTCTTGAATTCCTCAGATCTACCAGTCGTAAGGATTGTGCCACCTCTATGCAGTATTCGAGAAACGGATAGAGAGTTGAATTCGTGGATTTGCGGACTGAGTATTCCTTGATACCCGCCGAATATACCATAGATCTCACAGCCGCGATGAATTCCAACCCTAGTGATTGCTCGGATAGCAGCATTCATTGCGGGAGCGTCGCCGCCACTTGTGAGGACTCCTATTTTCATAGTCAATCCTATGATACTTCAGGTAAATAAGTTCGACTTACAAAACAAATAGGTCTGCTAAACCAATGCGATGGAAGGAGATTGTATTTTGGATCCAGAGAAGCACGGAAGAATCGTCAGAAACGGCTACGACATAATCGCTGAAGCCTATTATAAGGAGAGAAGCATTTTCGAGAACGGACCTCAGATTGAGAGGTTCATCTCAAATCTTCCCGAAGAGGCAGTCGTTCTGGATGTCGGATGCGGCGGAGGGATTCCCGTTCTTCGCCTGCTCGCTGACCGAGGCTTCATGGCAAAGGGAATAGATTTCTCGAGAACCATGCTTGACGTAGCGAGAAGAAATGTTCCTGAAGCGGAGCTGATTCTTGGAGACGTAACGAAAAGAGATTTCGACTCTGAATCTCTTGATGGCATCATCTCTACCTACGCAATTATCCACATTCATAGAAGCCATCATGCCTTGCTTTATAGAAGGATGTTCAAATGGCTTAGACCAGGGGGAGTGATGCTTGTCAGTACGGGAAAAGATGATTGCAGTGAAATCGATGACTACTTTGGCGTCCCAATGGTCTGGGACCATCCGGAACCAGAGGAGAGCCTTCAACTGGTGAAAAATGCAGGTTTTGAGGTCATATTCGAAAGGCTTGTGACAACTGGTGGCGAAACGCACTACTGGGTGCTTGCAAGGAAGTGATTGAGTACTCTGAAATCAGACTAGGTTCATCCTTCTGAGTATGAACAAAAGAATCAGAGAGGTCGCAAAGCTCACTCCCATCACAACCGCAAATGCCATGGGATTTTCCTGAAATGGAAGCCCTACATTCATCCCATAGACACTCGCGATGAGCGTCGGCACGCTCACCAGTAATGAGATAGATGTGAGCGTCCTGATAGCTCTATTCAGATTATGACCGGCCATGCTATCATAAGCGTTCATTGCATTATCTATCAGCTCACGATAGATAGCGCTCAATTCTGTTTGCCGTTGAAGGTCGACCTCTAGTTCTTCAAGTCGATCGACATCAAGCATCAATTTCCCCAAGACATGCGTTTGTTCAAGCTTCTGAAGGACTCTCGTGTTTGATTTTAGAGCAGCTTCAATGAAGATAGCATCTCGAGACAGCTGGAAGAACCACTCCAATTGTGAGGGATACATTTCCCGCATGATGACATCTTCAGTTTCGTTGATAGTTGTCTCGATGATGTCAAGTGTTGATTCAAATGCATGGATGATAATTTCCCACCACCTATAGACTATGTCTGCCGCTGTGGTGCTCAGATGGACTTTCTGACGTACTTTGGACTTTCGCGTAGGGATATCTTCTTTTTGAATGATGATGATATCACGACCATTCGTGAACACTGCAGTTGGGATTGTTGAGTACTGACGATCCTTTGCTCTCAGGTCCACAGGCACACGGAGCAAAATGATTGTATAGTTGTCTTCTATCTGAAGACGAGAACGTTCATCGAGATCCTGTACATCCTGAAGATCTTCAATATCAATGCCAAAGCGCTGGGACAATTTCGCCAAGTCGGTGGGTCGAATGCCAAGAAGCTCTATGAGGAGGAGCACATCCGGCGCTTCATCAAGGGTCTCGTATTTTACCCCACTCTCCAATGCCATGATGGAGATACTTCCTTTCTCTGGACTCTCGCTGTTCATATGATCCTTCTCGCAATAGCAGATGCGGTTGGTGCATTGATAGTTGCCTTCCTGGAAGACAGTCCTTAATACAGAAGACATGGTGTACAGCTGGGCCGTAGGAGTCACGAGGCCTTTGGGGGAAAAATTGCTCGTCTTATAGGGTCTTTGCAATGGTGTGAAAACCCTGAGATGCTGAAGAGCGAGGTCTTGAGTAGGAATTGCTTGTGCATGTGCAAGATACTGATGAGTTGTGTGTAATCCACTCTATCTATATGATAACGCTCTCAATCTCTACATTGCGGTCTTTGACACTCAGCATATTTGAGTGCACTTTCTTCCCGCCATAGAGCTCTGCTTCAGGCAGTCCACGGTAGAGAGCATCAGCAATCCTTGCAAGAGCGTCAGATTTCATGATGCCTGAGCCCGAAGCACCGTTGATAACAAGCACACCGCATTCAGTATAGACGAACGGAATCTTATCCGGAGAGTAGGAGTATCCGCCGGCCCAGCTGTTCGCGGGACGAGCCCCTTCGAACGCTGGGAAATATTTCGAGAGAACTGGGTATACGCTGTTTTCATAGTATGCGCTCTCAGGGACCATCATCTCATCCGTCTGGAAGTACTTGTATTCGCGACCGAGTTTGTCTCCACAGCCGATCCAGAAGCCATGTTCCTGCAACTGAGGCCTGAAGTAGAGACCAGTAGAGGGCACAATAGTAAATGGAATGCATCCAATCTCATTGAATCCTTTCGTATTCAGAAGTGCTTTAAGCTTCGGCCTGTCTCCTGCATGAACGACGAAGAGCTGACGTTTCTTTGCCTTCGTCATGCTGTCAATGCCAACTGGATCAAGCAGTTCATTTGCCCAAGCGCCTGTAGCGAGCACAACTGTCTTGGCTCTGTAGGTTCCTTTGTCTGTAACAATACCGGTAATCTTCTTGTCCTGCCAGACATATGGTTCTCCAGGAAGGTCCAGTTTAGGATTGGCCTCGAGGAGCAACTTCTGCACATATACGCCGAAACGAGGCTTCACATGGGTAATCTTTTTGAATTCCTCGAAGTAATGCTCTACGAGCCGTGTCGGGTCTAGGACACCACAGTCCCCGCCAAAGAGACCATAGTCAACCTGCTGGAGATTCATTAGCTGAGCCTCTTCGTCACCTATGAAGTCCACATTGAGACCAGGAATGAGTTTCTTCAGTTCTTTCTTAGTATAGACCCTGTAGTGAATACCGGATTTCTTCATGCGCTCCATCCATACTTGGACACTCTCGTGTTTGAACTGAGACTCGCTCAAGAGCCAGAGATAGCCAGTCTTCTCAAAGAGAAGATCATGGCCAAGCTCATTCTGCACATGTTCAAAGTATTTTATCGACGTATCTGTGAGTATCTGGTTAGTTGAAGAAGCGAACATATTCCGGACAGCGGCAGCACTCATAGCAGTATTGCCTTGTCCCGGAGCAAGTGCCTTCTCGACAAGAAGGACATGTTTGTCTGGGCTGTTCTTCTGCATGTAGTATGCCGTGGCAACTCCGAGCACGCCAGCACCTACAATGATGACATCAAAGGTCTCTTCGCTCACAGCAAAAGCCTCCGTGGTTCATTGCGGTTGCAACTCGGCCCCTCTAAAACGTTTTCCTTGGTTCATATCAGATAAACAGTTATGAGAGAATGACTCATACTCGCGCGAGAGGAATTCACGATGTCCGGTTTAGTAGTAAGAATGAACAATGGTGATATGAAGTGGTTTCCACTTTTTTACTCCGATGGAAAATACAAGTTCTACGCTCCAAAGGGTGAGAAGACGGGAACTGATGTAGGACGTGACTGGCAGTTCAAGAAGTATCTGCCTGGATACTGGACGCCTACCCAAGTGCCCACATTTCGCAGAAGAATCGGCGGAGGCTCTTCTTTTGTGGTCTTGGACGAAGATGGTGATCTTAGGTACTTCCCGTTCAGAGACCAGACCTTCATGCACAGGGGAACAGGTGATAAGGTCGGCAAAGGATTCCGAGACACCCTCGACTACTATGTTGCGGAGTGGACCGGTAATGGAACATCGGACCTCTTGGTCAGGGATGAGGATGGAGACCTAAGACTGTACCCGTGGGATGGCAAGGATTTCAGAGACCTCGGCCAAAAGGAGAAGGTGGGAAATGGTTTCGGGAGAGATGACGTACCTGACCTTTATCCTGGGTATTGGACAGGAGGAACGACGCCAGACCTTCTCATTAGAAAGAAGAATGGAGACCTCTTTGTATTTCCGTTTAGAAACAAGAGCTTCTATGGGCAGGACAAAATCAAGGTCGGGGATGGCTTCAAGCCCAAGGACTATCCACATCTACTTGTGGGCGATTGGCTCGGCAACATGACACCGGATCTTCTTGCCTATCGTGATAAGAGGCTCCACCTATATCCCTATTGCATGGTAGACCCGAAAAGGAACGAATTGAAATTCACTGAAAAGCCAAAGATGGAAACAGAGAAGGACTTCAGGGAGGACTGGACATATCTTGTTGGCTATTGGAGAACGCCCGGTCGACCAGATCTCATAACAGTCAATGGCAGCAATGATCTATGGTTCTATCCTTTTGAGGATGGCAAACTAGTGGACTTGAAGGATGACAAGCAGGTAGGAAACGACTGGAAAGTGACGCACTTCTTTGACTTCTACCCCATCTAGCCCGGCACACCACAAGCGTCTTAAGGTGCCCGAAACCGACACTCGGTCCGGAGAGGGATGATGATTGTCAGAAGGAAAGGATGCTCAAGATATGGAGCTAATTGGAGCTCCAGGTGAAACCAAGAGGACATCTGTTGGGATTGTTCTAGTAGCATTGTACGCAATCCTTGCATTGCTACCTATGAGTGGCTTTATTGGAGCAGCAGGCTTTAGCAGCATTCTTAGTTTCGCCATCTGCGTCGCACCTCTCATAGGAATCATACTCGGACCCTGGAGAGGCTTTGGGTTTGGCCTGATTGCGGGAATCGCAGCCACTGCGGTGAGCTTGCCCATTGGAGGAGGCGTCTATCTCATCATCCCCACCACGATAATGGGTCCAGCTGTCGCAGCCTTATTTACAGGCCTCTCTCTCAGGAGATCTACCGAGGTTGGTGGGTTCAGAATTCCAGGTCCGATTTTCACAGCAGTCTATCTCATCGTCATCATATGTTTCTACGAAATTCGTGTCTACGATGCTTGGTGGTTCATGCTGCCATACGTGCTGGCATTGATTGTGGCATTCATTCTTCAAGTCAGGAAATTCGATTTCGATCCGAATCGAAGCTATGTCCAGCTGATCCCCTTGACGTTCATGGGTGCAATGATAGACCATTCCATGATGGCGATGGGTTCGGTGTATCTCCTCGAAATACCCGCTGTCGTCTTTGGCTTTGGAATCTTTCCTGCAATGGTGATTGAGAGAACCATCGCCACTCTAGTAGGGTCGCTGCTTGGCTTCGTTGTTCTGAAACTCATTGGCAATGAGGTAGAAACCTGAATCAGCCAAGAGTGTCAATGATTATCTCCAAAGGCTTTTGCTGAAGATCATGTTTGATTATATGAGAGCTGAGAGTAAACCCGGAGCGGCGAGAACTATGAACCACATCCCCAGGCCAATCTGAACTATGCCTATCACGACACACACCCAATTGACATCGCCAACGTTCGCCTTCTTTGTGGCAAAATCAGTTCCGAAGGTCAGTACAGCTCCGTAAATGAAATCAGTTGAAACGTGCGTGATGTAGATCAAGACCCCGGCTAGAAAGACTGTTCCAACGCCAATCTGCAGGGATCCAACCAAGACTGTCACATTGGCAAGACCAACACCAAACCACCAGAGCAGGAAGTAAGGACTGAGGATACTCACAGCTGCTCCTTGTGCGGTCGCTTCAACCACAGAGGACGCTGTCAATGTTGTAGCATCATCAGGTCGCTCATCGTCGTTATATCGATAGTCGCGTAGAGCGAGCACCCCAAATAAGACGATGACCACGCCCCCAAATCCAACAAGAAGATCTATTACTATTGGCGAAAGTGTCAAGGCTTGCACGCTGAGAATTATTGCTGCAATGATGCCAACTTCAACAATGGCATGTCCAACCATGGGCAAGATACCGTGTAGTCGTCCATGCTTGCTGCTTTGCATAATGACAGCTGCAGTAAGTGGCCCAGGTGCAAGAGCACCAGTGAGCGATAATACAAACCAAGCAGCCAGTATCTCAAAGACGCCCATGTTCAGCCGCCCTACCGATACTGAAGCGGACCAAAGAAAAGCATGGCGATTCGTACAGGTCCTAGAAGCAATGTAATATCTGTATTACAAGTCCATGCTAAAGAATGCCCAGAAATGCTTAATAGCGGTCCAACAGGCCTTCGCCAAGAATACGGAGCAGTGAGTCTGTGAAACAGGTACAGATAACGGTACCCTACGAGAAGACCGAAGCAGTCTATGATTTTCTTCTCGATGGCCTCAAGGTCAAGAATGTCATGAAGTTCAATGCTGATAACGCCATCGTCCTTCACTTCAGAATCTCAGATGAAACAGTGACCGCGACTATGGAGGGTCTCAAGCGCAAAGGCGTTGGAGTTGAGTACGGATTTGTCGACATCCTTGACTTGAAGGCATCTCTCCCAAGTGAAACGGAAGAAGAAGCGCAAGCGGAATCGAAGATGCAGCGTGAAGCAGCTCTTGCTGTCGAAGAGATATACGAGAATGTGAAGAAGCAAGCCTTGCTGAGCTTCGATTTCTTTGCATTCATCATTCTAGCCTCTCTCATGGCGGGGCTGGGCTTGGTCCAAAACGACGTCACTGTTATAGTTGCTTCGATGCTCCTATCTCCGCTCATGGGACCATTGATGGGCGTGGCCTTAGGGTACGTTGTCAAAGACAAAGCACTCTTTCTAAGAGGCACAAAGAACGAATTGATTGGTGTTCTGGTTGCCATCTCAGTAGGCATCATAACAGCGCTAATAATATCACTATTAGTACCGAGCAAGCTTACAGACATAATAGGAGATGTCGATAGCAGTACTTTAACAGAGATAACGCGTCGCGGAAGTTTCATTTCACTTGATGTAGGGATTGCCATTTTCTCGGGCGCTGGTGTTGCGCTCTCAATAACCCGAGGGAATATGTCTGCCCTAGTTGGCGCGGCCATTTCAGTTTCGATCATGCCTCCTGCTGTCAATGCAGCAATGACACTAGTCTTCGGTGTTATGACAGGGCACCTAGGCATCCTGAGCATCAGTGGAGGTTCATTCATGTTATTGGCAATGAACATCGTAATGATAGATCTTTCAGCCATGTTCATATTTCGATTGAAGAAGGTATCAGCTATTGCCAAGCGGTCAGCAACATGGACAGCTGTGACGCAGTTTCGAGTTCCTCGCTCAGATACCCTGTATCATCATCCTTCTCCCGAGAAGAGATCCCAAGAGGCTACTGTTTCTACGCCTGCACCAAAAGAAGAAGAGCCGAACAAGAAGGCTGAAACAGCCCCTTCGGAAAACAATAGTACTCAATCATAGATTGCATTCATGTAGTATTCTCCCTGTATCACAAGGCGATATAGGAGCAACCATCGTTCCCTAACTTGCTTAACTCTCAGAAGGAGAATCACGATTGGTCGAACATGAACAACTCAAGAACAAGCTCTTCAAAGGTCTGACAGAACACGATATTCTCACCTGGGAGGAAGAAAAAATGCGTTACCAGCGGAAAATGGGCAAGAAGGTCACAGATCTTGAGTTCTTGCGATACCTCCTCATGAGAGCTACTCGGCCGGTCATCAGTGCCAAAGACGGGGTTGCCACGGGCTTTCTAACCGGACAAGGTCCGATCTACGATAAGGGTGAAACCCTACTGAACAGATATCGAAGCCGCCCACCCGAAGGTGAAGGCACCCCTGCACTCACAGAGCCCTCACAGAGGTCGAGAATTCCGACATCCAGAGCGTCCCTGTGATAATCCTTAAATTCGATTATTCTATTATACCATATGGTATTATTATACCGATTGGTACACTAGATAGAGTGTGAATGATTCATTATCTCTGTGAAACAGAACTAGAATCAGGTCAAAGCTCGTACAAAGGAGATGACTGGATGCTAACAGACCAAAACAACGATGCGGGTCCTTTTCCGGACTGGTTATCTTCATCCGGACTGGGATTCTGGGAACCGGATAAACTGTACATCGAATGGACTTCATTCCTTTACGCGATCTGGGAGAAGGTAGACTACCTCTAGACTTGAAAATGAGTTCTGAAGCCATGGATCCAGAATGAAGGGGTATATCATGTCACAAGAAGGTCCAAATGAACTGGATAGAATGTTCAGAGCTCTGAGCAGCGATACAAGAAGGAGGATTCTTCGACTTCTTGCTCAAGGGCAGAGATATCCCTATGAGTTGAGCAAGACCCTGGGTTTCACTCCACGAGGGGTAATTAAACACCTAGAAGCACTCCAAGAGGCAGGACTAATAGAGAGGCAGTCAGGAGAAAGCGACCTTGGCCCAGATAGAGTGTACTATCGGTTGAATGCAAGATTCGGATTATCAACGACAATTCTGCCTAATGCGTTTGTGGTTCGTCTCATTACACGTTCATCCAGCGGGACTATTGTTCCGAAGGAATTCGTCATTCCAGAAGCTCGACAAGATGTTGCTGCTGTGCGTCGTCTTCTTAATGAACTGGGAAAAGTCAACAAACGCCTTGCGGACCTTGACGATGAACGAATGCGCTTCGCATCTGTGAGAGGACAGATTATCAAGCAAATCGAAGCGGTCATGAGTCAGTGTTCCTGGAGCGAAGAGAGCTGTCAGGAGGTCAGAACACTTCTCGATCCCGTAAGAGACACAGCTACAACCATCGATGAAGATCAGCCGGATGTATGGGCGTCCACCGTAAAACAAGCTCTGATACTCTTTGAGAAGCTATTTGCATCGCTTGACGCTCGGACCTCATCAGAAGAGGAATCCAATGGTTCTGAAGAAGATGACGAAATTGTCCTGGACCCTGAGTAGTGCTACCTGATCCATATCAGGTGCCATTCGCATCTCTGCACATTTCTCTTCAGTCGTCCATTCCTAGATGTCTTCTAATTGTGGCTACAAGCGCCTTGCCAGAGAAGGGTTTGACAATATACTCGTCAGCTCCAGCAGCTTTGCCTTCCTCGATATCACTACTGAAACCTCTAGCAGTTAGCATGAGTATTGGAGTGTCCTTGAATTTCCTGCTCTCCTTAAGCCTCTTACATACAGCGAATCCATCTATGCTAGGCAATATGGCGTCAAGCAGAATCAGGTCAGGATTCTCATGTTGAGCCAAGGATAGGGCAGTCTCTCCATCTCCGGCAATGACAACCATGAAACCGTTCTTTTCAAGGATGACCTTTGCAAGCTCTGTTGTAAGGTGCTCATCATCAACGACGAGTATTTTCTTTTTCTCAGTGCTGTTCATAGACTGAGGCCTCTGTGTATTTGAGGGTAAATAGATTATCCTTCGAGTTTTGTCAAGAAATCACGAAAGTGCGGACATAGAGAGCCCATCCAGAAGAGATTTCCGAAACACTCTTTCTTAAGTCCCTGACGTTCGACCCTGCATACAAAGTTCTTCTCGCCATCATAGAAAATGCATAGTTCACTTTCTGAGGCTGAATCATCTAAGACAGTTCTGCGAACACTTGCCATCAACCGCGAATCATCAGCAGAGAGCCATTCAGAACTTGGACCGATAACTTGCTGAATCTTGCTCTGCAGCCCAGTATCAGAAGTGTCATTCCGGGACCATCCTGTGACCAATAGGCTCACTTCTGCAGTGAATGCATAGAGTCTATGTGCTACTTCAATAGCCACATCTCTGGCCCGCTCATAGCTTTGCATTGCCGAGTTCATGTTCTGCAATAGGTAGTAGGCATCACCGGCCTGCGAGTATGAAAGCGATAGAATCTGCTTCATGCCTGCTCCTTCTGCCAGTTTCATTGCAGCTTCATAAAGGCCAAGAGCTTCCGGGATATTGCCTCTCCGGAGTGCAACATCGCCAAGATTGACTGTCGCAATGAGAATCCCTCGCATGTATTCAGCCTCTTGACTTATTTCAAGAGCCCGACGATTGTAGATTTCCATTTGGTCGATTTGATCAAGAGTTCTGTCAATCTCGCCCACATTGATTAGAGTAGAGGCAAGCCCAACTTGGTTGTTCAGCTGCTGCTGGATAAGAAGCAGCTCTTCGAATTGATCTCTAGCATCCTGCAACTCTCCCATGTTGATATGAATCACTCCTCGGAGGTTGCGTGCATCTGCAACACCTTTGAGATACCCCATCCTTTCATACTGGCGAAGTGATGTGCCTACCAAAGCTAATGCGCGGTCATGCTCAAGTGTTTCCTCGAGCGCGCGAGCTCGATAGTATCGTATATCGTTCAATGCCAGTTGGTGGTCAAGAAGAGTTGCGGTATCATATGCAGAATCAAGTCGAATCAATGACTCTTCATAGGAGTCAGAATAGCCAGATATGAAGGCAAGAATAATCCTTGGTCTAAGGAGAGCAGCTTGTACCATCGTGCGAATAGCGTGGTCTTGAGCTGTAGCAAGAGTGACTTTCTCAATACTTTCGGATGCGGTGTCACGAGCGTGATCTGCATAGCCTAGGTCCATCAGCACGGATGCCAGCTCGCCAGAGAGCTCGGCAAAAACGACATAGTCCTTAGTCTGCCAAGTCTGATTAGTGATGTTGCGTAGATTATTCAACCAGCGTGGGTCGAGACTTTGTCTGCAATAGGCTGCCGCAGCATAGCCTCTGCAGCTGAGATTCTGGCTCTCACGGCCAAGTATCTGATTATACCCATATTTGCCTCTCAGGAAACAGGCTTTCCCGCACATGGACAAGAAGGCTTGGCTTCTGTTCCGCCACTCTCCACCCCCGACGTATTCGATCAAGATATCTGTGAAAACCAGGAAACGGTCCACGGCGCTTCGGCCGTATGCAGCAAGCCTATTCCCAATCTCCTGTATCTCAGACTTGTCCAGGCCTGATTCATACATCATGAATTCAGGAATGATTGGGCTATTAGACAACATGCATCAGTCCATATCTCTGTTCAAGGGTATTCGGAGCCAGTCTCCCATGGCTTTCCCATTCTTTTCGTTTCAGAAGGATTCTAGTGGTTCTCTTCGCATACTCATAGTTCGCAAGTGATAAAGTTATCATGTGTGTTTCTTTGTTCCTGGAGACCCGCATGAAGAATCAAATCGGCATACATAAGTCAATCAATGTAGTATGTAGCTGGACACTGTAACGCGTTGCAGGGGACACAGACATTGGGGCAATTCCTCGTCAGGATTTCCAGACTGACGAGAGCAGGGGTGACGGAGTAGAGTATGTCTTACGCAAAAGCGCTTAGATATACATTGGCAGTGATTACAATATTCTTTGGTATTCTAGAGCCTTTGGTCCTCCCTTATGCAACAGGCTTGTTGTACTTGTCAGTTCTGTTGGCATGTATCGCGTTTCTGGGAATACCCCACATCCTTGTAGGTTTGGCACTCGTCTTGTCTACATCAGAGTGGAAACATATGATGATTTCGTACTTCTGCATCATTCTGAGTGGCTTTGCGGCGGCCCTTTGGTCACCATACTGTATTGTGATGGCACTGTATGCATCACTCATAGTGTGCTTATCGATGGTAATGCTTTGGAGTTTCGAGGATTCCTAGCTCGTGCCTGGAACATTAGACGACAGGTTTCACCTTCTTCACAATATCAGTCATATCGTACATACTGAAAGGTTTCTGAAGAAAGGCTCTTGCTCCTGCGGCAAGCACAGTCTCGCTCTGACCTTCTATGAGATCAGAAATCACAACTATCGCGACAATAGGATCTATATCCAGAAGGTTTTCGATCAGCCTGGCAATATCCTGTTGGTCGATATTGAAGTCAATCAGTACCACCGAAGGGTTATTGCCTTGGCACAGAATGAGAAGACTCTCTGCATTTTCTGCTTCTCCGATTACATCAAGACCTGAGTCTTCGAGAGCCATTTTAAGAAGTACTCTCAGAAGCGGGACTTCCCCTGCAACGATTACTCCAGAATGGCCACTCTTTTTCAGGACTCAAACCCCCACTTGGAGACAGCAAGGTCAACCTACGGTTTATTGATTATTCAGATACAGCGCTTTCAACGAGGTCTAGCATGTGCCGAATCGTAACGGGTTTCAATCCGAAACTTACTGCACCATTGCTCATTGCCTGCTCTCGTACATTCGCATCAGCACTGATGAATACAATCTTTGCATTGGCCTCTACTGCCAGTATTTCCTTCATCGTCTGCATCCCATCTTTGTTTGGCATTCTATGGTCTAGAATGATAACATCAGGCTTACGACGGAGAGCGATGAACTTCTCTACGGCTTCTGCGCCATCGTAAGCATCCGCGATGACCTCATGTCCTTTGATGCTAAAAACATCTTTGTACAATCGATGTAGTATGACTTCATCATCGACAATGAAGATCGTCGCCATTGGCTAGCCTCTTGTTTCTTCGGATGCAGCATTCCAGCGCATGCACGAACGAGAAGTACTTATTCGAACTTGCACGAAAGGAGCGCACAGACCTGTTACTGTATCTGTCCAATCAATTCCTTACCTATGGATATAAATGATGTGTGACTAGGCTCTAATCACTGAAGGAATTTCACGTTAGAAGGCATGATTATGCCAAGGCGAGGTCTGTATTCCTGCTGTTCATTTGTCCTGTGCTCCTGATGGAACGATTCTGCCAAGTTAGCTAGATCAAGGCACACTTCGCAAAGCCAACCGAGTCGAGAGAGGTCTCGGGGCTCAATCATCCATCAGATGGTGGCACCCGCTATGAATGCACGAATCATCAATTGCTGTTCTCTATGTTACATTCCCAGTTACCTTTCGAGTTTTCGTCAATACACATTAGGTGAGGATTGTTACTGCTATTGTATTTTTAGTTTTACAAGTATTATATATAATACTATCTTGCCCCATCATATAACATAATAGTACATATGTAGCGGCAGTTCACAACTACTTCTCTTCTTGCAAGCCTCATTGTCAATCAATGGAACCTTCCATCCTCAGGAATACTACTACTATACATACAAAATCACTGAAAAGTGACACAATAAGCTGTATTCGCTATTCGAGTACGGGTACTAGACAGCAATCATTCAAAGGGCAACTACCATACTCAAATAGTGTGTACTGCTACCTTTTCGCGTGGATAACCCTGCTTCTTCACTAGCTTTTCCGGTGCACAGATAGTATGACTCACTTTCTGGGTATGACAAGAATCACTAGCAGCAAAACGCGTATGATACCACGATCCGTAAGTCACAAGACAAGCAGAGATTTCCTGGAAAAGACGGTTCAACACGACATACACTCTTGTTTTAGAATAGCTGTAAATGCCGTGTGATGGTACATTGTGTTCCATGTAACGGCATCCCATACCTATTACGGACGTCGATAAATATAGACACCGATTATATATTGACTGTCGAAAAAGCGACGGGTATTGAGTGATGGGATAGAAGAATAAATAACAATGGTGAATTCTAGAATCTGAACCTAAAGGGCCTAAAAGAGATCAAAGAGGATTCTGCTGAGTCAAACTCGAATGCAGAATAACTCCAGTGTTCTTGCAGTGTAAGTGCACGTGCTGGCTAGATAGGCTAGATAGGACAAGTGAACTCAAGCAAGGATCGCTTGCAAGACCCAGGAAGGGGACAGACGAAGTATTGGTACAGTTGCATCGTAGGTGAGCCAAATAGGGTGCCGCCAAACTGCGTTCATACTGGGTTGCCATACTCGATTTAGGGTATTACAAGGTCGGATATACTAAGGTGTACGTACATACTATGAAGTAAACGCTCGAAGGAACAGCTGCGTTCTGAATCCAAGAGTACGAGATCGGGCCAACAATGGATTTCAAGAGTGAATCTTAGCATACTCCTCCTTTCCTTCCTCTCTCCTTCCTACACGTGTACTCCATCGGGCAGACGTGTACTCTTTGGCAAGAAGACAACAAGCGTGTACCAACCAAGAGAAGCAAACTAAAACCGCATCAAAGCAAATCAGCGAGCATGATTGCCAATGAACGGTACACGCTCCTTCTTCCCATCGTTGCATCGAGCTCCACATCAATTATGCCGCTCAATGAGATGAGCCAAAATTAATAGGGAAGCCGCTATGCTCTGGTATGCAACATGTCTGAGGATACCGATGTAATCATTATTGGTGCAGGACCAGCTGGTCTCATCGCAGCTGTCACCTTATCTGAGTTGGGCGTGCGGTACACACTCTTTGATCGAAATGAGAAACCCGGAGAGAAGAAAGCTTGTGGAGGTTTCATTCCTTCTCGGGCACTCAAGGAATTTGAAGTGGAACATATCAAGAGTCAGTATGAAATAGTATCCTTACGTATGAAGTTCCCTGGACTAGATGTCACTCGAGTCGACTTTGATGATGTAGTAGGAGTCAATGTTAGAAGAGAGGATCTTGCTGACTGCTTGATTAGAAGGATTGACAAGAAGCATGGTGACATTCGTTTAGCGACAAAGATTAGTAACGTCAAGGTATCCGAGTCAGGGTGCAGTGTGACTCTTTCGTATGGCTCGGATTCTGAAAAGCTGACATCTCATCTTATTATTGATGGAAGCGGCGTGAATCCAGTAACTCAAAGGTTTGTCCCCCTAAGGGAGAGACCATCGAATTCGCATCTAGGCTATGCAATCCAGTACCACTTGAAACGCGACACTGAGTTTCAGAAAGTGAATGATTTCTACTATGGACATGAGTACTCTCCACGCGGCTATGCATGGGTGTTTCCATGCGGGAAGATATCTGTCGTTGGAAGCGGTGGACTCATCGACCGAGTTCGTGGGAACAATGCACGAATAGACGACTACCTCAGACACCTGATATCGGAGGTGGAACCAACTAGAACTGATCTCGATGGAGCAGAACTGATCAGGAGAGAGGCCGCCCTGATGCCTCTTGCAGGAGTCATTCGACCTTCATATGGTAGAAGAATTCTCCTTGCAGGTGATGCAGCTTGTCAGTGTTCACCTCTGAGCGGTGAAGGAATATTCTATGCAATGGTTGGGGGTCGCGAAGCAGCCAAGACAGCTGCGGCATGTATCAAGAAGAATGACTTCTCTGATGCTGCGTTATCGCAATATGAAAGAGTGTGGATAGATTCCATGGGTTCAGATTTGAAATGGGGTCTCTATCTCCAGAGGAAATTCACTGATTCAGGTTCGAAATCCATGGGCTCAGGTTTTCTCATGTCCAAAGAAACATCACGAATAATCGCAGAGATGTTGGTCGGGAAGAGGTCAGTCAGAAATGCCATCCTCAAAGCCGCGCCTCGTTACATAAGATCGAAGTTCGTGTAGGTTCCGACTGATGGAAAATCCTCAATACTCATTTCCAGACCTCGTCGGACCATCGAGAGTTCAGCTCTTCCTCTGCCATTGTTACAATCTCTGGTGATTCATCATCAAGAGCCGTCCGGATTATCGAAGCAGCAGCATCACGTTCCAGTAGCCTCGAGGACTTGATGACAGCCTTCTTGATACTGACGTCAGGTTTTGCAAGAAGCCGCGTGAGAATATCTACAGCATTTCTGCCACCCTGTGTTGCCACTGCTATCAAGGTGTCTTCGATCATCGCGATGGGCATCCCTTTGGCTACCAGGGTGGTTAGGATTCGGTTTATCTTTGATATATCCAGACTCGGTGCTTTGAGTTTGCTCTGAGGAATCTTGTGACCAATGCTAGACCATTTGCTATGAGATGCAAGGGTGGATATGGCTCTGGCGACAACATTGCGAACTGCTGGCTCTCCATCATTCAACATACCTGACAGAAACTCTAAGGTATTGGAATCCCCATTATCGCCCAAACCCTTCAACGCGCGCAGACGCATATCGTGCCCATCATCGGAGGCAACCATCATCAATACATCATTGCATAGTTGAGTCTTGGCATTGAGAATAGTATCCAACGCTGCAGCCTGTTTTCTGAAGCTGTCAAGGAAAATCTCAGACCGAGCAGCATGCACCCTATGGAGAGTTCTCAGTTCTTTGGCGTCCTCATTGTGTGACTCGATTTTGCCCACTTTGCATACGATATCCTCCCACTCCGCTGAATCGACGCCCACAAGCATTTTTGAAACATCCAGTCCTGCACTTTGCAGGCTCTCTGCGATGATGCCAAAGGTCTTCTCACTGACCACACTTTCAAAGATTTCATCATTCGATATTGCGGAAACGATCTTCTGGCCATAGTAGGTCTGCAGTAGATTGACAGTGCAGCAGAGGGGGACGGACCCGCGTTTGTAGTAGATAATACAGTTCTCGAGTTCTTCGGACCTTAGAGTGAGAATCTGGGGCAACACGACAGCATAGTGCCCTTTGCTAATGATCTCAACGGAAGCATAGAACTGATTGAACCGGGAATCCCTCTGATCAAGAAGCCATTTTACAAAATCAATCATGAATACTTGAACGTCGCCCTCAACATGATCCGTCAACAGTCTAAGCATATTGGTCGATGATATTTGTACTGCAAAGTACACGTCCCACATTCCTAGGTAATAGGTGACATGGTCTCTTAGCTCGAGCGTGTGCTGTGGATACGGGTCATAGTCAACCTCAAGCAGTTTCGCAACATCAGCAATCTGGTTGTTCTTTCTCGCATGGTCGAGAAGATGACTGCTTGCAGGAAAATTCCTCTCAACTATTGCTTTCTGTATGCCACTGACTATGTCTTTCAAGCAACTTCACAACCAAAATTAGAGAGTCGTATTTCAATGTAACTCAATAATGAAGAGGTAGGCGAGCACATTGTATGCCCGCCATACCTCGGGATAGAGAAAAGAGAGATGAACTTATGATCCTGACCCGCGCATTCGGTGGACAATGAAACACTTTTCGCGATAGGCTTGGTCATCGAGATTGTTGATAAAATTCTCAAGCTTCTTGACCTTTGTGAACTCTTCTTGAATACCAAGATCACGAACCTGTACCAAAGCTTTCTTCTCACAGATTCGTACATATATTCCTCCCAGGCCAACACCATGTTTCATGTAAACAGGCTCTTCCTGGTTCTTAACACGATAGAAACCCTGTCTTCTGAGCATTCTGCTGAACATCATCAAAGTGTCTTTACCTCCCGGCGGTCAGACAGGGAGAGTACACGCTTACCATAATATAAACATATACGGTTTTGACTGGTAAACGCCGCTATTTCGCGCCACACATTTGAGTATGATTGAGTATGATGACGGAACAAATGTAACATCTGTGATGTGATTTGAGAACAAACATGCACGTTCTATGCCAAAGATAGAACATTAGAGCTATCTTGACATATTATTAGCTTCCATCAGCTTCCAAAGCGCGCGAAATGCATCGACGTGTACATTTCGAGTATTCAGTGAAATGATTCGCAGAGGCTAACGTGTACATTCTTTGAGATGCTGCGTGTACTCACTTGCAGGTTCAATAGCATGGACGAAGCGGGACGAATGGCTGTATTAGTGCAACGACTTCTTCCATCAGAAACCAAGGTGAATTAAACAGGGATAGAACGATTCATCAATTCAAGAAAGTACACGTTCCTCTCAAATGCAGTACAATTCTGTGTAGAGTGAGTTCTCCCCCAAGCTATAACTTTAAAATGGCACCGTGTTGTTCAGCAGTTTGAGTGTTTCAGAAATGGATCCATGGAGCGATTTCCTGCAATTTGTCGCCAATCTTTTCCAGCCAATGGCAACTCCTCCGTGGTCAGCCATTCTTGTCGTCCTCGTCAATGTTGGACTTGCACTGATGTCTATTTGGGCCACGAACAAGTTCACCGATGTCGAGAAGATGAAGCAAGACATGGCAGAGGTGAAGGTATGGCAGGATAAGTTGAAAGCTGCAAGGAAAAGCAAGGATCCAGTAGCGCTCCAAGAATTGGCTAGTGATCAGGGCAGAATCATGCGTATCAATAGTTCAATGATGAGCGCTAGAATGAAGCCAATGTGCTATTTCTATATCCCGTTCATATTGGCCTTCACAATTCTGGGGGCGATCTTTCAAGGCGGGATTGTCGCAGTCTTGCCTTTCAATATCGAAAAAGCTCTGCCATTTCTCACAGGAATACTGGGAAAGCCAACCGCTGAAGGATTTGGTCTGACCTTCTATGGTTTCTACCTTCTGGTCGGTTTTGGACTTGGAAATCTTCTCAGGAAGCCTTTCGGCCAGTCTATGACAACATGATGAGTGCCGTTTGTGTTGCGCGCTTTGATTTGCGGTATTTGCGCATTGAATACCTAGGACATCCACCTTTTATTGAAAGAATCTAGAGCATACTTGAGTTTCCCCACCGGAACTCCGTCGATTACTCGACAGAGGGACGAGAAAGGATGCGACCTCGGAAATCAATGTATCATCCCTAGCTTTCTTTCGTTTTTGCATCCTTTCTCCAAATCTCAACGTATTCAGGAACTGTTTTATTTGACAAGTCACAGCTCTAGCGCATGAGTTCGGACACTCCCGTTGTTTACTTTGGTTCTGTCAAGCAAGGGAACATGGGCAAATTCGCCTCGTTTGCAGCGAAGGTAGATGAAGTTGTAAAGAAACTCGATCTCTCAACAATCGAGAAGAAAGACAAGGTAGCAATCAAAATGCATCTGGGATATCAAGATGGATACCAGACAGTCCCAGTGTTCTTTGTGCGACGGATTGTGAATGCAGTCAAGAAAACTGGTGCGTTTCCATTTGTCACTGATAATCCCACCTCTGTCTATAATGCTGTGAATAGAGGATACACACAGGAAACATGCGGGTGCCCCATTATCCCGATAGCAGGCGTGAAAGACAAGTATGTCTATGAATCAAGGGTTGACTTTCATGGCATCCAGTCTCTTGATATGAGCGGGGTGCTTCACGATGCAGATGCTCTTATTGACCTTTCACACGTGAAGGGGCATAATAATTGCGGATTAGGAGGGGCAATAAAGAACATTGCCATTGGTGGCTATTCGGCTCAAACAAGGTGGCGCAGGATTCATGGAATCGAGAGATCGATTCCCTACTGGGATGCAAAGAAATGTACGCCAGAACATGCAAAGAAACTCGTTGAAGCATGTAAGAATCACTGCATCTCGTACAAGGAAGAGAACCACGAACTGACTCTTGACTTTGGCATGTGCCATCAATGTCTAGACTGTATAGAGGCAGACCGAGAGGTCGAATGTCTTACACTCAGACCGGAGAACTACGCTCTCTTTCTGGAACTGATGGCAATCGCGGCAGACAACGTCCTGAAAACATTCGATGAAACAAAGCGATTCTTCATCAATTTTGCCATATCAATAACAGCCTACTGCGATTGCTGGGGAGTTGGGCAACCAAATATCGTAAATGACATAGGTGTACTCGGAAGCAGAGATATAGTGGCAGTGGAAACAGCTACACTTGACCTGATTGCCAAGGAAGGAATCGTAGAGAGTATGATTCCACCTTTCTTCAGGGTCCACAAAGATCCAGGATTGCATCCGTTTGAACAGCTCCATGGAGCTATGAAGTCCCCATACATTGCGCTTCGATATGCGGAAAAACTTGGAATGGGGTCTCGCAAATACAAGCTTGTTGAACTGCTCTCTCCTTCGAAGACGATGAAGATGAAACCCCCAAAGCATGTAAGCGAAACCGAACCCACTTTCTTCTAGCTGGAGGCTGCGTAAAAGCGCTATTGAGGGTTTAGGCACACGACGAATAGTTAATAGTGAATCCAGAAGGAGAAGAGGTTGGGAATCCCTTTCCCTCGACATTAGGATTAGTCAGATATAAGAAATCGAAGTGAGAGATTGAGCCTTGGCAAATGAGTCAACGCCCGAAGCACGATTGAAGAAATACAAGGAAGAACTAGCCAAGATGGCTCTCTCAGAGGGAAAACAACTCAAATCATCAAGCCCAATAGATTCCCAGAAATCTGCCAATGGAATCACAATCGTTAGCGTGCCACCTACGACGACTACAACACCTCCGAAAGAAAACATAAGGCCGCCTCAGATGCTTGTAAGTCCAAGCAAGACTGAACTTCGAGAGCCATTGGTTTCTTCACGAAAGAAGAAAGGCGACGAAGTGCGAACTACGTCGAAAAGCAAAGCGAGTCGGAATCGCATCATGACGAAGGCCCGGGAGAAGGCCATCCATGGTCAACTTCAAGATGTCAAGGATAGAAAAGCTCTGCTCGAACTCCATTTAGAGAGAAAAAAGATAACCAAGGATGAATATGATACAGGAATGAAGGCGCTGGTGGAGGAGGGACAGAATCTGCTCAGAGAGAAAGCAGAGTTCGATAGGGATTTGGCAGGTTAGATTCCGCTTTCCCCTTTTTTGTCGTTCTTGATTGTGGGTCAGTTTTCTTTGAAGCTTTATAATCACTCACATTCATTTAGAACCTCGAGGAGTTTGATATGACGAGTGTTAAGCACGTCTTTATCCTAAGTATTTTGATCCTCCCGTTGTTCATTCTTGCACCAGCGATGGTTCCAGGAATGAATAACACTCAAGCCAATCTGATGCAAGTTGATAGTTCTGTACCAGCTCAGTTTGCTCAGGAGACCTTGAGAGTTGCAGTATACGCAGAGTCGAATACGACTCTGCCATCATACGCAACGGGAGGTGTGTATACTGGCTACTATCAGAACGTCATCAATTTCCTTGTGTCGGCAGGGTATACAGTGACAGCATTGACGACTCAGGACATTCTAGATCGCGAACTGATGGTTGCTGACTACGATGCCTTTGTCTTGCCAAATCAATTGCCAAGAGAGAGCATAGTCAACCACATCAAAGACTACTGGCTTGGAGGCGGAGGAATCCTTAGCTTCGATGCCAGTATTGGATACTGCTTCTATGCTGGGATGATCGACTCAAGTCTAGAAGGTGATTTTGAGTTGACTCCGCCAGCAGTCCCTGGGTATTGGGCAATGAGCCAAGATGTTCTGAAGGTCAGGGTGAATGAGCGTCATCCTGTCACAAGAGCCTACGCTCTCGATGTTGAGTTCTCTATGCCCTCTGGGAATTTCACAATAGTCAACGGCATCAATCTTCCTCCTATCGTTGGAGATCGAATGCGTTCGCTAGTGGTTTGGAATGCATCTGCTGTCATACCGTTAGTAGTAGCTTTCGACAATCCTAATAGAGGAGGCAAGATTGTGCAAGTGCCGACAAGTGGCAGTCCTATTCCTTCTTGGCTGAGTCCAATCATCATTGACTCGATTGACTGGCTTGCTCCAAGACCGAAGGCAAGGATAGCCTTTGATTTCTCAAAGATGTCCTACTATGGCGTTGACGAATGGGACGAGAACGTGAGTCATGTGCCCAGATACAATATCTGGAGAGACTTCTTGGTGAATCGTTCTTATACCGTTGACAAGCTGTATCCATCAGTCGATAGAACGCTTACTGCCTCGGACATTGCACCCTTTGATGTGCTGGTAATCAATCTTCCAGCGTACAACTACTCAACGAGCGAGATGACGAATGTTATCAGGCCGTTTGTTGCGAACGGAGGAGGTCTCTTTTATCTTACGGACTACAATAGCATCAATCCAGAGGGCCATGAGAACATGAATGAGCTCATAGCTCCTTGGGGTTTCAACATCACAGGTGATTACGATCCAATGGGTACATTCACAGCGACAGATCTCGACAACCATCCCGTTCTTGAGAGCATCAGCGACATCTACATCGCGGGTGGCGAGTGGATCAATATCACAGGAGCTGCGTACTCAGTAATCAGGCAAGGACCTAATATCGCAGTCGCTGGTTCTGAAGTTGGTTACGGTAGAGTCATTGTTTCAGGCGACATCAATTTCCTAGACCATAACAACATCGATAATGATGACAACAGGATTTTTGCAGTGAATGTTATCAATTGGCTATCATCAGGGACTGCAGATGTCTTGGTCTACACTGATGAGCCCAATAGTTACAGTAGTCTTGTAACACCCGTCGCGAAGGCGCTAAATGACTTGGGTATCAAGTATTACATTACCAGCGACGCTAGCTACCTGAATCTCTCTCTGTATGCTGGCACATGGGCCATGGTGATTGTTGACAATCCATGGTTCAGTATAGGCAGCTACTATCAGGATTTCGCGGATTATGTTGATGGCGGAGGCAAGTTCATCATGAGCGGCTTCCAAGTCGATAACTACCCAGCAAGCCCGCTGTGGGTGTCCCTTGGGTTTGAATTCGCACTTGACGCACCAGACTCATCTCCAATGCACATCTGGAGCCCAGCTCATGGCATATTCAACCTGCCGGCCTCCTACTCTGCGAACAACTTCACGCCTACCGGGGACTATGGTGACGAAGGAGACCTAGTCACAGTCATGGAGGGGGCAGCTCTTGCTGGATGGACAACAAATCCAGCGGCCGGTAATGCAACCATTGTGCTATCGAATAATGGGAGAACACTTTACAATGCATACCTAATAGATGAGTTCGATGGAGACCTCGATGACTCGACCTACGCGGACAACTGGGAGCTGTGGGAGAACGAAATCGCGTTCGTATACTACGCTCGACCTACCATCGATCATCCAGCTGACGTCATCTACATGGAAACAGAAACTGGAAACGAGATTACATGGGCCCCAACTACAGCAGCTGGTGCATGGGAGTATGTCTTGAGTGTCAATGGTACTCCACTAGCCGCTACACACTGGAGCGGTGGCAACATCACAGTCAATGTAGATGGCTTGAATGCATCCAGCACAGAGTACCAGCTCACTGTCTATGATAGACTTGGCTATAGCGCTTCGGATCTAGTAGTTCTGAACGTGACAGAGTACATTGCACCAGGGCCGTTTGGCATTGACCCATTGCTGATCGCCGCGATTGTCGGTGGTATTGCTGCAGTCATTGTAGTCATCGTCATTGTGATGAAGAAGAAGAGCAAGTAATCCATTAGAGATGCTGTCGCAATCAGCATCTCCTCTTTCCTTTTTTTCGTCTATCAGACCTGCTGCTAATACAACAACACAAAAGGCAAATAGCCCTCTTCTCGTGTGATTGAGTCGGGAGGCTGCAGTCCCTGAGCACAATGCGCCGCAGCAAAGGAATAACACACTTGGCCTATGTTCAGAGAGTCTGTGATCTGAGCAGGCGAGGTGACATGAACGCGGTAGCAGAACTAATGAAGGGATACTACAGGGACCGAGAAGAGAATCCTTGGCATCGAATGTACAAGGATATTCAGACCTACTGGAACAAGGAGAACCCAGAGCAGGATGTCGCAGAGACCCTTCTCCTACTTAGAGAGGCAGTGTTTGGAGCCCTTGACATTCTCTCTTTTGGTCTGATATCGGAGATATCTACGCCAGATGTCGTGACTGCGATGACCAGCGAAGCAAGTTGGAATGCAGGCAGAAGAAGGGTCCGGAACATGTGCCTTGACACAGCCGACGGGCTCATTGCAAAAGGGGACCTTCGCTATTTGATGCCCACATCACTCAGACGCGATGACTTCGCCTTCTTGGTTTCAAGAGTAGAGGAAGCTCAATGGGAGATCTTCAAGAAGGCTAGGCCGAAGCTCAGCAGAGGAAAGCTGGACGTATCGAAACTTGAGGAGTCAGTATTAGGAAGTCGTTTTCTCCGTGAACAGATGATTATGGATACTAAACTGAAGGCAGACGACCCCAGAGTGCCAGCAATCATCGAGGCGTATGAGCTCCAACTGGTGGAGATCGAGGTAGACCAGAGTACGAGGATTCAGCCGCCAGCTCCGACTGAGCAGACAACGCTCAATGGAGAGGTGGTTCAGGAGATTGAGGGAGAGAAGGAGAGTCCAGCCAAGAAACGGAGAGAGGTTGAAGTCGTAACACCTCTCATGGAATTCCTTGAACAGCCAAATAGCGAAACTCAAAGAAGAACGACTGGTAAGCCAACGAAGAAGAGCGGGAGGCGGCAGAGCAAATGAGCAAGGCGCAACCTGTCAATATTCAGAGTCAAGAGGCCACAGCTCTGCAGAACCTACGCAAGATTGCGTGGGACATTGACTCTCCCAACATGGGCACTATGTACGATAGTGTAGGTCGACTAGCATCTATATCGACGGGCCGTCTACTTCTTCCGAAAGCACTGGAACTGCTGAATTCTAAGGACCGCAATATCAAGCAGGCTGCTTTCACGGTTGCGGGCAAGAATGCGTACGGCAAATATCTGGGAGAGTATTTTGCCGCCCTAAATTACCTGAATCCAGCAGAACGAGAGCAGACCCTGCAAGGTATCCAGGAGATGTTCAGCCAGACTGGAGGGCCCGCCTCGAGTCATGAACAGAAGAACTGGATCAAGAACCTGGAGGAACTCGGAAGAGAACATCAACCGGCAGTCTTCGAGCTTATGATTCATCTGGGCGCCCTTGGGAAGAGCTGGATCATTAAGCAGATTCGTGACAATATAGGCGGTATCTCATTGGGAGCTGTCCCAACTCTGAGTATGTTCCCCGAGAGTGAGAAGAGGAGCATAATCGGTCTGCTGGGCAGCAAAGCAGCCAAAGAACGTAGAGATCTCCTCCCCTACATCTGTGGAATCGTGGACCATCAGACCCAGAGCCACCTGCAAGTCTTCATCCGTAAGAGCACGTGGCAAGAGAGAGTAGATATCGCTAGTGCAATCGCCGCACTTGGAATCAAGTCTTCATCTGGACTGGTCATGGAGCTGGTGGCTGACACCAAGTGGCAGGTGAAGCAGGCCCTCCTAGAGAACATTAGAGTCGAGACTTCGAGATTGGCTCCTCTCTTTACAGTTCTCAGTCATCTCATGGCCGAAAGCCACACACGTGTGAGAGCACAGGCTGAGAGGGCGCTCCTTCAACTGGGGAACGTTGCATGTGAAGATGTGACGATCAAGGAACAGAGAAAGAAGCTTGAGAAACGGTTCCGCACTCAGTTGCTGAAAGCAGCACAGGCGAACAAAGACATCGATGTCAAATGGCTTGGTATTGAACGCAAACAGACAGATCCCATGTCGGAGATAATGGAGAGGGTTTCGCCAGATGATGAAGGCGCGGATCAGATTGCAGCAGCTGAAACTCCTGAGGGTGTCAGCCTTGCTGATTTCGCCATTGGGAAACCGTCTGCGTTTGAGAATGAAGAGAAATCCTCACTGCTCTCAGCGTTACTTAATGCAAAGAAGAGCGTAGCGACTGAGCCCCAGGTCATGAAAGAGGAAGAACCACTTCTGCTGGATCCCACGATTCCAGCAGCCAGCAGATTCATACTGGTCATGCAAAAGGTCGCAGAAGATGTGGGGAAGGATGTGCCTATCAGTCTCCTATCGACCAAGTGTATTGAAGCAGGGCTCACGGAGGAGGATTTTGAAAAGGCTCTCAACGAACTTGAGCAGCAAGGCATTGTCTACCGTTCAGGCAAGGGTTCCGTGAGTTATGTGGATATTGAGCTCTGAAGACCTCACACAAGACTAATGAGTAAAGCATCATCGTATGATATGAAGGAGCTATACCGATGAGTGAAGACCTGACCATTAAAAACGGACTCATTGTGACAGGAAACGAACGGGGAACGGTCTACGAGAAGGGTCATGTCAGCGTTTCAAACGGAGTAATCACGTCCATAGGTCCTGGTGGCTCCTCAACGAAAGCAGATACAGTGATCGATGCTTCGGGCTGTGTAGTCATTCCTGGTCTGATCACAGCTCACACACATCTATACGGAATTCTCTTGCGAGGCGCATCTCTAAACATCGAGCCACCGACTGACTTTACACAGGTTCTCCAACGCGTATGGTGGCCAGTCGATGAGGCTTTGACAGTGGATGATGCCTATGCCAGTGCTCTCTCAGCATCTGCCGACATGCTTCTTGGTGGCTCTACTCTCTATGCAGATACTTTTTCTGGACCAAACTCCATCGAGGGAAGTCTTGATGCAATTGCTCGGGGCACGAGAGAAGTGGGCATCCGGGGGATAGTTGCCTTCGAAATGACTGAGAGGCACAATCAGGAAGAGGCTGAGCGAGGGCTCAGGGAAGGAGCCCAGTTCATTAGGTCACTCAAGAAGGATGACCTGATCTCAGGAATGATGAGCATTCATGCATCATTCACTGTCGGTGACGAGATTGTAACCAAGACTGTCAATGAAGCAAAGAGACTGAACGTGCCAATCACTGTTCACACTTCAGAGGGTCTCGTCGACCTCTACCATAATCTTGAGCACTCTGGAGAGCGTACAGTAGAAAGACTGAGCAGACTCGGCGTTCTTGGTCCCAAGACTGTTCTCGCCCATTGTGTCCATGTCAATGACCATGAGATGGATTTGATTGCTGAATCAAAATCATCAGTAGCTCATAATCCAATGAGCAATATGCTGAATGCAGTGGGAGTGTCGCCGGTCCCGTCAATGTTGAAACGTGGCATCACTGTAGGACTCGGCAATGATGGGTGGATCTATGACCCATTTGAAAACATGCGATGTGCACTCACGGTTCATAGACTCGCGAGTGGCAATCCAAGTGCAATAGGACCAGAGCAGATCTTCAGAATGGCAACACTTGATGGAGCTCGCTGCTATGGCATGGACAAAAAGATAGGGAGTCTGGAAAACGGAAAAATGGCGGATATCGTCATTTTGGATGGCTCCAGAGTACCAACACCTTTGACCAAGGGCTCGGTCATCGGACACCTATTGAACACATTCAGAGGTAGCGATGTGAGAGATGTCTTTGTCGGGGGAATCCATTCTGTTGAGAACAGCAGGCTGAAGCTGACTTCTCAAGACACTGTCGCTAGGATTTCGAGGGAATCTGCAAGAAGCCTTTGGAGTCGCTTGAACAAATAGGAAGGACATATACTAGCCCATTCTCCTGCCTTTCAATTACATTCTATGGCCACGATCGTGAAAATGATATTGCTAGTGTCTATGCACCTGTATCCCATTGCATATTTTGTGGGAACACCAAAAAAGAGTGAATAGGTGGTGTTTGCCACCACCCAATAAAGAACTAACAAATGGGACAATGTCCCACTAATCCTACTTCCTGCGCATGCAGGCGACTGCACCCACAATAATGATGAAACCCACTCCAATTCCGACTATAAGGAAGTGCTCTCGTATCCAGTCTATAATATCGAGACCCGGCAGACCCTGACGGACCATGCTGACAGAGCCTACCACTTCAGATGTCGTCATATTGCTTGATGTTAGAGTCCAATGGGCAAGTACGCCATCAGTCTTCAGGAAGTCAGCATGCATATCAGTGCTCCGATCAAGGAGCTCATAGTCATTGAGGTCCATGCCCCAATAACCACCTGAGTCATAGACAGTCCCATTATAGAAGTCGTCAGCATTGTATAGCTCTGTCAAGAGGGTGAAGTTACCAACGGGAAATATGAACCTCGGGGTTATGAATGCAAGAAAGACCATTAGGAATGCGGTCGAGAAATCTAGGGCAGTGTAATTCGCGAAGGTCATAGTACTATTCGCATATGGAAGGTCAAGCAGGTCTGTCACAATGTCGGGTATGGTTGACGTTACATTGACCACGACGTACAGTTCCTCCGTGTCAACTACTCCTTCATCTGTTGTTGTTAGGTCGTAGTTCCAATGATCGCCAACTACGACCGCCCATTCAAGACCTTGAGAAGACACAGCCGAAGCTGTTCCTGTTAGAAGCATTGCCACAACTGCAAAAGCCACTATGGCCTGAAGCGTGCGTCTCATTGTTTTTTCTCCTGAACCAGCGAGAGCTGATTGATTGATGGTCTACGACGATGCTAAAAAGGATATTCTTCGCAAAAAATGGAAGCATCTGCAAATGATGATTTCCTGTCCGCTAGAAAACAATGTAGATGGAAAGAAAGGAAAGAAATGGGGCAAAGCCCCATTTGATTTACTTCCGACGCATGCAGACGACTGCACCCAGAATGACGACGATACCGACTCCGACTCCTACCAGAAGTAGATTGTCTCGTATCCAGCCTACGATATCAAGACCCGGCAGACCCTGACGGACCATGGTTAGAGTGCCCATCACGGTGGAATCTGTTGTGTTAGTTGTTGTCACAGTCCAGTGGGCAACCACACCATCAGCCTTCAGGTAGTCGGCATGGATGTCAACGCTTTGATTAGTACCCTCGATGAGCTCAAAGTCATTGAGATCCATACCCCAATAGCTACCTGAGTCATAGATAGTTCCATTGTAGAAGCTGTCAGCGTTGTATAATTCGGATAGGAGGCTATAGTTGCCGATGGGAACTATGAACGAGGGGGCTGCTACTATAAAGAAAATGAATATCAATGCACTCCATCCTAGGTCTGTACCATTCGCCCAAGTTATATCCAAATCAATGTCATCAAACGGGAGGTCGGACAGGTTCGCCACAATATTGGGAATAATTGGCCTTACCAAGACCTCCATGTATATTACTTCATCTAGTTCGGCGACGCCTTCCTCAGTAGTTGCTATATCAAAGTTCCACTGATCACCGACCACGATACCCCATTCAAGACCTTGAGAGGTCGCAGCCGAAACTGTGCCTGCTAGAAGCATTGCCACAACTGTAAAAGCCACTATGGCTTGAAGCGTGCGTCTCATTGTTTTTTCTCCTGAACCAGCGAGAGCTGATTATGCGGCTATGAACGGCTAAGTTAAAAAACCTATTCAGCTGCAAACTTGGAATCTAGCAAAAAAAAGCACAGCCCTCAAAGAGGCATCATGTGCCCAAGGCAGGTGCAAGAACTGGATTCTAAATTGGAGTATAAAGGCCTCATATTCGATGCCCACACACATGGAATAGACGAGAATGGCCTAGACCTGTTAGTGGAGGTCGAAACTGATTTTGGAATTAGTCAGGCACTGCTGATCTGCCATAGTCTCGAAATCAAGAGGTATGCAGAACGAGCGTATCCAGGTCGCTTCATATTTGCAAAGTATTTCTCCGGTTCTTCTCGTTTTACCGAAGGAATCGGACCAATGTTGAAGGAGGTTTCGACTCTGAAGGGAGAGGGGTATCAGATTGCCAAGATTCAGTCTGCACCGATGATGCGAGGACGTGCCTCAGCGGACCCGGATATGCTTCGAATGGACAGCGACGAAATGGCGTGTTTCTTCGAAGCTCTGAACGAGGAGGGCATCCCTCTTTTGCTTCATCTTTCAGATCCCGACACATACTATACTACGTACTATGCAAATCAAAGATACTACTCATCGAAGGAACGCGATCTCGATGAGCTCGAAGGAGTCCTTCGCAGATATCCCGAATTGCATTTCCAGATTGCTCACTTCGCGGCACAGCCTGAGGTTCACAGACTTGATAACTTGGCGAGATGGTTTGATACATATAGGAATTTCAATGTGGATACGGGCTCTGCAAGATGGATGGCAAGAGAGCTAAGTAAGGACCCGAGAAAGGCCAGAAGATTCCTGACCAAGTACTCTGGCAGGCTGCACTTCGGAACAGACTGCGTTGCATTTACACCAGAACGAGGGTACTACGAGGGTAGGCATCTGGCTCTTCGTCATCTCTTTGAAACAGATATCAGGAACGAGCCGCTCCCCTTTTCTGACGCAGACACTACTGAAATAGGAGGGACTTTCATTAATGGACTCAGTCTTCCTGAGTCAGTTTTGAAGAAGATCTATTGGGAAAATGCAGAATGCTTCTTTTCCGACTTTTTCTAGATGTGAATCTAGAATATGATCGAGAGGCAGGTGAGTGCGCCCTCGCACTTCTCGAACTCGCTCATTTCGAGAGGGATGACCTCAAAATCGGCCTCCTTCAGGAGCTGTATTGACTTTGGATGCTTCTCCGACATGAGAATCACATCATCAATAGCAAGGGTGTTTGCAGCGTACTCCTCTCCAGCTGGAACAACCAGTCTTCTGTATTTCCTCAACAATGGATGATCAGAGAAACGCTCGGTGACGAAGAACGTTCCAGCACCAAGGAATGTTATGTGGCTCTTAAGATGAACTATCGAGGGGTCCTCAACTACTTCAATTCGGGTTCTCAGCCAATCTGAGGTCTGGAAAACACCCTCATGATTCGTTCGCTCAGTGATACCACTGATCAAGTATTTTTGAAGATGGATTACATCACCCCCCTCAATGGTTGCAGGTGCTTGTATTCGCCTCAGGCGCATGTACTCGCGAAGTATCTCTTCAACCTGTTCTTCCTCACCACGACGGCTCTCTTTGGCCATTCGTGTCACAACAGCCTTACCCCTATGGATGATTACGGTATCTTCCACAAAGCAAGAGTCAGGATGGGCTTCATCAACGGGCAGCCTAACTACTTCAAGACCCAATTCGTTCAGAATCCTGCAGTACTCCTGATGTTGCCTATTCGCGACGCCGAGGTCCAGTGTGTGACGCAGTGGATGCGATGATATGCATCCCTTGAAGCTTGACGGAGGAGGGCGTACAATTGCATGTTTTGCCATTCAGATCACATGAAAATGTAGTGATTCTTCCGAATAAGTGTTATTTCCTCGACCGGCGCTTGGAGAAATATTCTGTCAACTCAATCTGCTGGAATGGAGTGATTCTCCAACCCTTGCCTTTCACATTCCGTTCGACAGCTTCCTCTCGCTCCATATTCTTGAGGTGATAGAGAACAGTAGAGGAAGTGACACCAACATTCTTCGAAATCCCTGTGGTAGTGATCCATTCTTCCTTACCGAGAGTGTCCAGTATCTTGGACCGCATGAGTAGACCGCGTGGTACATTTCGAAGACGTAGCAAATAGGCAAGACGATTAATGATCAGTGTGCGACACCGTCAAAAGCTATGTAGAGACAGACTTTGAACTTTTGGTTACTTCAAGGGCGTACCAATAAGATGGAGGAATGCTGCTGGTTCGTTGCCCTCTGAAATAGGTCGTATCCTATAGCTTGGATACGTATGGCTGAGTTTCGCTGCAACTCGTGTGCCCAGCAGTTTCTCAAAGATTGCAGCATTCCTGCCTCGCCAGAGATAGATTGTCTTGGTTTCATGGACAATGTAGACTAGCACCTTATTCGTATCGACAACTAATTTGTCACCATGGAACTCAACCATCTTTGCCTGCGAGTCAATCTCGAATGCTTCGACCATTATACTCCGTTCTCAAGTGTGCTTTCTATCCTTTATGACATTTTGGTGCAAGCCCTTCGATGTCCAACAAATCGTTATATCTGAACAAATATCATATAAGACTACAAATTCAGAGATTAGTGACAAAGAAATAGAGTGAGCGCCACTTGTCAAGCCAAGGAACCTCAGGGATAAGATTCATTGACAGGGAAATCAGAAGGATTGATTTCAACATCGGAGGACTGACTGTTTCATTCCCGTTAAATGCCATTCCAGATCAGGTCTACGATGCCATGGCAAATGCAGTAAACAAGTCAGCAGATCAACCAGAAACATTGAACGAGCTGTACACCTCATCGCTCATGAAGCCAACTGTAGCCACATTGAACGCGTCGAATATCTTCCCTATAAACACTGCAAAGAAAGTCATAAGGCTGACACTCACTGATGAGGTTCTTCAAGAATCGATACATGAGCTTGAGGGCACTGAACTCTCTTTCCAAGGTCGTCCATTCGAGGAGACACTAGACGAGAGAATCGAGCTCTATCAGAGGGTAATGCTGGATGACCGCAAGATTGACAGGTTCAGATTTGGTGCGGTCGAGATGTATGGCGACCGGACCTATCAGAATATCCTCAGAGACCCTCGTGTAACGCTCAACATGTATTGGACCCAGAAGCAGTGGCCTCAGAATATGAGTTACCAGTTCAATTGCGTTGCCGAAATAGTCCCGCCCGGCACTCCTTTCTATCGATATATGCGTCTGATGCGGAGAATCTTCAGCTCAACAATCATCGACTTGCATGACGTACCTGATTATGTATGCGCTTACAAGTTTTGGGTCTGCGAATCAAAAGAAAAATCCCTTGCTGAGAAAGCAGGCTTTGTTCCATAAATCAGTAATTGGTGACCCTCAGTAATCTGGCTGGCAGTTCGTCAACCGAACTGATATCCAATACAACACCATGAGCCTTCTTCGCCAAACTGGAGGCGGCCTCCTTGTTGTGTTCATGAGTAGGCACAAGTACAATCATCTTTATTCCTAGAGGCTTCATCCTCTCGGCAAGATCTTCGCATATTTGCTGGTCACTGAGATACATGTCGGTGCCGAAAATGAATATCTTCTCCTTAGCTCGTGTGTCCTCGAAATTTCGGAGAGCAATCTTCATTGACTCTTGGCCACCTGTGCCTCCGCCAGCCCTCACCCCAAGAAGGTCCGACGCCACTTTTTCAACAGATACGTTACGATCAGCAATGTCTTTGAAGACATGAGTAGTACTGTCAAATAAGACAACTCCGAAGTCGTCCTTCCTTATGCCATACAGGCCCGCCATAACAGAGATCGCAAGCATTCCAAGTTTCTTTGGCGAGTCCATTGAGCCACTCTTATCCAAAGCCCAATAGAAGGCACGATGACCCATATAGGTTTCAGTCACGAGAAAGTCAGAAGTTTCAACAATACCAAAGTCCGTACGACCTTGAGATAGGAGAAAATCAATGGTCTCCTCAAGGTCAATGAGATCCATGTCATCTCCGATTCTGAATGGTCTGACCGTGGTAGACTCCTGTATCCCACCGAGCATGCTGCTGCCCATGGTCTGCCTAGCATACCTCATTCCCAAGTCAATAAGAAGTCGCTCTGCAATGTCATGCAGTTTCTGTTTCAGTTCAGGAGGTAGTTCATCCCTATAGGCATACCAAATCCTGATGATGTTCGTTGCAGGGCCCGCCAAGAGACCTCCCATTACGATGTCAGCCCTGTCCTTGTCATATGGTTGAGCGTGTGCATCGGATTCAGAAGGCCGGTAGCTGTACCTTCGACTCTGCATTCCTGATCCTTGCGTGCCCAACGCCGCATGAAGGTCTTCATGCGCCACCGCACCCAGGGCACTCTGATTGCCCATCTGCATGGCCATGTCTCCTAGTTGCCCTAGCTGTTGTTGGCTCAGTCCTGCCGAAGACATCAGATTGTGCAATCTCTCGAAATCATCCAATCCCGACTGTATGAGCTTCTTTATGACCTCGAAAGAGGGATTGATCAGTTCTAGTATCTCTTCCTCAGTCATGCAAAGTCTCGCACCAGCTTTCTGAATAACACTAGGTGAACGAACCTGTCCCAGTTTGGATACATGCTTCACGGTCTGTCGGAGATGCTGTTTTGTTGGAGACCTCTCAACAGCTCCCTCAGCCAACTCGCTCATAGCTCTGTCCCATTGTTGCATGGTAGTCCGATTAGGAAGAAGTTGCCGAAGCGGCTGATTCTGAGAAAGAGCTGACCTGAGAAAGTCTGAGGGGGATGACCGAGAGTCCGCACCATCAATTAGGTTCCGGATCAGTTTATTCAACAAGCTCTCCCAATTCGTGTTCACGCGAGCATTCTCAGCCAACTGCCGCAGATCCAGCCTGTTGCTTGCTCCGGCATCGAATTGCAGGTCGTACTGCCCAAGGAGATCGTCAATGATGTCCTTGCCTGTGGCATCGTTTATCTTCTGAGCGAAGGCTGCCGCGTCACTAAGCGAAAACTGCTTTGGGGCATCGTTGGTGAATTTATCCAGATTATCAGGAACTCGCCCTAGTTCTCTTGCATAGTCCGCGGCATTACTCAAGTTGTCTATGGCATCCTGCAGCTTTTGGTTCATTGCCTCTTGTTGTTCGTTTGTCAGCGATCCGAGCTCCTCCATATGCCTCAGCGCACGCGCTGCCGTTGTTGTGTCCCGCTCACCCAGTTTCGCAAAACGCTCGTCAATGTCTTGGTCCCCTCTAAGAGAGCTGGCTGCAATCTGTTCAGCAGCATTTGGGGAATTACAGACTTCATCAAGGCAGCCCAGTATTCGGGAATTCTCGAAGTCCTTTGTTGAGAGACCTCCGAAAAGATCCATGAGTTCCCGACCAGCCATTTCCTTGAGCTCACGGTCACTTGTGATGCCGCGAAGAACAATATCGCCCTCAGTGAGATAGTCGCGAGCAGCATTATAGAGGCTCTTGTTTCGCTTCTTTCGCAACTTGAGAAGATACTCGTATCCAGCCTCAACTTCATCCTTCCTAATAGCTTTCGCGAGTTCCTGTTCACGCCTGATTTGGTCCATGACTTTTGACAGTGAATGTGTCCTTGCCTGCTGTCTGCCAACCTGCAGCTGCGCGAGCGTCGTTCTTCTATTCTCAATCTCGCGACCAAGGAGGATATCTTCAGCAACTTCCCTTGCAATCGCTTGGTCAGGTGGAAAAGTAGTATAGACTGCAGCATCCAGAAAGTCTTCCAAGGACAGCTTTCCATTCCGAAAATACCGAGCTGACAGGAGTTGGGGAATTGACTGAGTCTGGCGGATACTAGGTTTCTTAGTCACATCCTTCCTCATGCGCATCTGTTTTGTGAACTCTTGGGCGAAGAGAGGTGCGCTGCTTGGAAGAGGAGAAATCTTGGGCTGAGCAGCCATTCGAATTAGCTCCCGAGGCTCGTTCGAACAAGGGAGTTCACAGCTGGCTCGGCATCAATCCCCGGCCTGAAGCGAAGAGCACCGAGGAGAACATGCGTTGCTGCGGACGACAGAGTGGCATGTGAGATGCTCTTCTCTTTCTGGCGCTGTGTCATCTCAGCAGACAGCCGAGCAATAGAGATGCCTGCCCGGATACTTGCAGGACTTTCAATATCGGTGTTTACACGCGTGGCTGAAACAAGTCCGTAAATCTTCTCCAAGACGGCATCAGATAGTTCGTACTCCGGGCTGTTCATTTTGATGATCTCAAGTTCAGTTTCCTTTCGTGGGTAGCTGAGTCGAATCCAGACTCGGATTCGGTCTCTCAGCGCCTCGCTGAATCTATGGGCTCCACTCATCTCCTCTGGATTCATTGTGAGCACTGGAAAGAATCCTTCATTTGCCTTGATTCTGCCCAAACGTTGCACACTGATTGAACCCTCTTCAAATGGATCCAGTAGCGAGTTCTGAACGTATTCGCTGAGCCGGTTCGCTTCATTCAGACCAAAGACACCCCCAAATACCATGCTACTAAGCAACGGGCCGGGCTCAAATGCTTCAAGTGTGAATCCCTTGTTGAGGACAATGCTTGGATTAAACGCTCCTATGAGGTGAGAAGGCCGTACGCCCTCATCTCCAGTGATCCAATAGAGGTCGCGTCCTGTCTTGTCAGCATAGGCTCGGAGAATCAATGTCTTTCCAACTCCAGGTGGACCAACTATTCCAGGAATCAGATGTGCGTTCTCGCAGTCCTCCAGAACATCAAAGGCATCAGCATACTGCTCCTTTATGACTATCCGGACCTTCTCCTTCTGAGCTGCCTCCAATCGTTCTTCGAAACTTTTCTTGAATTGTGTCATCTCGGTGTGCAATATAGTGCCCCCGTTATGTAATGATAGAGGAGTGCTAGTGAGAGATATCGCTATGACTCTCTCAGGTCGATTGATAAGGATTACTTCTGCTGCAGCACTGCATATCAAACCGTGCCCAATTCAGGATAGGCATAAAGGGCTGGCTGGCCTCCTGTATGCCAGAATACCGTAGGGGAGTCCGATGGAATGTTGCCATTCAGTGCCATTCTCAGGAGGGCAAGACCAGCCTTTCCTGTATAGACAGGGTCGAGGATTATTCCGTCCATTTTGGCGAACATCTCAAGACTAGTCCTAACGTCATTACTTAGCACACCATATCCCTCGCCTATGTAGGCGTCATCTACTACAACACTCGGCTTGAAGCCGCCGACTTCTGGGTAATCATCTATGACGCGAGAGATCAGGTTGCACACTCGATCTCGGGTCGTTTCTGCATCGCTCAGAACGCTCACTCCGATTATTTCCATATCAAGGTCAAGCATATGAGCACCAATGATGAGGCCTGCAAGAGTGCCACCAGTTCCGGTGGCAACGAGGATTCTATCAGGAAGGAATCCCTCCTTTTGAGTCTGAACCTGGAGCTCTTCCATGGCTATTGCATAGGGAATTGTGCCAACAGGCATTTCTGCACCAGCAGGAACTGCATAGGGATTCAGACCAAAGTCCCTCAGGGTCTCAACCACCTCATCAAGTCGCGTCTTCAGAGTCAGAAGGCTTTCATCAGGGTAGAACTTCAATTCAGCACCAAGCAACTTATCCAGAAGCAGGTTGCCAGTGTAGTTTGGAGGCTCCTTACCTCCAAGGAGAAGGATACAGCGTAGACCTGTTATTGCGCAAGCTGCTGCTGTCTGCCTACAGTGGTTACTCTGCACGCCACCCACAGTGACAATGGTGTCTGCTCTGTTCTTTCGAGCATCACCTAGTACAAATTCGAGTTTTCGAGCCTTGTTGCCTCCAAGGGACAGACCCGTCTGATCATCACGTTTTATCCACAACTCATCGAGACCAATTGAGCTGCCCAAGTTCTTCAGTCTATGAAGTGGAGTGGGCAAGAATGCAAGTTTCTCACGGGGCAGGGCGTCGAACATTTCAACCAGCAGCTCCTGTCAACCATGAAACGAAAAACATCAGCACAGCAGTCATGATTCCAGCAAAGAGTGTCTTGGCACCATATGCCCACATATTCTTCTTGGAGACTGCGCCTAGGAACAATCCCAGCAGGAACAATATCAGCATGCATATACCTAGTGAGAGATAGAAAGCAACGCGAAAGTTAAGGTAGCCAGCCGGTACAAAGAGAAGTGGGATGATTATGAGAAAAGCCGCTACTGCCGGCGAAGCTCCATCAACTATTGCCACTACAACAGAGGTTGTCCTTCCAGCTCTTGCATACATGGAATCACTCATATCAGTCAACATCGCACGACCCAAATCCTCAACTTCACGGTTTCGCTCTGCACTCTCAGCCAGATATGAACCACTGAACCCGGAAACGGCCATAGCTATGCTAGTTCCTAGTGCTGCCAATAAAATCGCTGCAAATCCAGGCTGTGAATTGGACGGATTGATTGTGAGAAGGCCACCTAGAACCAACCCCAGCATCGTGAGAGCTCCATCAAAAGCATTCATTGCAAGGTATCTTCGTGCAATCTCCACGCCATGAGTGAGCTCCAAAGCCCTCATGACTCTATGAACACGCCCGCCTTCACGAAACGTTTTGCGTCTGTCTTCGTCTTCAACGTCGACCAAGAGAAATGTTTCTCCATGTATGGATTTGTGTTTCTCTATCTATGCTCAGTTATAAGATAGATGGCAGCAGCTGCTTGGATTCATCCTCTAGACAAGCCCATCTAGGGCAGCATTCCGAACAGACCGTACAATGGACCATATATTCCGAGCAGCACGAGGACTACGACGAGAAGAACGAAGCCGCACAATAAGTACAGCCAACACTCGCAGATTCGTTTGCAACAGCCTTTGCTTGGAGCAGATTGAGGGGGTCGTGTTGACCCATAATCACCAGGCATTGGAATCTCAGTCATTCTTGCGACCTCAGTTCATCAGGTAACTGCAGAAGACTAATGTGCATGCCCCTCTTATGAGGATTGCCTGCGTCTATTGTCTGCGAAACGCCGACCTGGTTCTACAAGCAATTGCGGGCGCATATGTTTTAAGCCTTCGAAATGAAGGAGAAACACCTGTTTCTAGCGTGATTTGAGGAGAAGTGCTTTGCCAGAACAAGACACGATCCACACGATATTTGACAGACCCAGAGGACTCAGATTCATTGGCCTCCAGCAGATGGCATTTGGAGTGGTGGGTCTATTAGCAGCAATAGGACTTGTCGTTGCCTCCATCTTCGGAAGCTCTGAGTTACCTGGTGGAATCGGGTATGCGTATGCATTCCTCATGTTTGTTGGCGTCTCACTGCCGTGCCTGATCATCGGCAACTACCTAGATGACCTCAGAAGGAATGCTGTCATTGCTCAGATCATGTATAGCCTTGCGGCCATGGGACTGTCTGGACTGCTTCTCTTCATGCGCGGCCTGCAATATACATGGTCTGTCCCTCTCTTTGATTTTGAGATTGTGGTCGCCATTGGCAATCTCACAGCGCTAATAGTGGTCACTCAAGCATTGGTTATTCTCTATCTGGTCCTTGCCTGGAATAAAGTCGTGCCACCAGCAGGCGCTAAAGTCATCAGAGATAGAGGCGAGGCCAAGAGATACGAACAAGGGTTGGTACCGCTGCCATTTGCGCCAGCTGTACTCGCTTCGGACGGAGTGACAGAGCTCTCTGAGGAGGACTCTAGACGTGTGCTCGAGGTCCGGAAGGAGTCTACTGCTGAAGGCATGGCAGTACTCTGCTCCAATTGTGGAGGAGCTACACCTCTTACGAAAGTCAGCAGAAACAGGCTTGTCTGCGATTTCTGTGGGGTCACGCTTGGAGTGAGCAGCATCTTCGTTCCGTGCGAGAATCATCCAGAGTACTTGGCTGCAACGACATGCGCCGTATGTGGGAATCATTTCTGCAGAAAATGTCTAACAGCCCAAGAACCACCTGTCGATACTCGCTGGGCAGGTTCTACGATCTTCATGTGTCGGACTTGCTTCGAGGGAAGATACCGACCAGCTGTCACTACCACATCTCTTGTTATACCTATCGACAAGCTATTCTCGACAGCAGGTGCAAGGTTCTCCAAAGTCGGAGGTATCTATAGGCGTTTTCTAGGAGCATATGGTGGTGTAATGAAACATCTCTGGCGGCTCCCACTTGAAATGCTGAGCGCGATAGGCAAAGGTGGTGGAGGCGGGGGCAATGATAATTGCGCAGGTGCATTGATCATAATGGTCATCATAATCGTGGCCATTCCACTCATAGCCGGATTGCTGCTACTCGCCGGAGCAATTGTCATAATACCGTTCTTGTTCTATGCAGGTCTCATCGCAGTGACCATAGAAGCTATCAAGGTGATCAGAAGAACAGATTTTCAGTCAATTGATGTAGTTCGAATTCAGAGCATAGTCGAGCAGAAGAAACCAAAGCAGAAGGAGTCGAAATTCAGACCAGCCACTAGGTCATGGGAGGACAGCGCTTTGGAGGTGGCATGGAAACGGCGTGAGGCGGAGAAACGCCGGAGAAACGAAGATACGCAGCCAGCTCAGTCGTTTTGGGAGGAGAGATATTGAGCGCAACTCCAGATATGATAAGCTGCCCTGTGTGCGGCGGCAAGGTCCTCATCGAATTTGACGACAAGGTCAGTTATTGCGGCTACTGTGCAAGTCCAGTTCTGGGGCCAAGTCAGAGCAGAAACTGCCTCAACCATCCGGATGTTCTAGCGAAGGAGGTATGCCACGTCTGCGGCAATCTTCTCTGCGAGAATTGCATCGAGAAACGCGTCGGTGACTATGGCGGTAAGCTACTGACTGTCGTTAACTGCGCCAGACCAGATTGCGTTGCTGCAAGTGATTGGGCAAGACCACTCAATGAAGAATACCAGCGGCTGGCAAATATGGAATGGGCAGACAGATCGGATAATATCATCCTTCGAGTCACCGGGGGAGGGGCGGTGATAATGATGATCTTTGAACTCATCTTTATTCTAGGGATGCTCTTTATGCAGTATTTCACTTCCCTAGGCAGTCTATTTCCTACATGGGTAATAGCTGGTGTAGTGATTCCTGGGCTTCCCATCATCGTTCTTATGCTCATGGGTAACTTGCTTGCAGCATTTCTGCTTCAGACCGCTCTTCAGGTGTATGTTCATGAGCGCCAGCTAGGATCCGGGGTACTTCTCTTGTTCGTCTTGATAATCGAAGCGGCTTTTCTCCTTTGGAGAGGACTGTACTTCAATCTCCGTCAGCTTCCAGATCCTACATTCCTCTTGACATTGCTCTCGGCCTTCATAATAGGAGCATTTCTGATACTGATTGGTTCTATTGGAGCAATTTACATTGGAAATAAGAAGCGGATTCAGCTGAAAAGAGCAAGAGTGAAGCTCGGGCTCTCTGCATAATTCTGGCAGCAGTCTCCCATTGATACAGATCTCAGTCAGGCATATCAAACAGGTCAATGAGTCTGAACCGCTCCACATCCACAAGGCCTAGATCAGTGATTTTCAGTTTTGGAATAACCGGAAGAGAGAGGAATGCCATCGCCATGAAGGGTTCATCCAATGTAGTCCCCAGCTCATGAGCTGCCTCCTTTAGCGAGGTCAACTTCTCGCTGACATATTCTACAGTCTGGTCCGACATTAGGCCTGCGATTGGAAGCGACAATGACTCAATGACTTTCCCTTCCTTCACAACTGCAATGCCACCCTGCATTCTCACAATCTGAATAGCAGCAGTTATCAGGTCGCTATCACTTGTTGCGACAGCAACGATATTGTGACTATCATGGGCAATTGAAGAGACCATGGCACCTTCCTTGATTCCTGTTCCATGCACAAAGCCCACAGCGCTCGGCTCCGTTGCATTGTGCCTCTCAATGATAGAAACCTTCACTATGTCACGGTCAATATCAGGGACAACGAAACCATCAACAACCTTCGCTTCTTCGATGAGCCGTTCGGTAATAATTTGGTTCGGAATCATTCCAATGACATTCATATGGCTACCCCGTGCCTTCACTTGAAAGTCCTCAGGCTCGAGATAATGAATGTTGACAGAACGTCTCAACCTTGGTTGATCTTGAATGCCGAACTCCTGAACCATCTTGCCCTTCCTAGCCACAAGCACACCCTGTTTGTATACCCGGTTGACCTTCACGGATTCGAGGGAGTCCAAGACCACTAGGTCCGCAACATACCCAGGAGCGACTGCACCGGCATAGCGAAGACCATAGTGCCTTGCCGTAGACAATGTTGCGACCTTGATGGCTTGCACTGGGTCAACGCCAAGTTCTATAGCATGTCGAATCATGCTGTCGATATGGCCCTCCGTTATCAAATCAAGCGTGTTGCGATCATCAGTGGCGAAACTGCACTGCTCTGCAGTATAGGGGGTTATAAGTGCAGCAAGAGCCTCAAGATTCCTTGCGGTGGAACCTTCACGAATATGGATATGCATGCCTCTTGACAGTTTGTTGCGCGCCTCTTCAAGAGTCGTGCATTCGTGCTCAGAAGTGATTCTTGCAGCCGCATAGGCATTCAAATCAAGACCATCAAGACCCGGAGCGTGGCCATCGATTCGCTTCTCCATCTTGAGAGCGACAGTCATTTTCTCCAGTAGCTCAGGGTCTCTGTAGATGACGCCGGGATAGTTCATCATTTCAGCCAGACCCAACACATAATGTTCTGTCATGAGAGGCTTAATGTCAAGAAAATCAAGAGCCACTCCATTGGTCTCCAATTCCGTGGAAGGGACACATGAGGGGAGCATCATGTAGAATTCGAGAGGTCCACCCCGCATACTTTTGCTCATGTACATGATACCTTCCATACCTAGGACGTTAGCGATCTCGTGAGGGTCAGCGACAACCGCTCCAGTGCCATGGGGAACAACGGCGCGAGCATACTGAATTGGCATGACCATTGAGGACTCTACATGTACGTGACCGTCAATAAACGAAGGCGCTACGAATTTGCCCTTGAGGTCGATGACTTCCTTCCCGCTATACTCGCCTATTCCAGCGATGTATGCTCCATCAATCGCAATGTCGCCCGGAGTTATATCGCCAGTGAACACATTCACGACACTTGCATTCTTCAGTACAAGGCCAGCGCGCGTTCTTCCAGATGCAACATCAATCATCTGGTCCAGAGGGTATTCATCCGAGCGTTCCAGAAACATCTCTTATCACTCCCTTTGCTAGATTATTCCATCATGAAAAGGGTTTCTCAAGATGTTCTTTGTTCCCGAACGACGAATAAAAAAGAAGGTGTTATCTCGTTTCATAAGATACAATTGCGTATGCTCTAACTGATTCAAGGAGAAGTCTCGTAGTGCGTTATGAGTGTATCAAAGCAAAGTCGCTCCTATCCAAGAAGGAGATGCTTGCTGAGGGATGGTTTCACGTCAACAGGTCACTCAATGCCTACAGAGGCTGTGAACATGGTTGCGTCTACTGCGATGGAATGTCTGAGTACTACCATGTCGACGACTTCACAACTCATGTCAGGGTTAAGGAGAATGCGCCCGAAATTCTCAGAAAGGAATTGAAGAAACTTGGATATTCATCTCAGCAGGAGCTCGAAACTGAAACTCTATGGCCATTCCTTCCCGATGGGGATACCAGACGCCTAGCCACGAGAACACCGCGCAGGATTGTCATCGGAGTCTGCGGAGGCGTGTCTGATGGATATCAACCTGCAGAAAAACAGTACAAGATAACGCGACAGATTCTGGAAACTCTGCTCGATTTCAGGCTTCCTGCTATGATTCTCACCAAGTCCAACCTTGTTCTCAGGGATCTTGATCTACTAAGAGAACTCAATGAAGCTGCTTTTGTGAATACGATGTTCACAATCACCTTGCACAATGATAGCATACGCAAGATCATTGAGCCGCGAGCTTCTTCAACGCCAGACAGGCTCGAAGCTCTGAAGGAACTGAGGAGAGCTGGAATTCCAGGGGGAGTCATGGCTACACCAATCATACCTTGGATTGGGTCGACACACGAAAACATGGAGGGACTGGCAAGAGATGCCAAGGCGGCAGGAGCAGAGTTCATCCTCTTCGGAGGCATGACCCTCAAACCAGGTCGGCAGAAAGAGTATTTCCTGTCAGTCATTCGAAAGCGCTTCCCAGAGTATCTTGACAGAATCAGAGCTGTCTATGCTGATGACAATAGATACGGTATTCCAATATGGAGAAAGCTGCCTATCAACACAATGTTGGTCGGACACCAGATATGCAAGAAGGTAGGTATACGGGACAGGTCAGTACGCCATCTGCTTCCATTTGAATCTGAGGCCAATTACAGGGTCCTCGGGGTGATGCTGGATATAGTGTTCTATCAGCAGTATATGTTGGGCAGACCATGGAACTTGAGTAAGCCGTTTCATGACCTATCGGTCAGACTAGAGCAGGGTGTTGAAGATCTCATGATGCTGATGGATGCAGGGCACCTAAAGGAGAAACTGCTCATCAATGATGAGATGGAGGGAATCGTGCGACAAGTACTGGAGACTGGGACATGTGACTACCTCAACCGGTTGCTTGAGGATGTTCCTGATGGAAGCAGTGGAGAACAAGCTCTCGTCATCACAGATGGCGAAGATACATAATCGACACCAAAAAGAAAGAGGCTGACCCGGAAGAAACCGGGTCAGGAAATTCCACTATTTCTTGAATTTCTTCAAGTAGACAACAACTAGCACAACTATGACAGCTGCACCGATACCCACGGGCAAGGCAACAGCGCTGAGCATTGAAAGGAGGTCACCACCGGCTGGCGGTGGATGAGGCAACAACTCAAGGGCATGAGTCGGCAATGGTGTCACTTCAATCCAGAGGAAGCCCTCCTCAACAAGCACTCTATTCACTCGCATATCGAGATATGCTAGGTCCGAGATTGCGCCAAACTGGATAGATAAGGCAGGCACTGCACCCACAATGGCATCATTTAGATCAGCCCACAGAATTGAGTGTGTGCGATGATCATATGGAGCCATCTCGTTTATCCACGGAATCGTCGATACATCGCCGGTCTTGATTGATACATTGTACCAGGTGCCTGGAACAGTGTTCAGTTCAAGAGAGTAGTATTCAGCACCAAGTCCTGGAAACGGTAGAGTGAAGTTGTACGAGTCTGCCCCTGTGGTCACGTCAATTGATACGTTGTCATTGATATCAAAATACGTGGTATCAGTCCACTCGATTGTGAAGTCCAATGCATAGTCGGGATATGCTTCTCCCACGCCAAGCGTGTTGTTGTATGGAGAAACAGCCACGGCCAAAATGGCAAACTCATCGCTCCAGTTTCGGACGCCCAGTGTGAAATTCACATTGCTAGGATCTGTTGAGTGTGGAACAGCTGTCGAGCCATCATACCATGTTCCCATGGTAAATCCCGAGGCCGACAAGTATCTGAAGTACTGATCAAAGAAACCAATATCCACGTACGAGGATACATTGTAGACATTGTTCAGCGTTATGCTGAAATTGTAGTAATGGGTAGGAGTGGTAGGGACCATGAAACCGCCAATGTATACAATGTCTGCGCTATAGCCCGAAACAATTGGGCCAACGTTGAACTCAATGAATCCAGAAGTCCCTGCGCTTGCTTTAATGTCAATGAGGTACTTTCCAGCAGGTACGAATATCCAATCTGAAGCCGGAATAGTATTTCCATCCACAAGCTCCTCTTCCAGAAGGTATCCATCTTCATTTACTCCTCGTATGTAGGTAATATATGCACCAGCAGCCTCTGTTGAGTTCATCTTTATGAGGGAGGGACTATCAAGGTTCAAGCTGTATGCAGTTGTCACAGATTCTGAATAGTAGTTCTCAAGGAGGAATTCGTGGCCCAATGGAAGACTCTCAGCCACATCACTCACATCATAGAGTGTGTATTCGATATTATCGCCACCCATTACTGTTACATAATAGATGCCACCTACGAAATTGATTACATCACTTGTTGGGCTTGCAATCCCGTAAGAGAATCGATCGCCGCCCATGTAGCCATATACGAAAGCGTCGCTTGAGAACACGATGACAGCTCCCTGAGTAATGCCGAAGGCCATCTCAGGATAGTTGAAGGAGTAATAGAACGATGAAACACCTGTTCCCGAATCAACCTTGTACGTGCGGGTTGTAGGAGCCATCTCCTCATGCGCTAGACTTCCAGTTTCAGGCAGCACGACCATCTCACCAGTCGGTAAGTCGGCTGTGACGACTTCGCCAGGTGAAAGGAGCTGCGGCGCAATAGCTTCAAGATAGAAGTCGAACTGTGAGAAAGTCGCAGTAACTGGTCCTGCTTCGAAGATTATGTAGTATGTTCCAGCTATCGACGGCCGGAATGGAAGTACTGCAATGTCACCCTCGCTTCCCAAGTATTCGACCATCAGACGACCCTGAGGGTCATATACTCCAACATACCATTCTATGTCGTCCTGCAGGGAGGCAACAGTCAGATGGACAAACTCTTGCCCGCTGACAGCAAATGTTCCGAAGTATGTGTAGTCGGGATCAGCAACAACAGGCGTGTGTTGTCCAAAAGCTAGAGAGAATACTCTTCTCTCAAGTGTTGTGTTGATCAGTGCTCCAGATCCATCACTGCCAATGAAATCGTAGAATAATGGCAGGAGACCAGGATTACCGAACGGACCACTACCAAATGTGCCATACTGTTGCCAGTTGAATGGCATATTGGTGGGTTCAGAATAAGAATAGTCGGGTGATGACCAACCTGAACTATCATACTCATATTTAGTGAGGTCGATGTCCTCATTCAGGTGCAGTCTGCTATGTGATGTCTGGAAGAACGCATCATCTGCAGACGCATAGATGTACGTGTGGTTATTCGCTCCAGGAGCGTAGGTAGTGTTTTGTACTTGTTCTATAATAACAGATTGAAGTGCGAACACTGGGGTCGTAACAGACCCGAGTAAGAACACACTAGCAATCATGAAACTTAGTATCATTTTAGTATTGACGTGCGTCATGCACATGCTCACCTTGGATTCAGAGTGCGCACAAAGCAATATGAATTCATTTCATCCGTATTCAATCGATAATAGCACTAGTGACCGCGAAAGGACGAGAATAAGTGCAGATAATGTTCAGTGCAACTGCCTTGCCAGCACCAAGGTCGATTCTCGCTCATAGAGAAGATGAGATACCCCTCGTCTATTTGTCCAGCCTTACAAGAACACGGAATAGCTTTTAAACAGGTCACTTGTACTAGCCATTCTATCTCCTAGTTTGGAAGCGTTTGCCAATTATGTGGCTGTCAAGAGATGAGAAATGAGTGAAAATCAATCTCAGAACAGATTCCAAGAGTATTGCGCTTCTAGCAGTCTTCAGTGCCATGGTCGCTATGCTGGAAGTATTCCCTATAGTTGGCATCACTGATCTGAAGTTCTTTCCAGGGGGAACCCCATTCACACTGGATTGGACAGGCATCCCCATTGTGATAGTGTTTCTGGGGCTCGGAGCGGTTTCAAGTGTTTTGTCGATATCTGTCATGTTTATTGCCATAGGCTATCGCAACTTCACTGGAGCAGTTTTCAAAGGAGCTGCAGAGCTACTCACAATCTTCGGGATTCTTTTAGCTAGAGTCATTGTTAAGAAAATGTCACTTGGCAGGTGGGCAAGTATCATGTTGTACGTGTGCTTTGGAGCAGTCTTCAGAGCAATAGGCATGTATTTCTTTAACATTCAATTCCTACCCGTTTTCTATCCAGCGTTCTACACGCCAGAAGCAGCGATCATTGCATCAACAGTCCTTGTTCCCTGGAACGTTATTCAGGCCATTATCAACATTGTCGGAGGCTTCATTCTCTACCAACTGATACCCAAGGAACTCAAGATTGAAGCAGGCCTCGGAGAGTTCAGACCCAAGAGCTCCATGAAATACGAAGAGATATCAACAGAGGAAATCGACGCTTCGGATGATGAAAAGCAGGATTGAATTGATACCGCTACACGGAATACCGCTTGTCAAGAAAGGAGATGATGTAGCTGGTTTGCTCATGAATGCGATAAGGAGAAACGGTATTCAACTAGAAGCAGGGGACATAGTAGTCGTAACGCATTCGATGATATCGATTGCAGAGGGGAGTCTGTACAATTCGAGTGAAATTGAGATATCACCACAGGCAACTCTGATTGCCGAACGGACAGGACATTCGCCAAGCAGTGTGGAGGCAGCTCTCAGGGAGGCTGATGAAGTTATTCGTGATCATCCGATTCTTGTTACAAGAACCAAGCAAGGTATCATCACTGATTTCTCGGGGGTGGATGAGAGCAATGCTCCTCTTGGCTCAATCATTGCATTACCCAAAGACCCTGATGTCTCAGCGAAACGTATTCATGATGAGATATCGAGTAGGTATGGTTTCGATGTCCCAATAATTGTGACTGACACGCAGGGAAGGCCTTGGCGCAAGGGTGCGGTGAATCTAGCCATTGGGTTGGCCGGCATGTCTCCGTTTGTTGAGAATGCAGGAAAGACGGACCTACACGGCCGTGCACTAAGGTCTTCACTTGTCTGCTTGGCTGATCAACTGGCGGCTGCATCAGAGCTCGTCATGGGGCAATCAAGTGAGGGTGTTCCTGCAGTTATCATACGTGGGGCAGCATTTGACGAGGGCGAAGGATCTGCTTGCCAAATCCTCCGGAAGCAATCTGAGAACCTATTCCGTTAGTCCATGAATTCTTTTGGTGACCATTCTGTAGATCGATATGAGAAGCGTCGGATTATGGATACAGGCGAATTCTGAAACTCAGCAGATTCTCTAAGGATGAGGTAGTGGACTCTGCAATTTGCAGCGCTCAGGTTCTACATCTAGGGTGTCTTGAATCTCAGGTTGACGTCCAGACCAGGGCGAGGAGAGAAAGATGATGGAGTGTGGTTTGGTCTTTTTGTCCAACGCCACATAGCCTCGAGGAATCAGCTCGCCCACGAGCTTCCTCAGTCTTGCCTTGCTCATCCCGGTCTCATCTGCAAGTTGGTCATATGACGAACGACGGTTCTTGCGAATGACTTCCAGAAGGCCATACTCAGGAACAGAGGTAAGTGCAAAACGAAGGGCTTCATTTTCACGCCGGATGTCATTTGCGTCGCCAGAGAGAGCGCGGGTCAAGGAACTACGAATGTCATTAATCTCCTCCTGAAGCGATGCTCTCTCTGCTTCGTAGCGTGTGATAATCCCATTTGAAGCATGAATAAGTTCTGAGCTTAGATCATTTCCAAGTCCGTCAATAGCCTCTCTGGATGCCAGCCGTGACTCGCGAATTATGCCAGTTATGTCTTGTGAGTCAAACCACTGGCCTTCCAGTAGCGACTCAATCTGATTGTAGTACGAATCAAGCCTCCGAATCCAGCTATCTCGAATCTCCTGGAACACACCTGCTATTCGGAGTGTTGTTCTTGCAGCAATCTCATCCGGACTCGTCATTGAACTCACGAATTGTATGCAGCAGAGTAGCAAGATTAGAGCTAGTGTCACCGAGATATGACCTACTGAGCACCTATCCAGAAGACCCTTGAATGAACAGCTGCGACGGCGGGATTCCACTCCTTAGCCTGTAGGGCAGCTTCGGCCACCAAAGGCACTTCTTCGTCAATCATGAACGACTCGAGGTCGCTGCAATAGTAGAGTGGACTGATATCGACTGTCTTCAGCTGGTTCTCACTCAAGTCCAACCAAAGAAGGTTTTCACACCCTCTGAGAGGCAACAAATCGATACTATGAACTCCCGCCTCTCTTAGCCAAAGACCTTCAAGATTCTTGCATTTGTTAAGCGGCCAGAGATTCAGACTGCCAATCTGATTCTTCTCAAGGAAAAGCTCCTGAAGATGCGAGCAATGGCTCAACGGGTCAAGGTCGATAGTCAGAATCTCATTACTGTCGACTCTGAGGAATCGCAATAGGAAATTGGAGCTGAGAGGAGAGAGATCAATCTGATGGAGAACGTTCGATTGCAGATTTAGTTCCTCAAGCTGTAGGCATTTTGCCAATGGACCGAGATCAAGGCGGTCTATCTTGTTTATTGCAAGCGAGAGCGATACTAGGTTCGTGCACTGTGATAGAGGATAAAGCAAGATTGACGTAAGAAGATTGGAACCTAGGCGAAGTCGCTCAAGACTATAGCATTCCCCGAGGGGCTCCAAATCGAGAGAGGGGAGCCAGTTGCCTGTAAGGTCCAGCTCTCGAAGGTTACTACAGTCGGATAATGGGCTCAGGTCTACTTCCACGATATTTCGACCGCTCATGTCTAGCACTCCGACAGACGAATCCACTTGCATATAGAGTTCTATTCCATTCTCAATCCTGTAATCGATGTGGATGTCTGTCACCTAGGTCATCACCCAACCTTAGGATGTTGCTCGTTGCCGCAGGAGAGTTCTCGCGGACTTACTGGCGATCCTGCGGAGTCCGCCGAACCACATGTAAGTCGTTGACTAGGCGTCTTGTTCAATGCTGGTAATATAGAACTATCTATGTTGTCTTGTACCTCTCACTTGATTCATGGAGCCAATCTATGTTGTCGAGTATCTCACTAATTGGCTCAGGAAAACAGGAGAGGTGCCTCAATTTGTGGTTGGCAATTATAGACACGTCACTGTCGATAACCAGTGATTCGAGCTGCTCGCATTGGAATAGCACTGATATGTCCACGAATTTGAGTGAGTTCTCGTTCAAATGTAGATACCGCAAGTCGGGGGAGTTTTGCAGTGGAGATAGATCAATGCTCGAGAGTTTGTTGCCTGACAACACGAGATACTGTAGCTTGGAGTGACCATTGAGAGGTGTGAGATCAATCTCCTGAAGTCGGTTATCCGCTATGTATAGCCACTTCAGGTTCCTGCAGTCACTCAGAGGTGAGAGATCAATCTTCTCCAGAAGATTATCAGAGAGCTCGAGCGCCTCAAGTTCCTTGCACCTGCTCAGAGGCTGCAAATCAATGGTATTGAGCCGATTCGACGATATGCTGAGCATCTTCAGCCGGTAGCAGGTAGAGAGCGGCGCCAAGTCGATGTTCGTGATGTGGTTCGTGTTCAGGGTCAGTTTCTCAAGACGGGGAGATTGACCAACGGGCTCGAGACTCAACGATTCTATTGCAAGGTCGGATAGGTCGATTTCGGGGTGATAGTCATCTTTCTCGACCTGATATCTTTCGCCATCCGAATCTATGTACCTAATGGTGAATCTAGCCACCATCCGCATCTCCGACCTCTTTCTTGTTTAGTCATTGATGATTATGAGTACATATCTTTATAGATTTGTCCCGAGGAGCAATCGAAGGCCTCTCGACATGGCTCAAAGTAGGAGCGCCCGTTGTTTTCTAGGTTCTCTCTAGGTGTTTCCAAGGCAAAGGAGTTGGGATAGTCTGCATGAACCTCGAGATTATCTCTTTTACACCATCGGGATTGTGCACTTCATCGAAAACTAGTGCTGGACCATCTTTGTCAGCAGCTGTGTGGATTTCTACTTCTCCCATTCCAACTCTCTTTTCTTCGGGGCCACTAGTCGCCCGACATTCGACAATTTCATCATAAAAGACACGAGTGGTCCGGCGTCGGATAATTCCTCTTCGAACCCGGACATTCCAGGTGGTGATGATGTATAGAGTGAAGAGGTGTCTGCTCTCGGCTCCAATGAAGAGGAAGACACCAAAAATCATAGCAGCTGAACTGAGCGACCACGAGAGAACATCACTTGAGATTGTTCCGTAGGATGTCAGAACCATAAAGATGAGGCCAACAATAAAGAGAGCCACACTGAAAACGTAGTAGAAAATGGACGAGGCGCGCTGCGGGTGAAGTATCAGAACAAGCCTTTCTCGCTTCTCTGGCGGGAATCTTGGCTCTGGGTTCGCAGCACTCATGTCCAACACCATGTCTACGCAGAGAAGGGAGCTTATCAAAGTAACGAATATGGAGACCGTGTTCGAGGTGTTTAGACATCAGGTCGGAGCGACAGATTCACGCGGCCATCCTAACTAGGGTAGATTTTCCAGAGAGTATCACATGCATGGACCACATGACCCACAAGAACCTTGATTTCTTCGCCGGTCAAATCGGTGTCATTTGTTTCTGCAATGACAATTATATCGTCATCGTCATCAATGGCGTATTTCACGCCATTGGCATTCCATGACTCTTTGAGCATGTCATATGCAAGTTTCATTCTCTTGGTTTCCTCGACTTGATAGAAGTTGGTGAACGGTGCCACTATGTAGGCCCATGATTCGTCCTTATTCGAGATGATCTTGATCTTCAGGTCTTCAAAATGCTCGGTCTTCCAATGCATTAGCAGGGCACTCTCTTCTTTTTCGTACTTGATTTCAATCTCATCGAGGAGCGAAGCGATATGTTGAATGATACTCAATGCAAACACCCTAGAGGGCGAATTGTTATTGCGCCATATTAAGATGTTTCGGGGATGTCGAAAAAGGAGAAAACCACAAATGATATATCGTGCCACATACTATATCGTTATACATACTAGTCCACATGCCTCTGCTGGGGAAGGGGACTCATGGCTGATGAAGAACTAAAGACGGATCCAGAAGGAGAATATGAACACTGGTCACTTGAAATCAGGAGGGGTGCCCTTTCTCTAGCAATCCTTACCATCATTCTTGAAGGCGAGTCATATGGCTACGACATCATGAAGAAGCTGAGTCAAGAGCCCTATGAGAGTCTGCAGGTAGAGCCAAGTACGACATATCCACTCCTGAGACGCCTGGAGAAGAGAGGCATTCTGGAAGGCCGATGGTCAGATGCATCGGGAAAGAGGCGCAGGCTCTATTTTGTGACAAGGGATGGTAGGAGAATACTAAGAAGGATGGTCAAATCATGGCAAAGCTTGAACGACCAACTGGCACAACTCTTCATGGAGGCGGGTCTCAAATGAATAATGAGGGAGAAATAATCATAGAAGAATACCTTGTTTTGGTCAGAGAGAAGTTGCCAGATTCAATTGCTGATGATGTAATTAGCGAATTGCGATCGTATATGCATGAATCTGCCAGAGATCAAGGTGATGGGGAGATTACCGCCCAATCAGCAAAGAAAGTGGTGGCTCAATTTGGAGCGCCCGGTGAGGTTGCAAATGAATACAAATACTCGATGCTCCCCGAGACTATCCCCAAAGAGATAATTCCATCAGAGATCATGCCAGAGTCACAGCGAATTGCCCAGCAAGAACCAGTGCAGCAAGCACGGCGACAACTTACTCCAATCTCTCATGAGGACCGTACAGTGAGTTATTTCTCATTCTTTCTAGTGACAAGCATTCAATCGTGGTTTTGGATACTGATTGCATCGTTATTTACGCAAATCGTAGGTCCTATTGGCATACCTCTCTGGACACTTTTGATCCCTATCTCTCAGGCAGCATTAGTAACATGTGCGCTATTCCTTCGATCACTCAACTTGAAGTGGAATAAGACGAGACTCTGGCGGAGAGCTTATCGAGAATGGTCCTCTCTTCAGAATTTTGTAACACTACCCGAAAATTCGATTCCGGAAGCAGGTATCAATATACTAAGGCTCGATGCTCTGACCTCATTTGTTGGTATCGTTCTATTTCTTATTGCATCACTCCTTGGAAACAGCCCCTTCTTCCTCATGTTTTGGGGAGTTCCAGTTTGCATTCTACTGGGAGCCAGAATATATTATCGAGCTGTGACATTCAGAGATGATAGAGATCCTATCAGGAATTCTCGAAAGCAATTTGCTATCAATCTAGCATTGATCGTAGGACTAAATGCATCCGCCTTTTGGATATTCCACTATTCGTGGTATTCTTTCTCTATCCTAGCGCATCTCAGTCCAGTCCTTCTACTCTTCATTCTGGGTTATGGCTCAATATTGCTTTTTAATATTGTAACAGGCACTCAGAATTTGTGGTGGAAGACTCAAGATGAGCCCAAAACAATCCCTGCGAGAGAGAAAGAAGAATCCAGCGCGGATAAGGCAGAGCTACTAGCGCGTTTGCCCAGCACTATGGGGAGGCTGTATGCAAAAACGGTTGGTTGGATCGTTGTATATAACCTACCCCAGATCTATGTCACTTTCGATAATGCGTCTTTTAGTTTTCGGTCCTCGGAGTTTTACAATTGGATTGGTTTGCTCATATTTGGGATAGCTATTGCTGGAGTTCTATTCGTTTTCTATTTTCCCTATCGAAGGTTAATGATAAAGAGGCTGGACTCAAAGATGATTTTTGGACAACGAACACGAGTAGAAGCATTAATTGATGCAATAGTTAGCTCAGTCTTTTTGATCATCATTCTCACGATCATTCTCGTCAATGGAATCGACAATAACGTTATGGACAACATCATAAATTACCAGCGACAATTGGGGGCACGATGGGGCATCATATTGGCATGGATGCAAATCGTTGCAATGCCCCTTGCAGCCACAGCACTGATTATTCGTATCCTTGGCGATATCCTTGAATTTAGACCTATATGGAAGAAGAGAGCTGTTGGACTAATAGAACAATCAGGTGTTCTCCTTGTCCTTGCGATAACTGTTTTTTCAGGTGCAGAATACATAATGTGGATAGCTTTCTATCATTGGTACAGTTATTTCTACATGGCATACATGATCTTTCTACCTCTAGTCCTGTTCCTAGCTTTTCAAATAGGGTCTTCATCTTTGAAAGGCAAGATGATGAAGAGGAGTAATCAAAACCCGAAAGGTAGGTCACTCAAATCGAATAATGTGTATAGTGATATCGCAAACTAGAATTCTGGGTCTTTGAGATTGGCGCGCGGAAAAAGGATGGTATTCGCCACTGAGCTTCTGATCCGCCTGTGTTACAAACACCCGCTCAGGTTTATTTGGTTTCACGAGTATAATTACGCAAGTATCTGGATGCTTGGCTCACCTTCCAGCATACTGAGTGGTCGATTGCTATGCAGGATCTTGTGGCACTTGCGTCTCTGTTGAGAGAGATTTCATTCGGTGTCTTGATTGCAGGTCTATTCTACACTTTTGGCATGTTTTTCCTGGGGAGAGTGTTTTCTGCATTTACTGAGCACGCTCATGAGGTTGAACATGATGTAGACCACGATATTGACCATTCTGTTG